>JAJCZM010000016.1 GCA_029262375.1 Deltaproteobacteria bacterium
ATCGGTGAGGGCGGAGCTGGCGACGGCCGAACGAGAGGCAACTAGTCTCGAAGCGCGACGCACCTAACCTGCAATTCCCGTTCGCCGAGTTGAGCCCGAGACATCGGTGAGGGCGGAGCTGGCGACGGCCGAACGAGAGGCAACTAGTCTCGAAGCGCGACGCACCTAACCTGCAATTCCCGTTCGCCGAGTTGAGCCCGAGACATCGGTGAGGGCGGAGCCGGCGACGCACCCAGGCTCATTACGGGTTAGCGCCCTCGTCTGAGTGGGTTTTCCTGTCCCAATCCCTGCGCATCTGGGACATGCGAGCCGCACCGATTCGACCGACCCTTCACTAGACCCGCCCATGGAGGGACACTCATATCCAGGTCGGGAAATGGCCACGATGCGCGCGCTGCTTGGCCTCGATGCTACCAAACACCGCTTCGGCGTCGCACGTACAAAGGGGGGGGCGCAGTATGAACCACTCACGACTCTTTCTCTCGGCCATTGTGGTCCCGGCTAGTCATGCTCGCCTGGCCGGCCGTCGCCCTTGACCCGCCTGAGAAGTGCCAGGCCGGTAAGCTAAACAGCGCCGACGAGGACTCCCCCTGTCAGCCAATTCTGGACGACCCGGCCCGCATCGTCTTCAAGAAGGACCCGCGGTCGGACCTGTTCAAGGTGAGCGCGCGCATTGTTCCGGTGTCGCCGATTGATCCGGAGGTCGAGGATATCTCGCTCAGGCTTGCGAACGTTACCGGGACCCTGTTTACCGACGCATTCTCGGCCGGCACGATGGTGTCCAACAGCCGCTTCAATCGGTGGATATTCAAGGTCAAGAAGCACGGCACCGAGCAGGTCTACAAATTGGTCATTCGTGAAAAGTTGAACAAGACCACCAGCGAGCTGGAATACATCGTTAAGTGGAACGCCGAGGCGGATCTCGCTGACGCTGATCCCACCGAACGGCTGGTATCTTCCAGATAAGAGCTTCTAGCCGACTGAACCGGTCCTACGGCGAAGATGCCAGCGAACGGCTATGCGGCGCGGGGCGACCAGGCCGATCGGACGCGGTCGCCTAGTAGGATCGCGGCGGACGTGCCGAAGACCAGCACGGTGCAGTAGCCGAGACGAACGAGAAAGCCGTGCTCATCCGGGACCATGCCGAGCCTGGTGAAAATGTCGAAGGTCGGCATGTGCAGTAGGTACAGAGCCCAGGAGCGCCGGCCGCACCACTGCAGTCCGCGCGTCAACGACCAATCCCCCTTCAGCGCGTTGCACATTCCGAGCAGCGCGACGGCAAGCACTGAATCGAGCACACGGAACGCTACGGGTTGCTCGAACCCTTCGGGAACGTAGTTCAGCACGCCCAGAACGCCTGCGGCGTAGACGACGGCGAGCAGCAACGCCGTTCGCAGCGACGGCATCCATTTCGCCTGCGCCACGGCCATGCCGGCTCCGACGAGTCCGATGTAACATCCCGGGAAAATCGCAAGGTAGAAGAGCGGATCCAGGGCACTGTCTCGAAACAACCACCGCGACCAAGTAAGCACGTCGGCGCCATTGAGAAACGATGCGGCCGAGATCGCGTAGGTCAGCACGACGACCGAAGCCCATCCGAAACGCTGCGCAATCCAGGCGAGCAGCGGCGCCGCGGCGATGAGAGCGATGATCACCGTCACAAACCAAGACGGCAGCAGATAGGGCAGGTAGCCACCGAAGCTCGCGACGATGAACAGCGGCTTGAAGAGTTTCCCATCGGTCAGCCAGATCACTGCCGGCCACCAAACCACCAACATGAGCCACCAAGGGCGGAAGATTCGTGGAAAGCGCGCCGTGTAGAAATCGCGCGTCATGGCGAACAGTGCGCCACGCTCGTAGCGCGTAGTCCAGTACGCGACCGACATCCCGAACGCGAAGATCAGCACCGGAACGGTTCGATGGAAAAAGTACAGATGCGCCAACGTCGGCAATCCGACGCCGGTGTGGCCCGCGAAGACCATGATCATCGCTAGGCCCTTGAGCCGATCGAGGGCCGAGCTGCGCGGGCGCTCGCTCACGATCGTTCTTCGGCCTCGTCAAGAATGCTCAGGATGAGTTTCGACATGTTGCGAATTCCGCCGTCGGGCGCGGTCGCGTGACGCTCAGCACGAGCGCGAAGCGGAGCGATATACGGAATATAGTCGCCGGCGCTCAGATCGTCGGCCCAACGATGCACGGCGGCGTCGTGGCGGCCGACAACCATGCGAGCCGACGAATTTGCTTCGCGCCGCAGTCGCGCGTTCTCGGATTCGTAGGCCGAAAACACGACGGCGGCGGCGCGGAGATCCGCCCCGTCGCGCACGGCACGTAGTTGCAAGATCGCCGCGGCAGGCTTCGATGAGAGCACGCCTTGCAACGCGACCCCAATGGGAATCGTATCGAGCCACTTGCGTGCTCGCTGCGCTCGTTGCGCCAGACCCATGACGGCCGGAGGCTCCGTTTCTCGGTTGCCCGTGGCGCGTAAACCACCGGGCAACGCAGGCTCACCGGGCAAAACGTCGCGACGCGCGAGAATGTCGATGTGATCGAAGCGGCGTACGAGCCGATAGTTTTCGGTAACCCACGAGCGCGTCTCGGCGAAGTACGCTGGGGCGTCGAAGAAGAAAGTCCAGCCGGTATTGATCGTCGCGACGAAGCGAGGCGGCTCAGCCCGAAGCGTCGCGAGCATGCGTTGTTCCGCCACGTGATCGGGACGCTGCGGATACCAGTAGTCGTGGTCGACGGGATTGGTCAGCCCGACGGCGAACGTGAGTCCGCCAAGCGCCGGGAACGCGAACAATGGCTCGCCCGCTTCGGTGTGTTCGAGAAGAAAGTCGACCGCCTGCCCGAAGCCGACGAGTTCGTCGCTGCTGTCGCTTTCGACGCGCACTGCAAGGCGTGGCGAAGTGCCGCTTTGCACCGGCACGCCCCAGGCCGCGAGCGGCGCCGCGGCCGCCAGTGCAACGGGAATCATACCGATGACGATCCCAATAGCGGACGCTCCCCACACCAACTGCCGGTATCCATTTTTGCTACTCGCGGCGCGCGCCCACCATCGCAGTACTTCATCGAGCAGCCACAACGCTAACGGAATGCACAACGGCACGGCGAACAGAATGTGGGGGAAGTCGGTGCGCGGGTAGAGCTGCCAGTACATCGCAACGGAACAAACGCCCAGCACCCAGACCCGCGGATCGCAGACGCCGCGTGCAAGCCTGCTCACGATCATCGCGAACATTCCCCAGTGGACGATGGGGGCGAGCCAATAGGATGCGTTCTCGAGCTGTCGCACGACCGACGATGCGCGCCCCTCGGGCATCACCCCTACGAACGCAGCAGCACCCGCAATCGTTACCAATCCTGCGACGACACCACCGACGGCCACGCGAAGCGGTATCACGCCGTGTGACAGCAATCGCCCCACAACGGCGAAGCCCAGAGTCCCAACGGTAACCGCCAGCGCGTAGACCTCGATGTCGGGATGGTCGATCCAGTAAATCTCCGCGGCGTTGGACCCGAGCAGCAGAACGTCCGAGGCGAAACCGTCTACGCCCAAACGCGAGATCGTCGGTACGGCCCACGCCAGTGTGAGTGGAAGAAAAGAGATCGTGAGCACGACCAACGCGCGAAATGCGCCAATCTCGGTCTCTTGCGCGAAGCGCCCGCGGAGCAACGAAACGCAGAGTACCGTGATCACAACGAGCGGAAGCAGATGTACGCCGGCATCAATGCCCCACACCCGCAGTCCGAACGCAGACCAGACGCCGAGCCCCACGATGACTGCACCGATCACCCCCGACAGTCGATCCGCAAGCGTGTCCGACCTCGTCGTACCGACGATCACCCAGACACAAGCAGCCGCAGCGTAGGCGCCCGCATTGAGTTTGATCGAGAATGCGATCGACGTGATGACGCCGCACCACACGATCAGCGTGAGACTACGCTTTCGCTCCCAGGCAAGCAGACTCGCCGCCAAGACGAGCCAGCACAGAGTCGCCAACCAGGCGGGGTATGGCACGTTGAACATTGCGAACGTACCGGGGAACACCGGCATGAATCCGAGCCATGCCAACGGCGCCAACAAGGCTAGCGCGGCCGGCGCGCGGTAGGCGGCAATCGAGTAGAGCAACGCCGCACTCGTCGCATTGACGATCGCGAGCAGGGTTCGCAACCCGGTCGCAGATCCACCGACAGCCTCGAGCGCATTCGAGCCGATCCAGAAGTATCCGGGTGTGTAACCGGTGTGAAAGTCGGTATACGGAAGCAGCCCGCGCGCGGCGCGATCGAGATGAAACAACAACGTGCCCTCGTCCTCGAGCTGCAACCCGTAGGACCGGAACAGCATCAGGTATGCAAGCGAGACGAGAAACACGACCGTTGAGGCCGAAACAGATCTGAGGGTGCCGAACACGATGACATCGAGCGGTCGTCTGCCGCCCGCGCGCACTGAGAACCGCCACGGCCAAGAATGCCCGCTCGATTAAAGGTTTACAACGAGTCTGCCTCGGCGCGTCAGTTCAAATACCCGAGAGCGCGAAGTTTCTCTTCCTGAGCGGGGTCCAGGCCGATCGCGTCGGGGGCGGTCGATTTGCCGTCGCGTGGCGTGGCCGAATCACCGCCCTCGAGCCGCCGGCGCAGCTCGTGCATCGCGGCCTCATAGGACTGGAGCAGCCCCGCAAGCTCCGAGAAGCGCTCGGCCTGCATCGGCCAAAGATTCGATCGCTCTTCGGGGTCTGTCGCCAGGTCAAACGCCTCAAGACGATAGCCCTCGGCAGTCTTGTAACGAGCGAGCTTGAGTGAGCCGCGGCGCACACCGAACGCCGGCGGCACGAAGCGCTCGAATCGGTGCTCGTCAATGCGCACCTGCGGCGCCCAAGATTCCGTGAAATAGACGCAATCGGAGTCATCCTCAGGCGCGCCCGCAGCCGCAGCCGCACCCGAAAGATAGGGCAGCAGGCTGCGCCCTTGCTGCTGTCGCTCGAGCGGTTCGACACCCATCAGATCGAGAATCGTCGGCGCCAGATCGACGTGACCGACCAAGTCCTGGATGCGACGTCCTGCGGCAATTCCCGGACCGCGGACTATCAAGGGGACGCTCACCACGGCCTCGTGCAGATGCGCGCCGTGCCCGAAGTAGCCGTGCTCCATGAACCCCTCGCCGTGATCCGACGTGATCATCAGAATCGTATCGTCGGCCAGGCCGAGTTCTTCGACCTTCGACCACAGCGCCGCCAATTGATCGTCCGTGTAGCGGATCTCCTGATCGTAGGCCGTAAGCCAGCGACGATGCCAGACGTCATTCTCGCGATCATCGCTGTCACGGTCGTGAAACAAGCCTTGATAGGCCGGCGGTGGGCTGAACGGATCGTGAACTTGGAACGTATGTAAGAAGAGAAAAAATCGCCGGTCGCTGTGGCGCTCCAGCCAGCGCTTCGCGCGATCGAAGGTGACATCGACCTGCCCGGTAGGTGCCATGATGTTCGGACTGCGATTCTCGACGTACGTATTGAACCCTCGTGCGAAGCCGTGCCGGCGGCCCAGCCAGCCGTCTTCGGTGACCGCGCCGGTCTCGTATCCAGCATCGCGAATCGACTCGGTAAACGTCTCGATCCACGGCGCGAGCCCCTCTAGTCCTTTCGTCAGTCCGTGCACGGATGCCTGCACGCCGGTGAACATCGTCATGTGCGCGGGACTCGTCGATGAAGCCGACGCCACCATATTGTCGAACACCGTGCCTTGTTTGGCAAAGGTACGATCCATGAAGGGAGACGTATCGTGCTCGTAGCCGTACGACGTGAGGTGATCCGCGCGCAGCGTATCGATTGAAAGCAGGATGACGTTACGCGGTCCGGGCGCTGGTTTGTCAGGCCTTACGATCGTCGGATTCGCCCAAACGGGGAACGAATAGGCGGCGTCTTTGCTATCGATCAGCGCGCTCTTGAAAACGATACGCCCGGCGAGCCCCGCATAGGCATCGAGCGCGATCGATCGATCGATCCAACCACGCGCGGCAGAATCGGCGGGATCGACCGTCTCAGCGAAGACTTCTGTACACTGCTTCGACCCGCACCACTCGATGCTGAAACGAACCCGCCCATTGTCTCGCGCCTCATCCAGAATACCGAACGCCGTATCGAGACGATCGTTCGGGCCGATCTGCACGACGCCGGTCTCGTACGATTGCTCGGCGCCCCAACTGAGCACGACCGCGTCAACGTGGATGTCCGCGAGTTCACCGGCGCGAGCGGCCCCAAAATCCAGCTTGAACTCCACAACGTCGTCGTCACCACGACGCGCGATCGCAACGACCTGATCGGGCAGGTCACGCCATTCTCCGTCGAGTTTCGCGCGGGGGACTACGAGCAGCGACTGCGCCCGCGGCAGAACAGGAGAGTATCCGGGCGAAAGTTCCAGTATCCCGTCGGAGGGAATCTCGACGCCGGACTGGACGTGAAGCCAATGCTTCGTAGGTACTGCGAGAACCAAGCGGGTGTCGTCGCGGATGGTTGCGACCGGGATTTCGTCTGGTCGCCGCACATCGTCGACCACGACGACGGTGTCGTCTCCCAACTCACCACCGACGTCAATACGCATCGCAGCGCGGGAAAATGCGTCAGCCAGCCTAAGTTCGCGGGATCCGAGATCTACCAGGTCCGGCGGTCCGAAACAGCCGGCCATCGCGACGCTAATCAGCAGAATGCCTACGAGACGCATCGCGACACCGTAGACGCCTAGGTCCAAAAGTCAACGAGGTTGAGGGAAAAGTCAGGCGGCGCGACGTCGGGTCGCTTGACCGGGAACGGACTCGCCTGAAGGAAGTTTCTGCGGACGCGACTCGAGTCGCCCGAAGATGGAGAGCAGTCGCAACCACCACACTACCGCGAGTGCTTCGATCGCGATGCGCATGTGCATCTTCGATGTGCCCTGCTGGCGGTCCACGAACACGATCGGTTCCTCTTCAATTCGATAGCCCATGCGCCACGCGCGAAAGCTCATCTCGATCTGGAAGGCGTAACCGTTGGAGCGAACGTTCGGTAGATCGATGGCCTCGAGCACATCGCGGCGCCAGCACTTGAAGCCGCCGGTCATGTCTTTGATCGGAACACCGTTCGGAATGCCGCCGAGTACCAATTGCGCGTACACGTTGCCGTAGTAGCTGAGGATCAGACGACCCATCGGCCAGTTGACGACGGTCACGCCGTCGATGTAGCGAGAGCCGAGGACGATGTCGCACTCTGCAATTCGCTCGAAGAAGCGCGGCAACGCATCGATCGGATGTGAGAAGTCGGCGTCCATCTGCACGATGATGTCGGCTCCAAGATCCAGCGCGTAGCGAAAGCCGTCTTTGTACGCAGGACCGATGCCTTCTTTGCCCGCACGATGCAGCACGTGCACGCGCGGCTCTTTGATCGCGATCTCGTCGGCGCGAGTGCCGGTACCGTCGGGCGAATTGTCATCGACGACCAGCACTTCAACTTCCGAATCTACGCCGAGCACCGCACGAACGATGGCTTCGACGTTCTCGATCTCGTTGTACGTAGGGATGACGACAATCTTTTTCATTCGCGTAGAAAGCCGCGCACGGGCAGCCGACCAGTAGGCAGTGTAGTCAGATCGGAGGAGCCTTGCCTAGGGGGTTTCCTTTCTCTTTCTCGCGTAGGCCGAGGAATTCCAAAGGTATTGGCCGTCCGGCGAGAGCGTCCAACCAGCCCTTTACCTTCATGCTCACGCCCGCAGCCTCACCGCTGCGCCAGCGTTTGCCATACTGAAACGGAAGCGTGACCAAGATCGACACCCCCATCAGGAGAATTTGCAGCGCGTTGCCGTGTCGTCGCGCATACAGAACGCTATTGCGCGCACTCAGGTATTTCCTAAAACCACCGTATTCCGAGCGACCGCCGGAACTCGCGTGCACGCGATGCTCCACACGAGCGGCCGACGTGTACCAGAGGTGCCAGCCACGTGCGCGCGCACGTGCGGCCCAGTCCACGTCTTCGTGGTAGGCGAAAAAATTGTCGTCGAAATAGCCGACATCACGAAGCGCTTGCGCGCGCATAAGTAGAGAACAACCGGGGAGCCAGGCGACTTCGCGCACACCATCGTAGGCCGGGCCATCGAGTCGATCTTGTCCGACGAGTGCGATCAGACTCTGTAGCCACGTGACTCGCCCCCACGTCATCCACAACACGCCGGGTCGATCCGCGTAAAAGACTTTGCCCGCGACAGCGGCGGCGCGTGGCTTGTCTTCCACACTGGCGAGCATGGCACCGAGAGCACCGGGATCGACGATGACATCGTTGTTCAGAATCCAAACCCAATCGGCCTGAGCATCGAGCGCCGCTTCGATCCCGACGTTGTTTCCACCGCTGTAGCCCAGGTTCTGGGCATTCTCGATGATGATGGCTTCAGCAAACGCGTCGGAGATACGTTGTCGATCGAACGAGCGCGAGCCGTTATCGACCACCACCACCGCGAGTTCCGAGTAGTCGATGGCCGCAAGGCTCTCGACGCAACGAACGGTGTCGTCGAGGCCGTTCCAGTTCAATACGATCGCAACGATCCTCGGAAGGCTATCGTCGGACTCGACGCTCATCGAACGACCCGCCGATAGATCTCGAGCGTGGATGCGGCGGTCTGCTTCCAAGAAAACAAGGCTGCACGTTCGACGCCGCGTCGCGAGAGTTCGGCGGCATAGCCCATGTCGCCCACGACCTTCTCGATCGCGTGCACCAAAGCGCCGCGTTCCGCCGTGCCTACGAGCACGCCGGCGTCGCCCACGACCTCGGGAACCGAGCTGTTCGCGAGTCCGATCACGGGGCAGCCAACAGCCATTGCTTCAATGAACGTCAGTCCGAATCCTTCGTAGGCCGATGGCGATACCATGCACGCCAGCGCGGCGAGATACGGTGAAACGTCCTCATCTTCCAACTCACCGAGGTAGCGAATACGTGAATCGCCCCACGACAAACACTCAGGCCGATAGCCGGGCCGCATCCGACCGGCGAGTGCGAGTTGCCAGGGCCGGTCACCGGCCGCAGACCGGAACGCCTCGGCCAGCAGATCAATGTTCTTGCGCGGCTGCAGCGTCCCCAGATAGCCGATGGTGACGGGCGAGAGTTCGTAGCGACGTTTGAAGTCTGCAACCGCGGCTTCGCTCGGCGGTCCCAGCTCTCGCGCCGGTGCATATGGGACGATTTCGATCTTGCCCACGGCAGCCGGGTAGAAACGCTCGAGATCGCGAGCCGTGCTGCGACTACCGGTAATGATCGCCGATGCACGACGCACGGTCGCGGGCGTTTCCGTCAGCAGATGCAGGCGCTGGGCGCGGCTGAAGGTCTCCGGCATCACGTTCACTGCGAGATCGTGGATCGAAACGACGCCCGGCACCGACGACCAACGCGGCAAAACACCTTTGGTTCCGTGGTACACGTCAAAACCCCGGCGTCTCAACGCGCGACCGACCGATAGGTGGTCCCAGAGCGGCTGCTGCCAAGCAGAAGAAAGCGGTAAGTGGATTGTCTCGACAGCGGCGCCGAACGCTTCGGGGCGATCCGTCAGCACCGTGACCTGATGATCACCGGGCGTCTCCAGCATTCCGCGCACCAATTGCAACGCGAACGTAGAAGGACCACCGATGGTTCCCGTGACCGCGCCGACCGCAATCTTCATGCGCGCACCTCGTCGCTCGGTTCCAGTTCGATGGTATCCAGTACCCACTGAGGCGGTCTACCGACCTCTCCTTCGACTCCGGCGCGCCATCCTTCTCGCATCGCGTGGACGACTTCGAATCGTCCGCGAAGTGTGTAACCGAGAGCACTAGCGGACATCAACGCAACGTAGCCCGCAATGTAGAGATACAGACGAAGCCCTTCGAGATGGCGATAGCCCAGGCGCCACAGGTTTCGTGCCTTGAGGTAGGCGGAGACAATCGTCATTCCTTTGCCGAAACCGCGATGACCCGCATGCGCGACCTCGGCCGCCGGCTCGACGATCGGCGTGAGCCCGGCCTGACTTGATCGCAGACACAGATCGACCTCTTCGTAGTAGGCGAAGAAGTCCTCGTCGAACCCACCCGTTCGACGATACAGCCGCTCGCTCAAGAGAATCGCACATCCGAGTACGCCTTGCACCGCGTACGGCTGCTGGCGCGGGCGCCGATAGCGAAGCAGCGTGCGCGGGAACCACGCGACGTCCGCCCAGAATCTTTCGCCCAGACTGGCCGCCGGTGCGCCCGGCCAGTCGCGGCTGACACGCGGCCCCACGGGCCCCATCACGCGCTCGGAGTGCGCGACGCGAACAAGTGCGACGAGAGCGGTCGGTGTGACGACCGTGTCGGCATTGAGCAGGAGTACATACTGCGCGCCGGTCGCGAAGAGTTCCGACATCGCAAGATTGTTGCCGCCCGCGTATCCGAGATTCTCGTCGAGCCACATCATCCGCGCCGCGAACCGCCCGGCCATCGCTTCTTCGAGTCGCCGACGGTGATGAGGCTGCGATGCGTTGTCTACAACGAGCACATCCAGATCCGGGTAGGCGCAGCGATCCAGCGACTCCAAGCAACGAATCGCAGCATCGGGATCGTTGTAGTGCAGCACGACGACGCCTAGCCGTGGACCGTCCTCGAAATCTTCTTCCGGTAGTAGGCGATCCACGTCGCCCGACACGATGGTTTTCCACTGGCCGGCTAGAACGTCGCTCGAAAGCCGGTCGTTCATCAGCGTGCCCGCGTTATCTGCGAGTCGAGCACGAAGCGACGGGTCGGCCGCCAGGAGCGTGATCGCCTCGGCCAGAGCCGGCCCGCTGGGCTCACAAAGGTAGGCGTCGCGACCATCGGTGAAGACTTCGCGCACGGCGGGCGTATCGGCGGTGACGATCGTGCCGTGCACCGCCGCCGCCTCGTACACCTTATTCGGGATGACCATCCGTGCCTTCGACGATGTCCCGAAAATCCCGAGCACGATGTCGGCCAACGCGAGACGCGCGCCGAGCTGCTCGTACGGAATCCAGTCTACAAAGGTCGCGTCGACTCCTGCCGCACGCACCCGCGGCTCGACCCATGCACGTTCGGTACCGGTGCCGATGAACGTAAACCGCAATCGCGGATGCTCAGCGAGCTTCTCGATCGCGTGGGCGACGACGTCCAGCCCATGCAGCGGAAGATACTGGCCGAAGTACAGAACCTCGACGACTTCGTCGTCCATCGGCGTCGCCTCGCCATCGCGCTCGGCAGGCTTGAATGCCGCGACGTCCGCGCCCAGATGGCACGTCACGAGTTTCGATTCTTCCACCCCTAGTTCATCTCGGAAGTAGAGGCGGTGCGCATCGGTATCGACGACTACGCAATCGGCTGCGCGGCAACACAGTCTATCTACCGTCCGGAGTATCCCATGCGCCCATGAGCCACGGGCGTACACGCGACGATCGTCGACGAGCGTTTCAGTAAGCGAAACCAACGGCGCGAAAACAATGCGCGGCCCGGAGCGCAAACCGAGCAATCGTAGAAGAAGTACGTCGAGTTGACCGTTGAAGCCGATCACCGCAACGGGCGCTCCGCCGCAGCGCCACCAGCGGCGTGCGAGTCGCGCTGCGGCAACGAGCCACTGAACTCCGAGTCGTACGAGACTCAGCGGCGAAAAGTAGCGCGCGTCTTTGTCGCGCGTACGCTCCCAGAGAGGTTCGTGAATCTCCACGACCTCGTAGCCGGCATCGGCTACGCAAGCACGATAGATCCGGTTCGCACTGTGGTCCCGATTATAAGTTCCGAAAAAACAGACCCGCATGGATGCGGCCGCTACTTGGTATCGCCGAGTTCGAGCTTGCGGATTCGGACAAGTGCGTCCTCGAGCATCCGTCGACTGGATGCGAGAAGGTCCGCCATCAACCCGAACAACATCGCCTGAAACCCGGCTAGCAACAGGACGGCCGCCAAGATCAACGATTGAACGTGACCCGATCCTCCGCTGGTAAAGTAGTAGTACGTGAAGCGTGCACCGATCACGCCACCTGCAAGCAGCAACACGCCCCCCAAGAGGGCGAACACCCGCAACGGATTGTAGAGGGCGTAGATACGAATGAGCGTTCCGATACTGCGGGTCACGTAGCTGCGCATTCCGCGAAAGAGGCGCGAAGGACGCGTCACCTCGTTTGCTTCGATATCCACGTGCGTCACGAACAGCTGCTTCTTGCCCGCTTGGATGATCGTCTCGAGCGTGTACGTGAAGTCCGAGACCACGTTCATGCGCAACGCGGCGCGTCTAGAAAAGGCTCGAAACCCGCTCGTCGTGTCCGGGACGCTCGTCCCCGACAGGCCGCGCACGACCCACGATCCGAGATACTGCAGCAAGCGCTTCAGGATCGAGAAGTGCTGCAACCGGTGAGGCGCACGGTTGCCAATCACCAAATCGGCCTCGCCATGGAGAATGGGAGCTATAAGGAGAGGGATGGCGTCGCCCGGATACTGGTTGTCCCCGTCGGTATTCACCACGATATCGGCGCCTCGCTGGAGCGCCACGTCCAACCCTTCTGAGAACGCGCGTGCCAGCCCCTGGTTCACGGGTGAGCGGATGATCTGATCGGCGCCGGCACGACGCGCTACCTCGGCGGTATCATCGGTGCTGCCGTCATCGATCACGATGACCTCGATATCGTCTATCCCTTTGATTTGCCTGGGCAAATCAGCGATCGTCTGCCCCAGCGTCGAGGATTCGTTGTAGCAGGGAATCTGGATGACGAGCTTCACTGGGTTAGTACCTTTGGCCTACTCTCCCCCCCGGTCGAGAGGCTATCTCAAGCCGGCTGATGACTGTACTCAGGCGGGAGCCTCAGCAGTGTAGCACGGCGTAAGCCCGCGTAACGAGTCAGCTTTTGGGGTGCTCGGCGGTACGGCAGAACCCCGCATGCGCAAAAACGTGTACGGGTACGGGATTCCCCGGATTTTTCCTTGACAAACTCTCGAGGCCGCACTTATAACACTTACCAAACCTGCAAAGGAGCAGTCCCTTGGGGATGCGTGTATCGGTTTCGAGACACGCGCGACAGCAACTGAGTAGGCAGATTGGGGGCGGACGCGAACCCGCTCGCGCCTTGCAGCCCGAAAATAAAAAAGCGTTTCCGATCTCAGGAGGAGGAACAGATGAAAAAGACTCTCTTCACATTGGCAGCTGTTGCGACAGTTGCTCTATTTAGCGCAAGCACCGCGTCCGCACAGTGTGCTTTCGACGCCCCCGGTAAGGCAAAAGGCCTCAAGTCAGACATGACTCGTGGCTATGCGCCTTGCGGTTCAGGCATTACTTTCCCTTCGTCGAACACGGCTGGCAGCTCCGGTACTCCCGGTTGCACGCCTCCCACGCCGTATTCGTCGTTCTTGTTCAGTGACAAGGGCAAGTGCTCGATCAAATCGAGCGCGAAACTCGAGTCGCCTTGCGGTACCGGTACTCCCGGTGACTGCTCGAACCTGACACTTCAGGCGAAGTGCGGCGGCATCACCAACGCTGATGGCGTAACGCCTATCAGTGGTTCCGGTTGGGCGCTCAACACGCTCGCTCGTACGACACTGAACGACAAAGCCAATGGTGATCAAACGATCATCGATTTCCCGGCTCAGTTCACGTTTGATCCTGCCAACAAAGGCAAGCTCAAGCTCAAATCTGACACGCACACCCTTCTCCTCCTGCTCTTCGGACCAGGCAACGAGTTGGCTGCATGCACGTCGCTCGAAACCCTCAGCGTAAAGATCGTCGATCCGCTCGGCAACATCTTTGCAACGATGGGTACGTCCACGCGCTAAGTCGGACTAAGCTGCAAGGCCAAAACTGGGCGGCACCTCTTCGGAGGTGCCGCCTTTTTTTTGCTTTATTGAAAGCCCCGGCGGCGGCGGGCACCCTGCGTGGATGGCTTTTGGCTTTGCGCTGGCGACCGGCGTCCTTTCGCTCGTCTCCATCTATCTCTGCTTCCTCGCGCCCGGTCAGGCCTGGTGGCAAGGCCACGGCTCATCGACCCCTCGCCTCTTTGCACGTGTCGCTCTCTCGGCACTTTGGACCACACTGGTCGGCGTCCTGCTGACGGCCGCCGACGCCTTTCATTTCCCGCTCATCATCCTGATCAACTCGGCGGTAACGCTACTAGGCTATCTCTACGTAAGTCTTCCACGACGTGAGAGCGCACTGCTGCCTCCACGGGCGGCCACGACCGGGCTGTTGGTCGCCATGTTAGCGCTGGCGGCCTACTGGCCCACGTACGACGCACGATTCGGTGCAGCCGACTCCACGACCTATACGAGCGCCGGCATCCACCTAGCGCGCTCACACACGATCTGGAAGCACGACGATGTCGGCGAACAGCTTCGGCCCGCTACGCGCAAGCTTCTGTTTCGGTCGGTGTTCGGCTACCCGAGCAAGCCTCCCTATTCGCGGGTCACCGGCGGGATGGTCGTGCGCAATACGGATGACCACCACGTACGGCCGTCGTTCTTCCCGGCGGCGATCATCTGGTCGGCCATCTTCAGCGAGATCATCAGTCCACGTCACGCCGGTGGCTTCGCATCGGCGTTCTGCGCACTGGCCGTGTGGGCAGTGTGGATTGTCGCTCGTCGGCGCCTCGGCCCACTCGGGGCAACCACCGTCGCGATGCTCGCGGCGGCGAATGGCGCTGCATACTACGCCGGGAAGATGCCGCTATCGGAGCCCATCGCGTGGTTCTTCGCGTGGGCCGCCCTCGCGGCGCTCGACGCTTGGGAAGATGACGGGTTCACGAGCGACGGACGATTGGCCGGCCTCATGCTCGGTGCGCTCACGATCATCCGCCCCGAATTCGCAATGTTCACGGTCTCAGCGCTGTGCATCCGCCGCCTGCTGGCGTTTTCGCTCGGAACGCGCGGACTCGGCCCCAGCTTCGCGTTCGGTTTTCTGGCGATGAGCGTCGTCGCGTTTATCGAGATTCGGTATCTACAGGGCGCGTATCTTGCGCCAATCGAAGAGGGACTGCGTGCTGTGGGATGGCAGATCTTCGTATGGCGGCGCGACACACCGGCGTCGCTGCAGGCGCTTGCGGGCGCCTGCGTCCTCACAGCAGTGGCCGTCGGCATAGGGGCGGTGCGTCGCATGGGGCTGGTGAAGACGCTCGCATTCATGATTCCGGCCGGCTTCGTGACTCTCTATTGCGTAGAGTCCACGCCCCGCCCCGCTCGCTCACTGACCTGGTTGGTGTCGTTTCTTGGTTACGCGGTTCCACTACTCACGCTCCCCGGCATCGTCGTCGCGTGGCGACAACGATCCGAGGTTCGAGGCAATTCCTTCCTGGTGGTGCTTTCGGTCCTCGTCGGCGGGCTACTGATCTACAACACGCATGTCAGCCCGGCGCTGCCATGGGCGATCCGACGCTTCGTGCCCATCGTGGTGCCGTCGGCAATCGTTTTCGCGGGTATCGCCGCGGCGGCACTATATCGCCGATCCATGCTTCTGGGCGTGGCTTGTTGGGTTGCAATGATCGTCAGTACGCTGGCTCCCGCTCGCGAACTCTGGGACCGACAGTTTTACGATGGGGCCGAGCAGCAGCTTCACGAGTTCGTGCAGGATCTTCCGAACGACGGTGTGTATCTCATCGACGATCGACTGGCGCCGCTTCTCCTGGGAGTGCCGCTGTGGCTGCTCTACGACATCGATAACGTAGCGGCCAACACCACCACCAAATTCATGCGCCACATGACTGACCGCACAATCCGGGAGCTGCGGCCGCACCGACCGTTGTACTACATGCGCCCAACTCCGGTGGCGCTCGATCCGTTGAATGCGTACGAGCGCGAGCTGATCATGGACTACACGTTTCAGCTTCCGCTCCCCGAACAGACCGAACGCCGCATGCCCAGGGCCACGCACTCGTACTCGACGACGGTATCGGTATTTCGACTCGGAAAACTCAAGCCGGCTCCCGCCACCGGCGGCGGCACCGGCGGCGGCAATACAAACGCCGGCGCTCGCTAGTCGAGGTAACCGAGAGAGCGAAGCTCCTCGGTGATATCAGCGTCGAGCGCCACTTGAGCCGACGATGGTTCTACGCGCGCGGGTTCGGCCGCTGGATCCAGTCCCAACGAACGTGGAACACCCATCAATCGACCGACCGCGTCCGAATTCTCGCCGAGAACGTTGCGCGTCTCGAATGGGTCGCGCAGGAGATCGTACAGGACACGATACACGCCCTTTCGCTGCACGATCAGCTTCATGTCGCCATCTCGTACCGCGTAGCGCTGAACGCCGTCGGCCTGCACGAATCCCAGCAGCGCCGGACGCGGCTTGCGAGCGACGGGCATGCCCGGTTCAGCGCGAAAGAAATCGAGCAGAGAAGCGCCGTCGAGCGGAAGCTTCGACACAGAGCCATCATCGAGTGAACGATCACGCCCCGGTCCATCGGGGCCGAGGGCGATCTCCAGAATCGTCGGCGCGACATCCTCGAGCCGAACCTGGCTGTGCACGACGCGTCCCCCCGTAACGTCGGAGCCGCGAGGAGGCACGACTACCAGCGGAACGCGAACAAGCTCATCGAAGAGCGTGTGACCATGCAGGAAGCGATCGTGGTCCCAGAGCTCTTCACCATGGTCCGACGTCACGATGATCCAGGTGCTTTCGAGCATCTCGTGCTCGTCGAGTAGTTCGTAAAGACGACCGATCTCGTCGTCGGTGAAACTCACCTCTGCACGATAGCGTCGCTCCACCTCGCGGCGCGTACCCGCATCCGTGTGGTCATACTGCAGACGCGCCAGGTCGTCGCAGGCTTCGCACTCCAAACGCTCATCGCCCAGGTCGGTCGGCGACTCATAGGGCCAGTGCGGGTCCATCAGGTGCAACATCGTGAAGAACGGCCGGAAGTCGTGTCTGTTCATCCAAGACATCGCCAACGCAGTGCCGTCATGGGCAGTGCGGTGGTACCTGCGAAACAGGAGCGTGCCATCGGCGAAACCGTAATATGGGCGCAAGTAGGGATTGTTCACGAGATACGCACTTTGGTAGCCCGCGTGACGCAATGTCGGAGCCAAATGAAACGCATCGGGCTTACCACGCAGAGGCACCGACCCCGCCATCGTTCCGACACGGTGGCGATACGGATTCATGCCGCTGATGATGGTCGTCGTGCTCGGTAGCGTCCAAGGCGACGGCGACACTGCATTCGTGAAGCGAATACCGCGTCGCGCGATTTCCGATAGATGCGGCATCGGGTGCGCGGCGCCACCGCTCGGCGCATCCAGCATATCGGCCCGCAACGTGTCGACCACTATGAGCAGAATCGAATCGGCATCCTCGCGCGCGTGGTCGCCCACCGGAGAGGGGCCGAGACCGGCAAACACGATCGACGCGGCCGCGATCGCGGCGAGTAGACGCTTTAGTGACGCTTCGCCTATCAACCGTCCGAAGACCCCGATCAGCGCCGTCAGCATGGCAAAGCCGCCTGTAGATACCGCGGCTCCTACGACCCTTCGGTCGGATACGATGTGATCAAACTCGGAAGCAACGAGCGGCCCCACCAACAACCAACCAGCGATTCCCCAAATCGCCGCCGCGCGTGCGGTTGCGCCGCGCGATCGCGTGATCCGCTCGCTGACGAGCCCGACGAAGGTTCCGACGAGGATCAACGCGGGGTTGAGCTTCGAGTCGATGTCGAGCAGAGCGCTCGGCCCGGCCAGTGGTTCCAGCCAAGCCTTACCGAAGGCCGCAAAGAGTATCGCGAACGTAGCCACGTGCATCACTCGCTCCGCCGGATCGTGATCGGACTTTGCCAACTTTTTCAGCGCCCAATGTCCAACAGCAATACAGAGGAACGCCAGAGATGCGTTGACGGCCTCACCCGCGACTACGGGGAAAAACCACGCTCCGCCGTAGCCGGAAATCAACGGCTTGAGCACAGCAAAAAAGAAAACCGCCGTAACCGTGTTCAACCTGCGACCCTCTGGGAGGCGCAGGCCTGCTCGACGGCGGCGATCTCCGATTCGATCGCGCCCTTGGCGCGCGCCTTCTGGAATCCCTCGACGGCCCGCCGATAGCGACCACGCTCACACTCGAGCGCGGCCAGGGCGACCAACGACGGCGAAAAATCGCGCTCACTCTCGAGTGCCGAGCGGAAATGCCGACGCGCGTGGCGGTATGCTCCTTCTCCGGCCAACAGTCGGCCCATGTTGTGATGTGCACGCGCAGACACGTGCGCACGACCGACCGCCGATCCCCATAGAGTCCAGGGGGTCTCCCATACCGTGATTCGTGCTTCAGTCACTCGCACTCCCAGCGCAACCACAATCAGACCTGTCGTGAGCGCAAGTCGCCTACTGAGGCCCCCGTGAGACCGCGAGAACCACTCGTCCGACACCAATACGATCGCAGCCGCGAACAGCGCTACCAGCGGATAGGCATGCCTGTCGGCACCCGGTTCGTGCGCGCCGATGGAAAACGAAAGCACGACGAACATGATTGCCACGCCGCTGATGGAGAAAGCCGTACCTTTCGTCGCGATGTCGCCGGTACGTGCGCGTGCAACGAGCAATACCGACGCCGCTACCAGCGCAACCAAACACGCCACTCCGAGCCTCGCGGAAGCACCTGCAAGGTTGAGGCAGGAGACGCTGGTACACACGAGTTCGGGATACTCGATCGACAAACGCGTCGGCATGACGAGCGACGCCGCATAGTGCGACGATAGCGAGCCCGCGATTCGCAATATGGCCGCCGGCTCGGTGGCCGCAACCCATGGCCCGACAGCGCCGTATAGCAAGGCCGCCGACACCGAGATGCCGGCGGTCATGAGCAACCCCGCGGCCGCGGCCCCGAACCGCGGACCAACACCGCAGACCGATGCCGTGGCGCATAAGAGGATTGCGATCAGGCCGCTCTCCTTCGACAGAGTCGCCGCAAGCACCGCAAGCAGCGCTAGCGCTGCCCTCCATGGCCGCGACCGCGACGTGATCCACAACGCCACCGCGGCCAACGTGAACAAGAGCGCGAGCAGATCACGACGTCCGGCAACGTACGCGGCGGCCTCGGCGCCGAGTGGATGCGCAACGAAAAGGAGTCCTGCGGCCACAGCGGCCCCAATGCTCGCGCCGAGCCGGGCGACGATCACGGAGAGTAGAATGCCATTGGCGCCATGCAGCCAAATGTTCGTAAGATGGTAGGCCCAAGCCTCACCGCCACCGATGCGATAATCGAGCAAATAGCTCACGTGGCGAAGCGGGCGATACGCCATCACCGTAGTGCCCAACCGCAGCGGCCCATCTTCGCCGATCAGCGAAAGGTCATCGAACACGAAACCGAACTGAAGCGTCGGCCAATAAAGAACGGCCGCCAAGATACCAGGCAACAGCAACAGGAGGCCCGGGCGCATACGCATCGGCGAACCTGTTGTTTGGGGATCGGGCGACATCATCTAGATCGGTTGCGCTCCCGAGAGGCGAGCCGCTACCATGACGAATACTATCCGGACCCGCTTCGAGCCGCTACGGCAGTAGTCACTACCCAGATATGAGCAGTCGCCAACGCTGGGCCACGAAGACCGGCCTCATTCTCGCCCTGGCCGGTAACGCGATCGGCCTGGGGAACTTCCTGCGCTTCCCCGTCCAAGCAGCACAGAACGGCGGCGGCGCCTTCATGATCCCGTACTTCTTCGCACTACTCGTGATCGGGATTCCGATGATGTGGGTCGAGTGCTCGATCGGACGATTGGGCGGCAAACACGGCCACGGCCACGCCGCCGGCATGATCGCACTTCTATGGGATCACCCCGCTGCGAAATATGTCGGCGCGCTCGGCCTCTTCATCCCTTTCACCATCGTGCTCTACTACAGCTACATAACCTCTTGGTGTCTGGCCTTCAGCTTGTTCTCGATCGCGGGCAGCTACGAAGGACTCATCACACGCGCAGAGATGGGCTCGTTCCTGAAGGGGTTCCAAGGTGTCTCGACCAATGAGCACTTCGCTTCGCTAGCTACGGCGTACGCCGCCTACCTTGCAACCCTTGGAATCACGATAGCGGTGCTACTCGGCGGCGTTGCAAAGGGCATCGAGCGCCTCGCCAAGACTGCAATCCCGCTGCTCTTCGTCATCGGCGCCGTATTGGTCGTGCGTGTACTCACGCTCGGCACGCCCGACGCGGCCTTCCCCGAGCGGACCGTTTCAAACGGTCTGGGATTCGTTTGGAATCCTGATTTCTCGAGCCTCGGCGACGCCAGCGTCTGGATTGCGGCGGCCGGGCAAATCTTCTTCACACTGTCGGTCGGCTGGGGAATCATCCACACCTACGTCAGCTATCTGCACGAGAACGACGACATCGCACTGACGGGAATGGCCACGGTCGGAATCAATGAGCTGGCCGAAGTCGTACTCGGCGGGACGATTGCTCTAACGGCCGCAGTCGCGTTCTTCGGCATCAGCGGAACCGAAGACATCGCGCGGGGCGGCGGGTTCGACCTCGGCTTTCAGGCCATGCCGGTAATATTCCAGCGAGTGCCCGCAGGTAATCTACTCGGCGCGTTGTGGTTCGCTCTACTCTTTTTCGGAGGAATCACTTCTGCTGTTGCCATGGCCCAACCGATGATCGCACTGGCGCAGGAATCATGGGGTCTGTCGCGGCGCCGGGCCGTCGCGTACCTCAGCGTTGTGATGTTCGTGCTCACGCAACCGGTCATCTTCTGCCAGCGCCACGGCTTTCTGGACGAACTCGACTACTGGGTCGGCGCAGTCGCGCTGGTGGTCTTCGCACTCGCGGAGATCGTTATCTTCGGATGGGTGTTCGGCCTGGACCGCGGCTGGCGCGAAATAGAAAGAGGTGCGGCGATCGCTCCGCCCAGGTTCTTTCGAGTCGTGATCAAGTTCGTCACCCCTACCTTTCTGGCCGCGATCCTCGGCTGGTGGGCTGTGACGGAGTTCCCGGCCAAGCTGGCGATGGAGGGTGTCGCTGCAGAATCGCGCCCTTACATCATCGCTGCCCGCGTCATGATCGTTGCACTGTTGATTGGTGTATTTGCTCTCGTCCGAGCCGCATCGTCCGGCTGGACCTCACTTGGGCGGGAAGACGCGCAATGACGGCTGGAGGGCTCGTATTCATGGCATTGTCGTGGGCCATCATCATCGGCCTGAACGTGTTTTGCGTCTATCGGCTCAGCGGCCGATCCGATCGGTGAGCGATCGGTAAGATTGCGAACCCGTACCCTCTATGCCAGGCTTGTACGAAGAATCGATCAACTGTGAGGGAGGATTTCGAATGATCATAAGGGTTTTCACCGCATGCCTTATTGCGGGACTGGCGCTCAGCGCCTGCAGCACGAAGCAGAACACCGACATGGGCCACACCGACACCGACCGTATGGAAGGCGCCGCCGTCCGCGCGGAAGAAGCCGCCAAACGCGCTGAAGTAGCCGCCGAGAAATCGGAAGTCATCTTCAACAAGACGATGCAGAAGTAATGATCGACAGGGCCGCTAGTCGAAGACAATCACCGTCTTCAGTGCCCTGTTGACGTCAGCCGCCGCTTCCATCGCTCGATCGATCTGATCGAGCGGGAAGCGATGGGTGACAAGCTTGTCTCCCGGAACGGTCCCGCTGCGAATCAGCTCTAGCGCCTCTCGCGTATCGTCCGGCCCGCACGAATAACTCGGGATCAACGAGATCTCGTCGAAGTACAGCTTGAATGGCGAAAGCGTCAGCTGAGCCTCCGGAGTCCCCGTGGTGAACAAGACCACGCGCGCGCCCGCACCGGCGATCTCGACGCCGGTCTGCATCGCTTCAACCGAGCCCGGGCCTACGATGACGACATCGGCCATCGCACCGTCGGTGAGCTCGGCGATGGCGTCGCGAAGGTTCGTCTCATCGACGTTCACGATCGCATCCGCACCGATTTCTCTCGCACGCTGCAGCCGGAACGGCACGCGGTCGATCGCGATCACACGAGCCCCGGCGGCCGCAGCCAGCGCAACGTGCAATTGCCCCATGATGCCCACCCCGATCACTGCTACGACGTCGCCGTCGCGTACGTTGGCGCGACGAAGCGACTTCACCACACACGCAGTAGGCTCTATCAGGCTACCGTCCTCGTAGCTGACATCGTCGGGCAGCCTGAGCGTATCCGTCGCTAGATTCTCACGCGGAACGACGAAGTACTCCGACATTCCGCCCGGTCGAAGCCCGGTACTACGCCAGGTCTTGCAATGGACGTACAGGCCGCGCTGACACAGCCGACAGGTACCGCAGGGTGCATGATGATGAACAAACACACGATCGCCGGTCGAAAGACCGTCGGCACGGTCTCCGGCGTCGCCAAGCGAAACGATCTCGCCCGCAGGTTCGTGCCCGAAAACCAGAGGCGCCTTGCGCTCCATGTACCAGCCCATGATGTCGCCGGTACAGATCCCGCAAACGTGCGTCCGCACGAGCGCTTCGCCGGGACCGACCTGCGGAATCGCGTCTTCCTCGACGCGAATGTCGTCAATCTTATAGAGCCTGGCTACACGCAAGATTCAGGTTCCTCCATCGATCTCACGCTCTCGTGCGGCAGTACTGCACACTTTATGTCCTGCCCGCTTTCGAGGCGGACAAACACATCCGCAATGTCGTCGAGCGGCGCTTGCGAAGTGATGAAACTCGACCAATCGAAGGTCGATACGTCAAGCAATCGAAATGCGTCCGCAACATCGATCGGACGAAAATGAAACGGACTGACGATACGAATGCCATCGTAGTGCAATGCGTACGTGTCTAATTGGACGCTCGTGCCTTGCTTACAGCCGCCGAATAGTACGACCATCCCGCCCTTGCGGGCATAGGCGGGCGCCTTCGACCAGACGTCCGGATCGCCCGTGCATTCGATGACCACGTCGGCGCCTCGGCCCTGGGTCGCATCGCCGACGACTGCGGAGATATCCTCACCTTCGCCTATGACCGCATCGGCACCGAGAGAACGAGCGACGTCGAGTCTGGGTCGGCGACGCCCGGCTACTATCACACGACCAATGCCCGCCTCGCGCAGCACCGCGAGCCACAGCAAAGCGATCGGACCCGCACCAATGATGAGTGCCGTAGAGTCGCTACGGCGCAGCTCCGGCGTCAGCAGGGCTGCACCGAAGCACACGGATGACAGCGGCTCGAGCAGTGCGGCCTGCTCGAAAGGCAGATGCGTCGGCTTACGGTAGACGTTCGCTCGCACGACCCGTGCCGGGACGCGCACGTATTGCGCGTAGGCGCCGAGAATCATCTCGTCCATGATCGATTCGCAGAGATTCTCTTGAGATCGGATGCAGAAGAAGCAGGCGCCGCAAGGGCCGGTGTTGGCCGACATGACGGCGTCCCCGATCGCAAAGCCATCGACACCACGACCGACTTCTACGATGTCGCCCGCGAACTCGTGACCGAACGGAGTGGGACACGGCATCTTCGGATGCCCGCGCCGGTATGCCTTGAGATCCGTTCCACACGTGAGCGCAGCCTGCACCCTGACGACGACATCGCCGTCGCCCGGCTGCGGGTCGGGAACGCAGTCAACGCGAATTGTGCCTGGTCTCTCGAGAATCGCGCATTTCATCAATGAACGCCGCCATCGACGGCGCGGTCGAGGACCGGCCGTCTGCGAGATACTACTGAGCCTCCAGCGCGAAGAAAACTACTAGAGGCTCGCGAGCCAGTTCTCGATGTTGTCCATGCCCCGCTCGATCTGATCGAGCGACGTAGCGTAGGATATCCGGAAGTGCTCCGACGAGCCGAAATCCGTCCCGCCGACCAACCCGACCAGAGCGTTCTCGAGAATGGCGAGCGCGAGTTCATCGGCCGTCTTGAAGCCGCCTCGCTCAATCGCTCCCTTCGCGTTCACGAATACGTAAAACGCACCTTGCGGCACGGCTACCGACAGACCGTCGATCGCGTTGATCCGCTCACAGATATAGTCGCGACGGTGCTGAAACTCTTCGACCATGGGACCGAGACGACTCTGATCGCCGCTGAGCGCGGCCGCGGCCGCGGCTTGCGCAATCGACGATGGGTTGGACGTCGACTGGCCCTGAATCGTCGCCATCGCCTTGATCACCTCTGCGGGCCCCGCAGTGTAACCGATACGCCAACCGGTCATCGCGTACGTCTTCGATACCGAATTCACGACCAACGTGCGCCCGGCGAGTGACGGCTCGATCGCGGCGAGGTGCCTTGGACGTTCACCGTCGTAGCGAACGAACTCATAGACATCGTCGGTAAGAACCCAGACGTCGTGTTTGGCGAGCACCTTCCCCAGCCCGCTCAGCTCTTCCTCGGTATAGGCCGCACCAGTGGGATTCGACGGACTATTGATGATCACGAGTTTGGTCTTGGGACCGATAGCCGCGTCGAGCTGCGCGGCCGTGAGCTTGAAGCCGGCCTCCTCACGAGCCATCACGACCTTCGGAACTCCCTCGGCCATCACGGTCAAATCAATGTAACTGACCCAGTACGGTCCAATGATCAGGACTTCGTCGCCGGGATCGACGACCGACTGCAGGGCGTTATACAGAGAGTGTTTTCCACCGCACGACGCGATCACCTGCGAGGCCTCGTACTCGAGGCCGTTGTCGCGCGCGAGCTTCGTGAGGATGGCGTTCTTGAGTTCGGGCGTACCGCCGACGGCCGTGTAGCGAAAGTCTCCGCGCGCGATCGAGGCGCGCGCCGCATCGCACACGTGTGGCCAAGTATCGAAGTCGGGCTCACCGGCAGCGAAGCCTATCACCTGCTTCCCGGCGGCCTTTAGTTCGAGCACTTTCGCAGTAACGGCGAGGGTGGAAGAAGGTTTGATGCGTGCTAGTCGACCCGCAAGTTCCATTGCGCTCAGCTCCCGGATTTGGCGAATTTGGCCGCCAATCGCTCCGCCACCAGCGCGGGAACGAATGGTGTGATGTCACCTCCGAACGCGCAGACCTCCTTGACGAGGCTCGAGCTGGTGTAGAAGTGTGACTTGTCGGCCATGAGGAACACCGTTTCGACGTCGTCAGCGAGGTGTCTGTTCATTAAAGTCATCTGAAATTCGTAATCGAAGTCTGCAACCGCTCTCAGACCACGCACGATCGTCCCGGCACCGACCTCTTGCGCATAGCTGACCAGAAGTCCGTGGAATGCATCCACCGACACAGTGTCCCCGAGATCGGCGACCGTCTCGCGAATCATGTCGCAGCGTTCCGTAGGCGTAAAGAGCCCGCTCGGCTTGTCGGGATTGTGGGCCACGGCGATTCGCACGTGCTCGAACATCGTCAGCGCTCGCTTGATAATGTCGAGATGCCCCTTGGTAATCGGATCGAACGAACCCGGATATATCGCACGTTTGCCGGTCATGGCCTCAGGAACCTCCCGCCTCTCGGTTCTCGTACAGCGTCACTTTCGTATCCCCGTAGAGATCGTCCCGCACTCGGTGCAACCGTCCGACCGCGATCGGAAGCTGCTCGCCGCGCGCGGTCTCTGCTACGGCCCAGCCGCCATCAGCGATCATGTCGAATTCGGCCAGCGACGCCAAAGCGCGCTCTGCAAGGCCTTCGTCGTAGGGCGGATCGATCAGTACACCGTCGAAACGCGCGCCGTCGGCGTGTAGGGCACTGAGTATGCGTGCTACGTCACCGATGCGTATCTCCGATTGATCGCTCGCACCACAGGTCTCCAGATTATCGCTCAGTATGCCTGCAGCCCGCTTGCTACGCTCCACGCTCACTAGCGTAGCGGCGCCTCGGCTGAGGGCTTCGATGCCCAACGCGCCTGTTCCTGCATATAGATCGAGAACATTCGCTCCCTCCACCGAGTAGCGGCTCTCGAGCCGACTGAATATGGCCTCTTTGACTCGATCAGCAGTGGGCCTCGTGCCGGTACCGGGCACGGCAGCCAACTTCCGGCCTCGCCATGTACCCGCAATGACTCGCATGAGCACTCCGTATTCGTTGTTCGCCCGCGTTCGCCCGCGTTCGCCCGCGCCTGTCCGCGGATCGGACGGCGAGCCGACGCGCCGCTTATACCTCATGCCCTGCATGCGGGCAAAATCGGGCAAGACCCCGACATTGCATGCTTTACAGGGGTTTGAGTGTGCCGTAACGTCCGCGCCATGAATGCCGCGCTCGTCCCGGTCCGCTCGCTAGTCGGCGCCAAGAAACGACTGGCGAATCGCTTGACCGTGGAGCAACGCGAGGCGCTCGCGCTCGCAATGCTCGCCGACATGATCGACGCGCTCTCCAGCGCGCAGTCGATAGACCGCGTGGTCGTGATCAGCTCGGACGAAGAGCTGCTCGAGCGTGCAACGGCCGCGGGCGCTCAGGTCATTCGTGAGAGTGCTCCAAGCGGCCTGAACTCTGCGGTCGAGCAAGCGGCGCATATTCTCGCGCACGAAGGCGTGACGAAGCTGCTGACCGTCCCCGGAGACGTTCCGCTGCTTGCAGCCGCCGAGATCGACCAAGTCCTGCGGGCCGCTACGGCGCAACATCCGGTAGTGCTCGTGCCATCCGGCACCGGTACCGGCACGAACGGTCTCGTCCTGTCGCCACCGACAATCATCGCGCCGCACTTCGAGGGGGCAAGCCTGGCTGCACATCGCGGCGCTTGCGCTGATGCCGGCATCGAGCCCATCCTCGTGCGCGCAAGAAGCTTCGAACTCGACATCGACACGCCGGATGATCTCGATGAGCTCGCGCGTCTGGCCCAATCGGCGCCACATACCCGCGCGGGTGCGCTCGCGGCGGCGGCGGCCAAGACCAGCCGGTCTTCGACGCGTGCCGTCAGCTAGTTCCCGAGCAGCGGCGAAGCAATCAGATACGACGCGATCACGACCAGCACGCCGGTAAACAGCAATCTGAACGTCTCGTTCGAGATTCGCGACAAGTAGCGCTTGCCGAACATCGTCCCCAGAACCGCAGCCGCCATGAGTGGGACGACTAGGTCGACATGTTCGAAATAATTGAAGCCAAGCAGAAAAAAGGCCGGCAGTTTCGTCAAGTGAACGGCGATCTGCACGATCGCTTTGGTAGCGATCACCTGCTGGCGATCGAGGTCGTCGCGCAGGAAGAACGGTGCAATCAAAGGCCCGGTGGCCCCGATCAGAGACGCGAATGCACCCACCACAAACCCTAGCGGCGCGAACATGGAGATCGGCAATCGGCGCAAATGCGGCACACGCCCCAGCGTGGCCAGGTAAATGAGGATGAACACACCGACTGCGGGCTTGAACCAGGGAAGCTCGCTCCCGACATAGAGGCGGGCACCGATGGACACCCCAATGATTGCCGGGATGACGTAGTACGCGAAGATTCCCCAATGTACGTGCTTGAGGAACAGCAACGTGCGAGTGCCGTTCGACGTCAGCTGAACGAGCCCGTGCACAGGAACTACGATCGGCGCAGGCAGTGCAGCCGCCATCACCGCAAGTAGTGTCACGCCGCCGCCCATCCCCACGACGGCCGATATCGCCGCCGTTCCGAAAGCGGCCAGCGTGAGCATGACGTTCAGAGTTTCAGGCACGTGCCGTTTGAATCATCGAACTGCGAGACGCGCAACGGCCTGCGGTCCGAGAGCGCGTGGCATCGGCCGAATGGCTCGCGCCGAACAACAGGTCAGAGCGCTTCCCAGCCGCGCCCCTCGTGGCCGAAGTCGAATTCGCTCGGATGCAGCAGCTCCGCCATGATCTCGATAGAGTCGACGATACGCGGACCGGGCCGATTGAAGTACTGATTGCCGTCGGTGAGGAAGACACGACCGGCGCGAACCGCAGCAAGGTCGGACCAACCCGGTCGCGATGTCAGGAGCCCGATCTCTTCACGCGCTCGCGCAATCCCGAATCCGCACGGTAGGACGACGATGACGTCGGGCTCATCCGACGTCACCTGTGCCCACTCGATCCATGGCGAAGTCACGCCTGCGTGTGCCAACAACGCACGGCCACCGGCCGCGTCGACGATCTCGGGCATCCAGTTACCCGCCGACATCAAAGGGTCGAGCCATTCGATACAAAGAGTCGAGGGACGCTCGGTCGTTCGCTGCGCAACCCGACGCTCGATCTCCGACACACGCGCACGCAACCCCGCGACGACCGATCCACCCACCTCACCCACGCCTGCGGCGTGCGCCACCGTCTCAATATCCGCAAACGTCCCTTCGAGATCTTCTGCAGCCAACGACACGATGCGTACGCTGGATCCGAGTGCTCTCTGCGTTGCCAATTCGACGTCTGCGAGGCTCACAGCGCAAACCTCACACTGAGACTGGGTGACGATCAGATCGGGTTCGAGCGAAGACAGAACCACTTCATCTATCGAATAAATCGAGAGTGCCTGCGCGAGAAGCTCTTTCACGCTGCGATCGATGGCCGCACTCGTCGCATCGGTTGAAAAACGCGCAGCCGTACACACGGGTAGCTCGGCAACACCGGCGGGAAAATCGCACTCGTGCGACCGTCCAACCAGCCGCTCGCCGAGGCCTAGACAGGCAACGATCTCAGTCGCGCTAGGGAGCAACGAGACGATTCGGCTCGCCCGATTTGCTTGATTGGCTTGACGCCCGCTCTTCAAGCTCGCCATGGCGGCATCATGCCTCGAAGGATGGCCTTACGAAACCGCGTCGTTCAACGAATTGTGTTGAGGACTGATAGCTCTCGCTCGTGGCGATCGACATCAGGGTCCGCGACCGCCCGAACACTCGCGAGTGCATCGATGTAGTCCTGCGGAAGACCGTGATGACGCGCACCCTCGACACAGAAACGGTGATACCAGTCGTATGGAGAGAGGTCGGTGACGATGCGTTCCGAATTTGCGCGGTACAGCCACGCGCGAATGATCGTAGCGTCGCGGCTCTCGATCTCGACCTCGGTCTCGAAGTACTCGCGCCCGAGACCCTCGAAGCGATCGAGTCGGCGCTTGTCCGCGACGCTCAGCGAATAGACGACGCCCCAAACGCGATCATCGACGCAGCCGGTGCGATGCGCGTTCGCCTTTGCCGATCCATCACGGCTCTTTTTGTTGAAGCGCAATTCGTAGCCGCGCACGGTACCGACCGCGATGGCCGCCACCCTCTCGACCCGCGCAGCAATACGCGGGACGCAAAGATTGGAACCGTATGCGAAGACGGCGACTGTCGGTTCGGTCTCAGACATGCCTGCGCTGCTCAGGGACCGTAAGCCAAGGAACCAGGACGAGGAATCCGCCGGCGATCATGTAAGCGGCGCTCCACTCGAGCGCAACGCCGAACCCGACATCGATGACCGTGTCGCCCGGCGTCCACGCATACGCGTGCATGAGGCCGAACCAGGTCAGGCCGGACGCAATAAAGCACCAGAGCGCCGCCACGCGAAATCGTCGCTCGATAATCTCCGCCGTCACCGCAGCAAGAATCATGGCGGTGAACAGAAAACCTTGTTCCACCGAAAATGCGCCGCGTGCGGAAATATCGAGCGCATCGATCATCGGCTCGAGCTCAGCTGAGAATACGGGGCCGTCCGGCGTTCCCACACCGCCGGCGCGCAGGCCTTGCTTGAGCATGAAGGTGCCCCAGGCGGCTATCCCGGGCAGCAAGCCCATAGCGACGGCCGGAGCGTGCCTGGCGGGCGTTGCTTCGAACGCCTGCGCAACGATGATCACACCGATCCACAAAACGATGGCCAACCCCGCTTCCATGGGAACCGCGAGAGCGATCAGCGCGACCGAGCCGGTCAGACAAATGATCGAGATGAACAGGCCGTTGAGAACCGAGTATCCGACGCGTGCGCCCAGCCCCTTCCAACCGGGATGACCGATATACAACGTCGTTGGAAAGCAGCTGCCGAACACGGCGGCGGCGAGAGAACCGAGACCATTGACGATGAGTGAGCTGCGCGTCTCGAAGGAGTCGCCCGCGGCCTCGGCGCTCTCGAGATTCTGCAGCGACCCGACCACGTTGACGATGCCCATCGGTACGATGACCGATAAATACGCTGCCGCATTGCCACCGGTGACGGCCGCCCACAGTTCGTCCAGGACGGGAACCGGCAACGTCAACCCGACCGACGCTCTCGCGTCCGCCCAGGCCGCGGGATCGGTCGATACCAGTCCGGTAGTCCACGCCAACAACGTACCTGCGGCGACGGCCACGAGACCGCCCGGTATGCCACCGCGGAACTGCACGCCGCCGAAATAGCAGACGAGCACGATTCCCAGTGTCGTGATGCCCACGATCGGCGAACCGAAGGTTTTGTAGAAGAACGAGAGCGCAATGAAGGACACCGCGATACCGGCCAGTCCCGACAGGAGTGCCGCACGCGGAGTCTGGCGCCGAATCCAGGGTGCCAGAAACGATCCGGCGATCTCGATCAAGGCACTGCCGAAACAGGCGACGAGGCCGGCGCGCCATGCTACCAACGCGGCCTGCTCCGCGTCCGCACCCGCGGACTGCGCCGCAAGTTTCGCCGGCAACATGACGAGAAACACGAACGCAAACAGGCTCACCGTGTTGATGCCGTACGGAAGCGCGGTCACATCGTCGCGCCCGGTGGCATCGGCGAGCCGCTTGGCCTGCCAAGCGTAGAATAGATTGCCGAGCAGAACCGAGACTGCCGCACCGGGTAGAACGCGACCGAGAATGAGTTGAGAGTCGAACCCCAGTACGCCGCGCAACAACGCACCGATGACGAGTAGCTGAATCAGATTGTCGATCGCCAGACCGAAGAAGCCGTCGACATCGCCCCGGACGAACCAGCGGGCCTTGGCGTGACCGCCCGACATTGACGACATGACCGACTGCGGCTCAGCGGCCGGCCAGCACCTCGCGTCGAGGCCATTCGAGAACGCGTGCGGGAACGCCGCCGACATGCAGCCTGACACCGGCCACCGATCGGTCGCGATCGACATAGGCCAGCGCGACCTGGCCATACTTCGGGGAGCGCGCCAAGCTCGTCACGACGTCCTTCTCACCCGCGCCTTCCACCTGAGCGCCGAGCGCAACGACGCCCTCCACCTCCAGCAGGCAGAGCACGCGATTCAATCGGCCGCGACTGACCGCACGCTCGATCACTTCTTGGCCGACGTAACAGCCTTTGGCGAAATGGATGGCCCATTCCAAGCGCGCTTCCATCGCGATCCTATCGGGGCCCACATCGACGCCGAAGCGTGCGGTACCGCTCTCGAGCCGCGCGACCTCGACCGCTTGGTATCCACAGGGAACGGCGCCATGCGCCTGCAACAGCTGCCACAGTGCCACGCCGTCGGCTGCCGCGATCTCGTAGACCGGTACGCGGAGATCACCGCGCGAGTAGACGACCACGTCGATCTCGGCGAGTCGCCCGCTCGTGACAGTCCATCGCAAGGCGGGCACGCCGGGCGAGTCAGCCGCGTCCGGCACATTCAGTCCGAGGTCAGACAAGAGCTTGGACGCTTTCGGCCCGGCAACTGCTACCTGAATGACGATCGCGTCGGTTGGCGGCTCGAATTCGACGTCATCTGCAACGAGAAACTGATCGAGGCGTTCTTTCGTAGCGTCCTCGAGATCGGCATCGACAACGAGGTCGAGCGTCTCACCGCGATTGTAGACCGCCAGGATCGACAGCACGCGACCTTGCGCGTTCAGCAGTAAGCCGCCGCAGCCACCGCCATCCGGTAGTCCGACGATCTGATTGCTGAGTTGCCCTTGAAGATACTCGTGGCGTTCATCGCCGTGCGCATGAATGATGCGACGATGAGAACGATCGATGAGCGCAACAGCGCCGTCGAGCGCCGCCCACTCCGCACTGGAATCGCCGAAGCTCGCGGCGGTCCCAACACCGTGGTACTCGCCCATCTCGTCGGCTCGGGAGGCAACCAGCTCAGCGAGCGTCACGACGCGTAATGGCTCCTGCGGCGCACCGCAACCTCGCGTTCGAGATAGAAGATATCGACCTTCTGCGGCCCTTCTTCGTCGTCTTTCGGCTTGCGGAACTTGTGGCCACGCAATGTGACCGCAACCACGCCGAGATCCTCACGGCCCGCGAAATCACGCGTCTCGCGTACTTCTGTGCCGGCGAACACGGTGTCGCCGGCGAACACGGGGCCGACGTGTCGGCCGGTGGTGTAGACAATGTCTCCCGGAGAGTTATCGCCAATATCGGGGCAAGAGATTCCGAGACACAGATTGAAAGGCACGCCCCCGTACACGATCAACCTGCCGCCGATATACTTCTTCGGATTCTGATCGATCAGGTGCTGGTTGCAGTGAACCTGCGACGTGTTGTCGAGTTGGCCTGTAAGCGCGATGTGCTCTTCGGTCACCAGCCGACCGCGCGAATGTTCGAAGACATCGCCTGCGGTGAAATCCTCGAAGTAGGTATCCGGATTCGAGAGATGCGCCTTGGCCGCATAGGCTCGCGCACGGTCGTAGGCCGGAACCTGTAGCACGCAATCGACGGCCGGCTTGTCTTCGGCGGCAGCATCCTCGACCTTCGCGTTCACGTCGTTCTTCCAGATCTGTACTTTGCGCTCGAATGCGATGACGACGGAACCATCCTGCTTACGACCGACGGAACTCACGTGCACGACGCCGCGATCGTTGTCCTTCGAGGAAGGCTTCACACCGACGATAGTCGTCTCGGCCTCGAGCGTGTCGCCAACGTAAACAGGCGCGCCGAATCGCATGTTGATGTACTCGAGGTTGGCGCGCGCGTTCTCGCTAATATCTTCGACCGTCTGCGAGAAGGCGACGTTCATGACGAGCCCAGGGGGAACGACCAGACCGTCGAATCCGTGCAACTTGCAGTACTCCACATTCTTGTGGAGCGGATTGGTGGTCATCGAAAAATCGGTGAATGCGTTGAAGAGGCCTTCGTTAATCGTCTTGCCGCCCTTGTGGCGAAAGACCTGCCCCAGCCTGAAATCTTCGAGATAGTTGCCGCGTTTCTTCGTGATAGTGGCCACGTCTAGTCGGAGTCTCCTCTTGTAATGTCGCGTGCCCTCGTGAAGTCGGACGCGCTAGGGGGTCTATATTGCGCGGCTTCCGGGTGGAATCAAAAAGACGCTCAGTTGAAGGCGCCAAGACGCCGATTCGCGTCTTCTAGTCGATCGCTCAAAATTCTCGCGATATTCAGGAAAAACCGCGAGGCGAATCGTGGGTACCGTCCGCGCAAACGACGCAGGAAGTCCTCGTCAATGACCAGGACTTCAACCGCGCCCGTGGCCACGACATCCGCCGAACGGACGGCACTTCTCAGCAACGCCATCTCTCCCAACACATCGCCGCGCCGCAACGTCGCGAGCACGGTCTCACCATCGGTTCCACGAACCTGCGCTTCGCCTTCGAGGACTAGATACATCTCTCGTCCGGGATCGCCTCGCTTGACGATCGGCTCCTCGTCTTCGAACGATCGCAACGTTCCCATCAAGACGATCAGACGAACCGCGAGGCCGTTGAGGCCGTGGAACAAGGAGATCGTCTTCTGCGGACTCGGACCGAGGCTCTTCGCCACCAGATCCCAAACGCTGATGACCGGTACGTTCGCCAGTAGCGCCGGCAACAGAATCAGATTGGCCGCCATTGCCGTCAGCATGGTCATCGCCGAGAGCCAGCCGAACTGACTGATGAGCGCGAAGTCTGACAACAGCATCACGAGAAAGCCGGCGGTTAACGTGAATGACGTCGCAATGACCGGACGACCGACTTCGTCCATGGTGAGCAGCAATGCCTCACGCTGGTTCGGCGCCGTCTTCACGACACGCGCCAAGTGCGCCATGTAGTGGATCGTATCGTCTACGGCGATCCCCAGAGCTACCGCAGCGATAATGCTGGTCGCGATGTTCAGCTGGACACCTGACCAACCCATGACACCGAAGAAAATGAGTACCGGCAAAACGTTGGGGAGCATCGCGGCGACGCCCACGCGAAGCGAAAGGAACAGTACGGTCAGAACGCAGAGGATGACGGCGAAGGCTAATAAGAGACTTTCGATCTGTCCGCTGAGCACGCGGTCGGAGACCTCGGCAACGACCACCGGATTACCGGTTGGCCGAACCTCGACGCCCAGTGGGAAGACCGCGCCGGCGTAGGCCATCATGTCGGCGACGAGTTTCTTGATCGCTAGTGAGCCGCTCACGTTCGTTCGCACCGTGATGCGAAGTCGCTTGAACTCACTGTCGATCACACCTGAAAATGTCGCCGGACTGAGCGAAACGAGTTCAAATATCTCGGGGAGCTGCTCCTTGGGCGAGTCCCAAAAGCTAGGCGCAGCGCCGTGCTCTACCAGTTCGCCCTTCTCATCGACCGTGAAGTCACCTTCGCCGGCTGCCTGTAGACCGAGGTCGAGCTCTTCGAGGTAGTCGATCAACGAGATGGTCGCATCGACTTCGTCGAATCCTTCGACAAAGTCCTGGAACTCTTTCACCTGGCGCAGGGGCACGATCGATCTGAAATAATTCGCCACCGGCGCCGTAATAACGATGCTCACGGGATTTGCGCCGGCAAGTTTCTCGCTGACCATGCGGTTCGCGACCGCCACGTCGGAGTCCTCGCGGAACGCACTGAGAAAGTCGGTATCGACCTGAATGCGCGCCGAGCCTGCGAGCGCAAGACCACCAAGTACGATGACAACAAAGAAGACGGAACGGCGCCGGTCCACACCCACTTCCGCGATCTTGGTAGCCAGCCGATCGATCCACGGCTTCTCGCCGCCTTCGGCGACAGCGGCAGTCGACGGCCTCACTCGCTCAGGCAGGGCGAAGAACGCCAGCGGTAGTCCGAACAGACAGCCCAACGCCATGATGATGATTCCGGCGACGGCGAAGAGGCCTAGTCTGGCGATCGCGGGGATCGGGTGCAGAGCGAGCGAGCCAAAGCCGATTGCCGTCGTGAGTGCCGATACCGAAATCGGAAGTCCCACGTTCGCCAGCGTGGCCTGCATGCCGTCCTCGCCCGACTTGCCGCCTAGATCGAGAATCGTGCCCGTGACGTGGATCGAATAGGATCCGCCGATCACCAGCAGCAGCGTCGGCAATACAAGCGTCGGCAAGGTAATGGGCGCGCCCAGCCAGCCCATGGTCCCCAACAGTGCGGCCACGCCGATCGCGATCGAAGCCAAAGGTAGGAAGATGGCACGCAGCGAACGGAATGCGAGCCAAAGAACGACCATCATTCCGAGCAGACTCAGCGGCAAAAATCGCAGCAAGTCGGCGCGCATTGAACGCACCGCCTGAACGCGAATGTGTGAGATACCGGTGTAGTAGATCTCGGCAGGCCCCTCGTAGCCATCGAGAATCACGCCGATCTCTTCATCGATGCGAGCTTGCTGCTGTCCCTTCGGATCGAGCGTGAAGAAGATGTTGATCGCCACCGCATCTCCGGACGCGGATACGAGATGGGGCACGTAGATGGGATTCGCGGCGACCCGCTCGCGCAGCTTCGCGGATGTGCTCGCGTTCAACAGCCCGCGCGGCAGAAGCGGTGGCGGCGTCAGTACGTCGGCAGCAGGATCTTTCGCCGTAGCCAGGCTGACGGCCTTCGCTACGCCCTCGAGGCGCGCGATCTGATCCGTCAGGTCTCGCAGGCCGGCGAGCACCTCGGGCCGGTAGATGTCGTCGTCGAGAAGAAGAACGACGCCGATCTCTTCGCTGCCGAACACCTCTTTCATCTCGGCGTAGAACACGCGCGCGGGATCGTCGGGGACGGTCAGCGATTCGAGCGAAGAATCGAATCGGACCTGGGGAATCCCGGCTGCGGCCACCAACGTAAGCAGAAGTAGCACTGCCAGCCAGGTGCGTGGCCGGCGCCCAAGCATGCGAACAAACTTAATCAAGCTGACGTTTCCCCCGGACCCGAATCCCCCGTTCGAACAGCGGCGAAGGCAAGCGGAATCTTAAGAGAAACCCTATTCGCCCGCCTGGGCGTAGACAAGCAACGACGGAACTTCTCGCTGCAATCGCAGCTACCTGCACAGCTCCTAACGAAGCTTGTCGCCGCGACGTCGCTTCTCGATCGCAACTTCACGCCCACCGTCTGCGAACCATCGAATTTGGCGAGCAACACCGCGCAAGACACTGAGCTCGCGCGGGTCTATCGCCGCACGTGACAGCATCGCGCGAAGAGTCGCCATGATGTGCTCGGGATTGTCCGGCGACAGAAAACCGATCTCCATCAACGCATCTTCGAGTTGCGCGAACATGGCTTCGATCTGGATCGCATCGGTTTGGCCGCGCAATTCGTCGCCATGCCCCACGTTCGCGCTACTTCGCATGTCGTGACAGTCAGCGAGCGAGCGCCTGAACTCGTACAGCGTCAGAACCACCGCCTGCGCGAGATTCAGCGAGAGGTATTCTTCAGACGTCGGAATGAAACCGAGAGCGTGACACGCACGGATGTCCTCATTGCTGAGACCGGAATCTTCGGGGCCGAACACGAATGCGGTCGGCATTGCCTCCGCATCGGCCACTCGCGCCAAGGCGTCACTCGCCCGCTGAGCACACAATTCCCGGATATCGACGGCCCGCTGATGGTAGGCCCCCGTGCGCGCGCTGGTGCCGATTACGTGCGCACAGCCTTCGAGCGCCGACACCAGATCCGACACTTCGACACGCGCTTCGTAGACATCGAGCGCATGCACCGACATTCGCGTCGCGCCTGCGTCATCGAACTCCGGCGCGACGACGAAGAGCTCGCCGCCGCCCATGTTCTTTATTGCGCGGCAAACGGAACCAACGTTCTCGCCTCCCTGCGGACGAACCAGCACAACACGCGGACGAAGCTTGGAAGGAAGTTCTGGATGGGTAGCCACCGTGCCACAGTGGCGCGATGGCAAAGAAAAGCCCAGTCGGATGGCGGGTGAGCCTCTGTCCGACCGGGCCAATGCCGATAAGGCTAGTCGGTGCCTACAATCTCACGGATGCGGCTCTTGAGACTCGCCGCGGCCTCGAGCGCTTCAGAGCGCTCCTTCTGGGCCTGTGCGACGTCGGCCTCGGCCTGAGCACGCACGCTCGACAGTTCCACGCGTAGCTTGTCGATCTCCTGGCGAGCCTCCGCGTAGAGACGTTCCTGACGGTCGGCCTCCGCGAGTCGCTTGCGCAACTGGAGAAACAGCTCGTCGCCGCTATCGCCGGCATCGATACTGGCAAGATCGCCGGCACTGCCGAGTGATGCATCGCGGGCGGCAGGCTGAGCGGCTGCTGAGATCTTTTCGGCCTTCGCCGGCTTCTCCGCAGCAACGGGCTGCGACGCGTGTGCTTGCGCGGCAGCCGCCTGCTGCGCGGGCGCACCTGCGCCCGTGCTCGCCGCGGGTGCCGCCGCGGACTGCTCCTCACCTTCGTCGCCTACCATCTCGCGTATATTCACCGGTGTAGTATCCGGGGGCGGTGCTTCGCCCGTCCATTCGATCTCAAAATCACATGTCTCAGCGCCATTCACGCGGCAGTTCGCGCCGTGCTTCACGACGACACTCTGCGCACCCGAGGCCTGCAATCTCTGTGTCAGCTCGCCTTGAATCGCGATGCAGACGTTGGCGAAACCGGGCATTCCGCCGTAGCGGACGGTCGCATGTCCGGGGCTGTCTACGGCAGCAACGAATCCGGTGCCATCAGGGCTGCGGAAAGCCGCCGGAAGTTTCGCGAGGTTCTGCAAAAGAGCAGTAGTTGGAATGTAGTTGCCTTCGGGAACCGCGCGCTGCGCGACATACGCAAAACCGCGCGCGAAGCTGGTATCTCGCGGAGAGCGGCGCATCAGATCGGTAAATTCCGAGGACACTTCCTGTGTCCAGGGATACCACTGATCCGGATCGAAGCCGGCGTATCGTTTACGCTCGGCCTTCGAGAGTGCCGGATGCATCGCCGACAAGAAGCGAAATACCTTACCCGATAACTGAGGAGCCTCTGTGTTCGTCACCGTTGCGAACCCCCATCCACACCTATTTGCAGCGCGGTTATGACCTGTCGCCGCCCGTGCAGCCGTCGGTCGTTCGTCGATCCATTATATAACGACGACGAGTTGTTGCGTTCAAAAAGCATAAAATCTTCGCGGCCGAGCATTGAGCTTTGACACTCGGCACATCGCACGTACGCAAATGCGATCACGCCCGGGCACTGTTGCTCTCATCACCGACGAGCCGAATCAAGCGCAAGCGCGATGATGGATGCGTTCTAAGGGTTCGAGCGCACGCGTCAGACGCGCCATCCCGTTGAATATCCCGCCTGCGTAGGCGAGATCGAGGATGCCGCCGTCGGAAAACCCAACCTTACGAAGCGCATGAATTCTGTCTTCGCGAATGGTGTGCGAGTGCAGTGTGAGATCACGCGTAAACCGCAGGCATCGTTCTTCGGCTTCCGATAGAGGCGTCGTAGCCCCTTCGCTAGCCGCGATCACATGATCGGCATCAATACCGCGCTGGCCGAGCCATGCGGCGCAATTCACCGCAAAGTAGTCGCAGCCCGTCAGACGCCCGACCACTAGTCCAATACTCATCCAACGATCGCGCGGCAACACGGCGACTGCCTTCTCGATGGAACGGATCTGGCCGTCGAACAATTCCGGACTGCTCTCGAGAAGACCGAAACCGGGCGGAATGTCGTCGAAGCCCAGGTCGGACTTGAACAGGCGTTCGAGCGCAATCCGATTCTCTTCCGGCATACGGCCGACGACCGATTTCTCGGTGAGATCCAGACTCAGCGAGGTCAGCCGTGACAGCAGAGAGATGGCGCCGCGGCGGCTACTCTCGAATCGGCGCAGTGCAGCCGGGATCTCCGGAATAATCCCCAGCGCATTCGCCATACGCGTAATCGCGTTGAACGCTGCAATGATCGAGACGATCTCCGCTTGCGCCTGGTAGTCGGGCCAGGCTGCTCCGAATGCCGCGACATCGGTCGGCGCGAGCGCCCTCGGATCCGCCGTCAGTTTGCGCGCGAACTCGATCGCAGCACGCTCGCCCGGGCCCAGTGAGCCGGCCTCTTCCAGCTTCCGCTCGACCTCGAACGCGTCCGGGCCGTCCATGCCCGTGGCCTGGAGGAAGATCATGTGGGAATCGGAGCAGTAGTCGCACTGAGCGACCTTAGAGACAGTGACCGCCAATAATTCTTTCGTGCGCCGGTCGAGATGACCGTTCCACATGCTGACTAGCCAAGAACGATAGATGCTCTCCATCGTCTCCGGACGCAGGCTGAATACCTGCATCAGATTCGGAACCCGGGGGACCTCGGTGCGAATCTCACGGTAAACGTGCGCTAACCGCCCAGCTGCCTGCGACGGCGGGATGTGCCTGATGTACGCCATGTGCGGAACGTCGAAGCCTACAGGATCACGACGTTTCTCGGGCAGTCAAACGCAAAATCGGCGCGCGCACAGGCTGCGACTCCAGCCTATTTGACACACTGCAACCAGAATACTAAACGTTCAGTATGGAAACGCCGCCGGACACCACGCCCGGCTCGCCCTCCGGCGCCGCGCCGAGTGGGCAGCCACTGCGCAAGGGTGCGAAATCCCAGAAAGAACTGGTCGAAATCGCCATCGACTGCTTCGCGCGGTACGGCTACCAAGGCAGCAGTGTAGATCGCATCGCAAAGGCGGCGGGCGTCACGAAAGGCGCCCTCTACTACCACTTCAAAGACAAGGAAGCCCTGCTCGCGGCGACGGTCGCAGACCGGGTAGCGGCATTCGAACACCGTGTACAACAGGCGGTTTCGGGCGCCAGCTGCCCCCAGGCGCTACGCCGGATCGCCTCGGTCTGTATCGACCATGCTCAGTTGGGGGACCATCCGCGCTTTGCCATCACCTTGATGGTCGAGTCGATCGAGACCAACGCCGAGGTCTCAATCCAGCTGCGCGAGATGATGCGCCGCTTCCGAGCCTTCATCCGGAACCTGATCAGCACCGGCCAGGATCGCGGCGAGATCCGCCCCGATGCCGACGCTACGGCGGCGGCCGCCGCTTACAACAGCGTCATCCTCGGCGCCGAAATTCAGTATTACCAAGACCCCGACCGCTTCGCGTTCAAGCCGGCGATCGAGACCTTTCTCGATCAGCTACTGGTGGACCTCACCCGCGGTATGCCGACCACTGATGCAACAAGCGGCGGGGAGCTAAAGGAGTGAACCCGCAATGATTGACATCCAACTGGACGAAGAACAGCAGCAGATCGCTGAGACTGTCACCTCGTTCGCGAAACAGCAGATCCGCGTCGCCGCGCGCGAAGCCGACGAGAACAACACCGTACCGGCGTCTGTCATCGATCAGGCATGGGGACTTGGACTGATTCAAAACGCCATCCCGGAAGCCTACGGCGGCTACGGAGCAGACGCTTCGGCCGTGACGGGCACCGTCATCGCTGAGGGGCTCGCCGAGGGCGACCTCGCCATCGCGATGCACGCGCTTTCGCCGAAGCTGGTCGTCGATCCTGTGCTCCATCTAGGCAACGACGAACAGAAGCAGCGTATCTTACCGACCTACACCGGCGAAAAGTTCGCAGCCGGCTCGGCCGCGGTCAGCGAGCCGCGTTGGAACTTCTCTGTCTCAACGATGACCACAACCGCCAAGTCCGACGGTGGCGACTACGTGCTCAACGGCAACAAGTGTCTGGTCGCGTTGGCGAAGGACGCACCGTTCACGATCGTGTACGCAAAGGACGACAACGGAGTCGTTGGCGCGTTCATCGTCGAGCAGGGCACGGCCGGCTACAATGTAGGTGAGCGCGAAGCGAACCTCGGCCTCCGCGCGCTAGCAACCTACGAAGTCGCGCTGGAAGACTGCAAAGTACCCGCTGCGAATCGGATCGGCACGGACGCTCAGCCCATGCTGCGTCGCGCTCGCGTCGCGCAGGCCGCGATGGCGGTCGGCGTTGCGAAAGCCTCGCTCGACTATGCGATCGTGTACGCGAAGGATCGCGAAGTGTTCGGCGTAAAGGTCGCACAGAAACAGGCTATCGCGTTCATGCTCGCCGATATGGCAATCGACGTAGATGCTGCGCGACTTCTCGCGTGGGAAGCCGCCTGGCTAATAGACGAAGGCGAAGAGCACATGCGCGAGGTCGCACTGGCCGACCAGTTTGCCGCCGACGCAGTCATGACAATCACCGACAACGGCATTCAGGTTCTTGGCGGACACGGTTTCATCCGAGACCACCCCTCGGAACTTTGGGCACGCAACGGTCGCGGCTTCGTGACTTTCGAAGGCCTGGCCTCGGTCTAGGGTTCAAGGAGTTAGCACAATGAATTTCAAACTCTCCGAAGCAGCTACACAACGTAGAGACATCATGCGCATGGCCGCCGAAGGTCTGATGCGCCCGATCGCGCGACAGTACGACGAAGAAGAACACACCGACGCGTGGGACTTCTTCAACGCGATGTGGGAAGCGTCGAAATCGAATCGCGACGCGGCGTCAATGACCGGCGAAGGCAACGCGGACAAGAAAGAGAAGAGCAGCGGCGAGACAAAGCGCAAGCGCCGCGAAAACACGCTGATGTCGGCAGTTCAAATCGAGGAGCTCGCTTGGGGCGACGCAGGCCTGTACCTGTCGATCCCCAACCCCGGCCTCGGCGGGGCAGCCGTCAGCGCCGCCGGAACGCCCGAACAGAAAGCGCGCTTCCTCGGTAGCTTCCACGACGGCAAGCCCAAATGGGCCGCAATGGCGATTACCGAGCCTCACTTTGGATCCGACTCAAAGCAGGTAGCGACCACCGCACGCCGAGACGGCGATGAATGGGTGCTTAACGGAACGAAAATCTTCTGCACCTCCGGGCATCGCGCGCTCGAAAAGTCCGAAGGCTTCGTGGTCGTGTGGGCCACTCTGGACAAGAACAAGGGTCGTGCGGCCATCAAGTCGTTCATCGTACCGGCCGGCACACCCGGCGTGATCGTGACCAAGTGCGAAGACAAGTTGGGCATCCGCGCATCGGACACTGCACAGATCACCTTCGAGGACGCGCGCGTACCGGCAGACCACATTCTCGGATCGCCCGAGATCGTCGAGAAAGGCACCGAGGGTTTCCGCGGCGTCATGGCTACATTCGACGCGACGCGTCCGATCGTCGCCGCCAGCGGTATCGGCGTAGCCCGAGCAGCTCTCGACTTCGTCAAACAGGCTTTGGCGGATGAAGGCGTAGAGATCCGTTACGAAGCACCACAGTGCGAGATGACGGTTCTCGAGCACGAGATCATCTGGATGGAGTCGCAGCTACAGGCATCGCGCCTGTTGACCTGGCGCGCTTGCAACATGATGGATCGCGGCGACCGCAACTCGCGGGAAGCAGCCATGTCAAAGGCGAAGGCCGGCAAGGTCTGTACGCTCGTCACGCAGAAATGCGTCGCGATCATGGGCCCGCTCGGATTCTCTCGGAAACTCCTACTGGAGAAATGGATGCGTGATGCCAAGATCACCGACATCTACGAGGGCACGCAGCAGATCAACCAGATGATCATTGCGCGCGATATCCTCGGATACTCCAGTTCAGAGCTCAACTAGAGCGCCATACTCGAACCGAAAACGCTGGTCAGGCCTCGCTGATCGCCTCAGCGAGGCCTGACCAAGTTCATCGTTCGAATTTCGCGATCCAAGAATCCCACCCCTACCCTCTTACCGACCACTTCAACGGCGACGACAACGTCGGCGTCGTCGAATCCGATGCTCGCCGACTCCCCATGCTTGCCGGTGAGCTCCCATAGAAAACTGCCGAGGGCACGCTCGCAGGCCTGCGTTTCCACACGTCCCTTGAGTCCACGCAGCGTCGCACGCACGTAGAAGCGCTTGCCGCACAGCGAGGCAGCGTATGCCTCGAGCGCAATGCACAGAGCTTCGGTGACGTCACCGCGCTCGAAAGTCGTCGTGACATCCACCGGTGTTGCGCGATTGAGATGTTCAAATAGGTCGGGGTCGCTCCCATGCCAGCGCCGCAGCGCAGACTTCGCATCTTCGTCGCCGGTGCAGTGGACGGAGCCGATGAGCACGCCGGGATACGGTGTATGTCTGAAACGGCCGATACGCGGCAGCAGCGCCAAGGCGTCGCCGCTCATCCCTTGCTGCACGGTCGCCACCACGTTCCAGTCGACTGCTCCAATTCCTGAATCTCGCACCCTGCGATTATGCGTCGGCGCACGGTTCGGACAAACCACGCTCCCCAAGAAGCTGGACACGGTAGCTCACACAGAGGCTTGCACGGGCGGTTGGACAACGGCGGCCACTCGGTTAATTCTCGGCCCGTGCTGCGATCCCAAATCGTCCGTCGGACCCGTCTCTCCGCACGCCCGGAACAGCGCCACGCAAAGGCAACGCCGACCCGGCAACTGGCGGGCAGGCAACGCTTGAGCAGGCAGGGCTTCGGCGGGCAGGCCTTGGGAATACTCGCCACGATCGTGCTGATAGCTGCATGCGGAGCCGGTGGCGGTACCGAACGAGAGCTGCCGGCTGGACCCACGACGACCGCGCCGCCGAGCGACAACGTCCTGTACGTCTCATACGCCCAGAGCAATATGGTCGCCGCGTTCAGGCTGGGTACGGACGGCTTCCTACCGAGCACGCCCTTCAGCACGATGACCGTCGAAGCACCGCGCGAAATGATCATGGTCAACGGCATTCTTTACATCGGATCGGGCGATCGCGTCTCGTCCGTGCAGGTCCAGGCCGACGGCGGGCTTCCCGAGCAACCCACCGCTGAAACGGGCCGAGTTCCCGACGGAGACATCTCCGACCTCGTAGTCGTCGGAGATGTTCTGTTCGCAACCTATCTCGACGCGGAAGTACTGCTCGGATTCGAACTCGACTCGCTCGGGCACGTCCCCATTGGATTCACGACGACGTCGCGAGGAAGCGCAATTTCCAACTATCTCTCGATGGCGGCCTGGGACGGCTTCATCTACGCGCACGCTCCCAGTCAGGGCCGCATAGACACCTATCGCATCCGAGACGACGGACTGCTCGACGAGATACCGGAGCCACAACTCCCCCGAGTCGATCTATTCGGCGCTGAGGTCATGCGAATTCGCGACGGCGTCATCTATGCCGCCGAAACGCCCCGCGAACGTATCAACACCTACCTCATCGACGCCGATGGGTTCCCAATGGGCCTGAAAGACGGCGAGGAGCCGATCTCGCACACGCGTGCGGAAGAGCGGTACGTGGACTTCATCTTGGAAGACAACCTCCTCTTCGCCGCCGCCTTCAACAAAGGGCGGCTCGATGTCTACGAGATCGACCCCTCGGACGGTTCCCTTCCCGAAAATCTTCCGATTTCCACAACGGAGTTCGACACAGGTCTGTTCCCCACGTCGCTACTCCTACTCGATGGACTGATCTACGTGACGCAGTCCGGACGTGACCGAGTCGACGCATTTACAGTCGGCTCCAACGGCGAATTGGGGGGATTTCCCGCGACGAGCACAATCCCGATCGAACCCGGTTTCCCAAACGCGATCGTACACGCGGTCTTTCCACCCTGACGGGGTCCTTCCACCCTGACAGGGTCTTTCCACCCTGACAGGGTCTTTCACCCCGATAGTGGCTGTTCGTCTCATAGAGTGGCACCAGCGACCGGCGGTTGCTGCTAGTGCTTCGTTCGGCGGAGCACATCTCGGGTCCAATCGACTCGTGGGACGATCGGATCTGACGCCTTATACTGTCGGCCCGGGATGTAGTTCAGGACTCGCGCGTGCGCGAGTCGTCCCTCCTCGTAGTAGTACGCGAAGTTATAACCGTCGAAGATCTTGCGCAGGATGTCCTCCATCCGCACGCCGATCACCGATAGCGTGATGGGTCGGGTCAACGGCTCGAAACACGTATAGGTCGGTCCGCCGTACTCATGCAGCGCCGTAAGAAGTTGATCGGCGGGCATTCGATTCGCCCAAACAGAAATACGGTCGTCGTCGAAGGCAACCCAGAATCGGTCGGCGCCTTCTCCGAGAGTCAGTATCTCGACCGCTTCGCCGGCGGATTCGTCACGCGCGACCGGCGGCGATGCGTTGGCCGACGGACTGTTTCGCGCGTCGGCGCCGGGAGTGGCAGCAGTCTTGGGAGCGGACGGATCGGTGGCCGGTGCTTGCTCGCGTTCTTGCTTGCGCTCGCGTTTCGCGCCTCGCTCGTGTTTACGTTCCTGCTTCCGCTTGTGTCGCTGCTTCTTCTTCGCCGCACTTTTCGAGGCAGGACGGTCCTCTTTCTTGTCACGCCCCGCAGCCGCGTCGAGCGGCCCCACCGGCGCGATCATCACCGCAACGACGCTCGTGACCACGAGAATCCGGCCTATCTTGCACAAGCTATCGAGCATCGTTTCAGCAACCCGCGTCGATTCCGCTACGTCGCCAGCGGCCTAGTGTACGCGGAAAGAGCCGCCCTCGCGACGAGAGTTCCCCCGCTCGGGGGGTGTCGCTTCCGCCCAACGAAGCACTCCGCGAGACGGGAATCGTGGGGCGCTCATGCTAACTACGCTGGGTTCGCCGTAGCCCCTGGTCTGTCGGGCCACGGCGTTCTATAACTCAGCCTGTAGCGAGAGCATGAGCAAGAAGGATCCCAGGCTGATACGAACGCTTCGCGCGCTGCGCGGCGGCGATTCCGCGGACACAGTCGACGAAGTCGAGGCACCAGTGCCGGCGGACGACGCCCGCGTGGACGACGCCAAGGCGGACCAGCATCCTCAACAAGGCGTCGGCGCCGTCGCGGAACTGGAAGACGCCATTGCATCGTTGGAAGACAAGCTCTCCAGCGGCGCTGGCATAGATGGACTCGCCCACTGGCTTCGCGAGGTGGAATCCGCAGTCACCGCACTGGAGAACTCAGGTCTGGATCAGACGCGCGACGATATCCGCAGCGTGATCGACCGACTACTGGGCATCAACGCCGAGATCCAGAACGTGGTGCGCCTGAAAAAACTTCTGTCTTGATCGACGGACTCGCCATCCTAGTCGTCGAAGACGACACCGACATCCTCCGAATGGTCGCGACGATTCTCGAGAGCGCAGGCGCTCGAGTCACAACCGCTCGAACAGGACGCGACGGCGTAGAGATCGCAGGGCGCGAACGCCTCGACGCGATCATCGTAGACTGGAATCTCGGAGACATGCCGGGCGGCGCCTGTCTGCCTGCACTCGCAACGGCATGCCCCGAACTCAGAGGCCGCACGCTGGTCATGACGGGCGAGCTAATGCGCACTCCCGACGAGCACGCCGCCGGCGCCGCGGGATACCCAGTTCTGACCAAGCCCTTCCGACCAACCGAGCTACGCGCCGCCCTGGCACGCTTGGTCGCCTGAGTCCGGCGGGCCAAGGGGCCGAACCCGACGCAGCAACGCCGAGCCCGACCCGACCGGCTATTCCGACTTCGGTTTGGACACGCGAGCCTGCCCGCGTAGATCGGCGATCGTGGCATCGCTGATCCCGCGAACACGCGCCAGATCGTCGATCGTCTTGAACGGCGCGACATTGCGCTCCTCAACGATCGCCGCTGCTTTCGCCGGCCCGATCCCGGGTAACTCTACGAGTTGATCGACCGTTGCGCTATTGAGATCGACCGACGCCGCAGCAGTCACCGTCATCGGCACCAACAGACAAAGCCCGAGCGCCGCCGCTGCCACACGCAGCCCGATTGTTCGAAAACCAACGCTTGAATCCTTCATATCGTGTTCCTCCTCGAGACGCCGCCGTGAAATGGCCGCGCTACTGTTCAGGGGTCTACGCGCGTCGCGGTGGTCGGGGCAACGACACGTCTGTCATCTTCGCAGACGTTCCTTTTTTCAATAACGCCGCGCTGTGCTACTGAACCCGCGTGCCGCGAGACGATGCAGCCGAGATCGAGCGCCTCCGCCGGGAGCTCGCCGAACACAATCGACGCTACTATTTGCTCGACGATCCGGCGATCACTGACGCCGACTACGACAAGCTTCTCCGATCACTGGAAAAGCTCGAAGCGAAGCATCCGGAACTCGCAGATCCCGACTCGCCGACCCAACGACCAGGGGCAACGCCACTCGATGCCTTCGACCGATTCGAGCACGTTCGACCGATGCTCTCGCTCTCGAACGTCTTCGACGAAGAAGAACTCGGCGAGTTTATCGCCCGGGTGGAGAAAGGCCTGAGCACGGACGATGTCGGCTACGTATGCGAGCCCAAACTGGACGGCGTCGCCGTAAACCTTCTCTATGAGCAGGGGGAACTCGTACGCGCAGGTACGCGTGGCGACGGCACCAGCGGCGAAGACATCACCAACAACGCACGCACGATCAAGACGATACCAATGACACTCGCGTCGCATCCCGACGCGGCTATTCCTGCGCGGATCGAAATTCGCGGCGAAGTCGTGATCGGAATCAAAGACTTTGCGGAGCTCAATCGGCGGCGCGAAGAGCAAGGCGAAACCGTGTTCGCCAACCCGCGCAACTCCGCCGCGGGCGCGTTGCGCCAACTCGACGCCGGCATCACCGCGCAGCGACCGCTCGAGTTCTTCGCACATAGCCATGGTTTCGTCGACAATGAACGCTTCGCCTTTCACTCGGAATTTCTCGCGGCGACCGGACGTTGGGGATTCAAAACGCATCCTGCGGTCCGACGCGCGAACTCGAAGGCCGAGATATCGGCGTACTACACGTGGCTAACCGAGCAACGCGATACGCTCGACGTCGACATCGATGGGGTCGTCATCAAAGTGGATTCGGCCGTGCACCGCGACAAACTCGGTGAATTGTCGCGCTCGCCGCGCTGGGCGACGGCCTACAAGTTCAAACCACGTCAAGGTGTCACGCGAGTCAACAACATCGTCGCCTCGGTCGGCCGTCTGGGAACCATCACGCCTGTCGCCGAGCTCGAACCGGTTTCTGTTTCCGGCGTCACGATCACAAACGCATCGCTACACAACATGGACGAGATCAAGCGCAAGGACGTGCGCATCGGTGACTGGGTCACAATCGAGCGCGCCGGCGACGTCATTCCCTACGTGGTCGGTCCGATTGTGGAGAGGCGCGACGGTAGTGAGAAGCGATTTCGCATGGTACGCAAGTGCCCGTCTTGCGGTTCCAAAGTGGTTCGCCTCGAAGACGAAGTGGCCTACCGTTGCACCGGACGCAGCTGTCCGGCCCAGCTCAAAGAGACGTTACGGCACTTCGCCGGCAAGACCGCCATGGATATCGATGGGCTTGGCGAGAAGCTCGTTGGGCAGCTGGTCGACGCCGGCCTCGTCGCCTCGTTTGCGGATCTGTATCGCCTCGATGTCGAACAACTGACCCAGCTGGATCGTATGGGACCGAAATCCGCCGCCAACTTGGTGAAAACGATCGATGCGAGCCGGACGCAAAAACTCGAGCGCGTGCTCTTCGGTCTAGGGATTCGCCACATCGGCGAACACGCGGGCCGTGTACTCGCACAGGCATTCGGAAGCCTGGCGGCCATCGCCGCTGCAGACCAAGAAGAACTGGAAGCACTCGACGGCATCGGCCCCGAGATGGCAGCGTCCGCACGAGCGTTCTTCGAGGACGGCGCCAATGTAGCGCTCATCGCGGACCTCGACGCAGTCGGACTGCGCCCGACGGTTTCCGCTCAATCCTCCGAAGGCCCACTTGCTGGATCGAGCTTCGTCATCACGGGAACGCTCTCGACGCCGCGCAATCGCATCAAAGAACTCATCCAGGAGGCGGGTGGCACTGTCGCCTCATCGATCAGTAAGAAGACCGACTACTTGGTGGCCGGCGAGGCCGCCGGTAGCAAGTTGAAGAAAGCGGAGCAATTGTCGGTGAAGGTCATCGACGAAGCGACGTTGCGCTCAATGCTCGGATGACGACGAAGATTATCTGCAAGCGCATCGTCGTCTCCGGTCACGTACAGGGGGTCTGGTTCCGAGGCTCTATGCAGGCCGAGGCACAGCGACTGGCGCTGGTGGGATGGGTCAAGAACCTCCCGAATGGTAACGTCGAGGCCGTCGTCGAGGGCCCATGCGATAGCGTGTCTGAGCTCATCCGCTGGTGTGCCGTCGGCCCGCCGGCCTCACGTGTCATGGACGTAGCGACGCACGACGAACCCACCAGCGGACTCGACGAGTTCTCGGTCCGTTATTAGAAGGCGAGGAGGTACTCTATGTCCGATGTAACGATCCAAACGGTGACCGGACCGATCGACGCCGACGACCTCGGCAGAACACTGGCGCACGAACACATCGTCGTAGGCTGGCCGGGCTGGGACTCGGACAGCCTGCACCGGGAGCCGGCGCGTAACGACGTCATCGCGATCGCGCGCGACCGAATCGCGGAAATGCGCAGCCACGGAGTCCGTTCGATGATCGATCCCTGCCCCAACGATCTCGGGCGTGATGTCGAGCTGCTCGCGGAGGTAGCCGCCGATACCGGATTTCAGATCGTATGCGCGACAGGGCTCTACAAGGAAGATCAAGGCGGCAGCGCGTACTGGAAGTTCCGCGCACAGATGGGCGGTAGCGCCGACTACATCGCTGAGATGTACATACGCGAGCTCACCGACGGCGTCGGCGATACCGGCATCAGGCCGGGCATCATCAAAGTCGCGACCAGCGGACCGACGATCGGAAACTACGAAACCATGCTGCTCGAGGCGGCGGCTATCGCGTCGATCGAGACGGGCGTGCCGATTCTCACGCATACCGACGAGGGCCGTCTCGGCGACGAACAACAGCGAATCCTCACCGGACACGGAGTCCCCGCTCAACGAATCGTCGTCGGGCATTGCTGCGGCACTTCGGACCACGCCTACCATATGGGCATCGTCGACGGTGGGTCCTATGTGGGGTTCGATCGATTCGGCCTGGACATTCTCAAGCCCGACGAACAACGCGTAGAAGCGCTGGCGAAGATCGTTTCCAAAGGCGCGGCAGCGCAGTTGCTGGTCTCACACGACACGGTGTGGTGCTGGAAAGGCAACGCCGTTCCGAGTGAAGCAGCAGAGGCGATGGTCGCAAATTGGACACCGACGCATTTCTTCGAGCGTATCGTGCCGCAACTTCTCGACGCCGGTGTGTCCGAGGAGCAAATCTCGCTGATCGTCGACGAGAATCCGCGGCGATTCTTCACCGGTGAGGCGATTCCCCGCTAGGGAGCCGTCTACTTGCGGGCCAATGTGTAGACGCGTTGACGAGATACGCCGCGATCTTTGAGGTCCGCCGCGACATCTCGCGCCGACATCCCGTCGGCGAGCATGCTCAAGATCATTTCGTCCGGGACTTCCTCGCGCCGCGGCGTCGTCGCCGTACGCGTATCGATACCGACGACAACCTCTCCCTTCACGCTCTCGCGCGCCGCCAGCGTTTCCGCGATCTCGCGCGCCGTCCCGCGCAGTACTTCTTCGTATAGTTTCGTCAGTTCGCGCCCAACGGCAACGTCGCAGTCGCCCATGACCTCTGCAATATCGCCGAGCAGACCGATAACACGCCTTGGCGACTCGTACAGGACGAGCGTGGTATCGACGGCGAGAAACGCGTTCAGCGACCGCTTTCGCCCCGTCTTGGCCAGGAATCCTTCGAACGCGAACCGATCGGTGGGCAGGCCGCAAATCGACAAAAACGCCGTGACAGTCGAAGGACCGGGTACCGCGACGACTTCGATGCCGGCATCGAGTGCGGCGCGAACGAGTCGATAGCCGGGATCCGAGATGCAGGGCGTCCCGGCATCGCTGACCAAGGCCACGCTGTCGCCCTCAAGCAGACGAGCTACGAGCTTCAGTGCCATCGCACTCTCGTTGGAGTCTCGATAGCTCAGCAGTTTGGCGCTTATTCCCGTGCGATCGAGAAGCTTGCGTGTAACACGGGTATCTTCCGCCGCAACGACGGTTACATCGGTAAGGACCTGAACGGCACGCGCCGATACATCGGCCAGGTTACCGATCGGTGTGGCAACGACGAAGAGTGTACCGGCTTCACTCATAGGGCGCTCCGGTCACGGACCGGACTAACGGCCCCAGTCGCGTGAGTAACGGAAGTCGGCGTCGATGGTACGCGTCGACACCTTGGCGATCACCGGCAATCGTCGCTTGAACTGCGAGCCCTGTACCAGCGACCGCACGCGCGCAATGAAATCGGCTTCGAAGCCCATGTCCGAGAGACTCTCGTCGGTCGCCCGTTCGTCGATCATCCAGTGCAGCAACGAGTCTACCTCCCGGTAGCCGAAGCCCAGTTCCTGCTCATCGGTCTGACCTTCCCAGAGATCGGCCGACGGTGCTTTGGAGATCACGGCGTCCGGCAATCCGAGATGCTCGGCGAGCCCCCACACCTGCGTCTTGTACAAATCACCGATCGGATTGAGCGCGGAGGCCATGTCTCCGTGCAGCGTTCCGTACCCCAGTAGTAATTCAGTCTTGTTCGACGTGCCGAGCACGAGTGCCGATCGCGCCGCCGACTGATCGTAGAGAACGGTCATGCGCTCGCGCGCCATCTTGTTCCCACGCCTGAGGCTCGAGGCCTTTGGATCGGACGCGAAATACGCATCGACCTGCGCGCTGATCTCTACGGTGGCGGTTTCGATGCCGGTAGCCTCGGCCACGGCAAGCGCATCGCTGAGGGACTCGGCGCTCGACGTCTTGTACGGCATCATGATGCCCAACACGTTCGACGGCCCCAGCGCACATGCAGCCAGACCGGCAGAGACTGAGGAATCCACACCACCCGATAGACCGAGCACGACACGCTCGAGTCCGACCTTGGTCACCTCACGTCGAATGAAGTCTATGAGTACTCTCTCGACCACTGCGTAATTGGTGCGAGGGAATGCGGGAGCAGACATCAGGACCCATCCGTATCGTCGCGACGTCGGGGACCACGCCCAACAGGCCGCGGCTTCTGAGCGCGACGATCGGGACGGCCTCGCGTCGGGGCATCACGCTGCGGCGTATCATCACGACGCTCATCGCGACGCTCATCGCGGCGGTCATCGCGCGGCGGACCGCCTCTGTCATTCGATGAAAAACGGTGGTCACTGCGATCATCGCGACCGCGTCCGAAGTCGCGACCGCCACGGTCATCTCCACCGCGTCCGAAGTCCCGGCCTCTACGGTCGTCACCACCGCGGCCGAAGTCGCGGCCTCGGCGGTCGTCGCCGCCGCGTCCGAAGTCGCGACCTCGGCGGTCGTCGCCGCCGCGTCCGAAGTCTCGACCTCGGCGGTCGTCGCCGCCACGATCGTCGCGTCCAAATGATGGACGCGCGGGTTCGCTACGGTCCCGAATCCGGCACAGCTCATTGATCGTCAGATCGACATTCTCATCGCGCATCACCGGGGCCTGAATACGGCGGCTGCGAAGCGCGTCGTGCGGCAGCGTTGCCGAGATGAAATCGGGTTCGTAGTACGCGGCTTTCGCAAGCGTAGAACCGTCGGGCGCTATAATCTCCGAGCCTCCCCAGAACGTTTGCCCGTCTTCGACGCCGACGCGATTCGCATACACGACGAAGATTCCGAAGCTTCGCGCCGTGACGCGGTTGTAGGCTTCCCAGCTGCGACCGTTCGCATCGACCGGTGAGTCGCCGTCCAACTGCGAGTCCGTAGGATCGGCGTCATCCCCATCTGCGGCCGGCGCATCGCTGCCTTCGTCGCTGAGGACGCCCTTCACGGGACTGGCCGACGGCGCGATCACGACCGCCGCACCGTCGAGCGTGGCAATCATGACGGCGCTCGGGTGCAGCATGTCTTCGCAGATCAGCATTCCGGTGCGGCCGTGCTCGGTGTCGAACGCGCGGATCTTATCGCCGTGCGCGAAGTATCGCTGCTCATCGAACATGCCGTACGTCGGCAGATAGGCCTTGTGGTGAACCGCGAGCAGTTTGCCCGCCTCGAAGTACGCGGCCGAGTTGTAGAACTTGTGCGCGTCGGTCTCGGCGACCAAGCCTACGACGAGTGAGGTTTGCTCCGACATTGCGGCAAGTTCTTCGAACACCTCTCCGCCGGACCGCACTGCCACATCGGGAACGGTGTCCTTCAAACGGTAGCCCGTGAGGCTCAGTTCGGGGAAGACGAGCAGATCAACCTGCTCATCGACAGCTCGAGCGACCGCGTCGCGGTGTTTCTCGAGATTGGCGCCAACGTCGCCCAGAATCGGTTCGATCTGTGCGATCGCGACTCTGGGACCTTTCGCCGGCCTTCGCATCGGGGCTTTCGTCATAGTTACGGATCCGCGCTGGGCGGATTGTCCATCTTAACCTGAAGCGCCGCGAAAAAGGTACTCAACCGAAACGACCGCTCAGTCGGGTTTCATTGCCCGCGCTTCGCTGGAACAATTCCCGGATGCCGACAGCCAAAGGATGCGTCAAAGTCGAGAAAGGAACCGTCGCTCTCACCGAATACGAGTTGGGGGATCCGGGGCCCGGCCAAATCCTCGTGCACCCCACCCTGACGACGATCTGCGGATCGGACATCCACATGGTGGACGACATTCCCGATGTCCCGCAGGGGACTCCGATGGGGCACGAAGCCGTCGGCATCGTCGAAGCCATCGGTGACGGGGTCAACACGGTCGCCGTCGGCGATAGGATCGTCATGAGCTGCCTGCAGAGCTGCGGCGAGTGCCACACCTGCAGCCAGGGAGACTTGAGCATCTGCGAAACATTCGCGGCGCCCATGAACCTCGTCCTCGGCGCACAGGCCGATCTCGTGATGATCAACGGCGCCGATCACAGCGTCGCGCCGCTTCCGCCGTCGGTGGACGACCGAGCGGGCGTTCTCGTCTCCGACGTCCTCTCGACGGGATTCGGTGCCTGCGAGCGAGGCGGCGTTAGGCCCGGCTCAACGGTAGCGATCTTCGCGCAGGGGCCGGTAGGCTTGTGTGCGACACTGGGTGCGAAGTACTACGGCGCCGAACGCATCATCGTCGTCGAGTCGATTCCTCAACGCATCGAGATGGCACGCAGCTTCGGGGCAACGGATGTCGTTTCTCCAGACACCGCGGTCGAGTCGATTCTGGAACAAACGGGCGGTCGCGGCGGCGATGTCGCGATTGAAGCGCTCGGCAAGCAGATCACCTTCGAGAACTGTTGCAAGGTAGCGCGATTCGGCGGGACGATTTCATCTGTCGGAGTCTACGGCGGGATCGACGCGCTGTCGTTGCCTACCGACGGCACGTTCATTCACCGCAGCCTCGTCATGACGTTCTGCCCGGCTGGGCGCGAACGCCTGGAGTTCCTGCTCGGACTGATCGATGCCGGCCGCGTCGATCCCACTCCCCTGTTCACGCACGAGTTACGACTCGACGCCGTCGTCGAAGCATACGATCTGTTCCGCAGTCGCAGGGACGGCGTGATGAAGGTGGCGTTGCGCTGAGATCGGGCGGGTTATCTTGACGCGCGCGTCGGAGACTATGCAGCTACCGCGGGGAGCTGTGCATCCGTAATGGTTCGCACCAGTCGTTGGGCGGCGACAGCCGCGCAGAAAAGTGCCAAATCGGCACCGATCACTGCGAGAGGCGCGATCGGCGAACTGCCCGCCGCAACGGCGACCGCTAGCGAAAACAACATCGTAAGAAGCGACGCCCACCAGAATTCGACGACATCGTCGTCTGCTTCATCAACGGCCCGCGCCTGGGCCGGCACGATGACCGCGATCCCTTCGCGCTGCACTACGCCGCGCTGACACGCGCGTCGCGAGACATGGCACATGAGCTTCACGATTCGATAGGGAAGCACAAGATTCACAAATGGGATAAAGAAGCTCGCTACGGCGCCGTGCGGGAAGAACTCGAAATCCTCGGCGGCGACATCTCGTGCGATCGAGCACGCTGTCGCCAACCAACGAAAGAACACCACGGCAACGTAGACGACAACGGCGGCTTGGCTGTAGCGAAGAAGCAGCGACAGATCCGAGCCGAGCCACATTGCTGGTGGCGCGGTCAGAAATGCTATCGAAATGACAGCCGCAACGATCCCCAACGTTGCGGTGACGCGCAATAGGGCGACGAGCAACCCGGCGGTCGAAGCGAAGCCGCTGCGATCTTCAGCGTCCCATAACACGTTGAGACTCCTGCTGACCTTGCTCAGGAATAACGGTCAGACCACGTTCCAGGTCACGCGCACAAGCGAGGCCCAGCAACAACGTCGCGCCGCCATAGAGAATCAACGCCCGAAGCGCGTCCATGTCGAATCGGATCATCCCTACCAGCGTAGCAACGGTGAGGGGCACGGCGCGCGCCGAAAAACACTACCTGCTGCATGCAGCCTTCCCGACGCATCGGGCTACGCGTCAAACGGCGCCTCAGAGCGCGCGTATGGTGACGCGTCACGCCACAGGCGACACAGAATGAAACAGGCGGACACTCGCGCTGCGGCCAGATGCGCAGGCTCGGTTGCGCGGTTCTGCTTGTGTGTCAGCAACGCACCAGATGGTCGTTCGGCACACGCCCGACAGGCGTGACGCCGCACATTCCCTTCTTCAAGCACGAGATTCCAGACAAGCGTGAGAACGAGCCGATGCGCGATGCTGTGCCCCAGGGTATGACGTTCGCCGTGGCGTCCCAGCGTTCGCTGACGTGTTGGCCCGCCGCTTGCTTGTTACCCCGCCAGTACCGATCGCCGGTACCGATATCGAACAGAATGCACGCGATGCACACGACCCAACGAATACGATTCGCCCGGAACAACACACGACGCGCCGGGATGCTCGTAGCAGGACTAACTCTCACAGGTCTGCTCGGCGCGACCGACCCGGCCGCTGCAGACCACGACCACAATAGATCCACGTCGATCCACCACCGCAGCAGTATGGAACTCACGCCCGGCACGATGGCCGCGGTGCTCGTGCTACTCGCCGGCGGTGCGGCGCTGGCCGTTGAACGTCTGCGCACCCGCAAGCTCGACGAAGACCTCTAGCGCCGGATTACTCGCGCAAACAAGGAGATTCCATTGAAGCAGAACCTTGCATTGAAAACGTTTGTCCTCACTCTGAGCGCTGCTCTCACGCTCGCTCTCGCAGTTCCGAAAGACGCGGAGGCCAAGAGGGACGGCGTCTCGAAGAATTCGAAACGCAGTGCAGACCCAGGCAGCGCGCGCGACAAGGGTAAGGGTAAGGGCAATGGCAAGGGCAAAGGCGGAGGCCGAGGCGGAGACGGCTCAGCTGGAACGGGAGACCAGGGCGGCCACGGCGTCCCCGAACTCGACCCCGGCACCGCGGCGAGCGCACTCACGCTTCTCATCGGTGGAGCCGCCATCGCGCTGGAGAAAAAGCGCCGTCAGACGCCCGTAAGCGCCGCTGTCGAGACGAACGGCGACAACGAGTAGCATTCCTCAATCCCGGCTTCGGACGCCACCACCGACCGGGAACAAACGAAAACGCCGGCCATCACAATGATGACCGGCGTTTTTGTTTTCCGAAACCTGTTCGCGAGGCTCTGCGGCTGTAACCTAGCGGCCCCAGAACTGGATGCTCTGCTCTGCGAAGTTAATCACCGGCGTCCAGTAAACTCCGAAGACCACCGTCCCGGCAACCATCACGCCGACGAGTATCGAGTTCGGTAGGTCCGCAACCATGATCGGATCGCCGTCGACCGGGTTCTCGAGATACATGGCCTTCACGATACGTGCGTAGTAGTAGAGCGCAATCACGCTATTGAGACCGCCCACGATGGCCAACAGCCACATCTCTTTATCGACCACCGCAGCAAACAAATAGAACTTGCCGATGAAGCCGGCGAACGGCGGTAGACCGGCGAGCGAGAACATGAAGATCGCCATCGCTGCCGCAGGAAGCGCTCCGCCTCGCCAGGCCAAGCCACGGAAACCCTCGAGGTCCTCACGGCCCGAATTGTTGAGCACCATCAGAAGCACCAAGAAGGCACCGAGGTTCATCAGGTAGTAGACGACGGTGTAGAACAAAATCGCCTTCAGGCCGTCATCCGTCAGCACGACAAAGCCCATCAACATGTAACCGGCGTGTGCGATCGAGGAATAGGCCAGTAGCCGCTTGATGTTGTCCTGGCGCAGCGCGGCCAAGTTGCCCATCGTCATGGTAATCATTGACGCCAGCACGACGAGACTCGGCCAATCGACGCCCTCGATCGCCGTCCACGTGCCGTCCCCGTTGAACTCGGAAAGGCCGGGGTAGAAGAAGCGAAGCAGCATTGCCATGCCGGCCGCTTTCGAACCGACCGCCAAGAACGCAGTGATCGGCAAAGGCGCGCCTTCGTATACGTCCGGCGCCCACATGTGGAACGGCACCATGGCGATCTTGTACCCGAAGCCCGCAAGGATCAGCGTGGTCGCGATGAAGACGATCGGACCGTTGCCACCGGCGGCAGTGAGCTGATCACCGAGCATCTGATAATCGAGCGTACCGGTAAGCCCGAACAACAGACTCATGCCGTAGACCATCGCTCCGGAAGCGACACCGCCATAGATCAGATACTTCAGCGCCGCCTCGCTGGAGCGGCGGTTGCCCCTCAAGAAGCCGGCCAAGATGTAAGAAGTCTGACTAACGAACTCGAGAGCCAGATAGGCCATCAGCATGTTCGTAGCCGAGGCCATGTAGAACATGCCCAGCGTGCAGGCGAGCACGAGCACGTAGTACTCGCCGGGATGCTCGTTCTCGAGTTCCTTCGAACTGAGCGACATCCAAACGGTGCCGAACGCAGCCAGGCCGAGGATCACCTTGAAAAAGACGGCGAAGGAGTCCAAGGCAAGCATGCGGTTGAACAGCCAGCCTTGATCGCCGGCGCCTTGGAGCTTCGCCGCCAACGTGGCGAACACGATCACGAACAGCGTGATCACGCCCAAGACGTCCTTCCTCTTGAGGAAGAGGTCGAGCATCAGGACGACGACTACTGCGACGCCGAGCAAAAGCTCGGGGGCGGAGTACGCTAGGCTCTCGATATTGCCGAGATCCACCAGATCTCCCCTACGGCGCCACCAGCTGCGCTACAGCCGGTGTCGCGTTCAGAACCGTCTCGTTGAGCGCGAGCAGCGTCGGGTTGATGAGATCTAGTACGGCGTGTGGATACACGCCTAGGATCATCACGATGATCGCCAACGGGATGAGCGTCACGAGCTCTCGCGTGGTGACGTCTTCCATATCGGCATACTTCTCGTTGACGGGCCCCAGCCAGACGCGCTGGAGCATCCAAAGCATGTAACCGGCCGTCAGAATGACCGCAGTGGCGGCGATGATCGTGAGCGGCTTGCTGTACTGCCAAGCTCCGATCAGGACCAAAACTTCAGAGATGAACGCTGAAAGCCCAGGCAGGCCCATCGCGGCGAAGAAGGCGATCGCCATGATCCCGGTGTAGGTCGGCATGACGGATGCCAAACCACCGAAGCCATTGATATCGCGATGGTGCGCTCGGTCGTACACGACGCCGACGAGTAGGAAGAGCATGGCCGTCACCGTTCCATGGTTGAACATCTGCAGGATGGCACCGTTGATACCCTGCGGCGTCAGCGTGGCCATTCCGAGCATCACGTAGCCCATGTGCGAAATCGACGAGTAGGCAACGAGCTTCTTCATGTCGGTCTGCGCCATCGCGCAGAGAGCACCGTAGACGATGTTCCATGTTCCAAGCACGGCAAGAGCCCAGAAAGCCATGTCCTGGGTCGCCAACGGCAGCACAGGGTAGCAAAGCCTCAGGATCCCGTAGGTGCCCATCTTGAGCAGTACGCCCGCCAGAATGACCGAGATCGCTGTCGGCGCCTCGACGTGCGCGTCGGGCAGCCACGTATGGAATGGGAAGGCCGGAATCTTGATCGCGAAACCGATGAACAGACCGATCCAAGCCCAGGTCTGGAATACACGGCTGTAGGTGCCCGACTGCTCCATCAACACGAGCATGTCGAAGGTATGCGGATCGTTGTGGAAGTAGAGCGCCAACATGGCGATCAGCATCAGCACCGAACCAAGCAGTGTGTACAGGAAGAACTTGATCGCCGCGTACTCGCGACGAGGACCGCCCCAGATGCCGATCAGGAAGTACATCGGCAACAGCATGACTTCCCAGAAGATGTAGAAGAGGAAGAAGTCCAAGGAACAGAAGACGCCCATCATGCCCGCGTTGAGCAGCAGGAACAGCGCGAAGTACCCCTTCACTGCCTTCTCGATATTGAACGAAGCCAGCAGACAGATCGGGCAGAGCAGCCCGGTCAACAACACCATCGTCACCGACAATCCGTCGATACCCATGATGTACTGGATGTTGTAACGCGGGATCCACTCGTAGCGGACCATGAACTGCATGCCCGCGGTCGTTCGATCGAAGTTGGCATAGAGCCATATCGCCATGATCAGGCCGGGGATCGTGAACCCGAGCGCCGTCCAGCGAATCAGGTTGTAGTTGTCCCGCGGCAGCGCGAGCACAGCGAACATCCCCAAAAGCGGGATGAACGTCATGTAAGTGAGAATGTTCTCCATTGCCGTTCCCGTCTCCCTACCAGGTGCGTGCAAACAGCACTGCGGTTACGACGATGACGATCACGTAGAGATAGGCATTGATACTGCCCGTCTGGATGCGTCGAACCGCGCCACCGACCCCATGCACGAGGCTGGCCGTCTTATTGACGAGCCCGTCTACCACGTGAAGATCGATGCGACCGTTTATGAAAGATACGAGCTTCGTCACCGAAGCTGCGCCGTTTACAATTCCGTCGACGACGTTCTTGTCGAACCAGCTCAACATTTTGGCCAGCCCGAGCGAACCGTCTACCCAAACGACCTGGTAAATCTCGTCGATGTAATACTTGTTGTAGATCAGAGTGTGCAGGCGACCGCCTGCGATCTGCGCGATGCCGTCCGGGTTGATGGATTTGCGGTTGTACATCAGGTGCGCGAGGAAAATTCCGCACATCGCGAATAGCACGGATCCCGCCATCAGACCGTACTCGAGCGTCAGGTTGTGATGCCCGCCGTGCACATCATGACCACCGCCATGCGCGCTATGCGCCATGACCGGCTCGAGCCATTGCTCGAACATGTTGCTGCCGCCTAGCGCCGCAGGAACTCCGAGGAAGCCCGCGAAGACAGAACCGACCGCCAGAATCACCAAAGGCCAGGTCATGAATCCGGAAGACTCATGCAGGTGCTCAACCGTGTGGTGATCGGCACGGCACTCGCCGAAGAACGTCATGAAGACCAGCCGGAACATATAGAAGGCGGTCATCCCGGCCGCAGCGAAGCCGACCGCCCAAATCGCGGGGTTATAGTTGAAGGCCTTCCAAAGAATCTCGTCCTTCGAAAAGAAACCGGCAAGCGGTGGGATTCCTGCGATTGCGATGGTCGCGATCAGGAACGTCCAATACGTGCGCGGCATGTAGTTCTTCAGACCGCCCATGTTGCGCATGTCTTGCTCGTGGTGCATCGCGTGAATGATGCTTCCGGAGCCAAGGAACAAGCAGGCTTTGAAGAACGCATGCGTCACCAGGTGGAAAACGCCGGCCGCGTATGCGCCGACACCGACACCGATGAACATGTAACCGAGCTGACTGACGGTCGAATACGCCAGTACCTTCTTGATGTCGTTCTGCGCGAGTCCAATCGTAGCGGCGAAGAACGCCGTCAACGCGCCGATCGTCGTGATCACCTGGCCGGTAAACGGCGCCATGTCGAAGAGAAAGTTCATCCTCGCGATCATGTAGACGCCGGCGGTAACCATCGTGGCTGCGTGGATCAGCGCGGAAACGGGTGTCGGGCCGGCCATCGCGTCGGGCAACCAGACATAAAGAGGAATCTGAGCCGATTTGCCGGTCGCGCCAACGAACAAGAACAGCGTGACGACCGTCGCAACGGTGGTGCCCCAGAGCTGGTCGTTGGCGATCAGGTGGACCGAGTTGGCAAGCTCGCGGAATACGACCGTGCCGGCGCCGTGCGAGTCCAAGGTCCAGAAGAGTAGGAACACGCCTAGCGTGAATCCGAAGTCACCGACGCGGTTGACGATGAACGCCTTGTTGCCGGCGCGGGCGTTGGCCATCTCGCTGAACCAGAAGCCGATCAGGCCCCACGAACACAGTCCGACACCTTCCCAGCCGAGGAACATCATCAACAAGTTGTCGCCGAGTACCAGGCAGAGCATGGCGAACATGAAGAGGTTGAGCAGCGCGAAGAAGCGCCACGCAGCCGGCTCGTCGTCCATGTAGCCGTGGGAATAGACGTGGATGAGGCTACCGATACCGGTGATGACCAGGCACATGACAGCCGAAAGTGGGTCGAACTGGAACGCGATGTCGGCGTTGAGCGTCCCGATGTGGATCCACTTCCACACATGGTCGATGATGATACGCTCGTCGGTCGGGTAGCCCTTGAGCTGCAGGAAGCTCATGACGACCAGTACGAAGCTCATCGCGGGCATTGCGGTCGCGAGGCCCGCGACCGCGCCGCGGCCCATCTTCCTCTGAATCCGACTTCCCACCAGGAAATTGATCGCCGCGCCGATGAGCGGCAACAGCGGGATCCAACGCAGCAGATTGCTGGTATGGGTGACGATCTCGTGTCCGTGTGCAGCTGTCATCTATCCCGACCGCCTACCAGTGGAGCCCTTGCAGTTCGTTGACATCGATCGATTTCGCGCGGCGATAAATACTGAGCACGATGGCCAATCCGATGGCCGCCTCGGCTGCGGCGAGCATGATCACGAAGATCGAGAAGACGTGCCCGTCGTAGCTACCGGCGCTGTAGCGCGAAAACGCAATAAAATTGATATTGGCCGCGTTCAGGATCAGCTCGACACCCATCAAAACGCCGATGGCGTTGCGACGCGTGAGCACGCAGAACAGGCCGAAACAGAAAAGTATCAGCCCGACGACCAGGTAATGATGAAGCCCCACCGATTCGAACATAAGCTGCCTACGAGGACTCGTCCTCCGCAACGACTTCTTTGCGCGTCAACACCACGGCACCCACCAGCACGGCCAGGAGTACGATCGAGGCAACTTCGAAAGGTAAGATGTAGTCGCTGAGCAGTGCATTGCCGACGGCGTAGGTCGACGACTCGTCCATCGCCAGGGCCTTATCGGCCCAACCTGCCTTCGACACCGCCTCGTACATGACGACTGCGGTACCCGATACGATGACGATCGCGGGTATGCGACCAACGCTGCGGTTCGAAACCTCGACGTCGCGAATGCCTTGCGTGAGCATCACCGCGAAGAGCGTGAGGACCAAAACGCCGCCCACATAGAGAAGAACCTGCACGCCGGCGATGAAGTCCGCGCCGAGAATCACGTACAGGCCGGCTACTCCCAAGAACGACACCATCAACGACAACGCCGAGTAGATGATGTTGCGAGAGAACGCGACGCCCGCAGCTCCCACGACCGCCGTACCGGCGAGCGCGTAGAAGGTGAGTACGGATAGCGACAGGTTTTCCATCGAACTAGGCCCCACTCCCATCGTCGGGATCCGCGAACTCGTCTATGTAGCGCATGCCGCGTTCAAGAATGGGCAGAATCGCCGGGTCGTCTTCGCCCGACTTTTTCGGCTTGTAGGCAGGGACCGGGACTTTTACAAACCGCTTTACCAGGCTTTCGAGAGAGTAATCCGACCCTTCGAACTCGCGGGTGTGGTGAATCGATCCCGTCGGGCACGGCTCGCTGCACAACCCGCAGTACATGCACTTGGCCATGTCGATGTCGAAGCGGTTGAGCAGCATCTCCTTCGTCTGCATGTCCTTCTTTGCATCGATGCGGATACAATCGATGGGACAGGCACGTTCGCACGCGAGACAACCGGTGCAGATCTCCAGGTCCACTTCGAGGATGCCGCGATAGCGATAAGGCAGCGTGTCTTGGACGCGAACAGCGATGCGATCGGGATACTGAACCGTGTACGGCTTGCGGAAGAGGTGCGAGAACGTGATCGACATCCCTTCGAACGCCGTCGCAAGCGAGATCCAGATATTGTGAAAGTAAACTCTCATTCAATGCGCTCCGAGCCGCGGGTTGACCCGTCTTATCCGGCTATCGTCCACCCCATGCCTTTCGCACGCCTGAGATGGAACACCACCCGGCGAAAGAAGTTCGCGATCACGAGGACTACGAGGCCGAACATCGCGAAACGTAGTCCGAGGATTCCTTCGGGCGCAACGACCATCGTCACGGCGGTTCCAAGCACACAGACCAGCCCGATGGGTACGAGATATTTCCAGCACAGCGTCATCAGCTGATCGACGCGCACGCGAGGTAGAGTCGCGCGAATCCACATCGCGACGAATACCCAGAAACACGATTTCAGGAAGATCGAAAGGAACTGAGCGACCCCAAGCAGTACTGCGTTTTCGGTGAAAGGCGGAACCTGCCAGCCGCCCATGTAGAGCGTGGCCATCAACGCACCGATCAAATAGAGGTTGCCCCATTCGGCCAAGAAGAAGAGCAACATACGCATGCCGCTGTACTCGGTCGCAAAACCGGCAACCAGCTCGGATTCCGCTTCCGGAAGATCGAAGGGGGTTCGGTTGCCCTCTGCAAGGGCCGAAACGAAGAAGAGTAGGAACGCAGCGAGCGCGAAGGGGCTGTGGAACATGTGCCAGTTCCAAGGCTGCCAACCTTGCGCCTCAATGATCCCCTGCATCGACAGCGTCCCGGATAGAAGAACGACGGGAAAGATGCCGAGTCCGGCAGGGATCTCGTAACTGACGATCTGCGTCGCGGAGCGAATACCGCCGAGCATCGACCATTTGTTGTTGGACGACCAGCCGGCGATCAGGATTCCGACGACGACCAACGACGTTGCCGCCGTGACGTAGAGAATACCGATATTGAGGTCGGCAATAATCAGATTCGCACCGAAAGGTACCGCCACGAACGCCGCAACGAATCCCACGACGACGACGTAGGGTGCGATACGGAAAAGGCGCGGGTCAACCGCGGTCGGGATGACGTCTTCTTTGAGAAGATTCTTCAGCCCGTCCGCAAGCCACTGCAGAAAGCCGAACGGGCCGACGCGGTTCGGACCGATACGCGATTGCATACGCGCCCAGACGCGACGCTCGAGCCAACTGGTGATTCCCGCAACCGGTAAAATGAAACCGAACACCACGATCGCGCCGAACGCGAGCATGCCAAGCAGGTAGCCGACTTCCAGCGCTAGGCCTTCGGCGCCGCCGAGAAGAGTAGTGAGGTATTCTTGCATTTAGCGGTCCACCTCTGGAGCAACGATGTCGAACGTCGCAATCACGGCCACCAAATCCGCGATCATGAGTCCACGACTGAGCTCTTGTATGATCGACATCGCGGTCCAGGACCCAGTGCGAATGTGGACGCGATAGGGGAACTCGGTTCCGTCGCTGGCGACATACCAACTCATGTCGCCGCGCGCACCTTCGACACGCACGTGCACGTCGCCCGCCGGCGGTTTCAGGTTGCGAGGAACCTTGGCAATCACGGGACCGTCTGGGATCTGACGCAGCGCTTGGCGGAGAATCTTGATCGATTCGAAGACCTCCTTGATGCGCATCATGTAACGGTCCCAACAGTCGCCGACCTGCCCCATCTCGCCTTCACCGATGGGAACATCGAACTCGAACTCGTCGTAAACGCTGTAGGGTTGGTCCTTGCGCAGATCGTACTTCACACCACTGGCGCGCAGATTCGGGCCGACGAGGTTGAAGTTCTTTGCCATGGCAGGCGAAACCACCGCGACGTTGGCAAGACGCTCTACATAAATCTTGTTGTAGGAAAGAAGATCGTTGATCTCGTGAATGGTCGGCTCGAGGTGATCGAGATACTCGAGAACCTTCTCTTGGTAACCGGGCGGGAGATCCCACGCGACACCGCCGATGCGCATGTAGTTGTAGGTCAGACGCGCACCGCAGAGTTCTTCGATCAGGTCGTTGATCATCTCGCGTTCGCGAAGCGCGTGCGTGAACGGCGTGATCGCGCCGATGTCCATACCGGTGGCGCCGATCGCAAGCAGATGACTGCAGATGCGGCCGAGTTCCCCCGCGATCGTGCGGCAGTACTCTCCGCGCTTCGGCACTTCGATGCCGGCAAGTTTCTCCGACGCCATGCCCCAGCCCTGATTGGCGGTCATCGCAGCGACGTAATCGACGCGGTCGGTATAGGGCATGAAGCCATGCCAGCCGACTTTCTCGGCGATCTTCTCGATGGAGCGATGTAGATAGCCGATGTCCGGAATCGCGGTGCGCATCACCTCGCCATCGGCCTTGACGATAAAACGGAGCACGCCGTGGGTGCTCGGGTGTTGCGGACCCATGTTGAGGGTCATTTCTTCCGTCGCGAGGCCTTGGCCTTCGACTTCGATTTCTACGCTCATGTCTTAATCGTCTCGTGCGAGCGTTACTCGCAACTCCGCCCGCTCAGCAGCGTTAGCTCCTGCCGGGGATATCGACGCTCAGCAGACTCTCTCGCATGGTGGAGATACCATGGTAATCGGGAGCCTCTACATAATCTTTTCGTAGTGGGTTGCCGACCCAGTCGTCCGGCAACAAAATGCGACGCTGATCAGTGTGGCCGATGAAATCGATACCGAGAAGGTCAAACACCTCTCGTTCGAGCCAATCAGCGGCAGCCCAGACATGCATCACCGTGTTCACTTTCGGTGCTTCGCGATCGGCGTTCACCTTGATCGTCAACTCGGACCCGGAGTCGTAGTTCACGAAGCTATAGACAACCTGAATGTGACCTTTGTCGGGATAGTCGCAGCCCGTCAGGTTCGTCAGCACTTCGTAGTTGAAATCCGGGTGCGACTGGAGATACTCGGCAACGCCGTCGATCTTGTCGGGATCCACCTCGATCCAGTTCTCTACGCTGCCTTCCATCACTGGACCAACGGCAGCACCGAACGTGGCCTCGAGTTTCTTCTGAATGCCTTGGATGTCCATATCGATGGCTAGGCCGAAGCCGGCGACTCCGAACGCACCAGCCATTTCTCCTGCATCATTTTGTCCTGCAGCATCATCAGCCCCTCGGTGAGGGCCTCCGGTCTCGGCGGACAACCGGGGACATAAACATCGACCGGGATGACCTTATCGACACCGTCACAAACCGAGTAGCCGAGCTGGAAAAGACCGCCGCAGTTCGCGCAGCTCCCCATCGACAGTACGTACTTCGGATCGGGCATCTGTTCGTAGAGGATCTTCGTGCGCAGCGCCATCTTGAGCGTCAACGTGCCCGCAACAATCATGAGGTCGGATGCGCGAGGCGTTGCGCGCGGCGCCATTCCGAATCGATCCAGATCGGATCTCGGACCGCCCGTCTGCATCATCTCGATAGCGCAGCAGGCAAGGCCGAAGAGCATGTACCAGAGCGACGACTTGCGCGTCCAGTTGAGCAGCTGATCGATCTTCGTCGTCAGCACCATCTCTGGGACGCTGTTAATCAACGACATAGTCGGCCCCTCCCTGCCCAACAACGCGGCGGCGCGGCCGCTCTTCGGGTCCTACCACGGTTTTGATCCACTGCAGGTCGCCCTTGCGCCAGACATAGACCAAGCCCGAGATAAGAATGCTGATGAAGATCAGAATCTCGACGAGCGCGAACAGGCCGCGCCCGCTATCAACCCAACCTTTGAAAACCGCCACCACGGGGTAGACGAATGCTACCTCGACGTCGAAGATCAAGAAGACCAACGCAATCAAATAGAAGCGGATATTAAAATTGATCCAGGAATCGCCGTCGACCTCTTCACCGCACTCGTAGGTAGTCAGTTTTGCGCGTTCCGGGTTGGACGGTCGGAGCAGTGCTCCGAGGCCCATCATCAGTGCGCAGAGACCTACCCCAAGACCGACGAAGACGAGGACGTTCGCGTAGTCGAAATGCATGTAACTCCCCGAAAGACAAAGGTTTGGGGTAACACTCGCTTTTCAGGATGTCAAACTTTGTCCGACCGTTGAGAATTAGCGTCAGTAAGTCTCGTCGGGGTCGATAGTTAAGTCTTCCTACTACGCGGTAGTGGCAGAACGTTCAGCTTCCCTGTCAGGTCGTTCATGTCGACATAGACATCGGTTTGGTAGACTTCGCGCACGGACGCATACGTGATCACGTCCTCCGGCGCGCCCGCTGCGTAGACGCTTCCTTGATCGAGCAACACCACCTGGTCGAAGTACAGAGACGCCAGGTTCAAGTCGTGCAGCACCGAAACCACCGTCATCCCTCGCTCTTCGTTGAGCGCTGCCAGCAAGTCGTACAAAACGGTCTGCTGTTTGATGTCGAGGAAAGCCGCCGGTTCATCCAGAAGCATCAGCCGCGGCTCCTGCGCCAGAGCCCGCGCCACGGCGACTCGCTGCCGCTCGCCGCTCGACAGCGTGTCGAAGATCCGATGCGACAGCGCCGCGACCTCCGTGGATTCCATCGCCTCGGCGGCAGCCTCGAGATCGGCCTCGGATTCCAGTCGAAAACCTTCGATATGGGGCGCCCTCCCCATCAATACGACCTCTAGAACCGTGTAGGGAAACCCGAGAAGACTCTGAGTGCCTACGACCGCAACCTGACGCGCAAAGGAGCGCCGTCGCGCTGAATCCGGCGGTCCTCCACACACCGAAACGTCACCGCCCGAAGGCGTGACCAGGCCCGCAAGCACACGTAATAGCGTTGTTTTTCCGGATCCGTTGGGCCCGATCACGGCCGTCATCGAGCCGGTCGGGACGACGAGATCGACGCCCTTCAGGCCGGTATCGCTGCTGCGATACCTGTACTCCACGGCCCGCAGCTCGATCGCGTTGCTCATAGATCACGACCCGCCGACGCGCTGCGGCGAAGCAGATAGATGAAGAACGGGCCGCCCGCCATGGCCGTGATTGCGCCTACTGGCAGCTCCGCCGGCCGAATGGCCGTGCGTGCAATGGCATCGCAGAGCACCAAGAACGTAGCGCCGCCAAACAGCGACGCCGGCAGCAGTAGCCGGTTGTCGCTTCCCAAGATTCGGCGCAACAGGTGGGGAACGATCAAGCCCACGAACGTAATCACGCCGGTGAGCGCAACGACCGCGCCGACCATCAAGGATGCCGCCGCGAAGACACGGCGCCGACTCTGCCCGAGATCCACACCGAGGTGTTCAGCCGTCTCATCCCCGAGCGACAAGAGATCGAGAGTTCGTGCCTCGCGCACCAACACCGCCGTACCGATGCCGACGAGTGCGGCCACCAGCGCGAGCACCGGGTACGGATGCACGGCGATGCCCCCCATCAACCAAAAGACGATCGATTGCGTGCGGCTCATGTCCACCACAGCGCTCACTAGCAAGATCAGCGAGGCCGCGAACGTGTTGAAGATCACGCCGACGAGGATCTGGGTGTACGGTTCGAGCCGGCCATGAACCAGCGACAAACGATAAACCAACGCACTCGATGAAGCGGCACCGACGAATGCAGCCATGGGAACGAAGTACTGCCCCAGACCGGACGGCAGCACTGCCAGCGCGAAGACCGCGGCAAGCGCCGCACCGCCGGATACTCCGATGATGTCGGGGCTAGCCAGCGGATTGCGCAATGTCGGCTGAAGAGCCGCCCCCGCCACAGCGAGCGCGCCGCCGACGGTCGCCGCGAGGAGCACGCGCGGCAATCGTACCTGTAGAAATATCGTGCGATCGGTTCCGGCGACGCTCCAGACCTGGCCGAGGTCGAGCGTAACGGCACCCGTCAATGCGCCTGCGATGCACGTCACGAAGGTTGCGACCATCAGCAACAGCAACGACGTGCGAAGCTCTGTCCGCGTAAGCCGCGCTGCGCTTGGCGTACGCGACGTCATTATTCGGGGTGAATGTAGCGCCCCATCAGAAGCGCCTGTTCGGCCAAGCGGGGCCCCGGACGTAACAAGAGAAAGCCACCGTGTCCGTGAATACGGCCGTCGGCTACTGCGGGAATCAGCGGATACTTCGACCAGCGACGCACGACGGTTCCGACCTCATCTTGGTCGAACTCCTGCATCGACGCGTCGACGATGACCTCCGGATTGGAGGCGATTAGATACTCGAGGCCGGTGCGCGGCCACTTGCCCCCGAGCTTGTCGGCGATGTTTCGGCCTCCGGCGATACGTACCAGATCACCGAGGTAACTCGATGGCCCGGCAAGCACGAGCGGTTCGTAGTCGATGACGATGGCGACTCGGGGTTTGCTGCGCTCCGAGACGCGCGCACGCACGGTGTTTACCGCCGAGTCGATGCGGTCGAGCAGCAACAGCCCCTCCATCGTGCGACCTACCAACTTCGAGACCGCGCGGATGCTCTCGCGGATGGCGTCGATCGACGCCGACCCCTCGCCTACTACCTCGACCCGCAATCCCGCACGCTCGAGCGCTTCCACGGCGTTGCGGTTGCCCGGGCTTGGCGACGTGATGACGAGATCCGGCTCGAGTTTGATGACCGCTTCTATGACCGGCGAAAGAAAACTGCCGACACGAGGCAAGCTCGCCACTTCCTTTGGGTGGTCGCAGTAACGCGAAACACCCACCACCCGTGGTCCAACGCCGAGCGCGAACAGCGTCTCGGTAACGCCGGGCGTCAGCGAGACGATCCGCTCCGGCACGCCCGCGAAGCGTAGACGCTCGAAGGGCGCGATGTCGATCGCCGACGGGAACGGGGAGCTCGGCAACGAACGGCGAGCGGGGGGCTGGGCCATTGCTGCTGGCGGCGCCTTCGATGCCGGCGGCGCCGCAGCGGCGGGGGCTTCCATCGCCGGGACCGGGGCGGCGAGCCCTGGTGTGGAACTCCGCTCAGCAGCCACAGACGGGCTAACAGTGAGAGCCCAACAGACTAGAGGCGCGAGGAGTGCGACCGACGATTTCGCCGACTTACGAGGCATGCTGTTCCAGTTGGGGACGATCACGGTAAAAAAATGGCTGGAACACGAAATTCAGTCGAATGAACGGTACGCCGGGCCGTCATTACTTAAGAAGCCCCGCGAAGAGAAAGTTTGCTCCTCCTTTTCCTTTCTCTTCGATCCTTGCCGGGTGGCGGTGTCCCCCCCGCCGCTGCCCGGCTCCTTCATCAGCTCGATCTCGCATACACCCACCCTAGCAGGCCGGGCGCTCATTGTGTGAAATCCGCGTCAGGGGCCGAGAAGTACGCCTTCGAGGGCAACGGAAGCTCCACTGAGCACCGCGCCGGGCATCACGCCAAGCAACACCACCGCCACGACCGACAACGCCAAAGCCGCCCAAATGAAGGGCCGCGGAGCCAGAGGCTGGGGATTTTCGTTGCCTCGTTCGAAGTACATCGTCCGAACGACACCGAGGTAGTAGAACGCTGAGACCACGCTGTTGAGAACCGCGACAACGACGAGACCGGTCAAACCGGCGTCTAAGGCGGCCTTGAACAGGTAGAGCTTCCCCAGGAAGCCGCCGAGCGGGGGAATCCCCACCAGCGACAGCATACAAATCGTCATCGCGATCGCGAGTACCGGCCTGGAATGCCCAATGCCCGCGAGATCGGAAATCCGCTGCTCGGTCGCACCGTCCTCGCTCAGCGCCATCGCGACACCGAAGGCGCCCAAGTTCATGACGCCGTAGACGGCGAGATAGAACAGCATCGCCTGGCCTGCCTCGGGCGTACCGGCCGCTAGGCCGATCAACAGATAGCCGCTGTGGGCAATCGAGGAATACGCCAGCATGCGCTTGAGATCCTTCTGACGCAGCGCAACGAAGTTGCCAACCGTCATCGTGGCCGCAGCACCGAGCCAGAGCGCGAGCCACAAGTCGCCACCCACGGCTTCCAAACCGACGAGCATCGTTCGGATGACCGCTGCAAACGCGCCCAACTTAACGACCGTGGCCATGAAGACGGTGACCGACGTCGGTGCGCCTTCGTAGACATCAGGGGTCCAGAGATGGAATGGTACCGCCGCCACTTTGAACCCGAATCCGACCAACAGCATCGATGCACCGATGAGCAAGAGAGTACGGCTCGGGCCGGGCACAGCATCAGCAGCGCCTGCTGCAACTTCTGAAAGCACGGTCGAGCCGGTAGCGCCGTATACGAGCGCGATTCCGTACAGCATGAACGCCGAGGCGAAAGCGCCGAGCAGAAAATACTTCACGGCGGCTTCGTTGGATTTGCCCTCGCTCTTCCAAATTCCGGCCAGCACGTACACCGCCATCGACATGGTCTCTAATCCGAGAAACATGACGATGAGATCGGTGGCAGCGGCCATGACGACCACCCCCGCCACCGCGAAGAGAATGAGCGGATAGTATTCGCCGCCTTTGATTCCGGTCGTCGGCAAGTAGTCCATTGCCATCACGACCGAGAGCGCCGCAAGAGCGCAAGCCAGGACGCTTGCGTAGACCGTCAATCCGTCGAGCGCGATGGCTCCACCGAAAACTCCCCGTTCGGCGAGCGAGCCCGTGAGTATCGCAGTGCTCACCAAAGCCACGACCGTCAACCAAGCAACGGCTAGATGTCGGCGGCCGACCGAGAAAAGTTCCGCAATCAACACGACGAGCGCCCAAACGCTGGCGGCCAAGACGGGTGCAAGCAGCGTGTAGCTACCGAGCTGCGGCATCAGTGTGCGCTCCCTTCATGTGCATGGCCCGCATGTGGATCTTCCGAATGTAGATGGCCCACGCCTGCCTTGCCTTCGTGCGCATTGGCTCCGTGCCCATTGCCGTCGTGCGCAGGAAGTTGAGGCTCGGCAGTTATGGTGCAGCCTGCAACCTTCGATCCCGCCGCTTCGAGACAGTCGCCGTCGGTGCTCGTGACCGCCCTGGCGCGCGACGTTGCGGGCACTTGTCCGCTCGCGTAGGTCAGCGTGGTAGCCACAGAAGCCTCCATCGTGTCGAGGAACGGCTTCGGGTAAACGCCCATCACGAAGATCAGTGCGATCAGCGGCGCGAGCACGATGATCTCTCGCGGTGTCAGATCTTCGAGCACCCGGTTCTCCATCTTATCGAGCGGTCCGAACATCACGCGCTGGAACATCCAAAGCATGTAGACGGCCCCGAGAATTACGCCGCTCGTGGCGATCGCGGCCGTCACCGGATCAGCCCGGAATCCTCCGAGCAAAATCATGAACTCACCGACGAATCCGTTGAGACCGGGCAAACCGATCGACGACAACGTCACGATGAGGAACGCGGAGGCGTACAACGGAAGCTTCTTCCACAGGCCGCCGAAAGCCGCGATTTCGCGGGTATGGCGACGCTCATAAATCATCCCGACCAACAGGAACAACGCACCGGTCGATATCCCGTGGTTGAGCATCTGATAGACCGAACCGCTCACACCGACAGCGGTGAGACTCGCGAGACCGAGCATCACGAAACCCAGGTGACTGACCGACGAGTACGCCACCAGCTTCTTCAGATCTTCTTGAACCATCGCCACGAGAGCCCCGTAGACGATTCCGACCACCGCGAGAATCGCCACCCACGGCATGAACACGGGCAGTGCGTCGGGAAACAGCGGTATCACGAAGCGTACGACGCCGTACGTGCCCATCTTGAGCAAGACGCCCGCCAGGATGACCGAGCCGCCCGTCGGCGCCTCGACGTGCGCGTCCGGAAGCCAGGTATGCAGTGGCCACATCGGCACTTTGATCGCGAACGCGAGTAGCATCGCAAAGCAGCACCACAGGCCGGCGGTCTGCGTGAGTTGGATTCCGTAGAGATCGGTAAGCGCGAAGCTCGGGCCGTCGAGGTGGTGAAAGCCGAGATAGATCAGCGCGACCAGCATCGGCAAGCTGCCGACCATCGTGAACAGTACGAACTTGATGGCAGCGTAGATGCGACGCTGGCCTCCCCAGATACCGATGATGAGGAACATCGGCACGAGCATCAGCTCCCAGAACGCGTAGAACAGAATGGCGTCGAGCGAAACGAGCGTACCGAGCATCGCCGTCTCTAGAAGTAGGACCGACACGAGGTAGCCTTTCAATCGCTGATGTATCGAGTCTTCGGAAGAGTACAGGACGAGCGGCGTGAGAAAGACCGTCAGCAGCACGAGCAGCAACGAGATCCCGTCAACGCCGACGAAGTAGGATATTCCGAACTGCGGAATCCACTCCGAGCGCTCGACGAACTGGAATCCACCGTTGGACGTATCGAACGCGTTCCACACCCGCAGTGCCAGGAAGAAGGGAATTGCAGCAACCGCGACGGCGATCGATCTCAAGATCGTGCGCGCTTGTTCGGGAATGACCGACAGCAACAACGCTCCTAGAGCAGGTATCGCAACGATCCATGTCAGCACGGCGGAGTCCACGTCGTTACCTCGCCACTCCGAGTGCCACGGCAAGCATGAGCACGGCCACTCCAACGAGAATGCTGAACGCGTAGTGCTGGACGTTGCCCGTAGACCAATGCCGCCAAGATCCGCCCAACGCTGCCGTGGCGCGCCCGATGCCGTTTGCGATCCCATCGATCACGACAACGTCTACGAAGCGCCAAAGCACCTGCGCGAGCGCGCCGATACCACCGACCACGAATCGATCGTATGCGGTGTCGAGGTAGTAGGCATTCCCGAGCGTGCCGTGTAGCCCACGCCCGCTGACAGCGAACGTCGCGTCCGGTCCCGGTCCGTTGGCATAGAGTCGATAGGCGATGACGATCCCGCCCAAGCCGACGACCACCGAAATCAACATGACGGCGATCTCGTCAGCGTGCCCCATGTGCAAGGCGTGATGTCCGATCACCGGCTCGAGATAGTGGGCGAAGAAGTTCGATCCGCCGAGTACTTCGGGCACACCGAGATAGCCGCCCGCAGCAGCGAGTACCGCGAGTACGATCAACGCCGACGTCATCGTCAGCGGACTCTCTTCAGCCGCCTCGTACTTCTCACGTTTGCCGCGATACTCGCCCTGGAACGTGAGCACGAACAGACGCGTCATATAGAACGCAGTCATCCCGGCGGTAAGCACCCCCAGTGCCCAGAGTTTCCAGTGGCCGGAATCGAAGGTGGACGCGAGAATTTCATCCTTCGAGAAGAAGCCGCTCAGTCCAGGCACTCCGGCGATGGCGGCCGTCCCAACGGCAAATGTGATCCAGGTGATGGGCATCTTCGCGCGCAACCCGCCCATGTTGCGGATGTCCTGCTCTTCGTGGAGCGCATGAATGACGCTGCCGGCACCGAGGAACAACAGTGCTTTGAAGAACGCGTGCGTCATCACGTGGAAGAGCGCTGCGCCGAACGCGCCTACGCCGAGTGCGAGAAACATGTAACCGAGCTGCGAGACCGTCGAGTACGCGAGTACCTTCTTGATGTCGTTCTGCACGATGGCGACGGTCGCGGCGCCGAAAGCCGTCAGTCCGCCGATCGTTGCAACAACTTCCATCACCCCCGGTGCAGCCAGGTACAAGACGTTGAGTCGCGCCACCATATAGATGCCGGCGGTGACCATCGTAGCCGCGTGTATCAACGCCGACACCGGAGTCGGGCCGGCCATGGCGTCGGGCAACCAGACAAACAATGGAATCTGCGCGGACTTACCGGTCGCCCCGACGAATAAGAGCGCGGCGGCCAACGCGGCGACACCTGCCGAAAGCCCGGGAGCGAGTGCATTCACATCCGCGAAGCGCAGGCTTGCGTGTCCCGACTCGGCGCCAGCCCAGAAGAGCACGAACATGCCCAGTAGGAAGCCGGCATCTCCGACTCTGTTGACGACGAACGCTTTCTTACCCGCCGATGCCTTCGCGGGATCCTCATACCAGAATCCGATCAGCAGGTAGCTGCACAGCCCGACGCCTTCCCAGCCGACGAACATCACGGGCAGGCTGTCACCGAGCACGAGGACGAGCATCGAGGCAGTGAAGAGGTTGAGGTAACCGAAGAAGCGCGCGAAGTCGGCGTCGTGCGACATGTAGCCGGTCGAGTAGACGTGAATCAGAAAACCGACGCCTGTCACGATCATGCACATGACGGCCGAGAGCTGGTCGATTCGAAACGCGAGATCGACGGTCAGGCCGCCGGCGTCGATCCACGTGTAAACCGGATCGAGAAGAAACGTACCGCCGCCGGCCTGAGCGAGTTCGAGGACCGCACGGCATGAGAAGATGAAGCTGAGCGCGACGGCCGCGCAAGCGATGACGTTGACGAAAGGCCGACCGGCGCGCGCGCCGAACGTCATGTGAATAGCGGCTGCGAGCAACGGAGCGAGCGGGATGTAGCGCAAGAAACTCGCTGCGACCGCCGTTTGCTCGGCAATGTGCTGGGTTTCTACCATTTGAGCAGTCCGATCTCGTCGGCCTGAACCGTCGGCTTGTTACGAAAGAGCGCAAGGATCACGGCCAAGCCGATCGCAGCTTCGGCTGCGGCAACGGTCATGACGAAAAACACTATCGTCTGGCCATCCATGTTCCCGAGCCGATTCGCGAGTGCGATGAACGCAAGATTCGCGGCGTTGAGCATGAGCTCGACCGACATGAACATCACAATGAGGTTGCGGCGCACGACCATTCCCAGGGCACCGATGCAGAAGATAATCGCGCTCAAAACCAAGTAGTGCGCGGGAGTGGCCAACGGCTCCATCATCCCTGCCCCTCCGTCTCAACGGGCTCAACGGGCTCAACGGGCTCAACACGCGCATCGTGCTTGTCGCGTTGCGCGAGCACGACGGCTCCTACTACCGCGACCAATAGAAGTAGCGAGGTCAGCTCGAACGCCACCGTGTGCTCGCGGAACAACACCCTAGCCAGGGCCTTGGTCGTGCCGAATCCTTCGGGTAGTTCGGCCCCGGCGCCGCTTGTGCCGAAGGCATAGAAAACCCGTCCCAACACCGCCGCGATCGCAAGCGCGGCGCCGGCGGCAATCGCCGCCGTGGCGTTCATCGGCGATTCATCGGGATCGGTCTGCAGATTGAGCAACATGATCACGAAGAGAAAAAGAACCATGATCGCGCCCGCGTACACGATGATCTGTAGCGCGGCCACCAGGTGAGCGTCGAGCGAGGCGTAGTGAATCGCGACGAGGAACAACGTTGCGACCAGCGAAAGTGCGCTGTGTACCGGGTTGGGCAGCATCACCACACCGGTCGCCGCTGCAACCGTCATTCCGGCCAATATATAAAACCAGAGTTCGCTCATGCAGACTCTCCGACGAGAAGAATCATGAGTGCCGTGATGAACAGATTGATCAGTGCGAGGGGAATCATCCCCTTCCAACCGAGATTCATTAGCTGGTCGTAGCGAAAACGCGGCAGCGTCCAGCGAACGAGAATCTGCAACCAGCAGAAGAACAGTACCTTGATCGTAAATGACGCGAGTTGCAGCACCGTTACGATCCATCCCGTGACCGGAATCAGGTCCATGAACGGTAGCGTCCAGCCTTCCGCCGTGAGGTACGGCACCTGCCAGCCTCCGAAGAACAGCGTCACGACGAGACCCGCCGTCATCACGACTTCTGCGAAGTCGGCCAGCATGAATGCGGCCTGCTTTCCGCCCGAGTACTCGGTGAAGTATCCGGCGACCAATTCGGATTCGGCCTCGGGGAGATCGAACGGCACACGTTTCGATTCGGCCATACCGGCAGTGAACACGATCAACAATGCGGCCGGCTGATAGAGGAATCCCCAGGCCGGCAGCACGCCGAAGATCAACTCGCCCTGAGCATAGACCATGGCCTGCATATCCAACGTGTTGTAGGTGAGGACCATCGACACCAACGCGAGTCCGAGCGCGACCTCGTACGAGATCATCTGCGCCGCTCCGCGAATGCTGCCAAGCAATGCCCACCTGTTGTTGGATGCCCAACCGGCCAGAACGACGCCGTAAACGCTCATCGCCACCATCGCGACGACGTAGAGAATGCCGACGTCGAGATCGACTGCGCGAAGCTCGATCGTCGTTCCACCGATCACGACATAATCGCCGAACGGTATGGCAGCGAACGTGATCAGCGCGGGAAACAATGCAAGAAAAGGCGCCAACGAATGAATGAAGCGGTCGGCGCCGGCCGGCACGAAATCCTCTTTGGTAAAGAGCTTGATCGGGTCGGCGATCAACGTGTTGAGGAAACCCAGGTTGAACGGCACAACGCCGAAGAAGTTCGCTCGATTCGCACCGTAGCGATTTTGAATCAACGCACTGCCCTTTCGCTCGACCCACAGCAACAACGCCGACAGCTGCAAAACCATGGCGATGACGATCAGGCTTTTGACGCCGCCTATGAGCCAAGCATCCATGTCGCGCTCACCCCTCCTTCGCCGTGCTCAAGCGCTCGATGAGCGCGAGTGTCGCCTCGACGTCGAGGTTTTCGTAGTAGGGGCCGGAACCGAGTTGTATGACCGGCGCGGTTCCACACGACCCCAGGCATTCCGCTCGATCGAGCGAGAACTTTCCGTCGGGCGTCGTTTCGCCGGGCTCGATCTCCAGATGCCGACGCACAGCAGACAAGACTTCTTCTGCACCGCGCAGCATGCAGGAAATGTTCGTACAGACTTGCAGGTGGCAACGACCCATCGGTCGCTTGTAGTACATGGTGTAAAAGGTCGCGGCGCCCTCCACCCAACCCATGGGCAGTTCCATGAGGCGAGCAACGTAGGCCATAACGTCCGCGCTGAGCCAGCCGAATTCGCGTTGCGCGAGCCACAACACCGGCATTAGCGCGGCGCGGCGCTGCGGGTAATGGGTGAGAATCTCCTCATACTCCGCGAGTACTTCATCGGAGAAGGCGACGTCGGCGCCGTGGCCGCTTGCTGTCGTTGCTTTGCTCGACACCTACAAATCCGAAGACCGCCTAGCGGTCGCACTCTCCGCCAATCATGTTGACCATGCCGAACGTAGCAACGAGATCCGCGATCGCATGGCCCGTCACCATCTCACTGACCGCGCTCATCCCGTAGAAGCAAGGAGGTCGCACACGGACACGGAACGGTCGCCCGCTCCCATCACTGACGAGATAGAAACCAACTTCGCCGTTACCGCCCTCGCCTGCGAAGTACACTTCGCCTACGGGTACACGAATCCCCTCGATCACAAGTTTGAAGTGCGCCATCAACCCTTCGATGTTCTCGTACACGTCCTTCTTCTGCGGCAGTACGATCGTCGGGTCGTCTATCGATACAGGCCCCTCGGGCATCGACTTGAACGCCTGGTCTACGATTCGCATCGACTGGCGCATCTCCTCGAAGCGAACCGAGAAGCGGTCGAAGTTGTCGCCCTTGGTTCCTACCGGGACTTCGAAGTCGAAGCGGTCGTAGACCATGTAAGGCTCGTCTTTTCTTAGATCGCGTTTGACGCCGGTAGAACGAAGCATGGGGCCGGTGAGCCCGAGGCTGATCGCCCGCTCGGGCGTGAGTACTGCAATGCCGGCCATACGATCGATGAAGATTCGATTGCGTTCCAACAAGCGCTCGCAGTCGTCGAGCGTTTCCTGCGTCTTCGCCATCGCGGCGCGCGCTTGCTGCTCGAAATCTTCAGGCAGGTCGCGCGCCAGCCCACCAATACGGCCGTGGCTGACGGTCAATCGAGCGCCGGTGGCGGCTTGCATCAGGTTGTAGATAAGCTCGCGCGCTTCGTTCATGAAGAAGCCCACGGTCACGGCGCCCATCTCGGCGGCGCCCATCCCGAGGCAGGTCAGGTGATCGCCGATGCGTGAGAGTTCCGACAGCAAGACACGGATGTAGGAGCAGCGCTCCGGGGGCGTAATCGCGAGCAGCCGTTCAGCGGCTTCTACGAAAATGAAATTGTTGATGATCGGTGACGCGTAGTTCAGCCGATCCGTGTACGGGATGCACTGAGTCCACGTGCCCTGCTCGCACATCTTCTCAAATCCGCGATGCAAATAGCCTATCTCGGTCTCACAACCGACAATGGTTTCACCGTCCAAACGTAGGTTGAACTTGATGGTTCCGTGCGTCGCGGGGTGCGACGGGCCCATCTGCAATTCCATGATCTCGCTGAAGCCGTCGGATGCGATCTCCGGCGAGCTTTTCGGATCTACGGTGTGCGGCGCGTCGGCCATTAGCGCCCGTCCCTCGATGGCCAGGGGTCGGCGATCGGGTCACGCTCTTCGACGAGCGGCTGTCGTTTGCCGACAGGATAGTCCTTGCGCAGCGGATGCCCGACGAACTCTTCGTACATCAGGATGCGGCTCAGCCCTGGGTGTCCGTCGAACTTGATGCCGAACATGTCCCATACTTCGCGCTCCGCCCAGTTGGCCGCTTGCCACAGCCCTGTGGCCGTAGGCAGCGATGGTGTCGCGTCGTCGTTAGGCGCTTGAGCGATGCGCGCCTTCACGATGAGTCGCGCGTTCCGGCTATGAGACAACAGAATATAGACGACGTAGAAGCAGCCCTCTCGCTCTCGCTGATCGACTGCCGTGAGATCACTCAACGCGTTGTAGCTGAGCTCGGGATCGTCACGCAGGAATCGCAAGACGTCGGCGATCGCGTCGGGCGCCACCACGACAACGGTGCCCGAGGGGCATTCGCTCTGTGTCGGCACCGCGGCAGGAACAGCCGCCGCAATCTGCTCGGCTATTTCCATTCCAGCGCTCCCTTTCTCCACGCGAACAAGAGGCCGATGCCGAGAACCGCCATGAACATCGTCATCTCGACGAAGCCGAACCAGCCGAGTTCACGGAAGACTACGGCCCACGGGTACATGAACACGACCTCGACATCGAAGACGATGAAGAGGATCGCAACCATGTAGAACTTGATTGCGAAGCGCCGCCAGGCGCTTCCGGTATGTTCGTTACCGCATTCAAAGGTCTCGTCTTTGATTGCATTGCGGTCAGGGCGCGGCCCGAGCACACGGTTAAGCGAGACCATCACGGCGACGATGATGGCTGCAAAGAGGAATGTTAGGGCAACAGGGATGTAGTCCGACATCGAGCAGACCGCAGGAGCACAGAGGGCTCCGATCACTCGTCAAGGGCCGCCAAATGCGACTCAGCGAGCGCAAACTTATTTCCAGTACGAGAGTACAAGTCAAAGAAGTTACGGCGCAATTGACGAGCACAACCGCCTTGCCGCCCCACTCGGGCGCGGCTATGAACAGCCGAAGATGGCCGCACTCGTCTCGCCCACCCCCGCCGACCGTTCGCGAGCAGCCGATGTACTGGAGATGGCGATCGCCGAGCACTGGCCGCAAGCCCGCATCGCCGAGATCGACGCAGTCCCGGGCGATGCTTCGTCGCGCAAGTATCTGCGCGCCACGCTGCAAGCGGATCAGCCTGACGACGACCTCAAGTTACCGGATTCATTGATAGTGATGCTCATGGAGGACGCCGCAATCGCGATGTCCTCGGAGGAACTCGGCGTCTTCGGCGACGGCGGTCCCGACGAACTCCCCTTCCTCAACGTCGCGCGCTACTTAGCAAAACACACCGACGCGCTGCCCGCCGTGTACGCCTCAGCAACCGACTCCAGCGCATTGGTATTGGAAGACGTCGGCGATGTTCCCCTGTGGGATGCTGCGCGCGGTGCCGGCGGCGACCGTGTCGGCGAGAACCTCTTCGCCATGGCGCTCGATACCATCGCGGAGATCCAGGCCCGAGCCACGGACGACGCCAGCGGCTGCTACGCCTTCTCACAGGCCTTCGACGAGAGGCTATTCGGCTGGGAATTCGAGCACTTCCTCGAATATGGAGTGGCCGATGACACTGCGGCCGAGCTCACCGCCTGCCGCGCAGAGCTCAGCGCTGCCGCTGCCGCACTCGGAGCCCTTCCGCGCGTTTTCTGTCATCGCGACTACCACGCCTGGAATATCCACGTCGAAAACGGATCTCGGGTGCGTATCATCGACTTCCAGGATGCCCTGCTAGGGCCTCACGTCTACGACGTCGCATCGCTTCTAACCGATCGATCGACGCCCGAATTTGTGGATTCGCGCATGGAAGCGAGATTGCTGGCTGGCTATCGCGAAGCATTGGCAAAACACGCCGATAGCTCGCCTTACGACGGCAGCGACGGCGCCACCGACCTAGAACGCGACTATGCACTGTGTGCGCTCCAGCGAGCGCTCAAGGTCATCGGACGGTTCAACTACTTAGCCGACGTCAAAGGGAAAACCGGCTACACACGATTCCTCCCCAGCGAGATCGACACCGCCCGTCGAATGATCGCGCGACTGCCCAATATGCCCGCCACTGCGTCAACGCTGACGGACAATGTGAAGGGTGGCTGACGTGGCGATCAAACGCGCGATGATTCTGGCCGCTGGACGGGGCGAGCGCCTGCGCCCCCTTACCGAGAACACGCCCAAGCCGCTCGTGAAAGTCGCCGGACGATGCTTGATCGACTACGGCATCGACGTCTGTCGAAACGCCGGCATCGACGACGTGATCATCAACCTGCATCATCTCGGAGATCGCATACGCGATCATTTAGGCGACGGTTCGGCGCTCGGTGTACGCGTGTCGTACAGCGAAGAGAAGACGCTGCAGGGAAGCGGTGGCGGTATCCGCGAAGCGCAGGCGATGCTCGACGGCGAGACGTTCGTGACGCTGAACGCCGACACGATCATCGATATCGATCTGCGTGCGGTGCTCGAAGCTCACGTCGAAACCGAAGCTGCGGTCACCCTGGTGCTACGCAAAGACCCGGAAATGGAAAAATTCGGTCTGGTTCAGCTCGACACCGACAATCGGGTGGGGGCCTTCCTCGATGCGCGTAGGCCGGGCGCGCCGGAACAACTCGAGCCCTACATGTATACCGGCGTTCAGGTCGTCTCCCCGGAGATTTTCTCGTACATGCCCGACAACGGCCCGTTCTCAATCACGCAAGTGACCTACCCGGACATGCTGCGGGCCGATCGTCCCTTATATGGGTATCCGTTTACCGGTCCGTGGATCACAGTCGGAACACCTCAAGAACTCGAGGCCGCCGAGAGGCGTCTGGAGGCGAGGGACTAGACTCTCGACAACGCAGCGCGCTATTCTGGAGGATGAGGCCCCAGGGGCTGTCAGGCAAGTAGGGGTAACGCGTGGGAATCACGATCATTCAGAAGAGCGACCTCGCCACGCGCAAGCGCGACGCAAAGGTAGCACTGGTCTTAGCAGGCGGCGCGTTGACGGGCGGCGCCTTCAAGCTCGGTGGCCTGAAGGCGCTCGACGACTTCCTCATCAATCGAAAGGTAACGGATTTCGATCTGTACGTTGGTCTGAGCGCCGGAGCCTTGCTCGGCGCACCGCTGGCGGCGGGAGTGCCTCCTACCGAGATGTTGCGAGCACTCGAGGGAACTTCGCTGCAATTCAGTCGCTTCCGCGCCGGCGACTTCTACCACCTCAACACCGACGACCTGGTGTCGAAGCCCGTCGACTACCTTCTCGACGTCATGACTTACATGCCGGGCATTGTCGTAGACGTAGCGGCTGAACTGCCGGCGATCGTCAACGACACCAAGCCGGCGCTCGCCAATTTCAGGAGAAATCCTACGTTTGCGGCGCTACAAGACATCGCCTCTCCGCTGGTCGATGCGATCCTCACGCGACGTTTCCCGATGCCGCACTACTACTTGCCGTCGGGATTCTTCGACAACTCCACGCTCGAAACGTACCTACGCAAGAACCTGGAAAACAACGGGTTTCCGAACGACTTCCGAAGTTTCTACCGCCACACCGGCAAAGAGCTCTACATCACCGCGATGAATCTCGACACGGCGGAACGCGTTGTTTTTGGACACGACGAGGACTGCTCGCTCACGGTTTCTGAGGCCGTCCAGGCGTCGACCGCGCTTCCCGGTTTCTACAAACCCGCACGCATCAACGAGATCGACTACGTCGACGGCGGCGTCCGTCGCACCGCCAGTATCGATGTCGCGATCGAGCACGACGCCGATCTCATCATTTGCTACAACCCGTTCCGGCCGTTCTCCAACCGCGTCACGCATCGCTACGTTCCCGAACGCGGCGAGTTCATCACGGAAGGGACCCGGCTCGCCGATCAGGGCATCATCACAGTGCTCAACCAGGTCTTCCGAACTCTGCTGCATTCGCGCCTGCAGTACGGACTGCGCGAGTATCAGGACGACCCCAACTTCAACGGCGACATCATCGTGATCGAGCCAACCGAGAGCGACACCGACTTCTTCGAGATGAACCCACTGGCGTTCTGGGACGGCCCCAAAGCCGGCCGCCACGGCTATGCGTCAGTCACGCAGTCGATCGAGACCCACTACGACGTCGTGAAGACCATCCTGCAGAGCTACGGGATCCTGATGACGCGACGTGAGGTCCGTGAGGGTCTCGAACGCATGAACGGCATCGACAAACACGAGGATGAGGCGGTACTCACGCGCGACCTACCTCGCCGTGATCTCGACGTCGCGTAACACGTGCCCCTCTTCAGCTGCGTGCTCGGCGAGTGCGGAAATCGCCTTCTCGCTGCAGCAATACGCATGGATTAGGGTCGCTTATCCCCAACATCGCCGTCTATTGTGAATTTGCGACGCCCGACTCGGCGTGTTAGCCGTTAGACTATGTCTGTGAGCTCGACCCCCGCGATTCGACGTGAAGACCTGGCGGAACTCAATGAGCGATTCGAGACAGCTTCACCCGAGCAAATTCTCGGCTGGGCGGTCACGACGTTCCCTACGGACATCATTCTCACCTGCTCGTTCCAGCATGAAGGCGTGGTCATTGCGCACATGCTGCGGTCAATAAAGCCTGAAATTCCGGTCGTGTTCATCGATACGCGCTTCCATTTCAAAGAGACGCTCGAGTATCGCGATCAGGTTACGAACCTACTCGGGCTCAACCTGAAGATCGTCGAGTCGACAGTCTCGTTCGAAGACTTCAAAGCGAAGTACGGGGCCGATCTGAATCAGCGCGACCCCGACTTGTGCTGCAAAATCAACAAGGTGGATCCTTTGCTCTCTGCGTTAAAAGGCGTGAAGGCGTGGATCAACGGTCGCCGTCGCGACCAAACCGCCGAGCGATCCGACATTGGCTTCGTCGATTTGCAGGGTCCGATCGTGAAGATCAATCCGCTCGCCGCGTGGCACAGCAAAGATACGTTCCGTTACCTGAACGCACACAACCTGCCGCTCAACCCGCTCTTCGACCGCGGATTCACATCGATCGGGTGCGAACCGTGCACGGCTCTGCCGACGGACGGCGACGAGCGTTCAGGCAGATGGGCTGGTTCGGGCAAGCGCGAGTGTGGCATCCACACCATTCTTGATTCGTCCGGCGAATCGAACGGCAACGACTAATCCGTCGGAAACAATTCCTGCATCTTTAGCGCCAGGCCCATGTCGCCTTTGATCTTGAGCTTGCCGCCCATGAAGGCCACCTGCGGATTGAGCAGGCCGTTGATCATGTCGAGGTAATCCGACGCAGTCATGGTGATGGTGATGTTCGGACTCGGAGCAGCACCGCTTCGCACCTCACACGCGCCGTCTTCGACAGACACGTGATACGTTCCGCCGGCATCGCCGATGAGATCGAACTGATACGTTGCCTTCAGTCCACAGGCGGCGTCCGAATCGAATCGGTTCGACAACACATCGAATACTTCGGCAACAGAGTTGAGCTGTTGTGTCATCAGGCGACGCCCTCCCCCCGGTAAGTAAAAATCCCCGCCAAGTGCGCAGGAAACTACGTACCGGCGCCGCTTATGTCAACGGAAGAATCGGCCGCTAAACGCCTAAAATAGAACGAAAAAGAGGCCTCCCGGATAAACCGAGAGGCCTCTTTGCTGAACTCTGCTTGCTTGGACGAAGAGGGAGAGTGGCCTGACCTGCCGCCTCGGCAGGTCAGGCTACGGAAGGAAGACTACCTTTTCTTCCTGCGGACTTTCCGCTTGGTTGCTTTCTTCTTGGTTGCCTTACGCTTGGTGGCCTTGCGCTTGGTAGCCTTCTTCTTGGTAGCCTTTCGCTTAGCTTTCTTCTTTGTAGCTTTCTTCTTAGTAGCTTTGCGCTTGGCTTTCTTCTTAGTAGCTTTGCGCTTCGCTTTCTTCTTAGTAGCTTTCTTCTTGGTGGCTTTGCGCTTTGTGGCCTTCCTCTTCGTGGCCTTACGCTTAGTCGCCTTCTTCTTAGTGGCTTTGCGCTTCGTGGCCTTCTTCTTCGTGGCCTTGCGCTTCGTCACCTTACGTTTAGTAGCTTTCTTTTTTGCTGCCTTCTTTCTTCTTACTGCCATGTTAATGCCTCCTCCTTCAGCTTCCTTCCTCACTCACCATCAACGTTCCAAGCAATCAGATTGAACACAGAAGAGATGTCGGATGTTCAATAAACAAAATTATACTGATTCGATCACAAGAGAGTCAACAACAACGTGCGCTTAAACTTGAAATCCTGTTCGATATGCGCTTCGTCCGATTGTGCGTTGAGCATGTTCATCAGGCTCAGCCATTGCTCATGTTGTTCGACTCGCGCCTCTTGATCATCGAATTGTCGATCACAGCCCGCTAAAAACGATGTGCCGCGCGACTGCAGCGTCACTCTTCGAAACTTGCCTGCTCTACATCTTCGCGTGCGGTGAGGTCAACCAGTAGTTCCGCGGCTGTGCGTGCATCCGTGTTGCAAGACAGTGTGCACTCAACGCCACGCTCCGATTTACGCAGCGACGAGTGTTCAACCAGCGTTCCAGCCTTCGCGAACAGGTCCTGAATGTCGGCAACACCTGCTCCAGCAGTCATTTGAACACGGAACGTCACCAGTTCACGGCGCCCGTAGCTGAAGTACTCGATGCGGCGCAACATCGTGAGACACAAGAAGATTAGCGCCGTAGCGCCGACGGCGAGATGCAGCATGTCTGCACCGATCGCGATGCCGATAGCCGCAACGGCCCATATCGTTGCCGCTGATGTGAGCCCGACAACTGCACCACGCGCCTGGATAATCGTTCCGGCACCGATGAAACCGACGCCGGAGACGATTTGCGCGGCAATACGACCTTGATCGCCTAGTGGCCCCGCAAGTCGCATAGAGGTGAGCGTGAGGACGGTGGAACCGAGCGCAATGAGGATATTCGTACGCAATCCCGCGGGTTTACCCACCAGTTCGCGTTCGAACCCGATGACGCCGCCCAAGAGGACGGCTATCACGAGCTTCACACCTTCATCAGCAATAAATTCGAGTAGCCCTTCCATGTACCCGCTCCTTGGTAGAGCGGATCAGGCGAGAACGTCGGCTCAGCGAACGCGAAATGCGCGACGTTTCGGATACACCGCACGCTTGCCGAGTTCCTCTTCGATACGCAGCAAGCGGTTGTATTTCGCGGTGCGCTCTCCGCGCGACAGTGAACCGGTCTTTATCTGGCCTGCGTTCACGGCGACGGCGAGATCCGCGATCGTCGTGTCCTCCGTCTCTCCTGAGCGGTGCGACATAACGGTCGTATAGCCTGCGCGATGAGCCATCCGGACGGCTTGGAGCGTCTCGGTCAGCGAACCAATCTGGTTTACTTTCACCAGAATCGAGTTCGCAACGCCTTCCTTGATCCCTCGCCGCAGGCGCACCGGATTGGTAACGAACAGGTCGTCGCCGACCAATTGTACCTTCTTGCCGATGCGTGCGGTGAGTTTCTCCCAACCGTCCCAGTCGTCCTCGTCCAATCCGTCTTCAATCGAGACGATAGGATAACGTTTCACCAATCGCTCGTAGAGCCGAACCATCTGTGCAGAGGTCTGCGCACCACCACCGGACTTGACGAAGCGATACTTACCCTTGTCGTAGAACTCACTGGACGCGCAATCCAGCGCAAGTGCGATATGGGTACCGGCCTTGTACCCCGCGTTCTTGACGGCCTTGAGTATGGCTTGGATGGCGTCGTCGTTGCTGCGAAGTCCGGGTGCGAAGCCGCCTTCGTCACCAACGTTCGTAGACATTTTATCGGCCTTCAACACGGCCTTGAGCGCGTGAAATACCTCGGTTCCCGCCCGCAGTGCCTCACTGAATGAAGGGCGACCGTGAGGGACGATCATGAATTCCTGAAAGTCGAGCTTGTTGTCCGCGTGCGCACCGCCGTTGATGATGTTCATCAGCGGTACAGGCAGCGTACGGGCGCGCGGACCGCCGATAGAGCGGTATAGCGGCATCTTGCCGTATGCGGCGGCGGCGTGCGCAGCCGCCAACGAGACCCCGAGGATGGCATTGGCACCCAGGCGTGCCTTGTTGGGCGTACCGTCGAGATCAAGCATGACTGCATCGATGTCGGCTTGGCGTCGGACGTCTTCGCCAAGGAGTTTCGGGGCGATCCGGTCATTTACGTTCTTGACCGCCTTCCGAACGCCCTTGCCGCCGTAGCGGCGGGGATTGCCGTCACGCAGTTCCAGCGCTTCGTGGATACCGGTCGATGCCCCAGACGGAACGATCGCGGTTCCCATGGCGCCGCCGCGGACGCCGACTTCTACTTCAACGGTTGGATTGCCTCGCGAGTCGAGAACTTCGCGGGCGTGCACATGTTCGATTCTCATCGGATGCTACCTCGGTGCTCCGGCTGGTTGCCGATCGTGTTCCAAGCGCGGTATCCTTTCGGAATCATGCCTCCGGGGCAACGAGACAGTTTAAGACAACGCAAGATGCTGCTGGGGCTTCTGACCACGATGGGCGTGGCTCTGCTGTACGGGATCCTGTTCGGCGATCAGGGCGTCCGGCGCTTCCTGGAATTGCGCGGAACGTTCGCCGATCGCTCGACCGAAGTACGCAAACGGGTCGAGCGCAACAGTGAGCTGCGCAACCGACTCGCCGGCCTTCGCAGCTCGGATGAAGCGCTGGCGGAAACCGCGCGGGTCAATCTCGGAATGGTGGATGAGGACGAGATCGTCTACGTATTCCGCCCGCCGGATTCCGACCGCATGCGCTAGGCGATCGCGCCCACGTCCGTTGGCGACAGTTCGCATCGGCGCCACGATATCCGTGCCGTACGTAGGGCCGAACGAAAGAAGGGAGAAGGCGTCGGCCTTCCCCCCTCTTCTTGTTCGTCTCGCGGGCGCCGAGCTCCCGCGGGAATCGGTTCCTGAGCCGTCAGGAACAGCCGCTGGTGGCACCGCAGTTCAGGCACTTATAGCACGCACCGTTGCGAACCATGATCGAACCGCAGTCAGCGCACGACGGCGCGTCGGACTCCGGCAAGATGAACTCAACCGAAGACCCCTCTCGACCGGTGGGTGAGGCAGCGGTCCGAGACACTTCGTTCGCCGTCTCCTGTGCCGCTGTGAGTGCAGCTTCTTGCGCAGCTTCTTGCGCAGCTTTTTGCGAACGATCCTGCGCACCCTCCGGCGTAAGCTCTCTGCGAACGAACGCAGCACCGCGTCCTTCGCCGAACCTCGTTCCGAGGAACCGGAAGATGTAGTCAACGAGCGACTTGGCAACCGGAATGTCCGAGTTCTTCGTGAACCCCGATGGCTCGAAGCGAACGTGCTCGAACTTCTTCACCAACGCCTCGAGCGGCACACCGTACTGCAACGAGAGCGAGGTGAGAGTCGCAACGGTATCCATCAGGCCGGATATCGTGCTGCCCTCTTTCGCCATCTTGATGAAAATCTCACCGGGCTTGCCGTCTTCGTAGAAGCCGACGTGGATGTAACCCTCATGCCCGGCGATCTCGAATTTGTGCCGGTACGACGAGCACTCCGAAGGGAGTCTTCGTCGTACCGGCTGAGCAGCAGCCTCCGTAGCGGCGGCTGCCGACTTCGTCTGGTCTTCGGTCGACGATGTGTTGAGTGGCTGAGTGCGCTTGCAGCCGTCGCGATAGACCGCAACGGCCTTCAGTCCGAGCTTCCACGAATCGATGTACGCATCTTCGATATCGCCGACGGTCGCGTCGGTGGGGAGGTTTACCGTCTTCGAGATCGCGCCCGATATGAACGGTTGTACCGACCCCATCATGCGGATGTGCCCCATCGGCGCGATGCTGCGCGTGCCGTTGCGCGGTTTGAATGCGCAATCGAATACGCTCAGGTGCTCCTCAGCGAGTCCGGGAGCGCCTTCGATCATCTCTTCCTCGTCAATGTACTCGAGGATGTCCTGCACCTCACGCTTGTCGTAACCGAGCTTGGTCAGCGCCTCAGGCACCGTCTGGTTGACGAACTTGAGCATGCCGCCGCCGACGAGCTTCTTGTACTTGACGAGCGCGATATCCGGCTCGATGCCGGTGGTGTCGCAGTCCATCATGAACGCGATCGTGCCGGTCGGCGCTAAGACGGTGACCTGCGAATTGCGCACGCCGCAGGTCTTCCCGTTCTCGAGAGCGGCGTCCCAGACGTCGCGACTCGCGGACAGCAGGTCGAGCGGGACGTAGGCCGAGTCGATGTCGCGCGACCTGTGACGATGCTTGTCGATGACGCGTAGCTGCGGCTCGGCATTCTTCGCGTAGCCGGAATACGGCCCCATGTGACCGGCGACACGTGACGACTGCAGATAGGCCTCACCACACATCAGAGACGTGATCGCAGCGGAGTAGGCACGCCCGGCATCGGAGTCGTACGCCAGCCCCTGCGACATCAAGAGTGCGCCGAGGTTGGCATAGCCGAGGCCGAGCTGACGGTAAGAGCGAGCCGTCTCGGTGATCTCAGGGGTCGGATAGCTCGAGTTGTCGACCAGGATGTCCTGCGCAGTGATCAGAAGATCGACCGCATGGCGGAACCCTTCGACGTCGAACTTGCCGCCCTCCTGCGAGAATTTCATCAGGTTGAGCGACGCCAAGTTGCAGGCCGAGTCATCCAAATGCATGTACTCGCTGCAGGGGTTCGAAGCGTTGATTCGTCCGGTGTTGGGACACGTATGCCAATCGTTGATGGTCGTATCGAACTGCAGGCCGGGGTCACCGCAGAAGTGAGCCGCCTCGGCGATCGAACGCATCAGATCGCGCGCCTTCATCTTGTCCATCGGACGTCCGTCGATGACGGCTCGGGTGTACCAATCGCCGTCTTCGACCACCGCTTTCATGAAGTCGTCGGTAACGCGGACGGAGTTGTTGGCGTTTTGAAAGAAAATCGAGGTATACGCTTCTCCGTCGATCGAGGAATCGTACCCCGCGTCGATGAGCGTCCAGGCCTTTTTTTCCTCAGCCGACTTACAGTCGACGAAAGCTTGAATGTCGGGATGATCGACGTTCAGCACGACCATCTTGGCTGCGCGGCGCGTCTTGCCACCCGATTTGATGACACCCGCAGAAGCATCGGCCGCTTTCATGAACGAGACAGGGCCTGAGGCCGTCCCACCGCCGGCAAGCGCCTCGCGCGACGAACGGATGCGCGAGAGGTTCACGCCCGAGCCGGAACCGCCTTTGAAGATAACACCTTCTTTTCGGTACCAATGAAGGATCGAATCCATCGTGTCTTCTACGGACAGGATGAAACACGCTGAACATTGCGGACGCGCTTCGACGCCGACGTTGAACCATACCGGACTATTGAAACACGCCTGCTGCTCGACAAGTAGATGGGTAAGTTCGTCGCGGAAAACATCGCGATCTTCGTCGGTCGCGAAGTAGCCCTGCGCCTCGCCCCAACCGACGATGGTCATTACGACCCGACCGATCAGCTGGCGTACGCTGGTTTCACGCTTCGGCGTGCCTAGCTGTCCGCGAAAATATTTGGAGGCGACAACGTTCGTCGCCAATTGTGACCAGGCCGCCGGAAACTCGACGTCGCGCTGCTCGAATACCGATTTGCCGCCTTCCCCCTGAATGACGGCATCGCGTTTCTCCCACTCGACTGTCGAGAACGGATCGACCCGGGGTTTCGATAGTCGCCGCGTAAACGAAAGACGGGGGCCTTCTCCCTGCGCCTGAATTTCGTCTGTTGCCTGCGACTCTTCGGTTGCCCGAGCTACTCGATCTTCCATTCTCTTCCTCCGCTTCCACACCACATTTTCTGACGGGTGTGCCCATCCGGCTGAGCACGCAATAGCCCTACCGGTCCCAATAAGTTGATCTGGCAGTGAGTGGCCATCGCCCCCGCGATAACCGCCTCCGTGACGCTCAGCGGCTTACCCGAAGTGCGTGAAATCACGCTATTTCGGACTTGCGCCTGGAACGCTGTGGCGAGTTACCCAGAGATGGAGCCCGTACAGCCCGTGCTCCACCGCAGTAACCGCCAACCCGGCCAACCTAGCGCGTCTCCCACGCGAGGCCACGAAAACTGCGCACAAAAACTGCCCTATCTTGTGCGCAATTCAGAGTTATACCACAACATCTTGTGGAGCGCGCCCTTGCAGCCACAAGATCCATTTTTTCGCCTACAAGCAGATATGATAGGCGAACAGAATACGAAAGTATGCGGATTTCGCTCCTGTAAGACAAGTACGGGAGCAGCCATGCAGGCAATGACTAGCCAGCCCGGCTCGCCACACATAAGAATGTCGCACCAGCAGTGAGCAAGCGCAGATACAGACGGGAAGGGCCGACCAGGGGCGGCGCGAGGCCGGACAAGCACCATCCCACTCCATTAAAGGTAGTGCTGGGCGAGGTCGTCGGCCGCTTCGGGCTGGAGCGCTCTCTCGACGACTACCGTATCTGGCAGGCCTGGGACGAGGTCGTGGGGCCCGCGATCGCGCGCAACGCCCAACCTCAAAAGCTCAGTGCGAACCGCTTAGTGATCGCCGTGCGCAACGCCGGCTGGATGCAAGAGCTTACGATGCTTCGGCGCGACCTCTGCGACCGCCTCAACGCCTGGATGGGCCGCGAGGTAATCAAAGAAATCTTTCTCGTCGTCGGCAAAGTCGACAACGACGAACCGCGCAATGGGCAACGTCGTGCACGCCCCACGGGCACCAAACTTGCGGAGCAACGGCGCCAACGAGTTACTCCGGAAGAGTTGGATGCAGCGATCGCAAAGCTGTGGAAGATCGCAGAGAGCAGGTCTCAGGAGTCTGACGACTCCGACGATTCGGACAATTAGGAATAGCAGGCTTCGGCGGAGATCAGATCGCAGCCGCGAGTTCTTCGGGCGCGGCACTCCAGTCAGCACCGATCGTCTCGACTTCGCGCGCGGCCACCGCGCCCTGCACCATCGCTGTAACATCGAGAAGCGATTCGGCCTCGATCACTTCGTCGAGTTTCGCAGCCGTTGCAGGATGCTTCGGAATGAACAGCGTACAGCAATCCTCATCGGGGACGATCGATACCGCGAAGGTATCGTAGCGTCGCGCGTAGTCGGTAATCTCGCGCTTCTCCATACCGACCAGCGGTCGCAGTACGGGTAGCGTCGCGGCATCTTCAATTACCGACAGATTGGGCAGGGTCTGCGACGCCACCTGGCCCAAGCTTTCGCCGGTAACCAACGCCGCCAGCCGATCTCGGCGGGCTATCGAAGAGGCAATACGCATCATCATCCTGCGATACAGAACGACCCGTAGCGGCCGCGGTACCGCGGCCACGATCGCCGACTGTATGTCTCCGAACGCTACCATCGACACTTTCGTCGGCCCCTGGCCGCGCGCAAGTATCGATGCGAGTACCCGGGCCTTCTCCTGACTGGTGCGGTTGAGATAGGGCACACTGTGAAAATGCAGACCGTCAATTCGACATCCGCGACGCATCATCCGCAAGCCCGCCACCGGCGAATCGATGCCGCCCGAAAGTAGCAGCAGCACACGACCTCCGGTGCTCACGGGAAGTCCTCCGCATGCCGGGATCTTGTTCAGGCCGACGTAAATCCCTTCCTGCGTAATCTCGACGTGAACGACCTCGTCGGCGTTCTTCAAGTTCACCGGCGCGCCGGTCGCGGCAACGATACGCGCACCGAGCGCGCCACCGACTTCGGGCGATGTCATGCGAAAGCGTTTCTCGGACCTCTTCACAGCAACGCGAAACGTACCGCGCGGACTCCATGTTTCGAGCAGACGATCGATCTCTTCTTCGAGCGCCTCTATGCTGATGTCGACCTCGCGTGCTGCAATGACGTTGGCGATGCCCGGCACGACCACGAGCCGACGGACGACTTCATCGGTATCGGCCTCTCCCGGCCGCACGAGCATACGACCCTGCATCGTACGCACCTTCGCACCCGGCATGTCCTCCAAGCGTCGGCGGATGTTCTCGACGAGCCGACTCTCGAACATCGGACGATGACCGAGCTTCAGCGCGATCTCGTTGTAGTGCACAACGATGACGTCTTTGCGGTCTGAATCCACCGGGCAAAGCTAGCCAAGCGCTGGGCCAAAAGACAATGGCCCTATTTGTTTGCGCCGCGCTCGCGCCTCACTATGAGTGGATGTCCCTGCCTGCCCGCCTCGCTCGCCACCTATCCGAACGTGACCGCACGACACTCGACGCGTCCTCATCGCAGCCCTGCGGTGTTTTGCTGGCGTTGCTCCCGGATGCCGCTGCGCCGCGCGAGTATGAAATCGTGTACACGCTTCGCAGCGAACATCTTCCGAACCACAAGGGCCAAGTCTCGTTTCCGGGCGGCAAGCATGAGACAGCGGACGAGTCGTTGCTTATCACGGCATTGCGAGAAGCAGAGGAAGAGATCGGGCTTGCGCGTGACGATGTCGAAATCCTAGGCCGACTCGACGACGTCTACACGATGGCGACCGACTTCGTGATCACCCCCTTCGTCGGCTTGCTGCCGGCCGCGTACGAGTTCACGACCAACCCAAACGAGGTCAGCGAGCTGTTCACGGTCGCGCTGGGCGATCTTCAGAAGCCGGAGCATCATGGGGTAGCCGACCGCCAGTGGCGCGGCGGAACCTTCCCCGTCGACGTGATCACCGCCGGCCCTCATGCCATCTGGGGCGCCACACACAGCATTACCACCAACCTGATCGAGTGTTTGAAAGCGCTCGGCTAGGAAGCCGAGTCAGACGAGTTCGACGGACATTCCGTCTTGGGCCAGTTCGAACTCCAGCGACGAGGCCCCGCGCATGTCGGCGCCGAGATGTGTAAGCAGCAGTCGCTTACACTGAAGACGGTCGCGCTGTGCGAGGAGTTCGCGATAGTTGATGTGAACCGGAGTCATCGGCTCGAGCGTACAGCATTCGCAGAGAAAGAGGTCCACACCACGAGACTTCTCTACGAACGCGTCGGTCCATGCGGAATCGCCGGAAAACAACATCGTGCGATCGTCCGGGGTCTCGATTCGGTACCCCAACGAGAACGGCTCCGCGCTGTGAGGCACCTCGAACGCTTCGATCTCGTTGTCGGCAAGGGTGAGCGAATCGCCCGGCCGTATCTCTATATACTCGATCTCGAAATTGAGCCTACGGAAGATCTTCTCGCTATAGAGCGCCTTGTGGACCGCGAACACGCGCTCTTCCAAGCCGGGAGGCCCCGCGAGAATCAGCGGAGTCGTGCGCGTTGCGACGAAGGTGTACTCCATAAACAGGTAGGCGATGCCGCCGAAGTGATCGCCGTGAAGATGCGATATCAGGACCGAATCGATCGCCAGCGTGTCCAGCTTCGCCCGCTTCATGCCGGCGAGGACGCTCGGGCCGCATTCGAGCAGCATCGACTTGGCAGGACCCTCAAGTAGGTAAGCGCTGTGAAGAGCTCCCCCCGCATTGAAGGCGTCGCTTGAGCCCAAAATTCTGACGCGAGACACAGAGTCCAAGTTACGTGGGCGTTCAGCCGCAAGTCAAGACGGTCGCCCGCTCGGGACCTCGTTTGCAACGGGGGATGGTCGGACCCAGTGTCGGGCCGCCGAGAACAGCGGCGTCCCGATCCGACGATGGAAGAACCGACAGAAGAACCGGCAATACTAGAGCTCGAAATCGAGAGCCTTGCTTACGGCCGCGCCGGTGTCGGCCGCGCCGACGGCAAAGTCGTCTTCGTAGAGGGCACGGCACCGGGTGATACGATTCGAGCAGTCGTGACGAAGGATCAGGGGAGCTATCTAGAAGCGCAGCTCGACGAGATCCTGACTCCCGCGTCGTCGCGCGTCACCCCGCCATGCCCCATCGTCGACACCTGCGGCGGGTGTCCGTGGCAACACATCGACTACGACGCGCAACTCGCAGCAAAACACCGAAACGTCGTCGATGCACTAGAGCGCATCGGCGGCTTCAAAGAGCCGCCGGTTCGCGCGGTGGTACCGTCGCCGAAAGAGTTCGGCTATCGCAACAGACTCAAGCTCCGCTTCGACCACGGTAAGCTCGGATTCTACAGTGCGCGCACACACTCGCTCGTTCCTGTATCCGATTGCATGGTAGCCGAGGACCGCGTCCGCAACGCACTCCCCGAGGTCCAGGAATTCGCCGCCGGGCTTGCGACACGTCCTATCCGCGTTGAAATCGCCGAGCGTGGGACACAGGCGGGCGTCGTCGTCGCGATCAATTGCGAAGGCCGACTGCGAAAGTCCGACGCTCATCGGGTCAAAGCCGTCGTCAACGATGACGGCTCTTCGATCCGCGGAGTCGTCATGTGGGGACGAGGCTGGCGACGTGAGTGGGGAAACACGAAACGCGTTCATCGAGCCGGCTCCGGCGATATCACCATCGGAAGTCGCGGCGCCAGTTTCGGTCAGGTCAATTCCGGTGCGAATCGCGCGCTCGTCGAGAGGGTCGAGATGGCACTCGATCCGTTGGCCGACGGCCGCCTCCTGGACCTGTATGCCGGCGCCGGGAATTTCTCCATACCGCTCGCGGCGAAAGCGTCGCGAGTACTGGCAATCGAAAGCGACGGCCCATCCGTCGAAGCGGGCACGGAGTCCGCGGAACGCGCGGGCTTGACGAACGTAAGCTTCGAGAAGCGAACCGTCGAGGAGTTCCTCGCCGAGGGTAGGCGTGGAACCTACGATCGAGTACTCGTGAACCCGCCGCGAAGCGGCCTTCGCGCGAACGCGCGGGCAATCGGTAAACTCGCGGCGCCCGTACTGGTGTACGTATCGTGCAATCCGACCACGTTGGCGCGCGATCTCGCGGTTCTGGCAGAAGAAGGCTACACGCTGACCGAAGCCATGCCGATCGACCTGTTTCCTCATACTTTTCACGTGGAAACCGTGTGTCGCACCCAGTTGACTTGATGCAGACTGCTTCTTATCGTTCGCGTATAATCGTTCTCGGAGCCCAAGAATGAAAAAGAAATCCACAGCCGTCACCGGCAAACTGGGCGCGCGCACGAAGATCACGATCATTCCCGGCAAAGGTGTCTCTCAGGCGATCAACTACATGCTTGAAGATCGCGATGAACTCGAGTGGCTCGTGGCGGTAGGTCGCAACAAAGACGGCGAGATATTCTTCTACGACACCGGCGGCGACATCATCGAAGACCTCGGAACCCTTGAGTACCTCAAAGAACGAATCGCTCGCGCGCACTTCGGCGAAGATATCGACTAAGCGAGTGATCGCGCCACCGTGCGCACATTTTTCCTCTTCTATATCATCAACTCGTTCGTGAGGAGCCCGCTTCTCGCGGTCGCGATAGTGATCGCAATCTTCTACCTGGGCGAAGCGCGCTACACGGGCCGGTACTTCAACCCGGCCAACTTCATGAAGCGACGCAGCGCGATCGGTGAGCTGCGCCAGGCGATCGCCGACAACGACCACGACGTGGCGTCGCACAACGATCTCGGACGCCTGTTGGCCGACGCCGGCAAGTTCGACGAGGCCGCCGTCCACATGCGCAAAGCGATCACGCGCATGGAGGAGTCTCCGGAAACGAACTTCTACCATGGGCTCTGTCTGTTGCGCACCGGATCGCCCGAGGAAGGCCGCCGGTTCATACAACAGTCACTGACGCTCAATCCGCGATACGATTACGGCACACCGCAGATAGCGCTGGCCCGCGAAGCATACGAGCGGGGCGATCATCACGTCGCGCTGGATTGGGCGCAGCGTGCCGTGAAGCTCAACACATCGAGCGTCGAGGGGTGGGTGGTCGCGGGTGAGGCGCAGCTCGCGAACGGCAACACGGCAGCGGCGTCCGACGCCTTCGCGCGCGCACAGTCGGCCTACAACGATCTGCCTCACTATCTGAAACTGGCGGCGAAGAAGTGGCTCAAGGAAGCGAAGCGCGCCGCGAAACTCATTCCGAGCGGAACATGAGAAGAATCTTGGCAAGATCGATGACGCTACCGTCTACGGCGAGCTTCCCGGTCGCATAAGCCGCAGCCGCGTTGCGCTGTCGCGCCAGAATTTGCTTCCACACGAAGGAGTCGCATCGAACGGTGATATCGGGATCGTCCGCGGTTTTCTTGCGGAGCTCTGCGACGCCACGCCGTACGTGTAACGTGAAGGTCTCGTCCGTATCGGTGAACTCGAGCTGGACTACCGAATCGACGTCTCGACTCTTGTCGGGGTCGAGATTGACCGGTAGCGACTCCATCACGCTACCGACAGGGAATACGCGCAGCAGCTCTTCGGGCGTTTCTGCGGTGTCTTGCGGCTCGATCTCGATAGCCCCCTCGGCCTCGAGCGCCTGCGTCAGATAGTAATTACGACCGTTCGCGCTGACCATACCTTCGGCGAGTGCGCGAAGCCCGCCAATGCGTACTGAGCGTGCATTCTCGTCGGTCGGGTCCAGCTCCAGCAATGCATCGGCCAGCACCAACGCCCATTGGTGGTCGCCTTTGTCGAACGCATCTCGTGCACGTTCGGCCAGCATTTCGACGCCGCCCGCGAGCGCGGCCAACCTGTCGGCATACTCTAGCGGCGTCATGTTGCCGAGATCGGTAGCATTGCCGCCGAACCAGCCGAGGTAGCCGGAAAAGATCGCTCGCACCGACCAATCGACGCGGCCGTAGTACTCATGGAGATACGGCTTCTCGGCCAGATGACTCGGCAGGCGAACACGCGCAACGATCTCGTCCGGAGTCAGACCGGCGTTCATGTTGCGAATCGTCTGGTCGTGGACGAACTGAATCGCGTCTCGATAGTCCGTTAGAACCTCATGGATGAGATCGGCACCAACGAGCGGTCGCGTATGCGCAGGAATCAGGAACTCCGGGCGTAGGTCACGCATCTTGTCGAGACTGCCCACCCACTGCATCACGTCTCGGTACGACGTGCCCCGGATCGCGTACAAGTTGGGGAACGACTTGTAGTAGTTGTCCGCCGGCAACAGCACCCGCCGGCGAGGTAGCCATACGAAGATCTCGTCGGGCGCCTCGCCCGGTGCATGCACCAACTCGATTTCGACTCCCGCAACGGTGATCGCCATCCGCTCACCGTCGAAGGTCTGAGTGGGGAGCAGCAAGGAAGGATGTGTATCACGATCGAACTCGAGCCTCGGCCCGACGCCGCAGTTCACGTGAGCCTCGGGCGGAAGGTACGTGCCGAACTGACGCATGCTACGGGTAAAGATCGTCGGCCGTAACGTGTTCACCACTCGGCTGAGCCGCTCGAGCGTCGTCGCGTGCGAATAGATTTCGACGCCCTCACCATCGGTGAAGACGCGCGTACCGAACACGTGGTCGGCATGATTGTGAGTGTAGACAATCGCGCGCAGCGGCTTGTCGGTGATCTTGTCGAACTCTTCTTTGACGGCGGAGGCGGCTTTCGCGCTCTCCATCGTATCGACAATGATGACCCCGTCATCGCCTTCGATGAGAATCGAATTCGCGAGTCCGTAACCAATGGCGACGTGCACGCCTTCGGTAACTTCGATGATTTCTTTCTTGAACTCGGCAGTATGCGCGGCGAGATCGGGGTGCGGCGGCGGCGGCGGCTCGGGAACGGGCGTCTCCGGCTTGCATGCTGCCGCGAACATGAGCGCGCCGATGAGGACAATTCGTACGAAAACCAGCATGAAAACCGATTAGAATGTCGCCCTAGGGTGCAACAGGCGCCGAGTATGGCCGAATTTACTGCTCACGTCACACGGCTTGCCGCGCGACGCGGGCTTTTAGCATCAGCGATTCGCTGGCATATGTATCGGTCACAACGAACCCCGCCCTGCGGGCTCGCAAGGTACTGGATCCATGAACGACCACCGACTTAGAACCTACGACTCGATGCTCGGACTGCTCTGCGACGTAGACAATCCGACTCCCATCGTACGCCTCAATCGGGTAACGCCGTACAAGCACACCCAAGTTTACGCCAAACTCGAGTGGTACAACCCCTTCGGCGCGGTCAAAGATCGCGTCGCCTGGAACCTCGTTCGCGATGCTGAAGAACAGGGACTTCTCGGCGACGTAAAGAATCTCGTCGAACCGACGTCCGGCAATACCGGAATGGGACTCGCGATGATCGCGAACGCGAAGGGCTACAAGCTCACCACGCCGCTATCGGATGCCATCCCCGCTGAGAAACGCAACGTCCTACGCTTCTTCGGATGCGACGTCATCGAGCTGGACGACGACCTCTGTCCCGCTCCCGGCGCGCCCGAGGGCGCAATACAGATGGCAATGGACATCAGCGAGAAGCCTGACTTCCACATGCTCAATCAGTACGTCAACGAGGCCAATCCCGACGCACACTACCGCACTACGGGCCCGGAGATCTGGAAGCAGACCGAAGGCAAGATCACGCACTTCGTCGCCGGTCTCGGCACCTGCGGCACGATCACCGGAACCGGTCGCTTCCTCAAGGAACAAAACGGCGACGTCGCGGTGCTCGGCGTGCACCCCGCCGAAGGCCACGACATTCCGGGTGTTCGTAGTCTGCGCCAGCTTGGACAGACACAACTATTTCACCCGGAGGAGTACAACGGCACCGTCGAGATCGACAACAAAGAAGCCTACGCCCTCTGCGCGCGCCTCAATCAAGAGGAGAGCATCGTCGCAGGCCCCAGCTCCGGTATGGCATTGGCCGGAGCCTTCGAGATGGTGCCCGACGAACCGGGGAACATTCTCGTCGTCGTGTTCCCAGACACGATCTTCAAGTACACCAGCAGCGTTCGGAAGCATCTTCCGCATATGTTCCCGCAGGAAACCGAAGTCGCATCAGCCGGCGGCGACCCGGCAGCCGAGCGGACGCTCCGGTTGCTTCTCGACAACGCACGACTTTCCAACGACGTGATCGATATGGGGCAGGTAGACGACCTCATCGACGACGAGGCCGTTCTCATCGACGTGCGTACACCGCAGGAGTACGCCGAGGAACACGCAGAGGGTGCGATCAATCTGCCGCTGGCCGAACTCGAAGAGCAGGGCGACAAGCACGGCACGCTCCCGGCGGACAAGGACGCCGTCATCATCACGATCTGCAACGTGGGCAAGATATCGCTCAGCGCGATGATGCTGCTCAAATCTTTGGGCTACAACAACGCGAAGAACCTGGAGGGCGGCCTCACCACGTGGATGGCAGAGGGCGGTCCGACGCAGATGTGATCCGAGCCTGACGGCTCAGCGCTCGAGCGTGTGAAACACCAGTCCGGTCAGCAGTTTAGGGAAGAAGTACGTGGATTTCTGCGGCATCAGATCGCCGGCCATGCAGACGTCTGCTAGCTGATCCGATAGCGTCGCGCGCATCACGAAGACGGCTTCAAGCTTACCCGCGCTCACTCGATCGAGAACTTCGGTGGTATCGGCCGAGTACGTGATCTCGGGCTCCGACGCACCGGCATTCGACAACAACTCATCGAGCAACTTCGAGTGAAGCACAGTGACGTCGAGCGATGCCAGCGGCGAATCTCCGTTATTGCGCACGGCCGCCGGCTTCTCGATCAGGAGCAATTCCTTGCTCCCGCGGATCGCCAACCCGAACGCGTTTGTCTCTTCCGACGAACTGTCGAGAGCGTCCTGCAGTTGAGCACGACCTGCGTCGTCGAACGGCAGGCGCGTGACCTTGAAATTTTCTTCGACCATCGCGACGTAGGACTTCCAGTTGGCACCGCCGGATGACTCGACCTGGCGATGCGTCGGTAGGATGAGCATCCCTGGATCCTCGAATGCTCCGAGAAATGCCATCACATGCGCAACAGGTTCTTCCTCGTCGCTAGGCCCACCCTCGGGCGCGAGCGCGCCGCCCGGACGGGCAACGCCGAAATAGTTGAGAGCAGTCTCGTAACGATGATGACCGTCGGCGATGAAAATCGTACGACCGTCGACCGCAGCGCTGATCGCGGCGATGCGCGCGGGATCGCGAACCACCCACATGCGTGAGCGGACGCCCGAAAACGACACATCGACGTCGGCGGGCGAATCCCAGCCCTGGTCCGGCTCGGGTCGAAAATCTGCGTTCGAGAACAGGCCGAAGATCGGGCTCAGGTTGGCCTTCGTCTCCGAGGTCAGTGCCAGGCGGTCCGTCTTGTGGTGCGAGAACGTACGTTCGTGCGGCCTGACCACTCCGGTAGAGAACGGCTCGAGGTGCAGCGCACCAATGACTCCCGTGCGGCGCCGTGGGCCGTCCACGTCGAAATCCTGGCTATAGAGGTAGAAGCTGGGGGCGTCGTCTCTGGTCAGCGCACCATCGCCCTGCCATGCGCGAAACAACTTGGCCGCCTCGGCGTGGCCGTCCCGATTGAGAATCAGGCGTGTCGCGTTGTAGGCACCCGCGTCGTAGAGCGCGTCTCGCTCATCGGCACTGATGACGTCGTAGGGCGGCGCGACGACGGCGTCGAGTTCGCCTACTTTCTCAGGGTTATAACGAATTCCACGGAACGGTCGGAATCGGGCCACTTCTGCTCTCTACTCTCGCGATGAACTCTGCGCGATGCGGTTTGGCGGGATTTGCGACGCAATGCGCCGTCGAGGGCAGGTAATCTCCGGGCCGCAAAAAACTCAACCTCTGATCACACTTTCAGCGCCGCCCACCGCCGTCCTATCCTTGAAGGCCAATACCAGCTAAAGATCCGGCCGTGACAGCCAACGAACCCAACGAACCCGACCAACCGCTCAACGTCTTCGGCGAAGAGCTCGAAACCTGCAGCAACAACCCCCTGACCGGCTTCTTTCGCGACGGTTGCTGCAACACGAACGACCAGGATGTCGGCTCACACACCATCTGCATCGAGGCGACCGACGAGTTCCTGGCCTTTTCACGAGCGCAGGGGAACGACTTGTCCACACCGCGCCCCGAGATGGGCTTCGATGGAGTCAAGCCCGGTAGCTGCTGGTGCCTCTGTGCCGCCCGCTGGCTGGAGGCGTACGAGGCTGGAGCGCCTCCTAAGGTCTACCTTCGCCGCACGCATCAGCGCGCGTTGGAGATCGTCCCTCTCGCACTGCTGCGCACGCAAGCTCTGGATCTGAACTGACCGAGTGGGCGATCAGTTCGACAGCACGACGTAACGGGCGAGTTCGGCGCGTGGCACCGCGCCGTCGCGGCGCACATGCACCCGCGTCCCGACAAACTCGATAACCGTCGATGCGGCGCTCGAGCGACGCTCTCCGTCGTCGAGATAATAAGCGACGTCGTTGCCGAAATACGCCTGAGCCTGCGCGGCCGACTGGGCCGGCGCCTGACCGCTCGGGTTCGCCGACGTAGACGTCAGCGGTACGCCGCACTCGTCGAGCAGACGCGCGGCCATCGCGTCGGCCGCGCAGCGCAGCCCCACACCACCCGACGGGCCGATCAATCCCGCGTTCACCGTCTCAGCCGCCGGTAGTACGATCGTCAGAGGCCCGGGCCAGTATGCCCGCATCAGCGCCACTGCGTCGCCGGGTAGATCCCCGGCAACGAGGCACGCGGCGGCCTGCATATCGGCTACGAGTACCGACATGCCTTTGCCTCCGTCTCGTCCCTTCACAGCGATGAGACGCTCAACGGCGGCCTTCGACGTAGCATCCACGCCGATGCCGTACACGGTCTCGGTCGGATACACGATGGCCTCACCGCGCGTAACGGCGGCGGCAGCGAGAGCGACGTCGTCGCCCTTCTCACTCAATCGGCGACAACCTGCTCGACCACTCCAGGCACTTTCTTGGCCATTGCCTTCTTGAAGCGATCCAGTTTGGCAGCGATCGCCCGATCGGCGAGTGCGAGAATTTGGGCAGCGAGGATTGCTGCGTTCTCAGCTCCGCTGCCACCGATCGCAAGCGTGCCGACGGGAACGCCTGCGGGCATTTGCACCGTCGCGAGCAACGCGTCCATGCCTTTCAAAGCGCCCGACTCCAGCGGGACGCCGAGGACCGGCAGCGTCGTGTGCGCCGATACGGCGCCGGCAAGGTGCGCTGCACGGCCCGCCCCAACGATGAAGACCTGGATACCGCGCCGTTTCGCAGACGACGCATACTCCGCCGTCTGCGCCGGAGAACGATGTGCGGACGTCACGACGACTTCGTGATCGATCCCGAACTCCTTGAGCTTGGTAGACGCGCGCGACATCTGATCCATATCGCTCGTGCTGCCCATCAAAATTGCTACTAACGGCTTCGCTTTGCGTGTCTTGGCCATGAAAAGGCTTTCCTCATTCCTCGTTGATTGGTCTGCGTTCTACGTTGCGTTCGGCGAAATCGCCTTCCGGGCGATGTCACGGCGGACGTGGACGTCCTTCCACGCAATCTTGTCTACCGCCGTGTAAGCCAACTGCGTCGCATCGGCAATCGAGTCGGCACGGGCCGTCACGCCGAGAACACGTCCGCCTATGTTGACCCAGTTGCCGCCGTCGTCGCGCGACGTCCCGGCGTGGAATACCTCTACACCCTCGAGCGCAGCGGCATCATCAATACCAGTGATGACGTGCCCTTTCTCGTAGGCAGCGGGATAACCGCCGGAAGCCATCACGACGCACACCGCGGCATCGTCGGCCCAAATCGCGCGAGTCGATTGGGCGTTGCCGTCGATGCAGGCCTCGATAAGATCTACGAGACTGCTATCGAGTCGCAGCATCAGCGGCTGGCACTCCGGATCGCCGAAACGGCAGTTGTACTCGAGAACTTTCGGCCGCCCGTCCTTGATCATCAATCCCGCGTAGAGCACGCCGCGATAGTCGATGCCGCGCCCGCGCAGAGCGTCCACGGTCGGCTGTATGACGGTCGCGACGACCTCGTCCGCCATCGCCGCGTCGACGATGGGAGCCGGTGAGTACGCGCCCATGCCGCCGGTGTTGGGTCCATGGTCACCGTCGAATACCTGTTTGTGGTCTTGCGATGGAGCCAGTGAGATGACGCCTTTGCCGTCCGTCAGCGCAATGAACGACGCCTCTTCACCTTCCAAGAACTCCTCGACGACCACCGTCGCTCCCGCCTCGCCGAACGCGCCCGCCGTCAACATTGACGTCAGTGCGCCATCGGCTTCTTCGTAGGTCTGACAGATCACGACGCCTTTGCCGGCAGCAAGGCCGTCGGCCTTGACGACCACCGGCAGTCCGAGCTCGCGCGCAAATTTCTTCGCCGGCTCCAGCTCCCTGAATTTTCCGTATGCCGCGGTCGGAACGCCGGCTTCAACAAGAATCTCTTTCGTGAATGCCTTCGAGGCTTCGAGTTCAGCTCCGCGTTTGTCGGGACCGAAGATGCGCAATCCTCGATCGCGAAAGACATCTACGATGCCGTCGGCAAGAGGCGCCTCGGGACCCACAACGGTAAGGTCGATACCTATCTCGGAAACCAGATTCGCCAAGCCGGCGATGTCACCGCCGCCCACCGCAACACACTCGGCAACTTGCGATATTCCGGCCGAACCTGGGGCCGCGAAGACCTTCTCTACGCGCGCGTCGGATGCGAGCTTCCACGCGAGCGCGTGTTCGCGCCCTCCCCCGCCTATGACCAATACTCTCATTGCGGCTTCCTAGTGCCTGAAGTGACGGATGCCTGTGTGCAGCATCGCCATGTTGCGGGCATCGGCGATCGCCGTGACCTCATCGTCGCGCATACTGCCACCGGGCTGGATGACCGCCGTGGCGCCCGCCTCGGCGCACACTTCCAGACCGTCGGGGAATGGGAAAAAAGCATCTGATGCGACCACGCAGCCGGTTGTGTCCAGCCCATGCTCGCGAGCCCTCAGGACGGCGATGCGTGCAGAATCTACGCGGCTCATCTGGCCTGCGCCGACGCCGACCAGGCGGTCTTCGTTCGCGAGAACGATGGCGTTCGACTTCACGTGCTTGCTGACGCGCCAGGCGAAATCCAAGGCGCGACGCTCAGCATCGGTCGCGGCGCGTTGTGTGACCGACTTTGCCGTCGCAATCGCGCTGCCCTCGAGATCGCGATTCTGCACCAGCAAGCCACCGAGCACTCGTTTCATATCGGGTGCATTCGCGCCGCCTTCGAGTCGAGGGTCAATCTCGAGCAGGCGAACGTTGCGCAAACTCTTAGTCGAGCTGTAGACCGCCAGCGCTTCGGCAGTAAACGACGGCGCAAGAATGATCTCGAGAAACACGTCCTTCATCGCCTCGGCGGTAGCGCCGTCCACTTCGCGATTGAATGCGACGATACCGCCAAAGATCGACACGGGATCACAACTGCGCGTCTTGGTGAACGCTTCAATCGGAGTATCGGCAATCGCTGCACCGCAAGGGTTCGTATGCTTGATCGCCACACAGACGGTTTCGTCGAATTCCATGACGAGCTGTAGCGCAGCGTCGGCATCTACAATGTTGTTGTAGGACAGCTCCTTGCCTTGAAGCACCTTCGCGGCGGCAATCGACGGACCGCCTATCGAAGGCGCGCGATAAAATGCTGCCTTCTGATGCGGGTTCTCACCGTAGCGCAGGTCCTGAACGAGCCGCCATTGCTGGTGGATCGTGTCTCCGAAACTGCTGTCTCCCTGCTTGCCGAGATAGTCGGCGATCATGCCGTCGTAAGCCGCAGTCGCTTGAAACGCCTTTACAGCCAGTCGCTTTCTCGTCGCGTCGGAAACAACACCGCCGTCAGCGATCTCTTCAAGCACCGAGGCGTAATCGGCCGGATCGGTGACGATCGCAACGTCGTCGTGATTCTTCGCAGCCGAGCGAACCATCGACGGGCCGCCGATGTCGATGTTCTCGATCGCCTCTTCGAACGAACAGCCACGCGCCGTCACTTCGGCGAACGGATACAGATTCACGCAGACCAGGTCGATATAGTCGATGTTGTTCGCCGCAACTTGATCTCGGTGTGATGCGTCGTCGCGCCGCGCGAGGATCCCGCCATGAACCTTCGGGTGCAGCGTCTTCACACGGCCATCGAGAATTTCGGGCGAGCCGGTGTGCTCACTGACATCGACGACGTCGAGACCGGCATCGCGTAGCGCCGATGCCGTACCGCCGGTGGATAGAATCTGGATACCGTGCGACGCCAATCCCTTGGCGAAATCCACAATGCCTTCCTTGTTGCTGACGCTAACCAACGCCCGTTCGATTCGCTTGCTCACCAAATCCCCTCAGTTTTTCGTTGCATTACGTGTGCACGCGCAAAACGCGCGGCCCGACCCGCGACACCAGCTCGTAACCAATGGTACCGGCAAGTTCTGCGATCTCGACGGCCCCCGGCTCGGCTCCCCAGAGAACGACCCTGTCGCCCACTCGCGCATCGGGTACGTTCGTCGCATCGACCATAATGTGGTCCATACAAACGCGACCTATGACCGGAACCGAGCTGCCGCGTAGAAGCACACGGCCCTTGTTCGACAACGACCGCGGATAACCGTCGGCGTAGCCGATCCGCACGGTCGCGACCTTCGTTGGCGCGACCGTCCGATAGGTATGGCCATATCCAATCCCTTCGCCGGGACCAACCTCGGCGACTCGGATCACAGGTGCTTCGAGCGACATAGCGGGACGCAGATCTGCTTTCGCGCCAAGCGCGGCCGAAGGAGCCAAGCCGTACAACATCAGCCCCGGACGTACAGCGCTCATATGCGTCTGCGGTCGACTCAATATTGCGGCACTGTTGGCCGCATGCCGCGCCAGCTCGTGGGCCGACTTGCCGGCCGCTTCGAAGATCTCCAACTGTCGGGTCGTCGTTTCGTCGTCGACGTCTTCAGCCATCGCCAGATGGGTACAGACCGCGACCGTCTCGATGTGATCGAGCGCACGCGCGAAGCGCAGCAGATCGGCAGCGTCGGCAGGATCGGCACCGAGTCGATGCATGCCCGTATCGATGTGCAGATGGACACGCACTGTCGTGCCTTGTTGCTCGGCAGCGCTGTCGAGCGCGCTCAGAAGCTCGCGATCGAAGGCGACGATTTCGGCCCCGATACTGACCGCGGACTCGGCTTCGCTCGGCGGCAGACCGCCGAATACGATCAGGCGGTTGGCATCGACGACCTGCGAGAGATCGGATGCTTCGTCGAGCGATGCGACACCGAATCGAGCGCAGTCGAGGGCATCGAGCGTCCGAACGACCTCTCGGGCGCCGTGGCCGTAGGCATCGGCCTTGACCATGGCGATGATATCGACCCAGGGGCCGACCAGTTTGCGCACCTCACCGTAGTTATGAGCGATCGCGCCGAGGTCGATCTGTGCAAGCGGTCGGCCGGAAGACAAGAGAATTCGCAGATACCAAGCGCTCAGCGGGTTGTAAAGGAAAAAGCACGGCGCTATCCCTCGGCTCGTGAAGCTGGTCGTGAACGGCGAAAAACAAGAGTTTTCCGGTCAACCGACAATCGCAGGACTGCTCGACGAACTGGGCCTCTCCGGGAAGAAGCTGGCCGTCGAACTCAATCGTACGGTAGTGCAAAAGACCGAGTGGGAATCGACCGACCTCCACGACGACGACAGCCTGGAGATAGTTCATTTCGTAGGGGGCGGCTGACCCAGCGCCGAACATGACGATGGCAATACCTGAGAACGACTCGTACCAACTCGCCGGCAAAAGCTACCACTCGCGGCTCATCGTGGGCACGGGCAAGTACGCCGACTTCGAGCAGACGAAAGAGGCTATCGCCCTCACTGGTGCGGAAATTGTGACGGTCGCGGTACGACGCGTGAACATCACCGATCCGACGCAACCGAACCTGCTCGACTACATCACGCCTGACAAGTACACCATTTTGCCGAACACGGCGGGCTGTTACACGGCCGAAGACGCCGTACGCACCTGCCGCCTCGCGCGCGAAGCCGGCGTCGGCAAGCTCGTGAAGCTCGAAGTCATCGGCGACGAACGAAACCTGTATCCGGATGTTACTGCGACCATCGAAGCAGCCGCCGAGCTCGTGAAAGACGGCTTCGACGTCCTGCCCTACATCACCGACGACCCCGTCGCGTGCAAGAAGCTCGAAGACGTCGGTTGCGCAGCCGTCATGCCGCTCGCGGCACCGATCGGATCGGGCCTCGGCATCCGAAATCCCTACAGCATCAAGATCATTCTCGAGCAGTCATCGGTGCCGGTCATCGTCGATGCAGGCGTGGGGACGGCATCGGACGCCGCCTTCGCCATGGAGCTGGGCTGCACGGCGGTGCTGATGAATACGGCGATCGCCGGCGCAGACGATCCGCTGGCGATGGCGCGCGCCATGAATCTGGCGGTCGATGCCGGACGAACCGCGTTCCTGGCGGGGCGCATCGGCAAGAAACTCTACGCGAGCGCTTCGTCACCGATTACCGATCTCATCGGATAGAATGTTGGCCGGTGCGCTTCCCAGCCCGGCGCTGTGCCTGATCACCGACGAAAATCGTTCGCTTGAAGCGAACGAACGACACGTAGCGCTCGCGCTGGACGCCGGCTGCCGATGGATTCAGCTGCGTCATCGTATCGCCGAGACACGCGACTTCTTCGATAGCGCCGAGCGTCTGCGCACGCTCTGTACACGATTTGGAGCGACACTCATCGTCAACGACCGCATTGATGTTGCGGTGGCGGTCGGCGCCGACGGTGTGCATCTTCCGGCCGCCGGACTCGCGCCTGCACTCGCGCGGCAGCTGCTCGGCGACGAGAAGCTCATCGGCCGCTCGGTGCATTCGATCGATGAGATCGAATCGCTCATCGACACATCAATCGACTATTTCCAGTTCGGTCCGGTCTTCGATACCGCGTCCAAACACCCGTTCGGACCACCCCAGGGCTTGGCCCGTCTGGCCGCCGCGCGCGCTGCCGCAGGCGCAAAGACGCTCGTCGCGGTCGGAGGGATTACCGCCGACGCCATCGAGCGGGTCGTCACCGCCGGCGCGGCGGCGATCAGTGTCATCGGCGCGATACACGCTGCCGACGATGTAGTCGCCGCCACGAATCTGCTTCTTTCTCGGTTGGCGAAATAGCCCGACAATCGGCACGCGCCCGCCGGCGTCAGGCCCAGGAGTCGAGGATGACCGTCGCCGCGCGTTCAGCCGCGCGGCCGTCCCAGAACGGAATTGCCGATGTCGCCCGAATTCTATCGCTGCCGCCCAGAATCTCTTCTACGGCATCGAGTACGCCATCGGGCGCTGCAGGCATCAGACGATTGATTCCCGACTCGAGAGTCACCGGACGTTCCGTGCTCGTACGCAAGGTCAGGCAAGGAATCCCCAGATAGGCCGTCTCGTCCTGCATGCCGCCCGAATCTGTAAGCACGACACGCGCCGCTTCGACAAGTGCAAGGTTTCGAACGTAGGGCTGCGGCTCGAGCACCAACATCGCGTCGCCGCCGTCGAGTGCGGACGACAGGCCCGCCGCCTCGATTCGCTCGCGGGTGCGAGGATGCACGCAGAACACCACCGGCATTCGCCGACTCAGATCGCTCAGCATGGCGAGGTAACGCTGCAGTCGTTCGGGATCGTCGACGTTCGGTGGCCGGTGCAACGTCACGTACGCAAACTCGCCGGCCGGCAGTCCCAGCGATCCGGCGACACCGAGCGCACGCGCCTCGTCGAGATGCTCGACCAGCGTATCAATCATCACGTTGCCGACCAGATGGATCTGCTCGGGCGAACGCCCTTCTCTTAGTAGGTTCTCGTTGGCCGCAGATTCGGTGGTAAGCATCACCTCGGCCAATGCATCCACGATAACGCGGTTGACCTCTTCAGGCATGGATCGGTCGAAGGAACGAAGCCCGGCCTCCACGTGCGCAACCGAGATCCCCAGTTTCACCCCGGCCAGCGTCGCGGCGAGCGTCGAATTGACATCGCCGAAGACGACGATTCCGCGCGGCAAGTCGCTCTGGAGCAAGAGTTTCTCGTACTCGACGAGAATCCCCGCTGTCTGAACGCCTTGGGTACCGGACACCGAGGAGAGCTGCGCCGTCCTGCAGTGGCGGCCGTAGCGCTCGGCAATGTCGTCCCCCATCGGGTGGGCCATCAGCGCGTCGAAGTGCTGGCCGGTGTGAACGACCCGCACATCGAGCGTGCGATCGGCAGCAAGAAGCGCCGCGAGTAACGGGGCCATCTTCATCACATTCGGACGCGCGCCGACTACCAGATCGAGTTTCACAGACATCAGTGAGGCGGCGCGGTCACATCGCTGTCACGTCGCGTTCGCAAGCTTACCATACGCACACGATGCACTGACGCGACTGCGCGATAGCCATCCGGATAGCGCGGCGCGTTATGCCCGCGTGTTTGCGATGCGCAATACTCTGCTGGTAAGAAACACCGTCGGACCGGGGGCATTCGCGGAGTGGCAGAGCCAGAGAACAGTTCGCTTCCGAGCGTATCGGTCGTCATTCCCACCCATAACGAAGCGGGCACGATCGCCGAAATCGTTCGTCAGGCGCTCGCGCACACACCATCGATTCGCGAGGTGCTGATCATCGATGACGGCTCCAGCGACGGAACCGCCGACGTGGCCCGTGAGGCGGGCGCACGCGTCGTGCGGCTCGACGTCAATCGGGGCAAGGGCGAGGCCATGCGAATCGGCATCGTCGAAGCACGCGGCGAACTGATCGCCTTCCTCGACGGCGACGGACAGGACGACCCCAGCGAAATTCCCCTGTTACTCGACGCGCTTACGCCGGGCGTAGACATGGTCATCGGCTCCCGATTTCTCGGCCGTTTCGAGGACGGCTCGATCACCAGACTCAACCACTTCGGAACCCGTATGCTGCGGGCGACGCTCAATAGCCTGTATCGCGCGAGCGTGAGCGATCCGATCGCGGGCTTTCGCGTGTTGCGTAAGAAAGCGCTCGACGGCTGTCGCCTGAACGCCAAGCGATACGATATCGAGGTGGACATCCTGTGCGCGCTGCTCGAGAGCGGCTGTCGCGTGGTCGAGATCCCCGTCAATCGCTATCCTCGCACGTACGGCAACACCGATCTCGCGTCGTTTCGCGACGGCTCTCGCATCTTCTGGCGCATCGTATCAAGGCGAGCCGGCCTCGCCTGAGGCGGAGAAGGCGATTTTCACACGCAGTTTCTCCGTTTACGACGCGAAGTGCGCGGCACCTGACGGGGCTCTCGGGGTAGAATAAGACGTGCGTGCACTCGTTACAGGAGGAGTCGGGTTCATCGGATCCCACCTGGTCCGCGGACTGGTCACCGCCGGCGCGGACGTCGTCGTCGCCGACAATCTGTCGAGCACCCACACGCTCGAGTTAATCGCCGACGTACGCGACCGCATCGAGTTCCATCACGTAGACGTGCGCTGCCCCGAAGATCTCGGGCGATTGCCGCGCGGGCACTACGATCGCATCTTTCATCTAGCGGCATCGTTCGCGAACGAATTGTCGATCGAACACCCGGTTCTCGATGCGCGTACGAACGCAGACGGCACTGCGAATGTGCTCGCGTTCGCGGCGGCGGAAGGCTGCGACCTGTTCGTGTACACGGGATCGTCTTCGTCCTACGGAAACATCGACGTACCGATGGCGGAAGGCGATCCAACCAAACCGCATACACCGTACGCACGCGACAAGATGCGCGGTGAAGAGCTGGCGATCACTTCCGGTTTACCGTCGACCGTGTTCCGACTGTTCAATGTGTACGGGCCCGGCGATATTCCCGGGCGCTACCGCAACGCGATCCCCAACATGATGCGTGCACTGGACGATCCGAGCAGCCGGATTCGAATTCTCGGGCGCGAAGCCAGCCGGGACTTCACCTACGTGGACGATGTCGTCAGTTACTTGCTCGACGCGGAGCGCGCGCGCGGCGAGATCGTGAACATCGGAACCGGAAACGAAACAAAAATCGTGGATCTCGCGACGACGATCCTGACACTGTTCGGCCTCGACGCCGACCGCTTGACGTTCGAAGAGCCGCGCACCTGGGACCTGGTCAGCCGTCGCGTCGCGAACATCCAACGACTCGAAGCACTCTACGGCCCCGTACGTCAGACCGATCTAACCGAGGGATTGCTCACGACCGCACGCTGGCTGCACGACACCGGCAGGATCAAACACGCACCGTCATGAAACTGCCCGATCGCATCCTCTTCGTCGGCGCGCACTGCGACGACATCGAACTACTCGCCGGTGGGCTACTGAGCCGCGCGTGTCGCTCGAGTCGCGAGGTTGGAGTGCTGGTCTTCAGCGATCATCGCGGCGTCGTCGATGACGCGGCGGCGCAGCAAGCACGCGCGGAGTTTTCCGCCAACATGAAGTGGCTGACCGATCGCGACGGCACGCCGGTCAACGACCTCAGCGACCGCATGCTACCGGCCTGCAGCGGCCACTTCGAAAGCAAAAGAGGCGACATCTATGCGCGCCTAGAGGCACTACGCGACGACTATGACCTCGTCGTCAGTCATGCGCCAAGCGATACCAACCAAGACCATCGGCAGGTGTCGATCGAAGTCGCGCGCGTTTTCAAAGGCCACACGAGTATCTTGGCCGGCGAGTTCCCGAACAATGATCTCGGCGATTTCAGCGCCGACGTTCACATCGCGCTCACGCAGGCCGATGTCGATGCAAAGGTCCGCATGGTCGGCAGCTATGCTTCGCAGCAGTTCGACGGAAGACCGTATTTCTCACAAGAGGCATTGAGGGGCTTGGCCGCTGTGCGCGGATCGCAGATTCGCACGAACCTTGCCGAGGCGTTCTCAGCCGTTCGAATTCGCGTCGACTAGCGCTCGAGCGCGACTGCGCGAGAACGCCTGATCGCACGTACGCGATCAACCATGTCGCCCACGGCGCGATCCAAACGCGTTCGGTGTTTTCCTGAACGCACGTTGCGAATCAGTTCTACAATGCGCCCCGGCCGACCGAGAAACGATCGCAGGTAGAAACCGCCGAGCGCGGCATACGTCGCCATTCCCAGTTCCCGGTTGCTCAGGTGTTCCGACCACGAGTCGAACGCGCTCACATCGGAGTACTGCGCGAGCATGTCGTAGTAGGCGTCGTCCAGACCGCTGAGTTGGCCGTCGGCCACCATCTGATCAAAGAGTTCGGATCCCGGGTACGGACAGAAGGGACCGATGTTGACGTCATCGACACCCAATCCCGCCAACGACCAGATGAAACGAATCGTCTCCCAAACTTCAGCGCGGGTCTCGCCTGGGAATCCGAGGATCATGTTGACCTTCAGACTGATGCCGGCATCGACCGCCGCACGCATGCTCACTCTCATGCGATCGAGCTTTACTTTCTTTTTGATCCGTTTGAGGACGGCGGGGGACCCGGATTCCGGTGCGTACGCGAAGTAGCTACAGCCGGCCTTGCGCATGAGCGGGAGCGTGTCGTCGTCCAAGGCCTCCGAACGCGTGCCTGACGGAATCTGCCAACTGATATCGTAGCCGCGTTCGAGTACGCCCGCGCAGAACTCCCGTAGCCAGTCCTTCTGCAAGATCGCGGTGAGATCGTAGAAGTCGAAATTCTCTGCGCCGTACTCTTCGATCGCCCAGCCTATCTCGTCGAGTACGGCTTGCGGATCGCGTGCCGCCCAGCGCGTCGTCCACATCTGCGGGCTCGAGCAGAACGTGCACTGATACGGACAGCCGCGCGTTGCCAAAATCGGCATGCTGCGCGAACGCCCGATACCGTATGCATAGCCGCCGTCGAGATAGGCGCGCAGCGGCATCAGATCCCACGCCGGGCGCGGGATGGAATCGACGTCCTTGATGCGCGCGCGCGCCGAGTTCTCGCGATAGGCGTCGCCGTCGCGCCAAGCGAGCCCGGCGACCGCTTCGAGCTCGGCCGGATCGCATCCTCGCGCAATGACACCGAGCAATTCGACCAGCGTCTCTTCGCCCTCGCCCAAGACGCAGTAGTCGATGTCGGGACATGCACGCATGCTCGACTCGGCCGCGGCATTGATGTGTTCACCGCCGGCAATAAGTGCCACGTCGGGCCGAGCCGCGGCAATCGCTTCGATCACCTGGCGCACCAACGGCCATTCCTCAGAGAACGAACAGGTCACACCGACCACGTTCGCGCCGGCCGGAATCAGCGAAACGATTGCTTCATCGCTCAAGCCGACGCGCACGAACCGACCACCGGGCATCGGCAACATCTGTTCGATCGCTTCGCCCACCGCATCGATCATGCTCACTTCGTAGCCGGCCTCTCGCGAGACGGCCGCGAGATAGGCCAAGCCGATGGGAGGACAACGCAACGTGGAGTAACTGGCCTTCGGGACACGAATCGGCGGTTTGACGAGACAGAGTACGGGCTGCACTGCGCCGACCTGCCGAGCGTCGGCATCGCGCACCGCAGAGCTGGATGTGATGGGCGCCTCGGTCACCGGGGGACTATAACCCAGCGGCTGGGCGTGTCCTAGGGGTCGAAACGGGCGAGACGCGGCGATTCAACGAAACCGCGGCGACGGCGAAGACGGCCGACGACGCGTCGCGAGAAGTCGATCCGCGCGTCGGCGAGCGCAAGGCGAATGACACATCGGCGGCGGTTCTCAGTCGGGGGTACGTCCCTCTTTCGACTTCCATCGAGCTCGGCGCACGCGCCCTCGCAGCCTCACCGCCCCGCGCGCAACCTTGCAGGGACGAGGCGAGTAGAGCACGGTAGTAGAGGAGGCTTCCCAGTGGCGACGACGCACATATCAGACGCGCCACCGCGCACGGTACCGCGTGCCACGGCCCCCGATGAGATCGATGACATCGTCGACCTCGCCCGCTTCAGCGCCGAGCTACCTCCTCTGCGCGAAGCGATGGACACCGCCGAACCCTTCCCACACGTCGTCATCGACGACTTCCTGCGTGCCGATATCGCGGAGCGTGCACTTGCCGACTTCCCGACACCGACGGCGGGCGAATGGATCCACTACAAGCACGTTACCGAGCGCAAGATCGGGCGTTCACAGGTCGCGCAGTTCCCCGACGTGCATCGAATGATCGTCGACGCGATGAGTACACCGGAGTTCGTCGGCTACCTATCGCGACTCACCGGTATCCCCGGCCTGTTCGCCGATCCCGAGCTCGAGGGCGGCGGCCTTCATCAAACCCAGGCCGGCGGTTTTCTCTCGGTCCACACCGATTTCAGCGCGCACGCCCGTCATCCGTCTTGGGCGCGACGCGTGAACGTCCTGGTGTTCTTCAACCGAGATTGGGAGGACGAGTACGGCGGCCAGCTCGAGCTGTGGGACAGCAACGTCGAGCGCTGCGTGACGACAATCAGTCCGACGTTCAATCGCTGCGTCATCTTCCCTACGAACGAGAGGACCTATCACGGACATCCTCGAGCACTGGACGTTGATCCTGGGTTCACGCGCAAGTCGCTTGCGCTGTACTACTTCGACGAAGTTGAGGACGCCGCGAACGCGACGAACGCGCGCGCGACTTCGTATCGCGCACGACCGCAAGATTCCGCAATCGCGCGGATAATGATCGGCGCAGACAACATCTTGCTTGCGCGCTACGCCGCCCTGAAGCGACGTTTCGGGTTCAGCGACCGCTTCGTCAGCCGTCTATTGGCGAAATTTTTCGGATAGAGAAACACCCGCCGGCGCGGGCGCTGCGGTCTCGGAATCGAAGCGCTCGGGAGTCGGCATGCGACCGAGCACGATCTTGCGCAACACCGCGAGGCCTTCGCTGTGGTACTTCCAAACGAAACGCGCGAAGTCGGCATAGCGACGATTGCGCAAAAATACCTTGACGTAGGCGAGCATCTGCAGGATTTCGAGTTCGCGACGCGACAGATTCTCGAACTCCAACGCGTGACCGATCTGCTTGCTGTAGTCGTTCCAGTCGGTAGACAGCAATCGGTAACCGCCTTCTCCGCGTGCCGCCATGGCCGCGACTTCGGTGCCCGGGTACGGCACCATCACGCCGACGATCGGACGATCGGGGTTGAGCTCGACCGCGAAATCGATCGTTCGCATCGCCGACTCCCAGGTCTCATACGGATGGCCGACGATGAGCAAGCCTTCGATCGGCAGGCCGGCATCGCGAGCCGCCTGGCGTGCTTCGATGACACGCTCCATGCTCGATCCCTTTTTCATTCGTTTCAAAATGTCGGGATCGCCCGTCTCGATGCCCAGTCCGCAAATGAAACAGCCTGCTGCCTTCATCTTCGCGAACAACTCGCGATCCACCGTGTTCACGTGAGTCTGCGCCGACCAGCGTAGCTTGCTGCCGATATCGGCGGCGATCATCGCGTCGAGTAGTGCGTGCGTGCGCTCGCGATCGACCGTGAACAGTTCATCGCAGATGTAGAGTTCGGTGCCGCCGCGGGCGATGATCTCGTGAAGTTCCGTCATCACGGCGTCGATCGATCTCATTCTCACCGTGCGGCCGTTCGGGTTCGCACAAAATGTGCAGCGATAGGCGCACCCGCGCTGGGTCATCAGCAGATAGCGCGTCGCGTTCGGAACCAGATCCCATGCCGGGTTGGGGAACTCGTCGAGATCGACGGTTCGCACGCGCTCGGGCGTAGCGCCGGGCTGCGGCGCAAGACGCTGCCCACGGTGTTCATAGTCCGCGCGCAGATGGACACCCGGAATGCCGGCGATCGACTCGCCCCGATCGATGTTCCCTACGAGCTGCGTGAACGTCAGTTCGCCCTCACCGACGACAGCGCAGTCAAACGACGGAAACTCTTCGAGCGTACGATCGGGCAACACGGTCGCGTGCACACCGCCGATAACGGTTACCACGTCTGGCGAGATGGACTTTGCCATCTCTGCGACACGCGACGCAGGAATGATCTCATTGGTGAAAGCCGTCAACCCGACGACGTCCGGCTGAAACTGGCGGATTCGATCAGAGACGGCGGCGTAGGAGAGACGTTCGAACTTGGAATCGACGATCTCGATCTCGGCGTCGCCGTGGCTACGCAGATGCGAGGCCAAACAAGCAAGCCCCAAGCGCGTGAAATTCGGCGTGTCGTATTCGTCTACGCGCTGGTAAGGCGGGGGATTGATGAGTAAGACGCGCAAGCGTTGCTTCTCCAACACGTGAGAGCGAGGTCAGTCACTCCGGGAATCAATGATCGAGGGTGAATCGATTGCCCCCTGTACAGCAACCCCGCAGCACCGAAGCAGGGCCTTGAGCGTTGTTACCACTCATGAGGCGACTGAGTCAACGCGGCTCGGCCGATCGATGACGCGGCGCCATCGGGGGTGTGTCGTGCAGGAAACATAGAGAATGCGCAGTTCTCGACGATCGATGTTGCAGCGATGTTCCGCGCAGTTCGCGTTGACTGGGAAACATCCGGACGCGTATAGTGACGCGCGATCACGACGCGAAACCAGTGACACGAGCGACTACTTCTGCGCTGCACCGCTGCAGAGTCGGACACGTCGCCCGTGAGTCGCGCGACGAAGTGAGCGTAGGCGCGCAGCGAGCGTAACATTGTCAATAGTCGATCCCGTACGCGAAGCCGGTTCCGTTGGCCGTATCGACGTCGTTGGGGCCTGCGAACGCGTCTGCCCTTCGTGTGTGGCCTGTCGCCCGCAACCGCCCCGCCCTCTCGAAGAAGTTCTCGCCCGCAGCCAAACGCAAACGCTGATCCTCGGCGGTGGCGACGCAACGTCGTGGCCCTCGCTCGATGCGTTTCTCAGTGCGAACGCGAAGCGTGAAGACCCGCAATCGATCTGGCTCGAAGCGCCGGCGCGCGCCTTCGCCCAGGGCAAGCTGGTCAAGCAGGGGAATCAGGGCGAGCGCACCGAGTTGGCCGATCTCGCCCGGCGCGGCGTCGCCGGCATCCGCGTTCAGATCGAAGCAGTCGGCGAGAAAATGTGTTCGGCGCTCGGTGTCGGTGATGGCGAAGCCGTACTGCGCGAGGCCGAGCGGCTCGGCCTCGAAACCCGCGTACTGCTTTGTGTACGGCCGAAGACGTTCTCCGCACTGTTCGGACTGGCCAAACGCCTGGCGCCGAAAACCGTCGAAGTCGAGTTGGTACGCCAAAATTGGGGCGAAGACGCGATTCCGATGCATCCGGAGTTGCTCGACCGTGCACTGCGAGAGATCAACAACGTCAAGTTCTCGGCGACGCGAATTCGCGATCGAGGCTATCTGCCGGCCTGCACGCTACCTCAAATTTGGGATTCGATGCCGAGCGTTTGGCGCGGAACATTCGGACGCGACGAAGCCGACGCCGCACCCAATACCACGCTCGCCGCGTGCAAAGCGTGTGTGCTTAATCGACGCTGTCACTGGAGCGACGCCGAAGCGCTCGTCGACCCCGACGGCGTTCGGCCGATCAAGGGCGATCCCGAGCCGTGGCTGCGTCGCGGCGCAATCGAAGAACCGGTTCCGGCTCATATCGTCTCGAAGCGTCCAGCAACCGAAGTGATTTGCACGACCCCGTGGACGACCATGGAGATCGTCGACCCCGACGGCCGCGTGCATCAGTGTTGCTCGGACTGGACCGAAGGCGATCGCGGCAACATCAACGGTTCCACACTCGCCGAGGTGTGGAACGGTCCGGGGTACCGCTCGGCACGCCGGATCATGAGCGGCGACGAGTTGTCTCCTCTGTGTCGCGCGATCTGCTCCCGACTGTACGACAGGAAGTTCGCCGAATCCGAGTTGCGCGTCCAAGCCGGGTCGAAGCGATTCGTCGACAATCAATTACTTCTGTACGAAGACATCGCCGAGCGGCGAGACGTCATGCGCGCAAGACCGCTCACGCTTTCGATCTGCCCGAGCACCTACTGCAACTACGACTGCATCATGTGCCTGCACGGGCGCTCGCCACGTCGCGAGCTGCCCGATTCCGTCTGGGATGAAATCCCCGAGTATCTGCCCACGCTCAAGTCCCTCACGCTGCTCGGTGGGGAACCGTTCGCGCATCCGAAGACCATGGAGCTGCTCCGCAACTTCGACGTCGAGAAGTACCCCGACGCCGTCGTCGACGTCATTACCAACGCGAGTCTGCTAACCGAGAAAACACTCTCCTATCTGTCGCGCTGCACGTTCGGCAATCTGACGATCAGCATGAACGCCGGCGATGCCGATACCTACGAACGCGTGCAGCGTGGGCTCAGTTTCGAAACGGTCGTGAGCAATATCGATGCCCTCATCCGTTTTCGCGCCGGCCACCATCGCTGGTTCGGGATCACTCTGAGTTTCGTCGCGCAGCCGGCCGCCATCGACAGCGTGATCGCATTCGCCGAACTTGCGCGCGTGCGCAACATTCCAATCCGCCTGATGGCGCTCAACACGGAGCAAGTTCCCGAGCTGGATTTCTACACCGACGAAGCACGCGTCGCGCACGTCGTCGAGCGCCTCGACGAGCTGGTCGCCTACTGCCGTCGACTACGAGAAGACTGGCTCCCCGAAGCACAATCCGCCCGCGAAGCCGTCTTGGCGGAGGCCTCGTCTAGAGGCCGTTGATATGGCCGCCTCGCCCAGAGGCCGCCAAGACGGAAGCGTGTAGCCTACTCGTCAAACAGCGCATTCAGCGCGTCGTCGTCGCCCGCCGTCATCCCGGCACAAACCGCGTCCATCATGCGTTCGATCTGCGCCGGCGCAGGAGCGTTGCCGTCTCGCTCGGGATCGTAGTAGGCCAGCGACAGCGACTGCGTGCGCGCATAGGCGGGAACGCCATCGGCGCTGCGGATCACATAAGCGCGTAGCCGACTGCCGACGGCGTCGGTCAACTCGATATCGAAGCCGGGCTTGCTGTGCGACCGCGCGACAGCGACGACGATCACGCCGTCATCGAGCTGCACCGGCGTGTCAGCCGCACCGAAACACGCAAAGAGAAATCGAGCGGCTGCCTGCAGATCGAGCGCATCGGCGCTCGCCGGAGCTGCATGCGCCCCTGAAGATCCACCGCCAGATTGCGGCCGGGTCATCATCGAATCTTGCGCCGGTGCCAGTGCGGAGACTTGCGAGATCGCGGCCAGAGCCGCAGCGGCCATCGGTCGAGAAGGAGTGACGAGCAAAGGGTTCGGTGTCGGGATGCGTGTCGTGGACCCACCTGTAAGCGTGAGCGCGACGCCGTCGGCGTCGAGCGTAAACGACTGCGTCTTCGACCACAGTGCTGCCTGTGCGCCGACACCGATGGCGACCGCCGACTGGACTTCGTAACCTGTATCGCCCCAGGCGCCGCACAGTTCGACGTCGGCGTCGTAACTGAGCACGAGTCGATCTCCGGCGAGACGATCGCGCATCCAGTGGGCGGTTGACGGCGACACCGATTCGACACGCTCGAGCAATGCTTTCGCATGGAGGGCACTCTCGGCGCAATCCGGAGTACACAGATGATGCGAAATCAGCGATGCGTTCATTGCCAGTCGGTTGTTCAAAGGATTGAGCACCTTGTCGGGTGCGCGCAAGAACGGCCGGCGTTCGAGCGCGAGATTGTCGGATTGATCGTCGTCGGCAGCGAAGGCCGCCACGCAGCATGTGGGATACCCGAGCAGTTCGCCCATACGCCGGATCGCCTGCTCGCGCCCGTCGCGGCTGTCATGAATGGCCATGTTCAGGCGCAACGCTTCCGCAAGACACGCGTCATCACTCGCGACCGCAACGATCGCATGAGATTGCGAGTCATCCACGGCACCATCGCCGTTGTCGAGGCCGGCGCCTTGCAACGATGCGACAGCAGACGAGAAACCCATGGCGCGGTAGATGCACGCGTACTGCTCGGCCTGCCCCGCGAGAACGCCTTCCTTGAGCGCGACCTTCTTCAGTCCGGCTTCAATGCCTTCGAGTTCGCGGTCGAAAATCAACGCGTAGACCGCCCCCGCGTCGATCGTACGTCGCATCCGGTCGGCGTCTCGATGCGACGCCGGATCTCCCACGGTTGCGACGAACGCCGGATAGAGCAGGTCGATCGCGTCGGCCAGCTTGGGCCAACGCAGAACGAACCGTGCGGCCAGTTCCAACACATCGCCGTCACCGAGTAGCTCGCTGTGCGCGTTTTCGCCGAGGGCGCGCGCCAACTGGAATACCGCTTCCGTGCGCGCGTCCGCGAAGCGCCAAGGCACACTCGCATCGTAGCCCTGCTCCGTCGCGCGGTCGGGGCGCCCGCTCGAAAATGCGTCTACGAGCAGGCCTTCTTGCTCGGCCTTGCTGTGTAGCGGCACGCGCGGGTACAGGCGCAGGCGCGTATCGAGCGCATCGGCGCGGAATTCGTCGAAACCGACTTCGCGCATCACCTGCGCGTTCGCGATCAGGTGATCCGGCTCGGTCCACGGCGTGAACAGCACGATGCCGTGCGCTCGCAATCGTTGATACTGGAATGATCGCGAGAAACGCTTGCCTAGCTCACGAATCTTTTCAATCGCCGCGACATTGTCGGCGACCGATACGCCCTTGTTGAAGAGGTCGAGATGGAACTGGTCGAAGTTCTCGAAGCCTACCAGGTACAAGTGCAGTACATCGCCGCGTTTTTCCGCGATGCGCGCAGCCTCGCTCAGTTCGCCGTCGGCATACTCGAGTAGCCAATCGATTCGCGACTTGATCAGCAGTTCGACGGGCGCCATATCGGCTTCGTCGTGCAGCGCGCGAAAGAATGCGGGGAGATACGGGTGCGGCCGTTCGTCGGTCAACAAGAACTCACGCGTATCGGGACGCTCGGCTCGGATGGTGCGAATCTGGCCCATCCAGGCGGCAACCGTGTCGGCCTCGGACGACACCGTGTATGCACCGAAATTGTCCAGGCAAAAACTGCATCCGCGCGTCTGAATCCGCTGGGGGTCCAGTTCGACGTCCTCGTAGATCGGGTTGGCGCGCGTATCGAGCAGGAACGGACAGCCGGGCGACGGTCCACTGATCGTCGCCCGCGCCGAGTCGCCGGTCCCACCATCGACGTCGCCCCCTAGCGAAACCCATTCAACGACGGTCCCCGGATTGGCAACGCGCGGGTCGGGGCCGTGTGCGCGCAACTGAGCGGCCGTCGTCGGCTTCCACGCACCGCCGTCGGCAGGCTCCGCACCGCCGAGCAGCGCGAGCAAACCATCGTCATCGACGACGAAGTCGAAGTCGTCGTCGAGCGCAGCAACGACGCCGTCGGTCAGTCGGACCAGCGTCGAAGTGCCCTGCATCCCACTTCTCGTCGATGCAATCAGCTTTCGATCCCACGCATGGACCAAGACGACCGGGTCGAACCGGCGCTGCGACACGAAGCGCGTGAGCGCCGCCAGATCCTGCTCGCCTGACACGACGCCCTGCGCGACGACGACGCCATGTCCCGCCTCGCTCAGACGAGCAGCCAGTGATTGCGTGCGGTGATCGCGAATGAACTGATTGTCGCGAACGCTCAGATCCAAGATGAGGATCGCTGTGGTGTCGTCGCCGGGAGTCACCAAGCGAATATACTCCCCGCAAGCCGGGCGTGTACAGGGGCCACCCTAACGAGTGACGGGATGGAATTCTTCCGTGCCATGAAGTTCGACATAGCCGCGCCGCACGCCGAAGCAACGACCGTACAGATCGCAACGCTTGCACGCATCGGTCTCGATGAATTCACCACGGTCGAAATCGTCGTCCACTTCGGCCAACTCGAAGTAGTGCATGAGATCGGACGGTACCAAGCAAAGCGGAATCCCACACATACTCTCGAAACCGAGCACTTGGGTTCCGATCCGCTCCGCAGTGCGCATGCCTTCGGACAGATACGGGATCACATCGCTGTAGCGCGGGATCAGATTCTTGCTGCGCGGAACGACGTCGGTCGATCCGGCAACGAACGACACGACGATGGCGGCGTTCGGCCAGCGGGCATGCACCATCTCGACATAGGTGGGGAAATTTTCATGATTTTTCTGACAGAACACGAAATTCACGCGTGTGGCTGCACCGCTCTTCGCGAGTTCGTCCAGGCCTACGACGGTTTTCGCGAACGTGCCGGGCGCATCGGTCACCGCATCGGAAATCTCCGGGGTCGATCCGTGCAGCGAGATGAAGAACTGATCGACACCGGCGTCGATCAGACGTTCGACCAGGTCGGGATCGCCCAAGTTCATCGCGTTGCTCTGTAGCTCGACTTCGACCGCGCCCTCTCGCTTGCCCATCTCGACGAACTCGACCAGACGTGGATTGAGCGTCGGCTCCCCGCCCGACAATACGAGAACGCCGCCGTCGTGCGCGATCTCGAGGATGGCCTTCTCGACGGCGGCGTCGCTGGCGGTAGGTAGGTGCGTCGAGACGAAACAGAAATGGCAGGCCTGATTGCACCGAAAATTTATGCGCACGATGCGGGCCGGAACCGTCACTCCGCCATCGCGCGCATAAATGTCGTTTTGATAGAGCTCTCGCTCAACCTGCTCTTCGATCGTCGAGATCATGCTCAGCCGCCGACGCACTTGATCGTCGGCAATCGGCCTCGGAAGCAACTCGGGCTCTCGCTCGAGCACCACGTCGGGAAAGCCCGGACAGCGATCGGCTGCGCTGCACGAGCCGCACTCGGTCGGCTGACTCCAGCCCGGCCGCTGCTGCCCACCGGGAGTCAACGAATATAGGTGCGCGAGCCGAGCCGGCCGCGCGTACAGGCAAGGTGGGATCTGGCTGTCGGTTTCCATGCGCAGCGTGATTCCGGCACCGCGCGCCGACTTCTCCATGGCTTCGATCGTCGCGGCGGCGCGCTCGAGCGGCAATAACTCGGACGGTTCCGGACCGGAGATCGGAACGCCGATGACCAACGCTTCGATGGGTACGCCCGCTTCGGTAGCCAACAAGCGTGGAAGATCCGGCAGCACGTCGACGTTGCTCGCGACGACGGGAGCGGAGGCCTCCAGTGCTATGCCCGCACGATGAAGCGCGTGCATGCCGAGCTTCGTGGCGGCGACTCCGTCGGGATCGCGAGTAACCCGTCCGAGCGCTTCGCCCCAGGCCGGGAGATGAACACGCGCCGTACTCAATCCGGCATCTGCCAGAGCCGCGGCCATGGCATCGTCGATGAGCGCGGCGTTGGTTTCGAGCGTCACGCGTGACGCGCCGGCTTTGCGCGCGACGTTGACTAGGGCGGCTAGATCGCGCCGTCTGGTCGGCTCGCCGCCGGTAAGAATGAGTTCGTCGCCGCCACCGCGCACGGCTTCGACGATACGGCTCGCGACCGCGGATCCACGCGCGAACTCCGGATCTTCCTGCGGTCGTCTTCGATCGCAGAACGCGCAGTTCTGGTTGCAGGTCTCGTTGGTGTGGACGCGAGCAATTCGCACCCCGGCAGGCTACTCGGCCTGTCGAGTTCGCGCCAACGCAGGCCAGCGCACGCCTGCGCACGCCAACTAACGAAGCCCCGAGCGCGCGATCTAGCTCAGTCCCAGATGCTGCAGCACGATGGGACACTCACCGCGGGCCAGTTTCGCCGCACGCTCGTTGAGCTGCGCTTCCATAGACTCGCGATCAATCATGATGACGAAGTCCTCCTTTCGGATGCCGTCCAACGCGAACTGCGCCAACTCGTCGAGGTCCTGTACGGGGAGTTCATAGCCGGCCTTGCGCGCACCTTCCATGAACTGGTCGAAGGTCGTTTCTTGCTCGGTCGCAACCTGGCTCTCACGCGCCAGTTGCTCGGGACGATTGCGCTTCGTCGTCCAGATACCCGTGTTCAGCAGTCCGCCCGAAGGATAGAAGATGGCGGCCCGCAGTTTCGTTCCGCGGCCGACCAGCTGTGCCTCTAGGCACTCCGTCATGGTCGAGACGGCGGCTTTGCTCGACGCATACACGACCTGCTGGGCCAGCGGCGAGATCCCGCCGTCGCCCGACGACGTGTTCAGGACGAAGCCTTCCTCGCCCGATTCGATCATGCGCGGGACAAACGACTGAACGCCGTGGGCGATTCCGCGAACATTGACTCCGTGCACCCAGAGAAAATCGCTGGGTTCGGTTTCCCACAGATCGAGGTTCGGCGCCGCGACGCCCGCGTTGTTGCACAACACGTGACAGGCGCCGTGTTTTGCGAATACCTCGGCCGCCAATGATTCCACCGAAGCGGGTTCGGAGACGTCGGTGACCATGCCGGAGACACCCGCGCCGAGTTCGGCAATCGTCGCGTCGAGTGCGGATTGCTCCACGTCGGCGATCACGACCTTCGCGCCCTCGCCGAGAAAGGCTTTCGCCAACGCCTTGCCGATACCACTGGCGCCGCCGGTGACGACGACGACACGATCTTTGAAATCTTTCATTCCGGAATGCTCCTCGCTCGATGTCAGCAAAAACTGTGTGAGGAGTATGTTTCGCGGATCGGCACGACTCGTTCAAGTCGCAGGAAAGCCGGATATCTCGGGTTAGCGCTTCACACGAAACGCGTTGCGACCGAGAATGCTTCGCCGAGCACCCGTGTTCTTCGCGATGATGCGCGACAGCGTCAGGCGATGAATCTGGGCGATCTTCTCGGGCGAGAGCTCACGCTCATACCAGAAGCGGTCACCGTCGCGCAGGGCCGTAAACTGCTCGGCGAGAACGACACCTGTAAGTTCGCCGACCAATGCGCCGCGCTTGCGATCTTCAGCCAAGCCGCCGATCCATGCATCGATCTGATCGACGCTCGAGTAAGCCTCAGCGAGCCGGGCACGCACGGCGGCTTTGCTCGACACTTGGTCGAACGACGTACGCTGCGCGAGGCCGTAAGCAGCACGCACGGCGTTGTACGACGCCAAACCGTGATCCCGACCTCTTTGAATATTGAGCGCTGCGAGATCGAATCCGCCGGCCCCGGGAGGGCCGAACAGGAAATTGCGAACCGAATCGGTCACGTAAATGTCCACCGCAAGTGCGCGCTGCGCGCCGAGACCACGCAGGAAAGGAGTGATACCTCCTTCGTCGCGAATTCGATCCGGTGCGAAAAACGCCTGGTCCAGAGGAAGATGCCCGTCTGCGATGGCAGAGCCATCGGCCTTCAGGCGAAGCAGCGTCGCGTTGAGCTGGCTGTGCCCGTAGCGATAGCTGGCCGTGGAAAATACGTTGTGAATGCTCGCGTCCACGGTCGGGTCGTAACCGCGATACGGCCCGATGGCGCCGGCTCCCAGTAACATCGGCAAAAACTCCCGGTAGGTAATTGCCTGCAATTCGGCACCAACCATTCGGCGGGCGCGCTGGTACACGGTCTGACCCGAGAGCTGTGGCGAGCGACGTTTGATGCGACGACACCAACGATTGTGCTCGCGCACGAAGAGCGTGTGCATGACCGTCAGTCCAGCTTGCTCGTTGGCACGGATGTCACCGGCGAGAAACAGGTTGCGATCGATACCACCCGCGTTCGGCAGGCCGTTCGTGTTGCGAGGCAAGAGCCTGCCTTTGCTCGTGCGGAGTTTCCCGCTTCCGTTGTTACGACGCAGTGCCGCGGCGCGCACGGCGTCGGAGCCGTAGACGTTCGACGCATCGATCCACGCCGAAATAGAATTCATCTGCTGGCGCGGATTCGACGCGCTGTTGCCGGTGGCGGGATTGTAAGCCGAACGCGTGAACGGGATCACCGCGGTTCCGGTTCTCATCGGGTCAAACCAGGGATCGCCCATCGGCACGGCAATGTTTGCGACTTCAGCCGGCTGCATGGATTGCGTCAGGTCGATATCGTGGTCGAGAAATTGTCCCCACTGCCAAACGAACGCGCTGGCGCGTTTCGCACTCAGGCGCGGTGCAGGCTCGGCGCACACCATGTTGCTCACGGCGCGCGCACTGGGCCGATCCGCGCCGGCCATCTCCGACATCGAATCCATATATCCAACCGCCGTCGTTCGCCGCAACATCGTCCCGGCAGCGCCCATCGACGCAGCAGTCAGGTTGTTGCCCGACCCGTCGATGCTTCGGAACTCGACCGTAACCGGGGTTGCTTGCGCAATCGAGGCTCCGGCGACGCCGAGTCCCAACAAGCTTGCGATCAGGAACGCCGCTCTCGTCGGCCGCCTACAGATGAAGAAAGTATCTCGCATAGGATGAACGTTACTATTGTTTTCAGCGGTTCGGCCAGCCCAAGTCACGTGCGATGGCGAACAATACGCCCCCCCGCATGCGTTGTGTGCCGGTATCGACGGCGCATTCGATCAGTCCGGAACATCGCGTCGCCTCAATCTGCCATGTCGGGCGGCCAATCGGCGGCACTCGTCTTGGAACACGCATTGCCGATCTTTCGCGTAACGTCGAACAACCGCCACAGTTCCGGATACAGGAAGGCCTTTCCGGATGTCATGAGGGCCACCGAGATCTCACGCTCCGGATCGGCCCAACCCATGACGTTGGTGAAACCGAGATGACCGAACGCGTACTGCGTGTCGGGTCCGAAGAAACTGGCCCATTTGCCGCCGAGCATGAAGCCCAGGCTGTAACGGACCGGCACGCCGAGGGAGAGATCTACTTCCAGATAGGATTGCTCCGCCACAGCGTGGCGAATCGTGCGCGGCTCGAAGATGCGCACGCCGTCGAGTTCCCCCCCGGCGAGCAATAACTGATAGAAGCGCGACAACTCATTGGCAGTCGTAATGATGTTCGCGGCCGGGATCACGCCGGTGAGATAGCGAGGGTCGTTGCCGAACTGCGCCGCCTGCTCGAACGACACGCCCAGAAGACGCTGAAACACGCCCGACATCGGCGGCAGCATGGGAAGGCCCGTAAAATGATTGTCTGCGACGAGTCCTACATCTTCAGGCGCTACTCCGTAGTTGAGCCAGCGAAATCCCAACGGCTCGCAGATTTCTTCGGCCAGCACGGTGCGGATACTCTTGCCCGTCACGCGCTGTACGATCTCTCCCAGTAAGAACCCACCGCTGATCGCGTGATAGGCGAGCCGCTTGCCCGCACGCATCTGCGGTTTCGAGTCGCTGAGAATACGTACGATCTCATCGGGTCGCGCGAGCAGATCGAGATCCATGGTCGAAGCGGGAATCGTGGGTATTCCTGCGCGATGCGCGAGCACGTGACGAATCGTAATCCAGCGCTTCCCGTGCGCGGCGAACTCGGGGATGTACTCGCAAACGGCGTCGTCGAGATGGAGTGCGTGTCGCTGATCGAGAAGATGGATGACCATCGCGGTCACGGCCTTGCTCGCCGAGTACGTGTTAAACGGCGTATCCGGTGTCGCGAGAACCTTCGGCCCATCGACCGCTTCGTCCGGCCCGCCGCCTTTGGCGTAGCCAATCGATCGGTCCATGACGACTTGCCCGCGGCGGCGTACACACAAGCCAATCGCGGGATGCAATCGTGACTTGTACAGACCGAGAATGGCGCGCCAGACGGCGTCGATATCCGCGCGCTTCATGCCCACATCGCTAGGGTCGACCTCGCGGTCGTGCGCGATCGTTACGACTTCTTCGACATGCTTCGGGATGGTGACGCGTCGTACGACGCGAGGCAGGAATCGACGTGCCGAGAGCATTCGCCGAGGCTAGCAGGACGCTGCTGCAGACGCAGACGCGCTCACTGCGACCGGCGCAGCCGGAACACGCGGATGTTTCGGTCGGTTCGGCGCTCATAGACGTTCATCTGCGGAATCGCACGTTTGATCTTCGGCCAGAAGTCGGCCTTCTCTTCGTCGCTCAGTCGCTCGGCGCGCGCCTTGAACGACTGCCCGTCGGTCAGTACCTCGACATCGCCGTTCGCTTCGATGTTGTAGCGCCAGTCGGGATGGCGAGCTTGTCCCATCGCGCTCGCGACGATGATGTAGTCACCGCCGTCGGCGAGGTACGCGAGCTGCGTCTCACGCGCTTGACCCGACTTACGACCGATCGACGTCATCAACAACATGGGCAAGGTCGGTTTGCCGGCCGAAATCATACGACCGTTCGTCTTTCGGTAGATGATGGGATCGAGTTTCGAGGCGACGTGCTTGACGAAGAAAGAGCCTACACGTGTGGCCGAGAACCAATTGAGAAAATCCGTGAACATTGCGGCGACCATAGAGGGTGTGACCAGCCGTAGAAAGAGACCCGAACGCAATCTGGGCTCAGGCGGCTCGCGTCCGAACGCCCTCCCCCGTACATGTAGACGTTCTGGGATCGCGCAAATGAGAGTCGCACATTTCGTACACGGCCTGGGACTCGGCGGAGCCCAGAAGGTCATCGGGACAATCGTCGCCGAACTGCGTGACCGATTCGACTTCAGTATCTTCTCGTCCAACGACGGCGTGCTGGCCGATGAACTGCGCAGCGCCGGCGCCGACATCCGAATCGTCGAGCGGGCCATTCCCAAATTGGACCCGATCTGGGTCGCCCGCCTCACGCGTGCACTGCGCGAAGACGGCATCGATCTGGTGCACGCACACCTGTTCGGAGATTCGTTGCACGGGTATTTCGCCGCGCGCAGGGCCGGGCTGCCGATCATCATGACACTGCATAACGTGGCCGAACGTTTCTCGGGCATCCAGGCGCGTGGTTATAGGTTCCTGGTACCGCGCTGCGACCGCGTCGTGGGCTGCAGCGAGAAGGTAACGCAGACGTTTCGCCAAGGCGGCTACCCCGGAAGTTCCGAGATCATCACCATTCACAACGGCATCCCCGACCCGACACGCGCCGACGCGCCGAGCGGCACTGCTACGTTGGCGGACCTCGGAGTACCCACGGGCGGCGTCGTGTTGGCGACCGCCGGACGCCTGACACCGGAGAAAGGCCATCGAGTTCTGTTCGAGGCGCTCGACCTGCTTCCCGCCTCGCAACGTGACCAGGTAAGACTCGTGGTCCTCGGTTCGGGACCGTTGCTCGACGAACTACGCGCCGACATCGCCGCGCGCGGCCTCGAAGACCGTGTCGTGTTCGCGGGATTTCGCGACGATGTTCCACACTTGGTCGCACAAGTGGACGCCGTCGTGTTCAGCTCTCTGCACGAAGGTCTCCCGCTCGCACTTCTCGAGGCGATGGCAGCGTCACGCTGCGTGGTCGCCACACGAGTGGGGGGAATCCCCAGCGCGATCGACGACGATGTGGATGGTTTGTTGATCGATTCCGACGATGCTGTTGGGTTGGCAGCCGCACTCGGGCGCGTCATCGAGGACGGCGCGCTTCGCGCTCGCTTGGGCGCTGCCGCACGCGGAAGGTTCGAACGAACCTTCGACTCCGCCTCCATGACCGAAGCATACGGCCGACTCTACGAAGACTTCGCTTCGCGCTGAGTCATCGAATCCGTCGGTCCGTCGATGCCGGGGCCGGCCCACTCGCCCCCCCAATCGTTACGACGGGCAGCCGAACTCCCAAGGGCACGTGCCCGATAGTGCCTTGATGCACACAACCTCCAGCGTCACCGTGATCAGCTCGGCGCCGCTGGCACAGTCAGAATCACGCAGCGTGATCGTGAAGCCCGCGGGGCTGGACGCAATGAGATTGCGCGCATCGGTATCGGTTGCGATCAGCGTCGATCCGTTGCAAACGCGCACGTCAGCGGGATCCACGCCCACGGTCGACCAGCTCTGATCGGTCTGCGGACCCGATATCGTCTTGCGCACGCGGGCCGAGTAGGAGCCCGCCGGAGCGTCCAAACAGTAGTCCTTGCGGTAGATACCCGCCCGCGGAAAGCCGTCGGTGTACGGCGGCCCCGTCTTGCAGAAGTCCGGTCCGCTCGGCGACATCTGGTCGTAAACGGTCGTGAAATCCGAGAATCCGGAGATCTCGTTGCAGAGCACGGTCGGAGTCCCCACGGTGGGTGTCCACGGGTTTTCGTTTGGACCGAGTGTGTTGTCCTCATCGCTCAGTCCGCAGATCTGGGCGAAATGGTCAGGCGAGAACTGCTCGAAGTTCACCGTAAAGATGAGCTGTGTCGCGTTGCCGAGGGCCGTCGCGAACGCCGCGTCGGACGCAAGCGTGTCGCGATCGCTACAAGGCGTCACCGCGGGGAAGTCGCCCGCAACGAGCGCCGGGAATCCGGACACGGTGGTGGTGGTGGTTGTCGTAGTGGTAGTCGTCGTCGGCACCATCGTTGTAGAAGTCGTACTGGTGGTGCTGGTCGTACTGCTGGTGGAAGACGTCGATGTGGTCGATGTCGATCCGGTCGTGCACGACGGGCAATCGAGCGTCACCGCGCTGCCAACGGCCGCATTGAGAACCGTCAGTGCGTCGGTGGCCGTGATGTTGCCATCATCGTTTACGTCGCAGACGCAGAGTTGGCAGCTTCCCAGACCCACAGCGG
>JAJCZM010000017.1 GCA_029262375.1 Deltaproteobacteria bacterium
TGGCGCTGGTATAGTTGAAGGATGCAATAATGCCGTTCGAGGCGAATGATCTAGAAAAACGGGTTTGTAACTACATAAAGGATTATATGAACCTGGGCTTTGACGTATTGCCAAACCACCATTTGACCAAAGATATCGGAGTGGCTGGTTCAGATGGAGTATACTTCATTCAAGATTTTTCGAAGGAATTTTCTACTTCATTTGAAAATATGAATATCACGAAGCACTTCGCATGTGAGCTTTTGTACAAGGAGATATATAACATCTTCAAACAATTGATTAGAGGAGAAAATCCTTTTACGGCCGATCAAATAAAAGACATACAAGTTAGCCAACTTGTAGAAGCTGTGAAAAATGGAAGATGGCAGGAAGCTGATATATAGGTAGATAAAAGATCGCCTGCCTGCTTAACAAAAACCAAATCCGAACTTGTCGGTAATGTGACCCGCCAAGCCATTCGATGGGTTTGAAGCCGTTCCGCTCTCCTTCTTACCCACCCAAAGGGCTACCATGGGTAAGAAGGAGAGCGGCCGTGTCGCCCGCAAAACGGCATCCATATGTCTTCACTGTGTACTGACTTTCGCAGCTTAAACCTTTCGTAACTCGCCTTTAAGGCGAACCACTCGACGCTGTTAATGCGTGTAAAAACAGCCATGGCGTGATTCCTGAATATTTCTCCGTACCCGTTATTGTTGTATCGACCCGACTGGCGAGAACATTTCCTGGACCTTCACCAATGACGGCACGGGGAACTTGAAGACCGCGAGCGATCCGTTCTCGAATGTCTATGCGGCCAATTACGACACCTTGCGCCGGATCACCGACATGACCGGGCCGATGGGACTGGCCAATGAGTGGGTCTACGATATCGACGGCCTGATCACCCAGGCCAAGGCCGCGACCGACGATGCGCTCAATCCCTTCGCTATAACCAGCTACACCTATTATGCGACCAAGCGGGTCAAGACCGTCACCGACCCGGACGGCGATGTCACGTCTTATACTTATGACCTGGCGAGCCGCGTCGATGTCACCACCGACCCGGAGGGCCGCCGCGTTAAAAACGCCTATGATGGCAATGGCCAGATCCTGACAATCTATGGCGCCTGGCGCGATGGCTTTGCGGGCGGGGCGGCCGATATCCTGACCTGTAATCCGATTGTCAATTCACTGCAGCAATGCACCTCGCGTTTTAGCTATGACAAGAACGGCAACCGGCTGTCGGTCACCGATGCCAAGGGCAATCAGACGGCTTATGCCTATGACGGCCATGACCGGCTCGACACGGCGACCTTCCCGGACACGACCTTTGAGAAATACACTTACGATGTGAACGGCAATGTGCTGACCAAGCGCCTGCGCTCGGGCGCGGCCGATCTCATTGCCTATGTCTACGACAATCTCAACCGCCAGACCTTGAAGAATCTGCCGGTGGGCGGCGGCACCGATGTCACCACGACTTATGATCTGGTCGGGCGCCTCAAGACCCGCTTCGATCAGCCGGACAATATCACCCAGAGCTACAATTACGATCTGCTGGGCCGGTTGAAGCAGATCCAGCAGGATGGCGTCACCACGCTCAGCTATCTCTATGACAAGAACTCCAATCGCACCAAGGTGACGCACGGAGATGGCTTCTTTGTCGAATATGGCTATGACGCCCTCAACCGCATGAAGGTCGTCTGTGAGAACGGCACGGCAAGCGTCACCGGCAGCACAGGGAGCTGCACCACCGGCTCTGAGCTGGCGACCTACGCCTATGACAAGCAATCGCGGCGCACCAGCCTGACGCTCGGCAATGGCAATGTGGTCTCTAACACTTTCGAGCTGGACTCAGACCTGTCAGCCCAGAACCATCAGTTCGGCGCGGCCAATGTCGGCTATACCTTCTTTTACAATCGCGCCGGGCAACTGACCCAGAAGGATATTACCGACAATACGTTCTTCCGCAATGCCGGGGTCAACAAGACCGACGCTTACGCCACGAACGCGCTCAATCAATATACCAATGTCGATGGCCAAGGGCTCGCCTATGACCTGCGCGGCAACCTCGAGGGCGATGGCGGCACCCGGACCTATACTTACGATCTTGAGAACCGTCTGACCCAGGTGGTCGATGGCGGCAATACCTATTCATATGAATATTTTGGGGACGGCCCGAGACGGGCCAAGCGCACCAATGGCACAGTGACCGAGCGTTTCCTGGTCGACAACGGCCATGTGGTGGCCGATTACGATGGTGCGGCGGCCCTGACCACAGGCGCGCAAGTGATCCGGCGCTATGTCTACGGGCCAGGGGTCGATGAGCCGATTGCCATGATCGATGTGCGGGCCTCAGGCGGGGCCCAGCGCTACTATTACCACCAGGATCGTCAGGGCACGGTGATTGCCACCAGCGATGCCACCGGCGCCATGGCCGAGCAATATACCTACTCGGCCTTCGGGGTCTCCGACTCCACCGTCGGCCAGCCGTACAGATATACCGGCCGCCGTCTCGATGCGGAGACCGGGCTCTACTACTACAGAGCAAGGTATTACTCGCCGGCGCTGGGCAGGTTCCTGCAAACCGATCCGGTCGGCTACGAAGACCAGATGAACCTCTATGCCTATGTGGCCAATGATCCCTATAACAATAACGATCCCAGTGGGGAGCTTATTAACTTTATTGTTGGCGCGGCAATCGGTGCGATTGCTGATGTTGCGGTTCAAGTGATCGTTGAGGGAAAAAGTTTTAGCGAAGTTGATGGTGGTCAAGTTCTACAATCGGCTGCCATTGGTGCATTGTCTGGCGGGGTCGGGGGTGCGACCGCGAAGCTTGTTTCTACTGGAGTAAAAGCCGCTGTCGCCCGTTCCGGGGCTCGAAGCGCCTTACGAACTACTGTTCCAAAAGTTGTTGAGGGTGCTGCAAACGGGGCTGTCGCAGGTGCTGCATCTGCAGCGACACAAAGTGCAGTTACTCAGCAAGTTACCACTGGACAGATCGACGGAGGACAAGTTCTCAAGGATACAGGAGTGGGAGCTTTGACAGGCGGTATTGGTGGCGGAATTTCAGGAGCTACTCAAGCTAGAGCCGCAAAAAATGCGTTTGGCGATTCCAGAGGAAAGGCTATATTCAACAATACTAATCCAGGCACCACAACTGGTGTTGCGCTTGGCACCGCGACTGATGGAGGGTTGCAAGTGGGCAACGCCGTTTTGCAGGAGAAACAGGAGAAAGAAGCACAATGAATAATCGCATGTCTTCATTTGCAGAGGTACTGAGATTGTTGTTTTTGGATCCGCTGTATTATGTGATTGGAATGGGTGTGGCGGCATTGATACTGACACCCCTTTTAGGGTTCACTGTTGATGGTGGCATTCGGCTTTTTATTTTCCTTTCTGCAATTGGGATTCTAGTTCACTTGATGTTGAACGTGCGTACCCTCTATTTCTTGCTGAAAACTATGATCTTTGCGCCAAGGAAAGAGAAATAAGGAAACGGCAAAGAAAAAGGCCGTAGTCCTTAAAATCCTCAAGGCCGATTTTCCGCTCCCGTCCTCAGCCACCCGAAGGGCTACCATG
>JAJCZM010000018.1 GCA_029262375.1 Deltaproteobacteria bacterium
CTACGCCTACGATGCGCTGGGCCGCCGAATCGAGAAGGACGTCGATTCAACCGTCACGCGCTACGTATACGACGGCGAGGATATTGCGCTGGAGTTTGGCCGGGTTTTGATGGTCGACACGTTGCAGAAGCGCTACAGCCACGGGGATCGTGTGGATCAGCCGCTGTCGGTTGAAGATGTGATCGCGGGGGAAGACTACTTCTATCACGCGGATCATCTTGGGTCGGTGCGGTTGCTGACGGACGACACCGGCGCGGTCGCGAACAGCTATGAGTACGATGCTTACGGGCAGGTGATCGCGATCACCGAGACACTGCCGCAACCGTACAGCTTTACGGGACGGGAACGGGATGCGGAGAGCGGGTTCTACTACTACCGGGCACGGTATTACGATCCGGTTGCAGGGCGGTTTGTCTCGGAGGATCCGATTGGGTTCATAGCGGCGGGCGCGAACTTGTATGGCTACGCGCTGGCAAAGCCAACGGTTTTGGTAGACCCGGATGGTCGCAACCCGCTCATCGCCTTGGCGATCCGTAGTGCAGTCATATCGGGGGGCCTGTCAGGTTTATCCGCAGCGCTTGGCTGTGGGAGCACAGCCGAGATATTCACCGCGACGAGCCTAGGCGCGGTTGGTGGGTTCATCGTTCCCGTGGTTGCAAGTGCATCGCATGTGCTTGCAATTCGGACCGCTTTTTCGCTCGGTATCGCGACTGGAGTAAGTCAGGGCCAGGGCATTCGTCGCGCTCTGATCACGGGTTTGACCAAAAGCGGCGGCGCTACGATCCCGGACCCGTTTCTCGGCGGTGCGGTCGAAGAGGCACTGGATCGAATGATCGGACCGGAGTTTGCCGACGAGTTGCCTCGGCGAATCTCGCCATAGTGCAATCTCGGTGCGGACCATGAATTCGGAGCCGAGCGAGCCGAAACGACATGAGCCCATACTGGTATCGGATCGGAGCATGGAATGAACACCGATAGATGGATGAAAAACCCCGCGGTCGGATACACTCTTGTGCCTGCGATTTTTGCATTCGGAGTAGTGTACTCTAGCTTTAGCTTTGTCATGCCCTTCGGTCTGGCGGGTGTTGTCTACGCGATTACCGGCTGGATGCGCCCATCGTTCTCGACAAGCCTAAAGACCGTCCTCTCGCTCCATCTGGGACTGGCGATTTGGCTATTGATCTCGGTAGCCACGGTCGTCCCTCTGACGTTGATGATAACAGCGGAGTCTATTGTAGCGGGAATCGTATTCTTCGCACTGTTCTTTAGACCGAGCCCGGTGCCTCTATGTGCGGTCGCTGTTCTGCACGGCTTACAGCTGACCCGAGTGATCGCGAGATTCTCAGACCCAGCGTTCGTCGACTATCGTGAGGGGCTTGCTGCAAACGGGATCTTCGACTGTGCAATCGTGGTTCTGTGTGTGTCTTTGATGATTCTCGATAGGCACACCGCGTGGGGTGGAAGCCGGCCGGGTCTAACCGACACGACCGCGTGATGCGAAACCCCTCTCGATCGCAGAAGCATAGAGAAGGCGGTGGTGCTGACGAATACCTACGATGCGGTGGGGAACCGCGATTCTCTTGCCGATTCGCTCGGCGGTAGCGCGACGTATGACCACGACGGTGCCGGCCGCCTAGCCCAGCTCATCACCGCAAGCAGCCAGCAGATCGACCTGACCTACGACAACGCGGGGCGCCCGGACCTGATCCAGTTCCCGAACGGGACCACCACCGACCACGACTACGACACCAGTGGCCGCTTGATGGCGCTTGCCCACGACGACGGAGCGACCGACCTGGCAGTGTTCGGGTATAGCTACGATCCGGCGGGCAACATCCTCGCGATTGCAGAGCTGGCCGACACCAAGAGCTACAGCTACGACGAGCTGCAGCGCTTGGTCACCGGCGGCACGGGAGCCGCGCCGGAATCCTACGGGTACGACGCAGTGGGCAACCGCACGACTGGAATTCCCCCGCGGTTCTCTAGACAGCTAGAGGCCGTGTTAGGGAGGCGCGACTCATGCGACACCGCATACGACCAGAGCACCCATCGCACGTGCCACAAGCCGATGCGTTCGCGGCACTACGGTCATCCTTGAAGCATCCGTGACACGATTTCGTTCGGTGCGATGTCTTGGTGCCGGCGGTCGGCGGCGACGTCACATTAATGTGCGTGCCGCCTATCTAGTCGGCCGAGGTACAGCGCGGCTTGGGATTACGTAGCCCTGCGCCGACACTTCCCGACTGTTCGCATCTGGGACGTCAGGTACGAAAAAAGACACCGGCGTTCTCCTACTGCGTCATTTCACGAGCACGCACACCGTCGACACAGACAACGCCAACGCAGCAACCCGTTTCTGCTAACATCAAGGATTGACCAAGAGACGACTGACCGGTCGCCCGCGCCGAGCAACGACCGGTTGAAACGAGGCAAGACGATGACCGATAGCGATAGGTTCAATCCCACCCCGGCCGACAAATTCACGTTCGGACTCTGGACGGTAGGAAACTCCGGACGCGATCCCTTCGGAGACCCGACCCGCGCCGTCATCGATCCCTGCCGTATCGTCGCCAAGCTCGCCGAAGCCGGCGCTTGGGGCGTCAATCTGCACGACAACGATCTCGTACCTTTCGGAGCGTCGGCTTCGGAGCGCGACAAAATCGTTTCCACATTCAAGAAGACATTGGACGACAACGGCATGGTCGTGCCGATGGCAACCACCAACCTGTTCTCACACCCCGCTTTCAAGGACGGTGCCTTCACTGCCAACGATCCCGAAGTCCGCGCGTTCGCGCTGCGCAAGACGATGGACGCCATCGACCTCGGCGTAGAACTGGGCGCCGGCATCTTCGTTTTCTGGGGCGGCCGCGAGGGATCGGAAGCCGACGCATGCCGCGACCCGCGCACGGCGATAGAGCGCATGCGCGAAGCCATGAATTTCTTGTGCGAGTACGTGAAGGACCGCAGCTACGACATGCGCTTCGCGCTCGAAGCGAAGCCGAACGAACCGCGCGGCGACATCTACCTGCCGACGACCGGCCACATGCTGCATTTCATTTCGACGCTCGAACACGAAGAGATGGTCGGCGTGAACCCCGAGGTAGCACACGAACACATGGCGGGACTCTCGTTCGTACACGCAGTCGCGCAGGCGATGGAAGCCGGCAAACTCTTCCACATCGATCTCAACGCGCAGAGAATCGGTCGTTACGACCAAGACCTGCGCTTCGGGTCGGAAGATCTCAAGCAGGCTTTTCTTCTCGTACGCCTGCTCGAAGGCACCGGTGGCGGCGCGCGCTACGAGGGACCACGCCATTTCGACGCGCACGCCTACCGAACTGAAGACGACGACGGTGTCTGGGAATTCGCGCGCGGCTGTATGCGAACTTACAACATCCTCAAGGACCGAGCCGCGGCCTTCGATGCCGACCCCCGCGTGCAGTCGCTCGTCGACGACAACGCCGCCAGTGACACCGCCAACTTGATCGCGTCGTATAGCCGCGAGAATGCACAGCAAGTGCGCGCCCTACGATCAGACCTCGACGCCATTGCGCGACGCGGCCTGCACTACGAACGCCTGGATCAACTCATGGTCGAGCACATGCTCGGCGCGGCCTGAGCGAGCGATGGCCGAGGCGAAGCGCCTCTACTTGGGTCTGGACGTCGGAACCCAAGGGACTAAGGGACTCGTCGTCGATGCCGATTCCCGCCGCATCGTTGCGCGTGCGGGGAGCAGCTACGAGCTCATCCCCGGACTTGCGGCCGGTGCAGCCGAGCAACATCCCGACACGTGGATCGACGCAATACGCGACGTCGCGTCGGCGCTCTTCCGGCAGTGCGACGCAGCCGCCATCGCAGCCGTCGCAGTCTCGGGCCAGCAGCACGGCGCAGTGGTCCTGGACGAAGACGACCGTGTCGTTCGTCCCGCAAAGCTTTGGTGTGACACCCAAACCGTAGCCGAAGCCGTCGAGCTCAGCACCGCGATGGGGCGGAACATTCCGACCGGATTCACCGCATCGAAATTACTATGGATCGCTCGCCACGAGCCCGACGCGTGGGCGCGCGTGCGCTCAGTGATGCTGCCGCACGACTTCGTAACGATGCGCCTCACGGGTCGCAAAGGCATGGAGTCCGGCGATGCCTCTGGCAGCGGTTACTTCGACCCCGTATCACGCACTCCGAGCGCCGACGACATGCGGCACATCGACCCTCGCCTTGCGAGTCTCGTCGCACCGATGCTCGAGTCCGGTAGATGGTGGGGAACGCTCGACCAGTACGGCGCCGCGCTGCTCGGACTCGCCGAAGGTACTCCCGTGGCGACCGGCGGCGGCGACAACATGATGAGCGCGATCGGAAGCGGCACGACACGCGCCGGCGTGACGACTTTGAGCCTCGGGACATCGGGCACCGTCTTCACGCATAGCGACACCCCTATCATCGACCCGGAAGGCCTGATCGCGCCCTTCTGTTCATCGACGGGCGCGTGGCTTCCACTTCTGTGCGTGATGAACCTGACCGGCGTCACCGAGGAAGTGCGGCGCGCCTTCGCGACGGATCACGACACACTCACCGCCGAGGCGAGCGCCGTAACGATCGGCGCCGACGGCCTGTTGTGGATTCCCTATCTCGCCGGCGAGCGCGTCCCCGACCTTCCCCACGCAAGCGGGACGCTACTGGGGATGCGCGCCGGACACCTCGACAGCGCGACCTTGTTTCGGGCCGCCATCGAAGGAACCAGTCTCAACATCGCTTGGGGCGTGGATCGTCTGCGCGCGCTGGGCATCGAGCCCAATGAGATCCGTGTCGTCGGCGGTGCTGCCGGCAACCGTTTGTGGCGTCGCGTATTGGCCGACACGCTCGGCTGTCGTGTCGTCGCGCCGGTGGAGCAGGAATCCGCGGCCTTCGGCGCCGCGCTTCAAGCGTACTGGACCGACCGGGTCGAAGCCGGTGAACACATCACCGCCGACGAAGCCGTCGCGCCGTTCATCGAACTCGACGACGAATGCACCGAACCGATCGATGCAAACGTCTCGATCTACGATGAGATGGGCGCGCGCTTTCGAGAACAGGTCGCGCGTCTCTACGATCGCTGACGATCGAGAAGCTGATCGACCGACGCAGCCACACCGTCGTCGCGTCGCCCCAACACATCGTTGTAAGCTTCGCCCGGCCCGACGTGCTCGAACAGGCGCGGAGAGAAGAAGTTCATGTAGAGCGTGCGCCTACCCGGCCGATCCACACGCGGAGGCGGAGCCGCATGTAAGACATCGGCATAGTGCACCGTGCAGTCGCCCGGTTCGGTGTCTATGGCGACTTCCAATCGCCCCATTTCGCCGTCCAGCGTTCGCATGTGACAAGACGTCCCGAACGAGCCGGCACGCATATGTAGGCGGCCGCTATCTTCGTTGGCCGCGTCGAGTTGAACACCGATCAACACGGCTGGACACATCAGTGAATGCCCCCCGAGACCGCAATCAACGTGCCACGGAAGATCGGCCAAGCCGTCGACAGCATGCGGAATCTTGAGAATGACTGAGTGCCCCTCCATCCGATCAGGGACGCAGGCAAGTTCTTCGCCGGAGAACGCCGCGATACGCTGCGCGCGCACGTCTTCATGTAGATGAGCGATGACGTCCGACAGATCGTTCGCGTACGTGAGCCGGCACACCGTCGGCTTGCCGGCTGCGTCGTTGGCCCACCACGAATGTCCGTCACCCGGAATCGCCGCGTCACGCAAGCGATCTACCTCGGCGCTAAGAGTGGCAATCTCCGGCGGTGAATACACCGACTTCAGGTGAAGGTAGCCGGCCGTGCGCAGATAGTGCGCGATGTCGTCGATGTCGTCGTCCAACGTGAACGACCGGTGCAGATCCAGCGCGGCTGCGTCGCGATCTCGTAGCTCGAGACGGGCCTCATCGTAGATCGCTCGCCCGGTGAGCATCGCGCGCATCGCGGGCCACCAACGTTCGACATGTTCGAAACGCCCACGCTCGATCTCGAGCTTGCCGGCGTACAACAGGCCGAACACCGTGCGCAGTTCGTGCATGAGGTCCTGCCAATCTTCGTGGTGAAGGACGACCACGGCGGCCGCCGTATCGAGGCCTGCGAGAACCTGAACCGTGCCGTCGATCGCTGCGTACGTATAGCCCTCAGTGCGTTCGTGTAGGCGAAACCCTAAGGGAGCCGTATCGCCGAGATCGGCCGCGGCGATGCGACCGAAACCGCCGGCCAAGCGCGCGGGAAGCTCACGACGGTGGAACCCGTCGAAGTCGAGCGTCTCAAAGCCCTGCATCGCGCCAGCTATAGGGCAACGCCGCGCTTCATGCGAAATAGTCGGCCGTGGCGCCAGTCGTGCATGAGAGGTCCATCCCCGCTAAGAAGGCAGCGTGAGCGACCTCTACCAACGCATTGAATCGCAACTCACCGAAGCCGGCGGTGTATTCGAAATCCACGAAGAGACCGTCCTCGGTGCAACGATGCCGGTGTTCAAGAGTCGTCCGCGTTCCTTGCGCGAACTGCTCGCCACATCGGTCGGCCACGCCGATGCGGAATACATCGTCTGCGGCGATCGCCGCATCAGCTACGCCGACAATCTCCGTACGGTAGCCCAGGCCGCTTCCGCCCTACGCAGCCGGTATGGCATCGAGCACGGCGACCGAATCGCGATCTTTGCAGAGAACCACCCCGAGTGGATCACATCCTTCTGGGCGGCAACCAGCCTCGGCGCCGTCGTCGCGGCTCTCAATGGCTGGTGGACCGGCGACGAAGCGCGATACGCCGTCGAACTCTCCGAGCCCAAGCTCATCATTGCGGACAAGAAGAGGATCGCGCGCTTCGGCGACCAACTACCCGACGTGCCGATCCTGGATCTGCAGTCGGAGTTCGCCGAGCTGCTTTCGACTGAACCCGATGCCGAGCTACCGACCAACCCGATCGCGGAAGACGACCCTGCGGTCATACTCTTCACCAGCGGCACGACCGGCCGACCGAAGGGCGCGTTGCAGTCGCACCGCGGCTTGATCGGCTTCGTGCAGGTGGGCTTTCTGCACGGCTACCGCAACATGCTGATCGCCGCCGAGCTGGGCAACGCTCCCACGGGTACCCAAGCACCGATGAGCGCACTCATCACCGCGCCGCTGTTTCATCTCAGCGGTCTGCATCAGGGAGCAGTCATGGCGCTCGCGGCGGGTGGTAAAACCGTTTGGCGCCTCGGACGATTCGAGCCGAGCCAGGTGCTGGAACTGATCCAAGCCGAACGCATCACGCAGTGGGCCGGTCTCGGCGCGATGGTCCCGCGAGTCTTGTCGCACCCAGACATCGACAAGTACGATCTCTCGAGCCTGCGCAATCTAGGATCCGGCGGCGCGCCCACAAGCGCCGACGTGCAGGCCGGAATGCGCCGCGTACTGCCCAACGGTGCCACCGGCGTCGGACTCGGCTACGGATCCAGTGAAACGGTCACGGCGATCGCGATGATCGGCGGCGACGACCTCGTCGAACACCCCACCTCAGTGGGCCGGATTCAGCCAACCCACTTCGTCGAGATACGAGACGATGACGGCCGCCCGGTCGGCGAAGGCGTAGAAGGCGAGATCTTCGTACGCAGCCCGTACAACATGCTCGGCTACTGGCGCAACGATGAAGCCACGACCGAAGCGTTGGACCCCGAGCGTTGGCTGGCCACCGGCGACATCGGACGCATGCAAAACGGACGACTGTACATCAACTCGCGCGCACGCGATCTCATCCTACGAGGCGCTGAAAACGTATACCCCGTCGAGATCGAACATCGCCTCGAAGCCCACGAAGACGTCGTGGAAGCGGCAGTCGTCGGGATAGACCACGCGGAACTCGGCCAAGAGATCAAAGCGATCGTCGTGCGCAAACCGTCGGCCACCATAGGCGAAGACGAACTGCGCGACTGGTGTTCCGAAGTACTCGCTCCCTTCAAGATCCCTCGCGAGTGGGAGTTTCGTGCGCAACCGCTGCCGCGCAACGCGACCGGCAAAGTGCTCAAGAACGTTTTACGCGGCGAGTCCGACAACCTCTTCGTCGAAGAGTGATCCGAGCGGGCGTTCCGTGTCGACTGCGATGCGCCTCACGGCACGCTACCCAGTAGGCCATTCAGTCGCTCGAAGACATCGCGCCGCATCTCCGTACTCATTCGATGCCCCACCCCATCGTACTCGGCCAACGCGGCGTCGGTCCAACGCTGCGCGAACGCCGCTGCCGTGCGCTTGGCTTCGCCGTAGGGAACCAGCTCGTCGGATTTGCCATGAAACCCGAACAACGCGACCTCGCCGCCCGCGGGTTCTCGCTCACGCAGCGAAGCGGGAAGCATTCCCGCGATCGGAACCACCGCGCGATACAGATCGGAATGCGCGAGCGCAAGATAGTACGACGTCATGCCGCCTTGTGAGTACCCGGTGACGACAGGATCGCCGTGCATGCGCGGATCACGTGACAGCACCTGCGTCAGCAATGCGACGCGATCCCCGGCTTCCTCCACGGCGCGTGCGAGGCCGGCGTCGGACGTCAGCGATCGCATGGGCGGAAACCAAGAATAGCCGCCGCCGTACTCGTTGGGCGCGCGTGGGCAGACGATCCGCGCCGGCACGCGGACGCCGCTCTGCATGAACGCGCAAAACGATTCCGGTCGATCGCCCAGGCCGTGAATGGCGATGAGCAGCGGAAGCACGCTCTCGTCGTCGGCAACGGTAACCACTTCTACGTACTCGAGGTCCGCAACGAGTTCGGGATCGGCCCGACACGCGGTCAGACCGAGCGTGAGCGCGAGCACGGCCAGCGTACGTACGACGACCATCGCTAGCTCACGAACTCGACCGACGGCCGAGTCACGCTCACGATTGCCAGGCACGTTTGCCATCACAGCGTCATCACCATCGCAGCATGGGCAACGGGGTGAGCGGATGCCTGCGCAGGCGCCGGCCGGCCAGAACCAGCAGTCGCTTGTGAAAGCCGCTGTTGCTGAAGGCGGAGCGCACCTCGGCCACGAAGCCACGATCGATTCCGTAGTGCAGTACGCCGAGCGAGACGTCCGTCCAGTCGGCACGACGGAAATACTCGACGAGGCGACCGTTTTTTGCACGATGTTGCGTGATCTTGTGATGCTCCATGATCATGTGCGTGATCTCAGCCGACCACTCGTCACGCCCGGTGGCGGCAAGGTAAGCAAGAGCACGGGCCGAGGAAGGAGCCAGATAGTCGAACGTATCGTCGGTCCAAATTCCGAGATCGTGAAAATGCGCCGCGATCGCGATCTTGTCGGCATCGTCCGTTGCCACGGCGCTACTCTCGGACCGAACGGCGCAGTGGGCGAGACAGAAATTGAACACGCGATAGGCGTGATTGCGGTAGCCGTGCAGGTCGGCACCCAACACTTGTGCCGCTTCGTCGAAGAGTTCGTCGAGAAGCGGGTATCGGTCGATAATTTCCAGTCCGTGCATCGTGGAATTGAAGCGGCACGAGGCCGCTGCGCGATCATCGCACGAGTGCGCGGGCTCGGGTAGGCTCAGGCGCACGCAAGGAGGCCAGCCGCGTGAACGGACCGTTATCGGGGTATCGAATCGTCGATTGTACACAGATGCTCTCGGGACCGGCGGCAACCATGCTGCTCGGCGACCAGGGCGCCGACGTCATCAAAGTAGAACCCGTAGGTCTCGGCGATGCGACACGCGCCTTCGGCGGCAGAAACCGAGGAATCTCGCCGATGTTCGCCACCACCAATCGCAGCAAGCGCTCGTTGGCGGTGGATCTGAAACGAGACGGCGGCCGCGACGTCATCGCTCGCCTGGTCGGTACGGCCGACGTGTTCGTGCAGAACTTTCGCCCGGGCGCCGTCGACAGGCTCGGGATCGACGAACCGGCGCTGCGCGCGATCAATCCGCGACTCATCTACATGTCGATCAGCGGCTTCGGCGAGACCGGCCCGTATGCCGGCAAGCGCGTGTACGATCCCGTCATCCAAGCGGTCTCCGGTCTCGCGGCCATTCAGGGAACAGCCGAGCAACCGCGTATGTTCCGTTTGATCGTGCCCGACAAGGTAACGGCGCTGACGGCGTCGCAAGCAATCACCGCCGCGCTGCTCGCACGCGAGCGCACGGGGGAAGGACAACACGTGCGTCTGGCCATGCTCGATGCGGTGATTTCATTCCTGTGGCCGGAGGGCATGGCGCGCCAGACGTTCATCGGCGACGACATCGCCCCGACTCGTCCACCCGACACACGCGATCTCGTGTTCAAGACACTCGACGGCTTCATCACTGCCGGTGCGGTCACGGACCGGGAATGGAAGGCGCTGTCGCGAGCGTTAGGTCATCCCGAATGGGCCGACGACGAACGTTTCAACACGCCCGCGCGTCGCATCAAGCATGTCGATGCGCGGCTCGAACTGACGGCGTCCGTACTCGAAACCAAAAGCTCCGCCGAATGGCTCGAAATTCTGGAAGAAGCAGATGTACCGTGCGGCCCGGTGCATGATCGCGAGAGTCTGCTAACGGATCCGCAGGTCGCTGCCAACGAACTGATCGTAGAATCCGTTCACCCGCACGCGGGTCGCATGCGACAAACCCGCCCGGCGGCGCGCTTCGAAAAGACGCCGGCGGCAATTGCGCGCCCTGCCCCGCTGCTGGGCGAGCATACCGATGAATTGCTATCCGAACTCGGCTACGGCACCGACGAGATCGCGGCGCTACGTACCGAAGGCTCTGTCGCCTAGCCGACCCAGCGGCCGGGGCCGTCGGGACCGTCGCATGACCCGTCCCTTATTCGCCCAGCACGAAGGCGAACAACAGCGGCGCGACGATCGATGCGTCCGACTCGATCACGAATTTCGGCGTGCTCGCGCCGAGTTTTTCCCAGGTGATCTTCTCGTTGGGCACGGCTCCGGAATAGCTCCCGTAGCTCGTCGTCGAGTCACTGATTTGGCAGAAGTACGACCACAGCGGCGTGTCGAAGGCCTTCATGTCTTGGCGCAGTAGCGGAACGACGCAGATCGGAAAGTCTCCGGCGATCCCGCCACCGATCTGAAAGAAACCGATCGGCGTGGCAATCGATGTTTCCTTGTACCATTCGATGAGCGCCTTCATGTAGTGAAGGCCCGAGCGCACCGTCTCGAGACGCTTGATCTCGCCGCGCACGTGCTGAGCCACGAACACGTTACCGAGCGTAGAGTCTTCCCACCCCGGCACAAAGAGCGGCAGATTCTTTTCCGCTGCGGCAACGATCCAACTGTCTGCCGGATCGATCTGATAGAACTCTTCGAGACTACCGTTTCGAATCACGCGGTAGATGTACTCGTGCGGAAGGTACGACTCCCCTGCTTCATCCGCCGCCTTCCAGACCTGGCGGATGGCGGCTTCCACGCGGCGGAATGCTTCCTCTTCCGGAATACATGTGTCGGTGACCCGATTGAGATGTCGATCGAGCAACGCTTGCTCATCGTCGGGTGATAGATCGCGATAGTGCGGAACGCGCACGTAGTGGTCGTGCGCGACCAAATTGAAGACGTCTTCTTCGAGATTGGCGCCCGTGCACGAGATCGCATGCACTTTGTCGCGCCGAATCATCTCTGCAAGCGACAAGCCTATTTCCGCAGTGCTCATCGCACCCGCCATCGAGAGAAACATTTTCCCGCCGGCATCGATCAGCTGTTCGTAGCCCTCGGCCGCGTCGACGATGACGGCGGCGTTGAAGTGGCGGAAGTGGTGCTTGGCGAATGCGCGGATACTGTCGGTTTTCACACGGGGCATGTCGTTTTCATTCCGCGTGCGTAACGGAATGACAACCGCCGCTGTCGCGCGAGGCTCAATCGAGCTCTTCGAGGTAGGCGGGGCCGCCGAGTTGGGCCATCTGGGCGAGAATCCATTGCTGGCGTTCGCGCAGGTAGGCGCTGGGGCGATCCGCGTGCAACCGGCGGGGACTGGGCAACACGGCGGCCAGAAGTGCCGCCTCTTCGCGCTCCAGGCCGGAGCTGGGCTTGGCGAAGTAGGCCTCGGATGCGGCTTCTACACCGTAAATCCCGTCTCCAAACTCAGCGATGTTCAAGTAAAGCTCGAGGATGCGGCGCTTCGGCAGCAACACCTCCAACAGCACCGTCAGGTAGGCCTCGGCCGCCTTGCGCAGCAGACTTCGCCCCGACCATAGGTAGAGATTTTTGGCGACCTGCTGCGAGATCGTACTCGCGCCGCGCAGCCGCCCTTCCCTTGCGTGATCCCGGAGCGCAGTCCAGATCGCATCGAAGTCCAGGCCGCCGTGGGTCGCAAAGCGCTGGTCCTCAGCAGCAATCACGGCGACGGCGGCGTGCGGCGAGATCCAATCCAGGTAAGTCCACTGGTTACGTAAACGGAAGTCGCTGCGTCCGGCGCGATACGCCTCGATGCGCGCTTGCAGCATGAACGCGGTGGTCGGTGGCCGCAGCCACCGCAGCGTCAGCGTCGCAACGAACGATGCGACGAGCGCGAACAGCACCGCCATGGCCAGCGCACGCACGACACGTTCGACGGCTTGCAGCGCCCATGCGCGTACCTCATCGCCACGGCGTTGCTTACTCTTCGCCTTTTTCTTACGTGTGACGGCCACCGCAGCCGTAGCGGCCCCGGGGGCGCGACCTGCCGATAGCACGGCGACACAGAGAGAGTGAACGAATCATATCGATTGGAGATACTCGCGCCACGGCGTCCAGTAGTAATTGTTCCACCCGTCGGTGACTCCCTGCACATCGGAGGGCGTGACGCCGACGTGCGCCATCTCGATTTGCGCCGAGCCGCTATCGAGATCGACGAATCGCAATGTCAGCACGGAGTCGAGTTCGTCGGGATCCCAGTGATTCGCACGCCACGTCTGTACGATCATGCGATCGGGTACCGTGTGAATCACGCGACCGCCCAGCATGCCGTTGAAGGCAAGGAACGTACTGCCGGGTTGTTCGCCGATTTCTACCGGCGTGCCGGTAACCGCCGCGTGCAACGCCGGGTCGACATAGGTTCGATAGAGAACCGCCGCAGTGGTCGGCATCTCGATGGTTTGTTCAATGGTTTCAACCATGGGCTCGACTACTCCATCGCCGAAGGCACGCTCGCTCATTGTCCGGCGGAGCGCGCCGTTGGGGAATCCAAGATGCGAATGTTGATGCGAGAAACGTCGTGTGCAGCTCGCTCGCGGTTCGCAGTGTCCGCAGAGTCGGCAGCCTCAGATTGCTCGATGAGTTCGACGGAGTAACGACCGGCGTACAGCCACCCCGGAGGTACATCCAGAGAGACCATCGGCGCTGACTGTGCTGCGTCGGCCGGCGGCGCGAAGCTGCGGCGGATCTCGCGCGAACTGTCTACTTCGAACAGACGCGCGTCCAGCCCGCGGACGACACCATCGAGCATCGGCAGCGGAAAGCGCACCTCCAAGCCAAGTACGATTTCATCGGTGGTGAAGACGTAAGAACTGCCACGCACGAAATGGACACGCGGGCGCCGCGTAGTTTCCGACCGGTCGGACTGCGGCGAGTCGTCGGCACCGGCACTACCCAGCATTTCGCCGCGAATGGGAGCGCGACCGATTTGCCGCACACCGAGAATCATCGATTCCGGAGCCAAGCGGGTGCTGCGCGCGACTTCGCCCGAGTCATCGCTTCGATCGGTATCGCCTCTGGACGTTTCGATCACGGCCGCACCGGTACGTACGTGAGTGCCGTCGGCTTCCGGAATCTCGATGGCCGTCCGCTCGAGATCCTTCACGTGGCGCTCGGTCCGTAATATCGCCATCAGCTGCTCGGGCGTAAGACGCTGCTCACGGTGCGTCGATAGCGGCAACGGTGGTTCTTCAACGGGCGTCTCAACCGCAGTCTTAGCGGCGGCGGGAATCGGAACGTCGGCCTTAGCGGCCTGTTGGCGCGCAACGTCGCCGCGTGCGGCTGCCGTTGCGGCCAACGACGCTTCTGCGCCGCGCCCTTGAGGCGCGGGCGCCTCGGAGGTCTCCTGAGGCGCGGGCGCAGGCAAGGTTGGCAGGGCCGGCAAGCCCGGCGCTACCTGCGCGAGCGGCGCGCTCGTCACGACACCAAGGTCTTCGATGCGACGGGCCTCGGTAATGGGCTTCGCGAACGCGAGAGCACCATGCTTGCGGTCGGCCAGTGTGTCACCGTCTGCCGACCCGAGACGCCGTAGACGTGCGGTGCCGGTGGCAGGGTCGAGCTCGATCTCCTCCTCGATTCGATCGCCAACTTCGAGGGCATTGGCAGATCCGGTTTGACGAAACGCCAGCGTATCGTTTTCGGACTGCAACACGACACCGCTTTCGATCGCGTACATCCCGATCACGGGAAGACTCAGAGCAAGAAACAGCGCAAAGACCGCACCCGGTCTGCGCATGCGCTGCGCCAGGGTCATCGACTCGATGACGGCTGCCGAGGGGATGGACGCGCGCTCGAGATCGACCGACAGCACGTCGTCGTCGTCGACGTCGAAGGTTGCGTCCAACGCCAATCGATCGGATGCGTCGAGGTCGCTACCGGCACCGGCTCGAGCGTTGGCCTGCACTTTGTTTTCGAGGCGCACACTCGTCAGCACCCGCGTCTCGTCCCTGCAGGAACCGCACACGGCGAGGTGCGCCTGAATCTCGGTACGTAACACGGGGCCCACCGAGTCGGGATCGTCGCAGTAGGCCATCAAGTTTTCTTCCGCGGGATGGGCGGCGGAATGCTCGGCCGGCCGCGACGCCTCGCCGTCGGCGATGTCGCCGCGCAGGGCACGCCACGCACGCAGCTCGCTCGCACACTCTTCACAATCGACGACATGCGCATGCACGTCGCGTAGCGATTCGTCGTCGGGATTGGCCAAGTAAGCGACCAATTCGCCATCGCGGACTCTGTCACACTGGCGTTTCATGACCTGTCGGCCTCGTCACGGCCATCCTGCATCGTATCATCATTCGCCGCCGCGGGCGCCATCGGCGCGGACTCGTTGGGTGCGTTCGCAAGCCCCAGGAGAGCACGGAACTGCGCCCGCGCTTTCGCAAGGTCGCGATTCACGCTCGCGCGAGAGCGACCGCTGCGCGCAACGATCGTATCGACCGATAGTCCTTCGAGGTAGCGGGCCCACAACAGTTCCTGCATCGGCTGCGGCAGACGCGCGAAGGCCTGCCGCGCCGCCACGCGCTCGGGCGCGAGAGGCTCGTCGCCGTTAACCGCGGCATCGACGTCGGCACGATCGTCGATCGTACGCACCCCGTCCAGTCGCGTCTGCCTGAGATGTCCCGCGAATCTATTCCAGGCGGCTCGCGCGATGTACGCGCCGAGCTTCTCTTCGCTGGGTGCCTTGCCGGCGCGAGCGGCCTTGATGAGCGACAAGACGATCTCTTGACTGATGTCGCTCCAGTCATCGCGAAGATCGTACGCGCCCAATCGTGCGAGCCGGTGCGTCACCATCCGCGTAACCTGCAGTAGCGCGCGTCTATCGCCTTCACACAGGCGCATAAGCAATCCGTCAACCGGTTCGATGACTCTCTCCGCCGCGCCGTAGCCGAGCGGCGTCCGTGCGCGCGAACGATCATAGCAGGCCCTGTCGAGGATCTCGCGCGCACGGTGCCCGTCCCGCATCTATTCGAGGCGTGCCTGCGGCGAGAGACCGCGTGCAAGCGCCACCAGACGCAAGAACTCCGCGCGATAGGCGTTCGGATCACGCCCCAGCGCACCACGCGCGAGACGATCGGCCATCGCCAGACTGGCGTCGCCGCGATACTGAGACTCGGCGAGAGTCATACCGAATGCCGTCACGCCGGCAGCGAACCGAAGGTTCCCCGACGCACTGTCGATCTCTCGATGGCCTCGCCCTACCGTCTGCGCGATCAGGAAACTCGCGGGTGTACTGCGTCCCGCATCGACAGCCTTGTAACGTAGCTTGACGGTTGCCAATTCGTCGTCGAGCTGCGGCGCCGGCCGGTGTACGAGGTCGCCCGCATCGTCGCCGTCTCGCGCATCGTCATGAAGACCCATGCGCCTCTGAGCGCCGTAGCGTAGAGGATCTATCTCGGGGCCGGGCAGCCGAGCGCCGACCGGCACGATCTCGTAGAGCGCGGTCACGGTGTGGCCGGCTCCGATCTCTCCGGCGTCTTTCGTGTCGTCGTTGAAGTCGCGATCCGCAAGCCTTCTATTCTCGTACCCGATCAGTCGATAGCCCTTCACCGCCGCCGGATTGAACTCGACCTGAATCTTCACGTCCTTCGCAATCGTCATCAGCGTCGAGCCCGCTTGCTCGACGAGCACCCTGCGCGCTTCGGCCGGCGAATCGAGATAGGCGTAGTTGCCGTTGCCGTGATCGGCGAGCTGTTCCATGCTCGCGTCCTTGAGGTTGCCCGTGCCGACACCGAGCACCGTCAGATAGACGCCGGACTCACGTTCCTTCTCGATGAGGCGGACCAGTTCGTCGCGGCTCGTCGTGCCGACGTTGAAGTCCCCGTCGGTTGCGAGAATCACGCGATTGATCGACTCGGGGTCGTAGTGGCGACGTGCAGTGTCGTATGCCAGGCGAATGCCTTCCGCTCCGTTCGTCGAACCGCCTGCGTGCAGATGATCGAGCGCATGAACGACGTGCTCTCGATAACGCCCCGACGTCGGTTCGAGCACGAGCCCACTTGCTCCGGCGTACACGACGATGGACACGCGATCTTGTGGTCGTAGATCGCGCGCAAGCGTCCGCAGGCCTTCTTTCACGAGCGGCAGTTTGTCGGCCGACTGCATCGAACCCGAGACGTCGATCAAGAAGACGAGATTGCGCGGCGGTACGTCACGCGCCTGCACCTTCTCTCCCTGCAAACCGACCAGGAGCAGCCGGTGATCCGGGTTCCACGGAGCCGTGGACACTTCCGTGGTAACCGAGAACGGGTTGCCGTCTCGCGGTTCGGCGTACTCGTAGTCGAAGTAGTTGATGAGCTCTTCGATTCGAACCGCGCCCGGAACCGGTAACGATCCGTCGTTGAGGAAGCGCCTCACATTGCTGTAGGACGCCGTATCGACATCGATCGAGAACGTAGACAGCGGCCGGTGCGCCGTCTCGCGAAACGGCGTCTCGACGCGATGGTCATACTGCTCGGTATCGAACGCGCCATATGGGCTATACAATGGGTATGACGGGTATGGCGGGGATGACGGATACTGCGGGCGCGCGTACGGCGCAGCACCAGTGGGCGGCACGATGTTACCGTGCATCGGCGCCGCATGATCGAGCAACGCGGCCGCTTGCTGCGAAGCACGCCGGGCCTTGTGCGACGAGCGCAGCCGATCCGAACTCGAACTCAGCTGGCTCTCTTCCGTTTCCCGAATGTCGTCACGTTCGCGGCGACCGTCGGGTGTGGCGGTTTCGCTCGACGGTACGGTGACGACCTTCTCGTTCCCGCGCACTTCGGCCCGCCGAAATGTATCCGATGTGCCGTCTTCATCGTTGCCGACCAACGGCTCCGCAACACGCGGCGCGTCGTCTACGCCGGTGGAATGGCCACCGGGACTGATGGGGACGGCTTGCGCATGATCGCGATCGTTGCCGTCTGCGCGATCCGCACGATCCAACGGGAGCGCGCAGCCGCTGAGCGATGCGAGCCATGCAATCGACGCACACAAATAGAACGCGGCTAACACCCCTGTCATCGGGCGGGCTAGCCCCAATCGCCGAAACAGGCAGCACAGGCCGGACAGACCGGATGAATGGAAAGGACTGGACGGATACGTCACGCGAAACCTCCTGATCCCACCGATCTGCGGTGGGGCTCATAGAGGTAAGTCGCGCGTAGTGGCAAAACGGCTCAGAAAAAGATCCGAGCCCACACTTTTTTGCCCGCGGGGCCTATTCGGCCCAGTCAAAGTCGTCTTCGTCTTTTTCGTCATCGGCGTCCTCCGGCGCACCGAAGCGAATGAAGCTGCCCTGCGATTTGGCAGCCGCTGGCGCGACGCTCGGCGCCGGCGGCCGCGCCGTCCGATCCGACGACGTTTCGCCCATGATCTCGCTGGTCACGGCGATCGTGCTGATCAATTTGCCGTCGGGCGCGAAGGCCGCAAACTCGGGGCCGTCGCTCCCCAGACGCCACTGACCACGCACGGCGCCGGTGTCGTCGACGAGGCTGAAGGTCTTCGCCGCAAGCATGTCGGGGACCGTCGCTCGAGGTGTTGCGCCGGTTAGCACCGCGACCGCGAACACGAAGGCGATGGCGAGGCCGGCGCGTCGCCATCCCCGCAGCTCGCGCTCCAGTTTTGCCAGGCGTGCATCGGTCGAAGAAGTGGATGGTTTCATGTCTGCATACTCCGCAATGGAAATGGATTCGCAGGACGGGCCGACGTCGCCATCGCACGACACGGCGCTTCCGACGGCGAGCACACACCGTTTCGTGCGCGGAGGCAAAGCCGGCGGCCCGATCCCAGTCCTGATTGATTTCGCGGCGTTAGCGGTGTCTGATAGCGCTTTAGCGCGGTAATCCTCGCGCAATATCGACATGAAAAAGAATATCTACGAGAAGATTTGGGACGCACACGTCGTCCTCGACGAGCCCGGCCGCGACACCATCCTCTACATCGATCGCCACTTCGTTCATGAGGTAACCTCACCGCAGGCGTTCGAAGGCCTCAGGCTGACGGGGCGCAAAGTGCGCAGACCCGACCTGACCTTCGCGACCATGGATCACAACATTCCGACGACCGACCGCAATAAGCCGATCGAGGATTCGCTGTCGCGCCAGCAGGTCGAAACGCTACAGACGAACTGCGATGAAACCGACATCGTGTGCTTCAACATGCACGACCGGCGAAGCGGCATCGTCCACATCATCGGTCCGGAACTAGGCCTCACGCAACCCGGTCAGACTATCGTCTGCGGGGATTCGCACACCTCGACGCACGGTGCGTTCGGCGCGCTCGCACACGGGATCGGCACCAGCGAGGTCGAGCATGTGCTCGCCACTCAGACGCTGCTGCAACGCAAGTCGAAGAGCATGGAAGTGCGCGTCGAAGGGACGCTCGGCATCGGAGTGACGGCGAAAGACATCATCCTGGCGATCATCGGGAAGATCGGAACCGCCGGTGGTACGGGCTACGTGATCGAATTCACCGGCTCCGCCATTCGTGCGCTGAGCATGGAAGGCCGCATGACCGTGTGCAACATGACCATCGAGGCCGGAGCACGTGCCGGTCTGGTTTCACCCGACGAGAAGACGTTCGAGTACTTGAGAGGCCGCGAATACATCCCCGCCGACCGCAGCTTCGACGAGTTGAAGGCCGAGTGGGCCCAGTGGGCGTCCGACGACGGCGCGCAGTTCGACACACTGGTGGAACTGAAAGCCGAAGACATCGAACCGCAGGTGACGTGGGGGACATCTCCTGGAATGGTCACCACGATCAACGGGCGCACGCCGGTCCTCAACGAACTCGACGGCGACGACGCGAAGACCACCGCGAAGAACGCGCTCGAATACATGGGACTTTCCGAAGGTGAGTGTCTCAACGACGTAGAGATCAATCGCGTGTTCATCGGCTCATGCACGAACGGGCGTATCGAAGACCTGCGCGACGCGGCGAAAGTCGCACGCGGGCATAAGGTATCCAAGCATATCGACGAAGCGTTGGTCGTGCCGGGATCTCAGAAAGTAAAAGCGCAGGCCGAGGCGGAGGGCCTCGACCGGATCTTCACCGATGCCGGTTTCGAGTGGCGCGAATCGGGCTGCTCGATGTGTTTGGCGATGAACGACGATCGTCTCAATGATGGCGATCGCTGCGCGTCGACGAGCAACCGCAACTTTGAAGGCAGGCAGGGAAAAGGCGGTCGCACGCACCTGGTCAGTCCCGCAATGGCGGTTGCCGCTGCGGTGAAGGGTCGCTTCTGCGACGTTCGCAACTGGGAGTTCAAGTAGATGGTGCCGTTTAACAAATTGGCCGGGATCGTAGCGCCTCTCGAAGCGCTGCACGTCGATACCGATCAGATCATTCCCAAGCAGTTCCTCAAGCGGATCGAGCGCACGGGCTACGAAGACATGCTGTTCTACGACTGGCGCTACGCGAGTGACGGAATGGTCCCAAACCCCGACTTCGAATTGAACGCACCGCGCTACCAAGGCGCGAGTATTCTGCTCACGAAGGACAACTTTGGGTGCGGTTCGTCGCGTGAGCACGCGCCATGGGCGCTGAACGACTACGGCTTTCGGAGCATCATCGCACCGTCGTTCGCCGACATCTTCTACAACAACTGCTTCAACAACGGCATGCTGCCGATCGTTCTTGATTCGGCCACCGTCGAGCGACTGTTCACCGAAGTGCGCGCCTCGGAAGGCTACACTCTGAGCATCGATATCGAGGCTCAGACGGTGACAACCCCGTCCGGTGAAGCGATCCCCTTCGAAGTCGATCCGTTTCTTCGCGATCGTCTGCTCAACGGCTGGGACCAGATCGGCCTTACGCTGCGCCACGAAGACGCCATCACGGCGTACGAGAACGCACGCCGCTGAGCCTCACTGCGCGTAACTTCATTGCCCGACTCTCATCTGTCGGTTAGCGTTCATGCATTCGGCCGAGCTCGCGGGGAGCCGGCCGGCATGCGTACGTGCGCGACGCGGTCCGTCATGACCGCTGCGCCTGCGTACTCGACGCTGATGGAAGCAGTGGAAGCGGTGGGGGTAGGACGATGCACGACGAAGCGGCAGCAGCGCGAACGGGTGGAACGGCGACATTCGGCACCGAGCCGGAAGAACTTCTCAAACGTGTCGCGCTGATCTCGATGGCAGTGGCGACGGTCATCTCTCTGGTAGTCTGATACCGGCGAGCAAGCAGCACTCGTGAGCGGTGCGGGGTAAACGGCGATGGCATTGCACAAGGGTGTCAAAGAACTCGTGGCGGAAGCCCAGGCTCGCGTTCGCACGATCGCGGCGGCGAACGCCACGGCCCTCGTGTGCAGCGACGACACCGTACTCGTCGATCTGCGCGACATCCGTGAGCGGCAGCGCGACGGGTTCATCCCCGGTTCATTCCATGCCCCGCGCGGCATGCTCGAGTTTTGGGTGGACCCCGAGAGCCCCTACTACAAGGAAATCTTCGGCCGCGACGCCAGCTTCATCTTTTACTGCGCAAGCGGCTGGCGATCGGCGCTCGCGACCGCCGCCGTGCAAGACATGGGGATGGAGCGTGTCGCGCATCTCGAAGGCGGCTTTGCGGCCTGGATCAAGGCCGGCGGCACGATCGCGAAGTCGAAAGACGGACGCGATCCGAACTCCTGATCGAGTCAGTTCGCGGCCGAGCTGCGCACCACGCGAGACCAGCGCAGCGGTGACAACAGTTGCTCGACGATCCCTGTCGGGAAGTTCGGCATGCTCTCGATACCGATGTCGCCCGGAGGCTCGCGATCAAGCGGCAGATAGCGCGTTCCGAAAACAACGTCCCACAAGATCAGCGTACCGCCGTAGTTGTGATTCGCCTGACTCACGTTGGGCGAGTGGTGCCATCGGTGCAGTTCGGTCAGCGAGAAGATCCAGTTGAGCACACCCATGCGTACCGGCAGGTTCGCGTGCTGGTACGCCCCGTGCACCGCAGCCACGCAGTTGACCAGCGCGAACACCTCGACGCTCGCTCCTAGAATCGCGAGCGGCAACAGCTTCACGATACCGACCATGATGTAGTCGACGACGTGGAAGCGGACGGCATTGAGCCAATACAATCGTGGGGCGCTGTGATGCGTTGCGTGAAAGCGCCACAGCACATCCACTTCGTGCATGCCGCGGTGGAACCAGTACTCGCAGAACTCGGCAAGAATGAGCGCCACGACAAGCTGCGCCAACCAAGGCCACGACGACGGCCACAGATCGAAGCCCACGCGGCGCGCCAACGCCGCACCCGCCAGCGTAGCCGCCGCAAGCGCAATCGGTTCCAGCAGCCTATTGAGCAATCCGTTGGTCGCGAACCAGAGGCTGTCGGTTCGCAGATCTCCGCGCGAGTGCAGCCATTCGTCGCGGTAGGGCAGCAGGCGCTCGGCCAAGGCGATGACCGCATACGACGTCACGATGCACACCGACATCGCCGTAGGCGCGTCGATGCCGTTGCCGATCGCGACCAACATCGCGCCGACAGCACCGAGCAATAGAACCGGAAAACCGGCACGCGCGACGAGAGCAGCCGCGCGCGGATGCGCACGACAGCGCCCAGAAAATGTAAGCGGCCTCACGTCGTTCATCGGTGGGCCAATCTGACACGACGTGCGCGCGAAAGACAGTAGAAATAGCCTCTTGATAAACCTGCGGGCGCGCAGCTAAGAGCTTAGTACAAATCGCAATCCGCTACCTTCGTGGGCTTGGTCGGCGACGACCACACTCGGGCTGCCTTGGGGAGGGAGAAAGCTAAGCGACGGAGGTACGTCCATGCCAGACTTACGCGCCCCGGTGCGCATACTGCTCACCGTTTTTTGCTCCCTACTACTACCGTTCGGTTCGAGTGCTTTCGCGCTCGACTTCCCCGTTCTCGTCGACATGGAGCTCGCCGCTGGTAGCACCGATCCACTCGGAGACGCGAATGCCATCGTGGTCAGCAGCGATGGACTGAATCTCTACGTGGCCGGCCGCGGCAGCGACTCGCTGACGGTCCTCGACCGCAACCCCGTTGACGCACAATCACGTTTAACGAGGCGCACATAGACGGCGCCTTGGGGGTGGACGGCCTCCACCATGCAGAAGGTGTCGCGATCAGCGACGACGGCATGCACGTCTACGTCGCAGCCGAAAAGGACGACGGCATCTCGGCCTTTGCACGCAACCCGATCAACGGCACGCTGACGTTCCTCACCACGTATATTGAAGGCGTGGGCGGAGTGACCGGCGTAGACAAAGCCACGGCGGTCACGGTGAGTCCGGATGGCGACTGCGTGTTCGCGGGCGGTGAATCTCCGCTCGACGCGTTCGCGGTCTTCGACCGAGATTCCGGGACCGGCCTCCTGACTTTCGTCGAGATAATCGCGGAAGGCGCTGGCGGGGTAACCGGAATCGAGCGCGTCGGTGCAATCACCGTGAGCCCGGATTCGGCGCACGTCTACGTCGTCGGCCGACAATCGGATGCGGTTGCCGTCTTCGAACGCACCCCCGGCTTGTGCGAGCTCAACTTTGTCCAAGCCATGGTGAACGGTGCGGGCGGCGTCGAAAACATGCAACGACCGGAGGGGCTCGCAATCAGCGCGAGCGGCGACCACGTCTACGTGACCGCCGGGCACGACGACGCACTGGTAGTGTTCAGCCGCAACGCAATCACCGGAGGCCTCGCTTTCATCGAGTCGCATGAGAATCGACGAAACGGCATTGCCGGCCTCGACAATCCGGAGGGCGTCGCCGTGAGCCCTGACGGAACATCCGTGTTCGTCGGCGGCCGATCGGCTCGCGCGCTCGTTCGCTTCGAACGCGACCCCGGCACGGGAACGCTCCGCTACATCTCGAAGCGCCAGAACAACGTCAACATAGGCTACGACGACGTACTCGGCCTCGTAGAGGGCGTCGCCGTCAGCCCCGACTCGCTGCACATCTACAGCGCGGATGCGGGTACGAATGGTGTCGGTGCCTTCGAACTGCAGTCGTCGGTCGCGTGTTCCGGCGTCCCCTTGGCCGGGTGCCGCGCGCAGACGCAGGCCGGCGTGGGGACGATCCTCGTGAAGGACAGCTCGAACGACAAGTCCGATCAGGTGAAATGGCAGTGGAAGAAAGGCGAGCTGACCCAGAGCGCCGACTTCGGCGACATCCAGAACACCGCCAGCCAAGCGCTGTGCGTCTACGATCCGGGTGCACTCGTCTTCGAAGCCCGGGCGCTCCCCGGAGCCTGCCGCGGCCGAGAGTGTTGGACCACCAAGAGCTCCGGCCTCAAACACAAGAACAAGGAACGATCGCCCGAAGGCATGAGCGACATGTCGGTGAAAGACGGCCTCGACACGAAGGCCAAAGTCACCGCTCGCGCGAAGGGTGAGCTGGCCACGCTGCCGTCGCTGCCGATTGCGCTGCCGGTCACCGTCCAGCTGCAGACGTCAGATGGAGAATGCTGGTCATCGACGTACACGACGCCGCTGATCAACACGTTCGATCAGTTCAAAGCCAAGAACGACTGATTCCTACCTCGCAGGTGGCTGCGCCTCGCTCGGGGCGCAGCCACTCACCTTAGCGCTACTCATCTTCGATATTAGGACAGCGCCCTCCTCACCTCACGGACCGGTTGACCCCGAAACGGGGTTTGAGCAGTTTAAGGGGCCGGCTACCCTATAAAGACCCGCTGTGAGCACGGACGACGCGCACACAGGCCCAGCTTTCGGCCGGCCATCCGTTGATAGAGAGGAGCATGAAGTCGTGTCGCAGATCGTAAGCTTCGTCACGTCCTCGATCGGTCGGAAACTGGTGATGGCCATCACCGGTCTGCTCATGATTGGGTTTCTCGTCACGCACATGTCGGCGAACCTACTCGTGATCTTCGACCCCGAAGGCTACAACGCATACAGCCACGCACTCATTTCGAACCCGTTGATCTATATCGCGGAGTTCGGGCTGATCGCGTTGTTCGTCGGTCACTTCGTATCCGGCTTCGCGGTCACCCTGCGAAATCGGCGCGCGAGACCGATCGCCTACGGCGAGAACAACGGCGCGGGGCACACCAGTCGCAAGACCCTGGCGTCCACGAGCATGATCATCTCCGGCCTCGTGATGCTCGTGTTCGTACCGCTGCATATTCTGAGCTTCAAGTTCGGAACCTGGTACGAGGCCGCCGGCGATCCGCACGTGCGCGATCTGCACCGGCTCGTCATGGAAGAGTTCCAAAGCCCGCTGTTCGTCATGTGGTACCTCGGCGCCCTCACCTTCCTGGCCGCACATGCCTGGCACGGCTTCGGTAGTGCGTTCGAATCGATGGGCGTCAGCCACCGCACCTGGATCCGCGGAAGCGGCCAAGCGCTCACGGCCATTCTCTGGGTCGGCTTCTGTGCCGTACCCGTTTACGTTTACTTCATTGCGGGAGGGGGCTCCTGATGCTCGACGGTAAAGTTCCGGGCGGTCCGATCGAGTCGAAGTGGAACCGCCACATCGGCGAGATGAGCCTCGTCAATCCAGCCAATCGCCGCAAATACAACGTCATCGTCGTAGGCACGGGCTTGGCGGGTGCATCGGCAGCGGCAACGCTCGGCGAGCAAGGCTACAACGTCAAGGCTTTCACGATCCTCGATAGCCCACGCCGATCGCACTCGATCGCAGCGCAGGGCGGGATCAACGCAGCCAAGAACTACAAGAACGACGGCGATTCGGTACATCGCCTCTTCTACGACACCATCAAGGGTGGCGACTACCGTGCCCGCGAAGGCAACGTACACCGACTCGCCGAAGTCAGTGTCAACATCATCGATCAATGCGTCGCGCAGGGTGTTCCGTTTGCGCGCGAATACGGCGGTCTACTCGACACGCGATCGTTCGGCGGCGCACAGGTCGCGCGCACGTTCTACGCACGCGGACAAACCGGCCAGCAGCTGCTGATCGGCGCCTACCAGTCCCTGATGCGCCAGGTGGACGCCGGCTCGGTCGAACTCCACGCGCGCCAAGAAATGCTGGACCTCGTGCTGGTGGGCGGACGTGCGCGCGGAATCATCACGCGCAACCTCGTCACCGGAGAGCTCGAGCGCCACATGGCCGACGCGGTGCTGCTGTGTACCGGTGGTTACGGCAACGTCTATTACCTGTCTACGAACGCCGGCAACACGAACGTTTCAGCCGCCTGGCGCTGTGCGCGCCGCGGCGCCTACTTCGCGAATCCGTCGTTCGCGCAGGTGCATCCCACCTGCATTCCGGAAACCGGCGACTACCAGGCCAAACTGACGTTGATGTCGGAGAGCCTTCGCAACGACGGCCGCGTCTGGGTTCCCAAGAAAGCGGGCGACGAGCGTTCACCGGATCAAATTCCCGACGCCGAGCGCGACTACTACCTCGAACGTCGCTATCCGAGTTTCGGCAACCTCGTACCGCGAGACGTTGCGTCGAGAAATGCGAAATTCGTATGCGACGAAGGACGTGGTGTCGGCGCGACCGGTCGCGCAGTCTATCTGGATTTCCGCGACGCCATCACGCGACTCGGACAAGAAACGGTCGCCGAGAAATACGGCAACCTCTTCGACATGTATCACCACATCAGCAACGAGGATCCCTACTCGGTGCCGATGAAGATCTACCCCGCCGTCCACTACACGATGGGAGGGCTCTGGGTCGACTACCACCTACAGAGCAACATCGAAGGCCTCTTCGTTCTCGGTGAAGCCAACTTCTCCGACCACGGCGCGAACCGTCTCGGCGCAAGCGCGTTGATGCAGGGCCTTGCCGACGGGTACTTCGTGGTGCCGTACACGCTGGCGAACTATCTCGCGAACACGCAGCTGGGCGACCTTTCGACCGATGCGGAAGAGTTCAAATCAGCCGAGGACGTCACCGAGAAGCGCATCCGAACGCTGCTTTCCGTAGACGGCAACAAGACGGTACAGGACTTCCACCGCGAACTCGGCCGAACCATGTGGGAGAACGTAGGCATGGCGCGCAATCGCGAAGGCCTGACGCAAGCGCTGAAAGACGTGCAGGGGCTGCGCGAGGAGTACCACCAGAACGTGAAGGTGGTCGGTCGTGCCGACAACTTCAACAAGGCGTTGGAATTCGGTCTACGGGTCGCCGACTACATGGAATTCGCCGAGGTCTCGGTCCGCGACGCGCTTGCTCGAGAAGAGAGCTGTGGCTGCCACTTCCGTGAGGAGTATCAGACCAAAGACGGCGAATGCCTGCGCAACGACGAGGAGTTCTCGCATGTCTCGGCTTGGGAATTCACCGGCGCCGATAAGGAACCCGTCATGCACAAGGAAGACCTGACGTTCGACTTCGCCGAGGTGAAGCAGCGGAGCTACAAGTAGATGAGCGAGAATCAGAGTTACACCATCAGGGTTTGGCGCCAGGACGACGCGCAGGCTGCCGGTAAGTTCGTCGACTATGATGTCAAAGACGTCTCTCCGGACGCATCGTTCCTCGAGATGCTCGACCTCGTGAACGAAGACCTGACCCGAGACGGGGGCGAGCCGATCGCGTTCGACTACGATTGCCGCGAGGGCATCTGCGGAAGCTGTGGCTGTGTCATTGACGGCGTGGCCCACGGCCCCCTCCCCGGCACCACCACCTGCCAGCTATACATGCGCAACTTCCCTCCCGGCGCGACGATCACGGTCGAACCGTGGCGCGCTTCGGCGTTCCCGGTCATCAAAGACCTCGTCGTGGATCGCAGTTCCATGGATCGCATCATCATGGCGGGTGGCTACATTTCGGTTAGTGCGGGCAGCGCACCCGACGCGAACAACATCCCGGTTCCCAAACCGGAAGCAGACTTGGCCTTCGAGGCAGCGGAGTGCATCGGCTGCGGTGCCTGTGTCGCGGCCTGCAAGAACGCTTCGGCATCCCTGTTTACCGGCGCCAAGATCGAGCACCTCGCGCGCTTACCGCAAGGCCAGGCCGAGCGCGCGCGTAGAGCGCAACGCATGGTCGAAACTGCTGAGGCCGAAGGCTTCGGCGCGTGCAGCAACGAAGGCGAGTGCGAAGCGGTGTGCCCGAAAGAGATTCCTACGCGCGTGATTCAGCGAATGAACCGCGACTACATCCGTGCGTATCTGAAGATGATCTAGGCGTGTAGGCGCCCGCAGGAATGGCCGCCGACAAAAAGCACGACTGGATCGACGAAGTCTACGCGGCATGGGACCGTGAGTTTCCGAACACACGCGACCAAACCGACTCCCTCAAGACCATCACCCGTCTCGCACGCCTCGGCGTGCTGCTGACGGACTTCCAGCAGACGGTACTCGACCCCCTCGGCCTGGTCATGAGCGACTTCATGGTCATGGCCGCCCTACGCCGCCTGGGCCCGCCTTATGAGGCAAGGCCCAGTGAGCTGTACAACGTGCTCGAACGTTCTTCGGGCGGCATGACGAAAATGGTGAAGCGCCTGGAGAGTCTCGGCCTCATCGCCCGCGTGCCCGACCCAGCCGACGGACGGGTCAGTCTCGTCAAGCTATCGCGCAAAGGCGTTACCGTGCACGCAAAGGCGTTCTCTTCCTTTTTGGAAGCCTCGAACGAACTACTTGGGGATTTACCGCGCGGCCGAGTTCAAGACGCCGACCAATCGCTGCAGTCACTGGTCGGCGCGTTCGAGAAGTACTTCCGACGCGCCTAGCTGCCGCGTCGCTCACGATACGCCGCCATCGTCGTCTCCGCGTAGCGACGCATCGCATCGACCTTCTCGCGCAACGGTGCCGTATCGAGCTGAGATGTGTAGGGATTGCTGAACCCTACGATGACGTCGGTCACGCCCATGTCGGCCAAGCGCTCGAGCCCATCGACATCGAAAGCATCCATCGAGATGACGTGGATCTCGAAGGGCGACGCCTCGCGCCCGTACTCAATGGACGACGTCTGTCGCCCGTACCCAATGGGCGACGTCTCGCGCCCGTACTCGACGCGCAGCGCGCGAATCCGTTCGATCATGCGGGCCAGTTCAGCCGGGTCTCCGCCGGCGTGCATCCAGCCGTCGCCCAGTCGTGCCGCTCGACGCAACGCGGGCTCGGAATGACCGCCGATCAGAATCGGCACCGGCGCGCTTGGCACGGGCCGCATTTTCATCGGCCCGATGTCGTAGTGCTCACCGTGGTACTCGAAGAACTCGCCGCTGCTGTAACCACGGATGATCTCGATCATCTCGTCCATTCGCTTGCCGCGTGTGTTCCACTGTTGGCCGCAGGCTTGAAAGTCTTCGGGCCACGGACTCAAACCAACGCCTAGTCCCAAGCGATTGTTGGTGAGCACCGCAGTAGACGTCACCTGTTTCGCCACCAAGTACGGCAATCGGATCGGCAGCTTGAGCACGAAGGTGTGGAAGCGCAGTCGGCTGGTCACCGCGCCCATCGCGGGAATCAAACAAAACGGCTCAATGAAGGGTTTGCCGTCGAGAAAGGAGGGGTCTCCGTCCGGCGTATACGGATACTTCGCAGACGGATTCTTAGGAAATCCGACGTTGTCCGGAACAACGAACGCATCGTAGCCCGCCGATTCGATCTCGCGCGCGAGTGGAATGTAATAGCTCGGGTCACACATGGCCTCGGCGTATGAAAATCTCATGATCCGTCTATGCCTCCTTCGCCGGCCCGACGCGGGCGCGATAGTACTCACCGACGGCTTCGAGCGCGGCCACGCCCTCGGGAATTCCTGCAGCGGCGAGTCCTTGAAAGCCATGCACCATCTCGGGCCAGATCTCCAAGCGGACATCCACACCGACCCGTCGCGCCGATGCCGCGAGCGCCTGCGCATCGTCGCGTGTCAGGTCGATCTGGCCTACCTGCAGCAACAGCGGCGGAAGTCCTGTCAGGTCGGCGTGCACCGGAGAAACCAAGGGATGGCGCAAATCCCCATCGACTCCGACGTAGTCGCGGCCACGCGCACGGGTGAATCGAGCATCCGCGAATGGATCGGCCCCGTCGGGGTGCGTCGCAGAACGTCGCCCGGCCTCGAGATCAAGCCAAGCGCCGAGTCCGATCGCAGCCGCGGGCATCTCGACCCCGTCATCGTGCAAGGCCACCAGCGCTGCGATGGCCAGCCCTCCTCCGCACGAGTCGCCGATGAACACGACGTCTCTCGCGGCAGTCCCGGCATCGAGCAATCCGCGATAGGCAGCGACGCAATCGTCAAGCGCTGCGGGAAACAGATGCTGAGGCGCCAACCGGTAGTCGACCATGAGCACACGCGCGCCTGTGTGACGTGAAAGTAGCTCGGCATAGAACAAGTAGCCGTCACCGCAGGCCGCGATAAACGCACCGCCGTGGCAGAGCAGCAACACGCCTGCCGAGTCCTGCACCGGCTCCGCCGTAACCCAGGCGGCGCGAACGCCGCCGTACTGTGTCCACTCGACTTTGGTACCGGGCGCGACGGGGTGGCCGTGCATCGCTTCGAGTTTCTCACGCGCGACTTCGAGCGCGTCGTCGGCCGACACCAGCGGCGACGTGATGGACGCCATGAATGCTTCGTACTCGGGACTGGGCACCGCGCAGCTAGCCTCGCTTCTGCGCGTCGAGTTCTGCTTGCGCAGCGCGCGCCAGCTCTTCGAGGCGGCCGAGTTGGCCGCCGACTGCGCCATCATCGACTTGCTCCGCGAGCGCTGCACCGCCTGCCCGCTGCAGCATGGGGCGCAGTCGTGTGCGCAGCTGTCCGATTGTCCAGGAGATCATGTCGCCCATCGCAACCACGTCGTAGTCGACGATCGTCTGCGACGCACCGGAGGGATCGATGTAGTGGTAATGCGGCTGGTTCTCGAAACAATCGAACCGCAGGTACTCGTGGCCGTCCGATGTGCCGAAGACGTGGATGGAGACACCGTTGTCTTCGACGGCAGCCCCCTGCGTCGCTTCCTGGATCTGCGCCATGTCCGCGCCCTGGTAGTGCGCGGCAAGTTCGGCGTCGTCGAGAAGTCGATACTCTACGCCCAGACAGAGCACCCCCGCGTCGAGATAGGTCGTATGCTCAGGGTCCGGCGGTATCGGCGCAATCGTATACGTAGTTCCGGTCACGACATTTCCTCGCGTCAGTACATGTCAGGGCGTCAGGCGAACGCCTCTTCGTACGTCGTCGGCATCAGCTCGCCCGGGAATCGATAGAACTCGACCGCATTGTCCCAGAGGATCTTTCGCTTGCTCTCGTCTCCGACGCGCTTTTGCTCGAGGAACGTCGCAACGGCGCGCGGATATTTCGAGTCGGGATGCGGGAAATCCGTCTCAAACAAGATGCGGTCGTCACCCAGTTCTTCGATCGTGTGGTAAAGCAGATGCTCATCGCACTCCGTCGTCACGTAGCAATTTGTGCGAAAGTAGTCTTGCGGCTCGCGCGTACACTGCGGAGCTTCGAGCCAGCCCGATAGCTCTACGTGCTCCTCGATGCGATGCAGCCATGACGGCAACCAAGCTGAGCCTGCTTCCATGTATGCAACCCTCAGTTTCGGGAAGCGTTCGAAGACACCGTTGACGATCATTGCGAGCATCGCCATCTGCGCTTCCATCTGATGCACGCAAGTGTGCCACTCCGTGAAAGATTCGAAGCGATCGGCTCCGGCCGACGTGCCGACCAATCCCATGAATTCGTGGGTCGAAAACGCCACGTCGAGGTCCGAGAGGATTTCCCACAACGGATCGTAGTACTTATCGCCGAGCGTGCGGTGATTGAACGGATTCGGCCTAGCCCAAAAGCAGCGAGTTGCTAGGTTGTCGTACGCGTAGCGCACTTCCTCGACCGCTCGTGTGATGTCGTTGAGCGGTACTGGACCCGCCGCCAGCACGCGCCCACCGGAGGTCTCGCGCATCTCTTCGGCCCACCGGTTGTAAGCGCGAGCCATCGCCGCCTGCAGCGCGGGGTCGATGCCCTCGACCCACATGTCGTAGCCGGGACCGTACAAAACCATCAGGTCGACACCCTCGACACGCATCGATTCGGCAACCGAAGCGCCGTCGAAGCCGCGCGTGACGACCTCACCGTATTTCTCGACCATCGCCTGCGTGCTCCAGCGCACGGCTTCCTGTTGACGACCGTAGAGCGTCTTGTGACTCTGCGTGTAGCGACCGTCGACGGTGACCGGCCGGAACCGGTCCATGCCCTCGAAGGGTTGGCGCCAGGAGACGCGAGATTTGTACGGGTGCTCGAGAAAACGCTCCCAGAGATCCCGGGGCTCTACAACGTGTGCGTCCGCGTCAAAAACCTTCAGTCCGTTGCGCATGAACGGACCCTACCCGCAAGATACCTTTCGCGCAAGGTAATTCTCAGGGAGCCGTGAACACTCCCGCGTGCGGCCTGCCGTTCACCATCACGCCGACGATTCGCGAAGGATCGGCGAGTACCGAAATATCGGAAGTCGGATCTCCATCGACGAGCACGAGATCTGCGAGTCGGCCCGGCTCGACGCTGCCGAGTTCGTCCGCCATCGAAAGTCCCCGAGCCCCGTTGTGCGTTGCCCAGCGCATGACGTCGAGTGGGTCGATTCCGCATTCATCGACGTACAGGCGCATCTCGGCGGCGTAGTCTCCGTGCGGTGTCATCACGGTCCCCCAGTCGTCGCCGACCATCAGACAGACGCCTGCGTCGTTCGCGATCGAGAGAATCCCACACATGTGGTCGTAGTCTCGCCGCATCGTCACGAAAAACGGTTCATTGATCGTTTCCGTACCGTGTTCACGGTCGGCGGCTGCGATCGTGTCCAGAATTGCCTTCGTCAGATAAAGGCTCGGGCAGACCTGTGTCCCAGACGACAACATCGCGTCGATGCAATCGGCATCTACGCCATCGACGTGATCGAGAATATCGACACCGGCCGCGATGCACTTCAGGATGTTCGCTTTCGCAGTGACGTGCGCACGCACTTTCTTGCCGCGGTCGTGGGCAGCCCCGACAGCCGCGTACAACTCGTCGTCGTTCATCGCGACGAAGTCGGCGCCGTACAGCAGGGCGTGGCCGCTGTCGCTGAACAGCTTGATGATCTCGGCGCCCTCTTTGATTTCCTGACGGACGCCCTTCCGGAACTCGTCGGCACCGTCGCAGATCCGCTGGCTACCCATGGCGGTGATTCCCCACCACCAAAACTCCGGCAAGTCGTTGGAATCGCCGGTCGTGATCAACCAGCGCCCGCAAGGCATGATGCGCGGACCTTCGACGACACCGTCGTCGATCGCCTGGCGAAGTTGCGCATCGAGCGCATCGCCGGTCGCAGCGCCGATCACACTGGTGAAGCCGCGCGACAGCGCGAGCCGTGCGTTCTTCGCGGCGATGAGCATCAAGTAGCCGGGAGGCTTCTCCAGCCCCACCGGCGGCGGCTCGAAGTCGAGCCCCTCATACGACCCATGCCAGTGCGCCTGCACCATACCGGGAATGAGCGTGCGCCCTTCCCCGTCGACTACGCGATCGTTACGATCGCCGACGGTGGCGGTGATCGCTGCGGCGTCATCGACCGAGACAATGCGCTCGTTCTCGATGACGACGCTTTTTCGGTGAACGACAGGATTACGGCCGTCGAAAACTTTGCAATTCTGGATGATGGTACGCTTCACAACAGAAGGTGTCTCACAATGCGAGACCCGTGTCGTGCACGAGCGCTAGAGCACAGTCAACAGGCTCGCGTTAGACGTCCGCCCCGTCGGGCTTCTGGCGCCGGCGCCGACCTCGCACGTCGTCAGCGTCGGAACTGCTGCGATTCTTAGCGAGATAGGCACTCATCGCGTCGGGCTCGTTGCTCATGGAACTCGCTCGCTCCGGCGGTCGCGAGCCAGGGCCGCCGGACGGCATCGACCCGATGAACATGGTCGATGAGTGGTCAACCGTTGCGGCCTGCGGCGCGGCTGTCTTTTGAACAGCAGCTTTCGCGGCGGCTGCCTTCTCAACAGCAGCTTTCGCGGCGGCTGCCTTCTCAACGGTAGCTTTCGCGGCCGCTGCCTTGGGATGCGATGTTCGCTTGGGTGACCTGGCTACGGGCTTGGCGGGGGTAGCCGGATTCGCATGATTCGCGTGTTTCGCATGTTTCGCTCGGGCGGGCGCGCGTCGGCTCGATTTCCTTGCGCGTTCCAACCCACCGATGCGACCGTCGATCGCGTCGAGACGGCCGGCGATCTCGTCGAAGTCGTCCTTCGTGGCGAGCGCCAAGAATCGATTCAAGTCGACGATGCGCGCAGACATCGCGTCGGCGAGCCATCGTAGGATTTCGAAAATCTCAGCTCTGACGCCCGAAGAAGAAACCGGCAGTTGCGGCTCTGCGCGCAGCAAAACGCGACGCGCGTCCACCAAGAGGGTCACCTGCTGCCCGACCACCCGCGCGCCGTAGTCGCCCACCACCACGCCGACGGCGCCTGCGGTCACGACCGCATCGAGCACCCAGCGGAGCCCGAGCTTCTCCAGTGCTTCAATCGCGACTGAGTTCGCTCTTGCGATCGGTCCACTCGGCGTTCGCGCGGCCTGTGTCGATCTCGCTCCGCTCATCCTCACCCCACGCCGGATCCGCGCTTGAAGTCGACAGCCGAGGACAGGCAGACCCGATAGGCACCGCCCTTGAAAGGGGCGGGTGCCACTAACGCTCTAGAGTAGCTGCTGGGAGGCCGGAGGTCACGTCCGAAGCAAACCGGCTAAGCACAGGGCCACTGTCGTCGACGGTGGATCAGACGAAGGACGCGCAGCTCCAGGCGAGAATGATCTGCGCAGCGTAGTAGGTCGGAAGTCCCACCGCCTTGTTGATGAAGTCGTTTTGGAAGAAGCGTTCACGCGCTACCGCAAGGTCGGAGAGGTAAAACAGCAAGGCGCCGAGGAAGATCATGGGCAACCCCGTGCCGCCCGACGCACTGGAAGCCAGTACCAACATGATCGAGATCACGACCATGTAGGCCATTACCACGCGCGAGAGCGACGCCGGTACCGCGGCGCGAATTCGCGGCGCCAGCAGGATTCCTGCCGCGCCTACCAGAATTGCGCCCGCTACAAGAGACGTGGCGTCATGCGGCAAACGAACGAAGGCGGCCGCGTAGGCGACATGACCGCCGAGAAAGCTCAGCGCGCCGGCCTTGAACGCCGCTCCCGCTCCCTTCGGGATCAGCAACACATCACCGAGCCACGACAGAGTCAGGCCGACCAAGATCATCATGCCGTACTGACTCTCGAGAGCCGACGAGGCCAGGGCACAACAGATGAAGAACGTCGACGCCAAGGGCTTCGACACCCAATGCCCGATGGCGGAGTCTATCTTGAGGGACACTAAAAGCGCGGCGACCGACACGGCGGTGGCCACCGCCGCAACTACAGGAGAAGTCCATGGCACGCGGCTACGCTAGAGATTGGAGCGTGCGCTGGCAAATATCAGTCGCCGCTCTCCGTATTCGGCGTGCTGCGCGAAGTGCGACTATTACGCTCGATGTAGTAGTCGAATCCGATCGCCATGCCCTTGCGGCTGGGAAGACTGGCGACGATCACGACCACCGCAAACACGGCAAGCACCAGCTGCCCTAGCACGAGATTGAACGGCTTCACGATGAGCATCCCCGCGATGATGGCGCCGGTGAGCCCCGCCGTCGTGAGATAGATCACGGCCCAGGTGTCTTTCGCACGCGCGGCGAGATCGAAACCGCACTCGGTGCAGTTGTCGCGCAACTGGTAGAACCATGCGTAGATCAGTCCCTCACCGCAGTGAGGGCAGCGCCACAAGATGCCGCGCCAGAGCAGTTGCAGCAGAACCCGCGTCCCCGGTGCTTCCGGCTCTTCGAGAAGGCTCTCGGGCTCGGTCATGTCGTCGCCTCGTCCTGTCGTCCTAACATCGGTGCCACGGAAACAAATCAAGCCAGGAAGATTCGATAAGCCGCGTTGTCGGTCTCGTCGGAATATCCATAGCCCAGCGTCTCGAGGAAATCGGAGAAGTCGTCGCGCTGATCGACCGGCACCTGCAAGCCGATCAGAACCCGACCGTAGTCCGCACCGTGGTTTCGATAGTGGAACAGGCTGATGTTCCACTCGTGCGTCATGGTATCCAGGAACCGCGAGAGCGCACCGGGTCGCTCCGGAAACTCGAAACGATAGAGCACTTCGTCTTCCACCGTTGAAGCGTGACCTCCCACCATGTGGCGAACGTGGATTTTGGCGATCTCGTTGTTCGCTAGATCGACGACTTCGAACCCGGCCGAGCGAAGTACGTCGGTCAACTCGCCGACCTCGCCCCGGTCGCGGATGGCGATTCCGACGAACACGCGTGCGGCGTCCTGGCCGGCGTGACGGTAGTTGAACTCGGTAATGCCGTGATCACCCAACAGGCTACAAAATTTCTTCAAACTTCCGGGACGTTCCGGGATCGTAACCGCCAGGATCGCTTCGCGCTGCTCACCGATCTCGGCGCGCTCGGAGACGTGGCGCAATCGATCGAAGTTCATGTTCGCGCCGGAGGCAACCGCAACGACCGTGAGTCCACGACTCGTGCGCCCGCCGAGCCATCTCTTGGCACCGGCTACGCTCAGCGCACCGGCCGGCTCCAGAATCGTACGCGTGTCCTCGAAGACATCTTTGATGGCGGCACAGATCTCATCGGTATCGACCAAGACGATGTCGTCGAGAAGCTCGCGACAGAGCCGGAAGGTCTCGACGCCGACCTGCTTCACCGCGACGCCGTCGGCGAATCCACCCACCGAGTCCAAGCGTACGCGGGCTCCCGCGTCGAGCGACGCTTTCATCGCCGCAGCGTCGGCCGGCTCGACGCCGATCACTTGAATCTCCGGACGTAGTCGCTTCGTGTACGACGCAATGCCGGACACCAAACCACCGCCGCCGATGGGGACGAAGATCGCATCGAGCGCACCCGGACGTTGTTGCAGGATCTCCATCCCGACCGTGCCTTGACCGGCGATCGTGTCCGGATCGTCATACGCGTGAACGAAGACGCGTCCATCACGCTCGCAGATTGCGTGTGCATGCGCTTCGGCATCGTCGTAGCTATCGCCTACCAACTCGATGCGCGCTCCGAGCGCAGCGACCGCATCCACTTTGATGCGCGGCGTGGTCGCAGGCATCACGATGAGCGCATCGGTACCGAGCTCTCTGGCAGCAAGCGCCACCCCTTGTGCATGATTGCCTGCAGACGCTGCGATCACACCGCGGGCCAACTCGCTCGCATCGAGACCGGAGATCTTGTTGTAAGCGCCACGGATCTTGAACGAGAAGGTACGTTGTTCGTCCTCGCGCTTGAGTAGGACGCGGCTGCCCAGCCGCGCGGAGAGAACGCTCGCTTCGACCAGCGGCGTCTCGACCGCCACGCCGTACACGCGCGCATTGAGAATTCGTTCTAGATAGTCGTCTTGTCGATCCGCCATGAGTTCACTCGTGGCAGGAACCTTATCAGAAGCGGCGCGAGGTGGGACCCGGCCGGGGTTACCGGCCGGGCTATTGGGTGTGGGGACTTCCGAATGTTGGGGCTCGGAAAACTCCCGCCGACTCGCATCCGGGAGAACTTTCGGATGCGGGCCGGGCGGGGGCGGCATGGCTTCGGCAGCGGAGTGATTTCCAGGACCGGGGAGCGCTCTGCGCTCAAGATCCCCGTCGCCAAAGCTCTCTCCCGGGGACAAGGGAGAGACCGCCATGAACTGTTCTAACTCGGAGCGCGCATGCTCCGCCTCACTCGACGGCGATCCGGCAGATCCAGAGACTTGCCGGTGGCCGTGGGGCCGAAGGTCAGAAGTGAAGCGACGAACCGCAGCGAAGCCTTTTCGGCCGCGTCCGAGGGAGCGATCGACCCGGCCGCGCTCATCGCGCCGGTGGGTCTGTGGGTGCTCAGATCGTGTACTTCTGCCATCGGTCTATTTCCTCGGCTGACGTCTAAGCTACTTCGCCGGAGGCGGGGGAGCGCCGCACTCCCCCCGCCTCAAACCTTGCGCCGTCTTCGAGCCGCACCAGGCATTGCGACTGTCGATCCAGCGTTTGGCCGGCGAAGAGCTTCGAGAGAGCCCGTTTCCAGGCCTTCTCTTCGTTCAGGTCAGCTCTGCAGAGGTATAGAGCAAGGCGTGTGCCACCGGCGCTGAGCCGCCTTTTGACTGGGAGAGTGCGCTTTCGGGCCCGCTCGACTGCAAACTTTAGTTAGCAGTTCGCCTTCGTTTCGAGCCCTGGGTGCTAATAAAACTTAGCACCGACCTCGATCGCGGGGGCAAAGCGGCAGATGTGGGGAGTAAACGACTGCTAACAAAAGTTAGCAGCTAGCGCAGGCGGTAGTCTTTCATCTTCTTCTGGAGCATCACACGCGACAGCCCGAGGGCCTCGGCAGTGTGCGAGACGTTGCCGTCGTGCCGGCGCAGCGACTCGGCAATATAGCGGGCTTCAAAAGCGGCCCTGGCCCTCTTGAGCGGCGCCAGCGACTTCTTGCCGGCGCCCTCCCCTTGGGTCGCGGCCGCATCGATTTCGGCTACCGAGTCTCGCCCCAATCCGGCAGCCGGGTCGGAACCGAACTCGCCGATGACATCCTTGCTCAGCACCCGTCGCTCAATCGCAGCACCGGCGAGCGTGAGCGCCACCGCGCGCTCGACCTCATTCTCGAGTTGGCGAACGTTGCCCGGCCATTCGTACTGCATCATGGCGTCGAACGCGCTCGATTCGATCCCGCGCACCTGTTTCTTGTGACGCTCGATTGCGTTGGTCAGAAAGTGATCGGCGAGCAGCGGAATGTCCTCCGCACGCTCGCGAAGCGCGGGAACGGCAAGTGGGAACGTCGCCAGCCGGTAATAGAGATCCTCACGGAAGGAGGAATCGGCGACCGCCGCCTTCAAATCACGATTCGTGGCAGAGATGACCCGAATGTCCACCTTGCGAACCTGCGTCGTACCGACCGGCGTGAGCTCGCCGTTTTGCAGTACGCGCAGAAGCTTGGCCTGCATGGCGATCGGTAGCTCGCCGACTTCGTCGAGAAAGATCGTTCCGCCGGTGGCCGCTTCGAAAATGCCGACCCGGTCGGCAATCGCTCCGGTAAAAGCGCCCTTGCGATGGCCGAACAACTCGCTCTCGAGCAGTTCGGCCGGAAGTGCCGCGCAGTTGACGGCGAGAAACGGCGCGCCGCCGCGCTCACTCGCGCGATGAATCCCGCGCGCGACGAGTTCCTTGCCGGTTCCGGTCTCGCCTTCGACCAACACGGCGATGGGAGACGCCGCCGCGCTCTCCATGAAATGGAACAGTTCGGCCATCGCGCCGCTCGAACCGATGATCTCCTGAAAGCTATCCTGGCGCGCCATGTCGCGGCGTAGTGCGCCGACCTGGGTACGCAGATTCTGCTCGCGCGCCTTTAGCTCCCCGTACATCCGAGCGTTCTCAATCGCCACGCCGATGCTGCCGGCCAACGCTTCCAGGAACGTGAGGTCCCCGGCGCTAAACGTACCGCTACTCGGGTTGATGACCTGAATGACACCGATACGGCCGCGCTGGCTGATCAGGGGCGCCGTCATGATGGCCCGCGTCTGTACGCCGGTATCTTCGTCAACGCCCGTGTAGAAACGCGGATCCGAAGCGGCGTCGTTGACGATCTCGCCTTTGCCGCCGGTCACGACGCCGCCCGCGATACCTTCGTTGGCCGAGAAACGAATGCTCAGGAGCCGCTGCGCGACAACCGGATCTTCTTCGGCAACGTAGGGGAAATAAAGCTGTTGAGTAGACTCGTCGAGCAATAGTACCGCTGTGCCTTCCGCTGAGAATGCATCGCGGCAACGGCGCGTGATCGAGCCGACGAGTTCATCGAGTTCGAGCTGTTCAGCAAACGCGCAACCGAGGTCGTAAAGGAGCTGAGCCTTCTCTGGCGGGATCGGACCTGGTAGTGCGGACATCTCAGCACACTGACCAAAGGCGGCCGCTATCGCAACGTCGCCTCCCCTACGCTAAACACGTTCGGGCGATTCTGTGATGGGCTCAAGATCGAAAAAGGACTCTGTAATTACCGTGGTCTCGGGACTTCCGCGCTCGGGCACTTCCATGATGATGGGCATGCTCGAGGCGGGCGGAATCCCGTCGTTCGCTGACGGCGTCCGCGCGGCCGACGAAGACAATCCACGTGGTTACTTCGAATTCGAGCGCGTCAAACAGCTCGCACTCGACGATGAGTGGCTGGAGCAAGCGACCGGGAAGTCGATCAAAGTGATCTCCGCACTGCTAGAACGCTTACCGCCGCGTTTCGAGTACCGCGTGGTCTTCATGCAACGTGAGATGAATGAGGTGCTGGCGTCTCAACGGGCCATGCTCGAACGCCGCGGCCGCGGCGGTGATCAGCCCGACGACGCGCGCATGGGTGCGCTGTTCTCGAAACACCTGGCGAAGGTCCGCGCGGAACTCGCGAATCGACCCGAGTTGCGCGTGTGCTACATCGAACACCGCGACGCGATCGCGTCGCCGCAGCGCACGGCTGCGACGGTCAATGCATTCCTGGACGGTGATTGTGACGAATCTGCGATGGCGGGCGCGGTCGAGGCCCGGCTGTATCGACAGCGTTTCGAGGGCTAGTCGGGCATGGCCGGTCGCACGCGATGGGCGAGCAGAGGGCAATCGGCCGACCGGCCGACCGGCCTACCCGCCTACCCGCCTACCAGCTCAAACCGTACTGATCGCGTAGATCGGCGAGGTCATCGGCCAACAGCCGCTCGAGGTACTCGCGGTGTACATCGGGCATTCCCCCTCCCGACGTCGGATTAACGGGCTCGCGCACCGACGGACCGAAGTAACGCTCGCCCGCCGACACGCCGAGAAAGTTCATCACCTCGAGTAAAAATTCCTCGGGGCGATCTTGAATGTCATCGAATTTGCCGACGAGTAAATGTCCATCGGCGAGCGCGTCACGCCAGTTGTCGATGTTGCGACGATACTGAGCACAACGACGCTGGTACTCGTCGCTGAAGAAGGCGTGCCACTGCTCTTGGGTAACGTCGTCGAGCTTGCGACCGGCATTGCGAACCAGGTCCTTCTTCGCATGCGACCAGGCGCGCTCCACCGGGTTACGAATCATGATGATCACACGCACCGCCGGGTTCAGCGCCACGACTTCGTCGATCAGTTCTCGATCCATCGCCGCATAGCTTGCGGTGGCTTCACCGAACCGACGAGGCCGATACGGCCGACCACACAGGCGCAGGCTGAAGTAGTTCTTGGCAAGCCACAGCCACGCCGGATCCCGGAACAGGCCGAGGTACCAGTCGAGGCGATCACTCTGGAATTTCGGGTGTTCCGGCTCTCGAAGGCGCGAGAAGTAGAAGATCTCCTTTAGCCGCGGCCAAAAGATTTCCGGATGGTCGCGCAGATTCTCATGAAGCCACGTGGTGCCGGTACGTTGCGGGCCGACGATCATGAAGTCGGGAAACCGGTCGAGCCGCACTGAGCCATCGGGCAGCTGCACGTGCCGGAGCCGCTCGCGCACCTCCGAGCTGAGAATTAAGGGCTTCTGGTCGGTCATGGAGAGTCGCAGATAGGCCGAAATCGGCGGCCTAACGTCAGGTTATGTCCAGGTTACGCCATCGCGACGGATCGCGCGAGACGGGGCCCGCAACCGCTACGGCGTCTGCTCGGGAATGCGTACTTTGACATGCCGCGGCGTAACAGGCTTATTTTGACCGACCGGTCGGTCGGCTATAGCCCCTCGGGTCGTGTGTTCTCCTCTCGAGTAGCCGACCGGCCAGCACCCTTATCATGCCTCGAGTTGTCGATAGAGAAGTACGTCGCAGCGCCCTCATTCAGGCCGCCCTCTTTGTATTCGCCGAGAACGGCTACCACGGCGCCACCATGCAGCAAGTCGCCGACCGCGCCGGCATGAGCAAAGGCGGGCTCTACGAATATTTCTCCAGCAAGGACGACCTGCTGCTCGGAACCGCAGAGGCGGTGATCAACGAGATGTCCGAGGAGTCGATGCAGCTACTGCGCTCGAGCGAAGGCCCGCTGCGCCAACGCGTCGCGAGACACGCCGAGTACATTCTCGAGAACATAGAAGGTTGGGCTGAAGTCTCGCAGTCGATGCGCCAGGTCTGGGCGGAACTGGGCAACGCAGAAAGTCCGCTGACGAAACTTCTCGGCGCCCACTACCGCCGGTCCGTAGACCAGCTAGAGACGCTGTTCGATGAAGCCGTCGTCTCCGAAGGTCTCGACAACTTCCCTACTCGTGCCGCCGTGCTCACGATCATGGCCGTCATCGACGGTCTTCTCATTCAGGCAGTCATCGCTCCCGAAGAGTTTCGCCTCTACTCGCAGAGCGGAATGTTTCCCCGAATGTGTGCCGCATTGATCCCAGGCCCCATCGACGAGGCTGCATCATGATCCAAAACGCAAAAGATTTCTGGGCGAATATTTGCCTGACCTATCGCAAGAGCGTCCTGTTCGTTCTCGCTTGCGTTACGGCTCTAGCGATCGCTCAGCTTCCTTCGCTCGAGTTCGAGAACGCCATGGACATTTGGTTTCTCGACGACGACCCCACCTATCTCGCGCATCGAGAGATGGTGGATACCTACGCCAGCGACGAAATGATCGTCGTAGGGCTCGCAGCGCCCGACGTCTTCGCTCCCGAGGTTCTCGAATTGATCGACCGGCTCGGGTCCAAGCTCGAGAAAGCGCCCCATGTCGAGAAGATCATCAGCCTGACGACGATCGAATCGATCGAAGGCCGCGACGACGCACTGGAGATCGGTGACCTCATCGAGATGCCGATCGAGCCGGACAGGTTGCCGGCGATTCGCGAGAAGGCACTCGCCAACAAGTTCTATGTGAACAACATCGTTTCCGCCGCCGGCGACTTCACGCTGATTCTCGCGCGAATACCGTCGATTCCGGGGGATTTCGACTACAAGATCGAGGCCGTCGAAGCGGTACACGCCATCCTAGCGACAGAGCCCGACACTGAGTTCTTTCTCTCGGGCGGGGCGCCGATCGACTACGAATTCTACGCGCTGTCGGAGAAGGACAACGTACGCATCAGCACGCTGATCATCGTATTCGTGACGGGCGCGCTGTGGTTCCTGCTCGGCTCGATCAGCGGAGTCGTTCTTTCCATCGGCACCGTCATCATCTCGACCGTGTGGGCCCACGCATGGATCGCGCTGGCCGGTGCGAAGCTCAACATGATCACGACGATGTTGCCGGGACTCCTGATCGCGGTCGGTGTCGCCGATTCGATGCACGTGCTGGTCGAGTACCAAAACAAGCTTCGCGTTCATGACGACAAGACAGAAGCGCTGCACGCCGCATACATCGACCTGATGAGCCCGTTGGCGCTCACCACGCTGACCACCGCGATCGGCCTGCTCTCTCTCAGCATCAGCAAAGTGCAGGGTATTCGCGAGTTCGGCATGTTCGCCGCGTTCGGCGTGGTCGGCGCGTTCGTTCTATCGGTGACGATGGTTCCGATCATCGCCAGCTACCTGCCGAAGCCGCGACGCGCCAAAAGCACCGAGCGCGAGACCGCTCGATCCGAGCGCGCACTACGTCGCCTACATGAACTCACAATGACCCATGGTCGTCTGATCGTAACGGCATCGGCCGTGGTGATCCTTGTTGCATCGTACGGCGCGTCGTTGGTGAAGACAGAGTCGGAGTTCATCGAGGCATTCCCGGACGGCTACAAAGCGAAAACCGATACCCGCCGGATCGAGAGCGAACTCGGCGGAATCATCACACTCGACATTCTCGTCGACTCGGGCAAGGAAGGCGGCGTCAAAGATCCCGCCGTGCTGCAACAGCTGGTCGCGCTCGAAAAACACCTCATCTCCGAACCATCGGTGGGCACAACCCAATCGATAGCCGACATGATGAAGGACATGCGACGGGCTTTTCACAGCAACGACCAGAGCGAGTACAAGCTGCCGGAAACTCGCGAGGAAGCGGCGCAGTACCTGCTTCTGTACGAGATGGACGCGCCCGACGGGGATCTCAAGGAATTCACCACCTACGACTATCGGCACACGCGCCTGTCGTCGCGCGTACTGCTCGACAACTCTTCGGAGGCCTACGACGTCTGCGAACGCGCCGATGCATGGATCGCAGAGAACTTCGTACCGCTCGGCATCACCGGCGAAGTCACCGGTCTGATCAGGCTATATGCCGAGATGGAAGTCTACATCCGCTCCAGCTTGGTACGTGGCTTCTCACTCGCGCTATTCCTGATCTTCATCGTTTTCTGCCTGCAGTTGCGTTCGGTACCCCTCGGCGCGATCGCGATGATCCCGAACGTGGTGCCGATCCTCGTCAGTCTCGGTGTCATGGGCTATTTCGGCATCGCGCTCGACTCCATGACATGTATGGTTGCCTCCATCGCTATTGGACTGGCGGTAGACGACTCCATCCACTTTGTCAGCCGCATTCGTCGCAGGCTCGACGCCGGCTTGCCGATGCGCGAGTCGCTCGAGGAGGCGACCATCGAAGTGGGGCGCGCGCTCGTCTACACCTCGATCACGCTTTGCCTGGGCTTCGGCGTGATGATGATCGCGACCTTCGTCGGCATCTTCTACTTCGGCCTGTTGTGTACGCTCACCGTGGCAGTGGCGCTCGTCGCCGACCTACTCCTGCTCCCTGTCGTATTTCGCTGGTACGGCGGCCTTGGCGACGGCGCCAACGCGGTCGAAGCCGACCGCCATGCTCTCTCTGCCCACCCTGAGCATGCGGGCGACGTCGCTGCCCCTGCCATTCAGTGAACTAGGCCAACCCGTTAGAAGGACCGGATGAAGTCGTTCGTAAATCTCAACAAGGGGCGCACCCCGCGCCAAGCCCATGTCGACCTCGACGGTCTCAAGGACGACGAACTCGGCCGCGGCGGATTCTCCGGACGTGCCGCCCAGCTGTATCGCCGCAACGACCCGACGAAATATCGGGTCGAAGGCGACTATCGCCTACGCAATCTGAATGGGAACAAGCTCTCGCCCGCCGACATGGACGACCCGCGCGGCCTCCCGCTTGCGCTGTTCGAGAACGCCGACTGCCGAGTGTCGATAAGCCGACGACGCGAGCCGATGCCGATGTACGCGCGCAACGCAGCGGGAGACGAGTCGTTCTTCGTGCACCGCGGCACGGGCAGCTTCGAGACCGAATTCGGGACAATCGTGTATGAGCCCGGCGACTATGTGATCATCCCGAAGGCGACGACGTATCGCGTGGTTCCGCGAACCGATGACAATTTTTTCCTGATCTGCGAGACCGTCGACGAACTGATCGTCGCCGACTTCGGAGTTTTCGGTCGGCATGCACCGTTCGATCCGACGCTGATCACGACCCCTGAACCGCAGGTCCTGGCGAGCGACGGTCGCGATGAGTGGGAAGTCCTCGTGCGGCACGGAGACGACACCTCGTCGCTCTTTTACGCGCACAACCCTTGCGACGTAGAAGGCTGGAAAGGCGACCTCTTCCCCTTCAAGTTCAACATCCGCGACTGGAACGTCATCATGTCCGATACGCTGCATCTGCCGCCGTCCGTGCACAATTTCATGACGGCCGACGGGGTGATCCTCTGCCACTTCCTGCCGCGGCCGGCCGAGGGGCGCGCCGGCGTCGAACGGGTTCCTTACTACCATCGCAATGCCGACTACGATGAACTGATTCTGTATCACGGCGGAACCTTCCTCGGACAGGAGCTGCCGACCGGTCTGATCGCGCATTCACCGCAGGGCATCCATCACGGCGCCCCGGAGGAACTGCGAGAACTGGCTCGCGCAACGCACGACGAGATAGACCGGGTCGATTGGCAGATGATCTCGATCGACACGCGCCGCCCTCTGCGCCCGACGCGCGCGCTGCGGGACTACGAACAGAGAAAGGCCGCAGAGAAGAACTCGAAATGACCGCACCGAAGTACGCAATCACTCGTCACCCTTACATGGTGGTCTTCGAAGAGAAGTCCGCCGTCAAAGACACCTACGGAGGGCAGGTCGGCTACGCCTTCGTCGAATGCATGCTCACTCGTCCGGTAGATCGAGAATCCGACACCGTCATCGTCTTCAGTCATCCGATCGGCGGCGGCGCGTTCCTTCCGATCATGGGCGGGCTCGCGAAGGCGGGGCACCACGTACTGTTCGTCAACACGCGTTATCGCGGTAACGATAGCGCGCTGATCATGGAGAAGTGCGTGGTCGATCTCGGCGCCGGAATCCGCGACGCGTGTGCTCGCTTCGGCTACAAAAAGGTCGTTCTAGGCGGCTGGAGCGGAGGCGGCTCGCTCGCCCTCTTCTACCAAGAGCAAGCAGAGCGCCCGACGATCACCCAGACACCGGCGGGCGATCCGATCGACCTCGCGAGCGCTGGGCTACACCCGGCCGACGCAATGATGATCATCGCCGCGCACGTGAGCCGCGCCGTCACACTGACCGAATGGATGGACGCGTCGATTCTGGACGAGGCTGACCCAAACAAGCGCGACAAGGACATGGATCTGTACGATCCAGCCAATCCGAATCAGGCTCCCTACGGCGCAGAATTTCTGGACCGCTATCGCGCAGCACAAATCGCGCGTAACGCGCGCATCAGCGCTTGGGTGACCGAGGAACTATCGGCCTTGCGCAGTTGCGGTCGCGAAAACGAAGAACGCGGCTTCGTCGTGCACGGAACGATGGCGGACCCACGCTTCATCGACCCGACGATCGACCCGAACCAACGCGAGCCCGGCCGCTGCTATCTCGGAGATCCTCAGCTGGTCAACAACGGTCCGGTGGGCCTGGCCCGCTTCTGCACGTTGCGAAGTTGGCTCTCTCAGTGGAGCTACGAACAAACCAACGCGCACGGAGTGAAGAACGGCGCGCGCACGAATCGCCCCACCCTCGTCATCGGCAACATGGCCGACGATGCGTGCACGCCGAGCCATACGTCTCGACTCTACGAGTCGATTCCGCACGAGGACAAGACACTCTTCGAAGTAGACGGCGCCACCCACTACTACTCGGGGCAGCCCGACAAACTCGCGATCGCGGTGGGGCATTGTACGCAATGGCTCGCGGCGCGCGACTTCTACTGCGAATGAGCCATCCTGCTGATCGTATACGGACGATAGCCGACGCGCCCCGGTATGCAGGTGCGCGCGCATGCAGGCGCGTTCGCAGATACGCGCGTTAGAAGACCCGCGTGCCCCAATGCTATAGTCGGCCACAATGACGATGACGACGACGACGACGCGTATCCATGCCGCCGTAGTACGCGGTCCCGGTCAAATCGAGTGTTCCGAAATCGAACTGGCCGAGCCGGGGCCCGGCGAGGTCCTCATCGACATCGAAGCCTGTGGAATCTGCGGATCGGATCTACACATGCTCGCCGGCGACGGCGTCCCGGTCGGCCACACCCCGGGACACGAGATGTGCGGACGCGTCCGTCGTCTCGGTCCGAATGTCGATGGGATCGCCGAAGGCGCGCGCGTCGTCGTGGAACCGACGATCGGCTGCGGGCACTGCAGTGACTGCGCATCGGGAAATCCTCAACGTTGTCGCGACCTCGAGATCTACGGCGTACACAAAGCCGGCGGGCTCGCAGAAAAAATGCTGGTACGCGCCGACTGCCTACACCGCGTCGACGATGCGTTGGCGCCGGAAGTCGCCTCGCTCGCCGAACCCTTCGCGGTCGCGGTTCATGGACTTCGGCGCGCGGGCATCCAAAGAGGCGAGCGCGTTCTCGTACAGGGTGCGGGAACGATCGGACTGGTCACCACGCTCGTTGCAACAGCAATGGGCGCCGAGGTGTGGCAATCCGCTCGGTACGAGCACCAAGGACGCCGTGCGCGCGCACTCGGCGCCACAGTTATCTTGCGCGAAGATGAAGCCGATGCGCGTTCGCTCGCCAAGCTGGCGCGTCAAACGGACTTCGACGTGGTCGCGGAAACCGTTGGCGGCCACGCGAGCACGCTCTCGGAAGCGTCGTACGCGGTGCGCCCCGGCGGCACCATCCTCGTACTGGGCATGTTTCTGGAAAGCCCCAAGATCGAACCGCTATCGCTGCTCATGAAGGAAGCGACGATGGTTTGGTCGAACTGCTATGCGAAGTCTCCGGGCCGGAGAAAAGCTGACGACGACTTCGCCTACGCCGTTCGCCTGCTCGAGGAGCATCGAGAAGCCGCGGCAAGCCTGGCAACCCACCGATTCAAACTGAGCGAAGTAGATGCTGCGTTCGCCGCGGCCGCAGACCGTCGCGAAGGCACGGTAAAGATCTCCATCGTTCCCTGAAATACAACCGCCGCCCACGCATGCGGACGGCGGTGTAGCGGTCATTTCCTGACGGCCTGACGATCGGATCTCAGTTCTTCGCTGCACCTGCGTCGATCCAGCTGCGCAGCACGTTCATGTCGTCCGCGCTGAACGACGAGCCGACGAGCGGCATGCTCGATCCGCAATCGTGGAATCCTTCCACCTTGGCAACGAGGAAGCTCGCATCGGAATTGAACGGCACGACAATCGAATTGTAACCGCTGCCGATGCAGTCGACGTTGTTCCCGAGCAGTTCGGAATGACCCGAATTAAAGTTGTCTAGCCCTCCGAGATCGCCGGCTGAGCTGCCGTTGCCGTGGCAACCGGAGAGCGCGCAGCTGCGCGCTTCGAAGATCGCCATCACGTCCGTCCACGTGGAGGCCGCTTCCATGGTCGTGGAAGTCGTCGAGGTGGAAGTCGTGGTCGTCGATCCCCCGCACAACCCGCAGGCCAACCCCTGCTGTCCGCCGGTTACGATCGCCAAGAGTCGAAGCGCGTCACCGGCGGTAATCACACAACTGCCGTCGGTGTCGCAGACGTCGGTCGAGCAGGCATCGATGCCTACTGCAGCCCGCAGTACGTACAGCGCATCGGTCGCGGTGGGCGACGGTCCGCCGGTTACCGGCTGGCCGCAGTCGCCGGAACCGGCATTGGCAGCCGGCGGGCTCGCGAACTGAACGCAAAGCGAAGCAATGAGTGCGAACATGATACGAATGGGGATACGAGTCTGCATGCGGGGTTGCTCCCCGCCCACGCCGATGCCGAGCCGAATCCGGTGAGCGATCGTTGCGCGAGCGTTCCTACGGCAGCTATCTTGCAAAACAGAAGCCGAACGGAAGCCGACACCCGCGGCAGCCGTATTCGCCCTTAACGCTGGTATGATCGAACCGAGCGCCTACGAATCCAGCAGCGCAACATGACGAGGAAGTGACGATGCGGCGTATATTCTTGATCCTGGTGGTCGTTCTCCTTGCGGTCGAGCATGTATGGCTGCTCGCCCCTACCGCCAAGCGCTGGATCTTTCCGCCGCATAGCCATCCCGCGGCCGAAGGACGATTGATCGCCGACCGCCTCGGCTGCCTCGCTTGCCACGGAGCCGATGCCAACGGCGGCTTCGAAAATCTTAATGAAGGCGGGTCCGAAGAAGTGCCGGCGCTGGCCGGCGGCGAGATGATGATGTGGGCGACGAGCGAGGAGGATCTGCGCGAGTGGATCCTGCGCGGCCACGCACTCGACGAAAAACCCGACTACGATCCGAGCGGATACTCTGCCGGCTACGACTCGGGCCGCGCGGTGGTCATGCCCGCGTTCGAGACACACGTGACCGACCGTGAACTCGATCTATTGATCGAATGGTTGCGTGCGATCTCCGGGCTGCAGTTCCCGGACGACGCAGTCGTCGCTGCGGGCCTGGACCTCGCACACGAAGTCGGCTGCTTCTCCTGTCATGGGCCGATGGGAACGGGAGGCGTCTCCAATCCGGCGTCGCTCAAGGGCTACGTACCCGGCTTCTTCGGAGAGGACTATGCGGAACTGGTCACCAGCGACGTCGAGCTTCGCGAATGGATCGAAAACGGAATCAGCGATCGTTTCACGAAGAACCCGGTCGCACGCGCGATCATCGGTCGGCAGGCTCTGAAGATGCCTGCGTACGCACAGCACATGACCGAAGAGCAGATCGACTCATTGGTCGCGCTCGTCGGTTGGCTGGCTTCTTCCGAGTGGGAGAGCGTGCCTATTCCGTAACGCCGCACATCAGAAGAAGATGTGACCTTCGAGCGTCAGTTCATCACGGTTGGCCGCCGGCTGATCTTGCGGGCCGTTAAGCACGCGATAGAACATACGGATCTGAAGATACTCGTCGAGAAACGGCTCTACTCCGATGCTGAAGCGGTTGCGCGCGTCGTCGCTCACATCCACGTCGGGGTCGAGGTAGTCGAAAGCCAGTTTGGCGTTCATCCATCCGCCGATGAGATAGTCTAGCTCACCGTACGCAGCCCACGACTGCGTATTGACGCCGGAAACGTCGGTATCCATGTAGACGCCTTGCGCCAAACCAACGAGGCGACCGACGGAAAGCCCACCGAACCAACTGAACGCGTCGATTTCATTCTCGTCGGGCTCGTCGTGCGCCGCCGACGCGCCCATCATGAAACCGTTCTCCGTGAGATAGAACGCGCTTCCCATCAGAAGCTGATCGGTGTCGTCATCTTCCGTGCCCTCGGCAACGGTTAGAAACCAGTTGAGGCCCATGCCGCCGCGACCGACTTCCAAACCCGTCACCGTTCGATCGAAATTGAAACCGGACGCCGCGCCCACGAACGCTTCGTCGTCTTGAAGCTTCAGCCCCCAGGCAGGAAAGAAGCGCCCGGCTTTGATGTACGTCTCGCCCGGCAGCATCTGGTCGATGATTCCGAACGCCTCACGGTTGTCGGCACCGCCGGGTGCGAAGCGCTCGTCAACGTAGAACGTGAGGTAATCCTGAATGAGCGTGAGCGAACCGTAGACCGTTGCCTGCTCTACATCGATATCGTTGCTCTCGATCTCTCTGAAGGCCGTATTGTTGTCGACACGACCCTGGGCATCGGGATCGTCTTGGAACTCGAGCCGGTCGGTCACGCGAAAATCAGCACCGATGCGCAACCAGCTCGCGATCTGCGGCGAGAAACGTTCGTCGGGCTCGGGAAAGATGCCTTCGCCGTCCTTGATGTGGAGCACGTCCGCAGAGTGCATCTCGACGAGAAAGCTTCGCATTCCCCCGCCGGTGCGATTGGTGTGACAATCGGCGCAACTCGAGCCTTCGCGCAGCGCCATGTAGGGCTCCGCCGAAACATCAGGCGGGGCAATTAGCGCTGCAACCAGCGTCAGTGCGGCGAGCGCCATTCGCGTGCCATCGCAGCCGGTGCGCGCCAAGCACTGCTTCGCGTTCATGCGTTCCATGGGTCTCATGATGGATTCCTCATCTGTGTGGTACTGGTCGTGCCGGTTGTGGCGGCCGTGCCGGTCGTGAACGCCGCTTGTGGAGCGCCGTCGAGAATCCAGTCACGAATCAGTTGGATATCGGAGGCGCCGATCGCGGGCAGTCCGGTCGGCATGACCATACCACACGGCGCCTGAACGCCGACTCCGAGCTTGTCGAGTAAATAGCTCGCATCGGGATTGCCCGCGACGACCAGAACTCGGCCGGCGCAGGTCGATACCTGTCCCACCAACTCGCTGTGACTCGCGGCTTCGTCCTGGAGGCTGAGTCCGCCGGACTGCGTCAGCGCATTGTGACAACCGAGGATCGCACAGCTCGGAGTAAAGACGTTCTGTTGGATCATCGCGAGACTCGCGCTGCCGACAGGAACAGTCGTCGTGGACGCTCCCATTCCGGGAGGCGGTCCATCGCCGGCACACCCGATCATCCCGAGACAGAGGCCGCCGGCCAGCATCACAGACACTCGCCGCGAGAACCGCGCGCACGACAATCTCAATCCCACACTCCGCATCAACACCTCTCCATCTCGCCTTGCCGCTGTGCGCCGCGTGTCGCGGGCCGGCTACCGGCTGCAGCGCCCCTGGCATTATATGTGCAAATGAGCTGCCAGTCGCCCCGATCTAGGGGTGTCCGATGGCGGAAGATGTTCACCCCGGCGGGCGAAGCGAGTACACTGGCATGCAGTTGAGGAGCCCCTACATGAAACTCATTCCGACCTTGGTCGCATTCATGGGCGTTTTCGCCCTCAGTTTGCCGCTTCCGCCCGCCGCACACGCCACCGACGAGGTGGTCGGCGAGATCCTGGACATGGCCTGCTACATCGGCCGCGACGCGCGCGGACCGTCACACAAGCGTTGCGCGCAAAAATGCGCGGAACACAACATGCCGCTTGGCGTGCTCACCGACGACGGCGCCGTCTATCTGCTGTATCCGAAGCATGGGGCTGAAGAGGATTTCGAGGCGGTGAAGAAGCTCGCGGGCGCGAAAGCGAAGCTGACCGGGCGAACCCACGAGAAAGACGGCCTGAAAGGCCTCGAAGTCCACAGCGCCGTGCCGGCCGAGTAGTCGCGATCTATTCGGCTGTCAGTTGATTCCGAGGCGCCGATGTAGATCGGCTCGCTCGGCGCCGCGTTCCTCTTCAGAAAGGAACATCCAGAATCGCCCCAACGAACGCTGCAGAGCCAGCAGGTCGATCAGGTGATCGAACGTCGAGTTCTCCGCCTCGTCGGCTGATGTCGTCGCCGCACCCTGCGCATCGAGTAGGTCCACGACCGAAACCGTTCCTCGACTGTAGGCGAGGGTCACCAATTCGAGGTTGCGCGCGGCAGCTTCGGCAGCCGTCTTCGAGAGCTCGATCGCAAGCAAACTCGACCACACTTGGAAGGCCGACGTGCGCACTTGCTCGTCGATTCGTCTGCGCGTCGCATCCTGACGAATCCGCAGTTCGCTTAGCTGCTCGCGCGCTTGCCGCAAGTCGAAGAGTCGCCGCCCCCCCTGAAACAACGGAATGCTCGCGCGCAAGCCGAGGGTCCACTCTTCATCGTCCTCGGCGGAAGGTAGGTCCGAGCCTCCACCGTCCCTGTTGATCGCGCGGTCATAGACTCCGTTGAGCGACAGCGTGGGCGCCCAGTAGGCACGCTCCGCCGACGCGAGCACACGCCGTCGCGCCTCGAGTTGCTCGGCAATCTCTCGCAACTCGGGTGCGTGTGCCAGCGCCTGCCCGGCCAACCAATCTCGCGTGGCCCGAAAACCTTCCGATGTATCGAGTGCAACGCGAACGTTCACATCTGCGAATACGTGCGTAATCGGCGAGAGCACTCGCGAATCGAGATCGAGCGGAGATTCCGGCAGTCGGTTCAAGATCCGATTGAGTGCAATTTCGGATTGACGCCGATCGCGAAGCGCAAAGATTGCCGATCGCCGATCTCGAGCGAGTTGGCTCTGCCAGCGATACACTTCGCCCGCTGCCGCGCTCCCGACCTTCCTTCGCGTCTCGGCGACCTTGAGGTTCTCTCGCGTGACTCTCTCGTTCTCGTCTTGAATGCGCTGCGAAGCGCGCGCACGCAGCGACTCGAGAAACGCGACACCGGTACCTTGAATGACATCGAGGCGGATCTGATCTCTGACGGCCTCTCTTGCTGCCAGCACATGCTTTCGAACGGTCACATCGGCAAGAAGCCGTTCGTCGAACAGGACCTGGCTCAACTCCGCTCGGCCCGACTGTACGCGCTCCGGCGAGTCGCCCTGCCCTGCAATCGCACGATCCTCGTCGATGATGCTCGCCAGATAGGACGCGCGCGCTTGAGGCAAAAGACGCGCGATGGAGAGCAGCACGTCAGCGCGTCCGGCAGCCACGATACGCTCTTCGGCGCGCAGATCGAGATTGACCTCGACACTCTCACGCAGGACGTCGGCCAGCGTCGTCGCGCCGTCGCGAGCCGAGCCCGGCTCGGCGTCAATTGAACCGTGCGAACCGGGGGAATCGTACGAACCGGCGAAACCGGGGGAACCGTGCGAATCGGTCGATTCGGCTCGCCCGATAGAGACGTGCGCCGACCACAAAGCCATGCCGAGTCCGAGCGTCGCGAGCGCGGATCGTGTCAATCTAGTCAAAGGTTCCCTCCGTCGGACCGAACAATGATAGCGGTGGCCGCACCGAGGACAAAGTGGGTCGCTCAACACTTGCATCTCGCGGCACCCGGCGACATCGTTGCGGCTGCGATGCGACGAAGACTGGCAGCCACAATTGCAACCGTCGTAATGCTCTCGAGCACTGCCGCTTGGGGCGCCATGGCAGATTCCGTATCGGGAAACGCCGAGACGGACTACGAATTCCGCAATCGGAGAGACTGTTGCCAAGTCGCACTCACAGCGGCTCAAGACGACGGTCTGCGCAAGTGCAGCGCACGCGGCGGAGAACCCACGGTCAGTCGCAGCGTTCGAGGAGTATGCACATCGCGAATCGGCCGCGACGGTCGTGGAAATCCCATCTACGCATGTGAATCCGACGTAAAGGTGATCTGCCGATGACCTATGAACGCAGCTCGAGAAAGCCCGCCCGCATGGGAGTTCTTCTGATCGCAGCGTTGCTTGGCGGTTGCTCGACGACCACCGTGAACGCTCCGCCGACGACGGCGATGATCCGTTCCGGATTCCTGAGCGACTACAGCGTGCTCTCCGCCGATACGAGAAATCGAGGCCGACTCCGATACGAAGCACCGAATCGACGCATCGCGGAGTCAGAAGGTATCGCGTTCGACCGCATTCATATCTGGCGCACGCGCGACGACAGCCTGGGGAATATCGAAGCGCTTGAACTGCAGCGAGTCGCCGACGATCTATACTTCGCTCTGCGCGCACAACTCGAGAACGACTACGCGATCGTCGAAGAACCGAACGGAGCAGCGCTGGTGATACATCTCGGACTGACCGACGTGCGCGAGTCCGACGTCCCTCTCGACGTGTTCGCGACGTCAATCCCGCCGGTCAAACTGCTGTCGGAAGATCGCGAGCCGACGGATGCCGTTCGTCGGCTGCTCGGCGCAGCCGCCATCGAAATGGAGATCGAAGATGCGAAGACGGGCGAAGTTCTGTTCGCCGCTATCGATCGACGCATCAGCACTGACTTCGGCGCGACCGGTCCTGCTTCTTGGGCGACCATGCGCGAAGCGTTCGAGTTCTGGGCCAATCGTGTCGCCGCTCGCCTAACCGCGTCTACTAAAGGGAAACGCTAGCCGTGGCGCCTCACGCCGCGCACCGCGCCGGCCGAAGCCGCTTCGTGCGCGGGTTGGCGTACGCGATGGTATTCGCCGTCGCCTCCACCACAGGCTGCGCCCTGAACGCAGTCACGGGAAGCCCCGAGATCACGTTGTCCTCGAGTGCGCGCGAGCACGCACTCGGCAGCGATGCCGCACGGTCCATCGAAGAATATATGGGGCTGGTAGAGGATCGAGCCCTCGTCGGGTACGTAGAAGAGATCGGAGCCCGTCTCGTTGCGGCGCTCCCCTCGACCAATACCTCGTACACATTCAAGGTTCTCGATTCGGACGTCCCCAATGCGCTCGCGCTGCCGGGCGGGTTCGTCTACGTGACGCGCGGTCTTCTCGCCTATCTCAACAGCGAAGATGAACTGGCTTGCGTGATGGGGCACGAGATCGGCCACGTCGCGGCACAACATTCGCTGCACCAACGAACCCGCAGCATTCTCACAAGTCCGTTCACACTCGCGACGGGCATCGCCGGCGCGGCAACGGGCATTCTCGCGCCGCGCATCGGTGGTCTGATCACCGGTGTCGGACAAGTCGCCACCGGCGCAGTACTCGCGGGGTATAGCCGAGAACAGGAACGTGAGGCCGATAGGCTCGGCATGGGGCTCGCGGCCAAGTCAGGATGGTCGCCGGCCGGCATGTCTGCGATGCTCGACACGCTCTCGCGAAGCGAGAAGCTCTCGACCGGGCACGTTCACCAAGCGGGTTTTCTAGACACGCATCCATCGACGCCCGAACGTGCCGAGGCCTCGACGAAGCACGCACGCTCGCTCTCGGTGGCACAAACGCCGACGGCGTCGCTAGACCAGCCGAGCTTTTACCGACGCCTAGAAGGACTACTGGTAGGCGAGAACCCGCGAGACGGCGTGTTCGACGACAATCGGTTTCTCCACGCCGACCTCGATTTCGTAATCGTCTTCCCCGACGGTTGGGGACTGCAGAACTCCCGCGGCGCGGTCGCCGGCGTCGACCCCACGGGAAAAGCAGCGCTGTTCATGCAGCTACTCGGCAAGGGCGACGATCCATTGATCGCCGCATCCACTCGGCGCAAGGCGCTCGGCTTCACGCTCGACGACGTCAGTCGTCGAATCGTCAACGGGCTGCCCGCGACCCGCGTCGCAAGGCTGGTCCCATCGGGCGATGGTCTCACGGCCATCCATGTCACGTGGATCGTCCACCACGACCTCGTCTTCGAGATCTTCGGAGTCGCAAACCCGGACGTCTACCTGGAATTCCTACCGAACTTCGAAGCCGGCGCAAGAAGCTTCAACGCCCTCACGGCGGCCGACCGCGAGCGCATCAAGGCCACTCGTCTCACGGTCGCAACGGCCGCGCGCGGAGAATCGCTGCGCGATGTCCTCGATCGCATCGGATCGACCTGGAGCCCTGCCAAGGCAGCCGTCGCGAACGGCCTCGCGGACGAAAAAACCAGAATTCCAGAGGGACGCGCCGTAAAGGCACCCATCACGACCACCTACGTTGTGCACAAGTAGGCGACGGCGTAACGCTCCGCGACGCCCAGCAACGTGGGCGCCCCGTCGCAAGTCGCTTCCACTCCGACCCGGATCGGTCTAAAGAGAAGACGTGATTACCTTCGCAAGAACCCTGTCGCTAGCTGTCCTCATAGCGGCAGCGACTTCGAGTTGTTCCGAGTTCCAGGTCCGAACCGAGTTCGATTATCAGACGAACTTCGACGCTCTGCGAACCTATGCGTGGTCGGAGGACTCGCGTGTGACGAGCGGGAGCGCGGTACTCGACGCGAGTTCTGCCGAGGCACGAATCCGCAAGTCGATCTCCAGTCAGCTCAACGCCAAGGGCTATCGCGCGGTAGCGGCCAAGGACGCGGACTTTCTCGTCGCCTTCCACGGCGCGGTCAAACACAAGCTAGAATCGTCAGACCTCGACGGACAGCGCGGCTTCGGCGCAGGCCTCGGCAGAGCAGACGACTTCGGCGCATCGTACGGCGGCGGTAGCGGCTCTATCGTCGAAGAGTATGAAGAAGGCACGCTCGCGATCGGCATGCTTCCACCAAGCGGCGGAGAGCCCCTGTGGCGCGGCGCAGCGCGCACACCGGTCATCGAAGATCATACGCCCGAACAAGCCGCTGCGCGCATCGAGCGCGCGGTCAAGAAAATTCTATCCAAGTTCCCGCCATGATTCGGCGGGCTACGGAATAGACGGAACGTTCACCACGGTCGTGCCCTTGCGCCGACTACGTCCTGGACCGCCGAAGCCGGCGCCGTTGTTGATCACGCTGGCGCCGCCGTCCTCGAAACAGTACATGCCCACCGTAAACCAATCGGTGTGGTCGCCCTTGCCGTTCACCGTCGAACCGCCCTCGCCCGGGATCGGATCGAGGAAACAGGAACGCGCGTCCGGAACACAGCTTCCTGCGCCCTCTTGGTCATCGGTCGTTCCCATCACCGCATCGTTCCCTGACTCGCAAGCTTCCTGAAGCAGGCACGGTCCATTACAGGTCTCGCCGGACGGACAATCGCCGAGCGTCAGGCAAGGCGCGCCGCTCGTGCTGCATGTCGCCGTGCAGGTGCCCTTGGCCGCTGCTTCCGAGCACGCGAGGAATTCGAACAGCGCCCCTTCGCAGTGATAGGTCGGCGGGCCGTCGGCACACAAGCCGTCTTCCGCATCGCTCGGGTCCGGGATGCACAGTGGCAGGCAACGGCCACCGAGACATGCATCTTCGCAGCTGCCGACTCCGCAGTCCGCGTTGGTATTGCAGGTAAAGCGGTCGAAGGCGGGATCGCCTTTACAATGCGTGGGATTGTCCGAGCAGTCGCTACCGGGACAATCAGAGTCTTCGTCGCAGAGTTTCCCGACGTTCACGCCGCCCGCGCAACTGGTGCCGAGCCCCGAAGAGTTCCCAACCGCGCAGCCTATCCCGTAATCGATGCCCGCATCGCAAGCGGGAGCGCAGGAGTTCGGCGCCGTGGGCGCTCCGCCTCCGTCGGGACAGGGACAGTCGAGTAGTTCGAAGCCGGGCTTGGTACACGGAACCGTCGAATCCAAGGTTTGTGCAGCGTGCGTCGATGGGAAGAAGTCCACTTCGAAGCCGTTGCCGGTGATGTTCTTGCCGACGAATGGCAGGCAGTCACTCGAGATACTGCCGTAGAGCGGATCGTCGTAAGTGATCGCGCACGGCTTGCCGGTCAAGCCGGGGTTCTCTGATTCCTTTGCGCCGCACACGAGACTGAGTTCGCAGCTTCCACCGGGACAATCGGGGCTGGCCTCGAGACAAGTCTCACCGCCCGGACAATCGGTATCGAAGCGACACAGATCGTCGCTGACTGAGCAACGTCCTTGGCAGACACGCAGGTCATTTTTGCCGCCGACGCAGAACCCCCCACACACGGGACACGGACGGAAATTGCTCTCGGCAAGATGAACGCGCGACAGCAGTTGATAGCTGAGCTCGTGCTCACCGGTGATGATGTTGCGCGTCCCGCTGACCGGCTCTTTGTAGACCTGAACGGTACACACTGCCGTGCCGGCCGTGTTGACGGCGAGCGGCCCACCGTCGAACGTCAGCTTACAGGTCTGTGCTTTGTCACAACGCCCGCGACAGATTTCGCCGACCGCGCAGTCGGTCTGCGCGGAACACGGGCCGGTCGGCGTTCCCCCGCCGCCGAAACATTGCGACTGGCAATCGAGTCCGGATCCGCACGTCGCCCCCGCGTTGACTGAAGAGCCGTCACAGATCCAACAGTCGGAGTTCGTGTCGGCGCCGTCGGTATTTCCGTGGTCATCGCAACGAGTCGCGCTGCCGGGCTCCCACGAGCACACGGGCAGCTGAGCGCCAACGGCATCGCAGATCGGATCGGTAGATCCGCCGGTACACGTCGCATCGGTGAAACCGCCGCAGTCGCAGTTGTCCAAGCTCGTTAGATAGCCGGAGTTCTGCGCGAGTTTCTGATTGTGCGACAAGCCCGTCCAGCCCGCGTCGGTGTCGGTCGCGTCGTTGCCGAAGAAGTTGACGAACAACTTGGCGCGAGGCGAATCCGTACAAGTGCACTGGAAGACATCGCCCGGAGGTGCACAGGCGCCCACGCAAGCACCGTCATCGGCGCCGTCGCATTCTTCGCCGAGCGGTAACGTCGTGGTCGCGTCCTGGTTGACGACATCGTCGCCGCAAGTCGGTTGCGGCGGGTACGCAGCCTCGATGAGAGACGCGCTGGTGTAGGTTCGATCGGCCGGTATCAACGCGGAGTCGGCCAGTTCCGAGATCGCATCGGACAGACAGTTCTGCGCGTCGGTGACGTTAGCGGTACCGCCAACGCCGGCGCCGCACAGATCGAGCTCGAGAATTTGAGGTTCACTGCACTTGGCGGCGACCGTATCGCGGAGCTTCTGGTCCGACTTGGCGATCTTCGCCGCCAGTTTGGCGTCGTCGTTGGTGCATTGCGACGGATCGCCGAGAACCTTCCCTTTGTTGATGGAATCGCGGCACTTGCCGACGCCCTTGACGATCGTCGCAGCCAACTTCGCCGATGCTTTCGACAGAGACGCGAGGCAAGAGACCGCACCGCTGCTGATGCCGGAAGCGTTGACGATGGATCCGTAGACGAGATCGATCAGCTCGTCGCTGCCGTCGCGCGCGACCGTGTCCACACACGTCGCGAGCTCGGACTTCGTCGTGATCGGTCCAAGAACCACCGACTCACAGAAAGCACCCGGGAATCCGATGTTCGCCATATCGAAGCGACTACCGCCCTGCCCGTCACCGTCGCAGGATTCGGGCGCGATTCCGTTGGGAGGACAAAGTGAATCGGCCAAACAGGAGATGGTCTGGGTCGTTCCACAGGTACTGCCGCAGCTCTTCTCGGCAGACAGAAGCAACTTCACCGACGCACTGTTGATCTTGTCGGTGGCAACCGCGTCTGGACAGGCACCGATCGTCTTGCCGGAGATGTCGTTGTTGCGACACTTTGCGAGTGACTTGATCGCGGTCGCGCTGAGCTTCGCCGAGCTCTTTCCCAGCTTACTTGCGCACTTCCTCTCGAGCTTCGTCACCGTTGCGTCGGCGACGCCAAACGAGCCGATGATCGAGATGTTCAGGAAGACGAGCAGAAGCGAGCCAATCAGTGCAGTTCGGCTGGTGTTCATTCCCATGGAGTATCCCCTTTGAAGCCACCATAAATTGGCGGACGCGGCGATGGCAAGGGAAAAGTCGCACTCGAGCATTGAGAGGAGCGATTAGCGCGCAAAGCGCGCGCAGCTGCTCGCCGCCGCTCGTGCCATGCAAAGCGTTCGCGGCCCTCAGGCGGGGGCGTCTACGTAAAATTGTTTGGCCCACTGCCGCACGGTGGCGATCGGCCCGTCACCGTCGCAAAGCACCGGGCGCTCGTGATGGATCTTGTTCTCCCAGATGGGGATGTCCTGACCGAACTGCCGCTCAATCTCGTCGATGAAGGCCTTGCCTAGCCCTTTGGTGGAATCGGAGTCGGGCAGCTTGCGCACCGTGAAGGCCAGATGCATGTGAACGCGCTCGTCATCGATCGGCGTTCCCGAAGTAAGTACCAAGGTCTCGACCACTCCCGTGAAGCGCGTCATTCCGAAGCCGAAGCCGTGCACATTGATCTCGATGACTCCATCGGCTTCGCCGTCGACGCTGCCGACCTTCGAACGTGAGATCACCTTCATGAGCGGGCCTTCGAGCGAGATGTCGGTGTCCGCGACCGTGTTGGTGCCGTGCACATAACGGAAGTGCGCCTGATCGACCGTGTTCTCGGCGAGTTCCTGGTTGCGCGACTTGACGATCCATTCTCGCCGCTCGTACGGCGTCCAGGCATCGTCGCCGTACTCGGGGATGTCGGGCAAGGCCCACATCGGGTCTTCTTCACCCGGATGGTACCACGCGAAAATCATCCCGCTCTTCTCGATCACGGGATACGTACGGACCTTTGCCGCCGGTGGAATTCGCTTGGCGTATGGAATGTCCACACAACGGCCCTGCTTGTCGAAGCGCCAGTGATGGAAGGGGCAGCGAATGGTGTCGTCGATCAACGCACCCCCTACGCCGAGATGCGCGCCGAGGTGAGGACAATACGCATCGAAGCAACGCGGCGTCCCGTCGGCACCACGAAAGACGACCAGGTCGCGTCCGAAGTAATGGACAGATCGAATCTCGCCGGCCGCCAACTCGTCCGAAAAGCAGAGCTGGAACCAGCCGAAGGGAATGGGGAAAGGAAACTCGCGCTGAACCTGTCGCATGTGTTAAGCCACCATGTCTCCCATTTTGCGCAACGTGGCGATCACGTCGTCGGGCAACACGGGAGGCTCCTTCCCCACGGCGTAACACCCGAGCATGACCTCGGCGCTGCGCTCGATGACTTCGGCCATGTCGGCCGCCGCGCGAAGACTGCGGCCGGCCACGATCAGGCCGTGATTCTTCATCAACACCGCCCAACCGTCACCGATCGCAGCACCTACGGCCCGAGCGAGATCCGCAGTGCCCGGCATGATGAACGGGACGCGCGGAATGTCGGCAAAGAACGCCGCTTCGGTCGAGATCGGCAGGAACGGCAAGTCAGCATTCGCCAGGATAGTCGCATTTGCCGCGTGGCAGTGGATCACGGCTTCCGCCTCAGGCTTCGCTTGGAGGATCGCGGCATGCATCAGCCATTCGCTCGACGGCGAGCGCGCCTCTTCGTCGAGCGGCGTCCCATCCATGTCGATGCCGACGATGAGGTCGGGCGTCATCTCCCCTTTGAACATTCGACTCGGCGTAATCCAAAGTTGATCGGATCCGGCGTTCGATCGCACGCTCACGTTACCGCCCGTCGCCGTGATCAACTCGGATTGATACAGCTCGGTAACAATGGCGCAGACATCGGCGCGACGGTCGTCGGCGCCTATAGCACCCGAGGCACCCGACGCACCCGCAGCCACAGATGATGACTGGGACGCACCGCCGAGCGCGCTGAGATCGCCGGGATCACCGGCTTGCTCGCGCGCCGCGCGATAGAGTCTGTCGAGATCGCCCTCGAGTTGCTGCAGGGTCATCGCCTTCGCGGCGTCGCCCGTAAACGACAGACGCCCGTCCATCGCAGCTTCCATGGGATTGAGGCGGCCGGTGAACATGCCGTCGAGAATGTCGGCGCGCATGCGCAGCAGCACTTGCGCCGCCGGCGTGGGCGCCGCAACACCAGCGCTGAGGTCCGCGCCGGCGAGGCGACAATAGAAATCCAGGTCGAGGTCGGTGAGTCGGAAGTGCAAAGTAACGTCGCCGGCATTTTCGGTCGAGAAGCTGCGTATTCGGTCGTCGCCGGCAATGCCGGCGCAGAAGAGTTCGAGAATGGCGCTCATGCGCTCGCGTGCCGCCTGCGCTCGCGCACTCAGTGTTCCATTCGAGGAGACGTCGGGCATCGCGACGCTGTCTGCGCCGGCTCCCGTGTCTCGTTGTAAGTCGGAGACCGCCGCATTCGCGGAGGCACGAAGTTCGTCTACGCGTTCTTGCGAGGGTCTCAGCGGCGGCTTCGTCCACGAGAACGTCTCGAGCACGGTCGGATTCAGCGCATGCAGCGGCGAGACGCCGGCGAGAAGCCGCTCGAGATCTTCGGCGATCATTCGGCCCTGATGAAGTGAGACTTCCGCAGTATTTCCAGCAACATGCGGCGTTGTGATCACGTTATCCATCAATACTAAAGGATCGTCGGCCGCGGGCGGTTCAACGCGAAACACGTCGAGTGCCGCGCCTGCGAGATGGCCGGCGGACAACGCCCGAACCAACGCGTCCTCGTCCACGAGCGCCGCACGCGCGGTATTGATCAGCGCGCTGCCCGGCTTCATGAGGGCGAACTCACGTTCACCGATCATCTCGCGCGTCTCGTCGGTCACCGCGGCATGCAGACTGACGATATCGCTCGTGCGCAAAAGCTCTTCGAGCGACACGAGTCGTGCATCGACGCGCTCGGCGGCAGCGCGGTCGATGAATGGATCTGCCACCAGCACATCGGCGCCGAAGCCCGCCAAGCGAGCCGTCACCTGTTTGCCGACCGCACCGAGTCCGACCAAGCCCACAGTAATACCGCTCAGTTCGTGACCGCGCAGCGTAGAGAACGCATGTCCCATACGCGTCATATCACCGGCCTGCCCTCCGGGCGCGCGAAGAAACGCATTCGCGGCCGTAAGCTTTCGCGCAAGCATCAGTGCAAAAGCGACCGCGCAGTCGGCCACCGCGTTGGCATTGCGGCCGGGCGCGTTCAGCACCGCAATACCGAAGGCCGTGCACGCATCGACGTGCACGTTGACCGCATCGCTGCGGCAGGCCGCAATCACGCGGAGATCCGTGAGCTTCGAGAGCGCCGCGGCATCGACGAGATCAACCTCGGTGATGAACACATGAACGCCGTCGAGCGCTTCGACCAACGACGGCCCGGTCAGCAACCGCGCGACCTCACGGAAGCTGGCGTACTCGACTTCACCCATCGCGCGCAGCCGCTCGAGCGAGGACTCGTCGATGTCGGCGGTCACGAGAATCTTGGGCCTGAAGCTCCCGCGCGCGGGGCGCGCTTGCGCGTCGTTGGTCGCGAGCGCGAGTCCGATCGCCTGGTCCGACGCTTTCGCGGCGGCCTCGCTCTTGAGCACACGCTGTTCGCACCAACTCGGATACAACGTCGCGTACCGCGAAACCCCGTCACTCGCCGGCTCGACGATAGTTCCGGCATCGGCGGCCGACTGCGCCGCTTCGCGGAGATCGGCAAACGTCCCCGCACCGATACCGGCCAACAACGCGGCACCGAGCGCACTGGTATGGGCAGACGGCGCGATGCGAATCGGGACATTGAGAACATCGGCCAGCGTGCGAGCGAACACCGCGCTGCGCGACAATCCTCCGGCCAGTGCGACTTCGCGCGGCTCGTGGCCCGAACCTTCGACCAACTGCGCGACGTTCGCTTTGATCCCGTACGCCAAGCCGTCAACCACCGCGCGAGACAGATGCGGGCGACCGCTTTCGCCGGGCGCCATGGTCACGTGCGTCAGCGTGAGATCGCCGGTCGGCAGACCCATATTCTTCGCATCCTGCACCTGCACGCCGACAGTAGAGAAGAATCCTGCGTCGCCCGATGTGACGAGCTCGGCCTCGGCCAGCAACTTCGCCACCGGTTCACGTGCACCCGGGTGCAGTACACCCGCCAGCCAATCCAAGGTTTCGCCGAGCGGTCCGGCGTTGCTCTCGAGCATCCAGGAGCCCTCGTGCAGATAGTGGCCGGCCCAGAGTCGTTGTCGTCGGTCGTGGGGCACGCTGTCGGTGAGAACGGTGACGGGCGCCGTCGTTCCACCGACGATCGCAAATGTTGAAGCATCGGCCGCATGGGCGGAATGGCCGACGCCGCCGCCCAGCATCGCGCACTGCGAATCGCCGCCGCCCATGAAAACCGGAGTCCCTGCGCGTAGGCCGAAGGCGTCGGCAGCCTGCGTCGTGATGTTGCCCAACGCCGTACCGGGCTCGCGAACTGCTGGGAATAGCTCTCGAGGCAGCCCGAGCGTCGAGATGAGATCGTCCGCCCAACGTCGCTCGGCGAGGTCGTAGACCAAGGTCTCGCCGGCTTGCGTGGGATCGGTCGCGACTTCGCCGGTGAGTGCCCACCCGAGCCAATCGCTCAGACCGACGCAGGCGGTGGCCGCAGCAAGGTCGTCCGGACGATTCGCCGCCAGCCACTGCAGCCTGGCGGCGGGGAAGATCGGGTAAGGCCAACGACCGGTTCGTGCGTACAGGACATCGCCGTGCTCAGCGGCCAACGTGAGTCCTTCTAGAACGGCGCGCGCATCTCGGTTGGTCGTCGCAAACAGCGGCGCGCTCTCGCCAAGCAATACCGTGCCGATTCGCATCGCAGAACAGGCGATTGCAGATACGTCCGTCGGCTCGATGCCTGCCTTTCGCATCGCTTCGCGCGTCGCCGCGGCGAGCGCATGCAGCGCCTGATCGCAGTCAAATTCGAAACCGAGACCGGCTGTATCGGGTGCCGCACGCGGCGCCCAGGGTCGCGAAGCAACAATGATGGCGCCACTGCCGGGCGCATGCAGCAAACAGCGACCGCCGGAGCCGCCGATGTCGAGCCCCATGAGCCAGCCGCTTCGACCGTTAGCGTCCATGCGGCGCTCCCACACAGGTCGTCGGCCGTCGCGCCGTAGTTCGTACTTCGGTGAAACTCATGGATCAGTGCAACTCGCGCGACCAACTCACGTAGCCAAAACAGGCAACCAGATCACGCATCGAACACGACCGGCAGTTCGCGCGGCGCACGGAACATGTAACCGGTGATGTGCACATCCTTCGCGTCAGGGTCGAGTCGTAGATTGGGAAGTCGGTCGAGGAGCGCATCGAGAAACACACGCGTTTCCATTTTCGCCAGATGCATCCCCAGACAAGTATGCGGGCCCGAGGCGAACGCTGTGTTTTGGCGATGCGGGCGATGAATGTCGAAAACGTCGGCATCATCCCAACGCGTATCGTCGTGATTCGCGGCTCCGAGATTAACGTGAATGAATGCGCCTTCGGGGAGCGCGACGCCGCAGACGGTAGTGTCGCAGGTGGCGGTGCGAATGATGCCCGTCAGTGGGCATTCCCAACGCACGCCCTCGTCGATCGCGGCGTCCATCAGCGAACGGTCTGCGCGAAGAGCTTGCAGCTGTTCCGGTTGGCTGAGCAGTCCGAACAGAAGATTGCTAGATGAACGATACGTGGTTTCGGCACCGGCCGGCGCGAGCAAGCGTAGAAACGAGTAGATCATCTCGTCGCTCAGCCGATCACCGTCAAGTTCGGCCTCAGCAAGGCATGTCACCAGGTCGTCTCGCGGAGTCGTGCGGCGCTCGGCCAACACGGAGGCGAACAGTCGCCGTAGTTTCTGCGACGCTTCGAGCCCGCGTTCCGGATTGAAGCCGACACTGATCAGTTCGACCGCCCAACGATGAAAGCGCGGCCAATCCTCGTCCGGAAGTCCCATCATTCCTGCGATGACCGCAACGGGGAACGGAAACGTCAGCTGCCTGACCAGTTCGGCGCGACCGGACGCAACGAACGCATCGATGTGTTCGTCGATGATCGGCTTGACCAACTCGTGCTCCCAGCGCTCGAGGGCGCGGCGCGAGAAGGCTTGCTGAATAAGTCCGCGATACTGCGTGTGCGTGGGCGGATCCATCTCGAGGATCGTCGAGCCAAGGACAGGGCCCATGGTCATGGCGTATCCGGACGACGTAAATCGTGTAGGGTCTCGTAGGATCTCCGTGACGGCGTCGTACGTCACCGCCGAGTAGACGGTCAAATCGGCGCCGAGAGCCGCAGCCTGTTCGTCGCCGATGAGCGCAGCAACGGTCTCTTCTACGACCGGCGCCCGCGCACGTTGTTCGCGCCAACGCTGGTACGGATCGCGAACGGTGCCCGCGCCTTGCGCGCGGTTGAACTCCTCGAATGGATCGAAGCCGGCGTCAGTCGTGGTGTCGGTGCCCGTCGTCATGAACGTTCCCCCCTACGGACCCGCTGCGTCGTCGCCGCCCTGCCGGCTCGACGCGGCTGCGACCCAGTACGAGGGCCGCGACGCCGACGAATCATTCGCCACCATCGCTGTCGTTTCCCTCTCGCAGCAGCCTTCGGGCAATACGCAGCACCTCTTCACGGTGTGCCGCCCAGTGCTCCGAACTGAGCGGGTCGAAGCCCGCCGTACCGACGAGAACCGGTAAGCCGGCAACGAAAAAGATCGTCGCACCCGCGATCGTGGCCGCCACATGCGCGGGATCTATCTTGCGCAACTCGTCCATCGAGTCGGCGTTGTCGTCGATAAAGGACTGCACGAGCGGGATGAACGGCACGATGTGCGGCCCCGCAGCGGAGCCGGCTTCCGACGGGCCGTTCGCGACTTCTCGCAACAGGATTCGCGCGAACGTCGGGCGCTCGCCTATGTAGTCCACCCAAGCCGCGATGGCGGCCTCGATCCGGTCGTGGAGAGTTCCAGGTTTCTTGAAGGCGGTATCGAGGCGTTGGCGGAAGTCGCCGAACACGCCCTGCAGCACGGCGTCGTAGACCTCTGCTTTGTCGCGGTAGTAGTAGACGATCGAAGCACGGCGAATGCCGACGGCCTCGGCGATGTCTTCGAGCCTGGCCTTGTCGAAACCGATGTCGGCAAACAGCCGCTCTGCGTTCTTGAGGATGGACGCTCGGGTGGCTTCGGAACGGGCGCTCGGTTCTCTTGCTACTCGTGCCATCCCATCTATCTACCTGCGCGCAGGTAGATAGACAAGAACACCCGAAAGCGGGGGCGCGCTCAGCGTGCTTCAAAAGCTGCAAAGACTCAGGCCCGCCGCTACGTTGCCGTCGTGGCGGTTTCCAACTCTCGGCTCTCTTTGCCCTCTTTGCCCTCTTTGCCCCGTTTGCCCCGTTTGCCCACGGTAGACCCGATGCCGCCCCGGGTCGGCCGCCTCCCCTGGCTCGGCGCGGGTGCCGCGTTGCTGACGAACCCGACCCAGTTCTTCGCCAGGTCGCGGCGTCGCCACGGCGATACCTTTGTAGTCGACGCGCTCGGCTACAGACTGTTCTGCGTGTTCTCGCCCGACGGTGTGCGTGCGCTCTATCGACTCGAAGAATCACAGGCGAGCTTCGGACTGGCCACCTACGAGCTGGTCATGAAACGAAAACTGCCTACCGAGATGGTCATCGGTCGGCGCACCTTCCCCCACGACCTGTTCGCCCGCGAAGATGTAGAAGAGTACCTCGAGCATCTCGGCACGGCTGTCGACGCGCAGCTAGCTGAGCTTGCCCAGCTTGCGCAGCATGCCCCGCTCGGAATGCCTGCCGACTCTGCCGAAACCGGCGAGTTCGAGATCTTCGCGTTCGCACGTCGGCTCGGACACCGACTCGGACTGACGTCGTGGGCAGGTGCGGAAGCCGCCTCCACCGAGAATTTGGCGCGGCTTACGCCGTTGCTTGACCAACTGGATCAAGGCGAGTCGTTCGTGCGCCCGACATCACTTTTGTCGACGGCGCTGACGAAACGCCGCCGCGAGACCGACGCGATGCACGGCGTCGAGCGCATCATCGCCGAGCTCACCACGGCGCGTGCCGGTCAACCGCCGCGCGGCGACTACCTCGAGCGGATCTATTCGGCGTTTTCCGACCTCGACGAACCCGAGCGTTCCGTCCAGACGGCGCGCGACATCATGCTGATTCACATGGGCGCGCAGTCGAATCTCTACGCTGCGCTCGCGTGGACATTGGTCAATCTGCTCGAGCGGCCTGAACTCATCGCGCGAATTCGCAACGGCGACGAAGATTTGCTCGAACGGACCGCCAGCGAATCGATCCGCATGGCGCAGCGCTCGATCACGCTGCGACTCGTTTTGAAACCGACGACCATCGTCAGTGACGGCACTCCCTACACGCTTGCGCCGGGCACGATGATCACGACGATGTTGTCGGTGACAAACACGACCGCTGCCGAGGGCCTCGACCGCTTCGACCCGGATCGCTACGAAGGACGTAGGCTCTGCCCACACGCCGACCTGGCCACGCCGGAACTCGTCAGCACGTTCGGCCACGCGGTTCACGCCTGCCCGGCCCAGCGCTTTGCTATCTCGGCGATTCGGATTTCGCTGGCGCGCTTGTTCGATCGTTACGACCTGACCAAGCACTTCGACTCGCCGCGCGCGCTGCCGCGCCAGTTAGGCGGCGTCGCACGGGCAGATCGCGCGTGCATGGTGTCGTACCGGGCGCGACGCTGAATCCTCGCGCTACGGATCGCGGAGCAGCGCGACCAATCGGCGTTTGTCGATCTTGCCGGTATCGGTGAACGGCAGTTCTTCGCTGGTTCGATAGAAATAGCGCTTGGGCACTTTGTACGACGACAGATCTTTGGCCAGGCGCCGGCGCAACTCGTCTTCGCCTAGCTGCGCGCCTGCACTGAGCACGACGGCAACCGCCACGATCTCGCCGCGCTGAGCATCGGGAAGCCCGACGACATGCGCTTCCTTGATCTCGTCCATGGCAGCCATGAGCTGTTCTATTTCGAGCGGCGACACGTTCGCTCCGCCGGTCTTGATCACGTCGCCGAGCCGCCCCTTGAAGAAAAGATAGCCACCTTCATCGAGGTAACCGCCGTCACCGGTGTGGTAGAAACCATCGCCGTCGAAGACTTGCTCGCGGGGAACCTTGTACAGCCCCTGCATCAGGCTATAGCCGCGCACGCAGATCTCGCCCAATTCTCCGGCTGCGAGTTCTTCTCCACTGATTGGATCCACGATCTTGTGCTCGAGCCCCGGCACCGACTTACCGAAACTACCGCGTAGTTTCTCCGGCAGATCGACGTCCATGCGCCCGATCGTGTGCGGGCCGCAGGTCTCGGTCATGCCGAGCGAATTCGAGCGCAGCTCCGGATCGTTCGGGCGAACATGGACAGGCAACAGATCGTAGAGATTGCCTCCGCGAATGCGCGACAGGTCGCGCGACGCGAAACTCTCGTGCTCGGCCATGGCTTTCGCATAGTGCGGCCACCCCGCCACGACGGTCGCGCGCTGGTTCTCGATCAGATCAAGAGTACGACCGGCCTCGAACAATTTCTCCGTCAACAAACAGGCGCCGGCATGCATCGCTGCCAGCAAAGAGAAGACGAAGCCGCCGACCCAGAAAAACGGCATCGGCGTGTAAATCCGATCGTCGGCCGTCAGATCTCGGAAGGTATTGAGCGTCCATGCGTGGCGAAGCGTGGATGCATGACCGTGCACCGCACCTTTGGGATCCGCCGTACTTCCCGAGCTGTAGATGATCATCATCGGATCGGCCGGCGCGACGGCGGCTTCGGCTTCCTCGAGCAAGGCGGGCAAAGCGGGCAAGGCAGTCGCGTCGCGAAAGAGCGCATCGGCCGGGCGACTCCAATCGCGCGCGCCGTCGCCCCATACGTAAACGGATCGCAAATGAGGAAGCTCGTCCGCACGGATCTGCGTCGTCGTGTTGGATCGCAACGATGGCGCCGCGTCCTCGAGCCGCTCGAGATAGTCGTGCCCAAGAAAGCCGTCGACCGTCAGCAGCGTGCAGATATCGGAATGCTGCATCACCCACGCGAGTTCGCGCGGCTTGTAGAACGTGTTGATGGGGACGACGACCGCGCCGATGCGCGCCGCCGCCAACCAGGCCGTCACCCAGTCGGGTCCGTTCGGCATGAGGACGCCGACATGGGTGCCCTTGCGCACGCCACCCGCGAGCAGACCGCCTGCGAGCTGCGCCGAGCGCCGCTCAGCCTCGGCGTAGCTCATCACACGATCGCCGAGCACGATGAGATCGCGCTCGCCCTGCGCGAGCGCGCCGCGACGAATGAAGTCGCCAACGGTCTGCGCGAGATCGGGAGAAACGGAAAATGGGTTCGGCATCGCGGCTCGCAACGCACTTGCGTCGCCTTCGGCTCCCGATATAGCCTCCTATTTGACGGATCGTCAACTCTTTCGTCGATTGCGCATCTGCGCTGGTAGCGCCACTGCGTCCTCGCGCGGCGGGCCAACGTAAGCGCGAACGCAAGCGTACGCGCAAGCATTCGCAAGCGTACGAAGGAGAGAAACGAAGGCCGCCTACACCCGCGATGCAATTCGAATGGACTGCCGACGATAAGCGATTCCGTGAAGAACTAGCCCGCTTCCTCGACGAGACACTGCCCGCAGACTGGGACGAACTGTCCAAGGAAGGTCCGGGCAGCGACGCGCAAGCCGAGTTCTCGAAAGTCTTCTGTCGCCGCCTGGCCGAGCGCGGCTGGCTCACCCCGCACTGGCCGAGCGCGTACGGCGGTCGCGACGCGACGCCGTGGCAACACGCAGTATTGAGCGAAGAAATGTGGTCGCGCGGCGAGCCGCGCGGCCCGCAGTACATGAACGTCAACTGGATCGGCCCGACGATCATGGAGTTCGGCAGCGACGAGCAGAAGGCGCTGCACCTACCCGCCATATCTGAAGGCCGCGTCTTGTGGTGCCAAGGGTTTTCGGAACCCGAGGCGGGATCCGACCTGGTCGCGCTGCGCACGGCCGCCGAGCGCGATGGAGACGACTACGTCATCAATGGGACGAAGATCTGGACGTCTTACGCGAACCACGCTGACTACTGTTTCCTGCTTGCACGCACCGAGCCCGAATCGAAGCGACACAAAGGCATCTCGGTGCTGTTGGTCCCGATGAACACACCGGGCATCGAGCTGCGCGAAATCCCGAGTGTCGTCGGGCATCGCTACTTCCACGAAGTCTTTTTCACCGATGCACGCGTCCCCGCAAGCTGCCGTCTCGGGCCCGAGAACGAAGGCTGGGCCGTCGTCAGTCACGCGCTTCAGTACGAACGCGTCGGCGCGCCCCGCTACGCGCGCGCCGCGCGCACACTGGACCGCCTCGCGGACTACGCGCGTGAAAACGGAACACTCGACGACCCCACGATCCAAGAGAAACTCGGACACGCGCGCACGATGTGCGAAGCGGCGCGCCTGCTCAGCTACAAAGTCATCGATCAGCGCGCAAAGGGGCTTCCACCGAGCGCCGACACGAACGTCGCGCGGGTCGCAGGCACCACCGTCGATCGCGCCGTCGGCGAACTCGCACTCGAGATCTGCGGCGAGAACGCACTCGCCGACGGCAGCTTCGCCGACGCGAACTTCCGTATGTCGATGACGGCCGGCGTCGCGGTCGGCGCCACCGAGATCCAACTCAACTTGATTGCCTCTCGCATCCTGCGGTTGCCCAAGGAATAGCCGGTGGACTTCGACACCAGCGAGGAACAACAAGCGGTACTCGACGCGGTCGGTGTACTGCTCGACCGGCATGCCGGACCCAAGCGGGCCATCCAACTCGCTCGCGAACTCGCTAACGAAGACGCAAATGAAGACTCCAACGAAGGCGCCCACGAAGACACGTACGACCACGCGCTCGACCGAGCGCTGGCGGAAGGCGGTTTCAACGACATCGCACGATCGATGTCGTCTTTGGAAGCAGCGCTCGTCACCGAAGCCGTCGCGAAAGCAGGCGGTCGTTGCGCATTCGCAACGGCGGCTCTCGTGGCGGCGAACCTCGGCGACGACCCGAATGACCCACACGATTCACACGGGCCAATAGAAGGTCCGATAGCGATCGCTCTTCGCAGCGAGGACGGCCCGGTACGGTTTGCAGCGCATGCGAAGCACCTGCTCGTCATTTCCAACGCGGGCAACGCGAACAGCGCGGGCAACAACGGCAACGCGCACCTGATCGCTCTCGAACCAGGTGTCATAGAGCCCGTCTCCTCTAACTTCGGATACCCGATGGGCCTAGTGCCGAACGCGATGCGACGCGGCGGCCGGGCACTCACTCAAGAAAACGCACGAATCATCGACTGGTGGCGACTCGCGCTCGCCGCCGAGGCAACCGGCACGATGCAATCGGCGCTCGACGTCACCGTCGAATACTTGAGCCGACGCCGACAGTTCGGACGCACGATCGGCTCGTTCCAAGCCGTGCAACATCGCCTGGCCGAATGTTTCGTACAAATCGAAGCTGCACGCTGGCTCACCTACGAGTGCGCTGCGCAGGGCGCACCGCGCGAGGGCGCCGCGACAGTCGCCGCGCACGCGCTCGCCGCCGCCGCGCGGGTTTTCACGGAAACGCATCAGCTATCCGGTGCGATCGGATTTACGCACGAACACGACCTACATGTTTGGTCGATGCGCCTGCACGCCTTGCGTACGGAACTCGGCGGCGTAGCCGGTCACCGTCGTGCCATCGCGCACTCGCGTTGGATGGGGCCACAACGATGAGCATCGACCTGGACCCCAACGAGCTGCAGCGCTCGATCGCAGCGACGATCGACGGCTTCTGTTCGCAGCGCTGCGACGATGACGTCGTCAGAAAGGCCGCCGAAGTCTTTCCGCACGAACTATGGCGAGAGCTGGCGGCGCTCGGCGTCTTCGACATCGCCGCGCTCGGCGAAGAAACAGGCGCCGCCGAGATCGCCGTCGCTTGCGAAGCGCTCGGACGTCATGGCTTCCCCGGCCCCATTGCGGCCACGTACATGGCCGGCGAAGTTCTTTCCGACTCCGATCGCGCGGCCATCACCGACGGCTCGCAACTGGTTTCGTTCGGCGACGGACCGCTGATGCCGTGGGCACCGCTGGCCGAGGTCTTCTTGCTTTGGTCGGACGGCGCGCTGTGGCGCTGCCGTCCCACCGATGAGATTCGAGACGTTCGCACGTTGGGCGCAGAGCCCTGGGGGTACGTCACACTCGAACGCGAAACGATGCTCGCCGGCGGCTGCCGTGCGCGCGCCGTCTTCAACGTCGCGCATGCGGCATTGATCGCATCGGCGGCACGCACGCTGGTAGAGCGAACGGCCGAACATGCCGGCACGCGGCATCAGTTCGGCAAACCGCTGGGGGATTTCCAAGCCGTCGCGCATCCTCTGGCCGACTGCGCCATGCAGCTCGACGCGGCTGCGGCGTTGGCACGAGCCGCTGCCTGCGCCATCGACGCCGGCGACGCGCGCGCAAGCCGACTGGCACCCGCGGCACGTCGCTCCGCCGAGCACGCGGCGTCGCGCACCGTCGTCGTCTGTCATCAAATCTTCGGAGCAATCGGCATCACGACGCAGGGGCCGGTGTTCCACCTGAGCCGACGATTGGCGCAGGCAGCGGCCGTCGCGCCGACAACGCGTGGTAGTGACTCCCACTTGGTCGAATCGATTGCTACTCCGGGAGGCCGTCGTGCCTGACCGAGCACTGCCCGTCATCGATCTCGAAGGCCCGCTGCCCGGCGTCCGCTACGAGTGCGCCAACGGCATTGCGACCATCACACTCGACAGACCGCAGCGCGGAAACTCGCTGGCGCCGAACATGCACCGTGTGATCCGCGCGATCTGGTCCGACGTGCGCGATAACGACGACATCCGTGTTGCCGTCGTGCAGGCCACCGGCGAGAAACACTTCTGTACCGGCTTCGACGTCGCCGAGGCCGAGAGTGACGACGCCGATGAAGTCTTCGTAGACAAACCGTTCTCGCAGTCGGTGCATTGGTCGCCGTATCAAAACGAAGTATGGAAACCCGTCATCTGCGCGGTGGGCGGCCTCTGCGTCGGCGGCGGACTGCACTTCGTCGTCGATGCCGACATCGTCGTGGCATCCGAGAACGCGGCCTTCACCGACACGCATGTCGGCATCGGAATGGTCGGTGCAATAGAAAACATCGGATTGGCAAAGCGACTCCCGCTCGGCTCCGCACTGCGCATGACACTGATGGGCCGCCACTATCGCATGCCGGCGCGCCGCGCCTATGAACTGGGACTGGTAGACGAACTCACCGAAACGCCCGCCGACGCCATCGCGGCCGCTCACGACCTGGCGATGAAGATCCGAGAGAACTCCCCGCAAGCAATGGCAGCGTCGAAGAAAGCCATCTGGGCCGCGCTCGAACGTGGCTACGGCGATGCGCTCGAAGAAGGCTGGAGTCTGCTGCGTGCGCACTGGCGGCATCCCGATTTTCGTGAAGGACCGCGCGCGTTCAGTGAAGGCCGCGCACCGGTGTGGAATCCCGATCCCGGCGCCGTCATTCAAACCGACGGCGACGACCACGACCACGACGACGACGAGAACGAGGGCTGACCACGCCATGCGTTTTACGTTCTCAGAGGAAGAGGAAACGTTTCGCGCGGAAGTACGCGAATTCCTCGAAGACTATCGCGATCTCGAAGGCTTCATCCTGCAAGGCCGGAAGTTCGCGGAGATCAAGAAGCTGTTTCTCGCGATGGGTGCGCGCGGATGGCTTGCGATCGGTTGGCCGAAGCAGTTCGGCGGTCTCGAGAAACCGCCGTCGTACGAATACATTCTTTGGGACGAGATGGCGTACGCGCGTGCCGCGCGAAATCCATTGAGCGCCGGCATCGTCGCGAAGTCGATCATTCGCTACGGTAGCGCAGCCCAGAAATCCGAATGGCTCGATCCCATTCGCAGCGGCGACTTGCACTTCTCTCTCGGTTACAGCGAACCGGAAGCGGGCTCCGACCTGGCCGCCCTGCGGTGCCGCGCCGACGCACACGGCGACGGCTACCGAATAAACGGGCAGAAATGCTGGCAATCGTACGCGCACGACATGGACTACCTTTGGTTGCTGGCACGAACCGGCACGCAAGAGAGTCGCGGGCGTGGGCTCAGCCTGTTCATCGTCGATCTGAAAGCTCGCGGCGTAACCGTCAATCCCCTGCCCCTCATGGACGGCGATCAACTGAACGAAATTTTCTTCGATGACGTAGACGTCGGCCAAGACCAACGGGTCGGCGCCGAAAACGGCGCCTGGTCGATCATGGGCGAAGCACTCGCCGACGAACGACACATTCAATTTCCGCCCGGACGCATCCGCCGCGACCTCGAAGAAGTCACCGCGTGGCTGCGCGAACGCGGACTGCTCGACGACCCGGTGCTAGTTCACCGACTCGCGGATCTCGTCGTCGAAAGCCTCGAAGTCGAGATGCATGGGCTGCGCGTGCTCGATTGCATGCAGAAAAAACGGCCGGCTATCGTAGAAGCCGCCACCAACAAGATCGCACACACGAACGCCTGCGCCGCGATCGCTCAGACGGCAATGGAATTCGGCGCCGGCGAAGCGATGATCGAAGGCTCGCGCCCCGACGTCCTTTGGCGAGCCTCGCTGTGGGAACCGATCGGCGGCGGAACGTCGGAAGTCATGCGCTCTCTCGTTGCGCGGCGTGGATTGGGCCTGGCCGGAAAGACCTGAATCATCGCGTTAGCGAACATCCATCAGTAAACGACAAAGAACGAAGGAACGAATCATCGATGAGCCATAGAACCGAAATCCGCATGACCGACGAAGAGATCCGCGACTATCTGACGAACAGCCGCACGATCATCCTGATCACCAACGGACGACGCGGCTACCCGCACGCCGTAGCCATGTTCTACACCACCGACGACGACCTCACCGTCAACATGGCAACCTACGGGCGCAGCCAAAAGATCAAGAACATCGAACGCGACTCCAAGGTGACGCTACTCATCGAGTCGGGCGAGAAGTACGAGGAACTACGCGGCCTCATGATCGAAGGCCGCGCGGAGGTCGTCGAAGATCTCGACAAGACGGTCGCCGTCATGGTCGAAGGAACCAGCAGCCCCGACCAGCCGATGCCCGACGCATCGCAGCTCGACGAGGACATCAAGATCGCGATGGCGGGCAAACGCCTGTTGATCCGCGTGAAACCGGAACGTTTCGTTTCGTGGGATCATTCGAAGTTGTCGTCCGGCGAAACGCCGGCCGCGCTGTAGGCGCCGAACCTCGGGCAAGGAGCCGCGACGTCGCTCACTCACACAGCGCCGAACACTGCGCGGCCGGCATCGCTCTCGCACACACCTCACCGCGAACCGCGCCGACACGCTCGTTCCATACACCCGTGGCCGTATCGAACGACCACAAGTCGTCGAGCGAATCGCAATCGCCACCACCGGTCGCAACGTGGAACTCGCGTGTCGCAGCGTTGAAAGCGGAAACTCCGGACGCTCGGCGCTCCGGCGTCTGCGGGGTCACGCTCGTCAGGTCGACGGGGAATTCGCAGAATCCCGTGGCAGGATTGTCGAGGGTTTCGTTGGCGACGATCGGTTGCCATGCCGACGTGCCGCCCGCGTCGAACCGCCACACGTCGTTCCCGAGCGAGAGCGCTCCTTCCTGCTGCCCGCCGAAGAGATAGGGCGAAACGCCGGCCGCGTCGTACCCCATGTGCGCGTCGATCTTGGCTGCGGGGCCCACGCCGCTGCCATCGTCGAGCAGCGTCCACGCCTTGTCGTCGAGATCGACTTTCCACAGATCGCCGAGCCACGGTCCTACAAACACGTTCTCGTCGCCACCGCCAAAGACATAGAGCGCATTGTCGGCAGCGTCGTAGGCACTAGCGTGCTTCAGGCGTGCACTCGGCTTGGGACTGGACGTTGCCGGCTTGCTCCAAACCAGTGTCGCGAGGTCAAGCACGGCGAGATCGGACTCGGGCGCGACACTGAGACTACTGGGCCCGCTATTTCCGCCGAATACGACCAACGCGTCATCGACGACGCTGTACTCTGCCGACGTATCGAAACGCGGCGACGGCGCATCACCACTGGTGGCGAGCAGTTCCCAGACCATCGACGTCAAATCGAAAGCCCACACATCATTGTAGAGCGTGTACGGCCCGCTCTGCTCACGGTAACGTCCGCCGAACACGAGCATGCGATCGCGCGCGCTGTCATAGGCAGCCGAACTGCGTTCGCGCGCGCCCGGGCCGCCGGCGATCGGCACTTGCGACCAGACCGCGCAGTCGAAATCGTAGATCCAGAGGTCACCTAGAATGTTCATGTCGACGAACCCGCAGTCGGCCGCGACGGCAGTCGCCGCGTCGTCGCCACCGAACAAGAGCAGCTGATCGCGAACCGGATCGTGAACGCCGGTCGCTCCGAGCCGTGCGCTCGGATTTCCCAGGTCGGGTGCGCAGCTCGACATACATGCGGGACAATCGGCACTCACGTCGATACCGACCGCGATCGTGAGTGTGCGCAACGCATCGGATGCCGTCGTCGCAGAGGAGCCATCGACGTCGCAGACACACAGCTCGCAACTCTCGAGCCCTACGGCGCTGCGCAGTACGAACAATGCATCGCTGGCGGTGGGCGTCGCGCCCGCGCTGACCGGTTGCGCGCAGTCGCCGAACGCGGCGACCGCGTTACTCGGGTGCAGCGCGATGAATGCAACGCCGACGGAGAAATACGTCAGCAGCGCGCCTAGCGATACGAACGAGAGTTTCGGCATTCGAGAAGATACGCGGCGAGCTCGAAGCGTGTCAACGAACACTTCGGTGCAGGACTGTCGTAGTATGAACTGCCGCCGCCGTTTCACGCGAAAATGCCGCTCGGCCGCCTCCCCCAACAGAGGCTGCGATGCCGCAGCAGCAAGCGACACAGCGTCGGGACTCGTTGTGCTTGTTTTCTCGCGCATGGAGCGAGCGAAAACGAAGCGTACTGCTGTCTTGCGCAAGCCCGGTCACACTCGCCTTCGCAACCGAGCTCGCGCGGGATGGAACAACAGACTCGCGCGCGTCCTCGTCGCCTAGACGACCGATGACCAAGACACCCAACAGCTTGCGCACCCTACTGTCCGCGTACGTGCTCACCACGGCAATGTGCGCGTTGTTCATTCCCGCCGCATGGTCCGCCATGTGTATCGACGGCAACGGCGACGGAACGACGTCGGCCTTCGACGCACAACTCGCATTGAACCAGGCGGTAGGCCTGACCGACTGCGGCAGGATGCGCATCGTCGTCATACCGGATACGCAGCTCGCGGTAGAGAGCAGATCGGGCCAACTGGAAGCGCAGATCGACTGGTTGCTGCAAGAACGCCCGGACTTCGTCGCCCACGTCGGCGACATCGTTCAGCACGGCGATGTAGAACGAGAGTGGCGCTACGCCGGCGCGCAGTTCGGACGGCTCGACGGGGTCGTGCCTTACGGCCTGGCCGTGGGCAATCACGACCAGGACCCACCGGAGGATCCGTCGGAAGGATCGACGACGAAGTACAGGCGGTTCTTCGGCTCCAATCGCTTCGCTGCGACGCAGTTCTCCGCCCTGTTCGATCGTGGGGATTCGCACGCGTCGTTGGTAGGGACGGGGCTACTCGTTCTTTTCATCGAATTCGGCGCCGCGAGCGACCCCGACCTTCTCGAGTGGGCGCGCGGGATTATCGCCGACCACCCCGAGCGGCTGGTCGCGATCGTGACCCACCACGCCGTCAACGCCGAGAACACCGGCCTGTCGCCCGACGGCCAGGCCATCGCGAACAACCTCGCCGACCTACCCAATCTCCGCTTCGTATTCGCGGGTCACGTACATACGGGCGAGTTGAATCCGCCTTACGAGGGATGCATCGAGAATCGCGCAACGTTCAACGGCGTATGGTTCATCACGCACAACTGCCAAGCCGACGGGCGAAACGGCGCCGGCTGGCTACGCATCTACGACATCGATACGCGCGCAAAGACGCTCTCTGCGACCACGTACTCGCCCTGGCTGCGCAAATTCGACAAGGACGAGCAAAGCAAGTGGGTGGTCGAGTACGGCGCTGCGCAATAGCCGCGCACGCGACTCGGTGACTTTGAGGTTGAGAATCGTTTTCAAAATGCCTAGCTTTGACGAAGGGCCATGATTGTCTGTCACTGCAAAGGCATTACGGATCGCGAACTGCGGCGCCGCTACGACCAGGGCACGGTGGTTCGAACCGACGACCTCTACGAGCAGGACCCCTCCAAGAAGGTCTGTGGAGGCTGCCGCCCGCTCGTGGATCGCCTGCTGCGCGAGTATGCGGCGAGCAACGAGCCGCCGCGCGACAACGACGCCCTCTGACCCCGCCCTGTTCCTGCGCCAACCCGCCTGCATCGGTGGCGTCTATCGTTCATTTCGAATAGCTTCCGAGCGTCATGAAGGGCGACGCGCAAGTAATTGAAATATTGAATGAAGTCTTGGCCTCGGAACTCGGCGCCATCAACCAGTACTTCGTACACTCGAAGATGTGCGCCAACTGGGGCTACAAACGGCTGGCGAAAAACAAAATGTCGGAGTCGATCGGCGAGATGAAGCACGCCGACGCGGTGATCGAACGCATCTTGTACCTAGACGGCCTGCCGAACATGCAGCGTCTGAACCCCGTCATGGTCGGCGAAGATCCGATCGAACAACACCGCAACGATCTCGCCATCGAGATAGAAGCGGTCGAGCGCCTCAACCGCGGCATCGCCCTGTGCGTCGACAAGAAAGACAACGGCACCCGCAAACTACTCGAAAAGATCCTGCTCGATGAAGAGGAAGGTCTCGATGAACTCGAGGCTCAGCTCGGTTTGGTTGCGGAGGTTGGGAAGGAAGCTTACCTGGCGGAGCAGATTAACGAGTAGGTTCTGAGTTCCGCCCCTCTCGTACGCACGGGGCACGGGGCGCGGGGCGCGTGTCGCTGGCGTTGACCTTACACATCGTCAAATAACAGAGGCGTGGCGGCCAAGAGCAACAACACAAGCGGCGCAAGCAGCAACAGCCGGCCGCCCGCAATAGACAAAGTCACCGCCGAAGTGATTCGCGGCGCGATGGAAACCGTCGCCTACGAGATGGCGACGCACGTGTCGCTGACTGCGACGACGCCCATCCTGAACCAGTCGAACGAACGTAACGCGACGATTCTCGACTCGACGGGGCGACTGGCCGCACTGTCGGTCGGCATTCCGCAGTTCATGCTTTCGTCCACCCTGCCCGTTCGCTTCGCGCTCGAGTTTTTCGAGGCGGAAGGACTCAACGACGGCGACGTGGTGGTCGGAAACGACCCTTACCACGGCGGCGGTCATCTGCCCGACTACAACATCTTTGCGCCGGTCGTCGTCGACGATGACCTCGTTCTGATCGCATCGATTCAATGCCACCACGCCGACACCGGTGGCGGCATGCCGGGCGGATACAACGCCGAAGCCATCGACATCTGGGCCGAGGGCGTACGCTTTCCTGCCGTCAAACTCTACGATCGCGGCGTTGAACGCCGCGACATCATGTATTTGCTGCAGGTGAACAACCGCACTCCTACTTTCATCGGGGACCTGCGTGCGCAGGTCGGCGCGGCGCAGCTCGGCGTCAAGCGCCTCAAAAGCGTCATCGATCGTTACGGCGTAGACGCGACGCGCGCGGCCGTCGATCATTCGATCGACTACGCTGCCAAGCGCTTTCGCGGCGAGGTCGCCGACTGGCCCGACGGCCGCTACGAGGCCGACGTCTACGTCGATCACGATCCGGTCGGCAACCAAGACATTCACGTGCACGTAGCAGTCACGGTGGACGACGACCGCCTGACCGTCGACTTCACGGGCAGCGACGATCGCGAAGAGCTAAAAGCCTACTCGTCGTTCGGCAACACACGCGGCTACGTGGTTGCGCAACTCGCGACGATGATGGATCCGTCCATCCCCAAGAACGAAGGATTCTTCGACTCGATCGACCTGATCGTGCCGGAGGGCTGCTGCCTCAATCCGACTACGGGCAAGACCGTTGCGGCCGGCACGCACCACCCCGGTGTCGAGGTCGGCGAAGCAATCGCCATCGCGATGGCCAGGATTCTTCCCGAACGCTCGTGCCCGCAGATCTACAAGCTCGGCATGCCGACGGTGATCGTCGGCAAGCAGCCCGACGGACAGATGTTCATCGATCATTCGGTGGATTGCCTCGCGGCGTATTGCAACGCGGTCAAAGGCCAAGACGGATGGGGTTCGATGCCGGCGTCTTTCGGCAATCTGATTCGCGCGACCGCCGAGGTGAACGAATCGATTCATCCGGTCCGACACGAGTCGACCGACTACGCGACCGATACCGGCGGCGCCGGCCAGTGGCGTGGGTGCCCGGGCTCGCGCGTCGTCAAGCGCGTCCTCGCGCCGTCGGGCGTGTCGACCTACATGGTCGGCATGAAGTATCCGATGACGGGAATTGCCGGCGGCAAAAACGGCTCGCCGAACAAACTCACCGTGCGCCACGAGGGCGAGAACGCGAAATACATCGCAGTGATGGCGAACGCGGAACCGCACGCACCCGGTGAAGCGTTCGAGTACATCTACGGCGGCGGCGGCGGTTGGGGCGATCCGTTGGAACGACCACCGCAAGCGGTGCTCGACGATGTGCTCGACGAGTTGGTATCGGTTCGCGCGGCACGACTCGAATACGGCGTCGTTCTGACCGGTAGCGCCGACGACTGCACGCTCGCGATCGACGACGCCGGCACCGAGAAACTGAGAGACGAACGCCGGAACCGAGTGTGAGCCCAGCCAGTCAAAACAAGGGCGGATATAGAATCGGCGTCGATGTCGGCGGGACCTTCACCGACCTGATCCTCGTCACTCCCGAAGGCGAGGTTCGGCTGCTCAAGACGCCGAGCACGCTCGACGATCAGTCGGTCGGCTTCATGATCGGGCTGGACCTACTCGCCGCCGAACTCGAACTCGACACGGCCACCCTACTCGCGCGCACCGATCTCATCGTTCACGGCACGACGACGGCCGACAACACGATGATCGAGATGAACGGCGCCCTCACCGGCCTACTCACCACCGAGGGCCATCGCGACGAGATCGACATCCGCCGCGGCTACAAAGAAGAGATCTGGGATCCGGCGTATCCACCACCGACACCGATTGCCCCGCGACGCCGGCGCTTCGGCATTCCCGAGCGGCTCGACTTCCGCGGCGAAGTCGTCAGAGAACTCGATGAACAAGCGACACGCGCTGCGATTCGCCGACTGAGAAACCAAGGCGTTGAATCGATCGCTGTGTGCCTGCTGTTTTCGTTCATCAATGCCGATCACGAGAAGCGCGTCCGCACGCTCATCGAAGAAGAATTCCCGGGCGTACGGATCTCCGTATCGCACGAGGTCATGCCGACCGCCCCCGAGTTCGAGCGGACTTCGACCACCTTGGTCGACGCGTACGTCGGACCGCGCGTCGAAAAGTATCTTCGCAGCCTCGAAACGGCGCTGCGCACTGCCGGCTACGAACGCGACTTGCTCATCATGCAATCGAACGGCGGCATCATGAGCGCGCCGCTGGTCGCAAAGCGCGCCATCACCGCACTCGGATCCGGTCCCACCGGCGGAGTCATGGGCGCTTGCGCAGTCGGCGAACAAACCGGCTCGAAAGATTTCATCGCCATCGACATGGGCGGCACCAGTTACGAGGTCTGTCTGGTTCGCAACGCGCGGCCGGCGATCCGCAGCTTCTGGAACTGGCAGCACCGCTACCTGGTCGGTCTGCCCATGGTCGAAATGCATTCGATCGGCGCCGGCGGCGGTTCTGTCGCATATGTAGAAGCCGGTGCGCTCAAAGTCGGACCGCGCAGCGCCAAAGCCGAGCCAGGCCCTATCTGCTACGGTCGCGGCGGCAAAGAGGTGACCGTTACCGACGCCAACGTCGTGCTGGGCTACATCAATCCCGATTCGTTGTGCGGCGGCGCGTTCACGCTCAACACCGAACACGTACGCAGCGCCATCGACGAACAGATCGGCGGGCCGCTCCAACTGGAAACCGCCGAGGCCGCCTACGGGGTGTACCGCATCGTCAATGCGAACATGACGAACGCGATCCGGCGTGTGTCGTCGCAGTCCGGGTACGACCCACGCGACTTCGCATTGGTCGTGTACGGAGGCAACGGCCCCGTCCACGCGGGCCGACAGGCCGAGGAACTCGGCATCACGCGGATGATCGTCCCGAAAACATCGCCGGCGTTTTCTGCGTTGGGACTGCTGATCGCGGACTACGTGGTCGATACGGTGAAGTCCTACATCACGCCGTCGCACGGCGCCGACGTCGAGCGTATTACGTCGCTGTTCGCCGAAATGCGCGTCGATGCCCGAGCACAACTGGCGGCCGCCGGCATCGACGCCGGTGACGTTCACTACGAGCACTCGCTCAACCTGTGCTACCCCGGACAAACCTTCGACATTTCCGTTCCCGCCGTCATGAGCGACGACGCCATGACCGACGCGGACTTCGCAGCGACTATTGAACGGTTCCATGATTTGCACGAAGAAACGCACACCTACGCCGCGCGAGACGAAGAGCCGGTGCTGCGCGCGGCGCGCCTCCACGCCGTGGGGGCGACACCGAAACCGACGCTCAATCTTGCGACGCGAATCGACTCGGACGTCGAAGCCGCGCTCGACCATCGACGCCCTGTGTACTTCGGCGCCGGCTACGTAGACACACCGGTCTATAAGGGAGAGCGCCTCGGCGTCGGCCACGAGATCACCGGACCCGCAGTCATCGAAGAGCCGTTCACGACCATCCTGCTCAATCCCGGCGACGTTGCCCGCCTCGATGAATCCGGGAACTATCTGATCGACGTATCCACCGTGAATCCGGCAGGATGAACCCGGAAGGATGAATCCGGCGGGATGAACCCGGCAAGATGCTCCCGCAGGATGAAACCCGCAAGATGAACCCGACGGGATGAACCCGGCAACATGAGCATGTCTTTCGAAACACTGTTGTACGAGAAGCGCGACCGGACCGCGCTCATCACACTCAACCGCCCCGACCGCATGAACGCGATCAACGCGACGATGTCGCGAGAGCTTCCGCTGGCCTGGGCGGCCGCCAAACGCGATCCGAACGTGTCGGTCATCGTGCTGACCGGCGCCGGTGAGCGCGCGCTATGCACGGGTTTCGATGTCGCCGACATTGCTAGCGAGCAGGCGGCCGTCGGCGAAGATGACGACGCCGGGACGTACGCGTCGCTCAAGCTGACGTCGATACACAATCGCTGCTGGAAACCCGTGATCACTGCCGTCAACGGCATGGCGTGTGCCGGCGGCCTTCACTTCGTAGCCGATTCCGATCTCGTCATCGCTTCCGAACACGCCACCTTCTTCGACAGTCACGTCGGCGTCGGTTTGGTAGCAGGATTGGAACCCATCGGGCTGGCGCGACGCATCGCCGTGGAACACGTGCTACGCATGGCATTGGTCGGCACGAAAGAGCGCATGTCGGCCGCGCGTGCCTTTGAGATCGGCCTCGTCGGTGAAGTCGTCGCGAAAGACGAGCTTCTGCCGCGCGCGCTCGAACTCGCGACGCTCGTCGCAGCGAACTCACCGTCTGCGATCGCCGCGACCAAGCGTGCGATCTGGGAAAGCCTCGATCGCGACATGACGGCCGCGCTAGAACACGGATGGAGCGTCATCGCGCAGTATCGCGGACACCCCGACGCCGCCGAGGGCGCGCAAGCATTCGCCCAGCGCCGCAGCCCCGCATGGGCACCGCTCGTGCTCGACGACTAAACGACTCGATCAATGACTACCGGATACGGAACCAAACGATGTCTTACGAAACCCTGACCATCACCCACGACGGCAACGTTGCGACCCTCACGCTCGATCGCCCCGATCGAATGAACAGCTTCGACAGCACCATGCGCGGCGAACTGTCGCGCGCATGGAACGCGCTGGCCGACGACGACAGCGTCTGGGCGATCATCGTAACCGGCGCAGGCGACAAGGCCTTCTGCACCGGCATGGATCTGCGCGAGCCGCCCGAGTCGGCGCGACGCGAGGTCGCAGGCGAGGAAGACGGCCGCGTACACATCACGGCGATGGACTGCAACGTCGGCAAGCCCGTCATCACGGCGGTGAACGGAGTCTGCGCCGGCGGCGGTCTCGCGTTCGTATCCGACAGCGACATCACATTGGCGTCGAGCAACGCGTACTTCACCGACGCCCGCACCGGTGCGGGCCAAGTGTCGATCCATGGAACTTTGCGGCTCGCGCGCAAGATCCCGATCGAAGCGCTGCTACGGCTTGTAATGCTCGGTCGCAGCGAGCGCGTGACGGCCGAGCGCGCCTACGAGATCGGACTCGTCACCGAGGTCTGCGCGCCGGACGAATTGATGTCCCGCGCGATGGAAATCGCGCAGGCGATCGCTTCGAATTCACCCGGCGCGGTCTTTCACTCGCGCGACGCCATCTGGAACAGCCTCAACATGGGACTCGACAGCGCGCTCGAAATGGGATGGGATGTCGTCACCGAGTTCGCGCACACCTCGACGGATGCCGCGGAAGGCGCGCGCGCGTTCGTCGAAAAGCGAAAGCCCGAGTGGCGCTATGCGCCGCCACCGTCGCGAAGCGCCGACAAGACCAAGGGCAATAGCTAATGCAGATACACACAACGCTCGCGGCCTTGGCAATGGCGGCCGTCGTCGCCGTCTCTGCAGGATCTGCAGGCTGCGAACAGAAACAGAGCGAACCTGAAGCCGCACGCGCGGCGTCGGCAGCCGCGACAGACTCAAAACCGAACGAGGCAGACGAAACCATCCTCGGGCACTTCCGCTACATGGCCGATGCCGGTCTGTTTCGTGTTTGCGGCGCCGAAGAAGAGTTCCCGGTAGCAACCGAAGGCGACAACGCTTCGCTCGAACGCGCCTACCGAGCGCATGCCACCAAGCCGGCCGAGAGAGTACTCGTACGACTGGAAGCCAACTTCATGTGGAAGCCCGTGTTCGATCCAGCCACCGGCCGCGCTGCCGGCGGGAAGGAACGCGCCTGGTACGTCGAACGGTTCTTGGGACTTGCGCCGGGCGACTGCCCGGCATCCTGATTGGCCCTCGCCCCCGTCCGGGGCCGGGTGACTAAGCACCGGACCTACTCGGTCCCGGCAGACGGTCCCCCCCGATCCACGCAATACGAGCGCCCTTCTGCGGCCGTGCACTTTCACGCCCATATCCTTGCTTTGCCTATGAAAATCAACAAATTTGACGATTCGTCAAAAACTGCGCTAAGACTGGCCAAGAGCATTCGCGAGAACATTTGCGAGGCCATTTGACGCATCGTCAAATACGGCAAGAGCCGAGGAAGGAAACCATGCGCGACTATCGCCTGATCGACGCCGATACCCACACGTTGGAACCCCCTCACATCTGGAAGACGTGGTTGCCCAAACAGTTCCAAGACCGCGCCCCGAAGGTCGTGAAGGATCCGGACGGCGGCGATGCGTGGCAGTTCGATCCGAACGGTCCGCCCATGTTCATCGGCTTGGTCACCACGCCGGGCAAACGCTACGAAGACATCAAGTGGACGGGCTCTACGTTCGATTCGATTCGGGCGTCGTGCTTCGACGGCAAGGCCCGTCTGACCGACATGGACTTCGACGGCGTGGACGCTGGGTTCCTCTACCCTAGCCAACGCACGATGTTCTACTTCATGGGCAACGAGGACCGCGACTTCCACCGCGCGGGCGTGCGCGCGTACAACGACTGGATCGGCGACGAGTTTTGCGCGAACGATCCCGAGCGCCTCTTCGGTCTCGCGCAAATGCCCAACCTCGGCGTCGACGAGATGATCGCCGAAATGAAGCGTTGCAAAGAGAAGGGCTTCCGGGGCGTCGTGATCTCGACCTGGCCTTCCGGTGAGGACGACCTGACCGCCGACGACGACCGCTTCTTCGCTGCCGCGGTAGACATGGGCATGCCGGTATCGATCCACGTCAACATCCAGCGCAAACGAAACCCGAAGCTGTCGATCGAAGGGCCGGCGGCGATCGGCAACATGGCCCTGTGCGGCATGCTCAGCTTCCCGCCGATCATGTGTGAGCTCATCATGTCGGGACTGTTCGACCGCTTCCCCACGCTCAAGATCGTCGGCGTAGAGACCGAGATCGGCTGGGTACCGGAGGCTCTCGAGCAACTCGACAATTTCTACTGGCGCAACCGCGCGCACACCGGTGTCGAGATCAAACGGCTTCCTAGCGACTACTTCCACGACAATTTCGTGTGCACGTTCATCTCCGACCGGACCGGCATCAAGAATCGCTACGAGGTCGGCATCGGCAACATGGCTTGGTCTACCGACTTTCCGCACCACGGCTGCGACTGGCCGTACAGTCGCAAACACGTCGGCGAGATGCTCGAAGGCGTGCCCGCCGACGAACGCTTCGACATCTGCGCGGGCAACATGATCAAACTCTACGATCTTCCCTACGCCGCAGACAGGTCCGAGTAGGTCCAAGTAGTGCCGCGTAAGTCGGAGCAACTGAAATGACGAACAAGAGAAGCAACAGCATTCCCGACGACGTCGATTTCGACACGAGCGATGTCGATCGCTGGATCGGCGTTCCGCTCGGCGGCGGCCAATTGAAAGACCCCGTTGGTGCGAACGACATCCGCCGCTGGGCGCAGGGCATGCAGAATCCGAACCCGTTGTACTTCGATGAAGCGGTGGCCGCCGAAAGTCGCTTCGGACGACTCACGGCGCCGACCTCGTTCGCCGTGTGCACCGATGACAGTCACGGCGCAGGCCCTGCCATCCAAGGCTACATCGAAGGCCAGCACATGTTGTTCGGCGGCGACGAGTGGTGGTTCTTCGGGCCGCGAATTCACCCCGGCGACCGCATCAAGCAAGAGCGTATGCTGTTCGACTACAAGGCGACGATGACGAAGTTCGCCGGTCCCACCATGTTCTCTCGTGGAGACACGAGCTACATCAACGACCGCGGCGAAGTCATCTGCAGACAGCGCTCGACGTCGATTCGCTACCGTGCGCAGCTCGCACGAGAGCGCGCCGAGTTCATGGACCGCAGTGAACCGACTTGGACCGACGCAGAACTCGACGACATAGAAAAACAGAAACTCGCCTACTACGACTCGTTCTTGGATCTGGGCCACGGCCGCCGACTCGGCGTCAAGGAAGGTGACCTGCTTCCGCGCCGGCCGCTCGGTCCACACTCGGTCGCAACGTTCTCAACCGAGTGGCGCAGCTTCCTCATGACGGTGTGGGGGGCCTACGGTCACGACGGCGGGCCTTCATCGTTGTATCAATCGGGATGGCTACCGGAGATGTCGCGCGATCTAGAGGCCGCGAAAAAGGATCCGACGCTGGGCGACGGTCTGTATCACGGCCCCTCGCGCGGTCACGTGCAGGATCGCTATGCGCAGCTCATCGGACTGCCGCGCGGCTACGGATACGGCGCATCGATGGGCGCCTGGATCTTGGACTACCTCTGCAATTGGGCCGGCGAATGGGGCGACCTGTTGCATAGCGAGATGTCGTTTCGCTCCCCCGCCCTCACAGGCGACCTCACCTATCTCGACGGTGAAGTGATCGGCGTCGAACAACCGAAAGACTCCGCACAACCGATCGCGTCGGTGCGGGTAACGATGACGAATCAACACGACGAGGTCATGGCTCAGGGCGTGGCCGAAGTAAGGCTGCCGACGGAGACGAGTAGCTAGTCGGGGCATCGATGAGCAATTGGGCCGAACTCGCACTCCAACCCGACGCGCGCCAGCTCACCCTGCCGCGCTTTCTCGCGGACGTGGTCGAGCGGCACACCACCCGCGAAGCGATTCGTTTCGGCGACGAGACTCTCACCTACGACGAACTGGGAACTCGAGTGCTGCGACTCGCGCGTGCGATGGTCGCCTCGGGTATCCGCAGCGGTAGCCACGTCGCCGTTCACATGGCCAACCGGCCCGAGTGGATCGTCACGACCTTCGCCGCCGCTATGACGGGCGCGGTCGTGATTCCCGTGAACACGTTCGCGACGCCCGAGGAGCGCGACTACATCCTCGAACATGGCGACGCCGAAGTTCTCATCCTTCAAAAATCGCTACTCAAGCGCGACTTTCTCGACGAGTTGCTACAAACCCACGGCGAACTCGCGCAACAGCAACCGGGCGTGGTACGGCTGGCCGCCCTACCCGACCTGCACAGTATCTTCTGCCTCGGGATAGATGACGACGTAGGCGCCATCGAATCGTTCTCGAATCTGGACGCGCGGGCCGACGCCGTCGCCCAGGCGCGTGTCGAGCAGTGCGCGCGCGACATCAGCCCCGACGACGAAGCGATGATCATCTACACGTCGGGCACGACCGCCAGGCCCAAGGGCGTGCTGCACGCGCACCGCGCGCCGGTCATCCAGAGTTGGCGTTTCGCCGAGTACATGGACCTCGGCCCTCACGACCGCGTATGGACCGCGCAACCGTTCTTTTGGACGGCCGGCATTGCGATGTCGCTCGGCGCGACGCTGGCATCCGGCGCAACGCTGTTGCTGCAAGAAACATTCGACGCCGGCGACGCACTCGACTGCATCGAGTCGCAACGCGCCACAACGCTGCTGGCGTGGCCGCATCAAGAGAAGGCGATGGCCGAGCAAGCCCTGTCGGAGCAAGGCATCTCTGAGCAGGCCCTGTCTGAGCAAGGAACGTCCGCCGCTCGCGACCTATCGAGCGTACGCAAGATCGAATTCGCCTCACCGCTCGCAGCACTCGCCGGATTGCAGAGCGACATCTGGGGAACCTATGGGTCTTACGGCCTGAGCGAGACCTTCACTCTGTTTTCGGCGCTACCCGCGAGCGCGCCGGCCAACCTGCGCGCGCGCACCAGCGGCAAGCCGTTGCCGGGAATGTCGGTGCGCATCGTCGATCCCGCGGGCGGCGGCGAGGTCGCGAGCGGCGAGCCCGGCGAGATCGCCGTGAAAGGTCTCACGTTCATGCTCGGCTATTACAAGGTAGACCCACAGCTTTATCTCGACGACGAAGGCTACTTTCGTACGAAGGACGGCGGTCACATCGACGACGACGGCTACCTGCACTGGACCGGTCGCCTGTCGAACCTGATCAAGACGGGCGGCGCCAACGTTTCGCCGGCCGAAGTAGACGAGGCCCTACTCGACTACCCCGGTCTACGCGCAACAGTCACGCTCGGCGTAGACCATCCGACGCTGGGCGAAGCGATCGTATTGTGTGCGGTGCCCTCGGGAAGCGAGCCGCCCGCCGTCGAGGATCTGAAGGCGCACCTAAAAAAGAAGCTGGCAGCATACAAACTGCCGAGAACGATTATGTTCTTCGGCAACGACGACGTCGCCTACACCGGCAATCAGAAGATCCAAGTCGACCCGATACGTGACGCCGCGATGAAGCGGCTGTGCGAGCAGCGCACGGAAATAGCGGGGCATGTGTATGGTGGCTAGGGGACCTGGCACGGCCACGCGAGCCTCGGACGCGCGGGCCAACGCGTTGCCTAGAGCAATATCAGCCGCGCGAAGGCCAAGGATCGACGGCCAGGACGCCGCCGTCGACCACGAGCGTGTGGCCGGTGACGAACGCCGATGCATCCGAGGCCAGGAACACGGCTGCGCCCTTGATGTCGTCTTCTCCGCCCGAACGGTTCATCGGAATCGCCCGATGGAACTCGGCCAGCGCCTCGTCGTCTTGGCTGACGTAGTTCATCATATCGGTATGAAAAGGACCCGGCGCCAGCGCGTTCACACGAATTCCGTTGGGCGCGAGTTTGACGGCCATGTCCTTCGTCAGAGTGATGACGGCACCTTTGCTCGCGTTGTACGCAACGACGGCCTGGGTATCTTCGCGCGATCCCTTGAAGCCCGACACCGACGCGATGTGAACGATGCTTCCTCCGCCGCGAACCGTCATGTGGCGAGCCACGCGCTGGGAAAGAAAGAACAACGCGCGCACATTGACGTTGAAGACTCGGTCCCAGCCCTCGCGAGGATACTCGAGCGTAGGCGCGGCCCAGACCATTCCCGAATTGTTGACGAGGATGTCGATCCGCTCGGTGTGTTCGAGCACGCGATCGACGAGTCCGTCGACTTCTTCATCTCGCTCGAGATTGCAGCCGAGGGCGACGGCGTCGCCGCCGGCATGGCGGATGTGTTCGGCCACCGCTTCGCAGTTCGCGACCTTGCGCGACGCGAGGAACACGCGCGCTCCGGCTTCGGCCAGGCCCTTGCAAATATGCGCTCCGATACCGCGACCGCCGCCGGTGACCAACGCGGTCTTGCCATTGAGATTGAAAAGTTCCGGTGTACGCACGTTGCTACTCCTGCTGCTGCTACGACGCTAGCAGAAATGCCGAGGCCATGCGTAGCGAGTGCAAGCCTAGCCAGTGCATGCCTAGCCAGTGCAAGCCTAGCCAGCGCATGCATGGCCGGGAGCTCCTTGTGAGTGACGACCAGCACAACACCGAAGACCTCCCGCTCGCCGGCATCCGCGTCCTCGATCTATCGTGCGTCGTCTCGGGACCGATGGCGACGTCGATCCTCGCCGATCAAGGCGCCGAGGTCATCAAAATCGAGCAACCGGGCCTCGGCGACCTGACGCGCTACATGGGCCCGGCCAAAGCGGGCATGACGTCGATCTTCACGACGATCAACCGCAACAAGCGTTCGGTCGCGCTCAATCTACGAAGTCCGGAAGGCAGGGCTATCCTGCATCGTCTGGTCGAGACGGCCGACGTCGTGGTTCAGAATTTCCGCCCCGGCGTGGCCGACCGCATCGGTGTCGGTTTCGAAGCGATGTCGCGACTGAAGCCGGATCTCATCTACGCATCGATCAGCGGCTTCGGAGCGACCGGCCCCTACGCGGCCCAACGCGTGTACGACGTCGTCGTCCAGGCACTTTCGGGACTCGCGGGCTCGCAACGCGACACCGAAGGCAATCCGCAGCTGATTCGCAATATCGTGAGCGACAAAACGACGGCAATCGCCGTCGCGCAGGCGATCTCGGCAGCGTTGTTCGGCCGATCACGAACCGGCAGGGGTCGGCACGTAGAAATCTCCATGCTCGACGTCAGCGTGGCGTTCGTGTGGCCCGACGTCATGAGCGCGCACTCGTTCGTGGGTGAAGACTTCAGCCACATCGCACCGATCACCGATGCGCTCACGCCCTACGCCACGACCGACGGCAGCGTCGCATTGCTGGCGGTATCGATGGACGAATTCACAGGCCTGGCGCGCGCGATCGACCGCGCCGACCTCATCGAGGATCCCCGATTCTCGACGCTCGCTGCGCTGTACAGCCACTTCGAAGAGATTCACCGGATTGTTCTCGACGTCGCGGCGACGATGACCACGCACGAACTGCTCACCCGCCTGCGAAGCGAGGACGTCGCCTGCGCGCCCATTTTGGCACCGGGCGACGTTCACACGGACGAACAGATTCGTCACAACGGAATTGTCGAAGAAGCCGAACATCCGGTCGCAGGCCTGATTCGCACGCCCAACAGCTACGCGATCTTCGATAGGCAACGCGCCGCTATCCGAACGCATGCACCGAAGCTCGGCGAGCACACCGACGAGGTGCTGACCGAGCTCGGCGAGAGCGCGCAAGAGATCGAACGACTACGCAACGCCGAGGTGATCGGCTAGCGCGCGCCGGCCGAGCCATGCGCAAGCCATGCAAGCCATGCAAGCCAAGCATGCCATGACCAATCCCGGAGCAATGCGCAGGAGTTTTAGTGGGGGTCCATATGGGAGTTCTTAATGACAAAGCCGCCATCGTCACAGGCGCGGGCCGCGGCATCGGCAAAGGACACGCGCTGACGCTCGGCGCCGCGGGCGCCGCTGTCGTCGTCAACGATGTCGATATCGATGAGGCGGCCGCCGTCGTCAAAGAGATCGACCGGGCGGGCGGGCGCGCCGTGGCTTCCAGCGCCGACATCGCAACGCGCGAAGGCGCGAAGCAGTTGGTCGCGCAATGCGTCGCCGAGTTCGGAAGCATCGACATCGACGTCAACAACGCCGGGATCTCGCGCGACCGCAGTTTCCTCAAGATGACCGACGACGAGTTCACCGACGTCTGGCGCGTGCACGTGATGGGAACGTTCTGGTGCGCACAGGAGTCTGCTATCCACATGCGCGATTCGGGCCGCGGCGGCTCGATCGTCAACACCGTCTCGGCCGCACAGATGGGCAACTTCGGACAGACCAACTACGCCGCGGCGAAAGGCGCGATCGCGTCGATGACGTTCACGTGGGCGCTCGAACTCGCGCGCTATGGGATTCGCGTCAACGCCGTCTCACCCGCGGCAACCACGCGCCTGTCGCAGACCTTCAAGGGCCCCGACGGCAAGCCGGTCGACATGCCGTTCCTCGACCCGGCACTCAACGGTCCGATGGTCGTCTTCCTGTCGTCGGACGGCGGCAACTACATCACCGGCCAAGTGTTCGGCACCGGTGCCGATCGGGTCGCGCTGATGGAGCATCCGAAGTACGGCGCAACCATGCGCAAAGAGGGCGGCTGGTCACTCGAAGACCTGCAGGCCGAGTTCAAGCCGAACCTTGGCGACAAGCTCGAACCTATCGGAATCCAAAAGAAACCGTATCCGTTCTACGACGGCATCCACGCGCCCGAGAAGGACTGACAGCGGCGTGCTCGAACACCTCTCCATCCTCGAACTCACCGACGAGCGCGGCTACCTGGCGGGCAAGATCCTCGCCGACATGGGAGCCGTAGTCACGAAAGTAGAACCGCCCGGCGGCGACGCGGGACGCCGACGCGGTCCGTTCGTGCACGGACGCTGCGATCTCGAGGCGAGCCTACCGTGGTTGGCGATGAACACGAGCAAGCGCTCGGTCGTCATCGACCTGCAAACAGACACCGGCCGCACGCAGTTTCTCGAGCGCCTCGCTCAAGCGGACGTCCTGCTCGAAACGTTCGGTCCGCGTCGCCTCGCAACGCTCGGCCTCGATCGTGAAACCATCGCGCAGGCGAATCCGAGCGTGGTGCATTGCGCCATCACGCCGTTCGGCAGCGACGGTCCGTATGCAGATTACGTCGCCGACGATCTCGTCATCGTTGCCATGGGCGGCAACGCGGCGATGACCGGCGAACCGACCGGCGCGCCGCTGCGATGTACGCTGCCGAGCAGCTACTTCCACGCCGGCTCGGAAGCAGTCGTAGGTATTCTCACTGCTCTGTATGGAAACGACCGCGGCGCGTACGTCGATGTCTCGATGCAGGAATGCCAACTCGCAACGACGATGGCGGGCCCGGGAACGTGGGCACTGGGCAAAGGTTCGGCCGTACGCGCCGGCGCACGCATCGGTCGCACGCGCGAGATCTGGCGAGCCGCCGACGGCTGGATTACGTTCGGATTGCGAGGCGGACCGGCGCGCACAAAAAACCTGCGCGCCATCACCGACTACATGCGCGAAGCGGACATGCTTCCCGACTGGCTCGATGCCTACGATTGGACCACGTACAACCACGCAACGCTCGACGACACGGAGCTCCGGCGGCTCGAAGAAGCGTTCGCGGCGTTCTTCAAAACGAAATCGATGCGCGAGTTGTACACGCAGTCGCTGGCGCGGCGCATCTTATTGGCCCCGTGCAACGACGCGGCAGAGATCCTGGCGCACGAGCAACTGCGCTCCCGATCGTTCTTCGTCGCACTCGACTACCCCGAGCTGGGCGTCTCGATCGAACACCCCGCGCGATTCGCCAACGTGAGCGATGGCTGCATCGACGTGCGCGGCCGGGCGCCACGTCTGGGGCAGCACGACGCGACGCCATTTCAATCCCAAGGCCGCGCGCGCGACGCGACAAGCGACGCCGAGCAACCTCACAACGGGCGCGGCGGCGCCTTCGAAGGCGTGAAGATTTTGGAATTCGGCGTCGGCGCAGCCGGGCCGCTGGCGTCACGCTACTTCGCAGATCGAGGCGCGACCGTAGTTCGCGTGGAGTCGTCGCGGCGCCCGGATTTCCTGCGCCACCTTCACATGACGCCCGAGGCTCCATACGGGCTCGACGGCGCCCCGATGTTCATTACGATCAACGCCAACAAGAAGAGCGTCGCGATCGACATGACCAAACCCGAAGGCGTCGCACTGGCGGGGCGGCTGGTCGCATGGGCCGACGTCGTGAGCGAGAACTACGCCCCCGGTGTCATGGAGAAGTGGGGCCTCGATGCCGCGTCGATTCGGCAAACAAACCCATCGGCGATCACGGTGAGCGGCTCGCTGTTCGGTCTCACCGGTCCGCAACGGCACTATCCGGGCTTCGGCGGCCAAGGCTCGGCGATCGCCGGATTCAATCATCTCACCGGTCTTGCCGACGGCGAGGCACACGGCCCGTACGGCACGATCACGGATTCGCTCGCACCGCGCTATACAGCTGCCCTGATCGCCGGCGCGCTCGTGTGCCGCGCGAGATCGGAAACTGCGAAACACCCGGAGAGTTCCGAGACCGCCGAAACGGGCGCAGCCGAACCGTATGCCGGCCAATCGATCGATCTCTCGCAGATCGAAAGCGGCGTCTACAGTCTCTCGGAGATGATCGTACGCCACTCGGCGACGGGTCGCGGTGTGGATCGCAACGGCAACCATCATCCCGACGCGACGCCGCACGCGGTCTATCCTTGTCGCGGCGACGATCGCTGGATTGCCATCGCCGTCTTCGACGATCGCGAATGGACGGCGCTCTGCGGCGTGGCGATCCGTCGTGATGCCGGCGCCGGTGCCGGTGCCGACGACGATGCCGACACTGACGCCGACACCCAATGGACAAACGACGCGAGGTTCGCGCAGGCCGAGTCGCGCACCAAGCACGAACGAGAGCTCGACGACGCGATCGGCAGGTGGACCCGAACACAAGACCGTTTCGAATTGATGCGACGTTTGCAGGCTGTCGGCGTACAGGCAGGCGTGGTGCAAACCTTCGAAGATTTACTGAGCGACCCGCAGTTGGCGCATCGCCGCCATTTCGAAGCGCTAGAGCACCATCATCTCGGCGCTATGCACTTCGAACGCTGCGGCTTCCGCATCGCGCCGCACACTGGTGGCGACGACGCCGCGGCGACGCTGGACGGTGGAACGCTGACCGCACCGGGCCCCGATCTCGGCGCGCACACGGACGAAGTATTGACCGAGGTTCTCGGCCTATCGACGGCGGAAATAGCTCGACTACGAGCCGATGAGGTACTGACGTGAGCGAGAAACAGATAGGCATCGCAGCGTGGGGCACGTACGTGCCCGCGACACGCTTGCCATTTGCACTGATAGGCGGCCACGCGCCGAAAGACGGCGGACCGGAACGCAGCGTCGCCGCCTACGACGAAGACGCCATCACGATGGCCGTCGAAGCCGCCCGCCGCGCCCTGGCCAATCACGCCGTCCACGCATCCAAATCTGGTGAAGTCAGCACCTCACTCTACTTCGCGAGTACGACCAACCCCTACGCAGAGAAGCTCGGCGCCGCCGTCATCGCCAAAGCGCTCGACCTGCCGCGCACGACGCGAACCGCAGACTTCGGCGGATCGTTGCGATGCGGCACCACTGCCCTACTCGCGGCCGTCGATGCAGTCGCAGCGGGCTCGGTCGAACGCGCCGTAGTCGTTGCCGCCGATTGCCGCTTGGCGCCTCCGCGTTCCGCGCTCGAACGCAACTTCGGCGATGCGGCGGTCGCGTTCGTGGTCACCGGTGCCGGCGCATCCGCAATCTTGGACGCGCAGACGTCGATCAACAACGAGATGCTGGACGTGTGGCGCACCGCCGACGACCGGTTCGTGCGTAGCTGGGAAGACCGCTTCGTCACCCAACACGGTTACGGCGATACCGTACCCGAGGTCGTCGCGCAGTTGCTCGATGGCGCTTCGGTCGATGTCGCGTCGATCGCACACGTGGCCCTGTATGCTCCCGACGCCCGCAGCCATGCATCGATGGCGGCGCAGGTCGGCGTCAGTGCAGACAACCTCGTCGATCCGTTATTCGGCCGCGTAGGAAACTGCGGGGCGGCGTTCGCCCCTCTTCTGCTCGCCGCCGGCCTCGAAGCGGCGGCAGCGGGTGAGCGCGTCGCATCGGTTTCGTACGGCGACGGCGCGGACGCCACCGTGTGGACCGTCACGAAGAGCGCCGCCGTCGCACCGAACCTGCAAGAGCAGCTCAGCAACCGACGCGCCGTGCGCAGCTACGACAGCTACCTGGCGTCGCGGCGCCTCGTAGAGACCGGCGTCGATTCGCGAGCAGGCACCGGCATCGCGGCCACAACGCATTGGCGCGACCGCGATGAAGACATCAGTTTCCGTGGCGAGCGCTGCCGGCGCTGCGGGACCTACCATTTCCCGGCGCAACGCGTCTGCTACGGGTGCGCGGCCAAGGACGACTTCGAGTCGGTCGCCCTTTCGCACCGAAGCGGCAAACTGCTGTCGTACACCTTCGACAACTTCTTCCCCACCCCCGAACCGCCGTTGGTGGCAGGCATGGTCGAGATCAACGGCGGCTGTCGCGTCTACCTGCAGCTATGCGACGTCGATCCGAAGCAAGTGCGCTGCGACCTGCCCCTGCGATTCGTGTTCCGTAAGATTCACGAAGCGGGAGCAAAACCGAACTACTTCTGGAAAGCGCAACCGACGCAGAGCGAGTAACCGATGAGCAACGACAACATTCGCGACAAAACCGCCATCGTCGGCGTCGGCTGCTCTCACTTCGGTGAGAACTGGGACAAGGCCCCGGAAGACATGATCGTGGAAGCCGCCTACGAAGCCTACGCCGACGCCGGCATCGACGATCCGCAAACACAGATCGAGGCCGTCTTCTGCGGATCGGTCTATCCTTCTCGCGGAACGGGTGAAGTGGCCGAATCACTCAAGCTCTTCGGCAAGCCGGTAAGCCTCGTTCAGAACTACTGCGCCAGTGGGACCGACGCGTTTCGCTTCGGCGTGTTCGCGGTGGCGGCCGGTATGTACGAGACGGTGCTCGTCGTCGGTTTCGACAAGCCGAAAGATCGCGGCGTCTCCGGCCCCAGCGTTTTTCTCACCGGCGTGCGAGACCTACCCGCAACGCCGGCGGGCTGGTTCTCGCTCTGTGCCGCGCGCTACTTCGATAAGTACGGAGCCGGCCGCGAAGACCTCGCCAAGATCGCCGTCAAGAATCACCACAACGGAACGCTCGCGCCCAAATCAATGCTCAAACGCGAAATCAGCATCGACGACGTGCTCAGCGCGCGCATCATCTCGTGGCCGTTCGGGCTCTATGATTGCGCGGCGCAGTCCGACGGCGCCGCGGCGGTCGTACTGACGCGCGCCGACTGCGCGCGCCGATTCCGCGACGACCCGGTACTGGTCAAGGCCGTCGGAATCGCCATGGCGCCGAACCCGCAAACCGACCCGACGTTCGACTTCCTGCGATGGAAGCCGACCGTTTACGCCGCCGAGCAGGTCTACGCGCAAGCCGGCATCACCGATCCGTTCAAAGAGATCGACGTCGCGCAGCTACACGACTGTTTCACGATGACGGAGCTACTGACTTACGAGGACATCGGCCTGTGCGAGAAAGGCGCCGCGAAAGAGCACATCGCTTCGGGGACTTTCGCGCTGGACGGAGAACTGCCCGTCAATACCGACGGCGGCCTGAAAACATTCGGACACCCCACCGGCGCCACCGGAGTGCGCATGCTCTACGAGAACACACTGCAGTTGCAGAACCGGGCCGGACCGCGCCAAGTACCGAACGCTACCACTGCCCTCAGTCACAACATCGGCGGTGCACCGCAGGTCTGCGGTATGGCCATTCTTTCAACGAACTAGCGACGCACGCACGATGGAACGCTCACGCCACACCATGTTCATCGTCCTGTTCGGCTGCTTCGTCTGCCAGATGGGACTCGGTGCCGGTTACGTCTTCAGTGCGACACTCAAACACATCGTCGCAGAGTTCGACTGGTCGCGCGCCGCGTTCTCGGCATCGAGCGCGCCGCTGTTGGCCGCGATGGGATTGTCGGCGCCGCTACTCGGCGCACTGGCCGAACGCATCGGCGCGCGTGCGGTGCTGACCGGTTCGGCACTCGCGCTCGGACTGTCGCTCGGACTATTCAGCCGCATGGAAGAGCTGTGGCAGTTTTACGCGACGAGCGTGCTGTTCGGCATCGGACTCACGGGGGTCGGCGACGTCATCGTCGGCGCCGTGGCTGCGCAATGGGCGGTCGCGCGACGCGGCGTCGTTCTCGCGACGGTGTATCTCGGCTCCAACGTCGGCGGCGGAATCGTACCGATCGCGGCCGACCGCATGGCCGCTGTCGAGTCGTGGCGTTACGCGCTCGAGGGCCTCGGCCTGGCCGTGATCGTCATCATCGTGCCCATCGCGCTGTTCGCGGTACGTGAACGCGACGACGAAGAACTCGACACCGAGCCGCTGCGGCCGATCCAGGGCGTTGCAGGTGACGTTCGCGCGGCCGGCGGCCCGGACGACCTGGATCTGCACGAGGCCATCCGCACGCCTACCTTCTGGATTCTCGCCGCCGTACTGTTCACGTTCTACTTTTACTATCTGGCCGTAAACCAGCATCTAGTGGCCTTTCTTAGCGATTCCGGCTTTTCCGATGCGCGCGCGGCTGCCGGCCTCAGTTTCGCGGTAGCGCTGGGCGTTTTCGGCAAGCTCGGCATGGGCCTGCTCGCCGATCGGCTAGCGATCAAGCGTGTCGCATTGGCGAACTTCGCGGTCCTAGCACTCGCCTCGATCGCCCTGTTGGGCGCCGCAACGCCGGGAGTACTCACTGTTTTCCTGATCGCCCATGGGCTGGCCACCGCCGCCGAGAACGTCGTGATGCCCCTACTCGTCGCCGACAGCTTCGGTGTCACACACATGGCAAAGATATACGGTGCACTCATGATGACGCTGTTTCCGGGCGGCGTGCTCGGCCCGATCTTCGCGGGCCTCGCGTTCGACACGTTGGGCGACTATCGCGTCGCGTTCGTCGCCTTCGCCATCATGAATACACTCGGGTTACTGGCGCTCACCCGCGTGCGCTGCGAACGCAAGGAAGTACGATCATGGACTTGAGAGATACGCCCCAGCAGGCCGCGTTCCGAAAGGACGTCCGGTCGTGGCTGGCAGCCAACCTGCCCGAGCACTGGGGAACGCCGGCGTTCGAAGAACCGACCGACGCCGACGACCGCGTCGAGTTTCTCAAGACGTGGCAGCGCACGATGTTCGAAGGCGGCTGGGCCGGACTCGACTGGCCGGCCGAGTACGGCGGTCGCGGCATCGGGATCATCGAGAACATGATCTTCTACGAAGAGTACGCCGCCGCCAACGCGCCCAACATGATCAACATCTCGGTCGGACCGAGCCTGGTAGGACCGACACTCATCGCCGCCGGTACCGATGCGCAAAAGCAACGCTTTCTCGAACCGATCTTAAGCGGCGGTGAAGTGTGGTGCCAAGGCTTCTCGGAACCGAACGCTGGCTCGGACCTCGCAGCGCTGACCACGCGCGGAGAAATCCGCGGCGATGAGATCGTAGTGACCGGTCAAAAGATTTGGACGAGCTTCGCCAAGCAGTCGGACTGGTGCATTCTCGTCGTGCGAACAGACCCCGACGCGCCGAAGCACAAAGGACTGAGTTTCTTGCTCGTCGATATGCGCTCGCCCGGCATCACTATCCGTCCGCTACGCGAAATGACGGGCGAGGCCTGGTTCAATGAGGTCTTCTTCGACGAAGTACGCGTGCCTAAAGACCTGCTCGTAGGCGAACTCAACAAAGGCTGGAACGTGGTGATGACCACGCTGGCCCACGAACGCGGATCCTCGGCGCAGCACGGCCGGCTCGGCCGCGAAATTGGCGCACTCATCGCACTCGCCAAACGCACGGTTCGGGGCGGAAAGCGCGCCGCCGACGATCCGGCAATCCGGCAGAAAATCGCGGATTTCCTTGCCCACGTGATGATCCTCAAGATGACGGCTTACCGCAGCGCTTCGGAGATCGAACGCACCGGTGTGCCCGGTCCGGAAGGCTCGACGTTGAAGCTGCTGTGGAGCGAATTGGATCAACGGGTCAAAGACACCGCCATAGAGCTACTCGGCGAGCAGGGTCTCGTGCCCGAGGGCGATCCGCTCTCGGTGGAAGACGGCTACTGGCAACACGAGCTACTGTGGTCACGCGCAGCGACGATCTACGCCGGTACGTCGGAGATCCAGCGCAACATCATCGCGCAACGCGTACTGGGTCTGCCGCGATGAACGCTCGGCAGTCCATCGCCCGGAAGCGAATACGATCTCGCCGGAGGCGATCTGATGGATACTAGATTCCCCTTCCCCGCCTATCCCAACGGCTGGTTCCGTGCGGCCTATTCGGACGAACTCAAGTCCGGCGACATCAAGTCGCTGCGTTACTTCGGCGAAGACCTCATCGCTTACCGTGGATCGAGCGGCGCCGCCTACATTCTCGACGCCCACTGCCGTCACCTCGGCGCGCATCTTGGAGTCGGCGGCCGCGTCGAAGGCGAGCACGTCGTCTGCCCCTTTCACGGATGGAAATGGAACGGCGACGGAAGCTGCGCGCAGATCCCCTACTGCGATCGAATTCCAACCGGTGCGAAGACGCGTGCATGGCCGGTGGTCGAAAAGAACGGCGTGATCTTCATCTGGCATCACGACCGCGGCGCCGCGCCGTCGTTCGAGCTTCCCGACGTCGAAGAGATCGGCTCGGACGCATGGACGCCGCTCGAGGTTCGCAAGTGGAAAGTGCGCAGCCGGTGGCTCGACATGAATGAGAACGCGGTGGACCGTATTCACTTCATCTACGTTCACGGCACCCACACCGCACCCGAGACCGAAGTCGAAATGAAGGATCATGTCCTCGCCTGCCGCTCACGCATGAAGATGGGCTCGCCCCAGGGAGAGTTCACCGGCGGCATCGACACGACGGACTACGGCCCCGGCCTACAGACCGTTCGCGTAACGGGCGTCGTAGACACGCTCATGCTGAACACGGCCACGCCGATCGACGATGAATACACCGACGTCAGCTTCGCCTACAGCCTTTCGAAGAGCGGCGGCGATGCGACGCAAGGCGTCGGCGCCGCGATCATCAAGGATCTCGAAAAGCAGATGGGGCAGGACATTCCCATTTGGGAGAACAAGAAGTACTTCGACCGCCCGGTTCTTTGCGAGAACGACGGTCAGTTCGGCATCTACCGCAAGTGGATGCGGCAATTCTTCAGCGAGCAATGGTAGCTCGCGGGTGACACGACGATGAAAGCAATCGACTGTTGGGTGAATGTTCAGATGGGCGACATGGGCACGCCCGACTACTTGGTCGAAGTCGCGGGGAACTACTTCAAGCAGGGCGACGATTTCTTCCGCAACTACTCGATCGAAGAAATGCTCGACCAGATGGACGAGCTCGGCATCGAACGCTGCATGCTGACGACCGACCTCCGCCGGCCGTCGGCGCACACGATGTCGTTCGTCGAGAAGCATCCCGACCGCTTCGGCCTGAGCGTCAACGTAGACCCGACGGGTCTGATGCGCGCGATCCGCAAGCTCGACGCGATGGCGCGCAATCATCCGCTGGTACTCGCGCGAATCACGCCCTTTTACTACGACGTGCCGCCGAACGATCGCATCTACTACCCGGTCTACACCAAGTGCTGCGAACTCGATCTCCCGTTGTCGATCAACACAGGGATTCCAGGCCCTCCGATGCCGGCCGAGTGCCAGGACCCGATTCACCTCGACCGCGTCTGCCTGGACTTCCCCGAACTCAAGTTGATCATGGCCCACGGCGCGGACCCCTGGTGGAACGTCGCCATGCGGCTGATGCTCAAGTACCACAACCTCTACATGATGACGTCGGCGTACCTGCCGAAGTACCTGCCGCAAGAACTCATTCACTTCATGAACACGCGCGGTAAGAACAAGGTCATGTGGGCGTCGGACCACCCGGCGATTCAAATGAAGCGATGCCTGGAGTCGGCGCAAGCACTCGAAGGACTGCGCGAAGGCGTGCTCGAGAACTATGTCTACAACAATGCAAAACGCCTGTTCTGGCCCGACGCCGACTAGACTCGCCGCATGATGGAATCGGTACGCAATCTGTTCGAGAGCTGGGCGCGCTTCGTCACACGACACCCGTGGTCGGTTCTCGTAATCTCGCTACTGGGCGTGGCGGCATTCGCGAGCCGGATTCCGCATATCGTCGTCGATACCACCACAGAAGGATTCCTTCACAAGACCGATCCGGAACTGGTTGCTTACGACGATTTCCGTGAGCGATTCGGCCGCGACGATTCGATCTTCGTGGGCATCGAGACCGACGATCCGTTCACGTTCGATGCGCTCGAGCGGCTACGCGACTTACACGAGGACCTCGAAAGCAACACGCCGCATCTGTACGAGATCACCAGCATGCTCAACGCGCGCTGGACGCGAGGTAACGACGATCAACTACTCGTCGAGGACCTGGTCGAGGAGTGGCCGACCGACCAACGCGACCTCGACGCACTGCGAGAACGGGTCTCGGCCAATCCGCTTTACGTCGACAACTTGATCAGTCGCGACGGCCGCATCACGACCGTCTTGCTCGACATCGACACGTTCGTGCAGACCGGCATCGACGACGACGGCAGGCCGATCCAGCGCTACCTGTCGGGATCGGAACAGCGAGCCGTCGTCGAAGCAGTGCGCAGTGCTGTCGAGCGCCATACGACGCCTGAGTTCGACATCCACGCCGTCGGCATCTTGTGGATGGCCGACCGACTCGCCTATCGCATGCTCGACGACCTGCCCACACTCGTGCGGCGGGCGCTCGTCGCGATGGTCGTCATCTTGTTCGCACTGTTCGGAACGGTGCGCGGCGTGCTACTGCCTCTGTGCGTCGTCGTCTCGTCGATGTTCGTTGCTTTCGGATCGCTACCGCTTCTCGGCATGCCTTACCAACTGCCCACTCAGGTCGTGGCACTCTCGCTGCTCGCGATCGGCATCGGCGATTCGATTCACGTACTCGCGATCTACTACCACTACCGCCGTGACGGCATGTGTAAGAACGATGCCCTCATCGACGCCTTCGCACACGCCGGACCGGCAATCTTGCTCACTAGCCTGACGACGGCAGGCGCACTCTTGTCGTTCATCTCGGCGGAAGTTGCCCCGATCTCGAACGTGGGCGTACTGCTTCCGATCGGCGTCGCGGCCGCGTTCGTAACGACGATTACGATCCTCCCCGCGCTACTCGTCATTCTGCCCGAACCGAAGAAACAGCCGACACAGCGAAGCTTTCATTTCATCGAGCGCGGGCTTCGCGGCGCAGGGCTCTGGGCGGCCGATCATCCGCGCGCGACGCTCTCGGTGGCCGCGGTCGTACTCGCCGTCGCCGGTGTGGGCGCTTCGCAGGTACGCTTCTCGCACAACCCGCTGCTGTGGTTCCCCGAGGGCGACGTGCTGCGCGATTCGACCCTCTACCTCAACGAGCGACTCGGCGGCGTGGTCACACTCGAGGTACTGTTCGAGACCGGCGAGCCCGACGGTGTGAAGAGCCCGGAGCTCCTACGCGCCATCGAAGACATCACGAAGAGCAACGCCGCCTATCGGGATCGCAGCGATACGGTGTCGATCGGCAAGACGATCTCGATCGTGGATTTACTCAAGGAAACGAACCGAGCGCTCAACGAGAACAGCGACGACGCGTACCGACTGCCGTCGAGTCGAGAACTCGTTGCGCAGGAACTGCTTCTCTTCGAGTTGAGCGGCAACAACGACCTCGAAGACCTCGCGGACTATCAGTACGAAACCGCGCGTATGACCGTGCGTGCCCCTTGGGTCGACGGCACACGCTACGGCGATTTCATCAACTCGTTAATGGCGGACTATCGTGAAAGTGCAGGCGATCTGGCCGACATCAGCATGACCGGTCGCGTGCCGCTACTCGGGCGCACGATGTCTGCGGTCATACAAAGCATGACGGCCTCTTACATCTTCGCGTTCGCCGCCGTCACCCCAATGATGATGCTGTTTCTGGGCAGTGCCCGTCTCGGATTGATCTCGATGATCCCCAACCTGCTACCGGTGGTCACGGCCGTGGGCCTCATGGGCTGGTTCGGCTTGCCGCTCGACGTATTCTCGCTCCTGACGGGCAGCATCACCTTGGGCGTCGCCGTGGACGACACCATTCATTTCATGCACGGCGTGCGAAGTGAGCTGGCTCTTACGGATGACGTACGCGGCGCGATCGAACGCACGCTTTCTATGACCGGCCAGGCAATGTTCTCGACAACGCTGATCCTGTGCGTCGGGTTCGGCCTGTACGCGAGCGCCTACATGCGCAACCTCGTCAACTTCGGCGTAGTCACCGCCTTCGCGTTGGCCGTCGCACTGCTCGCCGACATTCTGGTTGCACCGGCGCTGGTCTCGCTGATGGGACGGCGTAGCAACAGCGGCTCGTAGGACGACTACGTGCGTGCGTCGATCGTCTATCCAAGAATTCGTCGGTAGCCCCAGTACAAAACGAACCAGGGGAACACGAGCCATGGTGCGTTCGCCAAGCCGAACTTGATCCAGGTATCGAGGAAGCTCGTCGTATCGACGTTCGGCATGCCGTCGAGCATTTCTGACAGAAAGTACAGCGACGCCGAGTACAGGTGCACGACCGCCGTCGCCATGCACAGCACGACGCCGCGCCGATCGCGGCGCCCCGAACGCAGCCAAAGCGTGAGACCGACCACGCCGACGAGTCCGTTGATCACCGAGAGGATCTCCATCCCGATGAGCGTCGCGGGAGCTTCGGCGTAGCGCATGTCTCCCCCATCGATGTACGCCCACCACGGATACGCCCAAGCCGCGTCGCGCCCGAGCGCAATCGCGTCGTGCGCCACCAGCCAACCGAGTTCCCAAGTCAGGTGTGTGAGGTAGGAGACGACCATGAAGACCAGAGCGGCCGATTCGATGCGCTCGTACCTGGTCCAAGTGCGCAGACTCTTGAGTGGCCACAAACTGGTCGTGAACCCGGCGAACAGACCGAACGAGTAAATCAACGCGACGCCGTCGGCGACGACGTTGCGGTCCATGCCGGCGCGAAACACCAACGCGGTCGCCAGCGGAAAGGCCAACGCCACCGGGCCGAGAGTCGCAATGCGAGCAATCCACAGATCTTTGTGTGACATGTCGCCCCCCTAAGGCTGATCGAGTAGTTCGCGCACGGCTTCTTCGCGGTTGTAGGCCGCGTCTCCGAAGGCAAGCGCGCTTGCCTTCGCACGCTTGTAGTAAAGATGGCAGTCGGCTTCCCACGTGAAGCCGAAACCGCCATGGATCTGGATCGATTCGGTCGTAACCCGCGAATAGGCATCGGAGCAGTACGCTTTCGCCAAGCAGGCCGAGCGGTGCGCATCCGGCTCGTCGTTGTCGATGGCCCAAGCACCGTAGTAGGTCGCTGAACGCGCGCTCTCCAACGCCACGAGCATGTCGGCACACTTGTGTTGGATGGCTTGGAACTTGCCGATGGGGCTGCCGAACTGCTCGCGGGTTTTCGCATACTCGACGCTGATCTCGAGCGTGCGCGACATGCCGCCGCACATCTCTGCCGACAGCGCGATCTTGGCGCGGTCCAGTATGCGCTCGAGCAAGGGCCATCCCTGCCCTACCGTTCCCAACACCGCGTCGGCCGATACTTCGACACGATCGAAACGGGCGCTCGCCATGCACCGAGTCCGATCCGTATACGCGATCGCGCCCATGCTCAGGCCGGGCGTGTTCGTTTGAACGAGGAACAACGTGTGCGCGCCGCCGACCAACGCCGGCACGATCAGCGCGTCGGCCGACAAGCCGTCGGCAACGAATCGTTTCGTCGCGCTGAGCGTAAATCCGTTCGCGCTCGATGTCGCGACCGCTTCGATTCCTTCGGGCCCCCAGCTCGCGCTGTCTTCGAGTTGTGCGAGCGCGATGCGCAGTCGCCCATCGGCGATCATCGGTAGCAGGCGGGTCCTTTGGTCGTCGGTACCCGCGAGCGTGAGCGCCGCACCGCCAATCGCCGTGGTCGAAAACAGCGGCCCGGGCATCAACGCCCGACCGGTCTCCTCCATGAGCACGGCCAGTTCGACCATGCCGAGGCCCGCGCCGCCGTGCTCGACGTCGCAGGCTAGGCCCGGCCATCCGTTCTCAACAGCCTTCGTCCAAAGGCGGTCAGCGTAACCACCCGAATCTTCGATCATTTCGCGCAAGCGCTCCATCGAGCATTCGCGCTCGAGCAGGGTCCGAGCGCTGTCACGCAATAGGTTCTGTTCTTCTGTGAATCGTACATCCATGGTGCAGCTCCATATTTGACATATCGTCAAATATGGCGAAAGTGGCGGCGCTCAAAGCGACTCCGGTGCCCTCGCGGCGCGCCGCACTCGATTGGGTATCGGAGCGACTGGCGTGGCGAAAGCCGAGGACATCGAAAGCGTCACTGCGCAGACCGGGCGACCACTCGGACCACGCGCACTGAAGACACGCGAGCGTCTCATGGATGCAACCGCCGAGCTTCTCGAAGAGCGCAGCCTGCTCGACATCTCCGTCGTCGACATCGCACGCAAGGTCGGGACTTCGCCCGCCACCTTCTATCATTACTTCAAAGACGTCGAAGAAGTCACGGTGCATCTGGCCGACCGCGCGGCCGACGAGATGCCCGCAGTGCTCGATCTCATCGACGGCAGCTGGGAAGGCGACGCGGGGCTCGCGCGCGCGCGCAACATCGTCGACGCGTTCATCTCGCACTGGGACACCCACCACGCGGTCCTGCAACTACGCAACCTCGGTGCCGACCGCGGCGACAAGCGATTCATTCGCATTCGGCGCGATGCGCTCGGGCCGGTTCTCGATCGCTTCGCCGAGCAAATTTCCGAGGCGCAGAAGGCCGGTCATCTGCCTGCATCGCTGCACCCCTACATCGCAGCAGCGGCGCTCGGATCGATCCTCGAGAGACTATCGGCCTACCACAAAGAACTGACTCACTTCGGCGCGAGCCGAGAGGACGTCGTCGAGACCTGCGCAATTCTGATCTTTCGCACCCTCACCGGCACGAATTCTTGAGGTAGCAATCAAAGTGAGCCGAAGCGCGGACACATCCTCAGCATTCTTCGGTGGCGCGAGCGGCTTTGCTGCGGTGGCCGATCGCATCGCCATGTTCGCCGCAAGGCGCTTCGTGGATATGGCGGTGATGCCGCGCGCCGACCAACTCGACACGGTCCGACGTACGGCCGAATTCTACACGCGCAGCGAATTTCTCGACGATCCGCGACGATTTTTTCCTTTCCTCGACGCACCGGTGCCCGCACCGCAAGCGTTGGCCGATCACCGCGATCCCGGCGCCGGCGCAACACGACGCCTGGCGATTCGCTTCGAAAGTCCGTATCAGCCGCTCAACCCGCAGGCCGTACCGATCCTGCGAGCGTTCGAAGAGAACCGTGTCGTCCATTCGCAGTGGCGCATGCACGACGGCAACAACCCGCGCAGGACGGTGATCGCGCTGCATGGGTTCGCCACCGGATCGCCGCGTGCCGACGAAGCGATGTTGCTCGTTCCCGGACTCTACGAAGCTGGCCTGGACGTCGCGTTCACGACCTTCCCCCTGCACGGCAAGCGCGGCCCGGCGGGCCTGCGACTATCGGGTAGCGCGTTCATCGTTCCCGACCTGCGGGTCATCAACGAATGCGTCGCACAGGCCGTCCACGATCTCGCCGCGCTGATTTCGTGGCTCAAGAGCCGCGGCGTTCCCGAGGTGGGTATCATCGGCGTGAGTCTCGGCGGCTATCTCGCAGCGCTCGCGGCCGAGTTGCTCGACGACTTGGACTTCGTGATCGCGATGGCGGCGCCGGCGAGTTTCGGCGATCTCGGCTACGACTTCATGTCGAACAGCAGTCACTTTCGTGCGAACTCTAGCGTCATGTTCGGTCGCGAGGAACTGAATTCCTTCTTTCGAGTTCACTGCCCACTCGCCCACCCCGCACCGAGTTCGAACGAGCGTTTGATGCTGGTGTCGGGTGACGGCGATCGGATCGTTCCTCGACATCACACCGACCAGCTCACCGAACATTGGAATTCGCCGCGCGCCTACGCCGCACCCGCCGGGCATCTCATCCCAGTAGGACGCCGCCAGACCACCAACGCCGTCGTGCAGTTCTTGCGAGACATCCACGCCGTCTAGCGGGCCGCGGTCAGCTAGACGCCGTGTATCAGATCGCCCGCAGTCCTTCGCCGCGCTCGCCGTCGCGCAGCAGTCGTGCGATCTCGGCGACTTCTTGGCGCACCGACGCCTGCCACCAGCGCGCAATACACACGTCGTGTAGCCAACCGAGGGGGCCCCAACCGAAATCGACCTCTTCGACGTGCGTGATCCGCGTACCGCCCTCGATCTCTTCGATATCGAACCACGCCGACAGGCCGCGGATGAATCCGTGTTCGAGCGTTACGTCGATGCGATGCGGAATGCGCCAACGATAGCGCGTGATCACCGAGCCTTTCGCGAAGCCGAGTCCCAGGAAGGTGCCGTCTTCGCGGGCGATCATCCCGTCGCTGGTATCTGCAAGCTTGGTGACCCAGATGATCTTGGTATCCGCTTTCGTGTACTGCGCCGGGTCAATGACGAAATCGAAAACGTCCTGAGGTGTGACGCCGTGGATGACTTCGGTTCCCTCGCCGCGAATCATGCCTCAACCTAGCGCAGCGCTTGCCTTGGCCCAAGCGATCCGGTCAGGTCCGATGCGGTTCGAATTCGCGCATGAAAGCACTTCAATTTCATTACAGCCTGGCGCGACTGGCAGCGACGAAGATCTTCGGCGTTTTCAATCCCAATATACACACCAGTGCGATCGCACCGATCCGCTTGGACGACATCGAAGAGATCGAGCTCCCCGCCGACGACTGGGTTCGCGTGCGTACGGACCTGGCCGGTGTCTGCGGCTCGGATCTCAAAGAGGTCATGCTCAACGGCGCGCTCGACAATCCGCTCACGTCGCTGATCTCTTTCCCACATGTGCTCGGTCACGAAGCCATGGGCACCGTCGAAGAGGTCGGCCCGGGGGCCGTCGACGACCACAGCGTCGGCGACCGCGTGATCCTCAACCCCTGGTTGTCTTGTGCGCCTCGCGGCATCGATCCGATGTGCTCGGCCTGCATCGACGGTGACTACACGTTGTGCCGCAACTTCGATGGCGGTCGCTTGCCGACTGGAATTCACGTCGGCAACAACGCCGGCGTTCCCGGCGCTTTCGCTCGATCTTTCGTCGCGCACCGGTCTCAGCTCATCCGAGTACCTGACTGCGTGTCGGACGAGGCGGCGGTGTTGGCCGACCCTTTCGCCGTATCGTTGCATTCCGTGCTGCGCCGCCCGCCCTCACCCGGCGAGCCGGTATTGATCTACGGACTCGGAACGCTCGGATTGTGCGCGGTGGCGGCGGTGAAACGCCTGTACCCCGACACCCCGATCTACTGCGTCGGCCGACATCCGCAGCAGATCGCGTTGGCACGCAAGCTCGGAGCCGACGAGTTCGTCAGCGGCACTCCGAAGGAAATCATCGAACGCATCGCCGAGCTCACCGGCGCAAAGATCATGACGCCGTGGAACGGACTGCCCAGGACTCCGTGGAACGGACTACCATGGATGCTCGACGGCGTCGGCGTCGTGTACGACACGGTAGGCTCGCCCGAAACGGTGGAGATCGGCATTCGCGTCGCGAAGACGCACGGCTCGGTCGTCGTATCGGGCGTGGAAGCGCCCAAGCGGTTCGAATGGACGCCGATCTATTTCAAGGAAGTAGACATCACCGGCTCGAATGCGTTCGCGGTCGAAGAGATCGACGGTGTCCGCAAGCATGCGATGCAATGGTACGTAGAAATGTGCGAGGACGGGCTCGACGTCACGGATCTCGTCACGCACCGGTTCGCGCTCACCGACTGGCGCGAAGCGTTTGCCACCCTCATGAACAAGGGCAAGACCGGCGCCTTGAAGATCGTACTCGATCCTCAGGCCGGCTGACTATTCGCAGCTGTTCGGCCGCGATGCGTTTTTCGATTTGAACTGACCGTTGCCCGAAGAGGATGCGCCCGTGCCCGCATCCTTCGTCACTTCGCCGCCCGCCGACGAAAACAAACAGTACTGGATTTCTTGGAGTCCACCGATGCGCAACGAAACGGTGAGGTCGCCCTGTGTGGCTTCATCGAGCGAGAACGTCATTCCCGAACCGCCGCAGTTCGCTTTGACGAGCTTGCCCGGTTTGATCTGCACCGACTTGCAGGGGCCGCTCCCCTGCTGTGAGTCCTTGTACTTGTAGCCCTTCGAGCCCGCAGGATTGCCGACCCCCTGCCAGTTGCCGGCCGGCAACGGCATGATCTGCTCTTCCGTCGTCGCCGGGTTGAGAAGTCGCAGCTCGCCACCGACCACGCTCGGATCGAAGGCGGCCTCCGGATTGAGCGCATGCGTCGCGTCCTTCGCGAGCGCAATGAGTTTGCGTTTGCTCGTATCCGACGCGCGATCCTTCACCAACAGCTTCTTGCCGATGAGATTGGCAGGGCATCCAGCGGTGGCGATCGCGCAGAACGCCATCACATCGTGCGGCACGTTCGACGTCACGTTGGACGGGCTCGTCGGGTTGTCGTTGCGTGCACCGATGCCGCCGCCGACGATGAGCGTGCCGTCGATCACCGTCGATGCAGACGCCACAGCGAAGCCGACCGAGTGTTGCTGGATCTTCGAACCGGTGGCAGCGTCGTAGACACGTAGACGACCGGGCGGAAAAACGTTGCCCACGAACACGTACCCCGGGATGGCGCTCGTCGGCGCAAAACTCGAATCGGCGACCGGTCCTTCGGCGGTGTTTTGCCAAACGATCGAACCGTCATCGAGATGGAGTGCATGCACCGTCGGTTGCTGGGGATTGAGGGGATCGAACCCCGGGGCAGTGCTGATGAAGACGCGCTTGCCGACTTCATCGACGGACGGCGTCCCGATAATACCGCCGGCTGCGCCCCCCGCGACCAAGTTCGTAGACCAGTACGGCAGCAAGCTCGGATCGACATCGTTCCACGCAACGCCGGAAACTTCGTTCACCCCATCACGATCGAGGACATAGTACGTGCCGTCTTTGTTGCCGATGCCGACGACTTCACGCGAGCCTGCACCGAAGTCGATGGTAAACAGCTGCGGCGTCGCACCGAAGGCCAAATCGTCGTTGTCGACCTCGCGCGGCCGCCATCGCCAGGCCGGCGTGCCGTCGTAGTTCAGTGCGAACAGCGCCTCGTCGTAGGCGGGCATCGGCGGCGGCGGGATAGATGTAGCGCCGTCGTTGTCGGTGTCGCAGTTACTCGAAGCGAGATAGATGAGCTGGCGCACGTCGTCTACCGCGGGCGACGCCCACACATTGCCGCAGCCGGTTGGAGTGCGATCGGTATTGCAGCCCGAGCGTGTGGCGAGAAATCCGGCGGGAAGCCCGAGTTCCAATTCGCTGTGGTAGCCGTCGTAGCGGCGAATGTTGTCGCCGGGATCCGGCTCGCAGGGCGTGCCGGACTCCAGATCGAAGAACCACAACATGCGGCCGTCGTTGACGTCGAGCGCGTACACGCCGCCTTTGCCGGTCGCGACGTCGTCGGTGTCCATTCCGAAGATGACCTTGGCGTCGACGACGATGGGGCTGGAGATGATCTCGTTGCGCTCGTTGTCGAACGCGCAGGTCGCGGGCGGGTCGAGGCAACCGGTGCCTGCGTCGAAACGCCAGATTTCGATCCCTGTCGCGGCATCGAGCGAGAGCAGCGTTTGCCCGGATCCGTAAAAGATACGCGGGTTGCCGCCGACGTCTTCGAAGTGCACCGAGCCCGCGTTCGGGTAGGACACACCGGTTTGATCGCCGAGCGCAGCCATCCAGACGAGCGAGCCGTCGGCCACGCGCAGGGCGTACATGAATCCATCCCACGACTGGACGAAGGCGACGGCCGTCGGCCCTTCACCGAGGATATTCACTTCGGCGACCGTCGCGGCCGCCGTTACGATGGCGCCGGTCGGGAACGCCCACTTCACACCGAGACGATCGATGCTCGCCGCGCTGATCGCCGTTTCGCCGCCGTTGTAGAACAGCCTCGCCGCGCTGCCGCCGTAGGTCGGCCAGTCGGTTGCGGGAACGCTCGTGCTCACGAGCCCCACGAGCAATGCCGCGAGCGATACGATCCCCAGCGTTTTGGTCAGCTGTTTGGCCGGCTGCATGGCCGGCCGCCTAATTAGCGAGTTCAGCGCGTTCAGCGCGTTCAGCGAGTTCAGCGGTTTCGGCGGTTTCATCAATACTCCCCGGTGCTCTCGGCCGTCGCCGTCGGAACTGTCCCCCAATTCCGGCGCCTCACCCGGGTGGGCCCGGCGCACGGCACACGACTGCATACGAAGCTAGTCCCCCGACGAGCCACAGGTCAAGGAGAATTCCCCTACCGTATATCCGCCACAGGCCTTACACTTGGCGCCAGGCACGCGAGGTCCAGAGACAATGATCAAACGACTCATCGGCCGCCAGGGTCCGGCGTGGCTCTGCACGGTCACGACATTGCTAACGGTGCTATCGGTCGGCGGTATCGCCGAAGCTCAGATTCCTAAGGCGCAACAGTCCTGCATCAACGCCCTCAACAAGGGTTATGCCAAGGTCGCGAAGACGCAGGACAAGGAAATCTGTTCCTGCCTCAAATCCGGCGCAGCCGGCACACTGGTCGAGCCGACCGTCGATGCCTGCACGACCGCGGACCCCAAGCTCAAGCTCGACAAAGCGAAATCGAAGACGCTCGACGCTGAGTCGAAGAGATGTGAGGCGCCGCGGCCGCTGTTCGCGCTATCGAGCGGCGCGACCGTGAACGACGCCGCCGTCGAGCGGTCTCTCGACGTTGTCGGCGATCTATTCGGTACGGATCTGCATACGCCGATCACCACCGCCGACGCCGATACGTCAACGTGCCAGCTCGCTCTCGCGAAGCAGGCAAAGAAATGCGCGCAAACCCGCATCAAGCAGTTCGTCAGCTGCAAGAAGAACGCGCTCGCGGGGAAAAACGGACCGGCGATCAGCAGCGAGGTCGACCTTCGTGCCCGCTGCCATGATGAGACGTCGGGCGGCGTGCCCGACACCAAGGGCAAGATCGCCAAAGCCTGTGCGACGAAGCTCGCTAGCGTCGTAGCCAAGCGCTGCACGGGCGTCACGCAGGCTGCGGCGTTCCCCGGAGTGTGCGCCGGCGCCGGCGATCTCGGTCAGTGCATCGACGAACGCGTGCGCTGCCGCGTTTGCCTCGGGCTCGATCGCGCCGATTCCATGCAAAGCGATTGCGATCTCACCGACAACGGCATCAGCGACGCCAGTTGTGCGCCCGAGTGTGGAGACGCAGTCTTGGAATTCCCCGAGCAATGCGACGACGGCGCGGCGGTGCCGGGCGATGGCTGCGACGCAAGCTGCAACGTGGAATTCCCGTTCACTGTATCAATCGTGAATCAGAACATCCTTCAGAGCATTACCGCGGGCAACGTAGGCTTCGATGACTTGGTAGACCGGCTCACGCTGTTCGCCGACGAGTTGGCCGTTACGCAACCCGATCTGATCACGCTGCAGGAGGCCGTTCTCGGATCGAGCGGCACGGCCAGGACCATTGCCGACGATCTATTCGCCCGCTACGGACTCAGCTACTTCCGTGCCGAATACGGGGTTGCGGCCGGCAACGCAGTGCTCAGCACCTGGCCCTTGGTGCTGCGTGAAAGCGTTGTCATCCCGAGCGTCGAAGAAGTGGCGTCCTTCCCGGACCGACGCTTCGCCGGGCACATCGAGGCGTCCTCGCCGGTCGGCCCGATCGACGTGTATGCGATGCATCTGTGTGCATTCTGCAACGAGGCGGAACGCGTCGTGCAAGCGCAGGCCTTCCTCGACTTCATCGATGCAACCCATACGAGCGCGCATCCGGCAATCATCGGCGCAGACTTCAATTCGCATACGGGGACCGCGGGCGACGCGAATCCGAGCAACGACCTCGCCATCGACCTGCTTCAAGGCGCGGGTTGGTTTTCGATGTTCGACGGCAGCGACGACGTCTGCGACGCGCCGATCGACCGATCGGGATGCACGAGCGGAATCGGCGATCTCACCGAAACCGACGATACGACCACGCGGCGCATCGACAACATCATGATCGCGCCGGCCGCCACGATCGGGCCGCTGCCGCCTGTCAGCGACGGCGTCGAACTCGGCCCGACCACCCGCTACGCCGACACGCCGGGCACCGACCCGAACGCGGAGTGCCACTTCGACCCCCGCCTGCCCTGCAGCGACGACACGGATTGCCCGGCGCTTACCGAGTGCAACCGCAACGATTTCTGCGTGCGCACGACCCCGATCGCCTGCACGTCCAACGTGGACTGTCCCGGCGATATTGCGCCCGACTTCTGCAGGACCACACTGTGGGTCTCGGATCATGTGGGGGTGTCTTCGACCCTGGAGCTTAACGCACTGCCCTGACCCAATTGGGGTATTCGTGGCTTGACGCACGGCTCAGCGGGGGACTACGCTTGCATACCAAGCCGCTCCACGGGGACGGCCTGCCGCGCGCGAGTGCGTGCCGTCGCGATTTCGATAACGACCGAGAGGGGAGATTCTATATGACGAAGAACCTTGGAATAGCGCTGAGCGCATTGGCCTTGCTTGTGATGTCCACCGGCGCAGCGGTCGCCGGGACGAAATGGCAAACCAATATCGTTCCCGAGAGCGATACGGATCCGACGCTGTATGAGAAGAGCAAAATCTCGTTCAGCGATAAGGGTAAGGTCAAGGCAACCATACAAGGAATCACGGACAACGCCGGCATGATCGTGACCACCGACACCTCAATCAAGAACCACACCATCACGGGCGATGAGTACTTCGTGATCCTTGAAGGTTTCTTCCCCGGGGTCTCGAACATCGCGTTCCAGTTCAATCTGCCGTTCGAGGTGAAAGAAGGTAAGGGGCGCGCGAAATTTGATGCGACCGGCCTCTTCGGCTTGATCCCAGGTGGCGCACACCGTGCCTCGGCGATGACCAGCGTCAAGGTCGTGGGTCCGCTAGGCGTAGCAAACATCGATGACTGCCAAACCAACCTGCTCGCCGGCGGACTGGCGGTCGGAAATAATGGCGGCTTCGTAGTAGATCTCGGCGGCGGATTCGTAAACCCCTGCGACTTCGGAGACTTGATCGGCGTGGGTGGCGTGCTCATCCCCATCCTGCCCTAGCAAGAAATACCGAACCTACGAGCACATCCGCTTTCGCGCCCTCGGGCGCGAGAACCCGCGGGTCGGAGGGGGAGTCATCCCCAGATCCTCCTCCGGCTCGCGAATACTTTTTCTAGCTTCTCTTTTTTCGCTGCCTGCCCTGCCTACCCCGCCTGCGCTCCCTCACCACTGGACTGAAACCCGGTCGGGGTGTAGTTTTTGACGGTTCGTCAAAAACAGTGCGCGACAGACCCCGGCCACCCATTCGCCAGAGAGTTGCCAAACATACGCCGGGCAGCCGCGCTCGAGACGAGGGAAACAATGCGTCCCGAAGACATGATTCTCGTAAGCGTAGACGACCACGTCGTCGAGCCGCCCGACATGTTCGAGCAGCACGTGCCGCCGTCGTATCGCGACCGCGCGCCGCGCGTCGTGCGCAAGGCCGACGGCTCCGACGTTTGGGTGTTCGAAGGCAATCAGATGCCGAACATCGGGCTCAACGCAGTCGCCGGTCGCCCGCCCGAGGAATACGGCGTCGAGCCGACGAGCTTCGAACAACTACGCAAGGGCTGCTACGACGTCGATGCGCGCGTCGGCGACATGAATGCCAACGGCGTGCTCGCGTCGATGTGCTTCCCGACCTTCCCGTCTTTTTGCGGCCAGCTGTGGCGCAACACGCAAGACAAAGACCTCGCCCTCACGATGGCCCGCGCTTACAACGACTGGCACATCGACCAGTGGTGCGGCAGTCATCCCGGCCGCTTCATTCCGCTGGCAGTACCGCCAATTTGGGATCCCGAATTGATGGCCGACGAAGTACGTCGTGTCGCGAAGAAAGGCTGCCACGCCATCAGCTTCACCGAGAACCCGGAAGTGCTGCAGCTGCCGAGCTTGCACGACCGACACTGGGACCCGGTATGGAAGGCTTGCTGCGAAGAAGGCACGATCGTCTGCATTCACATCGGATCGGGCGCCGGCATGTCGTTCACGTCGATGGACGCGCCGGTGAACGTGATGATCACGGTACAACCGATTACGGTGTTCAGCTGCGCGGCCGATCTGTTGTGGTCACGCCTGTTTCGCGAGTTTCCCGATCTCAAAATCGCGCTGTCGGAAGGCGGTACCGGATGGATCCCGTACTTTCTCGAACGCGCCGACTTTGTCTACAAGCAGCACCGAGCCTGGACGCATCAGGATTTCGGCGACAAGCTGCCGAGCGACGTCTTTCGCGAGCACGTCGTCACCTGCTTCATCGACGACCCGATCGGTATCGAGCTACGCCACAAGGTAGGGATCGACATGATGACCTGGGAATGCGACTACCCGCACTCCGACACCACCTGGCCGAACTCGCCCGAAGCACTCTCGAAAGCGTTCGCGGGCGTCCCCGGCGATGAGGTGAACAAGATCACGCACGAGAACGCCCTGCATCACTTCCGGCTCGATGCCTACGCGCACCGCCCAAAGGAACAGTGCACGGTCGCTGCACTTCGAGCGGAAGCCAAAGACGTCGATCTCTCGCTCATTAGCGGCGGCGGTCGCCCGCCCACCGACGACGAGGCGAAGCCGATCACGGCCGGTGATATTGTAAGCCAGCTAGCAACGGTATACTCGACACCGGCCGAGTAGATCGCGAAGCGGAGGCTGGTGAACCATCGATGAAGAACGCTCCCCTGCCCGACAAACCGTTCCGCATTCTGCCGGCCGTCACCGACCAGAACGCGCACTTCTGGTGCGGCGGCAAGTACGATGAGCTGTGCTTCCTGCGCTGCGATGTCTGCGCGACGTACGTTCATCCGCCGGCGCCTGTGTGTCCCGAATGCCTGGGACGCGAGCTTTCGCCCGAGCCGGTATCCGGCGACGCGCGCATCCTCACCTACACGATCAATCATCATCCGTGGATTCCCGGTTTCGAGCCGCCGTATGTCGTTGCGATCGTCGAAATCGACGAGCAACCGGGCCTGCGCCTGATGACGAACATCGTCGGCTGTTCGCCCGATTCGGTTTCGATCGGCATGCGCGTCGAGGCCGTGTTCGAAGACGCAGGCGAAGACGGCATCTTCATTCCGCTGTTTCAGCCGCACCGGGACTACGCGGCGTGAACATCATCGGCGAGAAACAGGCCGCCATCACCGGGATCGGCCAAAGCGCCGTCGGACGACGCCTCGGGCGCGACCCGCTCGCTCTCACCATCGACGCCTGTCTCGACGCGATCGAAGACGCCGGTCTCACGCGCGAAGACATCGACGGGCTGTCTACCTATCCGGGCGGCAGTGTTCCGGGCGCTCCCGGTTTTACCGGCGCGGGTATCACCGAAGTCCACGACGCCTTGCGCCTGAATCTCAACTGGTTTTGCGGCGGCATGGAACTGCCCGGGCAACTCGGCGCCGTGGTCAACGCCTGCGCGGCGGTCGCATCGGGATTGGCAACACACGTGCTCTGCTTTCGCACGGTCTGGGAATCGACGGCGCAAGGCGGCGGCAGTCGCAAAGGCATCGGTGTCGGCAGCGGTGCAGGCAGCGGCAAATTTCGCGCGCGCGGCGCGACGATGGAATACACCCTCCCCTTCGGCGCCGCGTCGGCGGCGGTGTGGATCGCGATGTACGCGATGCGACACTTCCACGAATACGGCACGCGCCGAGAGCAACTCGCGCAAATCGCGCTCAACGCGCGCGCCAACGCCCAACTCAATCCGAACGCGGTGTATCGCGACCCCATGTCGATGGACGACTACATGAACGCGCGCATGATCTCCTTCCCGTTCTGCTTGTTCGACTGCGACGCGCCGGTAGACGGCAGCACGGCAATCATCGTGTCGCGCGCCGACGCCGCCGCCGACACCCGCAAGACACCGCTACGCGTTGAAGCGGTAGGAACCGCACTACACGGCCGCCCGTCGTGGGATCAATTCGACGACCTGAGCACCATGGCCCTACGTGACGCCGCTGCAATGCTTTGGAAACGCACCGATCTCAAACCGAAAGACGTCGGCGTCGCCGAACTCTACGACGGATTCAGCTTCATCGCGCTCGCCTGGCTCGAAGCACTCGGTTTCTGCGCGGTCGGTGAAGGCGGAGAGTTCATCGAAGGCGGCGAACGCATCGCGCTGGACGGCGAGATCCCGCTCAACACCCAAGGCGGCCAGCTTTCGGGCGGCCGCCTGCACGGCTTCGGAATGCTGCACGAAGCCTGCGTGCAACTGTGGGGCGAAGGCGGCGAGCGGCAGGTCCGCGATCCGGCGCTACCGAAAGTTGCGGTGGCGGCGGCAGGGGGCGGGCCGCTTGGCGGGTGTATGCTGTTGTCTAGTGAGCGCTAAACGACGGCCGCTGAACAGAGAATGGCGAGAACGGCCCGCGCAGCGCCCGCTCCCTCTCACGTCGAACTAACTCGCACTCCCGTTACGCAACAAGCGCCCCGGCAGCTTACCGTCGGCATCAATGGCGTCTCGACCGTCGCGACGAATCACCGTCCCGTTACACACCACCGCATCGATACCGGCGGCATCGGCGACCAATCGGTCCGCGCCTGCGGGGAGATCGTAGACGCGGCGTAGCTTTCCAGCTCCTACCGTTGCCGGATCGAACACGACGACGTCGGCGGGTCGCCCCTCGGCCAGCGTACCGCGGTCGCTCAATCCGAAGACTTGCGCTGGGCGAGAAGTCAGCATCTGCACGGCGCGTTCGAGCGTGAGCGACTCACGTTCACGTACCCAGCGCCCGAGCAGGTGCGTCGAGAAGCAGGCGTCGCAGAGCTGGCTCGCGTGCGCTCCGGCGTCGGATAGCCCGAGTACCGCGCAGGGATCCTGCAGGCATTCTTCCACCTCTTCTTCATCGGTGTTCATGATGCCCATGCGGAAACGGGCTTCGAGGTCGTTGGCGATGCCGATATCGAGCATCAGATCGATCGGGTGCACCCCACGCTGCTCGGCTACTTTCGCAAGGTTCGCTTCTTCGAGCGCGGGCTCGCTTGGGCAGTACGAAATCACCGTCTCGTGCCAGCGGCTGCCGAAAATGAAAGTGCCTCCCGCGTCGACTTCTTTGAACCGCCGCCGGAAGTCGTCATCGCCGTACAGGCGCATCTTGCCGGCGTGATCCGATGCCGCGATGTCCTTGAAACACTCGATACTCTCGAGCGGAAACGGCTCTTTCAGATTGAACTCGAAGTTGAGCGGTCGGCACGTGACTTGGGGAAATACGGCATGCCCTTCGTCTTGCAGCGTGTGCGATTGCTCCAAGAAGCTGCGATGCGATCCCGGTCCGAGCATACCGGCGAGCAGCGCCGTCCAACTCACGTTCACACCGGACTCGGCTGAAAGCTCGGCAAACTGCTGGAAGAACAGATCGGCGCCGGCGGTGCTCTGGATCACGCCGGCCCGGCTTCCACGCAGCGCGCCGGCCAGTGCCTTGATCTCGGAATAGTCGGCGAGTCGACTCGGTACCGGCCTGCCCTCGTAGCCGACGTGCGTAACGGCTTTCGACGTCGCGAAGCCGATGGCACCCGCATCCACGCCCTCTCGAACGAGCTTGCGCATGGTCGCGACTTCGTCGTCGGTGGCGACGCGCTCGGTAGACGCTTCGCCCATCACGTACATGCGTAGCGGCGTGTGTCCGAGCATCGAACCGACGTTGATGACGGTTCCCAGCCTCTCGATGGTGTCGAGGTATTCGGGGTAGGTTTCGAACCCCCACTCCTCTCCGAGCCCCTCGCGCAGCGCCGCGACCGACATGCCCTCTACTTTCTCGAGCGTACGCGCGATCAGATCGCGGTGCTCGGCGCGGGTGGGCGCAATGCCGAATCCGCAATTGCCCATCACGACGGTGGTGACACCGTGCCAGGGCGAGATCGTCATCATGCGGTCCCACAAAATCTGCGCGTCGTAGTGCGTGTGGATGTCCACGAAGCCCGGGCAAACGACCTTGCCTTCGGCATCAATGGTTTCGCGGGCCGAGCCCTTGGCCCTCCCGAGTGCGACGACTTTGCCGTCCTTGATCCCGACGTCGCCGCGCGTGCGCTCGGCGCCGGTGCCATCGACGATCGTGCCGCCGCTGATTTTCAGATCGTAATCCATCCGTAAGCTCCTCGAACGTTCTAGTCCTGACTATGCTAGTGAACGTCGATGCCGTAGAGCCCGCAGGCGTTGTCGTGCAGGACCTTGTTGGTCTCGTCGTCGGTCAGATGCTTGGTGTGCTCGGCTAGCAATTGCTGCGACCAGGGCCACGTCGAGTCGCTGTGGGGAAAATCGTTCGCCCACATGATGCGCTCGATGTTGCACAGATCCTTCATTTGGAACGCGACCCAGTCGTCCTGGAACGTCACGTAGATATGTTCGCGGAAGTACTCACTGGGCTTCTTGCTCAGGTCGGTTCCGGTCAGCCAATAACGGTGCCGATCGAAGGCGTGGTCCATGCGGTACATGTAGTGCGGAACCCAGCCGGCATCGGCTTCGACACAGACCACTTTGAGCTCAGGATGACGCTCGAAAACGCCGCCGAAGATCAGCATCCCCATGATGTCTTGGCAGCCGCGGATGATCGACAGAAATCCGTTGAGCTTGGGGCCGCGGGTTTTTCCCATCAGACCATCGTCGGCCCCGGTCAGAATGTGGAAGGATATCGGCATCGCCAGCTCGACCGCTGCGGCCCAAAACTCGTCGTAAATCGGGCTGTCGTAGTCTTCCATTTGAGGCCGCCCGGGCATCATCACACCGCGCAGGCCCTGCTCTTTCATGCGGCGTAGATCGGCGATGCCGTCTTCAGGCGAGCGCATGGCGGTCTGGCCGCAGCCGAACAGCCGATCGGGATGCGCGCCGCAGAAGTCGGCCAGCCAAAGATTGTACGCGTCCATGCACGCTTTCTTGTAATCGAAGTCGGGGTGGTTGCTGTGCACCATACCGACGGTCGGATAAATGATCTCGGCGGCCACGCCGTCGCGATCTTGATCGGCCATGCGCGCGTCCGGATCCCAGCCGCCGCGATGCAGTTCGTCGAATCGCGAACCGTCGATGCGAACCTGTTCCGAGGGCTTTCCAGCGGCAGCGACCAACCCCATGGGAATGGGGTGTGGAATGCCCGACAGCATGAAGACGTCACCGACGCCCTCCATGAACTGCATGCGCGGCGCGTCGGACTTGTACTTCTTGTCGATACGATCGACGTAGGTGCCGGGCGGCTCGGTAATGTGTGAGTCCGCGGAAACAATGGGCTTGCGCATGCGTCCCTCCGACTCGGCAGCGTAGCGGCGCTTCGGGCCTGTTGGAATGGCCGCGCGCTGTGGTTGGCGGGTTTGACCACCGAAGCAGACGACATTGACGAATGGCGAACGGGGCGCGCGGTCATCGGGATCGGAGATCGGGCGCGCGGCGCGTCGCCGCAACTCCCCCCTAACTGAGCAGCCACGCGCGCTGCTGCTGCGCACAACCGGGACGACCCACGACGTAGCGGGCGCGGCTGCGGCGGCGCGAGGCAAGTACGGGTTCGTCCCAATAGCGATTCAAGCAGTCGTTCCGCGATGCGAAACCGCACTATGTCGGGACGATGAGAGCCGAGGGGTTGTCACCAGAAGTGGCGCGCGTGACTGCGCGAGGCGTCCGCCACGGATGTCCGGTCCCCGCTCGAGCGTAACGACGCACTGCGTCTCTCACGGACGTGCATATGCGCGCCCGTGCATGCCCCGCTTTTTTCTTGACAGCCAGTGTAAGTAATTGATCTAGTCCGCCTTCGGTCTTACGACCGAAGTCTCGTGATCCCCTGGGCAGGGCAAGCACGGGCAAACAACCGAGGGATTCCAGGCATCGTGCGGTCGCGTTGGGCGATCGGAGCGTACTGTAGCCTCGGTACGGCAGGAGAAGAGGACTCATGGTGAGCACCGATACCAACAAACGATACACCGACTTTTTCAAACGATTCAGTCTGATGTGTTTAACAACAATAGTCACCGCGGCTTTGCTCGCGGTTCCGACAAGCGGCGAAGCGCAGCTCACCAAGCAAGAGCAGCGCTGCATCGGCGCCCTCACGAAGGACGGCGGAAAACTTTCCAAGACCGTCAGTAAGCTTCAACAGAAGTGCCTCAAAGACGCCGCGAACGGCAAACTCACCGGTACCACAGACGCCTGCATCAGCGACGACGAGAAAGGCAAGGTCGCCAAGACCGAAGCCAGAACGCTTTCCGACGAAACGAAGCATTGTTTCGACGGCACGGGCTTCGTCACGGCAACCGGCGCGCAGACCAATCTCAGCGCGAAGAATCAGACGGACCAACTCGGTCGCGATCTTCTCGGCTCGACACTGCACGATGCGGTGCAAGTCGATAAGTCGAACGCCAAGTGCCAGCAGAAAGTTCAGAAGGCGCTCGACAAGGTGCTCGCCACAAAGCTCAAGTCGTACACCAAGTGCGCGAAGAACGTTGCCCGCGACGAGCTGACGATAAACCTGGCGCCCTTCGAGAACTGCCTGTTAGCCCTGCCGCTGGACGCGAAAGTAGTAAAGGCGATCACGAAATTGACGGATGCGCGCGCAAAGACCTGCGACACGCTCCCGCTCAACACCATCTTCCCCGGCAACTGCGCAGCCGCTGGAACACCGGCGCTATTCGACACGTGTATCGATACCGCGGCCGAGTGCCGCGCCTGCACGACGATCGCCGGCATGAACGGCCTGGCGACCGACTGCGATCTCTTCGATAACGGTGTAGCCGACCTTTCGTGCGCTTCGGCGGCTCCGAGCTGCGGCGACGGCAACGTCGATCCCGGCGAAGAGTGCGATCCGGGTGCCGAGCCCACCTGCTGCTCTGCAACCTGCACGAATAATTCCGACGGTCTGAGCTGTGACGACGGCACGTTCTGCAACGGCGCCGACACCTGCTCCTCCGGCGCTTGCGTCTCACCCGGCGACCCCTGCTCGGGCGGCGCCGAGTGCAACGCGGTCTGCGATGAAGTCGGAGACACCTGCTTCGACCCTGCAGCAACCCCATGCACCGATGACGGCAACGTCTGCACGGACGACGTCTGCGACGGCGCCGGCAGCTGCTCACACCCCGGCAACACGGACCCATGTAACGACGGCAACTTCTGCAACGGCGCAGATACCTGCGACGGCGCGGGCGGCTGTACGGTGAGCGCGGGCGACCCCTGCCCCGGTGCCGACGGAGACGGCGATTGCGCGGAGAGCTGCGACGAAGGCGCAGACAACTGCCTGGCCCCGGATACCATCGGCTCCGGATGTGACGACGGACTGTTCTGCAGCGGCGCTGACACCTGCGACGGCGCGGGCGCCTGTGTAGGCGCGGGCGATCCTTGCGCAGGAGCTGACGGCGACGGCGATTGCGCGGAAAGCTGCGACGAAGGCGCAGACAATTGCTTGGCACCCGACGCGGCTGCCAGCGCTTGTGACGACGGTCTCTTCTGTACGGTGACCGATACCTGCGATGGAGCCGGCACCTGCGGCGGTACCGGGGATCCATGCCCTGGTCCTGACGGCGACGGAAACTGCTCAGAAAGCTGCGACGAAGGCGCGGACAACTGTTCGGCCAACGATGCAGCAGCATCGGCTTGTGACGACGGCTTGTTCTGCACCGCAACCGATACTTGCGACGGCGGCGGATCCTGCCTCGGCGCAGGCGATCCATGCCCAGGCGCAGACGGCGACGGCGATTGCGCAGAGAGCTGCGATGAAGGCGCAGACAACTGTCTCGCTCCGGATACCGGCGGCTCAGCATGTAGCGACGGTACATTCTGCAACGGTACGGAAACCTGTGACGGCGCCGGGTCCTGCGGCGCCTCTACCGGCGATCCATGCTCCGGCCCGGATGGCGACGGCGATTGCGCAGAAAGCTGCGATGAAGGCGCGGACAACTGTCTCGCTCCGGACACCGGCGGTTCTTCATGCACAGACGGCTCGTTCTGTAACGGAACGGAAACCTGCGACGGCGCCGGGTCCTGCGGTGCTTCAACGGGCGATCCTTGCACCGGCCCGGACGGCGACGGCAACTGCGCTGAAAGCTGCGACGAAGGCGCAGACAACTGTCTCGCTCCGGACACCGGCGGCTCAGCGTGCACGGACGGTACGTTCTGTAACGGTACGGAAACCTGCGACGGTGCCGGGTCCTGCGGCGCCTCCACCGGCGATCCTTGCTCCGGCCCTGACGGCGACGGCGATTGCGCTGAGAGTTGCGATGAAGGCGCGGACAACTGTCTCGCTCCGGATACCATCGGTTCTTCATGCACAGACGGCGCGTTCTGTAACGGAACGGAAACCTGCGACGGCGCCGGGTCCTGCGCTGCTTCGACGGGCGATCCTTGCCCCGGCGCGGACGGCGACGGCGACTGCGCTGAAAGCTGCGACGAAAGCGCAGACAACTGTCTAGCCAGCGATCCAGCAGCATCGGCATGCACCGACGGTGCATTCTGCAACGGTACGGAGACCTGCGACGGCGCCGGGTCCTGCGGCGCTTCGACCGGCGATCCTTGCCCAGGCGCAGATGGCGACGGCAACTGCGCTGAAAGCTGCGATGAAGGCGCGGACAACTGTCTCGCTCCGGATACCGGCGGCTCGGCATGTGACGACGGCCTGTTCTGCACCGACGTCGATACCTGCAACGGTAGCGGCACCTGCGGCGGCGCGGGCGATCCTTGCCCGGGCCCGGACGGCGACGGCAACTGTGCTGAGAGCTGCGACGAAGGCGCAGACAACTGTCTCGCTCCGGATACGGGCGGCTCGGCATGCACCGACGGCGCATTCTGCAACGGTACGGAAACCTGTGACGGTGCCGGAAGCTGTGGCGCCTCGACGGGCGATCCCTGCCCCGGCGCGGATGGCGACGGCAACTGCGCCGAAACCTGCGATGAAGGCGCGGACAACTGCCTCGGCAACGATCCGGCCGCATCGGCATGCACCGACGGTGCATTCTGCAACGGTACGGAAACCTGCAACGGCGCGGGTAGCTGCGGTAGCTCAACCGGCGACCCATGTGCCGGCGTCGACGGCGACGGCAACTGCGCAGAGAGCTGCGATGAAGGCGCGGACAACTGTCTCGCCAACGATCCGAACGGCTCGGCCTGTGACTCGGGTGCTGTCGGCATGAACGACAACTGCGACGTCACCGGCGACACGTGCAGTTCAGGCACTTGCGTGAACTCGGATCCGGCACAGGTTCCGGAACAGTGCTACACGGCTGGTGACGAAGACTGCGACGGCTTCGCCGATACGGCTGATCTGGACGCAGACTCGCAATGTCAGGCCAACGGCATCCAGACCTGCACATGCTCCGATGCATGCTTGGTCGGGCGCGTGATTCCAGCGTCAAGCGGCAGCACGTCGCTGGCAGGACTCACACCGCTGACGGGTGAAGGAAGCGTCAGCACGACGATCACCGGTACCAACCCGGGAATCGCGTCACGAACGACCTTCACCTACACGCTCAGCTCGATCCCGGGCAATCTGGATATGTGGTGGGGCTTCACCGGTAACGCGGGACACAACGACGACTTCGGCGGAAGCCCGGACGTCTCGCAGTTCCGCTTCGCGGCCAGTGACAGCAACGCGCTGTCGGGTGGCGACTTCATCAGTGAAGGACCGCACACGACCAACGGTGCAACAGGCGGCACGCTGACAGAGTCGAGCAGAGTTGACGGACTACCGGTCGCGGTAGCGATCAGTTGCTCGGCAAGCACGGCGACGTCGCTCGAGATTCGCAAGACGAGCGGACCGGCCTCGACCTGGGCGGCTTGGGGAACGGGCTCGACCTTCCCGACCAGCGCCATGTCGGGCGGATTGGGAACGGAGGCGAACAGCTTCCTGCTCAATACGCGCCTGCTGCCCGTCACGGGCTCGGGCACGCTGGTCACCGACGTGAACCTGCAGCTTGGCGGCACGGCGATCGACGCGGCCTTCGATGCATGTCACACGCCGTCAGCCGGCTTCGGTTACGGTTCGAACTTCACCGCGGCATTCTACGGCTCATACCGCAATGCCAATGTCTGCCCGTAAGGGCCTTGGAGGGTGCTAAAATGAAACGACTCGACAAGGTCAAGGCAGAAGAGGCAGAGCATATGGCGTTAGACAAGAAAGAGACGGCTCCCGAGAGCCTGGAGGGAACCATGAGCGTTCCGATTTCAAGACGTGACTTCATCCGCTGGGGATCCGCCGGTGTGGGGGTGGCAGCTGCGCTGCCCCTGTTCGGCGGAAGCGTAGAATCGGCGCAGGCGATGACCTCGCGTGCGGCCGATAGCGACGGAACAGACTCCGAAGCGGCTGAGCGCGAGCGTCAAGAAATCGTTCAGGCGGCGGCCGACGAGGCTCTGTCTCTGCTCGTCGCACCGATCGCGATCGGGACGAAACTCGGCGCGATGCGCGTCGAGGCGGTCCGCGTGGACAAACGCGGAGTCGGCATCGTCGAACTGACGGACGGACGAGGTCGTAACTACCTCGCCGAGATTTGTCGGCGCACTCAGCAAGATGCGCGCGTCAATCCGTTGGCGGCTACGAAGAACTACAGCGTCTTCCTTTACAACAACGGCAGCGGCAGCGTGCCAACCGACGAGAAAGTCGGACAAGCGGTGCTGGCAGTCAGCGCACGTGTGAAGGCGAACGAGAAGAAGGTGGAAGTCCTCGCGTTGAGATCGCGCAAGGAACTCTGGCAGGCAGAGGGGTACGTCGGATAGTCGACCAGCTCGACGTATCGGGGCGCGATCACATAGAACTCAACCCATTCAAGAGGGAATTACAGTGGCAAAGAGTGACAAGGACTTTCCTAAATTCGAGAGAACAGCCAAGGGCATGCTCAAATCCGACGAGAACGATCTCGTCTCGGATTTGGATCTGACCGCCGGCGAAGGCTCCGGGGATGACATCATTCTCGCGCAGCACGTATCGCACGGGTCGCACGGCTCACACGGGTCGCACGGCTCACATGGGTCGCACGGCTCGCATGGCTCACATGGGTCGCATGGCTCGCACGGGTCGCATGGCTCGCACGGCTCGCACGGTTCTCACGGCTCCTGGTAACGGAGTCGGACTGAACTAGTCGCAGCGCTTTCCCAGGACGCTGCGTACTGAAGATCGCATAGGCGGCCGCGTCATTTGACGCGGCCGCTTTGCGTCCGGCCCCTATCCCGACGCCCCCCCCCTTCCCATTTCCCTTGACACGTTAGGGACTAACACGTTGTACTAGGGCTGTTGGTCTTAGGACTCACGTCCCACGACTTTGCGGCTCTCGAGACAGCTCGAGAGACAACCTTGGGGTCATAGAACCCAGAGGCTATTTCGGGCATCGCGGTGGTCTGCCTCTTGGATCGCTTCCTAACCGGATCCTCTGGATGACGCGCTCAGGAGAAGAGGATTCATGCTACGCACCCAGTTCACGAACCGGTTCACAGCCTCTGTCGCGAGAAGCGGCCTATTTTGTTTTACCGTCATCGCGATGGCGACGTTCATCGCCGCACCGACCACCGGCCACGCACAGCTCACGAAGCAAGAGCAGAAGTGCATCGGCGCGCTGACGAAAGACGGCGGCAAGCTGTCCAAGAACGAGTCGAAGCTTCAACAGAAATGTATGAAGGATGCCGCCGGCGGCAAACTCACCGGCACGGCCGATGCCTGCGTAGATGACGACGAACGCGGCAAGATCGCGAAGTCGGAGCAGAAGACACTGGACGACGAGGTCAAGCAGTGCTTCGACGGAACCGGCTTCGTCACGGCGACCGGCGCGCAGACTAATCTCTCGGCCAAGAACCAAGGCCTCGAGCTCGTGCATGACCTTCTCGGTTCAACACTCGAGTCCGCACTTCAAGTCGACAAGGCGAACATCAAGTGTCAGCAGAAGGTTCAGAAAGCACTGGACAAAGTACTGGCTACGAAGATCAAGTCGTACACCAAGTGCGCAAAGCTCGCCGCCAAAGATCCTTTGACGCTCAACCTGGCGCCGTTTGAGAACTGTCTGCTCGGCCTGTCAACGGATACCAAGGTGCTCAAGGCAATCGAAAAGCTCGTCGGCACCCGTACGAAGAGCTGCGATACGCTGCCTTTGAATACGATCTTCCCGGGTAACTGCAATCTGGTCGACCCCCTTCAGTTTGACGCCTGTGCCGACGCAGCGGCCGAATGCCGCGCCTGCACCACGATTGCCGGCATGAACGGCCTGGCAACCGATTGCGACCTGTTCGACAACGGCCTTGCCGATCTTTCCTGCGCCTCAGCGGCTCCGAGCTGCGGCGACGGCAACGTCGATTTGGGCGAAGAGTGCGACCCGGGCGCCGAGCCGACTTGCTGCTCTGCCACCTGCACGAATAACTCCGACGGCCTGGCCTGCGACGACGGCGCGTTCTGCAACGGCGTCGATACCTGCTCTAGCGGCGTATGCGTTTCGCCCGGCGATCCCTGCACCGGCGGCGGCCAGTGCAACGAGACTTGCAACGAAGCTGCCGATGACTGCTTCGACTTCGCGGCAACGCCCTGCGACGACGGTTCGTTCTGCACCGGCACCGAGACTTGTGACGGCGCCGGCACCTGCGGCAGCTCCACGGGCGATCCTTGTTCCGGACCTGACGGCGACGGCGATTGCGCCGAGAGCTGCGACGAAGGCGCGGACAACTGCCTCGCTCCGGACACCGGCGGCTCGGCCTGTGACGACGGTACGTTCTGCAACGGTACCGATACCTGCGACGGCGCCGGCAGTTGTTCCGTGAACACCGGCGATCCATGCCCCGGCACGGACGTCGGCCCCGATTGCAACGACAGCTGCAACGAAGCTGCCGACGACTGCACGGCATCAGACGTAGTTGCCACGAGTTGTGACGACAGCCTGTTCTGCACCGTCACAGATACTTGCGACGGCGGCGGAAGTTGCCTCGGCGTCGGCGATCCATGCACCGGTCCCGACGGCGACGGCGATTGCGCCGAGAGTTGCAACGAAGGAGCCGACGATTGTACGGCTCCCGATCCGGCCGCTTCGGCTTGTGACGACGGCTCGTTCTGCACCGCAACAGACACCTGTGACGGCGGCGGAACCTGCAACGGCGTAGGCGATCCTTGCCCAGGCGCAGACGGTGACGGCGACTGCGCCGAGAGTTGCGACGAAGGCGCGGACAATTGTCTCGCACCGGATACCGGCGGCTCGGCCTGTGACAACGGCTCGTTCTGCGATGGAACGGAAACCTGCGACGGCGCCGGTAGCTGCGGCAGCTCGACAGGCGATCCCTGCCCCGGCGCGGATGGCGACGGCGATTGCGCTGAAACCTGCGACGAAGGTGCGGACAACTGTCTCGGACCGGATACCGGCGGCTCGGCTTGTGACAACGGCTCGTTCTGCGATGGAACGGAAACCTGCGACGGCGCCGGTAGCTGCAGTAGCTCAACCGGCGACCCCTGCACCGGTCCCGACGGCGACGGCAACTGCACCGAGAGCTGCGACGAAGGCGCGGACAACTGTCTCGGCGACGATCCGAACGGCTCGGCTTGTGATAACGGAATCGTCGGTCCCAACGACAACTGCGACGTGACAGGTGATACGTGTTCGTCAGGCAGCTGCGTGAACTCTGATCCCGCTCAGGTTCCGGAGCAGTGCTACACGGTTGGTGACGAAGACTGCGACGGCTTCGCCGATACGGCTGATCTGGACGCAGACTCGCAGTGCCAGGCCAACGGCATCCAGACCTGCACATGCGCCGACGCCTGCGTGGTGGGTCGCGTGACTCCGAGTGCCAGCGGCTCGACTTCACTCGAGGGGCTGACCGCTCTGACCGGCGAAGGCAGCGTGAGCACATCGATCAGTAGCGCGACCGGCGACTCGTACGGCTCAAACACCGGTACGACCTGGACACACACGCTCAGCAGTGTACCGGCGAACTTGAGCCTGTGGCTCGGCTTCACGGGCAACACGGGACACAACGACGACTTCGGCGGAAGCCCGGACGTCACGCAGTTCCGCTTCGCGGCTAGCGACAGCAACGCGCTGTCGGGCGGTGACTTCATCAGTGAAGGACCCGCGACCAACGGCGCGACGGGCGGCACGCTGACCGAACCGACACGAACCGACGGACTGCCGATCGCAGCGGCCATCAGCTGCTCGGCTAGCACAGCGACCTCGATGGAGCTGCAGCGAACGAGCGGCCCGGGTACGAACTGGACGGCATGGGGAAGCCCATTCCCGACCAGTGCGTTGACGCCGGCCCTGCAGACCGAACAGTCGAGCTTCCTGACCGCTACCCGGCTGATGCCGGTGACGGGTAACGGCGCGCTCGCGACACGTGTTCGTCTGCAACTCGGCGGCAGCGCGATCGACTCGCAATTCGACGTTTGCCATACGCCTACAGGAACCTGGGGCTATGGAATCAATCTAACCGCGGCGATCTACGGTACCTACCGCGACGCCAACGTCTGCCCGTAAGGGCCTTGGAGGAGTGAGAAGATGAAAGAACTCGACAAGGTCCAACAGACAGAGACGGAGGCAACGACCATGGAACAAAAGCAAGACGATGCGCAAGAAGCTGCGCAGGAAGCTGCGCAGCAAGCCGCGAACGCTCCGATCTCACGACGTGACTTCATTCGCTGGGGAACCGCCGGCGTGGGGGTGGCGGCCGCGCTGCCGCTGTTCGGCGGAACGGCCGAGGCGGCTCGCGCACTGCGCACCGCCGATACGGAAGGGCAAGAGCCCGCCGCAGCCGCTGCGGTCGAGCGCGAAGAGATGCTTCAGGCTGCCGCTGACAAGGCGCTGTCGCTTCTCGTCGCTCCCATCGCGGCCGGTACCGCGCTCGGCTCCATGAATGTGGAATCGGTGCGCGTGGATCGACGCGGCGTCGGGATCGTCGAACTCGCGGACGGCCGCGGGCGCAACTACTTGGCCGAAGTTTGTCGGCGCACGCAGCAAGACGCGCGCGTCACCCCGCTGGCTTCAACGAAGAACTACAGCCTGTACCTCTACAACAACGGCAGCGGCAGCGTGCCCACCGACGAGCAAGTCGGACGCGCCATCGTAGCCGTTGGCGACCGGGTACGCGCCAACGAAGAGAGTGTCGAAGTTCTGGCACTTCGGTCGCGTAAGGAACTGTGGCAAACCGAGGGCTACCTCGGTTAGGCCGAGGCGCTACTAAGCACAAGAGAGAACGAGGAAACTATAGTGGCAAAGAGCGATAAGGACTTTCCTAAATTCGAGAGAACAGCCAAGGGCATGCTCAAATCCGACGAGAACGATCTCGTCTCGGATTTGGACCTGACCGCCGGCGAAGGCTCTCCGGATGACATCATCCTCGCGCAGCACGTATCGCACGGATCGCATGGATCGCATGGATCGCACGGATCGCATGGATCTCACGGGTCTCACGGCTCCCACGGATCGCATGGGTCCCACGGCTCCCACGGATCACATGGCTCGCACGGTTCCCACGGATCCTGGTAAAGCATTCCGCTTGCGCGAGCGCGGGTCGCTGGAGACTGCGCTCTAGCTGAGGTATTGCGGCGGTCGACGTAAGTCGGCCGCCGCCTTCCACCTCCCCCCCTTCGAAGGCGGCGCTTTGGTGAGAAGTGACGCCAACCAACTCACAGCTCAGGCTCGCGGCCTATACAACGAGCGCACTTCTCGCCGCTTGTATCGGTACGACGTCGACCGGTTGTAGCGGCAGCTCCGACGCAGAGCCGGTCGTCATCTCTCTGACCACGAGCACGAAAGCGATGACCCGAGCGACCGTCTCGGTAGACTATTCCGGAAGCGGTACGACGTTCCTGGCCAGCACGGCCGGCCCAGCCTGCGCGGCCCTCCCGCCCGGCTTGTCGGCCCAGTTCGCCGACGACGGCGCCGGGCATCTGACGATCGCGCTGCAATCGACGACGGGCTTCTCGGGGCCGCTGGATCTGGCAGTCTGCAAGATGGCCCCGCATACGGCCGGCCTCACCCCGGCGGCAATCGCCGCCAAGCTGCGTGTGACGCTGGCTGCGGGCACCGATGTGAACGGCGCAGAACTGACGGTCCTGCCCGCGCGCGGCGATTCAGGCGCGCCCCTGGCCCCCTCTAGCGCCGTTTCCCAAGCATCTGCCGCCGGCGACTCTCGATCGGGTGCCGGCGAACACCACGACGGTCAGCGCACCGCGTCCAGCGCAGACACGCAGGGCGAATCTAGCGGCGACAAAACGGCGCTCGCCGAGGACCTACGCAGGCGGGCGACCAGCAGCGGGAACCGCACCGAAGACATGCTCGGCGAACGAGAGCGCGAAGGCCGCGACGCGCGCGAGCGTGCCCGCGTCGAATCTGCCGACGGACAACTCGACGAGCCGGTCGAGGGGCTGCCGAACGCTCTCGACGAAGCCGAGCTTCTCGACGCGCCCTTGGACGCCCCCCTGGACGCCGATCCGGAAATCGAAGAAGAAGACGAAGAGAACGATCCCGACGTGCGGCACAACACACCTGCCTACGACTGCTACATCGATGTGCTCAGTAGCGTCGGGATGGTCGGATCGCTCCGCTTCGATGTCAGGCACACGGGCAACACCGGTGGATGGGACGGCGCCGACACACGCGTCGCGTGCCGGTGGAACGTGGGAGGCGCCCAGAGCGTATGCACGGACAGCGGCGCCGGCCGGCTCCGCTGCGTCGTGCGCGACGCGGTAGGCTTCGACACGCCGACCCCAATCGTCACGTGCCGCTTTAAGAGCAGCCAGACGCTGGTCGCACGCAACTTCAACATCGAAGTCATCGAGGCGCTCAACCCCGATGCGCGGCCGCTGGTCGTAGAGATGGCCGTGGCGGCCGTCGCGGCCGTGAATGGATCCTCGCGGCGCTAGCCGGTCCGACCCGCGGCGGATCAATGATAGAGGTAAAAGGCTGTCGTAGCGTGACGCCCGATCCACTCCCCATAGACGTCTGCCTCCCCGAACTACTCGATGCGGTTCGCGCAGGCCGCAATGTACTGCTGCGCGCGCCCACCGGAGCAGGCAAGACAACGCGAGTTCCGGCGGCGATCGACCGCCTCGCGGAAATCAGCTCCGTAGTCATGCTCGAGCCGCGCCGCATCGCCGCGCGTGCGGCCGCAAAGCGCATGGCCGACGAATCCGGCACACGGGTAGGCGACCGCATCGGCTACCGCGTTCGCTTCGACGACAAGACGAGCACGCGCACCAGCCTGCGCGTGGTAACCCCGGGAATCTTTCTCGCCCAACTCGCCGACGATCCGTTTTTAGAAGGCGTAGACGTCGTCGTATTCGACGAGTTCCATGAGCGCGGCATCGACGGCGATCTCGCGCTGGCCATGACTCGGCGCGTACAGACGGACGCGCGCGACAATCTGCGCATCGTCGTCATGTCGGCGACACTACAGACCGAACGCCTGTGCCGATTTCTCGGCGACCCTGTGGTCATCGAAAGCGAAGGACGCCTCTTCCCGATCGCCGTGCACCAACTACGACACGAGGAGCGACCCGAACGAGGTGGCGTCGACGACGCGCTGGTCTCGAAGTACGTGCGCCGCGCATGCGAGGAAACCGACGGAGACGTGCTGGTATTCCTGCCGGGCATCGGCGAGATCCGCCGTTGCGCGCGTACGCTCGAAAACTGGAGCAAACGAGAACACATCGAACTGTTCGAGCTGTACGGTGACCTGCCTTCGAAGTCGCAGGACGCGGTGTTCGAGATCGGCGCGCGCCGCAAAGTAGTCCTGTCCACGAACATCGCCGAGACTTCGCTGACGTTGCCGCGCATCACAGCGGTCATCGATACGGGACTGGCGCGCACGCTTCGTTACGACCCGGCGTCAGGGCTGGATCGCCTCGAACTCGGACCGATCTCTCGCTCATCGGCCCGCCAACGCTGCGGGCGCGCCGGCCGCACTGCCCCCGGCACGTGCTGGCAGTTGTGGACGGCGCACGACGAGCAGGCGCGTCCGCAAGACGACACAGCCGAGATCGAGCGCGTCGATCTCGCCGGCGCCGTGCTTCAGCTCATCGCCTGGGGCGAGACGCGCCTACAGTCGTTCGCATGGTTCGAAGCACCGCCGGCGGCCTCGCTCGAGCGCGCGCACACGCTTCTCGAGCGCTTGGGTGCGATCTCCAACAGTGGCGACGGCGGCGGCCTCTGGACCGCAACCCGTTTGGGAACGACGCTGGCACGGCTACCGCTGCACCCGCGCCTGGCCAGGCTGCTCGTTGCCGGCGCCGAGCTGGGTGTAGCGCACGAAGCCGCCGGCTGCGCGGCACTGCTATCGGAGCGCAGCCCTTTTCGCCGGTCGATGGATCGCCACGCTCCCGAGCGGGTGAGCCCACACGACTCCGACCTGCTCGATGAACTCGAAGCGCTCGGTGCGTTCGAAAGCAGCGGCCGGCGCGATTTCGAAATCGGAACGCTATCACCGGCCGCTGCACGCAATATCGCGAGCGTTCGCGATCAGCTCCTACGAATTCTGGGACGGACCGGCGCTACGGGTACGACGCGGCGGATCGGAAAGGCCAGAGGCGCCATACCACCGCAAGCGCAGAGAGTCGTCCCCAACTCGCGCAACTCGCGCGAGTCGCGCGACGACGCCGTCGCTCGTGCGCTGCTGCAGGCCTTCCCCGATCGCCTAGCGGTTCGCCGCGAGACCGACGCCCAACGCGCTCTCATGGTGGGCGGCAAGGGCGTGACGTTGGCACGCGAGTGCGGGGTACGCGGGGCGCGCTTTCTACTATGCCTCGACCTTGACGATCGCGCGGGCGAAGCCCGTGTCCGACGCGCCGCCGCGATCGAAGAATCGTGGCTGCCTGCACACCGCCTGCACACCGAGATCGAGTACACGTTCGACGCGACGGCCGAACGTGTCGTAGCGAACCGCACCACCCGCTTCGAAGACCTGGCAATCGCCGAGCGATCGGTGAAACCGGAGCGCGATACACGAAGCGCCGAGGTCCTTGCCGCTACGGCACGCAAATCGATCGACCGCGCACTCGACCTACAAGCGCCGGCGTTCCTCGCTTTCCGTGCGCGCGTGGAGAGTCTGGGCGGATGGATGCCCGATCTCGCCCTCCCGGAGATCTCCGACGCGCTACTCGACGAACTTCTCTCGCAGCTCTGCCACGGTCGGATCTCCTTCTCCGAGCTGCGCAGCGCACCGTTGCTCGATGCGCTCAAGGCGCGCTTCACGTGGGAGCAGCTGCGCGCGATCGACACGCACGCCCCGGAAACGCTGGCCGTACCGAGCGGAAACAACATCCGTCTGACCTACGAGCGCGGTCGGCCACCCGTGTTGGCGGCGCGCATTCAAGAACTGTTCGGCTGGACCGATAGCCCGACGATCGCCGGCGGTCGCGTACGCGTACTGCTGCACCTGCTCGCACCCAGCATGCGGCCACAGCAAGTCACCGATGATCTGCGCAATTTCTGGACGACTACCTACGCCGAGGTGCGCAAGGAGTTGCGTGTGCGCTATCCGAAACACGATTGGCCCGAGGATCCGTGGACGGCGTCCGCGAGCCGCGGCGCCAAGCGGCGGCGCGGGAAACCGTGAGGTCAGCCCGCTACGGGATTGCGCTCGCGGGTCGCATCGAAGCGGATAGTCGGCCACTTCGAGATCGTGTCGTCGAGCAGCCAGGAGCTGCGCGCCAGGAAGATCGGCGCGCCGTCGCAGTCTTCCGCCATCGCGTCCTGCTTCTGTGAAACAAAACGCTCGAACTCCGCGCGATCGTCGCACGATACCCAGCGCGCCGCTTCGTAGGGCGCGGCTTCGAAGCGCACATTGATCCCGTATTCGGCTTTCGTGCGCGCAGCGAGAACTTCGAGCTGCAACTGACCGACGACGCCGACGATCCAGTTCGCACCGATATTCGGTTTGAAGACCTGCGTGACGCCTTCCTCGGCGAAACTCTCGAGCGCGCGCCGCAATTGCTTGGACTTCATCGGATCGGCGAGCTGCACGCGTTGCAGAATCTCGGGCGCGAAGTTCGGGATTCCCGTGTAGTGCAGGACCTCGCCTTCGGTCAGCGTGTCGCCCACACGAATCGTACCGTGGTTTGGAATCCCGATGATGTCACCGGGGAACGCCTCGTCGACGGTCTCTCGGTCTTGCGCAAAGAAGAGAATCGGATTGTTGACGCCGATGACTTTGCCGCTGCTCGAGAGTTTCAGTTTCATGCCGCGTTTGAAGGTGCCGGAACAAATCCGCATGAACGCGATACGGTCGCGATGGTTCGCGTCCATGTTCGCCTGCACTTTGAACACGAAACCCGTCACCTTGGGCTCCTCGGGGTTCACCGTGCGCGAAACGGCCGCACGCGGTTGCGGCGGCGGCGCGTGCGTTGCAACGGCCTCGAGTAATTCCGCGACACCGAGCTTGGCGAGCGCGCTGCCGAAATAGACCGGCGTCATGTCGCCTTCTCGATAGGCAGCCTGATCAAAGGTCGGCGAGCCCTCACGCGCGATGCCGAGTTCCTCGACGAAGTGATCGTATTCCTTGGCGGGCATGTGGTCGCCCATGCGACCCAGCGGGATCGCTTCCGGTTTCGCATCGCCACCGGCGCGGCTGTAGACGATGAAACGGTCGTGTTCCGGATCGCAAATTCCCCGCAGCCGACCGCCCATCCCTGCGGGCCACGTCATCGGCACGGGATCGAGCGCCAGTTTGGATGCAACCTCTTCCATCAAATCGAACGGATCGAGGCCCTCACGATCGATCTTGTTGACGAACGTGATGATCGGGACGTTGCGAAGCCGACAGACCTCGAACAGCTTGAGCGTCTGCGCTTCGATGCCCTTGGCCGCATCGATGACCATGATCGCACTATCGGCAGCGGTCAGCGTTCGGTAGGTGTCTTCGCTGAAGTCTTCGTGACCGGGTGTATCGAGCAGATTGCAGGTGATGTCGCCGAACCGGAAGGTCATCACGGCCGAGGTCACGGAGATGCCGCGCTCCTGTTCCACCTTCATCCAGTCCGATCGTGCGCGGCGCGCGGCCCCGCGCACTTTCACCTGACCGGCCAGATGGATCGCGCCGCTCATGTAGAGAAGATTCTCAGTCAGCGTCGTCTTGCCCGCGTCGGGATGCGAGATGATCGCGAACGTACGCGCGTTACGTGACTTTGCCGCGAGAATGCCTCGCGCTGTAGAATCGCTACTACTCAAAACGGCTCCAAGGAAGAAGAGAGTGCGCGGGAAGCGCTCGGGGGATTCTAAGCGGCATTCGCCGCGCGCTCCAGCGCTGCAGCGCGAAGCACGGCTCAGCCGCGAGATTGACCCGCCCTACCCCGCCTTCTAACCTCCGGCTCCTATGCATGATCGCTTCGATTTGAGCGGCCGTACCGCACTGGTCACGGGCGGTACGCGCGGCCTGGGCAACGCCATGGCCCGCGGTCTCGCCGAGGCCGGCGCCGACGTCGTCATCACAGGCCGAAAACAGGAAGGCTGTGACGCAGCAGCGGCCGAGTTGGCCGAGCTGACCGGTCGAAACGTCGTCGGAATAGCCTGCCACATGGGAGAGTGGGCGGAGATCGACACGTTGCTCGCCTGCGCCAACGAGGCGGTCGGCGGTCTGGACATTCTGGTGAACAACGCCGGCATCAACCCCGTCTTCATGCCGATCGCGGACATCACAGAGTCTTACCTCGACAAACTACTGGCCGTGAACTTCAAAGGCCCGGTACGCCTGGCCCAGCTGGTCGGAGCACAGATGATTGAGCGCGGCGGCGGAAGCATCATCAACATCGTCACCATTGGCGCGTATAACGGCGGTCCAGGCGTCGGCCCCTACAGCGCCTCCAAGGCGGCACTGCTCAACATGACCCGCGTGATGGCCTGGGAGTGGGCGCAGCACAAAGTGCGCGTCAACGCTGTTGCGCCCGGTCCATTCGATACCGACATGATGCGCGGTGCCGAAGCGGCGATTCCCGGTTTCAATGAAGGCGCCGCCGCCGCAACGCTGCAGAAGCGCGTCGCCGACCCCGATGAAATCATCGGGATGATCGTGTATCTCGCAAGCGACGCATCAACGTTCGTCACCGGCGGCGACTTCAAGGTCGCCGGCGGCATGCTCACGTAGAGAGGACCGCTTTTATGCTTTCGTCTTGGGATGACTTCCCCGTTCACCAAATCGCAGAACCGGTACGCCACGTGCAAACGAGCGATCGCAACTTCTACGACCGCTACTACTTCAACCTACACGCCTCAAGCGACGAGCTCTTCATGGTCATGGGGATGGGCCAGTACCCGAACCTGGGCGTACAGGACGCCTTCATGGTCGTGCAGTGCGACGGACGCCATCGAGTGCTGCGGGCATCGCGAGAACTGGGCGACCGCATGGATACCAGTGTGGGTCCGATCCGGATCGAGGTCGTGAAACCGCTCGACGAGCTGCGCCTGATCGTCGAGAAGAACGAGCACGGCATCGCGTGCGACCTACTGTGGAAAGGCGCAATCCCAGCGTGGGAGGAACCTCGCCAGTACATTCGCAAACACGGCAGGGTCTTGTTCGACACCTGTCGTTTCGCCCAAACCGGCTACTGGTCGGGGTCGCTCGTCGTCGGCGACAAACACTACGACGTCACCCCCGACACCTGGAAAGGCACGCGCGATCGTTCATGGGGCGTCCGCCCCGTCGGTGAGCCGGAAGCGGCCGGGATCCGCGGCAGCGAGGGCCAGATGACGGGCATGTGGAACTACTCGCCGATGCAGTTCGACGACCATTCGATCATCTACATCCTCAATGAAACGGACGGCGGCGAGCGCAAACTCGAAGAAGCCGTGCGCGTATGGAACGACCCCGACAAAGAGCCCGACTGGCTCGGAACGCCGCAATACCAACACGTGCTGACGCCGGGTACCCGCATGATCGAGAAGTCGGTCATCAAGTTCCCCGATGCGCCCGAAGGCGGATTCGAAGTCAGTGCACAACCGCTGACACACTGCTTCGTCTGCGTCGGCACCGGCTACGGCATGGAAGAAGATTGGCGCCACGGCATGTACCAGGGCGAGCTGGTAGTACAAGGCCTGGACATGGATCACGACGAGGTCGGCGGACTGGGCCAGTTCGGCGTCGTCGATCACGTCGCGCGCTTCGAGTACGAAGGCAAGACGGGTTTCGGGCTGCACGAACACGGGTTCTTCGGAGAGTTCAGCAAGTACGGAATGGACGACCCGTACTCCGGCTCGAAGTCTGACGAAGAGAAATAGCGCGAAGCCGACCGCCGGTGCCGTCGTCAACGCGATGAAACACTTGACCTTTGGGCGCAATCGGGTGAGAAGCGCGACGAGATGAGCAAGTCGAGTCGGACGCCTACCATAATTTATACCCACACGGATGAGGCCCCTGCGCTGGCCACTTATTCGCTGCTGCCCATCATCCGCGCGTTCACGGCCTCGTCAGGAATAGCCGTCGAAACACGCGATATTTCGCTATCCGGCCGCATCCTCGCCGCGTTCCCGGAGCGGCTCACCGACGACCAACGGGTAGACGACGCTCTCGCGGAACTCGGCGCACTCGCCAGGACGCCGCAGGCCAACATCATCAAGCTGCCCAATATCAGCGCATCGGTCCCGCAGCTCGCGGCGGCCATCTCCGAGTTGCGAGACGCCGGCTACGACGTGCCCGAGTATCCGTTCGAGGCGAACGACGACGACGCGAAAGAAATCAAAGCGCGTTACGACAAGATCAAAGGCAGCGCCGTCAATCCCGTACTGCGCGAAGGCAATTCCGACCGACGCGCTCCCAGAGCCGTCAAAGAGTACGCGCGTCAGCATCCGCATTCGATGGGAGCGTGGGATCCCGATTCGAAGACACACGTGGCAACGATGACGTCCGGCGACTTCCGGGCGAACGAGCGCTCGGTGACCGTCAGCACGGAGACCACGGTGCGCATCGAACATTGCGCAAGCGACGGCACCAAGACCACACTCAAAGACGGACTTACGTTGCTCGCTGATGAGATCATCGACGCAACCGTCATGAGCAAGAAAGCCTTACTCGCGTTTCTCGCCGAGCAGGTTGACGATGCTAGAGAACAGGGCGTCCTGTTTTCGTTGCACATGAAGGCAACGATGATGAAGGTGTCCGACCCGATCATCTTCGGCCACGCCGTCCGTACGTATTTCGCCGACCTGTTCGCGAAACATGCGAAGACGTTCGACGAACTCGGAGTCGACGTGAACAACGGCTTCGGCGATCTCCTAGAGAAGCTTTCCGCCCTCCCGGACGACCGTCGTGCTGCCATCGAACTTGACATCGAGACCGCGCTCGCCGCAGGGCCGCCGCTGGCGATGGTCAACTCCGACAAGGGCATCACGAACCTTCACGTGCCGAGCGACGTGATCGTCGATGCGTCCATGCCGGCGATGATTCGTGAGTCAGGACGCATGTGGAACGCCGACGGCAAAACCCAGGATACGAAAGCGGTCATCCCCGACAGCAGCTACGCCGGGGTGTACCAAGAGGTCATCGCGTTCTGCAAAGCCAACGGTGCGTTCGACCCGACGACGATGGGCGATGTCCCCAATGTCGGGCTGATGGCCCAGAAAGCGGAAGAGTATGGCTCGCACGACAAGACGTTCGAGATTCCGACGAACGGGACGGTTCGGATCGTCGATAGCGCCGACGCCACGCTGATCGAGCATCAGGTCGAGGCGGGAGACCTCTGGCGGATGTGTCAGGTCAAGGACGCGCCGGTTCGCGACTGGGTAAAACTCGCGGTCGGTCGAGCGCGTGCGACCGGCGCACCGACGATTTTTTGGCTCGACGAAGCGCGTGCCCACGATGCCCAACTCATATCCAAAGTGCGTCGCTACCTGACCGAGCACGACACCGACGGTCTCCAACTCGAAATTCTCTCGCCTGTTGCGGCGACCCGCTTCACGCTAGAGCGACTGAAGGCCGGACAGGACACGATCTCCGTGACCGGCAACGTGTTGCGCGACTACCTCACAGACCTGTTTCCCATCCTCGAATTGGGGACGAGCGCAAAGATGTTGTCGATCGTCCCGTTGATGAACGGCGGCGGATTGTTCGAAACCGGCGCCGGGGGCTCCGCTCCGAAACACGTCCAACAATTCGTCGAAGAGGGACACTTGCGGTGGGACTCGCTCGGGGAGTTTCTTGCGCTGGCCGTCTCGCTGGAACATCTCGCCGAGCGCAACGATCACGCAAAAGCAGCGATCCTCGCGACGACGCTCGATGAAGCAACAACCGGCTACCTGCTCAACAACAAATCCCCGTCGCGCAAGGTCGGCGAGCTAGACAACCGCGGAAGTCATTTCTACGTGGCGCTGTACTGGGCGCAGGCGTTGGCCGCGCAAAACGACGACGCCGAGCTAAAGGCGCGCTTCACTGTGCTCGCCGAATCGCTGTCGGCCAACGAGGCAAAGATCGTCGCCGAACTCGAGGCCGCTCAGGGGCAGCCGGTCGATATCGGCGGCTACTACAGGCCGGACGGCGATCGGACGGCCGCGGCCATGAGACCAAGCGGAACGATGAACGCCGTCTTCGCGAGCAGCTAGCGCCGATCCGCACGAGAACAAGTAGGCAGAGGAGAGCACGGAGACCATGGTGGCACACGACACATTCGCCGGATATCTCGATCAATGGGCGTCCGAGGCGCCGGACACCGTCTGGCTTCGTGACCGCAGCGGTGACGAATTCACGCAGTGGACTTGGAGTGAAGCACACGCGGAAATAAACGCACTGGCTGCCCGTCTCGAGGAACAGTTCGGTAGCGGCAACGCGATGGCGATTCTGTCGCGCAACCGCGCGCATTGGTTCATGGCCGACTACGCGATCATCGCGTCCGGCAACACCACGATTCCAGTCTTCACCACCCTCCCCGGCCCCACGGCCGAGTACGTACTGGATTTCTCGCAAACCAAGGTGCTCTTCCTCGGAGAGACCGAGAACTGGGCCGACGTCCGCGAGATACTCCCGGCCGGCATCACGATCATCACGCTGCCGGGAATCGAATGCGATCTGCCGCATACAACCTGGGAAGACTTCGTAGCCGGAGCTCGTGGTCAGTCGCCAAAGTACGTCTGTAAGCCCGACGATCTCGTTTCCCTCGTCTTCACTTCGGGAACGACCGGCGTTCCGAAGGGCGTTATTCAGACGCATGACTCGAACATCATTCCGATGCGGCGCTTCGAGTATTCATTCGCCGTGCGCGACAACCCGCGATTCCTCTCCTACCTCCCACTTTCACACATAGCCGAACGCCAGCTCGTCCAGGGCCACGCGCTACTGCTATGCGGGACGGTCACGTTCAACGAAGGCCTGCCGTTCATCTTGCGCGACCTGCAGGAAGTGCGTCCGAATTTCTTCTTCGGACCGCCGCGGGTGTGGGAACAGTTGCAACAGATCGTCACCGGGCAGTTCGGGTCTCCGGAAGCGGTAGAGCAAGCGTTGGCCGCCGACAAGGAAGGAACCGGTCGCAAGGTTCTGGACATGCTCGGACTCGCCGACGTGGACTACTGCCTGACAGCCGCTGCACCGACACCGCCTGCGCTCATCAACTGGTACGGAGAGTTCGGGCTGATGGTGCTCGAAGGCTTCGGTCAAACAGAAGCGATGGGCTTGATCGCGAACACGAAAGAAGTGCGTCGCATCGGGTCGATAGGAAAACCGGTCCCCGGTGTCGAGTTCAAGCTGAGCGAGGAAGACGAACTGCTGGTGAAAACCGACGGCCTGTCGCCGGGCTACTACAAGATGCCCGACAAGACTGCCGAGCTATATAGTGACGGCTGGCTACACACGGGCGACAAAGCCCGGATCGATGACGACGGATTCATCTACATCACGGGACGCGTGAAGGATTACTTCAAGACGATCCACGGGAAGTACGTCGCACCGACCCCGATCGAGAACGTCTTCGCGGACAACGAGCTCACGGAGCAGATCTGTTTGCTGGGCCGTGGTTACTCTAAGACCGTAGTGGTTGCCGTACTGGCGGGATTCGCGCAGGGCAAGGATAGGACCGAGGTCGAGAACACACTGCGTGAGCAGGTCGTCACGACCAACAAGACGGTCGATAAGCACGCGAGAATCGGCGCGGTCATCGTCTCGACCGAGCCTTGGACGATCGCTAATGAAGTGTTGACGCCGACCATGAAGATCAGGCGAGAGCAGGTGGAAGCCCGATTCGGCGAACACGCTGAGCGTCTGGCGCGCGGCGCTGCCGAGCAGGGAGAGATCCTGGTCGAATGGGCGGCCGACTAAGCCGACCGACCAGCCGCGCTACTTGCCCCAGGGAAGCTTCCAGCGTCCGCCGGCATGATCTTCCGAACCCGTCGCGAATCCGCCCAGCGTGCGCCGCGCGTGCAGTCGCAGTGCGATTTCCTTGTCGGTGATGCCCTCGTCGCCAAGCTCGGCTCGAGCGCTCGCGATCTCGGAGTCCGAGAACATCGCGAGCTCCGCACCATGATTGTCGTTCGGCGCGCTCGCGGGAATCTCATCCCCGCCATCCGCCTCGAAGTATGCGGGTGAGTCCGTCGTGGCTTCGGCCGGCTCGGTGCCACTCGCTTTGTGCGTCGCTGCGATCGCAGCACGTTCGGCGGCAGCCGCCTGAGACACAACCGCACCGATATCGCCTTTGGGATCGTCGATGCCGAGTTGCATCACGTTAAGCATCTCGCGGAACTGTTTGACGGAGTCCTCGCGCAAACGAACAGACTCCTCGCGCTCGGCGTATTCCTGAGCCTGTTCTTGAAGCGCTGCGCGAGACGCGGCAAGCTCCTTCGCGGACAGTGCTAGGTCGCGTTCCCGCTCGTCGAACGATGCCGTCTTGGTATCGAGCTCTTTCTCTCGCGCTTCGAAGGTCGCAACGAGTTCGGCGGCCGAACCATAGTCGGCCTCGAACTGTGCGCGGAGTTTCTCTAAGGACTCGCGCTCGGCCACGATGTCTGCGACTTCCGCCTTCGATTGCGCGAGCGCTGCTTCGGCTTCACTGCGATGCTTCTCGAGATCGGCAGCAGCGCTCTTGCGCTTCGCGTCGAGTTCCTCGGAACACTCGCGCTTGCGTTTCTCGATCACGGACTCGAGTTCACGCGTACATTTGTCGACTTCGTCCTTGCGCGCCGATAATTTCTTTTCAAGCTCGCCGAGTTCGGCGGCACGTGCATCGATCGCCTTGCGATCCGAGTCGATTTTCTTGCGCTCTGTCGCCAGTGCTTCGCGCTCCTGCGCCACCCGTTTGGATTCCGCGCCCGCGCGCTCGGACTCGCTGGCGATCTGCGCAAGCTGGTTCTTCACCTCGCTGTCGCGCGCTTCGATCGCGTTGAGCTGCGCTCCGAGCGAGCCCTGCAGACCTGACAGAGTATTCAGGGCGCTGCGAGCGTCGGCTACGAGCGTGTCAAGAGAGTTGCCAGTCGTTCCCTGGGAGTGCGCCGGGGTGGAGGACCCACCATGCGTATTCCCACCTAGTTTACCATCGGCCATATGCCCTAGGTTACGCGTCACCGCGCACGCGTGTGTACAAAACAGCGAGGACTCGCGGGCGCTATGCCACGTGCGGTGCGCTGATCGGACCCGGGTTGGGCGTTAGAGCAGGAGCTCGGCGATCTGAATCGCGTTGAGTGCCGCCCCTTTACGGATCTGGTCCCCGGCCACGAAGATCTCCAGACCCATCCCCGGTGCCTGGCCTGCGTCGCTACGAATTCGGCCGACGAGCACATCGTCTTCATGTGACGCCGCAAGCGGCTCGGGGTGCCGATTGCCCACTCGGTCGTCGACGATTCGGATACCGGGCGCTGCCGCCAGCAGCTCCCGTGCGGCGTTCTCGTCTAGCGGCTTCTTCAGTGTGAGGTTGATCGACTCGCAATGCGCTCGAAGCACAGGCACGCGCACACAGGTGACCGATACCCGCAGATCGTCGTCACCGAAGATCTTCGCGGTTTCCTTGATCATCTTCGTTTCCTCGGTGTTGTAACCGGTCAACGGGTCGATGTCGGAATTGTGACTGAAGAGATTCCAAATGTACTGACGTCCGAAGATGTCTTGCGTGATGGCGTCGCCTGCGGCCCAGTCGCGCGCCTGCTGCTCGAGTTCATCCATCGCGGCCGCACCGGCGCCGCTGGCAGCCTGATAGGTGGACACGACCACTCGCTCGACGCCTACCGCTTGATGAATAGGCCAAACCGCCACGTTCATGATGATGGTCGAACAGTTCGGATTGGCGATGATGCCCTTGTGCCGACGCACCGCTTCGGCGTTCACTTCCGGCACGACGAGCGGAGTATCGGGATCCATGCGGAAGGCCGACGAGTTGTCGATCACCACCGCACCGGCCTTGGCCGCAATCGGACCGAACTCTTTACTGATCGCACCACCGGCCGAGAACAGCGCGATGTCTACGCCGTCGAAACTGTCCGCGGTCAGCTCCTCAATCGTGTAGGTCTTCCCTAGATAGTCGAACGTCTTGCCCGCCGAACGTGCGCTCGCGAGCATACGGAGCTCGGAGAACGGGAACTTACGCTGTTCGATCAGCCGCAGGAACTCTTGGCCTACGGCACCGGTAACACCGGCAATGGCTACGACGGGTGGGTTCTTCATGACCTACGGACTCCAATACGGCCTCGCTCGAGCGAGGCCGCAAGCCGAAAATATACAGTGAGCGTGTTGGCGGATCGAGTGTGCGCCGGCTGAAAATCAGCCCGTAGCTCGGTCGCCGGCCGTGATGAGCATCGAGCAGATCATCGCGGTCACCACCGAGGCTGCGAAGAAGTAGAGCCCGGGCTCTACGCCGACACGTACCGTGATATCGGCTAAGTGCGACGAGCTGACCACACTCGTGTTGATCTTCATGATGACCACCATGAACGCGACCACGAAAACGTCCCCCATCGACCACTGGCCCCACGACTTGAGCCAGGTCAGCACGCGACCTCTGGTCGCTGCGGCGGGTGTCGCGAACAACAACCAACTGAGGGCGATGTACTTCGTAATGGGGAAGAAGATCGTAAACGCCGTGATGGCCGCCGCCAGGAACGCGTCTCCTGTGGTGCCGGTGGCCCACAGATCCTTGATCGTCTGAATCAGCCGTACTTCGCGCACGTCGGGTGCAGGCTGAGGAATCTCCATATCGGGCATCGCACTGAGCACCAGATCGGCACCCTTCTCTTCGACCTTCTGACGCACACCGCGCCGGATGATCTGAAAGACCGCCTGATTGGCGAACATGGGGAACTCTTCGCTGATGACCTCGTTGATCCCCGACGAGATCTGCCTGGTGATCTCGTCCACGGGGACGTTCTCTTCGAGTTCGGCCGTCAGTTGCCGTTCGATGCCATCGACGTCCAGGTGGACGTTACCGACAACGTTCGCGACCTTCATAGTGAGGCTGCTGACGTACAACACGATCGAGAGCGGCAGCAGGAACAGGGCGATCTTCGAACTCAGTGGCGCGTTACCAAAGGACATGCGTGCGTCTCCCGGCCCGCGACGCATCGGTCGAGTCGGGCGGAGCTAACGATACGCGAACCGGTGTGAGGGTTCTACGGCCGGCGCCTGCAGCGCCGACTCAGTACTCCCAACCGATCATCACGGATGCGTAGATCTGCACGTCTTTGCCCGCTACCGCTACGATCGGGCTATCCTCGGCGTCGCCCAAGAGACGAAAGGCCGAAGCTTCTCCGATGATACGAAGATGCTCCCATCGCGGCGCATTCCACATTGCCGACACGCGCAGCCCAACGTCTTTGAATCCACCATCGGCGTCGAAGGCCGCCAACGTACTTCCGGCGGCAACCGCAGGGGTGACTGCGAAATACGCGCTCATGTAGTCGGCGCTGGCCCAGTTAGAGACGATCCCGGCGCTGACCGCTAACGTCGCGCCCATATCGAAGAAGGAGTCGAGGGCGAGTTCGATGATCCCACCTTCGTGCTCCGCCGATACGTCCATCACACCGGTTGTAGAAAGTTTCAGGCGATCTTCTGCGAACGAGAGGGCAGCGAACGCGCCCAGTTCTGCGGCCGTACCGACGTCGGGCAGCGCATCGACGGCCCGCTGGTCAACCTCATCGCGCCCGATGCGTACCTGCAAAACAGGGCCGATCTCCAGATAGCTGTCGGGAACGAAGTTGGCACGCAGTCGCGTCGCCTCACCGCTATTGCGCGGGCCTTGCGCCGCGACGTAACGACCGTCGTCCCACCAGAGCTTTGCGAGCAACGCGGGGTAGGCGATCTGATCTTCACTCCCCTCGTAGTCGGGCCTGACCGAAACGCCTACGGCCGCGAGCCAATGGGGCGTATCGGCAGCCGCGACGGGTGCCGGCCAAGCGCCCATCAACATCGCGAAAATCGAGATCCCGGTCGTCCATTTTTTCGTTCTACTCGCCACGCTCCACCCCTCCATGCCTACCGCAGGAGCGATAGGCCCGTGCGCAGGCGAGCATTGTAGCGGGTCGGAGGTACGGCTCTCAACACTGATGATCGCTCCGCTAGGGCTTCGCTGGTTGGATTTGTCAGCTAGCGCTTACGCTCGCGTGCGGCCTTCGCGAGCGCGGGGTCTTCGAGATCGACCGGAATGTACTTCAACGGGTCGATGGGATTGTCGGCGTTGCGCTCGCCCTGCCACCACTGACCGGCGCGCTCGCCACGCACCACTTTGTACTTGCGGCCGAAATCGTCGATCGACCACTCCCACGTGCACTGCATGCTCCCGTAATGCGCCGAGATCGCTCGCCGCGGCCCGTCCGATCGATTGCGCCCCGATCCATGAATGAGGATGGGATGAAAAAAGACGGTATCGCCGGCATCCATCTCCAAGTGCACACGCTCACCGCCGGGATCGACACCGCGAGCTCCCCAGTAGCCGCCGTTGACGAACTCCCAGTCGACGTTCTCATGCTCTAACAGCTCGCCGCGATGCGACCCGGGTATGACGACGAGGCACCCGTTCTCTCTCGTCACGGGCTCCAGTGCCGTCCACGTCGCGATGATCTTGTCGGCGGGACGAAACGGGAAATAGAGAAGATCTTGGTGCAGCGGATGCCGACCGTCCACGCCCGGTGGCTTGTTGATCAGCATGGTATGGATCGAGAAGATGTCGTGCCCGATGAAGCTCTCGAGGGAGTCGAGTAGACGATCGTCCTCGACGTAGGAATACAGAATCTCGTCGTTTTCGAAGTCCTGGATCTTGGCGATGGCTTCGCTCGGTGCCCGCGGTGTGACCACTCCTTTGGCGACCATCACGTCTTCCATCACCAACATGCCTTCCGACGGCTCGACCTCGCCCGACACGACGGCGTCGAGTCGGTCACGCCAGCGTGCCAGCGACTGCTCATCGAAAAGGCCTGGGACCACCGCGTAGCCCTGCTCATGATAGTCAACAATCGTCTGCTCTGTTACTCGGCCCATGCGCGACACTCCCCTGCGACCGGCTCCGCTCGCCTGCGCTCCCTGCGCTCCCTGCGATGCTCGCCCCTGGTGCTGAGCTTACCCGCGCACGTGGCCCCGGCAACAAAGCCCATCACACCCCCGGATTCCCTGGGCTATAGGTTTGAGCGAGCCGGCTCGCTGCACGCGCTGCCGAGGCCGAGCGTTCTCGATGTACATCAACACCCCCCTGATCGAGGGGAATGCCGACAATCTCTCTTTCAAAGACCTGGCTGCTCGCATAATGTTGGGCGTTAAGGTCACTGTAGTTGCCACTTGCTGTCTGCACCTGCGCAACCGTCGATTAGCGATTAGCCAGCCCGAAATAGGAGACGTTCATGTCCAAGACCACGAAGATCGCGCCCGCACTCGTAGCCGGCGCGTTGGCGCTGGCGATCAGCACGCCTGCACTCGCCGCCGATCCAGCAGCAACGTGCGAAAAATCAGCCGCAAAAGCGCTTCAAGGCTGTGTGAAGCTGGCGACGAAGGCTCAAGCGAAGTGTTACGACGCAACCGGCGCGCACTGCGCCCCGACCGATGCGAACCTGGCCAAAGCACTCGCCAAGGTCGGCAAGAGCACCGCGAAGTGCACCGACGATGCGACCGTCCAGTCGGTAGGCTACGGCCCCGGCTTCACGCTCGCCGGTCTCACCGTACGCCTCGAACAGTTCTGTCTGGCTGAAGCGCGTTCGATCGCCGCACGCTCATTCGGCGGGCCGGCCGGCGTGCCGAGCGGCGGCTTCCTGACCGTCCCTTCGCAGGGCGACTGTTTGTTCAACGCGCACAAGGTAGGTGCCAAGCATCTATCAACGGCGGCAAAGACGAACTCGAAGTGCGTGCAGAAGCAGCAGAAGAGCGGCAACTGCGACACCGCGAAGACGGCGGCCAAGATCGACAAGTCGCGTGTGAAGTCTACCGCCAAGATCAACGACAAGTGCGTGGCATTCTCGTTCGTGAGCCTCGTCGGTATCGAAGTCGCAGAGTACATCGGGCGCATCGAGGATCAGGCCGAGTGCATGGTTGCCGCCACGCACCCTGACGTCGCACCGCTCGATCTGGAGTGCGGCCCACGCTCAACCATCCCGACAATCGCTCGCGAGACCTACGTGCAGGTCGTCCTCGACAACGCGACGTACGGTACCAAATGCGGCGACGGCTCGGACTACGCGTTCTGGGTACGCCTGCCCGCGGCCGGTCTCGATCCTACGAACGTCGTCATCGGCATGCAGGGCGGCGGCGTCTGCATCGGTGAATCCGATTGCCCGGGCGTGTCCGCCGACCTGTTCGAAGCGCTCAGCGACGGTCCGCAGACGCAGGGCATCCTCTCGAACGATTCGTTGGTCAATCCGCTGGCTGACTTCACCAAGGTATTCCTCCCCTACTGCACGCAGGACGTGTTCATCGGCGGCGGCTTCACCAACACGTTCCCGAGCATCACCGTCGAGCGCTACGGCGGCATCAACACGCGCGCTGCGCTTCGTTACGTCCGTGACCTCATTTGGGCCGAGACCGACGCGACCACCACGGCCGGCGGCTACGACCCCGACAAGGTGCGGGCGTACTTCGGCGGCTTCTCGGCCGGCGGATTCGGCACGCTCTACAACACACACTACGTACTCGACGATCTGCAGTGGCAGCGCACGACAGCGTTCCCGGATTCGTCGCTGGCACTCGACAGCGGCGGAGCAGCGAGCATCACGGCGCTCGGCTCGATCGTGATTCCCGAGCCGACACCGGCCAATCCGGGTGGCTGGGGCAACCGCTACCTGTTGCCGCCGTACTGCTTCACCGGCGACTGTCCGGAAGGCCCGGTACTGCTCGACCGCTCACAGTCGCGCATGGAGTTCGTACCGGAACAGCAGTGGCTGATTCTCTCGAACCAAAACGACAGTACGCAGGTGGGCACCACGTTCTTCCCGAGTACGGAAGCGTGGGTCAACAAGATGCGTAGCGAGTATTGCGCGACGAAGGACTACACCGGCGTCAATTACTTTCTGTATCCGGATTCGAGCAGCATTCACGTGATCTCGGCATCGGATGCGCAGTACACGACATACATCACCGACGGACAGGCGATGAACGACTGGATCGGTCAAAGCCTGACCGACCCGGCCGCCGTTGTGAGCCGTGTACAAGAAGGTACACTCGTAGGCGATATCCCCGGTGTCACGGCGTTCCCTTGCACGGTGGCTCCGTAAACGGCGAGGTCACACCAACCGGCGAAACCAAAGCCCCCGGCCTGCAACAGGCCGGGGGCTTTTTTGTGCGTGCACGGTGTGACGAAATGCTCTTGCGGGCGCGCATGCTCAAGCGTACGATTTTTGAGTGCCAAGGCTGCCGCTCATCCCACGACACAAGGGTTCGCCCGAACTCCGGGGTGCTTACGACCGGGTCGCGCGTGCCTGGGGCATGAAGCAAACGCCTCCCCTGGCAATCCAAATCATGCAGTGCTTCTCGGTGGCGCCCGAGTACGTCGAGCCCGCCGGCATGGGCTACTTCTACGCGGGCTGGGCAGCAGCAACACCACGCCCGTTACTCGAACTGGTCGCCGTTCTCGTCAGCAGGTCGAACGACTGCTTCTACTCACTAACCGCACAGTCATCCGCCCTGCAGGCTGCAGGCATGACGTCCGCGAGAGCGGAACAGTTCGCCGAAGGCCACGAGCTCCCACATGACGTGAACGACGGTGAGCGGGCCATCGCCACGCTCGTACACAAGACCGTGCACGCTCCTTCGAGACTGGGACCGAGCGATCTATACGACGTCACGGCCTTCTACGGAACGACCGCGGCTCTCGATATCACCGGCTATCTCTATTCGTTCCATTTCATCAATCGGATCGCCGATCTCGTCGACCTGCGCAGCGAGCTCCCCCTAATTCAACGGCGCTGGCCCTGGCTTCGTCGTATGGGAGTGCGCCTGCAGGGCACGATGATGCGATGGACGATGGATCTCAGCCGCCGCGAGGCCGAGGTCGAGGTGGACCAAGCGATCGGCCGCCTCGTGGACATCGTCGGGCCGTTGCCTGCCGGATTCCACTCGCTGCACGAGGCGCCGAATATCGCGGGACTCATAGGGACGATCTGTGACGTCGCTTCACAACTGAACCGCGACATGCTCGACCATGTCGGTTCGCTCGTGCGTGCGGCGCTCCCCGCCGGCGAGGACGACGTAAGCGGCTTCCACCCGCGTCCATCAGATCCGCTAGCAGAGCTGGTGTTCGTCGGGACGCGCTATGCTGCGCGCACGACGGACGAACTCGTTGCACGCGTGCGCGAGAGTGAGCAACTCGACGATCGCGGCCTGCTCGACCTCTTCTACGCGATCTCGTTCCACAACGGGCTCGAGCGCATGCGACGACTCCTCGCCGAGCCCGTGTCGATGTTCCAGGCGCACGACTCGACCAGCGCGGTCGCGGTCGGCAACACGCGCTAACGAACGGGGTTTTTCGGCGGCATATTGAAGTCGCCTGTCGGCATCCAACCTGACTCGCGAATGATTTCGTTGACGTGGACCATGTTCAGCAGGTCCATCTCGAAATTGAACTTGCCGTCGCCCGCGTAGTACATCACCGAAATACCCGGCGCTTCGAAGTGCGAGCCATCGTCGCGCGCGCCACCGAGCCGGTTGTACCACATGGTGACCAGCCGGTTGCCGTCGATCATCGTCCACTCGGTGGGGAACTTCCATTGCTCGAGTCCCAGCATGCTCTCATCGAGAAACTTCTTGATCTCGCCGATGCCTTGGATGCGCCCCCAGGCCGGATCGATGAAAGTAGCGTCGTCGGTGAAGAAGTCGGCGAGTGCGCTCCAGGGGAGCGTCCCCGCCTCTATCTTCGCTCGCACGGCCAGATAACGATTGTGGGTCTCTCGGATCTCCTGCTCGGAGAATTCGCTCATCGGTAACTCCTATGTTCCGCCCCCGTAGAGGGTGTTTCGCTAGTCAACCGCGCGGCGGCCCGGCGGATTGCGCCCGATAGTATCAGTAGGCAAACCTAAGAGAATGAGTTCGGCGTAGCTTCGTAATTTCGTAGCTTCGTAAGTTGGTAACTTCGTAACTTCGTAACTTCGTAACTTGCAGCCCGCTCGAACGTTTTAGGTAGTGATGATGACGACACGAAAGCACGCGCCCCGCTTTGTACCGACTCTGATCGTCGCCGCGGCACTGGCGGTCGGGGGCGCCCTTGTCGCAATCGCGGCAGGCAGCGACAATCAAGCAAATGCAGAGCAGGCAGCGCAGGCAGGAAAAGACATGACCGATTCGACCCCCCACGCTAAAGCCACGTTCGCGGGCGGCTGTTTCTGGTGTATGGAACCGCCGTTCGACAAGCTCGACGGCGTGATCTCGTCCACCTCCGGCTACATCGGCGGAACGAAAAAAGACCCGACCTACGAAGAAGTATCCGCCGGGGGCACGGGCCATACAGAAGCGGTGGAAATCGTCTATGACCCGTCGAAGGTCAGCTATGAAAAGCTACTCGACGTGTTCTGGAAGAACATCGATCCCACGGTTGTGAATCGACAGTTCTGCGACGTCGGCAGTCAGTACCGAACCGGCGTCTTCTACCACGATGAGCAGCAGAAGCAGCTCGCAGAGAGCAGCAAGGCAGCGATCGACGAGAGCGGTCGCCTCCCGTCGCCAATCGTGACCGAGATCAGCCCGGCCACCGAGTTCTATCCAGCCGAGGATTATCATCAGAACTACTACGTGAATAACCCCGTGCGCTATAAGTTCTATCGCTACGGCTGCGGCCGCGATGCGCGCCTCGATGATCTGTGGGGCGAGCAAGACTGATCAGTCTTCAATGACGCCGGTGCGGACGAGACGATCGTAGGCTTCGTCCGAGAGGCCGATCAGTCCCTTGAAGATGCGCGCGTTGTCCTCGCCCACCGAAGATCCGGTACCGCGCGTGAACCCCGGCGTCGCGCGCATGCCGAGCGGAATACCCGGCGCGACCACCTTCCCTTTCTTGCGATGATCGAGCTCCTCGAACATGCCGCGGGCGGCGAGTTGCGGATCCCGGTGTAGTTGATCATCGACATCCTGCACGACGGCGGCAACGACTCCGACCGTCTGAAGACGATGCATTAGGTCGTAAGGATCGAAAGCAACGGTTCGTTCTTCGATTTGCCGGTCAATCTCTACGGCGGCGGATTCTCGCTGCAGGCGCTCCGCGAACCTCCCGGTAACGTCTGCACCGTCCAGTTCCAACACCCGCGCGAGTGCCACCCACTGTTCATCAGTCTCGCACGATATCGCACACCAGCGGTCTTCACCGAGCGTACGATACACGCCTTGCGGGAACGCGTTGTGCGAACGATTTCCGCGCCTCGCGGGCTCGCGCCCATTGGCGAGCAGCTCCATTAAAGCGCTGCCCATTGCCGACACCGTCGCCTCGTATTGCGACATATCGATGTGCTGTCCGGCACCCGTGCGTCGGCGATGATCCATCGCCGCTAGCAACGCAACGAGTCCGTGAACCGCACTCAACGGGTCGGGGTAGGCATATTGCGTGACGGCCCCTTCGCGATGCGCGAATCCCGAACTCCGTACCATGGACGACAATGCTTCGATGTTCGGGCCCCACGTGATGTAGCCCTTGCACGGCCCCGTTGCGCCGTAGCCGGTCGACGAAAGCATGATGAGGTTCGGTTGCACGGCCGCGAGCGCGTCGTAGTCGAGGCCGAGTTTCGCAAGCACACCGTCGCTGTAGTTTTCGATGACGATGTCCGCGCGCGCCACCAGCTGCTTCGCGAGATCGACGGCGTCCGGTTTCGTCAGGTCGAGCGAAACGAAACGCTTGCCGGCATTCCAATCGGTAAACCACGGAGACAGTGCATCCTGCACACCGAGCTCCGGTTGGTACGGTGGAATGTACAGCCGGGTGACGTCGGGGAACTTGCGCGATTCAACCTTCACGACCTCTGCCCCCGCCCACGCCATGAAACGCCCGATCCACGGACCGGCCATTCCTGCCGTGAATTCAACGACTCGGATGCCGGCAAGCGCGCCGTCATTCGAATCGGGCCGCACTACCGGGTCAGCGCGAGCGGTGAGCCGTACGGCGTCGGCCGTCGGCGCGGCCTGCACTTCGCGGATTTCCGCCTCGGTCAGACCCAGTTCATCACCGAGTATGTCGGCGTTGTCGCGACCGAGAGTCGGCGCCGCGCTGCGACGGCGCCACGGCGTCTTCGCGGGACGATACGGCGCACCGGGATACCGAAGCGCCCCCGTGTACTCATGCGTGAGCGTCTCAAAGTAGCCTCGCGCGCGCAGGTGCGCATCGGTCAACAGATCGCCGGCACTCGCTACCGGCGTCATCGCCAAATGACGGCGCTGCGCTTCGCGATAGATCTCATCCACCGTGAAGCGCTCGGTGAGTTCGCGGATGAATATGTCGAGCAGCTCACGATACGGCTGGCGGATCGATGACGGACCCTCGAACATGGGATCGAGTACTTCGACATTGCCGGTCGTCTCGTTGATCCAACGTGCAAGCGCTTGCCAATGGAGCGGACGATTGACCATCAGGTAGATCAGACCGTCTCGGCAGGGGTAGGCTCCCGACGGCACCGAAGCCACCAACCCCGTACCGAAGCGTCGCGGCACGATGTCGTCTTCTAGGTATTTCCCGGCTCCGCATACGTGCGAGAACGAAACCACCGTCTCCACCGCCGAGACATCGATCAACTGGCCCCTTCCCGACTCCTGCGCGTAGTGAAGCGCGGCCAACGACGCGGCCGCCGCGTAGGTGGACGCCATCACATAGGCCTGCTCGGCCGGCGGTACGACGGGTGGGTCTTCCGGTTCCCCCAAGCAAACCGCAGATCCGCCCAGCGCATGCGCCGTCAGATCGGCCCCTTGCAGATTCGCCCACGGACCGGTCAATCCGAAGTCGGTGATACAGGCGAGAACCAAACGCGGATTGAGCCGCGATAGTCGGTCCCAGTCGAAACCGCGACGATCGAGATCGACGCCGTCGATGACAATGTCGGCACCGGCGAGCAGCCGCTCGAACGCTGCGGCACCGCCACTCGATTGCAGCTCCAAGGTAATCCCGCGCTTGTTCGCGTTCAGGTAGAGAAACGAAAGACTGCCGTCACTGTGAGGTCGATCTTGAAAGAAAGGTGCCTTGTCGCGCGAAGACGCGCCGCCGGGCGGTTCGATCTTGATGACGTCGGCGCCGAGGTCGGCAAGAAGCTTGCCGCAGTACTCGCCTCGCGCGTCAGCCAGCTCGAGCACCCGCCTGCCGGCGAGCGCGCCGACTGTCGAGGTTGGCGCGTCTGACGCGGTCTTCGCTGCGTGCGCTCCTCGCACCACCTGCTACTCGCTAACGCCCCTCGAAGTTCGGCTTGCGCTTCTCGACGAAGGCGCTCGTTCCCTCTTTCGCATCTTTGGTGTCCGACGTACGCGTTGCCGCGATGGCTTCGTAGTCGAGCATTTCTTCGAGTGTCGAAGTCAGGCTCTTGTAGACAAAGCGACGGGCCAGATCGACGGCCACGCTCGGTCCCTTGGCGAGCTTCTTCGCGTAAGCCATGGCGGCTTCGAGATGCTTGCCCGGTTCGGTGAGCTCATCGATGAGCCCTTCCTTCAGGCACTCGTCAGCACCGAGGATTGCTCCGGTCTCGACCATGCGCAGCGACGTCGAGAGGCTGGTGATACGCGGCAGGAGCCAACTGATGCCGCAGTCGGGCGCGAAGCCCAGGCGAACCATGGCGGCGCACATCTGCGTGGTCGGATCCGCGAAACGACGATCGCAAGCGAGCGCATACGCGAGTCCAGCACCCATGGCCGGCCCGTGAACCGCAGCAATGACGGGCTTGTCTACGTCATAGATCCAGCGCACTGCCTCGGCGATCGGGCCCGCCGGCGTCTTGCGCTGATAGCGTTCGAGTTCGACGTCGGTGATTCCCGGGAGACCGCGGTCGCTGTTGCCGCTCAGCCAGTCGGCATCGCCGCCGGCGCTGAAACCACGACCCGCTCCCGTCATCACGATCACGCGTACGTCATCGTTCTGGCGAAGCTTGCGTAGCAGCTCGCACATGTCCGCGCCCATGTCCCAATTGATGGGGTTCAGTCGCTCGGGGCGATTGAACGTAATGACGCCGACGCCGTCTTCTTCGCCGAATAGAAAATGCTCGCTCTCTACCATCTGCTTGTCTCCCGCCGCCGAAGCCTGCGATTCACGCCGCGTGCAGCTTGCTTACGATGTCCTTCACGCGATCGTCGTCGCCGCGTAGGCGCGGCGGCAGATCGAGGAGCACCGTATCGAACACGCCCCGGCAACGATGGATGACTTCGTCCGCCAAACCGTCGTAGGTAGCCGAGATCGCCCATTCGTCGAGCATGTCGTCGGTGATTTGATTCGGAAGTTCGGTCCACTTCCCTTCCTTAGATAGCTGATGCAGTTTCGCACCCACGTCTTCCCACCCATGATGCTCGAGCACCGCGTGGTAGGTACGCGTCGAAGCATAGAACGCAATGTGCTGCTTCTGTTCCTGCCGCGCCTTCATGACGGCTTCTTCATCGACTCCGATCGCGAGAAACGGAGCGCCGACGATATCAAGATCTTTGAGCGTGCGGCCGCCTTTGCGAGCGCCCGCATCGATCAACGGCAGCAGTTTCTGCTCGGTGTATTCGAACGTGCCGACAGGATGCAGTCGCAGCCCCGCACACAGTTCTCCACCGAGGCGCGACATGTATTTGTTCACCGCGGCGATGTAGATCGGCGGCTCCGGGTAATCGATGGGACCGGGGTTGAAGAACGGCGGCATCAACTTGAACGTATAATGCTCTCCTTCGAACGTTTCCGGATTCGCGCCGTCGGCGAAGCTCTTGAACATCGCCTTCATGGCGAGCAGATATTCACGCAAGCGCGGCCCCGGAGGAGCCGTCCACGGGGCGGCGTAGCGCAGCACGTTGTGCCCCTTCACTTGCGTGCCGAGGCCGAGCACAAAACGTCCTTTCGAATATTGCTGCAGATCCCACGCGATCTGCGCCGTGACCATCGGACTGCGAGGGAATGCGATCGCGACGTTCGTACCCAGCGTGACACGCTCGGTGTGTTCGGCGGCCGTCATCAGCGGCAAAAAGGGGTCGTGGCCTGCTTCCGGGGCGAATCCACCGTCAAAGCCCAGCGCTTCGATGCGTTTGGCCTGTTCGATGATCTTCTCGATTGTGAACGCGGCTTGCCCGCGACCAGCGTACTGATCGGTGTCCGGGTTCATCAACCCGGTTTCAACACGTATTCCCATTCCGATTCCCAGTCCTTTTCCCTTTACATTGCCCTTGCCCTTGCCGATGAACGTTCTTCTCCTGCGGCGCGGGCGCCCGTCATGTTCGCTCGCGCTCGGTTAGGCGGCCTTCTCTCCGGCTTTCGAAATCCCGAGTGCATCGAGGGCGGCGAGATAGCCAAACGTCATGGCGGGACCGATCGTACCGCCGGCGCCCGGATAGGTCGGCCCCATGACCGATGCCGAGCAATTGCCGATGGCGTACAGACCTGGAATCACTTCGCCCGATTCCTTCGTCACGCGCGCACTGGTGTCGGTCGTGAGACCGCCCTTGGTTCCGAGTTCTCCCGGATACGCTTCGATGCCGTAGAACGGACCCTTCGCGATCGGCGCCAAACAAGGATTGGGTTTGACGTTGTCGTCGCCGTAGTAGCGGTCGAATCCGCCCTCGCCTCGACCGAAGTCCGGGTCATGGCCGTTACGCGCATTCTCGTTGAAGCGTTTGACCTCATCTTGGAGGCCGGCCGCGTCCACCCCCAGTTGATTGGCGAGGTCGCGCAGGGTGTCTGCCTTCTTGAGATAGCCTTGGCGGAATCGTTTCGGCAGCGACCAATCCGGCTGCTGCGCACCGGCAAGCATCGGACCGCAGGGATATTTACTGCGGTAAGTCGCGTCGAAAACCATGTACGCGGGAATGGTCGGCGCCTCTTCCGAGTTCTTCTCGTACGTCACTTGCACGACGTTCGCGTAAGGCGACGCTTCGTTGACGAATCGTCGCCCTTTCTTGTTGACGATGATGCAACCGGGCAAGCCTTTCTCGACGACGAGCATGCGCGCACGCGCTTCGCCGGGGACGACTGTCGTCGGCCCCCACCACGCTTCGTGCATCCAATCGATGCCGGCACCGAGTTCCATACCCATACGGATGGCATCGCCGGTACTCGCCGGACTACCCGTGGTCCATTCGGCTTTCGTCGGGGCCGGCAGATACTTCGCACGCATTTCGGGATTGCTCTCGAACCCGCCAGCGGCGAGAACGACCCCCTTCTCGCCGCGAATTCGTATCTTGCGACCATCCTTCGTTGCTTCGACACCGACGACGCGGCCGTCTTCGACGATCAGTTTCTCGACGTTGGTGTTCATCGAGATCGGAATGTTACGGTCCATCAACGATAGCCGCAGCGGTGCCATCAACGCATTGCCAAGAGACAGAATTCGATCGCGCTTCGTCTTGAGTCGCCAACGCAGGTCGCCCCAGTAGCGCGTCATGATCTGCATTGTGAGCTTGATCCAGCCTGGGTGGCGCGCGAGCAAGTGATGCGCCTCGGTTGCGGTCATCGACATGCGGCCCATGACGAGTTCCTGCAGCGCGGGCTCGCGTAGCCGGTCGAATTCATCGCCGAGAAGACTGCCGTCGAAGTGCGCGGCTTCGAGCGAACGCCCGCCGGGCTTCCCGCCCTCCACTTCGGCGTAGTAGTCCATGTACGTGAGCATGCACTCCATCCGAAGATGCGTATGCTCGAGGATGTACTCGAACATCACGGGCGAGACGTCGACAAACGTCTCCAGTTTGTCGTCGGGCACGAGGCCCTTCGTGATGATCTTGAGATAGGTCAGTGCATCTTCACGAGAGTCCTCGACTCCATGCTTACGCATGATCGAGTTGTTCGGGATCCAGATGCTTCCGCCCGACATGGCGGAGTTGCCGCCGAACGTGTCGGTCTTCTCCAGCAGTAGCGTCGAGCTGCCGTGCTCGTGCGCCACTATAGCGGTCGCCATCGCACCGGCTCCCGTTCCGACGATCAAGAGATCTGCCGATTGATCCCAGTCGTTCGCGTTCGTGTCAGCGCTCATTGGGGAAACCTCCCTAGCAGCGAATCCGCGCGATCATGCGTGCGCGCTATCGTTTCAGTACTACAGCGGCGGCGTTGCCGCCCAAGCCGAGCGTTTGGCCGAGACCGACCTTCGCTTCGGGAACCTGACGCCCACCGCCCGCACCGCGAAGCTGCGTGGCGAGCTCGCAGATCTGGAAAATGCCCTGTGCCGTGGTTGCCTCTCCGAACGACAGAAAACCGCCGCTCGGATTGATCGGCAATGAACCTGTCGGCGTCGTGTTACCCGACTCGAGCTCGTGCTCTGCCTGACCGGGCTCCCAGAACCCCCATTCTTCGGGGAAGCAGAGTTCGTAGTACACCGTGTTGTCCTGCAACTCGATGAAATCGACCTCTTTCTGAGTGACGCCCGCACCTTCCATCGCTTGACGAACCGCGCTGGCCGCCTCGCTGTGGAACGTCTTGCCGCCCGGTGGTATGGGACCGGCCAAGCCACGGGTAATGCCGTCGTTGAAGCTGTTGGTCGCTACCGAGCTACCGGCAACCCAGACCGGCTTGGTCGTAAGCTGTTTGGCCTTCTCAGCCGAGCAAATAACGACCGCTGCCGCGCCGTCGGAGACCGGGCAAATTTCATACAGACGCAACGGATAGCTCACCATTGCCGATCCGAGAACGTCTTCCATCGAAAATTCCTTGTTGAAGCGCGCGTACGGATTGTGGACCGAGTTCTTGTGCGCTTTGACGGCAATCTTGGCGAGCTGTTCTTCGGTGGTTCCGTGCTCCGCCATGCGCTGGCGACACATGATTCCCCAAAACGATGGACCGGGGATTCCGACGCAGACCTGGCGCAGGTACTCGGGATCGTACTCGTCCTCAACGCCTGAGGTCTGGATGAACCCCTTCGGCATCTTCTCTCCACCGACGACGAGAACCATGTCATGCATTCCGCCGGCGACCATCATGTAGCCGACGTTGAAGGCGTTCGCACCCGCGGCGCAACCTGCCGACAGATTGTAGACCGGCACTCCGGTCGAACCCATTTCTTCGACAATGTCGTTGCCGTTGAGGCCCCAACCTTTACCGCCCGAAAAGCGAGAACTGGCCGCCGACACCGCTTCGATGTCGCGCCAACCTATTCCGGCGTCCTTGAGCGCGGCCTCGGTAGCCTCGCGCATCATTCCCGTAACCGATTTGTCGGGGAACTTCCCCCAGGCGTGCATTCCCAGTCCGACGACTGCTACGTCTCTCATGATCTCGTCCCCTCGCTATACGGGCTTGAACTTCCAGCCGGTGATCTCGTTGCCCTCTTCATCGTGGGCCAGCGCACCGATCACCATCTCGACGCGGATACCGGGTTCGATCGATCGCGGATCGTCCGTGTCGATGCGCCCCAAGACACGAAGCCCATCGTCAAGATCGATGAACCCCATCGCATAGGGCGTGTACGGCTGGTCGAATTTTACCGGCGCGGGCGGAGGATAGTCTTGGATCGCCAAGCTCCACACGGTACCGCTCGGTCCAAACTCCGCGTCTTCCGTCTTCGCACCGTCACACGCCGGGTTGTGGCACACGTCCGATTTCGGAAGATAGCCGGAGCCGCACGCGGTGCACCTCGACCCCGTCAGGCGCGGGCCGGCCGGCGTTTCGGCGAACAGGTTTGCTACTACAGGGATACGATCTGCCATGTTCGCGTCCTCTTATCCTTTTTTCGCGGCAGCCGTGAGCTCCGGAAGAACTTCGAGGCAATTGCCGACGATGCCGTACTTGGCGTAACGAAAGATCGCCGCGTCCGGATCCTGGTTGATGGCGACGAGCGTCTTCGCAGCCGCGCAGCCGACCATGTGTTGGCTCGCTCCCGAAATGCCCGCCGCAATGTATAGCGACGGCTTCGTGATCTTGCCGGTGAGTCCAACCTGCTGCGCCGGCGTAGCCCAACCGTCATCGACGATCGGGCGAGATGCGCCGGCCATGCCGTCCAACGCGGCGGCCAAGTCTTCGACCAGTTGGAAATTCTCTTTCTCGCCCAGCCCACGACCGCCGGCAACGACGACCTGCGCGTGCTCGAGACGCGGTCCGGCCGCCCCTTCGGGGCGCTCCAGGACTGCAATACGTTCGTTCGCTCCGCCCACATCAGCCGACACCGCATTGATGGCGGGCGCCGCGGCGCCCGCGTTGGACGGCTCGGGAACGACCGCGTTCGGATTGATCGAGAAGATGTACGTTCCACCGGATGCACAGCGATACACTGCACGCGTGTCGCCGCCGAACGCGGACACGGTAGCATCGATGACGGTACCGTCGACGGAAAACCCAACGCAGTTCATGACGGCCCCGGCATCGAGACGCGCTGCAAGACGCGCCGAGACCAAACGGCTATCGAAGGTTTGTGGAAACACGATCGTGCCCGCGGGGTTCGCTTTGAAGTACGCCTCCAGCGCCGCAACATAAACATCGGCCTCGCACCCCGTTGCGTCGATCGAAACGGCGTCGATCGCGTTCGCGCCATAGGCTGCCGCATCGCACGCGGCTTGATCTGAGACGGCGCCGAGTGACGCGATCTTGATGTCGGCACCGAGCGCGGCCGCGAGATCGCGACTGAGCGTCAGCGCTTCCTGCGCTTCGGCGCCGAGTCCACCCTCGCCCGCTCCCCAGATGCATACAACGACTGATGTGCTCATGATTCCCTAATCCCTTGCGTCGCAGGCGTGTCGGACGCACCAAGCATCGCTAGATGACCGCGTCCTGTTTGAGCTTACCGATGAGTGCGGCGGCTGCAGCCGCCGCGTCGCCATCGATCATCTCGCAGGCGCCTCGAACCTCAGGCACGAACTGCGCAATCAGTTCGACCTTCGGCGCCAGCGCGGCGCCATCGAGCGAGAGATCGCCTAGCGTGACGACGGTAGGCTTCTGTTTGCGTGCCTTCATCTTCGCTTGCATCGTCGGATAGCGCGGCTCACCGAGTTCGTTGCTGATGGTCACGACGGCGGGTAGCGCAGTCTCTACGACTTCGTCGCCATCGGGCGTTACGCGAATGACCTTCACCTTGCCTTCCGCAGGCACGACATCTCTCGCGATCGTGATAATTGGCATTCCGAGATGTTCGCCGATCAAAGCGGGCACGACGCCCTGGTCGTCGTCGGAAGCCTGCCGACCGCACAGCACCAGATCGGCACCGCCACTGCTCTCGATGTAAGCCGCGAGCACTCGCGCGACACAGTGGTAGTCGAGCGCGACATCGCCGATCTCGATCTCGACAACCTCGTTCGCGCCGAGACTCAGCGCGTGTTTGAGGTGATCGGTGTTTTGTGAACCGACGGACACGACGGTGAGTGCGACGTCTTGGCCCGCGTCGCGAAGTCGCAGCACCGCTTCGATGGCCTGTTCATCGTAGGCGTTCATCAGTCGAGGGATTGACGTTTGCGTGAACGTCTTGCCGTCGTCACCGATCGCCAACCGACCTTCGAGCGCGTAGCTATTTACCGCGTCGGGATCGAATACTTCTTTTGCACAAACAACGATTCGCATGTTCTTCCGTGGGGTCAGCGCTCTACTCTTCGACGAGCCAGACCATCTGTGATTCGCACCAGACCTCGTCCTGCGCCCAACCGTCGGGCTTCAGGTAGAGGTCTCGCATGAGAAACCAGCGCCAGGGTGGATCGCCGTGATCGATGTAATCGCCGGTGAGTACGCCGGCGAATTCATGACGCACGCCGAACTTCATGCCGGGCAACTGACCACCGCCGTCGCACTCGGCACGCTTGCCGGCCATCGAGTCATCGAAGCCGCGGGTGGTCGGATGCTTGCGCCGCTCGACCACCGCGTTGTTCAGGCCTCGGCTCCCGTGATCGCTTCGAACGTCTCGAGCGCCTCTTCCACCATGTCGAAGACGATCTGACGCGCCGGCTTGAGTTCGGTCACGAAACGCACGCCCTGTCCGGCCGCGTCGTACATGAGGTCTTCACGACGATGATCGTTGGCAGCCTGGGTATACGAAGAACTCAACAGCATCTGATACGGCGACGGTAAGGTTTTCGGAGCGTCTTTCGATGCCCATTCCTCGGTCCACGGGCACTTGGTCACGCGCATCGGGAAGCCCGACACCGACTTCGAATACGTCGTATCGTCGGCAGTGATCTTCGTCAGCTTCTCTTTCATGATCATGTCGACATCCGACTCGCGCGACGCCAACCACTGCGTGCCCGTCCAGACGCCCTGTGCGCCGAGACAAAGAGCAGCCGCCAGATGCTTGCCGGTGGTGATACCGCCGGCTGCGATGACGGGAATGTCGCCCGCGACTGCGCAGACTTCACCGACCACCGAGAACGTCCCGATGTTGCCGGTGTGACCGGCGGCGTCGTAGCCCTGTGCAATGACGACGTCGACACCCGACGCGATCTCGCGCTCGGCCTGTCGCGCCTTCCCGACCAGTCCGAACACTTTCATGCCACGCTCGTGCGCCGCAGGAATCATGAATGCCGGGCTTCCGAGTCCTGATACGAAGACCGGTACTTTGGTATCGAGAATTACGTCGATCTGCGCACGCGCGATCTCCTGGTTGAGACCGCCCCACTGATGCAGCGCTTCCGCCGATTTCGGATCGGGGACGTCGTATTTCTTCTTGATATGATCAGCGAAGGCTTTCTGCTCCGCCGGAATCTTCGCGAGAATGTCTTCTACGGACTCCGCGCCGGGTGCCGACGCCGGCAGCACCAGATCGATGCCGAAAGGCTTGTCGCCCACGCGCGATCGAATCCAGTTGATGTCTGCCTCGATTTCTTCGGGGGTGTGCATGGCCTCGCCGAGCACGGCGAACCCGCCGGCGTTGACGACGGCGGCCACAACATCCTTACAATGGGTGAAGGCGAGGATGGGGAACTCGATGCCCATCATCTCGCAAAACGGTGTTCGAAGTGGATCCTTGGCCATGTGGGCCTGTACCTCCGCAAAGTGCCGCTGCTAGCGGCTCAGAATGCGCGGACAGTATCGCGGGCGGCCGACTAGAACAAGTTCTATTCTCTTGTCTCCATGGCCGTAGGCGAATATATTCCGCGCGTCCGCGAAGCACACTCGACGACACGACCGGGATCCACAAACCCTTGTTTTACAAAGATTTTCTAGGAGAAACCCACCAATGAGCGACGGCGCGCTAGCCGGTATCCGGGTCATCGAACTCGGCGAAATGGTCTCAGCTCCCTACTGTGCGAAACTGTTCGCGGATTACGGCGCCGATGTCGTGAAAGTCGAGCCCCCCAAGCGCGGAGATCGGTCGCGCAACTGGGGCCCTTTCCCGGGCGACGTGGCGGATCCTGAGAAAAGCGGACTCTATTTCTTCCTGAACACCAATAAGAAGGGCGTGACCTGCAACGTCGAGGCTGAGGCGGGACGCGCGGTGCTCGACCGACTGCTCGCAGACGCCGACGTGCTGATCGAGAACTACCTGCCGCCGCATCTGCGCGCGCTCGATCTGGACTATGCGAGCATCGCCGCAAAGCATCCTCACCTCGTCGTCATCTCGGTGACACCGTTCGGACAAAGCGGTCCTTACTCCGAGTGGAACGGCCACGACCTCAACGCGTTTCATCTCTCCGGTGCGTCGAGCCGCTACTGCGGCCGCATGGGTGAACCGCCGCTGGAACAAGGAACGTTCGCCGCCGACTTCTACGGTGCAGCAACGGCCGCAACCTGGGGACTTGCGGCCGTGTACGGTCGCGAGGCAGCCGGCGGCGGTCAACTCGTGGACGTCTCTTGCGCCGAAGCGATCGCAGCGACATTTACCGGCGGACAAAACATCGGCGGCGCTGCGCAAGACGGCCGCTTCGACAAACGCACGGGCGTGGGTATGTCGCTCGGTGCGCCGGCGACGATCATGCCTTGCAAGGACGGTCACGTGTGGGTGCTCGCGCTAGAGGCCGCGCAATGGGACGGCTTGGCGCGCGCCATGGGCAACCCCGACTGGATGTCCGTAGACATCTTTCAGAACATGCTCAGCCGGGCGGAGAATCGCGACATGATCTACCCGCTCATCGAAGAGTGGACGTCTCAGCATACGAAGATGGAAATCATGGACGCGTGCCAGGCGGAGGGCTGTCCCGTTACCGCCGTCTTCACCGTGCAAGAGGCCGCAGAGCATCCGCACATCAAAGACCGCGGAGGGCTGGTTACTCTCGAGCACGATGCGCTCGGCAGCGTGCGCACTCTGGGCGCGCCCTTCCAATTGCCACTGTGCCCGGGCGGTCCGATCACCGCCGCCCCACTACTCGGCCAACACAACGAAGAAGTTTACGGCGCTCTCGGTCTGGACGTCGCCGCCCTGCAAGCCGACGGCGCGATTTAGGAAACAGCACGATGTCTGAGCAACTACCGCTATCAAATCTACGAATCGCTAACTTCGGATGGGTCTGGGCCGGTCCAGTCACAGGTCAAACGCTCGGCTTCCTCGGCGCCGACGTCGTGAAGATCGAATCGCGCACACGCATCGATCTCACGCGTACACTACCGCCCTTCGCCGAAGGCGAAGGCGGCCCGGATCGCAGCCTATCGAACCATGCATGCTGGGCGGGGAACGGCTCGATCACCCTGAATCTGAAGAAGCCCGAAGCCGTAGAACTCGCGAAAGAGTTCATCGCCGGCTGCGACGCTGTCGTCGAGAACTTCGGACCCGGCGTGATGCACAAGATGGGACTCGGCTACGACGAGTTGGTGAAAGTGAAGCCCGACATCGTATTGTTCTCGATGCCGGCGACGGGTCAGTACGGCGCACTGAAGAGCGTGCGCACGTACGGAATGAGTCTTACCAGTTTGACGGGCGTCGATAGTATTACCGGCTACGCCGATGGCCCGCCTGTGCCGTTCGAAAACGCGTTCGCCGATCCGTACAACGGCATTCTCGGTGCGTTCGCCGTGTTGACCGCGCTCAACTATCGCGACCGGACCGGCAAGGGACAACACATCGACCACTCGCAACAAGAAGCGGTGATGCAGATGGCCGGTCCCGCGTTCATGGACTACGAGCTCAACGGACGTGTCGCCGGGCCGCTGGGCAATCGACACCCGTTGGCGGTCGATGCGCCACACGGCGTCTTCCCTTGCACCGGTGACGACCGTTGGATCAGCATCGCAGTAACGAACGACGACGAGTGGTCGGCACTCGTCGCCGCGATGGATTCGCCCGCTTGGGCGTCCGAAGCCGCATTCGCCGACGCGTCCGCACGCGTCGCCAACATCGAAATACTGCACGAAAAGATCGGCGCTTGGACCGCAACGCACGACGATCGTGTGCTCGCCGACTCGCTACAGAAGGCAGGCGTCGCCGCCGCGCCCGTGCTCAACGTCGGCGACCTGCTCGAAGACCCCCACTACCGCGCACGCGAGACTTTCGTGGAGGTCCAACACCCATTGGGTTTCAAAGAGACGATCTACGGGGCCTATGTGAAGACATCGCGCACCGAGGCGCGCATCACGCCGGGCCCGTGGATGGGACAGGACAACGAACGCGTCTTCAAGGACGTGCTCGGCATGGACGCCGCCCGATTCGACGCGCTGGTCGCCGACGAAGTCATCTTCTGAGCGGTTTGGTCGTCTAGGACTTTCGACCCATACTCTCGGGCGTAAAGTTGCGCCCAGGCCGACCTGAACAAAAACGTACACTTACGAGAATTCCCTGCTCGTAGCTGGATTTTTTCAACACCCCCTTCTACATGCACGTCGTCTTCGCGCGACGAGGACGGACCCGAGCGAAGCTGAAGCGACGCTTCGGGCGCCCCCAACTCGCGCGACCGATCGCAGGCCCAGGCCCGGACCCTGAGGCCCTGCGCACGGGTGGCTCGCCCGCCTCGCGGGCACCAAGCGTCGCCCATCGGACAACAGGTTGTGGCTGTGGCAGCCGATCAACGACGGATCGGCGCGATGGGGATGGACCATGTAGGTCCACGAGAACCGTTCTTTGCTGCGACGACTCATCATAACGACGACGCTCATTCTGCATGCCCTATCGGGCACGGCGGACGCGGCAGACCTGCGCCTGCGCTGGATTCACGAGGGCGCGCCGGAGTTTGTGGTCGTCGTAGATCAGCCGACGAGCGCGCAGACTTCGCCGCTCAACGTTTCGCTGTTTGACGCCCAGTCCGATGCCGAAGGCTGGTTCGAGGCCGTCGTCAGCGGCATCGACCCGGCGTACGACGCCGACGTCCATCTGGTCGCCATCAACATCGACGACGTTCCGGGACCGCCATCGAACATCTTGCACATACCCGCCGTCGAGTTCTGCGGGGCGGCAACCTGCGCCGACGGCCTCGGCTGCACGCATGACGTTTGCGGAACCGGTTTTTGTGCCAACACGCCGGACAACGATCGCTGCGAAGACCTCAACGAGTGCACCCAGAACTTTTGCGATCTCGAGCAGGGTTGCGTCCATCTGGCGACAACCGGCACCTGCAACGACGATCTGGACTGCACCGTACTCGACTCTTGCGCCGATGGGGTGTGCGCGGGCATACCCGACTGCCCTCCCGATACCCACTGCAGCAAGATTACCGGCGACTGCGAGCTAGGCACGACGACTACAACGACAACCAGTACAACGACCACCACCACGGTCCCGGTCACGACGACGCTCCCGCCGCCGCCCTCGACCACCACCACACTCCCGCCGACAACGCTGCCGCCTACGACCACTACCACGACCCTGCCGCCAAGCACGTTGCCGGCATCGACGACGACGACAACAACGACGACGACGACGACTCTCCCGCCACCGGCCTGCGGCGATGGTCGCGTCGACCCGGACGAGCAGTGTGACGACGGAGATGAAGTGTACACGCCGGGCGATGCCTGCACGGAGCACTGCCTGCTCGTCAATTGCGGCGACGCAGACGGATCCGGCGCGTTGTCGCTGATCGACGCGCTGCTCATCCTGCACGCCGCATTGGGAACCGGGGACTGCTCGCTCGCGGTCTGCAACGTCGACAGCAATCTCGACATCATCACGGCCAGTGATGCGCTGCGACTGCTTCGCGTCATCGTCGGCTTCCCGATCGAGCTACGCTGTCCCTCGCTGGACGAAACACCGACCAATCCCTGAGCCGTGCTACGTCGGTTCGGCCCGGCGTTACCGCCCTTTGAATTCGGGCTTGCGCTTTTCTGCGAACGCGGCGGGACCTTCCTTGGCGTCCTCAGAATCGATCACGCGCTGGCCCAGACCCTTCTCGAGCACGAAGCCGGGTTCGAGGTTGAGCGCGCGCACGGCAATCTCTTTCGCCGTACGCACGGCGAACGGCCCGTTCTTACAGATCGTCTCCGCCCACTTCATCGCCGCATCCATCAACTGATCGGCAGGAACCACCTCGTTGATCAGCCCGATATCGTACGCACGCTGAGCAGAGATGGGCTTGCCTGTAAGCAACAGTTCCATAGCGACCGCCCATGGTATCTGGCGCGGCAGACGGATGTGGGATCCGCCGGTCGGGATGATGCCCCAGCGAACTTCTCCCAGACCGAAGGTCGCGTGCTCGGCCGCGATGCGAATGTCGGTCCCCTGCATGAACTCCAGGCCTCCGGCAATACAGAAACCGTTGACGGCGCAGATGATGGGCTTGAAGACATCCGACATCGGACGCTTCGTGTGATCCTCGTACCCCATCTGGTCGCCTTCCTGCAGCGCTTTGATGGCACCCTTGAGATCCATCCCCGCACAGAAGGCCTTGTCGCCCGTGCCGGTGAAGATCGCGACCCACAAATCGTCGTCGTCATTGAAGTCGGCGAAGGCTGCGTTCATGGCGTGAAGCATGTCGGGCATGAATGCGTTCATGGCTTCCGGCCGATTGATCGTCATGACGGCGATCTTCCCGTGCTTTTCGTACTTGAACGTGTCGGGCATTGTCGGCGTGTCGCTCACGAAAAAACTCCTTACAGACCGGTCCGGCGAAACTTCGGCAGCGTGATTTCGGGTGTAACCGCATCGAAGATGACCTCGACCGGCGCATCGATCTCGAGATCGACGGGCTTGCAGTTGACGATCTCGGTGACGAGCCTAACGCCCTCATCCAATTCGACGACGGCGGGTGCGTACGGCGCATCGTCGGCGAAGGCTGCATGCAACGGACGGGCGGCAACGGTCCACGTGAACAACTTGCCGCGCCCGGACGACGCTTCCCAGCTCCAGTCCATCGAACCGCACTGCGCGCACATCTCACGCGGAACGTGTCGCCATGCTTGGCAGCTCGCACACCGCTGAAAACGCAACTCGCCTTCACGACAGAAGCCGTAGAATTCCTGCGTCAGCCCTTCGAGCGCAGGCAATGGTTTCTTGTAGTCACTATTCGACATCCAGATACGCCCTCAAGGTCGTCTAGGCAGTTCCCAGGATCGCGATACTGCCGTCGCCGAAATCGCCCCAGCCGGTCACCACGCCGACTTCGGCATCTTTAACCTGTCTCGCACCGCACTCGCCTCGTAGCTGTCGCACCGCTTCGACGATGTGATTCATGCCGAGTACGTGCGCTTCCGAGAGCAGGCCGCCGTGCGTGTTCACCGGCAGAGCGCCACCGAGTTCGATACGACCGTCTTCGACGAACGCACCGCCTTCGCCACGCTCACAGAAGCCGGTCTCTTCGAGCTGTTGTAGCACTTCGAACGTAAAACAGTCGTAGATCTGCGCAAAGTCCATGTCGGACGGCTTCAGGCCTGCCTTCTTGAACGCCTGCGGCGCCGCAATGGTGAGTCCCGTCATGAAGATGTCTTTTCGATTCGTGATCTCGTCCGCGGGGTACGGTTGGCCGGCAGCGACGCCGAGTATCCGCACGGGCGATCCCGCGAGATCGCGCGCGCGCTCGGCAGTCGTCACGATCATCGCCGCGGCGCCGTCGGTCTCGAGACAGCAATCGAACAATCGATACGGATCCGTGATCATCGGCGAGGCCATGTAGTCATCGAGACTCATGTCCTTTCCGTTCATCACGGCATTCGGATTGAGCTGTGCGTGCTTGCGCATGGCCAACGCGATGGCGCCGAGTTGCTCAGCCGTCGTACCGTACAGATGCATGTGGCGGCGCGCCATGAGCGCGTACCACTGCGGTGGCGACGTCAGTCCGTAGGGAAAGTAGAAGTCGCGTGCGATCGCTCCGCCGGGAATCGAACTGACCTGCTCGCTGAGAGTCTGCGCGGCGCGGCGCCCCGAATAACCGTTCCAACCTGCGGGCACGAGCACATAGTCGGCAGCACCCGCTTTGACTGCCGCTCCCGCTGCCTGCAGCGAGGCCACCGGCGCGGCCCCGCCCATGTTGATGGTCGCGGCGAATCGAAGATTCTCGCAGCCGAGATTGGCGGCGAAGCCCTCGGCCGAACCGAGGTTCGGAAAGGGCATGATGCCGTCAATCTGTCGGGCTTTCAGGCCGGCATCGGCCAGCGCCGCCGAACAAGCACTCAGCTGCAGCGCGAGCTGGCTCATGCCCGAGCCCTCGCCACGGCAGTACTTCGTCTCGCCGATCCCTACTATGCAGGCTTCGTTGGCCATGGCTCGGTTACCGGACGAACTCAGACGCGCTTTTTCGTATCGATTTTGGCCAGGCGCGCCAGGTTCAGGCCGAGTATCTTTGCCTTCGTCTCTTCCGTGATCGGCTTGTAGCCCCACTTCTCTTGGAGCTCTTCAGGCATTTCGAGATTGCGGATGTAGTCTACCGCCAGCGGCATGTCGTCGAACGCGAGATCGAGTCCCATGACCATCTTGTCGTCGCTTACCCACTGCAGCGCTTCACCGATCATGTGGTAACCACGGTACGGTGAACGCGCGAGCCAACCGATGATGCCCGAAAGGCTGAGATACAAATTCGTATGCTTGCCGGCCAAACCGATCAGCTCTTCATGGTGCGGCCAGCCCATGTGGTACGCAATGATCTTCAGATCGGGAAAGTCCAAACAGATATCGTCCAGTAGCGACGGGTGCGTATACGCACTCGGCTGCGGACAGACGTACGACATACCGGTATGGATGGTGAGCGCGATGTCCAACTCTCCGGCCTTCTCGTAGAACGGCCACAGGCGCCTGTCGTTGAGCGGTCCGTCTTCCGGCGCGTAGACCTTGCACAGCTTCGCGTTGCGCTCCTTGTGCAGGAATTCCAATTCCCAGATGGCGTTCTCGACACCGCGGCGCAGTATGGGCCCGCAGTTGGCTTCGAGGTACATGCGATCCGGATACGGCGCGATCTCTTTGATCATGAACGCGTTGGTAGACATGCAGGTCGCGTAGCCCGACACGTCCATCATCGACTCGCGTAGCGCGAAGCAGACATCGACGCCGGCTTTGTCCATCCATTCGATCAATGCGTGCGCGCGCGGCTCGGGCATGCCCTCGCCGCCCTGCAAATCGCGGTCACCGCCCCAGGCGCGCATGACGCCGTCGATGCTTTTCCACCAGCGCTCGTAGCCTGGGTAGTAGCTGATCTCCTCCATGGATTCCGGGTTCATGAAGTGACACTCGGACAGAGCGACGAAATGGTTGTTATCGGCCACGGGGATCTCCTCCTTGGAAACAGAGCGCCGGCGGATAGATGGGAGCCGGCGGAACGGGCAAGAGATAGCCGTGCCGCGCGCCTAAGTCGACCGGACAGAAACACGTTCTACCTGGTTTTCCTGACCAAAACGGCCCTCCCCTGCGCGCCTCGCATTGCGGTTGACATATGAACACATGCTCATATATTCATATGTCTATGGCGACATCCACCAAGCTACTCACCGCGGACCGCGCGACGCGTGCGGCGGGGCTCTTCAAGGCGCTGTCGGATCCGAATCGTCTGCGCATCGTGGCCGCGCTCGCAGAAAGCGAGCTATGCGTCCACGAGATCATCGGGCTCGTCGAGATGGAGCAGTCCGCCGTCAGTCATCAACTGCGCGTGCTGCGCCAATGCGAACTGGTGACCAGTAGACGCGACGGACGCCATATCTACTACGCGCTGGCAGATCGCCACGTGCACGAACTCATACAAGCCGGCGTCGAACACGCCGCTCACACTCGAGGTTAGTCATGCGCTATTTTCTCCCCGCCTACTTCGTCGTTTCGATGCTCACCATCTTTCTTCTACGCACGTATCTCGTACGCGCCCGCACCGGCATCGATCCGATCGCAGAGAAATGGCAGGACGACGTACGCGGCTACGTCGCACGCTGGTTGATCGTGCTCGAACTGTTGGTAGCGGCGAACGTCGTTCTGTTCGCGATCGACGGATCCGCCTATGCGCGATTGATGCCGTTCGCCGCACTCGAAGTCGCAGCGGTGCAGACGATTGCCGCGGTCATCTTGATCGCATCGCTCATCTGGGTCGCACTAGCGCAGGCACAGATGGGAAATTCCTGGCGTATCGGTATCGACCCGGACGCGAAGACGGAACTCGTCTCGAAAGGAATGTTCGGTGTCTCGCGCAACCCGATCTTTCTCGGCATGCGCGCGACGCTGCTAGGACTGTTCCTGGCGAGCCCAAACGTACTGTCGCTGTTGATTGCCGTGCTAGGTGACGTACTGATTCAAGTACAGGTGCGCATCGAAGAGCAGTACCTGGAGTCGGTTCACGGCGACGATTACCTCACGTACAAGGCTGCCACGGCGCGCTGGCTTGGCATACGCACCGCAGCGGGGCAGGCGAAGCAGGTCTAGGCAGGCCTGGGCCGGACCGACCGCGCTAGGCGCTGAGCATACTTCCCAGCAATTTCTCGCAGTCATCGAGCCCCATGTAGCGCGGCACTGGGTAGTTGGCGTGCGCCTCGGAAAGCGCGCGCTTCGCGATCGGCGTGATGTCGGCACGCTTGAGGCTGTCGAGCCGGACTGGAATACCGACTTCGGCCCCCAACGCCTTGACCGCTTCGATAAACCGATCGGCTTTCTCCGTGGGATTCGCCCCCTCGATGCCGATCACGTCCGCCAACTGAGCCAGGCGGTCCACCGCCGGGCCCTTGGAGAACTCCAGTACGCGCGGCAACACGATCGCGTTCGCAAGACCGTGCGGGGTTTTGTAGTAGGCGCCCAACTGATGCGCGATCGCATGGACGTACCCGACACTCGCCCGCGTGAATGCGACGCCCGCATAGAACGATGCCAGCGCCATCGCGCTGCGCGCCTTCATATCGTCGCCGGTCGCATATGCGGTCGGAAGGTTGTTGAAAACCATCTTGACGGCCGCGGCCGAGAGCTTCTCGGTTTCTTCGGTCGCTGAAACGGAAAGATACGACTCGATTGCATGCGTGAGCGCGTCCATTCCCGTAGCGGCCGTCATCGCGGGTGGGAGTCCGGTCATGAGCGACGCATCGAGCGCCGTCATCGACGGAAACAGCTTGGGATCGATGAAAAACTTCTTCGCCATCGCCGCCGGATCGGAAACGACGGCAACCATCGTAGCCTCGGAGCCGGTACCCGCCGTCGTCGGAAGCGCGTAGAGCGGTACTGTCGGCTTTCGCAACTTGAACAGTCCTTCGAGCTTCGCCAGCGGCTTGTCGTTCGTAGCGATCGCAGCGATCAGCTTCGACGCGTCCATCGACGAACCTCCACCAACCGCGAGCACGGCATCGCAACCTTCGCTTCGCAGTCGCTGCACCCCTTCTTGTACCTGAGCGAAGGTCGGGTCGGGTTCGACTCCGTCGTAGACACACCACTCGACTCCCGCGGCGCCCAGCGCACCCGTAACGCGCTCCACGATTCCCAGTTTCACGAGCACCGCATCGGTAACCAGCAGGAGTTTCTTGGTGCCTGTCTGACCGATGGCCTGACACAACTGCGCGGTGGAATCGGCACCGACGAACGTGATCGGCACCTTCATCGGGACCAGCACCGAGAGGGACTTGCCGATCACAATCACCAGATTATGGATGAACCGTTTCAGAGCGAACATAGGAAACTCCCTTGCGCGAGTGCCGGCGAAGCAGTGCGCCACGCCGGACAGCTGCTTTCGCAAGCGCATTCGCACGCTGCGTCCGCACGCATAATGCCCCCGCGCGCGTCCGTTGCCAACGCGAGCATGCGCCTCGGGCACCTAGCAAGGAGGCTCGCTGGTCGCGATCCACTAGAAGGCTCGATGGTCGCGATCCACTAGAAGGCTCGCTGGTCGCGATCCAATGGGAGGCTCGCTAGTCGCGATCCACTCGGCACTGGAAACAGTTGAATTTTGATCGAATATGCACGTACGCGATTGTTGGATCGCTGAGAATTCGGCGGCATCGAGCTTCGAGCTCCGTACCGGCCACGACGTCGCCGGTGTCGTAGCGAATCCAATCCTCCTCGTCGTAACCACGCACGACTGCCGGATCGAGGAACAGGAACCATTCGGGCAGCGACGCGGAGTCGTAGCGCGGACAGTCGTCCGCGTGCAGGAAAATCGGCCCGGTCTCGGCGTACGGCTGCTGTGTTTCGAAAGGCCGATACGCAAGTACGAGTTTGTCGCACCCCTCGTCGATCAGCCCGAGGCAATGACGACACGGGTTCGCGGGTCCTTCGGCCGTTCGCACGAGAGCGGGCTGGCCGTAAGCATCGCCTCGTCCGGCGCGCAGCGCGATCACTTCATCAGTAGGAAGCCCCTGGATTCGCAGTTCCATAGATCAACACCTCCATCGTGTTGACCCCATTGAACCGCAAGGCGGCACGTAGCGCTGGCCGTTTCCGGACGTATGTTTTGTAACGGCTGCTCGCCGTAGCCTTCGCAACGGCTACTGGATGTAGCCTAGCGCGCGGAGTTTGTCTTCGACTTCGGCGTCTACGGCGGAGGCGGTGGGGATGAGGGAGCCTTCGCTCTCGGCCGTTTGGTAGGTGCGGATGCGCTGGACCGCAGGGGCGAGTAATTCGGGCGCTTCGAAGGCCTCTTCGAGAACGCGGCCCGGCAAGTCTTCGGCCAGCGGTAGGCCGAGCAGTGCGAGCACGGTCGGTACAATGTCTACGTGCTTGACCGCGTCGATCTCGATTCCGGAGGGAATTCCCGGACCGTTCATCACGAAGATGCCGTTGAGTCGATGGTTGCCGGAATACTCCGGGTGCACGGTTTGGAAAACATCCTTGAGCGCGCCGGCCATTCCTTCGAATGCCCACGCGCCCGCTCCGTGATCGGAGACCAACACGACCGTCGTATCGCGCCCGAGAACCTCGAGAAGCTTGGCGAGCAGGTCGTCGGCGAAATCATAGGACGCCGCAATCGCGTGCCCCAGTTCCTTGGCATCGCTCGGATCGACGTCGCCGAATGCGTCGGGCTCGAAGTAACGCCAGAATTTATGCTGAACGATGTCGATGAGGCTGACGTACGTGGCGATGAACTCCGGGTCGCGCTCGTCAGCAAGTTCTGCTGCCAACAGATAGTGACAGAGGTCGTCCTGATAGTCGTTTCTGAACGTGCGGCGCAAGTCGTCTTTCAAAGGATCGAGCGTGTGCAGATTCGGATCGAGCGCAGGGACCAGTCCCTCTACCGCACGATCGGCATCGGCACGCGTCTCGGCACAGATGTCGGCGACGTCGACCGCCTCTGCGGGCAGCATCGTATCCGGAATCTCTTCTTTCGCGCGATCACTGACGAGCACACCGTTGGCGAGACCGCGGCGCACCGGCCACGTGTTCCACCAACCCACCACGAGCGAGTCGAGCCCCGCGCGATCGACCATGTGCCAGACACGCTCGGCCCGGGCCATGTCGCTGGTGGTAGGAACGGGCGTACCTAACCAGCTGCCGCCGACGCGAAACGGCAGCGCCTGGCTCGTGCCCCAAAACGGCTTGCTAAGGAAGTCCCAGATGCCGTGCATGAGCGGTGTCTTGCCCGTGGCAATCGTCTCGAAGATCGCCGGCGTTCGCGTGCCTGCGCTAGAGGAATCCTCGAACGGCTGCACTTGTTGAGGCTCCGAGTCGACCGTCGCGCGAACCCCGCCCTCGATCAGTTTGGCAAGCGTCGGCAAACGGCCTTCGCGCAGCAGCGGATCGACGACGTCCCAGGTCGCAGCGTCCCAGCCGAGAAGCAACACGCGCTTGGTCGGAACTGCCGTGTTGCGCTCCAGAGGAACATCGGCCGGCGCGGGCGTGTCCACGAGCACCGGCCTGGCTTGCGCCCACAACACCGGACCAACGAGGCAGGCGACGACGACCAGCGCCTGGCGACGCGCGTCGATACCGCGATCCCCCGAGCGGCCGCGCATGGCCCAGACCACCGCTGCAGCGAGGGCAACAACAATCGGCAGCAACGTACCCGGCTCCAACAGCAACGTGGGGCGACGGGCAACGACGTAGTAAACCGATAGCGCGAGGACGACGGCGACGCCGGTCAGCACGCGAGATGTCGTTCGCGGGGCAGCATCGCGATCGCCAACGAAGCGGGCAAAGAGTGCAACCGGCAAAGCGACGAGCGCACCGAGCAATCCAAAGTGGACGACGGCGTACAGATTGATCAGGAACGGATCGACCAGGCGGCCTGAGAAATCGACTAGGTAGAACACCCCGGCCATGACCAGGGCGGCGGCGATTGCGCCTGCCCGAAATCCGACAAGAGGCGCCCAAAAGCGGGGCGTATTCGAGGAACTCACGGTAAGCAGTTCGGCCGTCGCAGGACGGCTCTCATAGATGGTAGCAGTCCGGACACCGGATCCGAATAGCTATCGACTATCTGCGGGCTATCGCGACTCGCCGGCACGGGCTTGCTGGATGAGACTCCAGATCCGGTTCGGTGCCGCGGGCACTTCATGGGCCTTGATGCCCAGCGGAGAGAGCGCATCGTTGATGGCGCACATGATCGCAGCCGGCGTGGTATGCATCGATCCTTCGCCTGCGCCTTTGGCACCGAGCGGCGTGAACGGCGACGGCGTCACCAGCGCCTTCTTCTCGGTCATCGGCACTTCGTAGACCGACGGCATGAGGTAATCCATGAAGGTAGAGGTCAGTAGCTGCCCGCCTTCGTCGTAAACGTACTCTTCGAGCAACGCGGCACCTACACCTTGCGCGACGCCGCCCTGGGTCATGCCTTCCACGTTCGAGGGATTGAGCCGCGTTCCGCAGTCGTCGACGATGAAATACTTCAGGATCTCGGTATGACCGGTCTCGATATCCACTTCGACCAGCACGACGTGACAGGCGTTCGCTGCCGTAAGATAGCTCTTCGCGCGACCTTGGTCGTCCGCCTGCGTGCGACCGGCCGCCGTCCACGCGAAGGTCGCCTGCGGACTGGGGTCCATGCCTGGCGGCAGGAGATCGCTGCGCGCCAAAATCGCGCCGGCAACTTCGGCGAAGTGCATCTTCGCATCGGGCATGCCCTTGATGCGGCAAAAGCCGTCCATGAATTCGATGTTCTCACGCTCGGTTTGCATGAGAACGGCGGCAACCGTGCAGAGCTTGTCGACCAGCATCTCGGCGGCGCCCAGGCTCGCGCCGGTAATGGCCACACCGAGCCTGCTGCCGCCGGGGCCGAAGTGCGGCGGTGCGCTTAACGTGTCTTGATAGACGATCTCAATGTCAGCCATCTCGACGTTGAAGTAGTCGGCGAGAACCTGCGTGACGACGGTGTATTGGCCCTGGCCTTCGAGCGAAAAACCCAGCTTGCAGGTAATCTTGCCCATGATGTCGATGGCGATGGTTACGCCTTCAGGCACGCCAGTGCCCTGCACCCCGACGATGGCATAGGCGTTCCAATCGAAGACTCCGGGCTCGATCGTGTTCACGACACCGATGCCGAGATAGCGACCTTCCTGGCGTGCACGCGCCTGCTCCTCGCGAAGCGCCTTGTACTGCGACATTTCAAGTACGCCGTCGAGCGCGGCTTCGTATTCGCCACTGTCGTATTCGTTCCCGCTAGGAATGATGTACGGAAACTGCGACGGCTGAATGAAGTTCTTGCGACGAATCTCCGTCGGATCCAAGCCCAGCTTGCGCGCCGCAACGTCCATCGTCTGTTCGAGCGCCCAGTTGTGCGGCGGTGGTCCCATGCCGCGATACGGTGCGCCCGGTAGCTTGTTCGTCACGACCATCGTGAGGTCGTACTCGGCAACCGGTATGGCGTAACAGCCGACGAAGGCCGCCAACGGTTTCGCTGCAGACACAGTGCCGAACGCTTCGGCAGTCGCACCAAGGTCGTCGAGCAGCTTCACTCGCAGACCGGTCACTTCACCGTCATTGGTGAGTGCAAGCGAGAGTTCGTAGTGGCGATCCCAAGACTGGCCGGCACCGCCGCCGAGATACTCCATGCGGTCCTCGATCCACTTGACGGGACGACCGCCGGCTTTGCGCGAAAGGATGGCGGCGATATCGGGACCGCGAAAGCCGCCCTTCCCGCCGAAGCTGCCTCCGTGCGGCTGGCTGATCACACGCACCTTGTTCGACGGAAGGCCCAGCACCACGGCGCGCCCGAGTGCAACGTGCGATTGCGACTGAACGCTCGCCCACAACGTAAGACTGTTCTCGAGAAGATCCCACTTGCTGATGCAGCCGTAGGTTTCGAGTGGGTTCGCGCCAAGGCGATTCCATCGATACTTCTCGGTAACGACGTGGTCAGCATCGGCGAAGGCCTGGTCTACCTCACCCCACGTGAACACGCGCTGCATCATCACGTTGGAACCGTGTTCCTCGAAGATCAGCGGACTACCGTCTTGCGCGGCCTTGTGCGCGTCGACGATGACATCGAGGTTTTCGTATTCGATCTCGATGAGTTCGAGCGCGTCCTCGGCGATGTAGCGGCTGGTTGCCGCGATCGCGGCGACGGGCTCGCCGACGAAACGAACCTTGTCGGCTGCGAGGCAATAAGCACCCCACCCTTCAGGAGCCGTCGGGGCAGGATTCGTGAGTTCTTTCGCGTCCTTGCCCGTGGCAACTGAAAGCACGCCTTCGAGTTTCTCGGCCTCGCTGGTATCGATCGATACGATCTTCGCGTGCGGGTGCGGACTGCGCAGGATGGCGCAGTGGAGCATGCCCGGCAGCACGAGGTCGTCGATGAACTGGGTTCGGCCGGTCAGCAGCGACGGATCTTCGACCCGATTCACTTCTTGCCCGATGAAGCGCGGATTGCTGTTGGGCAACTGGTCGATGCTGGTCGGAATCTTCACGCTCACGCCGATTCCCCGCCCTAGCCTTGCGCCGCCGACTTATTCGCCGCGGCCATTTTGTCGATCGCGGAGCGCACCGCCTTGAAGATCGTCTGATACCCGGTGCAGCGACAGATCTGTCCGCCGAGCACGTCCTTGATCTCTTCATCCGAAGGGTCCGGGTTGCGGCTGATCATCTCGTAAATCGACATCATGAAACCAGGAGTACAGAAACCGCACTGCAGACCGTGCTCTTCCATGAAAGCCTGTTGAATCGGATGCAACTCGGATCCCGGCGCCAGACCTTCAACGGTAGAGATCTCGCTGCCATCGGCCTGCACCGCGAGCATGATGCAGGAGCGCACCGCGTTGCCGTTCCAGAGTATGGTGCAAGCACCGCATACACCGTGCTCACAGCCAACGTGCGTCCCGGTCAGGCCGCAGTTCACGCGCAGGAAATCCACGAGCGTCGTGCGAACGTCTATCTCGTCGCTGTAGCTCGTGCCGTTGACGTTCATCTGAATCTTTCTCGTAGTGTCCATCGTCGACAGGTCTCTACACGGCCGCACGTGCGGTTGCTTCGGCGAGCGCGCGTTTCGCCATCACGCCGGCCAGCGAACGCCGATACTCGGCGGAAGCGTGTACGTCGCTCAAAGGTTCATCGAGTTCGGCCGCTGCTTTCGCCGCGACCGCCTCAAACAATGCGTCGCTCGGCTTCTCGCCCGCGAGCAATTGCTCGGCATCGCGCGCCCGTATCGGTGTCGCACCGACCCCGAACAGGACCAACCTGCCCGATTCGATCGTGCCACCGCCGGCCAACGTGACGGTGGCCATTGCACCGGCAAGCGCAAAATCGCCGTGGCGGCGGGCCAGTTCTTGTAAGGAATGGCCGGTACTCGGTCCGAGTGCGGGGATGCGCACCTCGGTAAGTATCTCGGCACCCTCCATCGAAGTCGTGAGGTAGGTAACGAAGAACTCGTCGGCAGCGATCGTTCGTGCACCGTCGGGTCCGGTCGCAACGATCTCGGCGTCGGTGACCATGACCAACGCGGGCAACTCGGCCGCGGGATCCGCGTGTGCGATCGATCCGCCGACGGTGCCTTGATTTCGATTCTGCGGGTGCGCGATGTGCATCGTCGCATCGTATACGAGCGGGAAGCGCTCGCGCACGATCGGCGACAGTTCGAGCGCGCGTTGGCGCGCCATGCCGCCCACAACCAGGGTGCCGGCTTCTTCGCGCACATGGTCGAGGTCGGGGATCTTGGCCAAATCGATGAGCAATTCGGGCCGGGCCAGCCGCATGTTGAGCAGCGGCATCAAGCTCTGACCGCCCGAAAGAATCTTGGCCTCGAACTCATGCTCCTCGAGCAGCCGAACGGCATCGTCGAGCGATTTGGGGTCTGCGTACTCGAAAGAAGGAGGCTTCACGGCGGCCAGAAATACACGGCACCACGGCCAATGTCGACTATTGTGAAACGTGTTCTAGGCGCACGCGACACAATCGGAACCGCCCCAGCCCCGCTACGCCGCCACTGGGTTGGGCTAACCGAGCTTGGCAGAGACGTCGACTTCTTCGTCCCACTGGACCGGGCCCTGGTGAGTCACCGCTCCGAGGTGAGCCGGTCCGACACACGCAACGTATTTCTTGAGCACCGCAGAGTCCGGCTTTGCCGCGACATGTGGGCAGTAGTCGGGCGCCAACGCATCGAGTCGTGCGCGTATTTCGTCGGCAGGGACGAGCAGGTCGATGGAACCGGCCGCGACGTCTACACGAATGCGATCGCCCTCGTGGACGGCTGCAATGGGACCGCCGTCGGCAGATTCCGGCCCGACGTAGCCGATACACAGCCCACGACTCGCTCCGGAAAAACGACCGTCGGTGATCAACGCACACTTCTCGCCGAGTCCCAGTCCGTAGAGGATCGCCGTGCACGCCACCAGTTCGCGCATACCGGGGCCGCCTTTCGGACCTTCGTTGCGAATGACGAGGACATCGCCCTCCGCGACACGCCCGCCCAGGATGGCATCGAGGCAGTCCTGCTCGCACTCGAAAATCTTTGCCGGCCCTTCGAGTTCGGTAACCACCAACCCCGCACGTTTGATCAACGCCCCTTCGGGAGCCAACGAGCCGCGCAGCACCGCGAGGCCGCCATCTTTGGAGATGGGTTGGCCGATCGGTACGACGACGCGTCCATCGGGAGCGGGCGCGCCTTCCAGTTCGGTTGCAAGGGTGTTGCCGGTGACGGTCATGCAGTCACCGTGCAGGTGGCCGCCCTCGAGTAGTTGTCGCAACAACACCGCCACGCCGCCCGCCGCGTGTAGATCTGCAGCGCGGTAGCGGCCGCCGGGACTCATGTCGCCGATCACCGGGGTTCTCGAAAACACCCGCGCGACGTCGTCGAGAGTGAAAGCGATGCCGGCTTCGTTGGCGATGGCGGGAATGTGTAACGCGGCGTTGGTCGAGCCGCCGGTAGCGGACACGGCGGCGCAGGCATTCTCGAGACTCTCACGCGTGACGATTTGTCGCGGTCGCGGCCCGTCGCCGAGAACGGCCCGCGTCACGATCGCACCGGCTTCGCGCATCATAGATAGACGCGACGAGAAGACTGCCGGCATCGTCGAGGAGCCGAGCATCGCGAGCCCCAGAGCCTCCGAAACCATCCCCATCGTATTGGCCGTGTACTGACCGGGACAACAACCGGCAACGGGCCACGCCGCGTGCGCCATCTCTTCGAACTCATCTTGAGGCAAGTCGCCCATGACCACGCGGCCGATCGACTCGCCCATCGTCATGATGTCGATCTCTTCCCCTTTGTAGTTGCCGGGCAGCGTCGGCCCGCCATGCACGAACACGGCAGGCACGTCGAGGCGTACCATGGCCATCATCATACCGGGGAGATTCTTGTCGCAGGCGCCGAGACACAGGAGACCGTCGTACTGGTGGCCGCGAATCGTGAGTTCGATGCTGTCGGCGATGATCTCGCGCGAGACCAGCGAAAAATGCATTCCGCTATGGCCGTTCACCAGGCCATCGGAAATCGTGACCGTCGTGAACTCCCGGGGCGTACCGCCGGCAGCGTGGATGCCGATCTTCGCCTGTTCGACCTGATCGCCGAGTTTGAAATTGCAGGGACTCACTTCGGCCTTGGTGGACGCGACGCCGATGAACGGCCGATAGATATCGTCGTCGTCGAGCCCCATCGCGTAGAGCATGCTGCGCGCGTGCCCCTTGAGCTTGCCGTGCTTCATGACGGCGGAACGCGTCTGTCCTTTCAGCTTGTCCCGATCGGTGCTCATGGCCTCTCCTTTTCAGGGCGGTCGCGGCGGCGGTACTAGTCGTCGCTACGCATTCAGTCGCCGATACTTGATACGACGGGGGCGATCGGCATCGGCGCCGAGCCGGCGGCGTCTATCCGCTTCGTAGTCCTGGTAGTTGCCTTCGAACCAGACGACCTTGCTGTCACCTTCGAAAGCGAGCATGTGCGTGGCGATTCGGTCGAGGAACCAGCGATCGTGGCTGATAACGACCGCGCAACCTGCGAACTCGAGCAACGCTTCCTCGAGTGCGCGCAGGGTTTCGACGTCGAGATCGTTGGTCGGTTCGTCGAGCAGAAGCAGGTTACCGCCGCTCTTTACGAGTTTGGCAAGATGCAGCCGGTTTCGCTCTCCGCCCGACAACACGCCGACCTTCTTTTGCTGATCGGCGCCTTTGAAATTGAACCAGGAGCAGTAGGCTCGTGAGTTCAGTTCACGCTTGCCGACCATCACCAAGTCGTGGCCGCCGTCGCTGATCTCTTCCCAGACACTGCGATCGCCGTCGAGGTCCTCTCGACTCTGATCGACGTAACTGAGCTCCACCGTGTCGCCGATCTTGAGTGTGCCGGAGTCCGGCTGTTCCTGACCGGTGAGCAAGCGAAACATCGTGGTCTTGCCCGCGCCGTTGGCTCCAATCACCCCGACTATTCCTCCCGGCGGAAGCTTGAACGAGAGATCTTCAAAGAGCACGGTTTCGTCGTAGGCCTTAGAGAGCCCATCGGCTTCGATGACGACGTCGCCCAGCCTCGGGCCTGCGGGAATGAATATCTGATTGCGGTCGGGGCCGGTCTGCGCGGCTTCGCTCTCGCTGAGCAGCGACTGGTATTGGTTGATACGCGCCTTGCCCTTCGCCTGCCGGCCGCGCGGGCTCATCTTGATCCACTCGAGCTCTCGCTGGAGCGTTCGCCGTCGGGTGTCCGCGCCTTTCTCTTCTGCGGCCAGGCGATTCTCTTTCTGCTCCAGCCAGGAAGAATAGTTTCCCTCCCAGGGAATGCCGGCGCCGCGATCGAGTTCTAGAATCCAGCCTGCGACGTTGTCCAAGAAGTAGCGATCGTGTGTCACCGCGACGACCGTGCCTTTGTACTCCTGCAGATATCGCTCGAGCCAGGCGACGGACTCCGCATCGAGATGGTTCGTCGGTTCATCGAGCAACAAGATGTCGGGCTCGGCGAGCAGCACGCGACACAGCGCCACGCGGCGACGTTCTCCACCCGAGAGCTTCGTCACATCGGCGTCGCCCGGCGGCAATCGAAGCGCGTCCATCGCAACCTCGACATGGCGGTCGAGATCCCAAGCATCACAGGCTTCGATCTGATCCTGCACGCGGGCTTGTTCGGCCAGCGTCTTCTCCATCAGCTCGTCGTCCATCGGCTCGGCGAAGCGAGCGGATATTTCTTCGAAGCGAGTCAGCAACGCGCGCGTCTCGACCACGGCTTCTTCGACGTGCTCGCGCACGTTGCGTTCGGGATCAAGCTCGGGCTCCTGCGGCACGAAGCCGATCTTCGTGCCGTCTGCTACGAACGCTTCGCCGGAAAATTCCTTATCGACGCCCGCCATGATGCGCAGCAAGGTGCTCTTGCCGGAACCGTTGGCGCCGAGCACGCCGATCTTCGCGCCGTAAAAAAAAGAGAGCCAGATGCCCTCGAGCAATTTCTTCCCTTGCGGGCTGACCTTGCCGAGGTCCTTCATCGTGTAAATGAATTGAGCCAAAGTACGCCTTTGCTACACGCATCGGCCTTAGTTTGGAAGAGAAACTGTGGCAGGATCCTTCGAACTTCCGAAGGAGTCTCAAATGGCAGACGTTGGCGTGTACATGGTGGCGAATCTGACGATCCGAGATCGGGATCGGTATCTGCAGTACGAGAAGGGCTTCTTCCCCATCCTCAAGAAACATGGCGGGAGTTTCGTTACGTTCGATGACTCGATCGCAACCTTCGAAGGAAACAGCCCGCGCGAAGGGCGCGTAGTGATCTTTCGATTTCCGTCAGAGCAGGCGGCGCGCGCTTGGTACGACGATCCGGACTACCAAACGCTCTCGGAGCACCGACGTGCGGGCGCAGACCTGCACTTTCTGACGATGGTTCACGAGCTGCCCGCGCAGCGCTGATGCGAGAGTCCGAGAGACAAAATGCACACAGACCTCGAACTCACCGCGGGCAGCCGACGTTTCTCTGCGCTCACTTGCGGCGATGTCACAAGTCTCCCGGTTCTGTGTCTTCACGGCTTCCCCGATCACTATCGCAGTTATCGGTTCCAGCTGCCCGCACTTGCCGCGGCCGGATACCGCGCCGTCGCCCCAATGATGCGCGGCTACGAGCCGAGCTCACAGGGCCGGCGCCACGTACCCGACTTCCATCCGTTGCAGATCACCGACGATGTGATCGCGTGGGCCAAGGAGTTGGGCGGCGGTCAGCCGATTCATCTCGTCGGCCACGATTGGGGCGCGATCGTCGCGTACTCGGCCTGCGTACGAGAACCCGAATTGTTCCGCAGCGTGACAACCATGGCCGTGCCGCCGATTCATGCGGTCGAGAACGGGATCCGGAGCCATCCGGTTCAGATCGCCAACTCTTGGTACACGATCTTTTTTCAGCTTCGCGGGCTGGCAGATGCGGTGGTGCGCGCGCGGGACTATGCGTTCATCGAGAAGTTGTGGCGAGACTGGTCACCCGGATTCCGATGGGAGCCCGACGAAATGGCCGCGCTCAAAGAGACGTTTCGCCAACCGGGCGTATTGTGGAGCGCACTCGCGTACTACCGCGCCATGCTCAATCCGTTCTTGCCCGATTCGCGAGCGGCGAGTGCGATGACGCGCAAGCCGGTTCGTGTCCCCATGCTCGCCATCACCGGCGCGACCGACGGCTGCATGGACACCAGGCTCTACGACTTCATCGATCCGTCACTACACCCCGCCGGGTTGCGCGTCGAACGCATCGAGGGCGGTGGACACTTCGTCCATCAAGAAAAACCCGAAGAGATCAACCGGCTGCTCTGCGCATGGTTAGCGGAACACGACGACTGACCTAACGGCAAGTCACGGATCCTTGCACTTGTTCTTCAGCGGCTTGGGCGTGCAGGGGACGAATCGCGCCGTCAGGCAATCGTCTACCGCAGGGTCGGAGCCGAACAGCATCGATACCGACATGCGGTATTCTTGATCCGTCCCCGTCAGGCTGACGTCATCAACGCGAATCTTCACCTTGGCGACCGCTTTCGCCGCCACTTCGTTGATCTTGATCTGACTGACACCGCCACCCGTTGGTAGCAGGTGGTCCTTGTCACGGAACGAGATCTTGGAGCCGGTACCGTCTTTGTCTACGAACGATGTATTCGGGATCACTGCCGACACGACCGCCTGATTGTTGGAATCGCGTACTTCGATCGTCATGCCGGTAACGGCGGGGTTCGCCGTATAGTCGGCCAGTGGAAGTTCCCCTTTGTAGCTCATCTTGTCGGCGTCGGGCTCGAGGCGAAGGCGGAAGCTGAGCTTGTTCTTACTCGACAGAACTTCGTCGGTCGCGACGCAGGTACCGCTCACACAGTCCCCGGTGACCGTACAAAGGTCGCCGTCTTCGCAGGGCACCGCGTCGAGATTCGCATGCACGCAGCCGGTCGCGGCGTTGCACATATCATCGGTGCATCCGTTGTAGTCGTCGCAGAGCGCGTCGACAGGCGTGTGCTCACAGGCGCTCGCGACGCAGGCATCAACGGTGCATGGCACGCCCTCTTCACAAGAAACGACGTTGCTACAGCTGTGTCCTACGGGATCGCAAATGTCGACGGTGCAAGCATCGCCGTCATCGCAGAGCGGATTTCCGGGATAGCCGGGCGTCGCTGCAATACAGCCTTCGTCCTGACACTCGTCGTTGCAGTTGTCGCCGTTCGATAGGTTGCCGTCGTCACAGGACTCGCCGGCATCGATTTCGGAGTTGCCGCAGACCGGGCAGCCGCCGCCCGCCGAGCCGACGAGAGTGGGGCTCGGTTCGATATTGCCGTTGAGAACCGGGGGCTTTTCGCTTCGGTGCCAGATGAACACATCACCACCGCCCTGAGCGTCGGCTTTGATGGTACTGCCGCTATCGGCGATGAAACTTTCTTCGACGGAGATGTAGACGCTTCCGCCGCCCAGCGGAGAACCGCTGCTCGCGTCGATCTTCGCCTTGTTCTCCAGGTGGATCCGGCAAACCTCGATATCAATCGAACTACCGTCGCCGTCGGCGCCTTGCAGCATCTTACCGTCCATCACCATGTCGCGACCGCGAACGAGTAGCGTACCACCGGAGCCGTAGTTGGAGTATTCGCCGTTGCCCGACTTGCTGCGGCCGCGAACATCGATCGTGCCGTCGAGATGAAGGTCGCCGTACTCGTAGTCAGCGTACACGCTGGCGTAACCGCCGGTCTTGGAACGCAGGTCCACGCTGGACGTATTGGCAGACGTCACACCGTAGTAGGCGGTGAGAAACATGTACCCCCCGTATCCGTACTTGCCGTAGCCTTTCGCAGTGAAGTCGCCATCCAATCGAATGCTGCCGGTGGGCGAGATGGCGAACAGCCAGCCGCCGTTCGAACCACCACCACCCGGCCCGCCGTTCGCGTAGAGCTTCGCCGTCTTGTCGATTTCGAGATCGCCCCCCGCGCTGAAGTAGTGCGTTCCGCCGTAGCCGGGGTACGCATAGTTGTAGCCGTAGGGAGAGACGTAGTAACCCGTGGTACCATTCGCGGCCAATCGCGCGTCCTGGATCACCATCCCGAGATCGGAGTACAGATAGATATAGCCTCCCCGGGCGTAGCTTAATCCTCCGCCCGACGTGGTTGTCACATCATTGCCGACGACCAGCGTCCCTTCTGCGTCGAGATCGACGATTCCACCGTTGGTGCCGCCGCCGCTTTCGAGGGCACCGGTAACCGTAATGTTCCCGTCGGCGGCCATATAGACGGCGCCCCCTGAGGGACTATCGTAGTCATTCCCCTTCTGGGACTTGGTCACGATCTCGTCGGTGACGAGGATGTCGGTCGTACTGCGCAGAAAGACGGTGCCGCCATCGGATCCGATCGGAGAGCCGTCGGCCAAGAGGCGTGCATTGACGATGAGGTTGTCGGCGTCGATATCGATATCGCCGCCGGGATTACCGCGTGCAGACAACTTACCGTTGATGGTCATCGTGCCCGAAGAGAACAGCGAGATGGTTCCAGCCTCGCCGCCCGCTTCTGAGCTGTCGATAGCGGTCGCCGTCGTTCCGGTAAGGATTTCGATGTCCCCCGCGGAGATTCCTACGGACCCCAGGAGTTTACCGCCCGACTCCCAGCGCAGAGTGCGAGCACCGAACGAGAGATTCCCCGGGGGCTGAACGTCGTAAACTTGATCGATGATGCAGGGATCAGCCGTAGGAGCGCAGATATCGTCCGGACCATTCACCACAGTCTGCGCCTGCGCGATCGCGGGTAAACCGACCAACAGCGCCGCCGGCACGAATACAGCGAGACGAGAGCGCTTCGCGGCGCAGAAGTTCGCACTCATCGCCGTGCCCCCTGTGCACCGCGCGTCGACACGCGAACGTCGGTACCACCGTTGTTCGTGGACGAGATCCCGGTGAGCGACTGGGACTTCGATCGAGCGAGCACTCCGGTGCGCGCGTTTCCGTGCGCTTCGACGGACTCAAGCCTACTGCGTGGCGAAGGGACCACGACACCATGCGTTCCGTTGTAGCTCGCAGAACCGTTTACGATCGCGCCCGGCGAGTTGACCGAGATTCCGCGATCCTCGTTCTGGTCGGCACGCAGCCCGAGAAAGCGTCCGCCTGTGCCCGCGATCCTGATTCCATCGCCGCCGTTTTTTTCAGCAATAAGATCTTGCACGACGGCGCCATTCTGACGGACCTGGAATCCAGCGTGGGCATTACCCTTCGCGCTGACGCGCTCGAGTCGAGCAAGCGCTCCGGAGGACATCGACGTCACTCCGACGCCGAAACCAACCACCTCACCGAGCCGTGGCGGGTCGCCTCCGACAATGACGGCGCCGTCGGATCCACCGCGTTCGATCTTGATTCCGATCCCGCGGCCGCTGCCGACGATGGCCATGCCGGAAAGATTGAGCGTGATGGAGTCGGCCGTACGGTCCGCGCGCACGATCAACCCGTGCGCCTCGCAGCGACCGTCCACGACCGGGTCGCCCGGCTGCAGTATCGTGTGCGAGGCAACGATGTCACCGCATGCACAAGCAACGCGTGCGCCACCGATGTCGTCACCACAGAACTTGGCGTGAACGTCCGACGAAAACGTGAGCAGCAGCAGTGCTCCCACAATCGTCGCGAGTATCGTTTCGACCTTCTGCATGGGCCACGCTACGCCTCCGTTCGACGATGTGTCAATACCCGGTCGGGGGCGACCCAGCATGTTACGCCCCGGCGAACTGGCCCATGTCGAAGTAGTCGCGCCACTCAGCGATCTTGCCATCGTCGGTCAGACGAAAGACCCCGCACACCGGCAGCGGCACATCGCCCGATTCGAGACGCAGCGTGTCGATGCGCTCGTTCATCACGATGTTGCCGTCGATCAGCTGATGCTGAATGTTGAAATGCACTGACGGCGCGGCCACGCCCAGGAATGAATCGAGAAACATTTCGATCTCAGCCTTTCCGTTGCAGGGCGACATGGGAATGTTGTGGTAGACGGCGTCGTCGGTAAACGCTGCGAGAATCGCCGCTTTGTCTCCACGATCCCAGGCGTCGGCGAAATCTCGGATGATTCGGTCTGCGTCCATATGTTGGTTCCTCAGTATCGGTAGTATCGGCGGTATCGGCAGTATCGGTTAGCTGCGGGTGCCCCCGGCACGCACCGTTACCGTCCCTTCACATCTGAGCCAATCCCGAGTCGGTCTCGCAACGACGGGCGAAGCCCCATCGCGCATCCGTTTTGACATCCGTCATCCGGTGCCCAATAGTCAGAATGTTGAGTAATGGCGGGCATTTTCTTGCACTTTGAGGAAGAAACGACGTGAGCACCATGCGCGCGCAACGATCGCAGCCGTCGCGCCTGACGGGCTGGCGTGGCGCCGTTGCCGGGCTCATTGCCGCATCGATGAGCTTGGCGTTGTCTCTCGGGCTTCTCGAGCTCGCGCTCACGATCGTATACCCGCAGGGCGGTAGTCCACCGATCTTCGAATTCGACCCTGAGCTCGGGCACCGCCACAAGCCGAACCTCGATTTCGTTCATGTCTGGAACGGCCACGACAACGTCAGTTCCATCCGCACGAACGACTTCGGCCTGCGTAGCACGTCCGTACCGGTGACCAAGAAGCGCGGCGAGTATCGAATTCTCGCCCTCGGGGATTCCTACACGTTCGGCTACGGGGTGGGTGACGACGATGCATTCCCCGCCGTTCTCGGCCGCATGCTCAAACATGCCGGAGAACCGTCGTACGACGATATCATCGTCATCAACGCAGGTGTGTCGAGCTACGGAACAGCCCAAGAGTTGCTGTACTACAAATCCCAGGGACGAACGTTCCAACCCGACCTCGTCCTGCTCAGCATATTCGTGGGCAACGACGTGCAGGATAATCTCTGCACCCACTACACTGAGCTGACGAAGCACACGCGATTCCCGTGCTTCGACTTGGTGGGCGGCGAACTGGTACTTGCTTCCGCGCCCCAGAAGCCCGCGGAGAAGTCAGACAAGAACATCCGCTTGCTTCCTCACCTCAAGTACAAGGCCAAGCAGACCAATCTATTCAGAATGCTCTACGGTAAAGCGAAGGGGGTTCTGGCGGGTAACGCCACAATGGTGGACATGCTCGGCGCGCTCGGTGTGGATGTACATCCGGGCTACGTACCGCACGTCGTCTCGGGTTGGTACGCCGAGGAACGGGCGGAACATGGCTGGGCGCTCACGCGAGCGCTGCTTAAAGAATTACAACGTGAAGTCGAAGCGGATGGCGCAAAGCTCGCGCTGGTCGCGATCCCGAGTCGCGTCCAAGTCATTCCACAGCTGTTCGACGTGAGTCGAGTACTGTACCCGGGGGAACCTGCTGTCGAGGCGTTTCTGGCCGATCCCACGAAACCGCAACGCGTACTGCAAGCCTTCGGCCGCGAGGTTGGGATGCCCGTGCTGGATCTAGCCCCGGCTTTCGCCGAGCGCGACGACACACTCGACCTGTACTATCCGTCCGTCGCGCATTGGAACGAGAAGGGCAATCACATTGCCGCCGAGCGGATCCATGCCTTTCTTACGCAGGAACGTCTGATCCCCGGCGGATCGGCCGGGGCCGACGCGACCGTCCCCTCGCGCAGCGCGCGCAACTACTAGCGCACGTCGGTTGCGACTCGCGCACAGGTCGCGTGCGCCTCTCACGAATACATCGCGCCGATTTCAGCCGCGTACTTTTCAGCGATCGGTTTGCGTTTGAGCTTCATCGTCGGTGTCAGCTCGTCCGCACCGGGCAGCCATTCGTTGGCAAGCAGCGTGAACTTCTTGATCTGCTCCACACGCGCGAGCTTCGCATTGCCGAGATCGATTGCTGCTTGCACGCCGGCGACGACACGTTCGTCGCTGGCTAACTGCGCCAGCGACGTTCCCTCGATGCCATGGGACGCGGCCCACGCCGGCGCATAGTCGGCGTCGAGTACTATGAGGGCGGTGTTGTAGGGTCGCGCATCTCCGATCGCGCAGATCTGGCCGATAAGCGGGCTCGCACCTTTCATTGTACTTTCGATGTTGGCGGGCGACATGTTCTTGCCCGCCGCGTTGATGATGATCTCTTTCTTGCGGTCGACGATGCTTACGTAACCATCTTCGTCGATCGAACCTATGTCGCCTGTGGCGAGCCAGCCATCGGCATCGATGGTCTCTGCCGTCTTCTCGGGAAGGTTTCGATAACTCACCATGATGTTCGCGCCGCGAACGAGAATCTCATTGTCGTCGGCCAAGCGGATCTCTACGCCCGGCAATGCCTTGCCGACCGTTCCGATCCGAATCTCGTCAGGATGTGACGCTGTGCCGATGCCGGTCGTTTCCGACATCCCCCACCCTTCTCCGAGCTTCACGCCAAGAGCGTGAAAGAACTCCAGTACCTCGCGCGGCGTAGGTGCCGCACCGGCGGCGGTCACTTTCGCCTCATCTAGCCCGACGAGACCGCGGATCATCGAGAAGATTTCACGATCGGCTTTCTCTACCGCAGCATCGAGTGTTTCCGGAACCGGTTCTCCGGATTGACGAAGTCGCACACGTTCGAGCGACTGAGCGAGCGCAGCCTGAATGCCGTCGCGTTGCTCGTCCGGCATCGAGGCCAGCTGCGTTTCCAAACCGGCCTTCATCTTTTCCCAGATGCGCGGCACGGCGAAGAAGAAATGTGGTTTCACCTGCGGGAGGTATGTCGCGATCTGTCTCGGGTCGGGGCAGGTCGTGATCGTTCCGCCGATCGCCAGCGGCACGTAGTAGTTCACAGCGCGCTCGGCAATATGCGCGGTCGGTAACCACGAAATGACGCGGGTTCCGATTGGAAGTTCGACGAGTTCCGCGAGCCCGCGACAGCCGTGCATCACGTTGGCGTGGCTCAGCTGTACGCCCTTGGGTGGGCCCGTCGTGCCGGACGTGTAAATCAGCGTGAGCAGATCGCCCGGTTTGATCGCATCGGCGGTAGTCGCGGCATCGAACCCGCTACCGGAAGCTTCGACATCCGCCAGCGTGAGAAGCCGGTCGCCACCTTCACGATCCAGGACAATCACATGTTCGAGTTTAGGGAGCCCCTTCGCAGCCTCCTGAAACTTCGGCAGAAAACCGGCCTCGACGATCGCAATCCGCGCATCGGCATCTTCCACGACGTACTGGATCTGCTCCGGCGCGAGGGTCTGGTAGATCGAAAACGGCACTGCGCCGAGCATCAGCGCTGCCATATCGGCGACCATGAACTCGGGTCGGTTCGACATCATGATTGCCAACGTCTGTCCGTGGCCTAGCCCCAACTTCGCGAGCCCACCGGCGAGCGCATCGGCACGAGCGAGCAACGCACCGTAGGTCAGCGACACCGAGTCATCGAGGGTGCGCACTGCTACTTCGTCGCGGCATAGATCGGCGACGCGCCGCATCGCCACACTCAGATTCGGTGAATCCATGGCTACGGCTAGGGCTGAATTTTGCGACATGTCGGTATTCTCCTTGCGCAGTGTCGAGCGAATCGGACAGCGTGGCTGGTCACGTAGTAGAACGTTCGGCCGTATGGGTCGAACCACCAACTACGAAGGGCAAGCGACAGGGAAGCTGCAGGGATTGAGGCGGGGGGGGTACGACGCAAGCGCGACCCCAAGCCGTTTGGGCGGCGCAGTCGAGAGACAATGCCGGCGGCGGAATGAGATTGGTCGGCGGCATCGGGACGCGCGAGCGCTCCGATGCCGCCGACTCTAGTATCACTTACCCGCCGTTCGTCGCACGTGCTGGGCGATGAGCCGCCCGGCAGAGTGAAGAGGGCCAGCTGCCATCCCAACAGAGGTCGAGACGAATCCTTCGGACGACGTACCCA
>JAJCZM010000019.1 GCA_029262375.1 Deltaproteobacteria bacterium
ACGCGCGCGGCCGCACCGGGGCGTGCTCACGCGATCGCTCAGCGATGTTGAGATGGGCGAGATGGGCGAGATGAGAGAAAGGGTTGCACGGGGCCCCGTCCAACGAACGTTGGGCTATGACGGGGAATGTGGAGAAGTTTCCATTGCGCTGTTGGTCCAGGCCGGGGAGCCGGGGCCAACAGCGAATGGGGGGCTAAGCCTGCGGTGCTCGTCGAGCAAAACAGGCGGGTCTCAAACTAGGATTCCTGCGGTTGTCGGCGGCGGGCCAATTCAACCGTGTACTCAGTCTGCGAGATCTCGGACCAAAACGCAGCCCGGGATCTTGTAGCAAGTGCGCGAATCGAACGTCGAAGCGACCAATACAAAGGCCGTTACGACTACGACAACCGAAAGGAGCATGTAATACCTATCCTTCCAGTTGCTGTACATACCTCTTAAGTAACCGCCCATCGTGGGGGGAACAATATGAGACCGTGCACATTTATGTGATTCTCTGCGCTGCTATTTCGCGTGACATACGAAAGCGCATGACTGCTGCGCCCGCCTACTCGGAGCGCAAATCGCCTGCGCAACGACCGAGCACACGGGCGACGCGCGACGGGAAGTCGGACATCAACGCGTCGACTCCCAATGCAACGAGCTCACGCATCTCGTCTTCGTCGTTGATCGTCCAGACGTGCACTTCCAATCCTAGTGAGTGCGCTGCAGCGACAAAGCGTTCGCTCACGACTTCGATCTCTCCGTAGAAATGCGGCACCTGCAACGCGCAACCGGGAGCCTGGTAGTCGTTGAAGTCGTTGCGCTCGACACGGTCGTGAAACTCAAACAGTTCCTGAGCTGAGAAACTCGTATGCCAGCCGGGCGCCGCCGCTCGAATGCGGAGCATGATCGCGTGGCTCTCCGCAGCAAGCACCACCCGCTCTCTGGCTGCGTAGCGCTCGAGCAACTCGACGACCTGCGCCTCGATCGCCGGCTCGTCTTGCTTGATTTCGACGTTGAGTGGCACATCGGGGCAGGCCTCAAGTACTTCTTTGAGTGTTGGTACGATCGTCCCCTCGCCGGCATCGAGGCTCCGCAACCGTTCGAGCGAGGTCTCCCGCACCAATCCTGTACCTGACGTCGTGCGCGACAGGTCCTCGTCATGGATCACGACGATTGTGCCGTCCGACGTGGCATGCACGTCGAGCTCGAGAAGCTCCGCGCCCTGCGACAGACCGCGCTCAAACGCGACCAGCGTATTCTCCGGGTGCTCACCGCTCGCACCCCGATGCGCGAACAGACGGGGCTTGTTTGTCTCGAAGTACCGCATTGCAGACTCCTAGATCGGACAGGCCAGTTGGCCAAGCCGCTGACTGAGCAGCGCGTTCTCGCGATAGTCGATCGGCACGACGACCAACGCTGGGCGACCGGCCCCGAACGCCGCTTCGAGTTCGCTCTCCAGCTGCGATGAGGCCTGCACGCCCGCACCGTGCCATCCGAACGCTTCGGCGAGCTTGAGCCAATCGGGGTTGCCGAAAGCCAGATCCGTATGTCGACCGAAGTTATTGTCCTGCTTCCAGGCAATCAGCCCGTACTCGTGATCCTCCCAGACCATCGCTACGACATTGGCGCGGAGGCGCACGGCGGTCTCCATCTCTTGCACGTTCATTAGAAATCCACCGTCGCCGCAGATGGCAAGCACGCGTCGCTCGGGGTGCAACAACTTCGCGGCGATGGCGCCCGGCAGCGCGAAGCCCATCGAGCAGAACCCGTTCGAAATCAGGCAAGTGTTCGGCTCGTCGCATTGGTACTCGCGCGCGATCCACATTTTGTGTGCACCGACATCCGATAAAACGATGTCGTCGCGTCCCATGACCCGTCGCGTATCCGCGAGCACTTTCTGCGGCCGAATGAGCCCGTCAGTGTCGTCATCGGCATAGGCCGAGAGTTCTTCGAGCATCTCCACGCGAGCACGACGCTGAGCCGCGAGATCGTAGCTCGGCGGCGCGTCGAGTGCCTCGAACCGCTCGTTCAGCGCCCACAACGCATGCGCCACGTCGCCGACCATCTCAACGGCAACCTGGTAGTGGTGGTCGACTTCGGCCGGTTCGAAATCAATATGAACGATCTGCTTGTCGGCCAGCGGGTTCCACAGCGACGGAGGATATTCGACCAAATCGTAGCCGACCGCCACGACGACATCTGCTGCATCGACCGCGCAGGAGACCACGTCCCGCGACTGAAGTCCGATCGTAAACAGGCACTGCTCACTGTGCCGATCAACCGCGCCCTTGCCCATGAAGGTCGAGGCGACGCCTATGCCACTGGCATCCGCGAGTATGCGCAGCTGTTTACTCGCGCGCTTGCGGATGGCCCCGTTTCCGGCGAGCACGATCGGGGACTTCGCGTTGCGAATGATCTCGAATGCACGGTCTGCGATCGTGTCGTCGGCTCCGGGCCGCCGAAGGCGGGTCGCAGGAATCGGCCTGTTCACCGTTTCCATCTCCGCCACGTCTTCCGGCAATTCGATATGACACGCGCCGGGCTTCTCGGCGGTCGCGAGCTTGAACGCCTTACGAATCACCTCGGGAATATTGTCGGCGCTTGCTATCGACCAGGCCCACTTCGTGATCGGTTCGAACATGGCTACGACGTCCATGTTCTGATGACTCTCTTTGTGGAGGCGGCTGAGTCCGCCTTGGCCGGTAATAACTACCAGCGGCGCTCTGTCCATGTTCGCATCGGCCACACCCGTGACGAGATTGGCGGCACCCGGCCCGAGCGTGCCCAGACACACGCCGGGTTGGCCCGTGAGACGTCCATGGACATCGGCCATGAAGGCCGCTCCTTGCTCGTGCCTCGTCAGAACGAACTCGATCGAAGAAGCCTCGATCGACATCATGAGGTCGGCGTTCTCCTCGCCCGGGACGCCGAAGATCCTCGTAACCCCCTCGTTCTCGAGACACTCTACAAATACATCGGATGCCTTTTTGGAAGCCATGAACGCTCCTCCCCGAACGCTCTACGCGTGAGTTCCAGATTCGATACAATGGCCGCGAAGAAAACCGTTCGTAACCAAGGTACTCTAGTATTGATGTAACCTTGCAGGGCGACGAGCGTTGGACGGACAGTCTGATGCGCTCGATCCTAGGGGCACAGCGGTGGCCGTACAAGACCTACGGCCGAGAGGCTCACCATATGCGACAAGTATTTCTCGTCTCGACGTTCCTCATCCTGGCCGCCATCGGCGTGATCTCGTATTTCTGGACGCCCGCCGCCCTACTCTACGTGGTAGCGATCCCCTTGGCGGTTCTCGGTATCGTCGACATGTTCCAGACGAAACACGCAATTCGCCGCAATTTCCCCATCGTCGGACACGGCCGCTATCTGCTCGAACTCATTCGTCCGGAGATCAATCAGTACTTCATCGAGTCGAATACCGATGGGATGCCGTTCAGCCGCGAAACGCGATCGCTGGTCTATCAGCGCGCGAAAGGCGAACTGGATACCATTCCTTTCGGAACACAGCACGATGTCTATCAGGTGGGGTTCGAATGGCTCAGTCATTCGATGGCGCCGAAGCAGGTGCCGCAGAGCGAGCCGCGACTGATCGTCGGTGAGCACACCTGCGAGCGCCCCTATGCGGCGTCGCTGCTCAACATATCTGCAATGAGTTTCGGGGCGCTCAGCGACAACGCGATCATGGCGCTGAACAAAGGCGCGAAGATGGGCGGCTTCGCACACAACACCGGAGAAGGCGGCATCAGCCCGCACCACCGCAAACATGGTGGAGATCTCATTTGGCAGATCGGAACCGGCTACTTCGGCTGCCGCACGCCGGATGGAAAATTCGACGCCGAGAAGTTCGCAGCGACCGCCATCGACCCACAGGTCAAGATGATCGAGTTGAAAATATCGCAGGGTGCCAAGCCTGGGCACGGCGGTATCTTGCCGGCAGCGAAGGTGTCTCCCGAAATCGCCGCCATTCGTGGTGTTCCGTTGGGGCGCGACGTGCTCTCGCCTCCCGGGCACTCGGCCTTCTGCAATCCTACGGAAATGCTCGAGTTTATCGCACGGCTTCGTGAGCTCTCGGGCGGCAAACCGGTGGGATTCAAGATCTGCATCGGCAAGCGTCGTGAGTTCTTAGCGGTCTGCAAAGCAATGCTCGAGACGGGGCTTGCACCGGACTTCATCTCCATCGACGGAGCGGAGGGAGGAACCGGCGCGGCGCCGCTGGAGTTTTCGAACCGGCTAGGCTGCCCTCTCACCGAGGCACTCGCTTTCGCACACAACGCCCTGGTGGGCGCCGGCCTGCGCGACCGCGTGAAACTCTTCGCATCGGGGAAAATCGTAAGCGGATTCGATATAGCGAAGATGCTCGCGGTGGGCGCCGATGCTTGCAACTCCGGACGCGCGATGATGATGGCCGTGGGCTGCGTTCAGGCCAGGCGCTGTAACAGCAACGACTGCCCGGCCGGCGTCGCCACACAACGCGCCGACCTCACGATCGGATTAGTGGTCGATGTAAAAGCCGACCGCACCGCGCGTTTCCACGCCGGCACGATCCATAGTTTCCTGGAGTTGATTGCAGCAGCGGGGCTCAATCATCCGGACGATCTGCGACCGTGGCACATTCACCGCCGCACTGGAGCGACGGAAGTGAAGCAGTACGCGCAGTTGATCGACTACCTCGAGCCCGGTTCGCTGCTGCGCGAGCCGCTTCCACCCGCCTTCGCACGCGCTTGGCATCACGCACACGCCGCGACCTTCGAGCACGTAGATCCGATCAAAGGCGAAGCCGGCGGTGGCAACGCAAGCGGACCAACGCACGTCAGCCGGGAGAACTCTGCGATCTGACTCGAACTACTCGGGCTTGTACGGAAGCTCGGTGGGGATCATCAAGCGCGATGCCGCAACCTGCCAGCCGTGCGACTGCTCGTCGAGTAGAACGGCCGTGTAACGACCGGTACGCGACGGAAGGTCCTTTCCGTCGGGCAGCTTCGCGCCGCCGAGCGTGTACGTGCCATCGACGAGCGCGACTCCAGTCTTCACGAACCATACATCGGCGATCGAGAGATCGAGCATGGAGGTCTTGAAGACACTGCCGTGCTGCTTGGCGAGCAGCCCGGCGATGGCATCCTTGCCGTCAGCTTCGGTGCCGTCCGGCTCGACGTGGTCGCCATCGATGGTCCACAAAGCCACAAGCGCCTGGACATCGTGGCGGTTCCAGGCAGACTCGAACTCGTCATAGAGAGCGCGAATCTTCACCTCGTTCTTCTCATCCTGACGCATGCCGCCGATATTGCTGGGAGATTCGGCCCAGGCGACTCCCGCTAGCAGCAAGAAAAATGCGATCAGGCTGGTGAATATGCGTGACTTAGACATCTCGACCTCCGGTTCGGCCCGATCGGCATCTCGCCGCGGCCACTAGAACTCTGCGATGTCTACTTACTGCGCGGGGCCAAGCCGCGTCAAGGCGGACCGCCCGAGCCACGCCTGCCGCGGGGAAGCACCGCCGTCCTAGGGAAGTACCCCATCCGGATAGTCGATCCCACGAGCGGCAAGGCAAGCGCGATACATCTCGTCGATCGTATCGGCGTCCTGCGTCATAAATTCTTCCTCGTTTTCGTCCATCAGAATCAACGCCTGCTCGATGACGAAGACGACGACCGCCGCGTCGGTGGCATCGTCGGGGACGTAGAGCGTATGAACTGAGCCGGACGGCTCGAAAACATAACCGCCCTTGTCGGCAATCCAGGCGTACTCGCGATAGCCCCAGCGGCCTTCGATCGTGTAGCCGTGAACGGCGCCCACATGTCGATGCTTAGGAAGCTCGATTCCAGGAGCGAATCGATTCATGACGGTATAGATCCCCGTCCCTTCACCGCGACGCAGCATCTTCATCTCGATGCCTTCGTACAATTCCACCCAAGGAATCGACTCAGCGTAAGCGATTGTCGTCACGGTGTCGTTGGCAGCAGCACTGATCGGCATGACGTCCTCCGGCAGGCAGTCGCTGCGATCGTCCGCGCGACGTACATCTGCGCAGATCTCTTTATAGGTACCGCACGAGCAGCGGCAAGTGGAACCGACCTAGTCGAGTCCGGATTGCGCGCGACGCAGTCTGTCGTGTACGTCGTGAACGTTATCCACCGCTTCGAACGCCGGCAGTGTACCGACTGAGGGCCAGGAGGTGCCTACCAACCAAACCGGGTGGTGGTGGGGAGCCCCGAAGACGATCGTCCCACTTCCGTCCGCCTTCGCACGCACCGACAGATGCACGAGCGAACCAAGGCGGTGCTCTTTAATCGTCAGCGCTTCTTTGGCTTTGGTAACGATGAGAGCGCGCCGGTCAGTCAACCCATAGTACGTTCGCCGCCGCCGCGCCGCGTCCGCCAAAAATCGGCCGAAGACCATGTAGCAACCCACACCGACGAACGGCAATCCGAACAGTGCCATGAGAGCCGGCGCGCCGGCGCGAATGACGGCGATCTCCCAGAACACGGCGAAGCCTCCCCAAACCAAACTGAAGGGAATGAGCAGTGCGTCCATTCTGTGAAATATGATTCCGTGTCGAGGCCGACCGCTCCACAGCAGTTCTTCGTTGGCACCCAACACGGGAGCAACGACCTGCTCAGCCTCATCGATGGCGGTCTTGTAGTTCGAGCGGAGCATGAAGTTCGGGAGCTAACCGATGAATCGATAGTAACATCGCCACCCGCCGCCCACCGAGGAATGCGTGGCTCCGACCAGTGGTGTATCGATCCGGAACAGCTCGGAGTCCGGGCCTGATGGGTGAACGCATGCGCCGCACGCTGTAGACTGATCGCGCCCGGATGAGAGTCGCCCCCGCGGACGCCGATTTCGGCCCCTAACCTAATGAAGAAAGTGATCCTGATAGGCTTTGCCGTGGTCGCCGTCTCGGCTGCCGTTTTCGTGTTCGTAGTTGCTCGGAACCTCGATTCCTACCTGAACGACAATAAGGGGGTATTCCTCGTACAGATCGAGAAGACGCTCGGGCGCGACGTGGAGGTCGGACACATCGGACTGTCCTACGACGGCGGTCTCGGCGTTCGTATCGAAGGCCTGGTGATTGGCGAAGATCCAGCGATCGCGCAGGGGGCGTTCGTGAAGGCTAAGTCTCTGGAAGTTCGAATACGTATTTGGCCGGCCCTCTCGGGCCGCTACGAGGTGGGGCGCGTTGAACTCGTCGAGCCGGAGATCACCATCATCGAAACTCCCGACGGCCTGAGCGTTGCGTCGCTCGGCGCCGGCGCACGCGCCCCCAACTCGACATCAGGGACGACCGCTACCAGCAGCACGGGTACTGCCGAGGCCGCCGCGTTGGCGATCGCGCTGTTCGATGTCAGCAACGGTAAACTACGCTACATCGACGCGACGTCCTCGCCTGCCGTTGAGACCATCGTCGAGCAGATGGAGTTTCATGCGTCAGACATCAGCGCGACGGCGCCGCTGGTCTTCGAGTTGTCGGCAGCACTCGGCGCCGGCGCCGAGCCCAACGTATTCGCGAACGGAAGCGTCGGGCCTGTCGATACCGCGGAGCCGGCACACGCCCCACTCAATCTCACGGTCTCAGCAGACGGCGTTACGGGGGAACAGGTCGCATCCCTCTCGATTCTGGCGGACGCGCTCCCCGAGACGGTCGCCGTTGCGGGCCCACTCGAAATAGAAGCCACTCTCGTAGGCACCCTGTCGGCGATGAAGATCACCGCCGCCGGAAGCGCGAATCAGGCGGACGTACGAGTGGGCGAATCGTTGCACAAGCCCGTAGGGCGAGATCTGCGCTTCTCACTCAGTGCCACTCGGTCGCTCGAAACGATCGCCATCGATGATGCGGAAATCGTGTTCGGGCCCGTCCGGACGTCGGTTGCCGGCGTCGTCCGAACGGACGAGCAAACGACATACGATCTGCGCGCAGTCGCGCAACCGTTCGCGATCGCCGGACTCGCGCAGATCATGCCCTCCCTTCGCGACGCGACGCTCGCCGGCAAGATGGGCTACGACCTGCAGATCCGCAGTGCCGCCGACGGAACTGCCGCCATCACGGGCACCGTCGGACTGGACCGTGCCGGCCTGCAACAAACCGACATGCCCACGGTAAGCGATCTCTCTACCACGATGAAAGTCACCCACGACAGCTTCGACCTGCCACAGACCAGCTTCCTCATCGGCGGAGAACAGGCGCGCGTCTCAGCGTCGGTCCGGCATTTCGACGCGCCGACGGGCGCCATCGCCATCTCGGCGCCCATGCTCACGCCCAACTCGCTCGGCCTTTCCGCCATCGGTCGACCTGGCGATGGGCTGGAAACGGTGGATCTTCAGGCCCAGCTCGTCACCGAGGGCGGTAAGAACAAGATGCGCGGAACGCTACGCTCGGGCAGCGGGCGCGTGAACGGGATCGACTACACCGACCTGATCGCGAAGTTCACTCACGCGTCGGGCCGTATCGCGCTAGAGCCGGCGACGCTGTCGGCGTTCGGCGGCACATTGGAAACCCGCGGGTCGTTGGCGGTGGCTGAAACGCCGACGCCTGACTTCGACCTACAACTGCGTACTCGTGGCGTCGACATCGCAAGCGTATCGTCTTGGGCCGCACCGAAGGCGGGGAGACTGTTGGGCGGCAAGCTCGACGCGGCCGTCAGCCTTCACGGCGCCACCGGCGCCTGGGAGCGCATGCGCTCGACACTGTCGGGAGACGGCAAGATCACGCTGAGGGAAGGACGCATCGAGGACGTCAACATCGCCGAAAGCGTACTGCGCGCCGTCACAGGAATTCCAGGATTGTCGACGCTACTGTCTGCCGATCTTCGCAGAGACTACCCCGGCTTGTTCAGCGCCGGTGCGACGGAGTTCGAGGAACTCGTCACCAGCATCGACATGATCAACGGTCGAATCACCACGCGTGACCTGTTGCTCGACGCAAAGCACTACGCGATCTCGGCCGGCGGAACCCTGGGCCTCGATCGCACGGTAGACCTCAACGCGCAGCTGGTCGCGTCGCGCAAACTCACGAGCGACCTCGTCAATTCGGTCGGCGCCGTCCGCTTTCTCGCAAACAAGAACGGACGCATAGAGATTCCGTTTACCATCAAGGGCGACGTCACGTCGGCGAAACCGCGGCCCGACGGTGCAGTCATTGCACGTGCGCTGCAACGAGCGCTGATCGGGGGAATCACAGACCAGATCTTCGGCCGCTAGAGCCGTCCGTCGCGAGCTTGTACTTGCAGCGGCGAGCACCTACGAAGCAGACGTGGGCTCGCCCACGAGGAGGTCCAGCTCGATGTTCAGGTGTCCCGCCGGCGCGACGATCGCGCGTAGTCTGCTGTTCACTGCATTTTCCATCTGCGCTCTCTGCATCGTCTGCTTCGCTCCTGCAGCACAGGCCGGCAATACCATCGAACGTCTCGACGACGCGGCGCTGCGCAACGCCGATCGCGATACGGCCAACTGGCTGAGCCACGGGCGCACGTATTCAGAACAGCGTTTTAGCCCGCTCAACCAGATCAACGATCGCAACATTCGAAAGCTACAACTGGCTTGGGAGTTCAAGACAGGTCAGACGCGTGGTCACGAAGCCACGCCCATCGTCGCCGATGGAGTGATGTACTTCACCGGGGCTTGGAGCGTCATCTTCGCCGTCAACGCAGTGACAGGCGAAATGATCTGGAAGCACGACCCCGAAGTCCCGAAAGAAACTGCGCAAAAAGCCTGCTGCGATGTCGTCAACCGCGGTGTTGCCGCGTACAGAGAACGCATCTACAGCGCAACACTCGACGGCAGGTTGCTGGCACTCGATGCCACGACCGGCAAGCTCGAGTGGGAAGTCGTGACCGTTGACCGCAGTAAGCCGTACACGGTCACCGGCGCGCCGCGCATCGTCAAAGGAAAAGTCATCATCGGCAACGGCGGCGCCGAGCTGGGCGTTCGCGGCTACTTTTCAGCCTATCATGCAACCACAGGCGAACTGGTGTGGCGCACGTATACCGTCCCAGGAGACCCGGCGGCCGGTTTCGAATCGGAAGCGATGGAGAAAGCCGCTCAAACTTGGTCCGGCGGTGAGTGGTGGAAAGTAGGCGGCGGCGGAACAGCGTGGGATTCGATGGCCTACGATCCCGAACTGGATTTACTTTACGTCGGCACCGGCAACGGATCGCCTTGGTCCCGACATGAACGAAGCCCAGGCGGCGGCGACAATCTATATCTGTCGTCAATCCTCGCCGTCGACCCGGACGACGGCGTCATCCAGTGGCATTACCAAACCACGCCGGGCGACACCTGGGACTTCACCGCCACGCAGCACATGATCCTCGCCGACTTCACGATTGAGGGCGAGACGCGCAAGGTCATCATGCAGGCGCCGAAGAACGGATTCTTCTACGTACTCGATCGCACCGACGGCACCCTCGTCTCGGCCGAGAAGTACGTGACCGTCACGTGGGCCGACCGCGTGGATCCAGAGACGGGGCGACCCGTAGAAGTCCCGGGCCAAGACTTCAAGGACGGCCTCGCGGTCGTCAAGCCGACACCGTTCGGCGGGCACAACTGGCAGCCCATGTCTTTCAGTCCGAAAACCGGGCTCGTATACATCCCGGCGCAAGAAGTACTCGGGGTCTATCGCCGAGGCGACGACTACGAGTATCGCCCCGGCCAGTGGAACACCGGCACCGACTTCAACGTCTACTCGCTGCTCACGCGGCACGTGGCCACCGGTCATCTGCTGGCTTGGGATCCGATTCAGCAGAAGGAAATTTGGCGCCATCCGTACGCGATGCCCTGGAACGGCGGAACGCTCGCCACTGCGGGCAATCTCGTGTTCCAGGGAACGGCAGATGGGCGATTCCTCGCGTTCAATGCAGAAACCGGCAAACAGCTCTGGGAAGACCATGCGGGAACCGGCGTCATCGCCGCACCCGTGACCTTCCTCGCTGACGGCAAGCAGTACGTAAGTATCGTCGCGGGTTGGGGCGGAGCGTTCGCACTCGCCGGCGGCGAAGCGGCGAAGGTTTCCAACGTCGGCACCGCGGGGCGCGTTCTTACCTTTGCACTGGTCGACGACAGCGCTCCTTCGAACGATGCAATTGAAGAGCTACTGACCGCCGAAGGCGCCTTGCAAGACGGCGAGCGACTGTTCCACAAGTACTGTGCGGTATGCCACGGCGCGAGCGGCGTCGCCGGCGGTACGTCGATCCCGGACCTGCGGCGCACTACGGTCCCCTACTCGGCTTTCGACGTCATCGTCCGCCAAGGTACGCTGGCCACCGAAGGAATGCCCGGCTTTGGCCAGTATTTGACCCCTGAAGGCACGCGCCTCATCAAGGACTACCTCGAGCACCAGGCAACGCGACCGGGCGCTCCTTGATCGGCTACGGGCCTCGCGCAGGTCCCGACCGCAGTTTCGCCACCGCGTGGGCGAATGGGCGAATCGGCGAATCGGTTGGATGCGCAAGCCCGCACGCGAACGCTTTGCGCGAGCGATTCTTTCACCGTGCGCATCGTGTCAACGCATGGCACTCCGCATGCGGGCGCAACGAATCCTCTTCGTGATCCCCCGACGGCGGGCTACGATGGTTCTCAGCCGATGTTGCGCGCGCGGACCTACGCGTGGGCAGCTTCGCGCTCATAGAACCGATGAGAGGCACACGACACACAGGACCGGCGGCCGGCGAGATGGCGATCGCATTGCCGCTCTTGCTCGTCGTCGCGATCGGCGCCATCGACTTCGCTCGCGCGTTTCGCGCGCACGAGACGTTGGAGCGCACGGCACAGGATGTCGTACGCTATGCATCGGTTCGCAGCCAAGACAGCGATGCACCGGCGAGCCTCGCCGACATCACAGCGTTCGTCCATGACCGAGCCGAGGGTTTGGATCCGGAGCGATTGACCGTCGAAACGACCTACACCCCGGCAAACACGGCCGGCTCGAAGGTATACATCGCAATCAGCTACGACTTCACGCCTGTGGTACCGGTCATCCCCGAAGGCGCGCGCACGTTGGTCGGTAGTTCGTCGATGCGCGTCGCGTACTGACGCGCGAGTACTGCTACTTGGATTCGACGGCATCGCGGTCGCGATCGTCGGTTTGCCGCGTGCGCTCGCTGCGATGCACGGCAACTCCCAGAACCCCGATAACCTGACCATCTTCATCGCGTAGCGGTTCGAGGAAGCATTCGCCCAGAAGTCCGGCAAACTCGGCCAGATAGCGGACCGACTCACCACCGAGCGCGCTTCGGTGCGCGCTCTGAGCGACATCGGTGGGATGAGTATGCGCGATGATCTGCTCAGCGCTGGCACCGACTAGGTCACCTGCTTCCAACCCCACGTCCTTCAACAGCGCGCCCGACGCGTAGGTAATGCGCGAGCGCTTATCCGTCACCCACATCGCGGCGGGCAATTGCTGTGCGATCATCGTAAGAAGCCCCTCGTTCTCACGGGCGGACGAACCGCCGGCGACAACCTCCGTCGTAGCCATGAGGAAGCCGATCGTGCCGACGACCTCGCTACGCGCGTCGAGGATGGGTTCCACGAAACCGTCGTAACGCGAGCCTTTCCACTGCAACCCCAAGGCAACGGTCTCGCCTTTGAGCGCATGCTTGAAGGCGCTCCAAACCGGCTCAGCGTCACGCTCGCCACCGAAGTAGGCTGAGAGCGACGATCCGATGAACTCGTTGGGACGAATTCCGACCTGGCGGTGCCCGCCGCCAACGTGCGAACTCAGAGTGCCTTTTCGATTCGTCGTCCAAACCACCGCCGGTGACGTTGTCGTCAGCGTTCGAACCCAGTGCTCGCGCATACGCGCGCTCTGATGAACGCGCTCACGCTCATCCAGTACCCGATCCAAGATCGAAACGATCACCAGCGCGGCAAATCCAGAGGTCACCGCGACCAGAGCCTGGAGAGTCGAAGGCTCCGCCTCCCCCATCAAACCGACGGTCTGGCTGACGGTTAGCATCGCCAGGGACATCGGAACGCCCCAAAGCCGCCAATCGTTGAGACGGCGATGCCGCACGAGGATCAACACGACGGCCAGTGCAGAGGCACAGACGCCGACAACCGCGATCCCCCAGATCACGAGCTCACGCTCCCCTTGGCACTACGTGCGTCGAGCGAAACGCAAGCGCGCTCGTGTGAGACAAGGAACGTCATGAATACTTCGGCAATCGACATCGTTGGCTAGGCCGTGTTCTGCGGGCACGTCACCGCCGAGGCGCGCTCGCGGCGAAGCGGCAAACCTCGACAGCTCCCTATTTACAGGGCGCCCTTCATGGAAGCGGTGACGGCCGGTCCCCCTGGGGGGCGGCGGGCCCCGAACCGCCTCTCATCGGTCGGGACGCGCTTACCATGCGTCCGATCTGAGACACCGTACAAGCTAGTGATTTCCGCCCCAGCGAAGCGCGTATCGGGCGATACGCAGCAGCCGCAGACATAGAGTGGGCAGTTTGCAGGTTTCAGTCCCAGCAGCGGTGTTGTGGCACGGAATTCTCTCGACAACGCCCCACTTTCGTTTTATATTCGCCCCCTATGAGCACAATCCACCTTCTCTGTGACGCGAGCGCTCGGGTTTCAAAATGAGTCACTCCAATGGGGGGGACCGCCTCAAATCGAGCGGACGAGGTGCGCTGAGCAATCGCAGCGGCCGTTTCGAGTCGCACTCACACGAAGACTTCGACGACGGCTGGTCGAGCTCAAAACGCGATGAGCAAGCCTTGCGAGATCCGGGTGAATTAGACGACGAGCAGACGTGGAACGAGCTGTCCGGACGCAACCCGACACGGGTGCAGCCTGAGCGCAGCAAACGCATCATCAGCGCGAACGATTCGCCCGATATCCCGTTCGATCGTTCGATCAATCCCTACAAGGGCTGCGAGCATGGCTGTATCTACTGCTTCGCGCGCCCCACGCACACATACCTGGGGCTCTCGGCAGGACTGGATTTCGAAACCAGGATCTTCTCGAAGCCCGACGCCGCGCGGTTACTGCGCAAGGAACTCGCGGCCAAGAGTTGGCAGCCGCAGACCATCGCACTGGGCGCCAACACCGACCCCTATCAGCCGGCGGAGCGCAGCCTCGGAATCACGCGGGAGATTCTCGAGGTACTCGACGAGGCTCACAACCCGGTCAGCGTCGTCACAAAATCCAGTCTGGTACTGCGTGACATAGACCTGCTGGCTTCGATGGCCGCACGCCGACAAGCGAGCGTGTTCATCTCCATCACGACGCTCGACGCGGATCTCGCGCGACGAATGGAACCGCGCGCGGCCGCCCCGCATCGGCGTCTCGAGGTCGTGGCAGCACTCTCGCAGGCCGGAATTCCATGCGGCGTACTCGCGTCGCCCATGATCCCCGCGCTCAACGACGCCGAACTGGAAAGCATTCTCGAAGCGGCGCACGAACACGGCGCGACCAGCGCAAACTACTTGTTGCTTCGCTTGCCGCTGGAGCTCAAAGAACTGTTCGAGCAGTGGCTACGCGCCCACTACCCGCGACGCGCCGACCACGTACTGTCGCTCGTTCGCAGCGCGCACGACGGAGGGCTCTACAGAAGTGAATTCGGGACGAGAATGCGCGGCGACGGAGCCTATGTGCAGATTCTAGAGCGGCGGTTCGAAACCGCCCTGGTACGGATCGGGCTGGCTCGGCGTATGGTGGATCACGATGCGTCGCCGTTTCGTCGTCCTGCGAAGGACGACGAACGGCGACAGCTCGCGTTGTTCTGACAGGCTGGGCCGAAGGCCTCAGCCCTGAGACATCGCCTTGGCGAGAATCTCCGAAGTGCTCTCGCGCATGATGCGCGAATCCACCTTCTCGCCGGCAAGCAGCGTCTTGCGGACATCTTTGCCTGAGATGAATACCGGCTTCTCGTCGCTGTGGTTCTCCATGAGATCCACACGTCCGATCGATTCGTAGTAGGCCGCGAATCCGACGTTGAGCGGCTTGATCTGCAAGTCGCCGCCGAGATTGTTGAAGATCTCCTGCGCGTCGAAATCACCCCAGATCGCCGAACCATCTGCGAACGGTGCGTCTGCGTGCTTACGGCCGATGATGATGTCGGTGAAGCCGTAGTTCTGGCGATAGATGCCGTGCATGACAGCTTCTTTCGGACCGCCGTAGAACATCTTGATGTCGAGGCCCAGCAAAATCACACGATCCGGTACCGTCTCGCCTCGTCCGCCCCAAAGGTCGGCATCGCTATCGCCCACGCCCATTTCGCGGTTGTCGATCAAACGCTCGTACGTCTGCATGCGGATGTCGGCGTTCACGTCGTCGCCCTTCGTCTCACCGATCAAAGGGTTGAGACAGGCACCGGCGTTGAGCCCCTCGCGAATCAAACATTCGAGCCCATACACGAGCGCGTACTCGTGTGCGCGGTGCAGCGGGTTTCGCGTCTGGAAAGCAACGGCACGATCCCAGCCTTTGCTGGAGAGTAACCGACGCACTTCCGCAGGCGAAAGAACCGAGTCGCCGAACGCCGGATTCTTCGGCTGAGCCAGCGCCCGAATCTCACCACCGAGAAGGTGCGTGTTGGCCGCGTCGCCCTTGAGCACCATGTCGGCGCCCGGATGATCTTCGCGATCGGTGCCATACACAGACTTCAGGTAGCGGGGCTTGTCCCATTCGAAGACATCGTTGATTTCGAGAGTTGCGACGATGTCGCCGGCGCTGCTCGTGAGCGCGACTTTCTGGCCGGCCGAGAGCGATCCTGCCATCGCGGCCGTGACAGGAAGGCTCAGCGGGATCGTCCAGGCATAGCTCTTGCCGTTGCTTTCGATACTCGCAGTATCGAGCACGCGGTTGAACGTGGCCGAATTCATCGGACCCGTAAGAGGGCTCAGTGCCCCATCGGCAAATCGGTAGACGGTCGAAAGATCCGCGTCAGAAACGGGAACCTTGGACAGGCCGCCGGCCTCTGCCAGAAATGCGTCGCGTTCACTCTCGGGAACCGTTCGGTTGACCGGTTCGCTGAGACCACCATGAGGTACAATCAGATCTGCCATCGTTGCGTCTACTCGCTCCCCCGCCGCGGCGAGGATATTCGGGATTGGGGTACCGGGCTGCATCCAGTGCCTGCGGCCGTGCCCCGCGAAACGTGGTGTTTTGCGGGCTAGTCGTCAGGGATGCGGCGAGGTATGAAAGCGGAGCTATAACGGAGGCAGCTCGGGTTGTCGAACGACGATTTACCCCGAATTTCGCCGACCGAAGTCCCCGACGCGATGATCCCGATCGCAACCTCGATGCTTGATTCCGTCGCCGGTGTGGCATCATAGATCGGACACGCCCGCCCCGCGGGCTCGCATATCAACTGCGCGGCATCGCCGCGCTCCGTCCACGGAGGAGGTGGAATGTCTCAGAAGCAAATAGTGGCGATCGCGCTCAGCGCATTGGCAATGGTAGTCGCGGGCTGCAGCTCGGGTGACAAAGAAAGCGGCAACGCGCCTGAGCCGGTCCAGCAAGCTCTTACCGGCCCCGCGCGCCCCGCTCTCCTGCTCACGCACGCGTGGTTCTACACCGACGCCGACGGCAAGCCGCGACCCGGCCCTGCCCGTCTCGACATCTGGCGTGAAGGCGCCGGCGGTTGGGGCCACACGCGACTCGAAGACGGCGACTCGAACGTCTTTCACAAAGCCATCGCGTACGACGGCGGCATCCTGACGATCGGCGCCGAGAAGGCACTTCTGAAACTCTGGAAGTTCGCCGATGGCAAGTGGTCCTCTGAAACGCTCTGGGAGAAATCCTGGGGCGGTCAATTCAACCGCCTGCGCGACATCGAGATTGGGGACGTCGATGGCGACGGCAAAGACGAGTTCGTGGTTGCTACGCACGATGCGGGCGTCGTCGCGGTGATTGACCCGGCTGAGGGTGGAGGCGCGCCTTCCGTCATCGAAATGGACCAACAGGCCGATACGTTCGTACACGAGATCGAAATCGGCGACCTCGAGGGCGACGGCAAGCTCGAGTTCTTCGCGACGCCGAGTGACCGCAACAAGGCGGGCCACAGTCAGGCCGGCGGCGTCACGATGTATCGCTACGACGGCTCGAAGTACGTTCGTTCTTGGGTCGAAGTGCAGGAAGGCACGCACGCGAAAGAGATCCTCGCAGCCGACGTCGATGGCGACGGCAAATCGGAACTGTTCTCGGTGCTGGAAGCCGAGCTCGACGCTGCCAATAAGTCGAAGCTGAAGAAGCCCGTTGAGATTCGCCAGTACACCCTGCGCGCCGACGGCGGTTTCGACCATCACGTGGTCGGTACTATCCCGGACCGGCAGACGCGTTTCCTGGTTCCCGGGGATTTCGACGGCGACGGACGTGCCGAGTTGTACGCGCCCGCGTTCAGAACCGGTGTCTATCGCTTCTCTCAGCCCGAAGGCGGTGCGAGCAGCGGTAAGAAATGGAAGTCTGAGAAGATCGAATCGAACTCGTCAGGGTTCGAGCACGCAGCGTACGCGGCGGACATCGACGGCGACGGTAAGCTCGAGCTCTACGTTGCAGCCGACGATCAGGGTGAACTCGCCCGCTACGACTACGACGGCAAGGGCGGTTTCGACAAGACGGTACTGGGCAAACTAGAGAAGGGTGTGCTCACCTGGAACATCACCACCGGTCGCTTCTAGACTCGGTAACTGCAGGTGAAGTAGCGGTGCACGCGTGGCGCACCGCTACTTCACCGCCTGTTTGGACCAAAGTATCCCCGTCACTTCGCCCGCGTCGACCGTCAGCGACTGACCGGTGATAGCGGCCGCGCAGTCGCTCGCGAGGAACGCAACGGCCTGCCCCAGATCGTCAGGCGTCGTGGCTCTGCCGAGCGGACGCATCGTCCCCATCGCGTCGTGTAGTCCTTGAGTAGCCGACGCATCGGCACCAAGCGCATCAAGTACCAGGTTCGTCGCAACACCACCCGGACACACGCAGTTGACGCGCACGCCCTTCTCGCCGAGTTCCAGCGACGCCGATTTAGTCAGATGAATGACCGCCGCCTTTGCGGCCGCGTAGATGTGCGGCCCTCCACCCGGCAAAATTCCCGCGGTGCTGGCGGTGTTGATGATGCAGCCCTGCCCTCGCTCGGCCATCGCGCGGCCCGCGTGTTTGATTCCGTAGAAAACGGAGCGCAACAGCAGCGCGATAGCGAAATCAAACTGGTCGGATGTGAGTTCGAGAATCGAGCCGCGCGGCACCAGCGCGCCCGCGTTGTTGCACATGATGTCCAAGCCGCCGAACTCGCTGTGAGTATCGGCGACAAGTCGCTCGATCGCCGATTCGCTGGTGACGTCGGCATGGCGATAGGCCAACTCGCCGTCGGTGCTTTCCAAAACTGCGCGTCCGGCATCTTCGTTGATATCGGCGATCATCACCCGCGCACCTTCAGCCGCCAGCGCACGAACAATCCCCTCGCCGATGCCGCTAGCACCACCGGTCACCACCGCCACTTTACCTGCTAGTCCTTTCACGAGCGTCCTCCCCCCTCTCCATCGGCGCCATCGACTCCGACGGCGACGTCTATTCCTTGATCCGATACTCGCTCATCGGATGCGACTCGACGCGAGAGACGTCCAAGAACGCGCTGACGCTGTCCATCATCGCACCGAAGTTCTTCTCGAACTTTTCCTTCGAGCCCCCGGCCGAGTACCACAGCATCGGATCTGTAACCGCCTCCGTCGGGAACCCCTCTTCGACGATGCCCGCCCACGGCGGTGCATCTTCGGTCAGCGCGCGTACGACAACGTTGCGAATGTACAGATAGGACGACTGTGTCTCGAGCGCGACTCGCTTGTGGTGCCCATGCCAGTGGGCGATCCAGTCGCCGTAGGGAATGTGTTCGGGACGTTCGATCAGCGCGACCATGTTCGTACCGGGGACACGCGATCCCGTGGCAGCAGTGTGCGTCGTATTGTGGAGGGGCACGGACTCTACGACCAAATAGCCGGCGATGCGGTCGGTAGCCGACGCGAGGACCTCTTCGTAGGAACCCCGATCATCGGCGCAATCCATCCAGAAAGACACGGTCGCGGCCGGCGGAGGATCGAAGCGCGTCAAGCGCATGCCGTCGGCGTAGGCGATGTCGTCGTCGGCGAGATTCATCGACAGCTTCGCCGGACCGAGCGCAAGCATGCGCTCGGCAATGTCGCCCAGCATTGCGTCCTTGAACTGCGAGGGAGAAACGTCGGCCTTCTTCCAAAGTACGTAAACCAGCTTTTCCATTATTATGGGGTGCTCCGTGGTATCGGCCTGCTCGCGACCCGTGCGTCGCATGGCCTCGGCAAGACGGCATTTTGGGTGAGGCTCCGGCGAAAGTCACGCCCGCCACGGAGACCGCCTGAGCCGAGACTGCGCGGCCGACTACACCCCCAGCTGCGATGCGCCGCCACGCGCGGATCGTCCACCGCGCCTTGGCATGCTCCAGCGCATGCGCTCGTCCAACTCAGCACAGTATTTTTGATCTTTCGCGCCAAAAACCTCCGCACGAATACGCAGATACTCTCGACGTATAAATCTGACAGGGCTATTCTTATGGCTACCCAAGTGGGGCATCTCGACCAAGAGACCCCACAAGAGACCCCACGAGAGATCCCACGAGAGATCCCACGAGAGATCCTACGATCGGAGAGCTGAATGATCCGTCTCATCGCTACTGCACTGTTTGTTTCCACACTCTTCATCGCGCCGAGTGCGCAGGCCTGCAGCTCCGACGCTGAAACCGTCGAAGGCTCCGCAATGGCGGCCGTTCAGTATGCAGAGACCGTTGTTCGCTGGCACCAGATCCGCAAGGTGAGCGTCGCAACGGCACAGGACACCCAGGTTCACGGCAAGCACAGCCAGGCAACGGGGCTGCTCTCAGCCGCACGCGCGCAGTACGACGACGGTGACTACGAAGGCGCCCTGAAGAGTGCCTACCGCGTACCGGAAGTTCTGCACTACTAGCTGACTCCCCTTCGCAAATTGGCCGCGTTGATCCAGCTCGGCCGCCAATACAACATCACCTGATCCCGGCGGCATTGCCGACAAGCCGTCGCTAGATGCGACGGCCTACGATGAGCGTCGCGAAAGGCGACGGCATCAGACGGACGTCGCAGTTGGCGGCGTCGTCAAACGAACGCCGCCGTGCGGAGGCAGGCATGGGTTCTCAGTCCGATCCAGTCGTCATCGTCGGCAGCGCACGCACGCCGATGGGCGGCTTCCAAGGCGATCTCTCCGAGCTCACGGCGCCGCAGCTGGGCGCAAGCGCGATTCGCGCGGCAATCGAACGCGCGGCCATTGAGGCCACGTTGATCGACCAGTCGCTCATGGGCTGCGTCCTCGCCGCCGGTCAGGGCCAAGCTCCCGCGCGCCAAGCCACTCTCGGTGCAGGTCTGCCCGACTCGATCCCCTGTACCACGGTAAACAAGATGTGCGGCTCGGGCATGCAGGCGGCGATCATCGCGCACGATGCGCTGGTGGCAAGAAGCGCCGACGTCATGATCGCCGGCGGAATGGAAAGTATGACGAACGCGCCCTATCTGCTCACCGGCGCACGCTCGGGCGAGCGTCTCGGCAGTGGCCAACTGAAGGACCACATGTTCCTCGACGGTCTCGAAGACGCGTACGAGCCCGGTAGATTGATGGGAACGTTCGCCGAGGAAACGGCGACGGCCTACGGCTTCACGCGCAAGCAACAGGACGAATTCGCCATCACTTCTCTCGAGCGCGCGCTCGGCGCGACCAACGACGGCAGCTTCGCAGCAGAGATCGCAGCCGTCGAAATCGAAGGTAGGAAAGGAACGTGCACCGTCAATCAGGACGAGCAGCCGGCGAAGGCAACGCCGGAGAAGATCCCGCAACTGCGCCCCGCTTTCGCGAAGGATGGAACAGTCACTGCCGCGAATTCGAGCTCCATTTCCGATGGCGCGGCCGCGCTCGTCCTCACCCGGCGATCGATCGCCGATAAACTAGGAATCAACATTCGCGCAACAATCGTCGGTCACTCCGCTCACGCGCAGGCGCCGGCATGGTTTACCACCGCCCCCGTCGCAGCGATGCGTTCTCTGCTCGATCGAATCGGTTGGGCAGCCCCCGACGTCGATCTGTTCGAGATCAACGAAGCGTTCGCCGTCGTCACCATGGCTGCGATGCGAGATCTGGAACTCGCACACGAAAAGGTGAACGTACACGGCGGAGCCTGTGCCCTCGGGCACCCGATCGGAGCGTCCGGCGCGCGCATTTTGGTCACGCTGCTGGCGGCACTGGAAAAGTACGATCTGCAGCGAGGTGTGGCCGCACTCTGCATCGGCGGCGGCGAAGCGACCGCCATGGCGATCGAGCGCGCCTAACACACGCGCGTTTCTCGCGAGCTGCCTAGTCGCGAAGCGCGTACGCGATCAGAGCGTCGCCGGGCTGCGACCAGCCATGCCCACCCGCTGCCACGACGACCATCTGTTTATCGTCTGCGCTCAGCCGATAGGTCGCAGGCGTCGCGCTTGCCGTGTACGGAATCCGTCGTCGCCACACTTCCTGCCCGTTTCGCGCGTCGAACGCGCGGAAGAACTTGTCGGTGGTCGCGCCAATGAAAACCAGGCCGCCGGCCGTAACGACCGAGCCTCCCAGGTTGGGCGCACCGAGGTCGAGCCACATCGGCCAAGGTGCTTGGTCGCGCGTCGTCCCTAGGTTGCTGCGCCACAACGTCTTTCCGGTGGCCAGATCGACCGCGGTCAACGTTCCCCACGGCGGTGGATTGCACGGTGCTCCCGCGCTGGAGAGGAGCGGAGAACGTTTCACGCCATACGGCGTGCCCTTCATTGGATAGAGTTCTTCCGGATACACCGCGGAGTCGGCGTCGAGTGCGTCGAACTCCTCTCTGGGAATCAGCGTCACCACGGCCGCCGAATGCATCTGGTTGACGAACATGACGCCGGCCATGGGATCGATCGACACGCCGCCCCAGTTCGGGCCTCCCGCAGAGCCCGGATACTGCAGTGTGCCGGTGAGACTCGGCGGCGTGAACAATCCGTCGTTGCGCAGCGCGGCGATGCGGTCTTTGCAATCGGCCGTATCGAACGGGTGGAAGCCGAAAGCGTCGTCGATATCCAAGCGCGCCGGATGAAGCGACGGTGGATGCGTCGGGAACGGCTGAGTGCGAGAGAGTTGTTCGCCGGCAACGCCGTCGCCCGGCACGATTCTCTCTTCGATCGGGTAGAGCGGCTCTCCAGTCGTACTGTCGAGTAGGAAAACGTGCCCCATCTTCGTCGGCTGTGCGAGTGCGGGCCTACCGCCACCAACCCCAGCGTGGCTGAACAGACTGGGTGGCGTCGGAACATCGTAGTCCCAGACGTCATGATGAACCGTCTGGAAGTACCAGCGCACGGTTCCATCCGCGGCGTCGAGTGCGACGACCGAACTGCCGTAGTGGTCGATACCATCGCGCTCGCCACCGAATAGGTCGGGCGACGGGTTGCCAGTGGGCACGTAGACGATGCCGCGCTCGGCATCCGCCGACAAGGGCGCCCACACATTCGGCGTTCCAGCCGCATAGCGACGTCCGTCTTCGGGCGCGCTCGCGCCGGGTGCGACGGGATCCCAAGCCCATCGCAGTGCACCGCTGCGTACGTCGAAAGCACGAACCACCCCGCCCGGTGCATCCACGCGCACGTTGTCGGCGACGAGCGCACCGACGACCACAACGTCGTCGATCACCAGCGGTGCCGAGGTCGGGTAGTACTCCCACTCTTCATGTGCGCCCAAGCCTTCACGCAAGGGCACGCGGCCGTTCTTTCCGAAGTCGGCGCACGGCAATCCGGTGCGCGCGTCGAGCGCAATGAGCTCCGCATCGCGCGTCCCCGTGAAGATTCGTGCGCGACAAGTTCCTTGCAATGCCGGCTTCGTGTCCGACCAATGCGCGACACCGCGACACGTCAGCGGATAGGGCCCGGGCCCGGACTTCGCAGCCAGTTCGGGATCGAACTTCCACAACTCCCGGCCGGTGCGCGGGTCGAGCGAGATCACTCGGTTGAATGCGGTGCAAAAGTACAACCGCTCATCGACTACGATCGGAGTTGCTTGAAACGAGGTTCGTTTGTACTCCCCTCTTCCGTCGGCGGCATCGCCGTGTCGGTACTCCCAGGCGACGTCCAGCCGCGCCACATTCTCGGGGGTAATCTGATCGAGAGGCGAGTACCGTTGTGCCCCCTTGTCGCCGCCGTACTCCGGCCACTCGGCTGTCGGACCATCCATATCGAGCGGAAGCGCGCGCGGTGCGTACTCGCACCCGCACACCAGTGCGGCCAAAACAGCCGCCGCAAAGATCTCGCGACGCATAATTCCTCCCTGTGACGAATGCCCGATCAAGGCGTGAGCGGGACGATGAAATTCTCGGCGAACAGCTCGAGCACGCGCCGCTTGTCGTCAAGGCTCGAGGCCGGACCGAGCGCGTAGTTGAATGGATAGGAAACTGTCGAATCGACGCCCGCGTCCTGCATGCGCTTGAACAGATCGAGATCCGGCGCCGCGGCCAACGGTACGAAATTCTCGAAGGCGCGATCGTCGCGCCCGTACTCGCTGCGAAGCAATCCGATGCGCTCGAGTAGACCAGGAACGTCTTCCGGTGCGCTCCCCGGCCCGATCCAGCCGTCGCCGACTCGAGCGGCTCTACGTAACGCCGGCGCGCTGGCCCCGCCGATGTAGATCGGAACGGGGCGGCTCGGCTGTGGCTGCATCGCGAGCGCGTCGAAGTCGAAATGCGCTCCGTGGTACTCGACTTCTCCGTCCGTCCATAGCCGACGCATTACTTCCAGCATCTCGTCGTAACGCCGCCCGCGTTGCTTGAACTCGATACCGAGTGTTTCGAACTCCTCTTTCATCCATCCCGATCCGACGCCGAGCGCGAAGCGATTGTTGCTCAATATCGCAAGAGTCGCGCACTGCTTGGCGACCTCGAGTGGGTGCCTGAGCGGCAGAATGTAAACGATCGTCGAGAAGCGCAGGCGGGTGGTCACGGACGCCATCGCCGCAATCGTCAGTAGGGCATCCGGGAACGGAGTTTCGGCTGTGAATACCGGCACACCGTCTTCGGAATACGGGTACGAGGATTCGAGCGTTTTCGGAAAAAAGAGATGGTCCGACATCAGCACGCCGTCGAAGCCGACTTCCTCAGCGATGCGAGCGAGCGCGACGAGCTGATCCGGCTCGGCGAACGATAGCGATTGCCAGAACTTCACAGCAGCGCAGTCTATGGGAGCCTCGGGCACACGCCAAGAGATCGGGCCAGCGACCGACCCGCGACCAGAGGTAACGAATGGATCAGAGTCTGACGTCGCCGCCGATGATGCGTTCGTAGAGCACACGATCGAGTGCAAGGTACGACCGCGCTGCATCATCTCGGAAGTACAGCGGCTCGGAAATGGCATCGGGGTCGAATCCCTCGCGCACCCTGTCGACTTTCCGGTACTTGAACGTGCCGGTCTTCTCGATCTCGGTTCGAATTCGAATGAAGAGTGGCCGTGCATGCTCCGGTAACACACCGGTAACGTGGTCATACAGCGCTCTCGCGTCGAAGCGCCCATTGACGACGACGGCGGACATGCCCGCACGTCCGTCACACCCGACGACCGGAACGCCGTAAGCGTTCGCTTCGAGAATACCGCCGAACGAGAGCAGTGCTTGGGCAACCTCCCCCGTGGAGACGGCCTGACCTTTCCAATGGAAGGTGTCGCCTATTCTGTCTACGAAATAGAAATAGCCCTCGGCGTCCCGACTCAGCAGATCACCGGTTCGATACCACTGGTCGCCGGACTCGAATACTCCACACAAGATCTGCGCGTCGTTCTCTTCCTCGTTCTTGTACCCCTCGAAACGTCCCGCGAGACTGTCTTCATCGGTCCCGATTCTCGCAATCGCCTCGCCAGGCTCTCCGGCGTCGCAGCGCACGCAGAAACCGTCGTCGCCACGCATCGGCTCCCCTTCGTCATGGTCGTACTTCACCAGTTCGACCGGGAACTGCTTCTTGAGAAACGGCGGCACGCGCCCTACGGCGCCCACCTTGTTATCCATGTTGACCAACGAAAAATTGGCCTCGGTCGTCGTGTAGAACTCGATGATTTGCCCGATCCCGAATCGGCGTTGAAACCTCTCCCATATATCTGCGCTCAGGCCATTACCGACGGCGCATCGCACGTTGTGGCGTCGATCGTACGCGTTCTCTGGGACAGCGAGAAGATAGCGACAGAGCTCGCCGATGTACTGGAAGACGGTAACCCCTCGCTCTCTGCAATCGCTCCAGAACCCCGTCGCCGAGAAGCGGTCCTGCAGAACGAGTGAAGCACCGGTGAGCAACGCCATCGAGACCGCGATCACTCCGCCCGCCGAGTGATAAAGAGGCAGGACACAGTAGATCCGATCCTCCGCCGTGACCTTCGCAAGACAGGAGTACGCATAGCCCGTCTGAAGGAAACGATAGTGACTGTACTTGGCGGCCTTGGGATTGCCGGTGGTACCCGAAGTGTAGATGTAGAAGAGATTGTCGCCACTGTGCATCCCGTCGCGTACAGCGCGCGGCGGTCGCGCATCGGATGCTTCGAGGAAGTCGGGATCGAGCAATTCACAGCCACCGACGCGCGCGCCCATGCTATAGGCCGGGATAGCGGCGCCGAGATCGTGGCGTGCGCTCGCGAAGTTCTTGCCGCTCTCAGATCCGATGATCATCATTGTAGGATCTGCCGAGCTCAGTGCATGGACCAAAGGCGTACCAGTGAGGTGGGTGTTGATGAGCGCTATCTCCGCGCCGATCTTGGCCAAACCAATCCAGCTGAAGAGGTACTCGGGCCTATTGCGCATCATCAGCGCGACGACGTCGCCGCGCCCGATCCCCGCGTCGAGCGCCCAGTTCGCCAGTCGGTTGGCGGCCGACTCTACTTCTGCGTAACTGTACTCGTTACCCGCCCAGTGGACGGCGGTAGCGTCGGGATGTTCATCAACCCGAGACTCGAACAGATCCGCAACCGTATCGTCCCCCGAGGGGTGCACCCGCTCCATCGCATGTCTCGTCCGAGACAACAGGTATGCCGCCCGAACATCGCGACGAACGTTGGAAATGACAGCCATAGCCCAATCGCGGGCCCCTACCGTGGTTGTTCAAGCATATTCCGAACCACGCAGAGGACCCCATCCCGGTTCCTCACTGCACGGCGCTACACACAGAACCGCTCGCACGAACTCTTGTAGAAACTCTCGATACTTGAGCATACGCCGCGCATGCCGGCGTGCAACAGATATAGGGCACATGCGCCTGCCCCGATCATGCGAACGACCGGTGCCGATGCCGACACAGGGCTGCCGCTCACTGGGCACGTCGAGATGTGCCAGGACGCGTACGCAGAATTATGTATCCAATGGTGCGTCCACGACGCTGACGTGCAGCGTAAGCCCTTCGACGGACTCGACGCGAACGCGCGTCCCTTTGGGAAGCTCACCGGTGTCGAGGTATCCTCGAGCGCGCCATCGTTCCCCGCCGAGCTTGATATAGCCGCTCGGCCCGAGCGGCTGGATGACGATGCCTTCCCGTCCGAGCAACCGAGCCGGATCGCCGATCGGAGACGAGTCGTAGGCGTCCGCGACCAGGGGATACATCGCGACATCCTTCACGATCCACGCCGTGAGCAACGCCACGCCGCCCCAAACCGGGAGTCCGGCGTACATACAGCCCATCCAGACGCCGGCCGCCACTACAGCGATCCCGGGCACCTGATAGATCGCGTACCTACCCAGTCGAGTCACGTCAGTAGTCCTAGCAGTCCGTAATCGGGGCAGAAATTGAAAAAAAGCATACTCTGAGAGCCGTCTGGGCTGAATAATCGCGCCGCCGACGCAGTCATACCTAGCACAATCGCGAGCGAGGCAGGCGAAACGCCCGTCCCAGGCACTCGCGGTCACAAGAGGAAAGGCAATGACGTCTCAGGTGCTAAATACTTCCGACCCGCAGTCCCTACTCCCCGACCAGTATTTCTCGGGCGAGGCCCGTATGCCGGGCCTAGACGGCGAGCGCAGGCTGATGCTGGCCGTTCTCGAGGACGCTGTGATCGTATACCAGCGCTACGCGCTGTCGCGCGATCCGGAGAAACGTCAGGAATGTAACGAAGCACGCGAATGGATCGGATCGCATGACACCACGTGGCCCTTTTCGTTCGACAATATCTGCAACGTGCTGGGCATCGATCCCGAATATATTCGCGCGGGTCTGCGTGCCCACGACGTTCGCTCACGCAAGAGCGCGCTGCCCCAGCGCGAGCCTCGGATCATGCCGCTGCTCTCGCGCCGCAGCGTGAGAGCGGTCGACGTCTCGGTCGAAGAAACGATCGAGATAGACTCCAAACAGGACGACCTCCAAATCGCGTCCTGATCCGCTGCCGTGTTCCGGGTCGGTTGTCCCCCTCCATTCCGACCCGGGGCGCGGCGGCACGACTTCTGCTCCGGCCTTCTGCGATTGCCTTCTGCGCTTGCCAAAGCCCGCCGGCACTCCGTCCTGATCCCATCTTTCACGCGTCGAAACGATCCCAAAACAGGCAGTCGTCAACAGACCGCCGAACGGGCTTCTTGTACGGGATCAAAGGCCAGCCGATCGGAATCAATGCGCAGCTAGGCTGCGACTCCGGCAGGCCGAGATAACCGTCGATCTCTCTCGCGAACGCGAGATGCACACTGGTAATACAGGCGCCGAGCCCCACCGCGCGACAGGCAAGCAAGATGTTCTGGATCGCGGGATAGAGCGCCTGGTGTTGGGGCTGCCCGCGTCGCGTCCACCCTGCTACGAACAGATGAACCGGGACCTCTGCCAGCGTCTCCGCAAGATGAATCGCCGACTCCATGCTGCGGCGACGGGCAGTCGAGAAGCCATCGGCGGCTTCCCGCGCAGGCGCGATGTAGTCATCGAAAGCACGTTTATAGCGTTGCGCGACCCACGCGCGGCGCTCGCGATCCGTCACCGCGATGAACGACCAGGGCTGCCGGTTGCCCCCGCTGGGCGCAAAAGTCCCGGCTTCCACAACCTTGCGGATCAGTTCCGCCGCGACAGGCTCCGCGCTGAATCGCCGTATCGCGCGGGTGGTTCGAATGCCTTCCAGCAGCCCGACCTCCTCGCCGATGGTCTCTATATCGATCTCTGGCCCCATTGTGCAGGCTTTGCCCGATGCCCCGGCCAATGTCACGACCCGGAGCGTCACCCCGACACCCCCACAGCACTATCCATGCGCTGTTCCTGGTCACCGTGGGCGGAAAACCATTGTTCTATCGCGCTGTTGCCGGATAGTCCCCCCAATCGAGCCCAGGGTGAGCGCGAGCCGCGCTCGACCGCAGACTACCGCCTCGGGGCGACCGCCCCCCCTGTCTGGGTGGGTATATGCCCCGTCAGACGCAGTCCTCTCCCCCGCTCGGGAGGTCCGATCCGCACCCGACGTGCGCTCCGGGAACGTGTTCATTGCAATTGCGAGCGATCAATGGATCCAATTGAGTTGCGGGGTCTGCGCGCCGACCCCAGGGCCCTATGTGAGCACTGGCTGCCACGGCTCTTCCCCCCAGACGCGCATGGAGTACGAATGGCACGACCGGCCAAAAAGAATGATGTAGCCTCTGCGATCGAGCAGCTGATGGAACTCGGCCGCGAGAACGGCCATGTAACCTACGCCGACGTCGCACGGGTACTTCCGTCCGACGAAGTCGAGACCGAAGACATCAAAGAAGTCCTGAACGCCCTAGCCGAACAGGATATCGAGGTTCTACAGGCGCCCGCGACGGACGGCGCTGCGACCACCGACAGCGAAGAAACCGAAGAGGAAGAAGAAGCCGCAGACCCAGATGAGGCGTTCTTCGCGGTAGACGATGACGAGTGGTCCGGCAGCGACTCCCGAACCACCGACGATGCCGAGGCTCCGGATCCGGCCCGCCCGACGGCCAGTCCAGCGAAGCTCGCCGGCAACGAGCGCGACTACGCAGGTGACGTCACCGACCCGGTTCGCATGTACCTGCAGGAAATGGGCAGCGTCCCGCTACTCACACGTGAGCAAGAAGTCGAGATCGCTAAAGAGATCGAGGCCGGCAACCACTGCGTTCGCGACTGCGTCTACGGCCTACCGATGTCTCTCTCGTACGTGCTAGGACTCGCCGATCGACTCAAGGCAGGCGACATCAATCCACAAGACCTCTTCGACGAGGAGAGCGACAGCGAAGGCGTCTCACGCGAAGGTCGTGCCGAGCAGCGAGTCAAGAAGTTCCTCAAGGACATGGGGACCCTGAAACGACTCGCGCGCACGTACAGAGAGAGCCTCCCGTCGAACCTTCCATCGCCGGACGAAGACGTGCCTGAAGGCGCCAATGCGCGCGCAAAGAAGATCCAGAAGTTCGTAGCCACACGGCAGCGTGTCGTCGAGCACCTCGTCCACATGAATCTCGCCGACAAGCACATCGGCATCCTCGTGAAGAAACTCGACGAGGCGCGAACTCTGTGCCGCCCCGGCCTACGGATCGTGCGAAGGGCAGAGAAGAAGAGCGGACTGAGCGCCGCCGAGCTCGCCAAGAAACTCAGCGGACGAACCAAGGCGCCGGTGCGAAACGGCCGTGTAACCCTTGGCGACAGCAAACTGACGGCCCGCGCTGCCGAGAAGCTCGGCGAGGACATCGTCGCCGCCCGAGTCATGTTCAAGAACGTGGAGGCAGGTCTCGGTATGTCGGTCGATGACCTGGAATGGGTTCTCAAGCGCGTGAGCACCGGCGAGCAGCGTGCTCAGATTGCAACGCGCAAGCTCATTGAGGCCAATCTTCGACTCGTGGTCTCGATCGCCAAGCGCTATCGCAACCGAGGCCTCGGCTTCTTGGATCTCATCCAAGAAGGCAACATCGGCCTCATGCGTGCCGTTCAGAAGTTTGAGTACCAGCGCGGCTACAAGTTCTCCACGTATGCGACCTGGTGGATTCGTCAGTCGGTAAGCCGCGCGGTTGCCGATCAGGCGCGAACGATTCGTATCCCGGTCCATATGACCGAAGCGATCAACCAAGTGCTGCGCACGTCGCGGTACCTGGTACAGACGCTCGGTCGTGAACCGACTCCGGAAGAGATTGCGGAGCAGATGGATCTCCCTGCGGCGAAAGTCCGCAAGATCCTGAAGATCGTCAAGGAGCCGGTGTCGTTGCAAACACCGATCGGTGACGACGAAGAGAACTCGCTCGGCGACATCGTCGAAGATCGCAAATCGATCTCCCCCACCGATGCGACCGATGCGCTCCGCTTGGAAGAAGCCGCGCGCAAAGTTCTATCGACGCTTACGCCACGTGAGGAAATCATCCTCCGCATGCGTTTCGGTATTGGCGAGAAGACGGACTATACGCTCGAAGAAGTTGGCGCGAAATTCGCGGTGACTCGCGAACGTATCCGGCAGATAGAGGCGAAAGCGCTTCGCAAGCTGCGCACTCCGCACCGCCAACCAAGCGTGGACTCGATCCCCTAGTCGATCAGTCCTGAATTCACACCGCAACACGACGGCCCGGGCATCAGCCTGAGCCGCCGTGTTGCGTTTGTATCAGCCCTACGGACAGCCGCCGATGCCCGGAGTGTACTGGACATTCGTGTCGCTGCCGCAGTACGTCTTCGCCCTAGCCTGGTTGCGTACACGCGCCGGCCCCGGAAGTCCTGCAACTGTATTGATTCCGCCGTTCGAAGTCTTCGCGATGCAGAACGTAGCGCCTGCGATCGGGGCGCTCGTATCGGGGGTTCCACTGACGGTCACCGGATCGAGAAAACACGGACGTTGGCGTTGCAATGTGCACGCCCCCGCATCGATGCCGATGGTGCCTGGTTCGCAGTCTACATTACCGAGACAACCGATGAATCCCTGGCCGTCCGCCCGTACGATGCCATCGCACAACGAATCGACCGGACCGACTCCACATTCGCCGACGCCCCCGCCGAGATCGACGCAGTTCCCTGTCGTACTACATTGATCGGGCAACGGAGCACCGCTACTCGCGCTCACGCAGGTACCGCCCGTGCAGTCACCATCCGATGAGCACGGTATCGCCGTATCGTTGGAGCACTGTCCACAAGGGCAGTCGTAGGTCACGAACGGCGGGAAACCGCAGGTGATGGACGCGGGAGGCAGAGCCGACGTACCGGTCGTCTGCGACAGCGAAATGTTCAGTCCGGTACCCGAAACATTCTTGCCGGGATCCGGGAAGCAATCGAGACTCATTCCTGACAGAGACGGCCCCGGTGCCGGGAAGGTGCTGTTGTACGCATCGATGTCGCACGACTGCCCGTCGTTGAGACCTCCGATGCACGTTCCCTCGCGGACTCCATCCTTCGGAGTGCTGTCATAGTTGCCGCACACACCATCGCCCGCGCCAGGCGCAGTGTCGCAGCTCAGATCGACGGCGCAGGGGGCACCGACCGATCCGGCAGGCGCAACGCAGCTTCCGCCGCAGGCCGGGCAAGGCAGGATCAGATTGATACCGAGATAGGCAACGGCGGCCAGGTTAGCGGTCACCTTACCTTCTCCGAGATCTACGTTCGCCGTCCCCGAGATGTCTTGGGCGAACCGGTTGACCGAACAGGCCGGCGTATTGCCCGCGGAGAGCGGAAGCGGACCGCCCAGGTAGCAGTTACAGAGATTGCCGGCACAGTCGTCGGCGTCGGCCTGGAACGGCTCATCACAAACCGCGCGGTTGTCATTGGCGCAGCGGCAATCGCGTGTGTCCGCACGCAATCCTAGCACCTGACACTGCCCGCAAGGCTGCGCGGCACCTCCGTCAAAGGGGCCGGGGCAATGCAGACTAGCGCGCTGCGTGACCGCATCATTCACGTCGGAGCCGTGCGCGATGCCCGTCCAGCCGGTATCGAGAGTCGAGGTCGTTTTGCATAGACCGATACCGGTATCGCAGGTACCGACGATACAGTCTCCGTTGGTCGCGCAGGTCGCCACACTCGTCGTGGCGTAGATCGTCGCTTCGCCGATCGACGGACACTGTGGATCCGCAGGACCGCACCCGACCTCCCCCGATCCCGGGCCACACAGGCAACTCGCGTTGCATCCGTCGCCCGGCGTAGTATTGCCGTCGTCGCACTCCTCCCCAGCGGTCTCGTTGACGTTGCCATCGGGACAGACCACCGACGTACAGTCGTCATCGCAGGACGCGGACTCTCCGCTATCGTCACAGGTCTCGCCGGCCGCGCCGTTCGTGAATCCGTCTCCACAAGACGCGGCCGTGCAATCAGCGTCGCAAGTCGGACTGTTGCCGGCGTCGTCGCAGAATTCTCCAGCCGTCGCTATGCCATTTCCGCAACCCGTGTTGGTACAATTGGAATCGCAGCCATCCCCATCGACCGCGTTGTTATCGTCGCATTGCTCACCAGCAGCCGCGTTTGCGTTCCCGTCAGGACACGCCGCCGCCGTGCAGTCATCGTCACAGGTCGCGGATTCACCGCCGTCGTCGCAGGTTTCGCCACTGTCGGTAACGCCGTCACCGCATCCGGGATCGGTACAATCGGTCCGACACGCGTCAGGGATACTATTGCTATTACCCGCCCCATCATCGCAATCTTCGCCGGGATCGAGCACACCGTTACCGCAATTCAAGAAGGAACAGTCGACGTCACAGAGTGATCCATCAGGAGGATCACATTGCTCGCCGGTGTCGGTCACATTGTCCCCGCAACTAGGCAGCGTACACGTCGTGCGGCATGCATCGGGCGCTACATCGCTGTTCGCACCGCCGTTGTCGCACTGTTCACCGGGATCGAGGAATCCATTGCCGCAGCCGGGCGACAGACAGTTTCCATCGCAGGTTACACCGTTTGGCGGATCGCAGGTTTCACCGGTGTCGATGACGCCATCGCCGCAGTCGGCAGGCTGGCAGTCGGTACGACAGGAATCGGGCAGCACGTCACTGTTGCCGACACCGTCATCGCAAACCTCACCGTTTGCGGGCTGGATGATTCCATTGCCGCAGATCTCGTCGATACATGAACCGTCGCAACCATCGCCCGGGTCGGGATTACCGTCGTCACAGAGCTCAGGCGCGCAAGCCGCTCCGTTTTGGCAGACGGGCAACGAACAGTCGCGGTCACAGCCGTCGCAGCTTACTCGATTGCCGTCGTCACATTGCTCACCGGCATCCGTGTTCCCGTCGCCGCAGTAGGCCACCGAGGGCCATATCGCGGCATTGATCACGGTCACTTCATCGAGCAGCGCGTCGTAGAGTTCGCCGAACGCGTCGTCGAGCGTGAAGCTGCCGCCCGTTGGATCAGAAAGATGCGTATCGAAGCCGAGCGACGCAAAATCAACGCCCTCACAGAATCGGAAAATATTGCCTCGCATGCTCGTCAGGCGTTTCACGAGGTCTTCATCCACCCTCACGTCGCCGGTGGGATTGACGATGCCCGGAGGTGCGGCGGTCGCCAGGCAAGCTGCGCTCGACGCTCCGCTGCGCTCGGCGTTCTTGAAGCAATCACCGCGAATCGAATTGAGTTTGCGCTCGTTGAAGCGGATCGCGCGATTGATGACTTCGTAGCACTTGCGCGCGCCGCCGGGGGGTGCGACCGGCGGTTGTGCGACATTAATGATCTCGGTCAGGTTGTCACCGCCGGTTTTCGCCAAATCCATTATCGCGCACTCGGCGACTTCGTCGGTGGTCGTTGCCGGTGCCGCACAAACGTTGGCGATCCCCGTCGCAGCAAGATCAACATCCTTACAACGCGAAGCGAACAGTTTCCTCGCCGCATCACGTCGCTTGAGGATCTTCGCGACCTGCGAATCGGTTACGGCGTCGCCCGATCCGGGACCGCCGAGTGCAGGTGGATCGGCCATACAATCCACCGATGCGCCGAGCCTGAACCGCAGCCGCTGCTTGAGACACTTCGCGCGTGCGTTGACGATCGTGGACGCAGCCTTGCGAGTGCTCTTGGCGATGCCGTCGCGACATCGGAACTCGTCGGATGGCGCCGCCGCAATTGAGTCGTAGGGCTGCAGCGCGTAGGAGAGAATCGCTACCATTGAAAATCGAGCCAACGCACCACCGACGCGTACCACCAAATCCATCTTACTCTCGATATTCGTGCTCATTTTGCTCCTGCGCTCAGTTCCGACAACGCGACAAACGGGTGCGCGTACGGCGGCCATCGTTGAACCGTACCATCGGGCAAAAAGCCTGGTCAACCGCGCAAGTCCCCCCATGTTCGCTGGAGAAGACCTTAGTCGGTGTCGTCAGCAATTACTTGCTCGAAGGCACCGAACGAGGCTCGTTGATCCCGATCGAGGAGCCGCCACTGGTCGAGCAGGCGACGCCATACTTTCACCTGAAAAGTCTTCGCCACCGCCCTGAATGGGTGACCATCGATCACGCCTTTGTAGAGGCCGTGCCCGGCGTCGAATCCGGCCTCGTTGAACTGCGCCTCCCCCACCGCCAGATGGCGGCCGTAAGCCGCTTCGTTCTGCCTCATCAGGGGGACGAACGTGCGGCAAATCTCCTCGTGCAACGCCTCCAGCTCAGGCGACAGCTGTAGCCGCGCGCTGCCGGATGCATGGGCCGGACGCGCATCACCGTTGGCGATGCGCTCGATCCACGCGTAGGTAGCGGGCGCACGCTCAGCGATGAGTTCGTCGGCCTCGAGGTCTTGAGTATTCATCGCCAACTGACCGTACGCACTAGCATCGGCCAACGTGAGTCGGTCGCCAAGCAGAAACGGGCTGCGCGTGAGAACGCCCTCCAACGCGTCGAGCATTCGGGCGAACGCATCGTCGAGCAAATGCTGCGTCGCCGGAAAATCCGGTGGCGCGGGCGGCTGCCGCTTCTTGGCTAGCCCCTGGATGGGTAGATCGGGATCGGCGACGCTGAACAGGTACGGCAGGCGTCGAGTCTGCCGCTCGCTGAACCATCGGGAAAACCGTGGACGCAAAGGTCGCGGAACGAGGCTGCGGTATTCGTTGGCGAGGCGATCACCGGCATCATTGCCGTGCGCAGATGTCACCCAACGATTGTGGTGCACCATATACAGCCCCCACTCGTCGAAGTACTCGTCGATCAGGCGCACGGAAAAAGCGATGGCTGGATCCTCGGGGACTAATTTTGCGCCGGGCTGAATGAGTCGCGCGTCGAACCAATCGGCGATCGCTGTCGAGTCGTAGAGGTTCTCTCCCTTCTCACCGAGCAGATACGGTGTAAGTGGGAACTCATCGTACTCGCTCAACCGCGGAAAGGTCAGCGGGAGCTGCCCTTTCTTTATTCGCTCCACTCTCAACGCGACATCAATATTCTCCAACCAAGTGCCTTGGTCGGGTAGCAGGCGCACGTCGACCCCGCAGTAGCGACAGAGCGCCAGGACCTTGAGTACGAACGGCGACAACTCCGACCCCCAGATGGAGTAACTTCGCGAGACCACAACCGCTTATGCTCGGAGCGCTGCATGTAGACAAGGCTGCCCCCAGGATGTCACCGCAGAGCTAGATTCGTCGTCGCGCCCGTGGAGAATGAGCGTATCGAAGCCACGCCTAAATGGTTCTCGGACGCACTCGCCGCGCCCTACGACGAACACGAGATCGAAGTCGACGCCTGCCCGATCCGGTATCTCGAGTGGGGCGATGCGAACGCACCGGGCTTGGTGCTGGTGCATGGCGGTGCGGCGCATGCACACTGGTGGACGTTCCTGGCTCCGCTGCTGGCAACGCAGTATCACGTCGTCGCACCGCATCTCAGCGGTCACGGCGACAGCGGTCGACGTGCGTCATACCCTCGCGAGACCTGGGCAAAAGAGGTCCTAGCCGTGGCCGAGGCTGCCAGGTTCGACGCGCCGCCGGTCCTCATCGGTCACAGTCTCGGTGGATTTGTCAGCATCGTCGCGGCGTCGTTATACGGAGACCGATTGGCGGGTGCGATCATCGTGGATTCGCCCGTTCGCAAACCGGACCCCGAAAGCGAAGAGGGCTCGCGCGGCCGCATGTTCCGGCGTCCCAAGACGTATGCGACGCGAGAAGAGGCAATCTCACACTTCGTTCTCGTTCCCCCGCAGCCTTGCGATAACGGATTTATCGTTCGCTACGTAGCCGAGCACTCGCTGCACGAGACGCCGCTGGGCTGGTGCTGGAAATTCGATCCGAAGGTATTCGAGAAGGTTACGCTGACGCCAATGAGCGAATTCCTCGCCAACACACGCTGTCGCATTGGACTGCTTCGTGGCGAACTGAGCGATCTCGTCCCGCCTGAGACGGGCGAATACATGTACGAGCTCCTAGATCGCAACGCGCCCGTCATCGAGATCCCGCAGGCACATCACCACCTCATTCTCGACCAACCGTTGCCATTCATCGCCGCGACACGCGCGTTGCTGGCCGATTGGGAGCACAGCGTCCCGCGCGACGGTCGCCACGGTCCCAACGTTCGCAAGCGCGCATCAACTTAAAACGGCCGACCCCGAAACCGGGATCGGCCGCCCTCGCGAAGGCTTAGCGCTCGCCGTATCACGCCGCCCCCTCGCGCGGGGAGTGAGACGCCTTGTCTTCTCGCCGTTTGAAGACTCGGCCTCTACACCTTCACCACCACCGGCTCCCCTCTCTCGCTCGTGAAGAACACGAACGCAGAACCGGGTTGCCGATCTCTTATTTTGGGATTATATTCCCAAAGTAAGAGATCGGTCAATCCCGCAAGTGTGCTTTTCTGGCTCCATGCAGAAAAAGCTAGGAAAGACAGGAACTTAGTGTAGCATCGGTCCAGAGAGCCGCTTGGGAACATGAGCCCAAACCCCGTCCAGAAGACCGCCGCCGAAGCGCTGGCCGCAGCAGTACTCACCCTGCTGCGACCGCTCGTGCGCGTCCTGCTGCGCTACGGCGTGCCGTACGGGGCGTTCGCTGACCTGGCCAAGCGCGTGTACGTGGAGACGGCCAACGAGGAGTTCACGATCCCCGGCCGCAAGCAGAGCCAATCTCGCGTGTCGGTCCTCACAGGCTTGTCGCGAAAAGAGGTGAAGCGCGTGACCTCCCTTCCTCGCCCGGATGATCAAGGCGCGGTGGATCGTTACAACCGCGCGGCGCGCGTGATCAGCGGATGGACACGCGATCGCGAGTACACCGACGAAAACGGCGGCCCTACCGTCCTGGAGGTAGAAGCCGGTGAGCGCAGCTTCGCATCGCTTGTACGCAAGCACAGCGGTGATGTCCCCGCGCGTGCAATCCTCGATGAATTGACCCGCGTCTCAGCGGTGGCGCTCGACGAAGACGGTCGAGTTCACCTGCTTGCTCGCGCATACGTGCCGCAGAGCGGAGAGGCCGACAAATTGGCGATCCTGGGCACCGACGTCTCCGACCTCATCGCCTGTATCGATCACAATCTTCAGTGCCCGCCCGAAGACGCGTACTTCCAGCGTAAGGTATCCTACGACAATCTGCCGGACGCGCCCGCGCGCGAAGTCCGCGACCTCGCGGCGAAGCGAGCGCAGCGCCTGCTCGAGGAGCTCGACGGCTGGATGGCTTCGCGCGACCGCGACTCCAACCCCGACGTCGTCGGCGAGGGGCGCAAGCGTGCAGCATTGGGGATCTATTTTTACGAAGAAGACGTCGACGAGGACGAACCCCAGTGACCCCCCTAAAAGCTACCCCAAATCACCTGAGACCCCCCTTCTTTCATCGAGCAGTCCTCGCGGCCGCCCTCAGCCTGTTCGTCAGCTCCTGCGGCGGAGGCGGCCACGGCGGCGGCATCGGCGGAACCGGAATCGTATTCGGCGCTATTAGTGGATTCGGAAGCGTCATCGTCAACGACGTCGAATTCGACACTTCCACTGCCGTCGTCACACGCGACGGCGAGCCCGCGACGGCGAGCCAGCTGGGTCTGGGAATGATTGTAACCGTTGAGGGACAACTCGACGCCGACCGACTCACGGGCGTCGCCGATACGATCGAAGTGACTACGCTTCTCGAAGGCCCGCTCGAAACGGTCGCATCGGACCTCGCGACGGCCTCCGTGCTCGGCGGGAATCTAGTATTCGGACCGGACACGGTAGTTGAAGACTTGACGCTCTCCGACACCGCAGCCGTGGGAAAGAACGTCGAGGTAAGCGGATTCGTCGACGCAAACGGAAACATACGCGTAACCAGAATCGCCGGGTCGACTTCTATCGTCGACTCTGGCTTTGCCGTGCGCGGGGTCATCGAGAACGTCGACACCATCGCCGAAACGTTCACGATCCGCGGCGTAACCATCAGCTACGCGATGGCTGAACTCTCCGACGTACCTGCCGGCGGCGTCGTCGACGGATTGGAAGTACGAACGATCATCATCGACGCGCCGATCAACCGATTGGCGACAGCCATGAGCGTGCGCTTCTTCACACGTGCCGCCTCGGAAGACACAGACCGAATCGTAAAACTGGAAGGCATCGTGACCGCTCGTATTGGCGCGCGCCGCTTTGTGCTGGGTGGACGTCGCGTTTTTCGCGTGACCGATACGACGCGGATCATCGGAGGCGTCGCCGCCGATCTGGGACCGGATGTCGCAGTAGGGATTGTCGGCGTACTCGAAGACACCGGAATCGTCAGAGCCGAGCGCATCGAGATCCGAGGGAGGGTCGCTACGGTTCCTGGTGCGCCCGCCGAGCCGGTAGCCTCCGGCTACATCGACAGCTTCTAGCGACGCCCGGTAGCGGCATCGTGTAGAAGGCTCGCCCGCTTCCCAGCGGAGTCGAATCTACGGGCGGCCTGTCAAGGAAGTAGCCGGACGTCGTCGTCCAATGGGGAGATGGCTGGGAGATCGCGGAGGGTACTGGACGCTGAGTCGTAACCGCGTTCGTTGTAGGTGATCGTGTAAGCACCGTAGCTCGACGTCTCTACGTGCCTTGCGAGCGAGAGCGACCAGCCTTGCGAATCCGAATTAGAGACTAGATCACGGCCTGCCTGATTTTCGGTTAGTCTTACGAGACCGACCTCGAAGTGCTCCGGAGCCGCTGCCGTCAGCTCCAGATCGGCTACGTCTTGCGCATAGTGCCCGCGAACAGCCCGGTAGCGGTCCTGAGCCAAGCGGACATCCAACAAGTACTGAACGGCGGCAGCGGCCCGTGTCCGCTCTCCAGCATCGCGCAGCCGCGGAACTCCGAACGTCAACAACAGAGCCACGATCGCCATCACGACGGTGAATTCCACGACCGTGAAGCCTCGATCGTGCGTGCGTTGCGGCCTTACATACATCGCTGTAGCGAACTCCATGGTGAAACGACGACCACGTAATCGAAGCAAATCGCATGCCACACAAGAGCACTAGACCTACATCGAGGTAACTAAAACCGGATCGTACGTGCCTGTACGATCTCGCGCCGCCGTCGAAAGTGTAACGCCACAGTACGAAAATGAGGTTCTACACGTACTGTTCCATGCACGACGCAATCACGCATGATGCGGGTGTGTCAGGAAAACACATACTCCTGTCTAGACATTCGGCACACGGCGCCGCATATCCGCCCTCAGGCACACCTCTTGCTTCACTGCCTCGCTGGAAGTTCAAACAACTTCCTCGGCGTGGCCAACGCGCCCAACGGAGGAGCGGGAATGGGACAAGCGAGACAACTGTCCGCGTACATCATCGGCGACGACGAGGCGATAAGAACGAAGCTGGAGCAGACGCTACAGCAGTTGCCGGAATGGTCGTGCGACCTGCGCGAGGCACAGTTGGAAACAGCTGATGCGCAATCCGACATCGTATTCTTGATTCTCTCCGATCAAGGAATAGACCCCGCGTCCTCACTCGTAAATCGGGCAGCAACTATTGGAGAGGCTCCAGTCGTTGCGGTCTTGAACACCGGGGACGAGTACTTCGCGTCGCACACCCTTTCGGCAGGCGCCGCCGATTTCCTATGCGCGGACCTGATCGATGCGGCTTCGCTGAGACATACCATCGCTAGAGTCGTCGCGCCGAGTCGGCAGATGCCCGATGATTCTGACCCGCGAGCACACGAAAAGCTCGCAACCAGCCATGCGACCCTGGAGCGCTGGGCCGCAGAGCTCGAGATCGCGAACGCCAGACTTCGAGAGGTCGACGATCTCAAGACGAAATTCCTCTCCGAAGTCTCCCACGAGATCAGGACACCGCTCGCAGCGGTCGTCTCCGCCGCGAAGATCATCACCAAGCATCATGAGAGCAAGCCCGAGGTCGTTGCACGCTTCGGTCAGACGATCCTGTCCGAGGGCGAGCGCCTCACACGCCTGATCAACGACTTTCTCGATCTCACGAAGATCGAGGCGGACTGTGTCGAATGGAACGACACTGTGATCAAAGCCGGAACGCTCTGTGATGATGTCATTGGTAGTCTCAGCGCGTTGGCGATGGACAAGTCTATCGACCTCAGCTGCACGATCTCCGAAACGTTGCCCTGCAGCGTCGCGGATCACGACAGACTCATTCAAGTGCTGACCAACCTCGGCAACAATGCATTGAAGTACACGCCGGAGAACGGTCGGATTTGCATCAGCGCCAGCGAGCTCGACGGCGCAATGGTCTTCGACGTAAACGACAGCGGCCCCGGAATCCCCGAGGCAGACCTAGGAAAGGTATTCGATCGCTTTCATCAGGTACGAAATACGAAAGCGGTGGGCAGCGAACAGCGAGGCACAGGGCTCGGGCTATGTATCTGCCGCGAGATTGTCGAACACTATGGCGGCCGTATTTGGGTCGAGAGCACCGTTGGGTTGGGCAGCTCGTTCAAATTCACGATACCTGCGGCAACGGCTTCGGTCGGGAATCGCATATCAGCCGATTCGACTCAGGAACACGCTTCCTCATCCCACGCAGCTCGCGTGCTCGTGCTGATCGGCGACGAGGACCTGAGCGCCCGCGCCGCAGCGATTTCCGCGGACAGCGGAATAGACTGTCGAACCGCCCACGCCCCTGAAGAAGCGCTCCATACGCTCGGCCACTGGCGCGCCGACGTCGCGATCGTCGCTTCAACATTCGTCGATCAATACGGCGACGAGCTCATTCAGCAGATGCAGGCACTGGGCGTAGCACACATCCTGTTGTATTCGCCGGAGGTCGGTTTCGCCTACGTAGGTGCACTCGAGAGTTCCGACACAATCGCGCGAAGTATCGACTCACTTGCCCCGAATGCACAGCGGGTCCTCGTCGTAGAAGACGACGCGGAGTATCGCTCTCTTCTGGAATTCCAGCTCAAAGACGCAGGCTACGAAGTCTTGACCGCAGACAATGGCCGAGACGGACTCGAGTTGATTCGCCAAGAACGGCCCGACGCAGTTCTATTGGACATCATCATGCCTGTACTCGATGGAATGTCGGTCCTGGAAGCACTCCAAAAGGAAGGGATCGAACTACCGATTGCCGTTCTAACGGCGATGGATGACTCTCGCGTCGCCGTCGCCGCGAGAGAACTGGGAGCACGTGCTGTGTTCCGCAAAGACAGCGCCGAAGAAGCGCCCTACCGAACCGTGATCGCACGAATTCAGCGAGTATTCGCATCCGTGCTGCCGATTGCGGCACCGCAGCAAGGCGAACTTCTGGGGCAATGAGACCTATCCGTCGAGCGAGGTGAGCCCCTCGCGGACGGCGTACTTGGTCAGTTCGGCGACGCTGCGCAACTCGAGCTTGTCCATGATTTGTTTACGGTGCGTCTCGATCGTCTTCACGCTCACGTGAAGCAGTCCCGCTATGTCTCGAGTCGTGCGTCCTTCGGCCACCAGTTGCAGCACTTCCCGCTCACGAGGCGTCAATTCGGGCGCCTGTGTGCCAAGCTCGTCGACCCGGCTCTGCATCGCTCGCACGACCACCCCCGCAACACCGGGACTAAGATAGACATCGTCATCGAGCACCGTCTGTATCGCGAGCGTCAATTCTTCGAACGCACAATCCTTGAGAAGATAACCGTGCGCACCCGCGGTGAGCATGCGCGTGACGAACCGACTGTCGGCGTGCATCGAGAGTGCGAGCACCTTCGTCTGCGCGCAGGAACTCGCGACCTGGCGGGTCGCGTCGATTCCGTTGAGCTCTGGCATGGCGACATCCATGATCACCACGTCGGGTTGCAGATCGGCGGCCATCGCAACCGTCGTACGTCCGTTGTCGGCCTCGCCGATGACTTCCACACCGGGCTGATTGGTGAGCAAAGTGCGCAGTCCCTCACGAAAGATCTTGTGGTCGTCGGCGATGAGTATTCGTGTGGGCTGCATTGAGTCCTTGGGCGATCAATCGGGTCTGCCTGAGCTACTCACGCGACCCGCGTTGCGCGAGTAGCGTATTGTAGGGCCCGCCACCGGGAGCGTCAACGAGATTGAGCGTGCCCTGCGTCACACTAGAAACGGTTGCGCGGGAGTCGCCATCCGTTCTTCTTTTCGACCCACTCCGCCGTGACCGACGCCGGACCGTTCACTTCGAACATCAGTAGCGTCATCCAGGCCTCCGTCGCGAAGGTCAGATCCGCGTAGGCGCGAATCTTCACTGTGTAGTACCAGACCCCGGAATACTGACGGAATCGATTGATTACGTGGTAGAGGCCGTCTCGGGTGCCGGCACCGAGAGCCGCGGGCTTGTCCTTGAAGCGGTAGCGCATCTTTCCCATGTCCACAATGTCTCCGGGGTCGAGCCGGCCTTCGTAGATCACCCCGAAAAGGTTGCGAAGTTCGACTCCGAAGCCGTCGGCGACCGGATCAACCGGCCCTCCAAGGCTCGGGGGCACCAGCGCAACGCGCCCATGGAACGTAAGCACGTCGAGCGCACCACCTTTGAACTTGATTGTTGGAGCTGCCGACACCGAGGAAGGGAAACTGCCGGCGAAGAGGAGCGACGCCAGGACGCCCACAAAACCTACCTTGACTACCGTACTAGGTATTCGTGGAAACCACCGTAGCCCGCGCCAACCGCATAGCCCACGTAAACTGCACTCGCACTCGTCGTGCACAACCCACACCTCCACCCGCGCGCATCGCGGGTCGGAGGAGGAGGTTCACAACGTGTGTATCGCATTCGCGTAGTTCGGGGGACTTGTCGGCCCGCTACGAGACCGAGAACTACTCGTCGAAATCCTTACGTCGGAGCTTCCAGCCGCGCGATGTCTCTACCCACTCGACAGTCAAGTAACCAGGACCGTCAACACCGTACACTTGGGTTGTCATCTCGGCAAGAGTTGCTCCAGACAGGTCTGCGTACGCCTTGATTCGGAATACGTAGTACCACTCTCGCTCGAACCGGCGGAAGCGATTGAAGACCGCGTACAATCCGTCGCGCTTCGCGTTGCCTGATCGTGCGCCCTTGTCCTTGAAGCGGAAGCGCTTCTGCGTGCGTGCAATCAGGTCTCCAGGCAGCAACTCGGCGCTATAGATCTCGCCGAACGCGTTACGCAGCGTCACAGCAAAACCGGCCTGCACCGGATCAATTGAGCCACCTGCGAACGGCGGGTCCAGCCTTACGCGACCGTGAATCTTGAAGTAATCCATCTTGCCCGCGGCGCGCTGCGCATCGGAGTTGCGATGGATGACGGCCGGATCGTCCTCGATGGGCGTACAGCCGACAGGCTCGAGAACACACTGCGAGTTACAAACCGGCTGCATTGCGTTGAGCGCGTCGAGACATTCCGGATCCTGGCAATCGGCAAGGTTGTCGCCGTCGTCATCGAGCATGTTGTTGCAGATCTCGACGAGCGGCGGATCACACTGCTCGTTGCCTTCCACCACTCCGTCGCCGCACACGATCAGTGTGCAGTCGTCGCGGCAATCGCCGACACCCGGAGGTTCGCACTCTTCGCCCGGATCAACGACGCCGTCGCCACACTCGATGAGAGTGCAGTTGTCCTGGCATCCCGCAACGCCCCCCTGGCTTTCCGGTGGATCGCAGTCCTCTTGCGGATCGACGATGCTGTCACCGCACATGATGACCGTACAGTCCGAACGACAATCGCCGACACCTGCCGGCTCGCACTCTTCGCCCGGGTCGAGGATGCCATCTCCGCATTGCATCAGCGTACAGTCGTCACGACAGTCGCCGACACTCGGAGGCTCGCACTCCTCATCGCCTTCGACCACGTCGTCGCCGCAGACCGGCATCGTGCAGTCATCCTGACAGCCCGCCTGGCCGCCTTCGCTTTCCGGCGGATCGCAGTCTTCGTTTGGATCGACGATATCGTCGCCACAAGCCGGCAACGTACAATCGTCGCGACAATCGCCGGTTCCCGGCGGGTCGCACTCTTCGTCGCCTTCGACGACTCCGTCACCACACTCGGGAAGCTGGCAGTCCGCGGTACAAATCACTCCGCCGACATCGGACCCCGGAGGATCGCAGTCCTCGCCGGCCTCGACCTCGTCATCGCCGCAATCCGAAAGCGAACAATCGGCGTTGCAGCCCGTCGCGTCGTCGGGAGGGTCACAGTCTTCTCCGGCGTCGAGGATTCCGTCGCCGCAATCGGCGAGCGTACAGTCGTCATTGCACCCCATCGGGGCGGACGGCGGATCGCACTCCTCACCACCCTCGACGAGTTCATCGCCGCAGACCGCAAGCGTACAATTGTCGCGGCAAGCGGCGTCGCCGCCTTGGCTCGCGGGTGGGTCGCACTCTTCGTCCGGATCTATGTTGCTGTCGCCGCATTCCGGGCCGGCGTCCATCGTGCACTGATCGGTGCAGCCGGGCTCTCCGCCCTCGCTTTCCGGTGGATCGCAATCTTCACCTGGGTCAACGATGTCGTCACCGCAGACCTCGAGCGTACAGTCGTCGCGGCAGATACCACCAGGAGGATCGCACTGCTCGGTCCCTTCGGTAACGCCGTCGCCGCATACGGTGACCGTGCAATCGTCACGACAGTCCGCATCGCCCCCACCTGATGCAGGCGGATCGCACTCTTCGCCCGCATCGAGCTCGCCATCGCCGCACTCGGCCTCGATGGTCGTGCACAGGTCGGAGCAACTTGCGTCACCCCCCAAGCTCGCAGGCGGATCACAATCTTCGCCTGCATCGACGATACCGTCACCGCAGGCACAAACGAGTTCCAAATCGTCGAAGCCGCCGCTGCCGAAGTGAACCAAGCGAATCTCGGTGGCCGGCTGTGGGCTAGGAATGACAATGTTCTCGAGTGAAGAGTCTCCGAGGAGCGCCGAATCGACGAACTGGGTACCGCCGCCGACGTGATCGATCTCGACGCGGCTTGGCGTCTCGATGAGTTCCTCGGGCATCTCGTGATCGAGGGCCTTGAGGCTGAGTAGCTTGTAAGGGACGCCGAACGTCAGCGTGATCGTACCGCCCTCATGCTCATCGTCGGGATTATCGACGAGACCGTCATCGCCGGCACCGTCGATATTCTCGGCGATCACCATGATCTTGCCCTGGGCGGTATCGTTGCCTGGGCCGGCCCCCGGAGTCGCGAGATCGGTATCGCCACCACTGCAACCGCCCGGGCAAGCGGTATCGAAGATGATCGCTTCGTCAGGGTGGTTAACCTTGTTGTTGAAGACGCCGAAGGTCACTGACGGCGGAAAATCGTCGGAACCGAGGATGTGTCCCTCGGGGAGGTTCTCGAAGCTACACAAGCAGCTAGCCCCCTGATCGACGCAGGCACCGGGAGCACCGCCGGGGCGGACGCAGTCGATAGCGGCAGCATTGGAAGCGCCGAACAGCACGAAGGCCGATGCGGTCGCCACGAAGGATAGGAGTAGATTTCTGGTCTTCAATGCTTGCACGGCAAATACCTGCTGACTCACGCGGCTTGAGCAGTCCGAGATCCGGTCTCCTCACACGGCCTGTGTCTTACCTCTCTCAATCGCCATTGTTCGATACCAAGCTCTTCGAAAGCGGCGTTGTAGCCGGCTCATCGGTACCGCTGCCCGGAGTTTCGCAAGAAGCCGTCGTCTGCGCCGCTTGCACCGCCAGGTACAAGTCGGATGGCATAGCAACTTCCCCGCTTATCGTACAACTCAAGCAACCGGCTTCGCCGGTTGTCAATGCCCGTGCGGGACGCGGCCTCCAAGCCTATGAATTAGGGTAATCCTTTGGTCACATGACTGCGAGCCCCCTAGTCCCCGATTGGGGGGCAGCCGCGTGCAAAAAGGCAGAGCGATATCGCGCAGGATCCCAGCGTGTACCCATCGGAGTGGGTCGTCAGGACAGGGGTTCGTCGAGTGCGGACCGGGGCAATGTCAGGGGCAGTCGAGGGTCACGTCGGCTCCCACCGCATTGTTCAGAATGACCAATGCATCCGTCGCGGTCACGCGGCCGTCGTCGTTCACGTCGCAGTCACACAGAGCGCACTGGCGGCTCCCCACTGAGGCCTGCAACGCCAGCAACGCATCCGTCGCCGTTGATTGCCCACGAGAGATCGGTCCGCCGCAGACGCACATATCGACCATGTAGATGTCGATACCGTGGGCGCCGTTGCCGGCGTGATCGCAATTGCTCAGGAACATCGTTGCGTCGCCGACGACCTTCGGGGTCACGCTTGCGCAGTCTTCCCCACTCGTCAGACGAGCAGTCGCACCGTCGATCGTACGAAAGATCTCGAAGCTTCCGTCGGCGTTTCCGCCCATCGGATCGCAATAGCTCGCGAACGCCACACGCTCGACACCGCCGTCTGTCGAGACGGACGGAGACTCACTCTCGCACTCGGCAGTTCCGGTATCGCTCGTCAGCTGCGTATCGCCGGCGTCTCGCACGTTCACGAAGATCTCCGAACTGTTGTCGGCGTTCGCGCCCACGAGGTCGCAATCTGATGAAAAGGCGACCGTCATGCCGTCTTCCGAAGTCGCCGGCGTCACATTGATGCACGGCTCACCCGTAGAGGCCGTCAACTGCACGACACCGACTCCGGCGCGATACTGAAAGATCTCGCTGACTTGGTCCTCATTCGTACCGATCAGGTCGCAATCGCTCTCGAAGGCAATGGCATCGCCGGACGCATCGGAAACCGCATTAATGCTCGCGCAACCGGAGCTCGTGGAATCATCGGTCAGCTGAGTGACGCCTGCGCCGACCGTTAGCTGAAAGATCTCGACACTGCCGTCGACGTTGGCACCGGTGAAATCACAATCGCTATCGAACGCGACCATTCCGGCATCCGCACTCGGCGCGGGAGACAGACTCGTGCAGAAGCTCGTATCGGTCAGCTGAGTCATTCCGAGGTCGTCGACCAGATAGATCTCAATGTTACGATCCGAGTTGCTGCCTGTATCGCAATCCGACTCGAACACGATGGTGTTACCGGCGGCATCGGACGCGGGGTTAGAGTTCGTGCAACCCGTCGTGTCGGTCAATTGGGTGACGACGCTGAGTGCGACCACGGCGAATATCTCGCGATTCGCATCAGTATTGCCGCCCGTGAAGTCACACGTGCTTTCGAATACGCCACGGATGTCGAGTTCACTGTTCACGTCCAGTCCCGCGACAATACAGTCTTGCCCAATGTGTGAGGTCAGGCGCGTCACTGCGCCGATCGCGTTCGGCGCATGGAACATGAGTGCGCCGAAGAGCAGCGCAGCAACCAATCGCGCGTACAGGAACGCCGGTCTCGCGAGACCGCCCGCTTCACTTACACAGGTCTTTCCAAGCATTTCGTTCATCATCGGTGCCTGACGAACCGGTCAGTAGTAGCCAGTGCCGCGGTGCCTGCGGAAATAGGACCGAACGGTCGGAGACGATCCGGCCATCCTTCGGGCGTCGAGCCGTCCATCTCGAAAGCAAGAATCTCGGTCGGTGCGTCCGAGTTGGCAAGAACGAGAATCTCCCCTTTTCCGTCGAGGTCGATATCGGCAATGGCGACCCGGAAGTCCGTAGCAAAATTCGTAGCCGTCGGAGGGATGACGAAGTCCACGACGCTGCCACTGTCGGGCGAGACGAATGCCGTACCGTCACCCGAGAACGCGCGCACGCGCAGCTGTCCAGTACGCGGTACCGTCACGATCTCCGCTAGCCCGGTACCGTCGAGATTCCCTACGGCGACCGACGTGCCGCTATTCCCCTGTGTGGGCGGGAACGCGAGCCACTCCGCCTCTACCGTCCCGACTTCATCCATCACTCGAACGACGGGCGTGCCGCGCTCCGGACCGACGACGATACGCTCACCGAGCAGCGACACGCGGCCGATAGCGACCGTCGCACCGTCGGCGTCGACGACGAATCCGTCGATTTCATCCGCCGGCGCAAAGACTGGAAAGTTCGCTGCCTGGATCCATGTGATCAGACCGAAGGGACTCGTATCGATGCGTCGGTAGACCGAGACCTCAACGGTAGCCGCACCGGTGTCGGCTTGGGCGATCGCGAGTTCGAAGCCGTCATCCAGCGTCAAATCGCCCGCCGCCACGTTCACGCCACCGTCGTAGTCGCCCGAGAACTCTGCCGAAAAATCCGAAACTGTACCGCGCCGACGCCCACCGCGTATCACCTGTACACGCTGCGACGAACTGCCCGGACCAGATGCGACCGCGATCTTCAGGTCGGTCGGTGCCGCGTTCACATCGTCGTCGAGGACGGCGATCGAGAGTGCGCCCGCGCGTTCACCGCGCAGTAAGCTCTGGCGTAGCTTGGACGTACGTCCGAAACTCTTGACGTTGCGTAGGTCGGCATTTCCCGCAAGGTTGCGACCGAGTACGAGCATGCGAGTCTCTGCGCCCAGGCGTCCGCCGAATCGTGCCAACTCCGCCCCGTCGCTTCCGGATAAGACTCGTACCGTGCCTGAACCCCGACGAGCGCGAAACGCATCGCCCGGTCCACTAACCGCAACGTCCTCGGTCGAGTCTCCGTTCCAATCGCCGACGGCTACCGCGCAATGACCAATCCGAGCTCCCGGCAGAGAACCGGACACGGTCCAAAGATCGTTCCCATTGGATGCCGAGAACATGTGCACGCGGCCGGTACCGGCGATGCCGTTTACCTCCGCGAACGGCGCGCCCGCAACGATATCGGGGATCGCGTCGCCGTTGACCGAAGCAACTGCGGCCAGAGAGGAGCCGAATTTCGCGCCAACTTGCGGCTGTGGCTCGGTAAGCGTGCGCAAAAGAGAGTTGTCATTCGTCGAGTATAGTCGGACGTTACCGCCGTTCCCGGCGCTGCCTACGGTAACTCCCGGTGCACCTACCGCAATATCCTCGCGATCATCGCCGTCGAGATCGCCGGTCGCGGTCGACGCGCGCCCCAGTTTGTCTTCGAAGCTTCCATGCATCGTGAACAGTACGGTCGACAAGTCGGCGCCCGAAAGCACGCGTACGAGGCCGTTGTTGTCTTCGACCACACCCTCTTCGATGAACAGATCCGCCGAGTTCGACGAGATCAGAAGATCTTCGATATCGTCTCCGTCGATATCCGCGATCGAGGAAACGACCGCGCCCCAGCGATCGAACTTCAAATCTCCGAGACTCATGTCGATGAGCGAGCCATCGTCGCCCGACAATACGTATGCGGCTCCTAAACGATCGCCACCTCCGAATGCACGATCACCGCCGGCTCCAACGAGAAGGTCGGGTACGGTATCGCCATCGATGTCTCCCAGACCGGCGACCGCTTCGCCGAAGTTGCCCGAGCCGTACGCTCCCTCGATCGAAAGCAGCAGGTTACGCTCGCGGTCGTAGACATCGACCTTTCCGGCATCGAGCTTCATGTCGCCGACCTCGTCGATGTTCCACGACAACGATCCGACCACGAGATCGGCATGACCGTCGCCACTGATATCGTCCACGAAGTCGATCGCGCCACCGAACTTCTGCCCCATCGTGGTGCCGCTCAGGGTCATGATGCGGCGCCCCGACGCCCCGGAATGAACGAATACGCGCCCCACGTTCGATTCGCCGTTCACGCGCGCGCAGGGAGCTCCCATGGCAATATCCAGCACACCGTCGCCGTCGAAATCGCGACCTGCTGCGATGGACCATCCGGCTTGATCACCGCCGGTATCGCAGGTGACATCGCTGGCGCGCGCAGGCGAAGCTGCGAAGAGCGAGATCGCGAGCACGAGCGCCGCGACAACTCGGCCGGGCCGAGCCAACCGGCCCCCCCGATCGCGGGGCCGCAGTTCAGCCAAAACAGGCGGATCGGGTGCGCATAGTGCGAGATTCATTAGACTTTCGGGCAGCATCGTTCGAAGTGATGTTGGCCACGCGCTGCGCCGACAGCAATACCCTGTTGGGGATATTTTCACCCTCGGCGCGAACTGTACAGCAACCGCCGTGTGCCCTGCGGCAGCATCTGCGCTCTGCTTTGCTCTCACGCACAACAACGGCCCATCAGGGCGCGCTAGCTCTGCCACCCCCCGAACGCGCGCGCAGTCGGGTGGGCTAGACGTCTTGTTGGCATCCCACTTCTGGGACATATTCGGGCGTGTCGGCGCCTATTAAGCAGAGTGCCTGTCCAAGCTTCCTCGCAGAGGTTTTGGTCGCCGAAGAGTACCGAAAAGAATACCCAAATGAGACGTTGCCATACCACTAAATCCCTCGTGACCACGCTGCTCGTGGCAATCTCCCTCGCTGCCGGCGCCACTGCCGTAACTGCGGAGCCGGTCGTGACACGACCCTTCGATCCCGCCGACGATTGCACCCGAGGTCTCGATTCCATCGGAACCGTCGTGGCCGGCGGCGGCGACTACAATGGCGACGGAATTCCTGACCTCGCCTACTCCGCACCGTGCGCCCCGGTCGCGAAAAAGAACGGTGCAGGTCGTGTGTGGATCCGCAGCGGCGAGAACGGCAATGTTCTCGCCAGGGCCAAGGGACGCCAAGAAGAAGGCTACTTCGGTGCCGCAATGGCGTTCGTCGCCGATCTGAACGGCGACGGCAAAGACGAGCTATTGGTAGGTGCACCAGGGAACGACGCGCCTGCGGTCGGGCCCGGAACCGACCCACTTCAAAACGCCGGCCAAATTCGCGTGCTCACGGCAAAGCGCGCGGCACCGTACCTAAGACTGGACGGCGCTTTCGCGAACTCCGAGTTCGGCGCATCCGTAACCTCGGTCTCCGATATGACCGGCGACGGCAGGCGCGAACTTCTCATCGGCGCCCCCGGTGAGCAGCTGAGCATTCTCGATTCGAAGAAAACGGGCGCGGTCTATCTGGTAAACGGAAAGAAAGGCCACATTCTCGATCGAACCACCGGCAGCAAAGCCGGCCAGCGATTCGGTACGACGGTGGGCTCGGTCGAGGCGACCGACGCGCAAGCGCCGCGCGAGTTCCTGATCACGTCTGAGAAAAGCCCCATCGGCGGTGTCTTAAATGCCGGCGCCGTCGAAGTACGAGCCAACGACGATCCGGACTCCGCCCTCATCGTAGCCGGCGGTGCGAAGAACGACCGCCTCGGCGCCAGCTCGGATGCGAGCACGTCGTCGGCACACTTCATTGCCGGCTCGCCAGGCTGGAAAGCCGGCGACGGACTGAACCGCGCCGGCTCGGTAACCATCTATTCCGCGATCAACGGAGTGCAGCTGAACGCGTCGGCTGAGATTCCCGAAAACAACGCGCAGTTCGGAACCGGCGTTGCCGTGGTTGGCGACATCAACAACGACACGATTCCCGACTTCGCCGCCTCCGAACCTTACCGCGATGCGCCGGCCGACGAACTCGACGGCGGCGTCGCAGACGACGTAGGCCGCATCACGTGGCTGTCCGGCGCGGACGCTTCCGCTCTGATGAGCGTCGATGGTGTGAAGCCGGGGACGATTCTGGGACGCTCGCTTGCGGGCGGCATAGACTACAACAACGACGGCACGCCTGACGTGATCTCAGGCAATCCCGGCGACAGCCCGCAGGGGCGTCGCGGCGCCGGATCCGTACATATCTATTCGGGCGCCGACGGCAGCCGATTGCGCGCTTTCAAAGGAACACGCGGCCTCGAGACGCGTATCTTCGCAGCAAAACTCAGCGGTGCGACGGCCGGTGTGCGCGGCTTCACTTCTGGCGGAAAGAAACTCGGTGTCAACGCGAGCGTTCTCGACGATGCAACTCTCGCCGGCGCGGAACTCTCGATCGATGTTCTCGACCGCACTCAGGCACCAGTGGTTCCGGGCGGCGGCCGCGTCGCTGTGGGGTCGGGTTCCGGAGCGGGCTCGAGCCACGTCGTCGTTCTCTCTGCCATTGCTAAGAAGAACGTCCACACTCAGTTCGAAGCATTCCCCGGCGAAGACGTCGGTGCGAACGTTGCAGCGGGCGACGTCGACGGCGATGACAACGACGACCTCGTCGTGGCAGAAGGCTCATCCGCTACCGGTGACGTTCGCGTGCGCACGTTCTCGCAGAACCCGAACGATCCGCTCAATCCAGCCTTCACTTTCCAGTCCGAGTTCCTCGCCTTCGCGGCGGACGACATGATCGGTTTGGATCCGATCGCGGCCGACGGCGCCAACGTCGTCGTTACCGGTCTACGTCCCGAGGACGGGCGCGAGATTATCGCGGCGCCGGCGGCCGGTCTGCCAGTCGTGCGTGTCTTCGGGCAAGACGGAACCCTGCTGCTGGAATGGCTCGCGTTCGACCCCACTGTAGGAGCCGACGGTTTGAGCATCGCCGCGATCGACATGGACGGCAACGGCAACAAGGAAATCGTCGTCGCACCGATGACGGGTCCCGGCCTCGTTCGCGTCTTCAACGACGACGGGCTTCCCTTCTCGATGCCCGGCGCCGCGTTGCCGGTGCAGTTCCTCGCGCTTGAAGAAGGTGACGAAAGCGGCGTGCGAATCGCGGCCGCCGATGTCGACTTCGACGGCCGCCAAGAGATTTTGGTGGTCAGCGCATCCTCGAGCGACAACGTCATCCGCGCTTTCGAGGGCGACGGCAGTCCCGTCGAAGGGTTCGATCCGATCGACGCGATGAACGGTGCAACCAAGCTCGTGATCACCGCAACCGATCGATTCCTGCTCCGATAGAGTGCCTACCGTATTTAGTGCGGCATGACCTCACTCCAAGACTTCGTAGAGCGTCCACGCCCCGGACACGCCTTTGAGTTCGTGCACACCGCGATCTTCGAATCGAAAATCCGAGCCAGCCGCTAGATCCGCAACCGTACGCGAGACGAGCACACGCTGCGCACCGGCCGCGTCGCAGACGCGCGCCGCTGCATGCACCGCGATGCCCCTCAGGTCACCGTCGGGCAAGAGTTCGACCTCTCCCGTGTGCACTCCGCACCGCACCTCCACGCCGAGCACGTGTACGCCGCTCGAGATCTCGCACGCGGCACGCAGAGCATCGCGAGGAAGTTCGAATGCGATCAAGTGACCGTCTCCGGTCTGCTTGACGACACGCCCCGCACAGCGCTCAACGCATTGGCTAACGTAGGCGTCGAGATCGGCGACGATACTCGTCCAACGGCTATCGCCGAGCTCGGCGGCCTGCTTCGTCGAGCCGACGATGTCGGTGAACAACAGCGTGAGGAGCTTGTTGTCGTGCGAGAGAGCCGCCGGCCCGCCGACGATGAACTCGGCCCAGGCGCTCATGCGCTCCGTCTCCGCAGAAAGATAGAAGGAGTGCCCCGGAGCCTCGACCAGGATTGCACCCGGAATATGCTCGGCCAGGTAGCGACTGTGCTCGACGCCGATGTGCGTAAGATCTTCTGTGTAGTAGACCAAGGTCGGCACGGTGATGCGCGCAACCAGCTCGCGAATGTCCGACGACCACGCCGCACGACCCAAGGCCGCCGCATGACCGGAGAAGCCCTCGCCCGTGATCACGGCGCGCTCGACATCCAAGGCGTCAAGAACGGCCAGAATGTCGGTCGCCCGTGCCTCTGGTGAGAAGCAGCTGTCCAAGGGGGCGAAGTCCGAAAGGCCGATCCCACGCAGATCGATATTGACGACCTGGCTCAACGACGTGTACAGGCGTTGAAACCGCACGAGAGCAGGGTGCTACCACTGCACTTCGTCGACTGCGGACACGCACTCAGGGATGAACACATGACAGAGATCGCCATGGCCGAGGACAGCGTAGGCAATGTGGTAGCCGTCTTCGGTTAGCGCGTAACCGACTTTGTGTTGCAGTGTCATCGTTCCACCGCGCCCCCTCCGCGACGCGCCCTCTCCTCTCGTAGAGTAGCGCAGACTGCTAGTCCAGAACTCCGGCGAGCCTCAGGGCCGACGATCCAACGCGCACGCACACGTGTGCAGACCGATCGAGCAGCAGACACGGAAGCTGCCCAACGAAAAAAGCCGGCGCGGTCTAATACCGCGCCGGCTTAGTAGTTCGTAGATCGTGGACCGCCTAAGGCAGCCCGTTGCAGGTGCTCGGCGGGAAGGTCGCCTGGGTCGAAGAGTTCTTCGACAGTTTCCAACCGACGTTCGTGAACTTCCACGTCGCCTTCATGATCGCAGTATCTTCTACCCCGAAGACGTGGATCGTGATGACTGGACTGGTGGCCGCCGACAGTTCGCCGATCGTCTTGATCTTGAAGAAGTACGAAGGCGGTACTTCCGTGTCGCGCACCTGGATTCGAAGCTGCACGATTCCGTCTCGTGAGCCCTGGCCAATCTTCGCGGCCTTGTCCTTGAAGACGTAACGGCGCGGACCACGCGGTCGTTCCGCCAGATCCCCCGGGAACAGCCTCGCCTGGTAGATCAGGCCGTTCTGATTGCTGAGCGCAAGTCCGAATCCATCCTCGATCGGATTCACGATGGACGGGTCGGCGAGGTTGACCGAACCACGTAACTTCAGGCTGTCAAGCGCGCCGCCGCCGATGCGCATCACGCCCTTCGCCGGAGAGAGTTGCAGGCAGGGGTTGATGGTCTCGCACGTCGCCCCGCAACCGGAAGCGAAGATGCTGCAGCAATCCGGATCTTCGCAGGCGAAGAGACCGTCGGAATCGAGATCGTCCATACCAGTGCACGACTCGCCGCCTGGCGGGTCGCACTCCTCTCCGCATGCGCCATCCGTGAAGCCATCGCCGCACATGGAGCCGGAACCGACGCAGACACCGCCGAGGCAAGTATCTCCGGTGCTACAGGTATCGCCGTCGTCGCAGGCTAAGCCTTCGTTTTGCGGCAACACGCCGCAGTCGGCGGTCAGTTCGTCACAGAAGCCCACACCGCAGGTGGTCGAAAGGTTCGTGCAGTCAAGCGGGGAACCCGGATCACAAGTACCAGTGGGGCCGCAGGTCTCGATTCCGTCACAGAAGATCCCATTCTGACATCCGAGATCGTCGGGCTGTGTATCGCAGGAATCGGTGATGTCATTGCAGAACCCCGACTGGCAACCGTTCGTCGAGCCGGTGCAATCGATAGCAAATCCAGGCTGACAATCCACAACCTCATTACAGACCTCGACGCCGTCGCAGAAGAATCCGTTGTCGCAATTGGCGTCGTTCGCCGCGTGCGTGCAGGTCCTGTTCACTTCATCACAGATATCATCCGTGCAGTCGACGTTATCGGCACACGCGAGGAATTCGCCCGGTCCGCAATCGAGCTCGGCATCACAAACCTCTTCGCCGTTACAGAAAAGCCCATCGTCGCAGGCGCTATCGACGGCAACGCTCCTACATGTATCGAGAAGCGGGTCGCAGGAATCGAACGTACACACGACACCATCGCTACAATCAAACGGGATGCCGGTCTCGCAATCGTTGAAGAGATCGCAAATCTCGATACCGTCACAGAACAGCCCGTTGTTACAGACTTCCTGGTTGGGCACGAAACTACACGCACCCGTGAGCGGGTCGCAGAGATCCACGGTACACACGACGCCATCGTCGCAATTCACGGCCGGGCCGGCCTCGCAGCCGAACTCCGGATTGCAAATGAGGCCGCCGCCGCAGAGGTTCCCGCTGTCGGCACACTGCGTCTGATCGGCGATATGCTGGCAATCCAAGACCGGATCGCAGACATCGATAGAGCATGCCACTGCGTCGATACAATTGGAGTCATCGACCTGGTTGACGACGACATCGTTCAGCTCGTCGCACGAGTCGTTGGTACAGCCAACACCGTCTTCCGCCGGCGGAACGCCGGGCTGACAGTCGAGCGCGGGATCGCAGATCTCAGCGCCGTCACAGAACTGACCGTTATCGCAATTGAGATCCACCGGCAGGTTCACGACGACATCGTTCTGCTCATCGCAGCTATCGTCGGTACACCCGATCCCGTCGTCGGGCACCGGCGGGGTGCCGACCTGACAGTCGTTGATCGCGTCGCAGGTCTCGGTGCCGTCGCAGAAGAGCCCATTGTCGCAAAGCGTGTCGTTCGGCTGATTCACCACAACGTCGTTGGTTTCGTCGCAGGTATCGTCGGTACAACCGACTCCATCGTTGACCACGGGAGGCGTACCGGCCTGACAGTCGTTGACGACATCGCAGGTTTCGACGCCGTCGCAGAAGATCCCGTTGGCGCAGAACCCATCGTCAGGCGTGTTGAGCACGACGTCGTTCACTTCGTCGCAGGAGTCCGCCGTACAGCCGACCCCGTCGTTCACGACAGGCGGGGTGCCGCCTTGGCAATCCAGCAGCGGATCGCAGGTCTCGGTGCCGTCGCAGAACTGGCCGTTGTCGCAGGCGGAATCCACAGGCGCATTCACGACCACATCGTTCACTTCGTCGCAGCTATCGGTCGTGCACGTGACACCGTCGTTCACGACGGGCGGCACGCCGGCCTGGCAATCAAGAACTACGTTACATGTTTCAACACCATCGCAGAAGAGGGTGTTATCGCAGAGCGAATCGACCGGCAGATGAACCACCTGGTCATTCGTCTCATCGCAAAAATCGTTGGTACAGCCGACCGAATCATCGACTACCGGCGGCGCGCCGGCCTGGCAGTCGTTCACGAGGTCGCAGATCTCCGTACCGTTGCAGAACTGCGCATCATCACAGGACGCATGATTCGGCAAGTGAAGGACGACGTCTCCTACCTCATCGCAAGAGTCGGCTGTACACGCGACGCCGTCGTCGATCGTAGGCGGAGTTCCTGCTTGGCAGTCGTTGATGGCGTCGCAGATCTCCGCGCCATCGCAGAACGTACCGTTGTTGCAGAGGCCGTTGTTGGCCGTGTGGATCACGACATCGTTGATCTCGTCACAGGTGTCATCGGTGCAAGCGACGCCATCGTCGAGTCCCGGTGGTGTGCCGGGCTGACAATCGAGAATCGGATGGCAGGTCGCGTCACCGTCACAGAACTGGCCGTTCTCGCACGCCGCGTCTACGGCTGTATGAACGACTACGTCTCCCACCTCATCGCAAGAGTCGGCCGTACAACCAACACCATCGTCAACGACAGGCGGCGTTCCCGGCTGGCAGTCATTAACTAGGTCGCAGACTTCAGTGCCATCGCAGAACTGACCGTTGTCACAGCTCGCGGGGTTGGGCTGATGCACTACCTGGTCGTTCGTCTCATCGCAGAAATCGACCGTACAGCTCACACCGTCATTCACGACAGGCGGAGTGCCGGGCTGACAATCAGAGACAGTGTTGCAGACTTCGGCACCATCACAGAAAGCACCGTTATCGCAGGCGCCGGCGTCCGGAGCGTGAATGATAACGTCGTTGGTCTCGTCGCAGGAATCGAGGGTGCACGAGACCCCATCGTCGGTTGCCGGCGGGGTGCCCGCCTGACAATCGTTCACCGCATCACAAGTCTCCACACCGTTGCAGAACAGCGTATCGTCACAGCTGCCGTTGTTGGGTGTATGCGTGACCACGTCACCGACTTCGTCGCAGGCGTCGGCAGTACATCCGACTCCGTCGTCGATATTGACCGGCGTACCGGCCTGGCAATCATTTACCGCGTCGCAGGTCTCGATACCGTCGCAGAACTGGCCGTTGTTGCAGGCGGCGTCGACCGGCGTGTGAACGACGGCGTCCCCGATTTCATCGCAGGAATCAGTCGTGCAACTGACACCGTCGTCGACGGTGGGTGGAGTGCCGGCCTGGCAGTCGTTGACCGCATCGCAAGTCTCTAGGCCGTCGCAGAAAAGTGTATTGTCACAATTGCCGTTGTTCGGCGCATTCACGACCGCGTCGCCTACTTCGTCGCAAGAATCGTCCGTACAACCTACGCCGTCATCGATCACCGGCGCCGTGCCCGCCTGGCAGTCGCTCACCGCGTCGCAGGTCTCGGCGCCGTTGCAGAACAGCGTGTCGTCGCAGTTGCCGTCGTTCGCCGTATGCACGACGACGTCGCCCACTTCGTCACAGGTATCGTCCGTACAACCGACACCATCGGTCAGCGTCGGCGGCGTGCCGGCCTGGCAGTCGCTTACCGGGTCGCAGGTCTCGGCGCCGTTGCAAAACAGGGTATCATCGCAATTGCCGTCGTTCGCCGTATGCACGACGACGTCGCCCACTTCGTCACAGGTATCGTCCGTGCAACCGACACCATCGGTCAGCGTCGGTGGCGTGCCCGCCTGGCAGTCGCTTACCGCGTCGCAGGTCTCGGCGCCGTTGCAAAACAGGGTATCATCGCAATTGCCGTCGTTCGCCGTATGCACGACGACGTCGCCTACTTCGTCACAGGTATCGTCCGTGCAACCGACACCATCGGTCAGCGTCGGCGCCGTGCCCGCCTGGCAGTCGCTTACCGCGTCGCAGGTCTCGGCGCCGTTGCAAAACAGGGTATCATCGCAAACAGAATCGGTCGGTGTGCCGCCACCGCAGGTCGTGGTAGCGAAGGTGCAGGTCTCGCCGATCGTACAGCTCACGGCGTCGTCGCAGGGCTGAAGGTCGCAGCTTGGGTCCAGGCAATCGACCAACGAGTCCGAATCGTTGTCGATTCCATCGGTGCAGTCGCTTTCGGCGAACGCGATGCCCGGGGTGAGGCACAGCGCGAAAATCAGCGCTGCGAGTATGCTTCCAAATCTGCTCATCAGTTTCCTCTTCTCCGTAAGCCAGTACCTGCTGGTGCGAGAGGGTCATGCGCCGGAATTCGGCGCCGACGCTGACACTAACCGCATTTGCGTATGACTGCAGCGAGCTAACTCTACGGTTCGCATCTTTCGCGACGCTGGCGCCGAGTGTCCCCCACCCGAACGAGGTCCGAGACGTGTGAAGTGGGCCGGACATTGCCCTGCATTTCCAGGAGCTTACAGAGCCCACAACGACAGCGATCCCAACATGGGCGACGGCGATAGTCGTAGGACATTCGACCCAGCGAACTATGCGCGCTGGATTCGGTGTTCGACTCATTGGGCGGCCACTCAGTTGGGGGTGTTAACGCGAACCAAGCGAAGATATAGCCCCGTTATCCGAACCTCTGCAAGAGGGGGAGCGTTGCACAACGAAGGTTCGTTACACGCGGCATGCAAGAATGCATACGCGACTATAGGCTCGCAATACGCCGCGAATCGCACGCCGCCCGTACACCGCCTGAAAACCGTTGGCTCGCACACCTCCACTCGGCCCCGACTTGCGCGAAGCGCGCCAAACGGCATTGACAGCGCCCCCATTTGTAGGTCAGCGTAAGCGTCGAAGTCTCGTGCAACGACCCACGCGACCGAAACCATGGACTCAGTAAAGGAGCCAGACAACGTGCACGACCTCTCTCAGCCCCAGAGCTTTACGCAGCGGCGACTCGCGCGACCCGCGGCAGTCGCACTCGCGACCATAGTGACGCTCGCCGCAGCATCTGCGCCGGCGGCGACGACAAGTATCGCCGTTCGCGGCGGCACCGCCCCGGAACCATTCTCCACCTTTCGTGTGTTGCAGCGACCGGCCGTCGGCGACGCCGCTGGTATCGCAACCGTTGTGTTCGACTCCAAGATCCGGTCGACCGTGGCAGGTAGCCTTCGCGGCATCTTCTCGGCAGACACCGTGGCCCCCTCCGCGACAGTCGCACTCCAAGGGGATCCCGCTCCCCCCACGTTCTTTCGCGAACAGCGTCGCTTCAAGCATCCTACTATCAACGCTTCGGCGATCACCACGTTCCAAGCCACCTCAGCAGGCGGAGATCGTGGCATATATCGAGATGGCGGGATCGCAGTCACCGTGGTGGGCGATACGCCCCCCGGCGGCCTGCAAGGTACGCTGAGCCGATTCACCCGCCCGCAAATTACCGACAACGCTGGTGTCTTGTTCCATGCGACATTGACGTCCCCTGCCCTGGTAGTCACGGGTGCCGGCATCGTTGCGATCGATACGATCCTGATGAGATGTTTCGGCGGTGATCTCGATTGCACAACCCTCGCCGGCGGCGGCGGCTTCGGTACAGGCACCGCAGAGGCACTGGTCGTCAAGAACGACCCGATTCCTGACCGCCCGGGCCGCTTCATATGCGAGCTATTCAACGATGGAGCGCACGCCAGCGATTGGGGCATCGCGTTCCGAGCGCAGACGAAATCGGACTGCGGAGACATTGCGGAGGATCCGCTGATCGGGTTCTTCCGACTACCGTACGGCGGAGCCATAGAGACGATCGCGTTCCAGGAAGAGGCCTCCAACCCGTTTCCTGGTGTCGGCGGCAGCACCTATGCATCGTTCGCCAACGCACCTGCCATAGAAGACGACGGCATTGTAGCCTTCCTCGCGCAGACCGAAGGCCTCGTGAAAGAGTCGATCATCTTCCGCTGCAACCCGAGCGTATGCCCGGCAACCTTCGCAGTTGACGTCGTTCGACCCTCCACATTGGTTGCTCCCAGCACGACCGTTAAGCAGTTCATCGAAGTGGATATCTCCAACGTCGCCGACATCTCTTTTCGAGCGCGAGTGGATGACACCGCCGCCGGCTCGCGTGGCAAAGGAATCTACATATATCGAAATGCCTCGGGCCTCTTCGACCGCCTGGCCGTGAAAGGCGACCTCGTTCCGGGCGGCCTCGGTGCAGAGTATCGACGCATTTTCCTACCGGACTTGAGCCCTGCCGGACGCCTCACGTTCCGCGCCAAGGTGCGTAGCCCTGGTGGTCAAAACACCATCCAGATCTACCTAGTCGATTAGATCGACCGACACTTCAGGGGGAGCCAAACCAGGCTCCCCCTTTTTTCGCTCCCCCTTTTTTCATTGATCGCGCGGCCCGCAGCCGTCACGTTGTCTGACTATGTTGTCGCAGAGCGCATGCTATGCGCGATCGCACGGCATTGGTGCAGAATGCAACAACCTGCCATGCGCATCAGGCATAGCCCCCTTACGAGGGGGAATTTTTGCGCCAGGTGGGGTTCACAGCCCGATCCGGCCGGACTATGCTCGACTGACTGTCCATCGTCGACTCGGCCCCGAATCGCCAACAACGACGGGCATGTACACGACACCTGTACCCGCATGAAGCGCACATCCATGAAACGCATCCACGAACCTTCAAATCGCCGATTCTCACATAAGGAACAGCCAATCAGAATGATCTCCATCAAGCGCGGGCTTTTGGCCCTAGGATTCACCCTTCTCGCTGCCCTGCCCGCGACCTCATCGCAAGCGGCAGCCGTTTGCGGCGACGATGTCGACGGCACTCGTGTCGCCTGCGAATGCGGCAGCATCGTCGTCAGTGACACAACGCTACGCATCGACGATCCGATCGTACTGAAACGTTGTGAGAGCAACGGCCTGCTCGTGAGAGCGAGTTCCGAAGCCAAGTCGATTCACCTCGATCTTGCGGGGCTATCGCTGCAGGGCTCGGGCGCCGGAACGGGCATTCGCGTGCTGCGCGGTGGAAGCCAGGGCGCAGTCATCGTAGGCGGTCCGAGCGTAGGTGCCGGCCAAGTTGTCGGATTCCGAACCGGGATCAGCGCGCGAGGAACCAGTGCGCTTGCCGAGCTACGCAACGTTCGCGTCGAATCGAACTCACGAATCGGCGTCGCGGTTGAATCCCATTCCGCGATCCTCGTAGGCGTAGTCGCACTTTCCAACGGCGGCGACGGCGCTCACATCGGAGGACGCAACATCGACGCGCGTGGGTTGGAGTCCTACTCCAACAAAGGTGCCGGTATCGCACTGAGCGGCTCCGGCCACAGTGTTCACGGCCGCAGCGCGGACAACGGAACGGCTGCCGTCACGCAGCGCGGACGTACCGAACTGCAGTCGGTCGAGGTGTCGCGATGAGACACCTGAAGACGCTCCACCTTACAGCTGCCCTGGCAGTGACCATGGCCCTGCCCTTACCGGCGCAGGCCGTTTTTACGGCCGACGAAATCTGTGCACCAACGGAAGACCCTTGCCAGATTTCGACGACGGTCATCGTGAACAGCGGTGCAGACCTGGATTTCGGTCTGCGCAGCGTCGAGATCATCAACGGCGGTCAGATCGATTCGGGCGCAGGCGACTCGATCCTACGCTGCGGCTCGTTTTCGGCTGACGGCGGCACGACTCCGGGAATCAAAGCGCGCGGTCCAAGCGGCGCGGGTTCAACCGACGGCGGTTTCTTCACGATCCAAGCACGGCGCGACTGCTCGTTGGACTCTGACGTTCTCTGCACCAGCGATCGCGGCTGCCAGTTCGGCGACTGTTCCGTCGGCGTATGTTCCGGCAACACTTCCCAGGCCTGCGCCAACAATGATCAGTGCTCGCTCGGCCCATGCGGCACGGGCAATACGTGTACCGGCGCACCCAATCGCACGTGCGGAACCAATGGTGACTGCGAATTCGGCACGTGTTCGGTCACCGTCTGCTCGCTCAACCGTACGCGCCAGTGCGCGAGTAACAGCGACTGCGACGCCGGCGTTTGCGACGGTCCTACGGGTAACATCGTCTTGAATCGTAAGGTTCGCGCCGACGGATTCGAGGCCGGCGGTATCACGCTCAGCGCTGCCGGTTCGATCACCGTCAACCAATCGATCGATGCGCAAGCGACGAATACGGAGTCCGACGGCGGACTGGTCGAGTTGGAGACCGGCGGCACCCTGACTGTCAACGCCAACATCAAGGTCACCGGTGGCGGACTCTCGGCGGGCGGGGAAGTCTGTCTGCTCAGCGGCGAGGACATCGTCATCGCCGCCATCATCGATGCAGACGGTGGCGACTTCGATGCAGGCCTCATCGAGATCGATGCCGATCGTGACGTCCTCGTTTCTCAGGATTTGAGCGCGAGCTCGCAAAACGGCGAAGGCTTCGGCGGAGAGATCGCCATCTTCGCGGGCCGTGACATCATTTTCTCGGGCACGGCGCGGCATCACGCGAACGGGCACATGTCTTCCGAGAACTTCGGCGGCGACGGTGGCGCGCACGACTATACCGCTAGTCGCAACATTAGCATCGCGTCGGGCGTAAACTTCGAATCCCACGGCGCCGCGCCGGACGGATCAGGCGACGCCATTTCCTTCACTGCAGACGGCGACATTACCGTGAACGGCGACATCCGCACCAAAGCTCAGGGCGCGTCGGGATCCGGCGGAATTATCGAGTTGACTGCAGACGGCATCATCACCGTCGCCACTACTGCGGTACTCGATGCCGGCGGTACCGCCGGCGGTGGTGGCGATATCGACATCTTCGGAAGCAGCGATATGTCGCTCTCCGGACTGATCGATAGCGTTGGCACCAACGGCGGCTTCGGCGGCGGCATCCTGATCGATTCGGACGGAACGCTCGACGTGAACGGAACCATTTCGGTCGACGGCACCCCGTTCGGCGAAATCGCAGGCAGCATCGACATAGAAGCCTGCCGCATGAACATCAATAACGGCGCCCTCATCGACAACAAGAACGCTTCAGGCGACAACCTGTTCACGGCACGCGAGCGAATTTCAATTCTGTCCAGTGCCGAGGTCAGTGCGCACGCCACCGGTTCCAACACGATCATCTACAGAGACCCTGCGAAGCCGCCGGAAGTCGACGGCACCGTAAGCCCGAGTGCAATCCTAATATTGGATGAGAACCTGCTCGGCTGCCCCGTGTGTGGAAACGGCGAGCTGGAACAGGGCGAAACCTGCGACGACGGCAATCTTTCGGGAGGCGACGGCTGCAGCGCCGACTGCCAAGATGAAAATTGCATCGCACAGACTCCCGGATATCCGGGCGTTCCGCTTTGCGACGACGGCAACGGCTGTACGCAGGACGCCTGTATCGACAGCATCTGCGAGAGCATCACAAATTGCGACGATGGAATCGCCTGCACGACGGATTCGTGCGGGCCCGACGATCAGTGCATCCACTCGCCGGTCCATGCGGCCTGCGACGACGGCAACCAGTGTACCGTCGATAGCTGTAGCGTGACGGTCGCGTGCGTAAACGCCGACTTCAACGGACTCTGCGACGACGGAATCGAATGCACCGGCAACGATGTCTGCCACATGCAGGTCTGCAGTGGCGTATCCACATGCGGCGCCGAGTTGTTCTGCAACGAGTCCACCGGGCAGTGCGTCGGAACGACCACGACCACCACCACGACGACCACAACGACGACCTTGCTACAACAATGTGGCAACGGTGCCGTAGAGGATCCGGAGACGTGCGACGACGGTGACACCGTCTGGTCTCAGGGCGAGTACTGCAATGCGCAGTGCGCCGAGCTCGACTGCGCTGACCCGGACGACTCAGGCGCGATCACCGCGACCGACGCGCTCTACATCCTACGCGTGGCCGTAGGGATCTCGCCGTGTGATCTGTGTGTCTGCGATCTGGACGATAGCGGCGCCACGACGGCCCAGGACGCACTGCGCAACTTGCGTGCAGCCGTTGGGATTCCCACGGAGCTGAGCTGCCCCGCCTGCCCCAACTAGCCGGCTACAATCTCGCGCAGCGTAGGCCGGGTGCGTCTCCAGACGACGCACCCGGCCCTCGGGCTACTCCCCTACACAAGGCGGGAGAGCCACGAAGAGGTCCTGCGTGGTGAAGAAACAGACGTCGGGATCAGCCGTCCCGACATTGCCCTCATATGTGAGCACGGCCGCACGTTTCGACATTTGCGGAAGCCCGGACATCGTCGTTCGCGGCGGCGGCCCCTCGTCTACGGCACCGCGTATGACCAACGGGAGCAGACAAGTGCGCTCGCGGTCGTACACGAAGATCGATTGATCCTCATTGCCGGCCGCCGGCAGAAGGTCGCAGCTGCTGTGGAAGGCGAATAGCCGTCCGAAACTATCGACGGACGACCCGCCGCTCTGGCAGTTCGCCGTATTCGTCAGCTGCTCGTAGCGCGGCGGCTTGCCATCGAACCAAGCGAAGATTTCGCTGTTGCCGTCCGAATTGTTGGCAGCCGAATCGAGACTTCCCGTGGACGAAAACGAAATGACCTTCTTGCGACTCTGCGCCGGTTCGCTGCTCTCGCGCAGCGGATTCGCAACGTCGGTAACCTGCACAAGCGTCTCCGCATCACGAATGATGCGATAGATTTCCTTGTTGCCCTCCGAATTGGATCCAGTTAGATCGGCCGTGCTACTGAACGCCGTGGAGCGTGTGTTGAAGTTCACGCTTCTACCGATCTCGCTGCTACCCAGAGGCGCAGCCGTCAGCTGCCGCATCGCAGAATCGACCCCAAGCTTCTTCGCCGACTTGTTGTTGTATAGGAAGACCTCACGGTTGCCGTCGGGGTTGCCGCAGGAACCTCCGCCGGTGCAATCCACTGCTCCCGAACACAGGGCGCCGTGCTTGTCGCCGCTGACACATCGGTCGGTGACGAGATCCGCCGTCGAGTCGAAGAGAAGCAGATTGCCCTTCGACGCGCGCAAATTCGGGTTGTTGCTATCGTGCCCGGCCGCGTTCGTGATCTGTACTGTCACGTCGTCACGTCGATCATAGCGGTAAATTTCGTCGTTGCCGGTCGCGTTCGACACGAAAGCCACCACGCGTCCGTTGCCGTTGATCGAAGGCAATCTATTTACCACTCCAAGCGGCGAATCCGTGAGCTGGATGAAATAGGCACCCGCAAAATTGGCGATCAAATCGGCTTCGACGTCAGCCTTCACTTCGCCTTTCTTCAAGCGTTTCTTGAGCGCTTTATCGAAGCTCTTCTTATCGAAGAAATAGATTTCAGGACTGCCGTCGGCGTTCCCTCCGACGTAATCGAAGGTGGACACGAAGGCCACGCGTTTCGCCGCACGTGCAACCGCGGGGTTGTCACCAGGAATGCAGAGCTTTTCTTCGAGCTTGCAGTCGGGACCGCAACCGTCTCCCGGCTCGACCGCACCGTCGTCGCACTCTTCACCCGACTGGACGATTCCGTTTCCGCAGACGACAGTCTGACAGGTGAAGTCGCAGGTCAGCCCGTCGGGTGGGTCGCATTCCTCGCCGCATAGCGGATCAGCCGTACCATCGCCGCACGAATCGCCACCGAGACACACACCGGCCTGACAGACGTCGTTCGCGGTGCATTGATCGCCGTCGTCGCATGGCGCGCTATTGAATGGATGCTCGCAAATACCGAAGCCATCACAAACGTCGTCGGTACAAACGTCACTATCGTCGGCACACGAGCTACCCGGAGACTCGAACTGGCAACCACTGTTACAACAGTCCCCATCGTTAGTGTTTCCATCATCACACTGCTCTCCGTTCTCGACGAGCCCGTTACCGCATTCGTTGACTGCCAATGTGAACGAGCACAACGACTGCTCACACGCGTCATTCGCTGTACAGGTGATCGTATGGAAACCCGCATCTCCCGGCGCGGGCGTCCAGTCGAGGAGTGAGGCTGCAGGATTTCCTACCGTCGGGAGCCCGGGCGTGTAGCTCGCACCGGCCGGCGTACCGACACAGTTCAGCGCAACCGAATCGCCCGCGTCTGGATCGTCCGCTTCCACAACGATCGACGCGCTCTGACCGACGGCCAATGCCATAGTACTGCCGCAGACCGGCGAAGCCGCGGTGAAGCTGGGAGGAGCGTTGTCTCCACACCCCGCCGTTTGACCCAGCTGGATGAAGAAATCGACTGCCGATTTACTCGACCCATCCTCGAGCGTGAGCTGCGTCGAATAAAGTGTAGTGAATCCCGCGCCGCACGCATCGGTCCCCAGTTCGCACCCGGTCGTATCCCACAGGAATGCTCCCGTCACCGCATCGATCGACGGAGCAGACGGACATTCGGGCGGCCCGGGCTGACGTGAGAAACCGGCCTCACCAGGTGTCGAGAAGCGAAAGCTCACATTACCGCCGTCATCGGAACTGGGAACGGTAAACGAGCACAGTCCGTCCTGTGGACATAAAACGATGGGCGGTAAGCTGGTCACCGGCGCGCTATTGTCGCTGCCGACGTTCACGACGGTCTCTAGTCGATAGGCATCACCGCCGTTGTTCAGGTGCGCGTTGATGCCGCTGCATTCGTTCAGCCGGCAGCAGTCGTCGGAGGAAGCTGAGAAGTTTCCTGCGGACGCGTACGTATACGGAATCGTCACAGTGCCGACGAACCAGTCGCTGGTCGCGTCGATTGCAGTAACATCGAACTCGAGCGTTGAGGTACACTGGCCGTCGCCGAAGCAGAGTGTCGTGCCGCCCAAGTCTTCGACGACGGTATCGCCCACCAGCGGCCTCTCCGGTTCAGGATACGTCGATGTCGTTCCCTCGTCGCACACCCCGGGATGAGACGCACAGCTAAACGCCGAGCGTCGGGCCGAAACCTGAAACTGAAATTCGACCGCATTGGGATCGACATCTGTACGCGGTTGCCACGTCAGATGCCCGAATCGAAAGTGCGTCGCGTCCGCTGGCACGGGACATAGAACAAGTATCGACAGCACGCACACCGACAAGATGGCGCGCGTCGTAGCAGAACCAAACATGTAGTCTCCCTCTACGATCGGAACACCGTGTGCCAATGCCGGCAGGCGCACACTGTCGTTCCCGGTTGATGAGGCTCCGTTGCCTCTCAACAAACCCTTAGGGCGTGGGCACGCCCAACCCAAGGCAGTCGCCACCCCGATTGGGGGGCGCGGCGGCTACAAACACGCAGCATCGATCTCGCGATCATCCCCGATCACCGATCCGGCGTTGACAATTCGGCGCTGCGGCCGTTAGCGTGCGAGACAATCCCCACTCAGCGCACCAGGTGACCAGGTCAGCATGGTCACTCGGGCGTGTGGCACGAGGAGCAACTGCCGATGACCCCAGTGACCCGTTCTGCTAGCGCTCGGCGCGCCCTGCGCGCCGCGTTCATCGTAGTCGCCTCGTTGAGCCTCATTGAGCCGGCCCAAGCCCTCACTCGGGTAGTCGCAAAAGAGGACGCCGCACCGACGCCCGGCGGTGAATACAAGGTCGTGCGCCGCCCGGCGGTCGCCGACTCCGGTGCTGAACCGGTCGCCGTTCGCACGAAAGTACGTACGGGCAGCGGCGTCACGCGTGGCGTCTACACCGAGGGCAGCGCGAGCGGCACCGAGATCGCCCTGGACCAGACACCGATTGCAGGCCTTGGCGGTGCGTTGTTGCGAATGAAAGGCAGCACCAGAGAGGCTGTGGCCCTCAACGCGTCGGGCATCGTCGTCTACGGCTCATCGGCAACTGGGAACATCGACGGCATCTTCCAGAACGGCTCATCCCAGCTGGTCGCACTCAGCGGGGACCCGCTGCCCGGCGCCGTCGCTGACGAAGAACTCGAGGATTTCGGCAAGCCGCGTATCACCGACAGCGGAACCGTCTGCTTCAAGAGTACGGTCGACAACCCCGAACTCTCAGGCGGCGGTGTGCCCGTCGACGAGGTTCTGCTGTGTTGCGTCGGCGGCGACACCGACTGCAGTGCGGGCACCGGCACCGCCACCATCATGGCCGCGATCGACGATCCGGTTCCGGGAGGCCCCGGCACGCTGCGCGTTTGCGAGTTCGCTGAGCGAATCGGCGCCAGCGACTACGGAATCACGTTCGTCGCCGGTACGAGCACCAACTGCCTCACCTACCCTGTCGGTGCTCTCGACGGTGTCTTCCGTGTGTCCTTCGCGACCCCGGGTACCGTCGATACGATCGCGCTCGAGGGCGAGCCGTCTGCGTTACCGACGAACTACGCAACCTTCGAATCGGTGCCGCAGCTCAATAGCGCCGGCGACGTAGCCTTCGTCTCAGAGATGAGCGACGGGCAAACCGACGCCGTGTTTCTCTGCGACGGCGCATGCCCGACCACAGCGGCAAACGTCATCGTCGAATCGCACGACGACGCGAACCAAGGCATGGGGCCGGTGATCATTTCCCTTACCCGCTTCGCCGCACCGGACGTAAGCGACGCCGGCGACGTGGTATTTCAGGCACGCATCGAGGATCCTACCGCCACGCCAAAGCGCGCGCTCGGGATCTACCGATGGAACTTCGCGACGAACACATTCACCCTCATCGCCCAGAAAGGCGCGGCGACGGGTGACGGCGGCGAACTCCGGCGCATCTTTTTCCCGGACATAAGCCCAGGTGGCCTCATCGCTTTCCGAGCGAAAGCGAAGTACTCGAAAAATCTGACCGTCGTATTCACCGAACCCTAGTCGCCGCACGTACCGCACGTTTGACGCGCGGGCGCGTGGCGCTAGGATCTGGGTCCAAGATGAGATCAAAAATCGTTCGCCCAGTCGTTTTTCTCGTCAGCTCCTCAATGGCCGTGCTACTCGTGCGGCCTGCATCCGCCACAGTCTTCAAGCATCCGGTACTCATTCAAGTCACCGCGAATACTGTCGGCGACGTTCAAGCGCCGAGGCTACGCTCGGAAAAGCCCGAGGCTCTCGTCTTCACATCCGACGGTGACGTACTCGGACCGGGAAGCGCACCGGCCGCGTCACAGATCTACCTTTGGAGTCTCGATGTTTGGAGCAGCGCCCCCCCGGGGCTTCAGTCGGTAACGAGCGCGACACCGGGAGCGACCTTCGACGCTGCCAGACCGACCGATACCACACAGACGAGCCGCCCCGAGTACGTGACGTTCGTGTCCACTGGCGATCTGGACCTGAGCGTCGGCAACGCCGACGGCAATGCAGAGATCTTCATCTGGATCCGTGAAAGTGGCGAGGTCCGTCAAATCACCGACACGAGCGCGCCGGTCATGAATGCGGATCCCTACGCGAGCGACAGCGGCCGTTGCATCGTCTTTTCCTCCGACGGCGACCTCGACGACAACTCCGGAACGCTCGACCCACAGAACAACCCCGGCACCGGCTTCGAGAATGCCGACGGCAGCCGAGAGGTCTTTCTCGTACACATCGACGTCGACGCGATGCCGGAACCCGGAAGCTACACGCAGGTGTCGAACGGCCCGACCGGAACCACCAGCGGCGAACCGGTGATCGGCGGTTACTACTACCCACGCCAGTGCAATGTGCTCGCCTATCGCAGCGACCACATTCAAGTTCCCGGCGGCAACGCCGGTGAGCAGATCTACATATTCAAGCGTCAGTCGGGTGAGAACGAGTTGATGTTCGCCAAAGAATTCATCACCCCCGGCAACATCCCTCTCGCCGCAGACTACTTCAGCCCCGGCATTTCCAGCGCATCGAACTTCGCACGCGGACCTCACGTCGTCTTCCACACGACTGCCGATCTCTGGAGTAACGGGGCGAGCGCCGAGAACATTTTTCGCTATCGCAAATTCCATTCACGTCTAACGCAGTACACCGACATGACTTCCGGCGTAGCGCGCGACCCTCAGGTCAGCGACGGCGGGCGCTGGATTGCGTTCGAGGCTGACGGAGAGATTCTGGCGAAGGCGAAGAAAAGCAGTCGCACTCCACCATTCAACGCAGATGGGAACTTCGAGATTTTCAGGCTGCAGGGCAATCGCCGGGTTCGCCAGGTAACGGACACGACCGGCTGCGAGAACACTCAAGTATCGCTGCAGGACAACGGAGTAAGTCTCGCCTTCCGTTCAACGTGCGATTTGATCGCGGGACACAACCCAGGCGGGATCGCACAGATCTACATGTACCTTCAGCTAAAGCGCGGACATCCTCTTCTCGACGCAAACAAGTGCAGTGTTACAAACAGATGCTGCAACATTGCGAATGGCTGCTTCGAGTCACTCGAGGGCAAGAAGTTCAAGGTTCGCCGGAAAAACAGTCTGCCTTAAGCGAACCAAGTGCCGCGAAAAGAAACGCCCCGCCGATGACAAGCATCGACGGGGCGTTCGTCGTTCAACTGGCGCCGACGGTTATGGGCAACCGCCCACGCCCGGCGTGTACTCAGGCGTACCACCGAAGCAGTAGGACTTAGCCAAGCCCTCGCCCACCAGACGCGCCGGTCCGGGCAAGCCGGCAACCGTGTTGATGCCGCCGTTGCTCGTCGGTGCGATGCAGAATGCCGCAGCCGCGACCGGTCGTGACGGATCCGCCGTCGGCGTCGCAACGATCGGATCGAGGAAGCATTTGCGCCTCTCTACGAGAGTGCAGTCGCCGGCGTCGATCCCGATCGTGCCCGGCTCGCAGTCTACGTTACCCAAGCACGCGATGAAGCCGTCGCCGCTCGCGCGTAGTACGCCGTCACAAAGCATGCTGTCGGGGCCAGTCGTGCACTCGCCCTCGCCGCCTCCGAGATCGGTGCAGTCCTTGAGGTCGCACTCATTCGGAACCGGCTTGCCGTTTCCGAAGAAGTCCTCACAAACACCGCCGACAGGACAATCCGCATTGCTCGAACAACCTTGCGCGGCGTCATTGTCACAGACCGAGCATGGGCACAGGTACTCGGCGCCCGGAATGCCCTCGAATCCACACTCGATGTTCGCAGTGAGGGTCTGCACCGACGAGGTCGAGCCGTTCAGAGCCAACTTGAGACCGGTGCCCGACACGTTCTTGCCTGGATCCGGGAAGCAGTCGAGACTGCTGCCGTCGCCACCCGGAGCCGGGAAGGTCGGGCTATCGCCGTGCACGTCGCAGGACATGCCCGCGTTCGCACCTACCACGCAAGTACCGTCGCGTACGCCGTCGTTGCTCATGATGTCCCCCGTGCAGTACGGGCAAGGCGTGATCAGGTTCTCGCCCAGATGGACGATCGACGCCAAGGAGATCGAGACGTCGCCGACACCGGTATCGACGTTGACCAGGCCCGTGGGTGACTCGCGCAACTCACTGACGACGCAAGCCGGCGTGTTGCCGGCCGACAGAGGCAGCGGCGGTCCGAGATAGCAGTTACAGACACCACCGCCGCAGTCGTCGGCGTCGTTCTGGAACGGCTCGTCGCAGACCGTGCGATTGTCGCCCGCACAGCGGCACTGGTCTTCGGACGGATCGACGCCGCCGACTGAGCACTGACCGCAAGTCGGGCCGGGCCCCGGGCAAACGAGGAACGCTTTGGACGTCACGTTGTCGACGATGTCGGCACCGTGCGATATGCCGGTGTAGCCGCTATCGAGCCGTGTAGCGCTGATGCACTTGCTCAGACCGGTGTCGCACACTCCCGAGTGCGTCAGGCAATCGATATTGCTTGCGCAGCTCTGAGCGCTCACGGCGGACAGAAGCTTGATCTCACCGCGATCCGGGCAGGACGCATCCTGGCAGCCGAACTCGCCGTTGATGCCGCTGCAGGTGCAGGCCAAGGAGCAGCCGTCGCCGGTGATCTGGTTGGAGTCGTCGCATTCTTCCGGGGCGGTGACGATTCCGTTGCCGCAGATCGTGCAGCTGTTCGTGCAACCGTCGAAGTCGTTGGCGTTGGCATCGTCACACTCTTCGCCGGCAAGCGTATTGGTCACGCCATCGCCGCAGGAAGGAATAGTACAGTCGGCTTCGCAGGTGGCCGTCTGCACGCCCCCCTCGTCGCAGGCCTCGCCCACTTCAGTGCTGCTATTGCCGCATTGGCGGCAGGAACCGTTGAGCACTCCATCGTCGTCATCGTCGCAAGGCGGCGCGCTCAGGCCGTCCTGCAGTGCGATCGACTGGCAGGTGCGGCAACGCGCGCGCGCGATCATGTTGTCCGCACAGTCCGCCATGCTGGCGGCCGCACTACATGCGCCTGGGAAGGCGGTGGTTTGGTCTACGCCGACGCATTTCTTCGCCGGGGTATCGGAGAGCTTGTTCTCGGTCTTGCCGATCTTGCCCTTCGGGTCTTGGCCGAGGCAGGCGGCAATCACGGCTTCACCGGCGGCGGCGTTCTTGAGCTCGTCCTTCTTACAACCGTTGAAGGTCTTCGCGTAGGTCGCCGTAAGCTTCTCGTAACCTTTGACCATCGCGGCCTGGCAGCCGGCACCCGTCTTGTCGACACTCGCATCGATGATCGAGGTGTCTAGCGGGTTGGAGAAGATGTCTTCCGTAAGGGCAAGTTCTTCAGCGCGCGCCGCCGAATTGACAGTCGCGGCGTCGGTCTTCGCAAAAGCCGGTGCGACGGTACATTTCTTAGTCTCACCATCTACCGTTTTCTGGTTAGCCTTCCCGAGCTTGCCTTTCGGATCAGCCGTGAGGCAGTCCTGGGCGGTACCGGTGAGCTTGTTGTTGCCCGCGTTCTTAACACACGAGGAGTTCTCTTTGCCCTGAGTGGCGAGAACCTTCTGCCCGGACTTGTTCATCGTATTGATGCAGCCCTGCTGGTCTTTGGTTTGAGGCTGAGCCGAGGCCGTGGCCGGGCTCAGTACGAGAAGAAACGCGATCGCGCATCCCCCTGCTACAAGAGCAGTCGCTAAACGGTTCAAAATCATGTCGTCTCCTTTCGTGGCTCACCTTGGCAGGCGGCGTGAGCCCTTGACCGCTTTACGTTACCGGCCCTCAGAGTCCGGTGCGAGCCCGTCGCCCCCCCAAGGGAGGCGACGGGCTCGTTTAACTGCGGGCTGCGCTAATCCTCTCGAGTCTACTCGCTCATGGGCAACCGCCCACGCCGGGGGTGTAGGCCGTTCCATTGTCGCTCGCACAGTACGTCGTGCTGGCGACCTGATTACGAATCTTCGCCGGTCCCGGCAGACCTGCGACGGTGTTGATGCCGCCGTTCGAGGTCTTCGGAATACAGAAAGATGCGGCACCGATCGGCGTGGTCGGACTCGGGACACCGGACGCAGTAACGGGGTCGAGGAAGCACGGTCGAGTCTCTGACAGCGTGCACGCACCGGCGTCAACACCGATGGTACCCGGCTCGCAGTCGACATTGGCCAGACAACCGATGAAGCCCTTGCCGTTCGCCCTCAAGATTCCGTCGCACAGGGTGTCGACCGGACCCGACCCGCACTCACCAACACCGCCACCTACGTCGACACAGTCAAGAGTCGTGTCGCATTGGTCCGGCAGCGGTTTGCCTGATCCATCGTCTCCGCAGGTACCACCACCAGAGCAGTCCGCGTTCGACGTGCACGCAGTCGAAGTGTCATTCGAGCACTGGCCGCACGGACAGTCGTACGTTACGAACGGCGGGAAACCGCACTCGATGCCCGCCACAGGTAGGGCCGAAGTCCCGGTGGTCTGTGTCAACGCGATGTTGAGGCCGGTACCGGAGACGTTCTTGCCCGGATCCGGGAAGCAATCTAGCGACATGCCCGAGCCGCTCGGCCCCGGCGCAGGGAACGTACTGTTGTAAGCATCGATGTCGCACGACTCACCATCATTCAGGCCGCCCTTGCAGGTGCCGTCCCGGACTCCGTCTTTCGGCGTCACATCGTAGTTGCCACAGACACCGTCAGCCGCGCCGGCGCTCGAATCGCAGTCGAGGTCGGTACCGCAGCCAGCTCCGATACTGCCTGCCGGTGCGGTGCAGGTACCGCCGCAGGCCGGGCAAGGCAGGATCAGGTTGATGCCCAGGTACGCGATCGCTTTGAGTGAGGTCGTAACCTCGCCTTCACCCAAGTCTACGTTGGCCGTTCCGGTTACATCCGTCGCGAATTTATTGATCGAGCACGCCGGCGTGTTACCGGCCGACAGAGGCAGCGGCGGACCAAGATAGCAGTTGCAGATTCCGCCGCCGCAATCATCGGCATCCGCCACGAACGGCTCATCGCAGACGGTGCGATTGTCAGCGGCACAGCGACAGTCGCGCGTCTCCGCGATCAGGCCGGCAACGACGCATTCGCCGCAGGGCTCGGCCGCCATTCCGTCGAACGGACCGGGGCAGATCAAATTCGCCGCCTGTTTCACTTCGTCATTGGCATCGGAACCGTGTGCGATTCCCGTCCAACCCGTCGAGAGCAGGGTCTCGGTCTGGCACAAGCCAATGCCCGTGTTGCAGGTTCCAACGGCGCAATCACCATTGCTCGAACAGCTCGTCGCGCTGGTACCTGCGTAGATGACCACCTCGCCCTTGTCGGGGCAGAGCTCATCCTGACAGCCGGCCTCGCCCGATCCAGGGCCACACAGACAGGTCGCGTTGCAACCATCGCCGGGCGTTGTGTTGCCGTCATCGCACTCTTCTCCGGAAGTCTCGTTCAAGTTGCTGTCGGAGCAAACCACGGACGTACAATCGTCATCGCAAGTCGCGGACTCGCCGCTGTCATCGCAGGTCTCACCCGCCGGCGGGTTCGTAAACCCATCGCCGCAGGCTGCAGCCGTGCAGTCGGCGTCACAGGTCGCACTATTGCCGGAGTCATCGCAGAACTCACCGCTATCGGTGACGCCGTCACCGCAACCTGCAGCCTGGCAGTTCGTACGGCACGCGTCTGGGAGAACATCGCTATTCGCACCGCCGTCGTCGCAGATTTCACCCGACGTCGTGTTCAGCGTTCCATCGCCGCAAGTCGCGGCGCTGCAATCCACGTCGCATGTGGCGGACTCGCCGGCGTCGTCGCAAGCTTCGCCGGCCGTCGTATTCGTCGTGCCGTCACCGCAGATGGCCAACGAGCAGTCGTTATCGCAGGTCGCCGATTCACCGGAGTCATCACAGCCTTCACCGGTATCCGTCACGCCGTCACCGCAGCCGGCAGGCTGACAGTTCGTACGACAGGCGTCTGGGACAACATCGCTATTCGCGCCGCCGTTGTCACAGCCCTCGCCTGACGTCGTATTGAGCGTTCCGTCGCCACACGACGCTGCCGTGCAGTTGACGTCACAGGTCGCGGACTCGCCGGAATCATCGCAGGTCTCACCTGCGGTCGTGTTTGTCGTGCCATCGCCGCAAGTCGCGGCAGAGCAGTCGGCGTCACAGGTTGCCGACTCGCCGGCATCGTCGCAGGTCTCGCCGGCCGTCGTGTTCGTCGTACCGTCACCGCAAGCAGCGGGGCTACAGTCGGCGTCACACGTGGCAGATTCGCCGCTGTCGTCGCAAGACTCACCGGCCGTCGTGTTCACCGTACCATCGCCGCAAGCGGCCGGGGTACAGTCGGCATCGCACGTCGCAGACTCGCCGGCGTCATCACAGCCTTCGCCGGAATCCGTCACGCCATCACCACAACTCGGCAGCTGGCAGTTCGTGCGGCACGCGTCGGGCGTCACATCGCTATTCGCGCCGCCGTCGTCGCAGGCTTCGCCGGCGGTCGCGTTCTGCGTACCGTCGCCGCAAAGCACCGACGTGCAATCGATATCGCAGGTCGCGGACTCGCCACTGTCATCGCAGTCTTCGCCCGCCGTATTGTTGGTCGTACCATCTCCGCAGCTCGCCGTAGTGCAATCGGCGTCGCAGGTCGCAGACTCACCGCTGTCGTCACAATCTTCTGACGCGGTCACGTTCGTCGTACCGTCACCGCAGATTGCATCCGTGCAATCAGCATCGCAGGTCGCTGACTCGCCGCTGTCGTCACAATCTTCGGAGGCCGTCGCGTTGACGTTGCCGTCGCCGCAGACCGCGGCGGTACAGTCAGAGTCACACGTCGCAGACTCGCCGCCGTCATCGCAGCCTTCCGGGCTCTCGGTCACGCTATTGCCGCACTCGCGGCAACTGCCGTTCACAATCCCGTCGTCATCGTTGTCGCAGGCGGGCGCAGCAAAGCCGTCTTGCAACGAGATCGACTGACACGTGCGGCAACGTGCTCGAGCAACGATGTTGTCAATACAGTCGGGAAAACTCGCCGCTCCAGCGCATGCGCCGGGGAAAGCCACCGTCTGATCGACGCCGCCACATTTCTTGGCAGGCGTATCGGCAAGCTTGGTCTCGGTCTTGCCGATCTTGCCTTTCGGATCCTGCCCCAAACAGCCCGCGATCTGGCCCTCGTTCGATGCGTTGTTCTTGAGTTCGTCCTTTTTACAACCGTTGAAGGTCTTCGCGTAGGTGGACGTGAGCTTCTCGGTCGCCTTCACGACGGCGGCCTGACAACTCGCACCGTCCTTGTCGACGTCGCCGTCGATGATGGCGCCGTCGAGAGGGTTGGCGAGAACGTCTTCCATGAGGCCGAGTTCTTCACCGGCCGCAGCAGCGTTGACGGTTGCAGAGTCTGTCTTCGCAAACGCCGGCGCTGCCGTACACTTCTTGGCCTCACCGTCGACGGTCTTCTGTTGCGCCTTGGAAAGCTTGTTCTTCGGATCTGCTGTTAGACACGCTTGCGCAGTGCCGCCGAGCTTGTTCGCACCGGCGTCTTTCACGCAGGAGGAATTGGCCTTGCCTTGAGTCGCAAGGACCTTCTGACCAGACTTGTTCATCTGGTTGATGCAGCCCTGCTGAGTCTTGTTCTGCGACTGCGCAAGAGCGTGAGTAGCGATTGAAGTAAGTAGGAACCCGCACAGAGCGAGTACGTGAAGTAAACGGAACGCAATCTTGTTCGAACTCATAATCCCCACCTCCAAGAGTGGTGCGAGGCGTGCCCCAGCCTCGCATGGTTCGACTTCAACGCGCACTGGGCAGCACCCGTCGAAGGTGTGTGTCTGCCTCGACTAAATTATTTGCCCCATCAATATCCTGCTGAATCGAACCACACGGGGCGGACCACCGTCAAGGCGTAAACGCTTTCCCTAACAGCCAAGGAAGGCGACGCGTCGCGTCAGTCGTGGGCGTTATCTCGCACGGACTACCCGAACGAGGTATGTAGACCGCGTATGACTCGCATCTCGATAGGGCCGGCGTCGGTCAAGCGGCCCTTTTCGCTGTTGGTGATCACGCTCACGGCGTTCCTGTTCTTTCTCTTCCCCTTTCGAGACTCGCTCGACGGCGCCATCGTGCCTCGGATTCTCCTGACCGCGATCTTCTTCTCGAGCCTATACGCGGTCACGCAACGCAGTCACGCAACGATGCTCGCGGTCGCTTTGATGATCCCGCCGCTGGTGCTGACTTGGGGGGAGT
>JAJCZM010000020.1 GCA_029262375.1 Deltaproteobacteria bacterium
GGCCGCGCGCGTCACGGTGGACCGCGACGTACGCAGACAAAAAAAGAGGGCGTGAGGATCTCCCTCACGCCCTCTCTCAAGGACTCTAGCTGTCGCTTCCGTCCCTACTCGACGGCCGCGAATGTCGGGCACACGAACTCATCGGGAAGCCCAACGAGCCTACGTAGCGCGATGAGGGCATCGGTGGCGGTAACCGTCATCGACGAGTTGACGTCGCAGGTGCAGAGGTTGCACTCGTCGAGGCCAACAGAGGCGCGTAGGATGACCTGTGCATCGATGATCGTGATGCGCTGCGCGGCTTGATCGTGCGGGTTGCCGCACGAAGGTACGCACTCACCGCCGTCGCAGAGCGAACAGTCGCTGTCGCAGAGCGGCTGCGCGACGCAGCGACCTTCCGAGCACAGTGTCTCCGCGACGCAGATGTCGCCTTCCTGGCAGTCCGTGCTGAGGACGCACTCAGGCGTGGCATCGACGCAGATGCCTTCGTTGCTGCAGAACTGGCCGTCGATGCAGTCGAGATCGTCTACGCAGCCACCGTCGGGGTCGACGCACATTGCGTTCTCGTTGCAAGCTTGGCCGTCGGCACAGTCGGCGTCGGTCGTGCACTCGGGTGCCGGATCGACGCAGACACCGGCGTCGTTGCAGATCTGGCCTTCGGCGCAGTCGACGTCGGTCGTGCACTCGGGTGCCGGATCGACGCAGACACCGGCGTCGTTGCAGATCTGGCCTTCGGCGCAGTCGTCGTCGGTCGTGCACTCGGGCGTGTCGCCGTCGACACAGACATTCGCGTCGTTGCAGACCTGGCCTTCGGCGCAGTCCGAGTCGAATGTGCACTCGGGGGCCGGATCGACGCAGTTGCCGGCGTCGTTACAGACCTGACCTTCGGCGCAGTCGGCATCGATCGTGCACTCGGGTGCCGGATCGACACACGTGCCGTCGGCGCAGAACTGCTCGCCGGCGCAATCCGTATCGTCGATGCAGTCGCCGTCTGGATCTACGCAGGTGCCGGCGTCGTTGCAGGACTGTCCGGCGACGCAGTCGTCGCTGGTCTCACAATCGCCGTCGGGCGTGACGCATTCGCCGACCGGGTTGCAGCGAGTTTCCCCGTCGCAATGGTCGTCGCTATAGCAGGACTTGCAGGCGCCGAGGCGATCGCCGTGGCCGATGTGCTTCGCCAGTGAGTGTTCACTGACGCGTAGCGTGACGCGTTTGTCCGGGCACCGCCGCGGTATGTGGCAGATGAGGACGCGATTCTTGCCGTTTCGCGATTCGACGAGCAATCCGCTGTCCGTCGAGCGATGGACGCGCTCGTTGCGGCGGTACGAATCGGACGCGCCGTGACTGTCGCTGTCTCCATGACGGCGGCTGTCGCTGTCGCCTTGGTGGCGGCTGTCGCTGTCCCCTTGGTGGTGGCTGTCACTGTCACCGCCGCATCGCGACGCGAACGCATTCGTCGATGTGAGGAGTATGCACAGGGCGCTGAACACGAGCAGCATCGTGACGTGATAGAGCGGCTTCGTGTCGCGTGAGATGGCGATTGCCTGGGGGCGATGGTGTGAGTGTAAGCGTTTCACGTTAAGTCTCCTTGCGCGCATTGCGCAGCGATCACCTCGACCGCTACGACGACGTTGAAGGCCCACCCCCGTTAGCGTCAACACGCTTTTGTCCGTGACCGTTACATCGACTCGATGCTTGGTCGCAGCGCATGCGGTGCGTAACTCATCGTGAGAATCTCTCTCATTTCGCTACACATCCCATGGCGTTTGTCTTCGCGATTGCCTTGTCGGCACGAAAATATTTTTCGGCGTCAGGTCGCAGTTTTGGAAGGGGCAAGGGGGGTGCTCGTTTCGAAACTCGCGCACCCTTGCAACGCCGAACTGTCCGAAACACAGAGAAACGATGGTTCTAGGAAGGTTGCGCTCGTGCGTCTCGATTCTGGAATGAACTCTGGTCTCGCACGTTTACTCACGGCCCGGGCTCTGGTTAAACCGCAACGATGTCTGAACTCGTCAAGTTCTCTCGCTCGGTCGCCGGGCACACCGTCATTGTTACGGGCGCCGCCAGCGGTATGGGGCGCGCGGAGGCAAGGCTCTTCGCTGCGGAAGGCGCTCGAGTCGCTGTCACGGACGTCAACGAAGACGGTGCGCGCGCTGTTGCCGACGAGATCGAAGCCGCCGGAAAGAGCGCCGTCGCCTGGAAGCTCGACGTGGCCGATCGCAACGATGTCGAGCGTGTTGTGGCTGAGATTGTCGCGGAGTTCGGGGGCGTGGACGTATTGGTCAACAACGCCGGCATTGCCGGCTTCGAACTGCTCGAAGCGGAGGCCTATGAGGACCTCTGGGAGCGCACGTTACGCGTCAATCTAACCGGCGAAATGCGCATGATCCGTGCCTGTCTACCGCATCTTCATCGCAGCGCCGCCGGCCGAATCATCAATATCGCCTCGACCGAAGGTCTCGGTGCTACGGCGCACAACAGTGCCTACGTTGCGGCGAAACATGGAGTGGTCGGTCTCACCCGCGCGCTAGCCGTCGAATTGGGTCGCGGCAACATCACGGTCAATTGTGTCTGCCCAGGGCCGATTGTAACCGGAATGACCGAAGTAATTCCCGACGAAGCGAAAGAGAAATTTGCTCGGCGTCGCGTCCCCGCGCGCCGCTACGGAGATCCCGAAGAAGTCGCGCACGCAGTACTCAGTCTCGCGCTTCCGGCGTCGTCGTTTATTAACGGGGTTGCGCTTCCCGTTGACGGAGGACTGCTCGTACAGAACACGTGAACACTCGAACGTGGCACCTGGGCCAACGGAGATAGCGATGGCGACAATGCGATTCAATCATATGGAACTCACGTTCGGGGAAGGGCAGCTCACCGACGAGCTGCGTGCCGACATCTCGGAATTCTACGCGCAGATACTCGGCTGGACGTCGATGGACGTCGAAGTGCTCGAGCAGAAGGCCTTGCTGTTGGCCGCCGACGAAGAGGTCAGCCAGTTCATTTTGTTGGCCGAGAGTCCGAAACCGATACAGTCACCCGGCTATGATCATCTCGGTGTGCTGCTGGAGACGCGCGCAGAGGTCGACGCGGTGCTGGCCAAGTGTCGCGACATCCAAGCCCGCGATGACCGGGTCCAAATCAAGGAGTATCCGGATCTAGACCAAGAGGTCGTCGTCGTTCGGGCCTTCTATGTGAAATACTTGTTACCCATCTGGCTGGACGTTCAGTGCTTGGAATGGGCCGACGGGGCGGCTCCGGCGCGCAAATGGACATACAAATGAGGGTTTTCCGGCGGAGCGACCGGTCGGATTGATACCATAGTAGGGCTATCGAGCCTGCGAGCATCCATCTTCGCAGGCCGATCGACGAATCTCGACAAGAGGCCCTACCAAATGGCGACTGACCCCATAACGCGAAACGACGCCTTTCAATGCATACGCTCAAGCGTTCTCACCGGCCTTTGCGTCGCCGCGCTTGATGCGTCGTTCACGCTCTTCGTTCTGCGCAACGACACTCGCTTCGAGGGCACGTACGTCGTCGACTCGTGGTCGACCCTTCTCTCGCACTCCGTGCTCGGTGCCCTTCTGGGAGCCGTTGGTGCTGCGATTCTGGTCGCTGCGCGGTCGGCGAACAAGCCACAGATTGCCGGTATCGGCCGCGCCTTCGCTCCGGTGCTTTGGTCTTATGTCATCTCTCTCGGGTTCATCGCGTCGTACGGATATGCGATGGCAGGCACGACCGCGAAGGTCGACGGTGTCGGCGCGAAAACGTTCGCGTTCTCGATTCTGTTGAGTCTGTTCGTCGGAATGCGCATCTATCGTCGTGAACTCGAGCCGTGTGAGGACTCGTCTCGTCGCGCGGGTGGCATGCGCACGACGTCGCTGGTCGTGGCGGCTGCACTTGCCAGCACCGGCATGTGGAGCAGTGGTCAGGACCGCGATGCGTTCATCGCGCGCAATATGTCGGGGATCGATCAGCCGCACGCTGCGTCCGACAATCGTCCCAATATTCTCTTCGTTACTATCGATACTCTACGCGCCGACCATCTCGGTCCGTATGGCTACACGCGAATCAAGACCCCGGCGCTCGACGCACTGGCTGCCGGTGGCGTCGTCTTCGAACAGATGACGGCTCAGTCGTCGTGGACCCGTTCGAGCTTCGGGTCCATGTGGACCTCGCGCACACCGTCGTTTCATGGGGCGAATTGGAAGCTCAAGAAGGCCACGCGTTGGGACAACCGCAACGACACGCTTTTCTCGGACGGCCTGCATTCCGATCTACCGACCATGGCGCAGGTGCTCTCCGAATCGGGGTACCGAACCGTTGGCATCAATACGAACATTCAGACGGCCAAGATGTTCGGTTTCGACAAAGGCTTCGATAACTACATCGACTACTCGAGGCCTGTAAGCATCACCGGCCGTTCCGTTCTTTGCCACGGCATGCGTGCGCACAATCACGACGCGTGCAATCTGCTTACGTCGAAGGACGAGGCCTACGAGTATCAGCCGGGCGACCGCGTTCTCGACACGGCGCTAAAGGCTGCTGAGAAGCTGTCGAAGAGCGGCGGCCCATTCTTCTTGTGGGTGCATTTCATGGATGTGCACGGTCCCTACAAGCCGCATACGAGCGATCGCGAGGTCGTCGACTATGACGATCTGGAACGCTGGCTCTCCGGCGATAATCCCGATCTGGATTGGGCGCGCGAGCGTATGATTGAGGCCTACGACGAGGAGATTGTCTACACGGACCAGAACGTCGGTAAGTTGATCTCTTACTTCGATTCGACCGAAGGACTCGATGACACCTTCATCGCGGTGACAGCGGATCACGGCGAAGAGATGGTCGAGCGCTGGAAACCTCAGTCGGTGCGTGACGAAGGCTTCTACTTCTACTACCGCGGCTACGGCCACGGCCACACGATGTACGACGACCAGATCGGCGTGCCGCTCATCGTTCGCATGCCGGATCGGTCGTTCTCCGGCACGCGAATTCCGTGGGTAGCGCAACACATCGATCTACTGCCGACGCTCGCGGCAGTCGCAGGTATCGATCTCAGTACGCGCGACGACGGATTCGAAGGGACGAACCTACTTGCCTATCTCGAAGCCGGCACTGCTCCCGAAGAGCGTCGCGCGAAGTCCGAGATGAATTGCTACGGTCCTGAGGTCAAGTCTCTGCGCTCCGACATGGATAAATTCGTACTGCGAGTCCAAGACGGCGGCGAGGAGTTCTACGACTTGGTCGCCGATCCCGGTGAGACCTCAAACGCCATCAAGACGCAGTTCGCGACGGCCGCTGTCGTACGCGATTGGCTAGACGAATGGCTGGCCTCCGTTCCTGAGATGCCTACCGGCGATGCCGACGTAGACAAGGGTCGAGGCGAACGAGGGCACGGAGACGACGTCGAAGAGCGTCTGAAGGCGCTCGGCTATATCCAGTGATCCCTAATCTACGTCCGCGCGTTTCGAGAAGTCTTTACTGAACCAGCGCTGCGGGCGCATGCGGATGACGATCTCTGGAGTCGTGCCGTCGGGGCGCGTGGCATCCACGTAGGCGTCACCAAGTTCCTTGCCGAGGTAGCGCGCCGTGAGCGCGCGCACGTCACGGTCGACGTCCGCCGGCTCCCGCGAAACGACGGGACCTTCCACACTCACGTATTTCGGCGGCATTTCCTCGCTCTGCGCGACGAAGCTGATGCGCGTGCCGACTTCGATCAGGCGCGCCTTGCGTGAATCGGGTGGGGTGATGATGGTCACGTCACCGCCAGGCTCGTAGAGGTACCAGATGGGCACCGTCATGGGGCCACGCGCGCCGTCCGCTACGCTGACGACTCCCACATGGAGTTCGGCCAGAAACCGCTCGCGATCTTCCTTCGTCATGGCTGTGGACACGGTGGCTTCTCCTTCGCAATCGCTCTCGCTGCTTGGCAATCGCTTTCGCTGCTCCGCAATCGCTTTCGCTGCTTGGCAATCGCTCTCGCTAACGCTTGATTGCTTATGCTTGTCCGGTTGCTGCGTGGCGGCCGGCGCGTCGTCCGAAGAACGTTCCGTCGCCGATCGAGATCCCGCTGTTGTAACCCGGAGCTGCGATACATGCCGTCGCCCGACCGGCGCCGTACAAACCAGGGATTGTCTCTCCGGCGGGTGTCAGAACCTGAGCGTCATGGTTGGTGCGTAGGCCGCCCAGTGTGAATGCGGCGTACAGGGACGTCGCGGTCGTGCAATCCAACGCTCCGTACGGCGGCCGCAGCGGCACAACGTACTCAGGGCTCTTGTGGAATACTGGATCCTCTCGATTCTCTGCATGGCGATTGTATAGTCCGAGCGTTGCCTCGAGGCTGCCGGCGGGCAGGCCGAGCGCGCCTTCCAGTTCTTCGACGGTCTCACCGACGCCGGAGACTTCTCGCTCGACATCCGGCCGCTCGAACGTCTCGCCGTCGAGCACGAGGTAGGCCTTGCCGTCTTGATGGTAGAGGGCGTGCTCGCCGAGCGCGCCCATGTAGGCGTCTTCGTTGATGAAGCGCTGCCCCTGCGCGTTTACGAGGATGCCGCGAGAGATCCGTTTGGGCGGAATGATCGGCAACGAGATCGACCCCATTGCCATATTGATCGCAGCCGCACCGACGGAGATCCCCATGCTAATGCCGCTGCCGTCGTCGCCTTCGGCGCCTACTCGGAACATGCACTGGCGCAGCAGCGGCGCGTACGTGGCCAGCATCTGCTTGTTGTTGATGAAGCCGCCGGTCGTGAGCACGACGCCCTTGCGTGCGCGTACAACGAACTCCGCGCCGTCGCGCTTGGTGACCGCGCCGATCACGCGGCCGTCGTCGTCCACGATCAGCCGCTGCGCGCGTGTGTCGGTCAGCGTTTCGACGCGTGATTCGTCGAGTGCCTCGACCAGCTTTTGCATCAGCAGCCAGCCGGTTTGATTGGGGGTCGCCGGGACGTGCCCTCGCGGTGCCGGCTTCGCGATCTCGTTGTACGGCCAGACGTCTTCGTTGCCGGAGAACACCAGACCGTCATCGCTAGGCGGTTCTCCGCTGTAGCCTGGGTAGAAAACGGCCTTGAAAGGGACGTCGTAGTCGAGAAACCACTGGTAGTGCTCGAGGCTGTGTTCGCAGTAGAGCGATATCTTCGGCTCGTCAGGGTTCGGGCCCGACGATGCCATCAGATACTTGTACATGTCCTCGGTCGTGTCTTCGAAGCCGCAATCCGTCTGCAGCTGCGTGCCGCCGCCGAGGTAGATCACGCCGCCCGACATGGCCGACGTTCCACCGCCGCCGCTCGCCCGTTCCAGGACGACGACGTCGGCGCCGCACTTGGCCGCGTCGAGTGCGGCTGCCGCGCCGGCGCAGCCAAGACCGATCACGAGCACATCGGTCTCGCGATCCCAGTTCGGTATTTCTCGTTCGCGTTGCGCGCTTGAGCTCACCATAGAGCGCTCTTATCTACTAGCGTGCCACCGAATGGGCAATGCGTCGCGGTGCGCGAGCAAGCGCCGTATGCCCGGGCATGCCTCGGCATGCCCGGGCATACGGCGCAGGCGTTCTACGCACGCCGCGCGCGCACGGCAGGGAGGTTCCTATTGGTTCTTGTCGTTGCTTCCAGTTACCGTCGCGGGCGATTGCATGGACTACCAAGACATCACGTTTGAACTGGACTGCGGTGTCGCCGTCATTACGCTCAATCGCCCGGAAGCGCGCAACGCGTTTTCCGGTCCGATGGGACGCGAGCTCGGCGCCGCCTACGCGCACTGCGATAGCAATGACGACGTCCGCGTGGTCGTGCTCACTGCGGCCGGTAGTGATTTCTGCGTCGGTGCGGATTTTTCCGATGGCGCCGACGTTTTCGAGAAGCAAGACGAGTCCGCGTTCAGCGCCGACGCCGGAGTGAACCCGCCGGCGTTTGCCATACGCAAGCCGGTCATTGCGGCGGTCAATGGCAACGCGGTCGGTATCGGACTCTCACTGCCGATGCAGGCAGACATCCGCATCTTTGCGCGTGAGGGGAAGTACGGATTCCTGCACGTGCGCCGCGGCGTGCTTCCCGATTGCTACGCCCACTATACGGTTCCGCGTGCGATCGGATTGGCGCGGGCCGCCGAACTCTTTTTGACCGGTCGTAAGCTCAGTGGCGACGAGATCGCCGAGTACGGTCTTGCGAGTAAGGTGCTACCGGCGAGCGAGGTCGTGCCCGCCGCGCTCGAGATGGCGCGCGACATCGCGATCAACGTGGCGCCGATGTCGGCGGCCGTTTGTAAGAAGCTGCTCTGGGAATCGCAAGGCAAGACGCCGGTGCAGATCGAGAAGCTCGAAACCGGATTGCATCATCTGCTGATGGGCGAGCCCGATGCGCTCGAAGGCGCGATGGCGTTCATCGAGCGGCGCGATCCCGAGTGGAAGCTCGCGGTCAGCACGCACTGGCCGCAGCATTGGCCCGACGGTTCGTTGGACGACACGACCGAGGACTGACCGAACGCCTATGAAACTAGACGCACCACTGCTGGCCCAGGATCTTGCCGCCTCCGGCGCAGAGGCGAAACAACTCGAAGATGCCGGCTTCGACGGGGTCGTCGGCCTCGAGGGCCCACACGATCCGTTCGTCCCGCTCATCGCGGCCGCGGGAGCAACCGAGCGCGTCGAGCTCATGACGGGAATCGCAGTCGCATTCGCGCGCAACCCGATGACCTGCGCCTATCTCGCGAACGACGTGCAGCTGGTGTCGAAGGGGCGATTCATTCTCGGCTTGGGCACGCAAATTCGGCCCCACATCGAGCGGCGCTTCAGCCAGACCTGGTCCAAGCCGAACGCGCGAATGCGTGAGTTCGTGCAAGCGATGCGTGCGATATTCGCGTGTTGGGAGACCGGCGAGAAATTGGACTTTCGCGGTGAGTTCTACGGTCACACGCTGATGCCGCCGTTGTTCAACCCCGGGCCCAATCCGTACGGGAAGCCGAAGATCTTTCTTGCAGGCTTCGGTCCGAAGATGGTCGCCGTGGCAGGGGAGGTTGCAGACGGCTGGATGCTGCACCCGCTACACACCGTCGAATTCATTCGCGACGTGTCGATGCCGGCGCTCGATGCGGGGCTCGAGAGCAGTGGGCGATCGCGCTCCGACTGCGAGATTCAAGCGCAGGTCATCGTCATGATCGGTAACAACGACGAGCAGGTTGCGAAGGCCCAAGACGGTGGTCGTGCGCAGATGGCGTTCTACTCATCGACCCCCGCCTACAAGGTCGTTCTTGACCATCACGGCTGGGGCGATATCCAACCGGTGCTTAACCGACTGACCAAAGAAGGCAAGTGGCTCGATATGATGGGCCACATCAGCGACGACATGGTCGGTCTCGTCGGTGTCAGCGGTACGCCGGCCGAAGCCGGAGCGAAGCTGCGCGAGCGCGTCGGGTTCGCCGATCGGACGAGTCTCGTGATTTACAACGAGACGGGCGACCCCGGAGCGGTCGCCGATCTCGTGCGTGCCGCGAAAGCGGTCTGACGTCTATCCCGGAAGCTTCACCTCGCCGGCAATTTCGTAGCTCTTGATGTCGAGCGATTTGGGGGCAAGTCCTCCGAGTGCTTTGCCGAACGCTGCCATATGCGGTGAGACGAAATGTTCCTCGAGCGCCGCCATCGACTGCCACTGTTCGACGAGTCGGATCGTGGTGGGGGAACTGACGTCGGTTGCGAATGCGTAAGTGATGCAGCCGGCTTCCGCCCGTGTTGCAGCTTCCATCGTTGCGAGTGCGTCCTTCACGCCGTCGATGGCACCTTCTTCCACTTCAATTTCTCCGAGAACGACGATCATGCTGAAACCTCCAGTGATACTTTAGATTGGGAGCCCGTCAGGGCGTTTCGTCGCGGTCCATCCGCGATCGCAGGTAATCATCGCGCCGGTGAGGCTGCGCGAGGCGTCGGATGCCAGGAATACGACCAGTTCGGCGATCTCTTCGGCCGTCTGTAGGCCGGTGGCGTGCCCTCTGGCGAAGCCGGCCTTCAGTTCTTCGCTTTGCCAGATCACGGCGTTCATCGGTGTGTCCACATAGCCGGGACCGATCGCGTTCACGCGCACGCCGTGTTTCCCGCAGCCGGCCGATAGCGATTTGGTGAGCATCGCGACGCCGCCCTTCGAAGCGGCATACGCGTCCATCCCGCCCAACGGTAACGTTGCCATCGACGATGCCGCGTTGACGATGGAACCACCGCCGGCCTTTGCCATATGAGGGATGGCGTAGTGGCAGAGATAGAAGACGCTCGACAGATTGATACGGATCACGCGATCCCACACTTCGGGATCGATGTCCGGTGAAAACCCATCTTGGCCGATCAACGCCACTCCGGCGTTGTTGTAAACGATATGTAACGCTCCGTAGTGATCGACGGCTGTCGTGACCGTGCGCTCCGCGTCACGCGCCACGCCGGCATCGGCGGCCAGCGCGATCGCATCACCGCCGTCGTCGCGAATCAGTGACGCCGTGCTCTCGGCCTGTTCCTGTTCAAGGTCTGTGACGACGAGCTTCGCGCCGGCTTTTGCCAGCGCCAACGCCGATGCGCGGCCGATGCCGCCGGCCGCACCGGTAACGATGGCGACTTTGTTCGCGAGTTGCATATCCGTTCTTACTCCTGCTGTGCGTGTTGCTCGCGGTCGACTAGGTGGAAAGCACTGTCACACAACTCACACCCGGGAATCCGTAGACCTGCGTGTAGCCGACCTTTGGCGAGTTCGGGACTTGATGTGCGCCTGCGTCGCCACGTAGCTGCAGACAGACTTCGTAGACTTGGCGAATGCCGGACGCGCCGATCGGTTCGCCGTTGGCGAGTAGTCCGCCATCCGTGTTGATAGGGAGTCGCCCGCCGATCTCGGTCGCACCGTCCGCAATCCACGCTTCCTGTTCGCCGTCCTTACAGAATCCGTTCTCGGCCATGTGCATGATTTCGTGCCCGACTTCCGTGTCCTGTACCTGTGCGACGTCGACGTCCTCGGGGCCGATCCCTGCTGTCTCGTACGCAGCCTGCGACGCGCGAACGACCGGGCCCGGCGCGTCGCGCACCGGAGTCGCCGGGCTCAACGTCTCAAAAGAGCCGTAAGTCTGGGTTTTGAACACATCGGCGCGCAGATAGATCGGGTGGGTGGTGTACCGCTTTGCTACTTCAGCGCGGCACATGACGACGGCCGCCGCGCCTTCGCTGGGGTTGCAGAAATGGAACTTGCGCAGCGGGTCACAGACCATCGGTGCGTTGGCGATTTCATCGTAGTCGATCGCTTTGCGCCGCCAGGCAGTCTCGGTGAGCGAACCGTTCTTGAATGCCTTCACAGCCGTGCGATGTAGCGTCTCGTGGCTGATGCCGTGATCGTGCATGTAGCGCTGCGTCTTCATCGCGAAGAACTGAGGGTTCAGCGCCAGGCCGGTCTCGCCGTACCATTGTCCGAGGCCGATGCTCTCGAGGGTATCGCCCACCGAGAATGCGCCACGCGGATGTTTGTCCAGGCCGATCGCGATGCCGACGTCGCCGACACCGGCGGCCAAGGCGTTCGCGGTCGTCAGCATGAGGTTGCCGCCGGTGGCGCAGCCGTTGTACAGCGTCGTGAAAGGAATCCCCGTGAGTCCCAGATGCTTGTTCATCGTGTCGGGCTGCAACACTTCGAGACTGCCGGCGCACGCAAGGTCCATGTCCTTCCACTCGAGGCCGGCGTCTTTCAGTGCGCTGCGCGCCGCCGCGACACCCATCTCGATGGCAGAGACGCCGTCGTGCCTGCCGAATGCGAATAGGCCTATTCCGATGATCGCGATATCCATTCGTGGCGCCTCGTGTTCCTTCGTCGCTTGCTTGCTCGCGCTATGACGTTTCGGCGGGGGCGAATGCGAACGTCACGAGTTCGTTGCGATCCGCGTCGGTTCCGAACGCTTCGATCACCAGATTCATCTGCATTCCGATGGCGAGCTTGTCGGCATCGTTCTCGGTTAGTCGCGATTCCACCCGCACGCCCTCAGCCAACTCGATGTAGCCCACTCCGAACGGTACGAATTCGCGTGCATCGCCGAGATACGGGTGAGGTGGCGGGAAATTCTGTACCGTCCACGTCCAAAGGGTACCGCTGCGACTCAGCCCGACTTGCTCGCAGCGGCTGGCAGAGCAGGCCGGGCAGCCGGTCTGCGACGGGAAGGTGACCTCTGCGCAGTCCGGGCATTTGCTGCCTAGCAGTTGCGGGTCGTCGCTCGGCCACGTGAACAGTCCCTCGGCGACGGGCTTCCTAGTCTGAGCAGCTGGCATGTTCTCGTTCTCCGGGGCTTCAGCAGGGACGCCGACGCGGCCTTGGCCGCGGATTCCCGAGCGTATCGGCACGCCGGAATTCTGACAACGCCGGCCCTGGGTCGGGTGATAAGATGTTGGAAGTAGGCGTTTGCCTGCGCATTTGAGTGGATGGCTTCCGATCGACCCACAGCACGTAGTCCGGCCGAATACGGTTGGATCTCGCAGTATCGCGCGCCCGATGGCGGATTCAGCTACCTGGCCGGCCGCAAGCCCCGGGTAGAGCCGACTTCGTATGCCGTTCTAGCGGGCGTAGCCGAACGCCGCGACATCGAATGGCTTCTTACGCAACTGACCTCCCGATTCGCTGAGGGCGGACCGTGCGCCGACGGAGTCGTCCAACGCGAACTGCACGAACATTCGTGGCTCCTCGCGCTAGCAACGGCCGCGCTCGACGCGTCTGGGCATGATGCGCGTGATGGGCATGACGCGGAGTTCGCCGACCAGGTCGTAGAACTGCTCGCCGCGCAAGAGACTCGCAAGACCTACCTGGATCTGAGTGGCAACGATGAGCCGGAACTCGACGGAGCGCTTGCGTGGCGTGCTCCGAGTTACGGTTGGGTGGAGCCCTCGAGTTGGGGATTGCTTGCCGAGACCGGCGTGCTCGCTGCCGATCCACCGCCCGCTGTACTGGCGCGTGTGCGAAAGTCGGTTCCGAAGCGAGTCGAGTACTTGCTGGCTCGCATTACGACCGACGGTGCGTGGAATTACGGAAACGTCACGATCATGGACGTCGATCTGGTCGCGCTTCCGCAAACCAGTGCGGTTTGCTTGCTCGCACTTGCGTCTGCGTACTCGGCGGCGCGATCGCGTGAGATCAAGCTGCCCGAGTTCGACCCGACCGGACCGCTGGAACGACTTCGCGAGTTGGCTGAGAATCAGCCGTCGCGCTTGACGACGGCCTGGCAACAGCTGGCGTTGATGGCCTGGGGCAATTGGGACGCAGCCACCACCGACGTACCGGTCGCAGCACCACGGCCCGGCGAGTCGGCTGTCGACGGCTTGCTGTCGTTGGTCGTCGCGCGCGCAAAACACGAACGTGTCGTGCCGATGGTCGAGCCATGAGTATTACGCGCCGAGATTTCTTGAAGGGGACCGCAGCGGCGGTCGGCGCCGCCGGTGTAGGAATGGCGGGATCGCGCATCGTCTCGGATTGGCTTACCACGCCGGACGAAGTCGCTGTCCTTACCGCGCAAAGCTACGAACACGACCTCACGGGAACGATCAAGCCTGCCATCGCGCATTTTCTAGGCGACCGTCTGGCCGGTGCACGATGTCTCATCAAACCCAACATCGTAGAGTTCGTGCCCGGTGCGCCCGTGAACACCGAGCCCGCCGTGCTTGCGGCCGTGGCCGAGTCGCTGCTTGCGCTCGGAGCGTCGGAAGTCCTGGTAGGCGAGGGGCCGGGTCATCGCCGCGATATTTCCTACATGCTGCGGCGCTCCGGCTACATGGACATTCTCGACGGCATGCATCTCGACTACGTGGATCTGAATCTCGACGACACGCGCTTCGTGTCCGCGCCTCGCAACCTCACGGGTCTCGGAGGATTCCATCTTCCTGAAACGCTTCTCGACGCCGACATCGTCGTGTCGTTGGCGAAGCTCAAGTTGCACAAGTGGGTCGGTGCCACGTTGACGATGAAGAACTTATTCGGTTGCGCGCCGTCTGCCGTGTACGGATGGCCGAAGAACACACTTCACTGGCACGGCATCGACCGATCGATCGTGGATCTCAACGACATCATCGCGCCGGAGCTATGCATCATAGACGGCATCGTCGGTATGGAAGGGTACGCACCGATACAGGGCGACCCGGTACAACACGGCGTGCTCATTGTCGGTGATCGAGCCGCGGCGGTCGATGCGACGGCTTGCAGGCTCATGGGCGTCGATCCGGCAGCGATCGGTTACATTCGCAAATGCTCGGAGTTGCACGGCCACATTGCCGACCGGCATATCGACATGGTCGCCGAACCGTGGCGCGGCCTGCGCAAAGACTATCGTCTGATGGATCGCTGGAAGAAAATCCGACTCGCTTAGGCGTCGGGGTCCAAAGGCCAAGCCGGCCAGGCCGGGAAATCGAACGCGCTCTCCAGAAAATCGTAGGCTTCGGCGGGAATCGCCTCGGGCCCTCCTAGGGCTGCGGTCAAGCCGGCACCCAACAGTGGGTTCGTTTCCATCTCCGTGAAGAACTCACCGCGTCGCGTGCGTGCCTCGTCGCCGAACTCCGCTTCTATTCGTGATTGGAGACAGGCGGCCAGTCGCAGTCGGCGCAGTCGCTCGCGCCGGTCGCGCGCATAGTCAGTGAAGATACGCGGCGGCCAGTTGCGCTCAGCGCCGGATTCGCCGAGCAGTGCATCGCGGACCAGTCGTAGATCGCGCATCGTGATGGACAATCCTTGACCGATCAGAGGGTCGTTGTGACCTGCGGCATCGCCCACGAGAACGACGCCCGGCAACGCCACGTGCTGCACGATGGTGTCGGAGTTCTTGAACGATCGGCACGGTCCCGCCGGGCGTGCCTCGCTGAGGGCCTCGGCGTCGGGACAGCACTTCATCACGCATGAATCGATGAAGTGTTGCGGGCCGTCGGGGCCGGAGAAGCGGCCTTTCTGCTGCAACGCATATGCCGCATAGAGTCGTACTCGACCGGCGCCTTGGGGGAAGGCGAGGAAGCTCATGTCGCCTTCGGTCGCGATCGCCTGATGATCCTCGGGCCAGGCCGCGGCGTTTTCTACCAGCAGTCCTGCAAACAGATGGTGTGCCGGATCTTCGTGATGTGAGATGCCCAGTTGTCGGCGCACCGTCGAGTCGCGTCCGTCGGCGCCGATGATTAACTTCGGACGGAGCGTGTGCTCGCCGTCGGCGTCGGTGTAGTGAACCGTTGGCGCGATGCCCGCCTCGATACGTATTGCAGACACGCCGCGATGTATCTGCACACCGGCGTCGCGTGCGATGCGTTCGTACAGGTCGCAGCTCGCGGGGTGCCCGAGGCAAAGCGGACCGTCGATGCCGTCAGCGAACGTCTCGAGGGTGAAACTGCGCTCCTTCGCATGCGCGGGCTCCATCGTTTCGTCGTAGGTGGTGTGCACCGTGATCGTGTGGCCGCCGGCTTCGCGCAAGCTGTCGTAGAGGCCGAGTTCGTTGGCCTCCGCGCCGCCCCAGGGCGCGAGCCACTCTCCGCGAACGCGGTCCTCGTAGGCCGCTGAACGTTCGAGGACGACGACTTCAATGCCGGCGCGGGCCAGTACGATCGACATCGCGCCGCCTGCGATTCCTCCGCCTACTATTACGATCTCTGTCATCTGGACCTGCTCATGACGCTCGGACTCACTGCGTTAATCTGACCGTGCACGCGGAATCGGTAGGAGACTGCACCAACGCGAGTGGTATCGCCAGGCATATGGGGAGACGTCGAGCGTCGCATCGGCGCGCCGGCTCAGTATACTTGAGGGGAGCCCACCGGGCCCGACACAGCATGGCTAAGTGCGTGTACACCACCGGACGCTGTCCGGTCTGCTTCGACTTCGGGGCGGTTGCCGTCCTGCGACGGCGCGACACCGATGCGCTCGTTTTCTTTTGCCCCACCTGCGCCTGTGCGTGGCCGAAGCCGCCGGGCGATCCGCCGGACGAATCGCAATCACTCTCCGAGCTCGCTCCAGATGGAGCCCGAATTGCCGACGCCGGCGAGGTCGCGGGACTCGTCGGCGCCAAACCGCTCCCGAGCGGAGAATGGCTCGACATCCTCGAGGCGATGCTGGCCGACTGATCGGTGCCCGCTACTGCGCGCCCAGGCTGCGCTCGACCGTGAACTCGATAGGGATGATTTCCTGGATCGACAGTGGGTTCCACCGCGAGTAAGGCTCGCCGATTTCAAAATCGATACGGTTGAGTGTCAGGCGTCCTGTGACGCGTGCCGGATCATCCAGCGTCAACTCGAACTCACCGTCGAGCGTCTTGGTGATGCCCCGAATCGTAATTTCGAATCTAGCCGTAAATTTGTCGGCGATTTCGCGCAGGCGTTGCGCGCCGAACACGCGAACCGTTGCGGTAGGGAAATGCTCGACGTCGAAGAAATCTGCTGCGCGAAGGTGCGCGTCGCGCCGTGGACTATCCGTATCGATACTCGCGATGTTGATCTCAGCGGTAACCTCGGCTGTCTCGATCGACATCGGATCAACGTCGAATGCGGTGAAAGACCATTCATGGAAAGTCCCGTCGGCGGTGGCGATACGATTCTTGGCGACGAAGCGCAGCAAGCCGGGTGCTTGCTCGCTGAGGGGCGTTGATGCCTGCTCTGGGCTTGCCGCCGTCGAAGAGGAGAACGACGAGGACGCGAAGACCGCGAAGATGACGAGACAGGCGCCCGCGCCCAACGTGGTTCGCAATGACGATGTATGTGGTGCGCTCATGGTGTGCTGGACGGACTATGCCGCAGTCCGGCTTCCGTGGCGAAAGGGGAGCGGTCGGTTGCGGCGCTGCGGGCTAACGCGTGCTTGTTGATCCGGCCCTCAATCGAGCTCGACCCAATGTCGTTGCGCATCTGCGCCCACTCGACCGGGGGAACGAATCGCACGGCCGGCGCAGCTTGCCGCGGCATTGGCGTGCGGTCGCCCGGGAGCCCCGTCGTTCTTGGCGCGTCGACGCTCGACGTCATGCGGGAACATGGTCTCAAAGCGAAGTATAGACTTACTCTTGGCAGGCTCCCGATCGACGGATATCGTGTTACACTCGCACGTTCGACAGTCCTGTAGCCCGCCGCGGCGGACTGTTTTGAACGCGATCGTCTACGCCATCCATGCCAATCGAGACCGCTAATTCCTCTGCCGAGCACCGAGAGCTCACGCATCGCGAGCTTACTCGCGGCATCTTCTTTTTGTCGTTTGGAATGCTGCTCCTGGAGATCACGCTCACGCGGATCTTTTCGTTCGCGATCTCGTACCATTTTGCGTACCTCACGATCGCGACCGCCATGCTCGGGTTCGGCAGCGCAGGCTCGTTCCTCGCCGGTTTTCCCGACATGTTCGGATCGGCCCGCAACCGAATCGTCGCGGCGACCACCGCGGCCGGGATCAGTGGGGCGGCGGCATTGGCCGTCTCGGCCTTCCTTCGTTTCAATCCGCAGAGTCTCTCGTCCAGCCCGACCGCACTCGCGACGCTGGCGGTGTACTACATCGTCGTGGCGATCCCATTTCTTTCCGGCGGCATCGCCATTGCGACCATTCTGGCATCGCGCCCTGAGAAGGTGTCGCAGCTGTACGCCTGGGATTTGCTCGGGGCCGGGCTGGGCTGTGGCGCGGCTGTTCCTCTGATCTGGTGGGCGGGGACGCCTCTGGCCGTCGTTACGGCTCTGGGCGCGATCGCGACCAGCCCCTTGTTCTTCGTCGGCGACGCCAAGTCGCTGCGGCGACGCGCTGGCGCCGGGATGGTCGCGACGGCGGTGATCGGACTGCTGGCGGCATTGGCGGGGCCGTTCCCCCCATCTCCGGGCAAGTTCCTACATCTGTTCGTGAATTCGCCGGGTGCCGAGCATCTGTTCGCGCGTTGGACACCGCTGAGCCGAGTCGATGCGGTCGGTTGGGAGCGCTCGCGAGATAGCTGGCGCGGTAGCTATGCGACCTCGGGTGTGAGTGAGACATTCACCGGGCGGGGTCCTGAGTATCGCATGGTCGGATACGACGGCGGATCGTTCGCCGTCATGTACGAGTGGAGCGGTGAGCAACTAGAAGGCGAGGAACTCGACTTCCTGCGACGCCACATCATGGCCGCGCCATACGAAGTGCTCGAGGATCCCGATCTGCTCATCATCGGCTTCGGCGGTGGCGCTGATGCGTTGGGCGCGCTAGCGAACGGTGTCGGCGATATCACCGCACTCGAATTGAACCCCATCACCGTCGAACTTGGAGCGGAGCGCTTCGCAGACTTCAACGGTGGATTGTTCAATCGCGAAGGTGTGCACGTCGTTGCAGCGGAAGCACGTCATTGGATCGAGTCGCACGACCAGAAGTTCGACCTCGTCGTGCTCAATAGCATCGACACGTTGTCGGCACTGTCCACGGGGGCCTACGTGTTGGCGGAGAGCTACCTCTACACGGCCGAAGCGTTTCAATCGTATCTAGAACGCCTTGCCCCGGGCGGGATGTACGCGCTGTTCTCGTTCGACAACAACGGGATCGCCGCGCCGACGTTCATCGTGCAGCGATTCGCATCGACATTGCGCACGGCGCTACTAGGCCTGGGCGTGCAGTCGCCCGAGAAGAATATCGTGATCATCGCGAGTCGCGATGACATTCCTTTCGTCGCAACGCTGGTTCGCCTCGAGCCGTTCGAGCAGGCTGATATCGACCGCTTGGTGTCGTTCGCCGATCGTATGAAGTTCGATGTCTGGCACCGACCGGACGTGGCGAAGGCAAGCGGTGTCTCGGGATTCCTCAGCGCGGACGACTCCGCACGCGAGCGCCTGATCGATGAGCATTACCTTCGCTTCGATCCGGCCACTGATGCCAGTCCTTTCTTCTTCAATTTCTATAAGTGGCGTTCGTTGGTGCGCGCGCACCCGGACGATCCGGGCGGTACGCCGGCAACGGGTCAGCGTATGCTTCTGATCATGCTCATCCAGGCCGTTCTGGTTGCCGCCTTCATGACGTTTTGGCCGCTCACGCGCTTGCGACGTCGAGCTAGTGTGTCCAAGCCGATCGGCTTCATCGTCTACTTCGCCGCACTCGGCCTCGGTTTCATTCTTCTCGAGATCGCGTTGTTGCAACGGTTCGTACTGTTTCTCGGTTTTCCGACGTACTCTCTGTCAGTCGTGCTATTCGCATTGCTGGTCTCCACCGGTCTCGGATCGGCGCTGAGCGGAAGACTCAGCGCACCGTTCGCTCCCAAGGCACTGCCCGCTGCGCTGGCTCTTGCGGTGGCGACGATCGTATTCATCGTGGCGTCGCCCAGTCTGTTCGCTGTGCTTCTGGTGCAGCCTCTGTGGGTTCGTGTGGCGGTCACGGTCGCAGTGCTGGCGCCGCTGGGATTGATTCTCGGAATGTTCTTCCCGATCGGCATTCGTACGGTCGAAGCCATCGACCCGCGTCTGGTTCCCTGGGCATGGGCGATCAACGGTTGCACCACCGTCGTCGGAACGATTGCTGCCGTCATGCTCGCGATGGCTCTAGGCTTCGATACGGTCATGCTGATCGCCGTGGCGATCTACATCACGGGCGCGTTGGCGCTGCGCCGCTTTGCCTCGTAGCCGCTTATCAAGGGAGTGTGGCTAGGGCTCTAGTTCCCGAACCTCTCGGTAGCTTGGGTACGCCCGGTGCGGGCTGATCGGAATTTCTTCGAACGCCTCGAACACGATTCCCGGGATGGCCTCTGCGAGGTGAGGGTTTCTGCTTCGAATGCGAGACATGATCGGATCGATCTCTCGCTGCACCGCATCTGCGCTGAGTACGCCGTTGGTCAGATACTGGACCAACAAAGAGGGCCCGAGTGCCGGAGACAGCATGTCTACGAGCCGCATGTCGAGCACGTGGAGATCCTCACTTGAGTGCGCGAGTACGTTTGCCAGCCAATCGGCAGGAAGTTCGCCAAGCGCTCGCTGGGCGTGGTGGCTGGGGGCGAAGCGTTGGGCGTTGGTGATGGCACCGAGACGTTCCGCCATCATCAGGGCGGCGACGTTCGTCAGCGGTTCGGTTTCGTAGTCGTGCGATTTCGAGACACGCAGGTAGTGTCCTGACCTGCGGCCGCGCGATTGGTTCGTGTTGATCCCGACGCCGACGACTTGCAGCGAAGTACCGGTACGATCCGTAGCGGCTCGCGACATGACGACGGCGACCGATTTGGGGACGGCAGGGATCGGAACGTCGAAAGTAACGATCGCCAGATGGTCGCGCTCACCACTGGTGAGACTGACGACGATGTCTTCGTCGCCGTCCAGCTGAGACGATCCGCAATCGGCCAGGCCGATGTAGGCCCCCGCGATCGTGAGTTCTCGAACCGTGTGCAGCTTCAGCGCGGCGTCGTGTTTCACTACCGCATCGATGTGCGCCGCCCACTCTAGTACGAGGCCCGCGGTTCCCGCTTCGTGAAGTTCCGGGGCGCCGTGTTCGTAGATCAGGTCCGACCTCTCGTCGCGCGCCCAACGCAGGACCTGCCTCGCGAACGATACGAGCTCGTCCCTATGAGCTGGAAGAATGTCGTTCTGATCGACGCAGACCGCGGTTGCCGTGCCCGCCTGCGTGGTAACACCGACGGTCGGCAATCTGCTCGCAACGAGCGCGCGCGCCGTCTCGCCCGACCTTTCTAGCGCGCGGTTCTCCGGTGCGCTTGCCGGAGGGACAGCGGTGCGCGCGGCGCAGCCTGTCGAGGTTGCGATAGCCAGGGCAACGAAGGTTACTCGGACCAGCTTGGCGAAGCGCACCATGGCTCATGGTACCGCATTTGCGCTGTCCAGGAATATTTTCTGGTCGATGACGTGCTCGCGCTCGATAATGCCGATCGTCGGAAGACAGACCGCAGCCTGCGTGCCCTCGGTGTTGGGACGCACATCGACTTGAAGATCCGATCTACCCACGCCCAGCGACCGCCACTTGGGTGTGCGCGGACAGAAGCGGTACTGGCCGTGTGTGCAGTGGTAGCCCTCGCGAAACGAGGTCGGCGGCGTTGTTGCCGAGCGTTGGACCGTACGCGCGCTGCAGGTGCGTTCGGCAGGTTTGATCATGAACTTCGAAGGCGAGGCGGGGAAGGCGGAGTTCGAATGTCGTTGTCGGCGTCACAGGGCGATGACGGTCCGTGCCCGCGCATCGAGCGCTGGGTCGCAGCCAAATCCGGCGGCTGAGCGACCGCCCAAGTCCCAATGCTGTCATTTCCGTGTTGGGCTCAGTGCGGCGATGGTCGCCAGTATCTCGTCGGGGTCAGCCGGTTTTTCCAGGCGGGGGGCCTGCGACAGGTCGGCGGCCAGCTCGACGACATCGCCGAAGCCCGTGATGAACATGAACGGTATCGAACGAGCGCGCAGCGCGCGTGCGACCGGCTCGATGCTCTCCCCACTAAGATCCAGATCTAGAATCGCGACGTCGCACTGTGTTTCGGCGACGAGGGTCAGTGCGTCTTCGATCGTCGACGCCATTGCGGGGACTTCGTGTCCATCGACCTCGAGTGCCCATTTCAGGCCATCAGCGACGGCATAGTTGTCATCGACAATGATGATTCGTCGGCGATCGGCCGGCGCTAGGCCTGTTCGAGTCGGATCGGTCATTGCATCTCCATCGTTCACACGCTTGCCGAGGCGTCGGATCCCAACGGTCGTAGAGGAACGACAATGCGGCACCGAAAGCCGCTTGGCGCGTACTCGCGCTCGATCCGGCCGTGAAGTTCATGTTCGACGAGCCCCGTCGTCAAACGGGTGCCATAGCCGGTTTTGGGCGCTTCATTCAGCATGGGACCGCCGGATTCCAGCCAGTCTATCTCGACACCGTCAGCCCCTAGACGCCATTCGATCTCGATCGTCCCGCCGGGTTGCGACAACGCGCCGTACTTGACGGCATTCGTGGCAAGCTCGTGAACGACCATGCACAGCGCAGAACAGGTATCGGCGGGGATCATATACGCTGGGCCGGTCATCTCTACACGATCGATGTCGTGTCCCTTGTTGTAGGGGGCGAACGTGAGTTCGAACACCTCGCTGAGATCCATGCCCGTCCACTGTCGCTGCGCTAGGTTGCCGTGGAGCCTTGCGAGGGCGCGAATGCGTCCTGCAAGCGTTTCGCGCAGCTCACCGGCCGAGGACGCGTCCATCGCGCTTTGCTCGGTGAGCGAGAGGACCGTCGCCAGATTGTTCTTCACGCGATGATCGAGCTCACGCATCATCAACGCCTGGCGCTCCTCGCTGCGTACGCGTTCGCTGATGTCGGTAATACTGCCTCGGATTAAGATGTCTTGTGACGCGGGCAAGCGCACCAAGCGAACCTCGCACGGAAACTGATTGCCTGCCGAATGCACGAAGTCCCACATCAATACCGATGTGTTGCCCGCAAGGGTACTCTCGATTGCCTGCGTGATGGCTGCGGTCGTCGGTAGTCCATTCGGCTGGAACTCCGTGCTGATATCCTCCAGTGAACAGTCGATCAATTCCTCTCGCGTGCGCCCGAACATACGACACGCGTTCTCGTTGGCATCCACGAACCCGCCCTTGTGGGTGCTGAGGAGGAGAACGCCCTCGGGGGCGTGGTCGACCAGTGTCCGATATCGCTGTTCGCTCTGCTTGAGTTCGTCGCGCACCTTCGCACCACGCAAAGTAGTGTATGCGAAGCCCGCGCCAAGAGCAGTGAGCACGAGACCAACGATCAGGGCCGCTAACGGTAGTACGGACTCGCGCGGTGACAGGAACTGCTGTGTAGGCGTGCAGACGACGGTCCACAGGCGTCCGCCCATAGCGACTTTACCCACTCTCGTCAGGGGCGACGCGAGAGCAGCGGACGTCGGTCCAGTGTCGTTCTTATCGGTCTTAACGTTCTCGACGTGTTCAATGTGTCTAACGCGCCTATTGCGCGCATAGATTGTCTCTTTTCTATCTGTTGTCTCCTGGAGCGTGCCGGCGAGTAGGTCGCCCTCGAAGAGCAGCGCGACGTTCGCGTTGTTGCGATCTAGATTCGCTGTCGCGTCTGCGAGGAGATCGGGCATTCGAAACACGCCCAGTACGAATCCTGCAAGGTGCTGGCGCCGTGACGCGACGTCGTCGCCGCGCCAGCCTCCTTCGTAGTAGGGAACGAATATGAGGACGCTCTTGGCTTTCTCCTCATCCTGCACCAGGTCCAGTGGGATCGTCGCTGCCGGTTCCCCGGTATCTCGCGCGCGCTTGAGTGCTTCGAGTCGGATCGGATCCGAGCCGAGATCCAGCCCGAATGCGGCCTCATTCGAGGCTTGCGGCGCAATATAAAATACGGGGTAGAGATCTTCCGTCTCACGCGGTCCGGCGGGGGACGGGTCGAGAACCGACTTGATGCGCAGTTCGAAGCCGTCTCGGCGCGCGCGATCGCGATAAGTCTCGAGTTCGGACGGCGGCACGCGCGGGATCCATTCTATCGCGCGAACTCCCGGGCTACGCTCGATGAGTGTCGTGACGAAGCGCTCGAACTCGGATCGTGTCACAAACTCAGAAGCGTCGAACAGCGCATGCGTCGCAAGAACGCGCTGAAGGTAGTGGCTCATCGCTTTTTCGACGCTGCCGATGCGTTCCTCGGCCAGTGACTTGAAGTCATGTCTGAGGCGCAACATTTCGTTCTGCTGCAAAGTGAGGTAACTCGCCGCGGTCAGGCTCAGCCCGAGTAGTACGGCGAGTCCGACCAGGAGAAATGCTCGCACTCTCTCTCGCGCCTCGTTCCAGACTGGGGGGGCGCGACGACCCGGCGGAGGCGGCCAGCCGCTTTCCGACAAGCGATCGTTGTTTTCAGGCTTCAACGGCGATTGCATCTCGGAAAGGCAGAGTGAATCCCACCGAAACACCAGGGCCGTCGTTATCCTCGACCCAGACGCGACCATCGTAGGTCTCAACGATCGTACGGCTGATGGAGAGGCCCATGCCGAGACCGTTCGATTTCGTGGTGTAGAACGCGTCGAACATGCGTTCTCTCCCTTCCATGCTGATTCCCGCGCCGGAGTCGCGTACGACGACTTCGATGCAGGCGGCGTCGAACGACGTTTCCACTTTCAGCTCCCGGGCGCCTCGCGGATTGTCGCGGACGGCATCAATGGCGTTGCGAACCAGATTTAGGATGACCTGCTCGATGCGAATCGGATCGACGTCGATCGAGGGCAGTTCGGCCGCGCGGTCCAGTGTGAGCGTTGCACCACTACGCCTTACGTCGCCGGCTACAAGGATCGCCACGTCATCCACGAGATCGTTGATGTTCGTGTTCTCGCAGAGTGTCTCCCTCGGCTGAACGAATCCGTGCATTCGTCGCAGAATCTCTGCCGCCCGCCAGGCTTCGCTGGAGATGCGAGACACGGATTTGACCAGCTCGTCATCGGCGCCGCTCTGGCGAAGACGAGTGACGGTGCCGTTCGCGAAGTTCACGATGGCACCGAGGGGCTGGTTGATCTCATGGGCGAGTTCGGTTGCCATTTCGCCGAGAGCGCTCACGCGCAATACATGGGCAAGGCGGTTTTCCTGGTCGCGGGCGTAGGATTCGGCGCGCACGCGATCGCTGACGTCCTCGATCATCGCGAGGGCGTAATTGAACTCTCCTGTCTCGGTTCGTACGGCGGCAACCACGGCGTGGGCGTTCAGTTCATCCCCGGACTCGCGCGTGTAGCGTTTCTCCGCCGTAAACGTGTTCGAACGTCCATCGACGAGCGCCTCGTAGGCCGCCCACGATGCATCGCGATCGTCGGGGCTGGTGTGTTCCTGAATCGATGTCCCGATAATCTGTGCGATGTCGCGTCCCAACATCTCGGCGAATGCCGTGTTTGTCTCGAGAATCACGCCCGATGCATCTGCGGCGACGATACCGATCGGCGCTGCGTCAACGAGTGCGCGCACGCGTTGCTCACTTGCGTGGAGTTCCGCGGTACGCTCTCTCACTCGCTCCTCGAGCTGCTCATTGAGCCGGATGATCTCGGCGTCGGCCCGTCTATGCGCTGCAGATGCGGCGTGTTCGTGCCAGACCTCGCGCCAGCGGTATCGTTCGCGCGCGATCGTAATTGCCACGGTTACCAGGGTTGCAGCTGCGAGGCGGCCGGCGTTTCCCATGAACGCGTCGTCTGTGAGTTGTCCGGCCGCTGCGCTGGTGACCACGAAGACGGCAAGCACGATCGAGGAACCGGCAAGCGACCACCAGCCGCTCCACGTGATCAGCAGCGCGGAGCCGTACAGGATGTAGGGGATGCGTTGGTGCTGCGGGCTCGCTTGGCCGCCGGACTCCAGGGCGAGGGCGGAGACGCCGATTGCAGCGATCAGCATGAGTCCGAGTGCCAGATGCCTCGGATAACGCTCGCCGATCGGCAAGCGCAGCGCGGCCACCAGCAAGGCCAACGCGCCTGCCATGGCGACTCTGATCGGTGCGAGGCTGTAGAATTCGTCGCCTCCGAAGAACCAGCTATATGCGCCGCTGAGTACGACCAGCAATATTGCCCACAGCGCGTAGCTGCGTGCGCCGTTGTGCGCCCTGGCTAGCCCGTCGCGCAGCCATGCCTCTTCCGGCCGCAGCCTCTCGGTGTACGGTCGATCCGCAGTATTCATGTTGGCAGGCGAATCTTGGGCGTCCAGCGAATCCAAGCCATCCCATGTCTTCTGTGCATGCTGCGTCGCGTGGGGCTGCTCGCGGGGTCGAGTCATCGGTACTCGAAGTACCGCAGTGCAGGAGGTGGTACCAGTAGGCGAAGCTCGAATGGGGAATCTAGGGGTTTCACCTAGGTTCGGCTAGGTCGAGGCGCTTAGCCCGCCGCGACGAGTACTTTCTGTTTGTCGACCGCAGCGACCCGATGCCGAAACGCCGCTCTGTATGCATCGTTCTCGAACAGCGCGAGCAGCGCCCGCCGGTTTGGATAGGTACCGACGGCGACTAGATCCCAGTCTTCATCGTCGCCGATCAAGGTTCCTGCGTAACCGGCGTTGAGTAGAAAGCTTCCGCCGACCGCTTCGAGCGTAGGAGCGCTGACGGCTGCGTAGCGAAGTAATGCGTCCAGTCCGGAGCCCGGCTGTTCCGGCGCCGGCGGATCGGACGAGTAATCCGCTTCCGCGCGCAACTTGAAGAAATTGATGAGCGTCACGGGCGCGTCTTCCGGTCCATCAAGAATGCGTCGCCATTGCTCAGCAGTGGGGGAGGACGCATCGAGTCCGTCCCCGTACCAGCGTGCGAGTTCCGGAACGCGGTCGATAGCAGGACTCCGTTCGGCGGGATCTGTTGGTAGATTTGACATATGTAAAGATTGACCTAGATTTGACATATGTCAAATCTGCACCCGCGGACAGAGCGTACACGCACCGAAATTTTGGACGCGGCCTGGCGCCTATTCGTCGAAAGGGGAACCGACGTCTCGATGGCCGAGCTTGCCGCATGCGTTGGTCTTACCCGACAGTCCATCTACGTCCATTTCGGCTCGCGGGCCGGATTGCTCATCGCGCTGGTGAGGCGGGCGGATGACCGGGCCGACATCCAGGCGCAGCTGCGTACCGCGTTGGCGAAGGCCGACCCGATCGAACGCCTCGACGCATTCCTGTCCGCGTGGCTGGACTTCATCCCCATGATCTATCCGGTCGCCGGTTCGTTGATTCGTTCGAAGCGCGGCGATGCCGATGCGGCTGCTGCATGGAACGATCGCATGAGCGAGCTCCTCGCCGGCTTCAAGCAACTCAGCTCGGGTCTTAGAAGGGACGGGGTGCTCGCGGTTGACTGGACGGTGCCCAAAGCGGCCGAGTATCTTTGGTCGGGCAGCTCCGTTCAGATGTGGGAACTGCTCGTCGTGGAGCGTGGGTGGACGCACCGCCGTGCATCCGCGGTACTGCGCCGCACGCTCGCGGATGTCGTGCTGCGTTCATGAATCCCCGCCCACGAAGCACTGCCCACGAAGCGGCCATCAGGCCTGCCATCGCACGGGAGGGACTCCGCAGGCATAGTGCGGTCTTGCGCGCCAGGCCAAGCTGCGGCGGCAGGGGACACGGATGAGCACGGATTTCAAAGAACTCGACTACCAAGAGACTCCTCTCGGAGCGATCAGTCTCAGGCGTCGCGCAGAGGTCCGTCTCGGTGGAAAGATCGTTTACGAGGTGAAACTGGACGATGAGTTCTTGATGTCCAGCCTGTTCACCGAGGCGGAGGTTCAGCTGGCCACGCTGGCACTGGCCGAATTGTCGAGCTTCGAGGGCACGGCGTTGGACGTTGTCGTCGGGGGGCTCGGACTCGGCTACACCGCCGTCGCCGCGCTCGCCGATGCGTCGGTAGGTTCGCTCGTCGTCGTCGAAGTGATGGCGCCGGTCATCGATTGGCATCGACGTGGGATCGTTCCGAATGCAGATGCTCTGTGCTCTGACCCACGTACGACGCTCCTACATGGCGATTTCTTTGCCATGGCAGCGGCCGACGAAGGCTTCGATCCCGCAGATCCCGACAAGAAATCCCATGCGATCTTGCTCGACATTGATCACTCGCCAAGTCACTGGCTCAATCCCCAAAATAGCAGCGCCTACACGGTGTCGGCGCTCGCGAAGATGGCCGAGAAGCTGCATCCGGGCGGTGTTTTCGGTCTGTGGTCGAACGACCCTCCGGAGCCCGCGTTCGAGCGCGTCATGGGCGACGCGTTCGCATCCGCGCACTCTCACGTCGTGACGTTCGCGAATCCCTATACACGCGGCGAGTCAGCGAATACCGTTTACATCGCCCGAACGTAGTAGCGCGGTCCACAGAAGTTTTCGTCTGCGGTGCAACTGGCGGAAGCGGTGGCCGGCGTGGCCACCGCTTCCGAGCAGCAAGTAGTGTAGCTACTTCGTAGCTTGGAGGATGAGTAGGCCGTTCGGCTCCCATTCACGAATGTCGATATAGGTATCGGTCGTGCCGTTTGTGAAGTGCGTTGTCACGTCACGTGCCGGCGAGATGGCGACACTGGAGAAATCGGTTTTGATCGTCTTGACCTTGAGCTTGCTGGCCTTGCCCGGTTTGCCGATCTTGACCAGCATCTGCTTCAGATCACCGATGGTCCCGTCCTTGTCCTTGTAGGAAAAGGTCGTGGGGTTTTTTGTCTCCATCGTGCCGGCGGGCAGCGTGACCGTGTAGATGTCGCCGTCGGCGTCCGAGATCGTGAGCGTCACGTCATCAGCATCCGGATCGAACGTCCCGATATGGAAGCCCTTACCTGAAACCTTGAGCGTGTCGCTTGAAGGCTTGAGCACGCGCTTGAGCTTCGCCGAGAGCTTCGTGAAGCCGGAGCGTAATCGATCTTGCGGTGCACGGTCGGAGCCGTCCAGCACGGAATCATCATCGGTGTCCTCGTCGGTAGGGTCAGCGCCCGCGAGGAACTCGTCGGCGAGTTTCAGTTTGTCACCGTCGGTGTCGTCTTTCTCGTTGCGGCTGGTGTCGCCGAAGTACCAACGCTCGTAAGCGTCCCACACACCGTCACCGTCGTTATCGACGCTGCCACTCGCTTCGAGGTCGGTGCTCGCCGAGATCATCGGCAAGAAACGCCAATCTCTCCACAGCGGAGAGAAGCTGGTGTTGTTCGGATCGATAAACGTGACGCCGGCGACCGAGCCTTCGACGTGGCCGCTTTGGCCGAGCGGGAACATGAACTCACCCTGCATCGTGTCGCCGGCTTCGATGATTTCTTCCCAGGTGCCGCGGTTGCCGGCGGGGGTGGGTGTGAACACCAACTCGGGGAAGAGTCCCGATAGTGGGTGGGCATAGTTGTCGTTGGGACGCGGTGAATCCGCGGGTATTCCGCCGGTCGCTAGCGTCGACAGCGCGTCGCGCACCACGACTTCCCAGCTCGTGCCGTTGAAATAGTCGCCGGCATATTCTTGGGCGTAGCTACCGGTTACGTCGCCCGCAGCCGAGTCGATCGCGTGGATCACCAGCGCCAGCGCGCGACCGCCGCCCGGTACACCGACAGCGCCGGAGAACTCATCCCCGTAGATGTCGTTCACGAGTGCCGAGACCAAAGACGTGATGAATACGGTCTCACCGGCGGTTTCCGTCGCGGTGACCGGATCGACGATGCTGCGCCCGAATTCAGGGGTCGCGTTGTGCACTTCGAGCTGAGCCAGCACGGTATCGACGGCCGCGTTGCCGCCGTTACCTACGGCGTTTACCGCCTGTCGCAGTCGCGGTACGAGGAATCGGCCTTTGTTGCCGTCGCCACTGAGTCCGGCGACATCCTTGTTCAACTGGCGTTGTTTGTCCCGATCCCAAGCTGACTCGGCGGCGAGCCGCTCGGTGATGAACGTAACGCGGTGATTGCGACCGAATCCCGATCCATCGTCGGCCGTGGCGGCCTTGTTGTTCCAGTTGGCCGTGTAGCCTTCAGCCGGGTTGATGACTTCGGGGAATGCGACGATCTCAGTGATGCGGAAGTCATCGCCGAGCGCGGGTACGACGCTCCAGGGATACTCCAGCGTGAGCGTGTTGTTGTCGTTGCTCGCAATACGGCGCGACTGGCGATAGCCGGTACCGCTGATGATCGTCACGATGTACTCACTGCCCTGCAGTGAAGGGTTCTGGTAGCGGAAGTTGATGGCCGGGGGGCTGTAGTCGGCGCCGAGGAACGCCCCGGTGGCCGTGAGCGTAGAAGCCGCAGCGGAGTCGACGGTTCCTTCGACCACCGATAGCGAGTTCGGGCCGGTGCCGTCCATCGGGAGCAGCTTGTCGGTCAGGTCCTGACGTATGCGTGAGAAGCCGCTGGAGTAGTAGCCGATGTTGCCTTTGCCACCGTCGGTGCCGATGCCGTTGAAGGCGACGTTGTCGGCGCAGTACTGGTTGTGCGTCGTCGGAATGATGCGGGTGGCTTCGCGCACGTCCAAGCAGTCGGTGGCCTTTTGGATCTGGCCCCAACCCCAAACCGCGGTGGACTCTTCCATCCAGTAGGCGAGATCGCGGCTGACGGCGACGATGTCTTCGCCGGACTCGACGGCGACGTACTCAGAGCTGTCGTCGGGCGTCGTCGTGAACGGTGAGCCGACGGTTAGCGTATCGCCGGCTGCGCCGGAGATTGCCCGAATCTGGCCGACGCCGGTACCGTCGATGATAGCGACGTAGCCGCCGATGTACGAAGCAACGAACACCTCACCGGCGTCCGTCAGCGTGGTAGCGGTACCACTGGATGCGATACCGTTTTCGTCGCCGAGGAACTGCGCTACGGGGCGATCGCCGCCGTTACCACCACGCTCGTGTGTGCGCCAGAAGGTGAAGGTTTCAATCAGACCGGTGTTGTCAGCCCAGATCGATTCGATACGCGGAATCATCGGAGCCGGCGTACCCTCGTCGTTGTAGCGAAGAACGTCGTTGTCCTCGAGGATGACTTCTTCGAAGATGGTATCGGCGACTCGCAACTGCGCGGTCGTTGACGTGTAGGCCACCGAATCGTTGTGGCCGATCAGCACGAGCGGCGCGCCCATGAGTTCCATGCCCATTGCGCCGACGGATTCGCCGGAGCGCAGTTCCATGAAGTGCATGATCGACGGCGTCTGAATGCCCATCTGCGGGAAGCCGCCGAGCCAGGGGTTTCCGGTGTCACTGCGGTTCGCAGCGATCAACCATGCGTAACTGCCGAGCTGCATCCATGCGCCCCATTTCTGGCCGCGAGCCTTTCGCTCGGCGAACCGCTCGGCGCGAGCCTCGGCGGCTTCGACGTAATCGTGGTCGGGAAAGCGCGATGCGTACTGTACGAGTGCGTTGCTAACCGAGGCGTCGGCCAACTCGTCCGAGTTGGATGCGTCGTTCTTGGCAGGGGTCGCTTCGGCGGTTTCTTCCGTAGAATCTTTCGTCGGCGCATTCGGTGCTTCGACGATGGCGTCGCGCTCAGGCTGGTCGGTCTGCTCGAGCTTCTCGGGTGCAATGGGATCGATCGCGGCGAGCGGGCCGCCGAAGCCGGGGGTCGTGGCATCTGGGACGGTAACGGGAGCGAGCGGATCGTTGAGGAAGTTCAGATCGCGCCAGACTTCCGTGCCGGGCGTCGTACCCAGTGTTCCGATGAGCGCCTGTAGCTCGCCGAATCGTTGGTCCTCGTTGAAGTTCTCAGCACCGAATCGTCGAATCTGAATCACGCCGACGGCCATGCCCATTTCGGGCGTGTACTGGAATCCTGCCAGAGGCCGCAGCGGATCGGCGCCGCCCGGCGCCTTGTAGTTTGGATCGACCTGATCAGAAATGTTGGTCGCGTTCCCGAAGAGGTCGGCGCCCAATCCGAGGAAGTTCAGGAGGCTGATCTCCAGCGGCATCGGAAGGCTGCCCGCGTAGATATCTTCAATGACATCGTTGACACCCTTGCAGTACTCCATGAGCATCTCGCGCTCGAGCGTGGGCATGTTGGCGTACATGCGGTTCAGCTCCGACGACGTGTACGCTTCACGGCGCGAATCGATGTCGTCGTTGATGAAGCTCGGATCCAGACCACCGAAGGCTTGCGATAATGTACCGCGACCGGCGCGTGCGAACAGAACGAGCTGCACGAGGCGATCCTGGGCAGCCTGTCGACCGGCTTCGTAGCCCAACTCCAGGTCGGTATCTGCATAGATATGGGGGGTTCCCCAGGCAGGCTCGCGCACTGTGGTCGCCGCCGCATCAGTGGTTGTCACGTCCGCGGTGAGTATGGTCGCGGCGGTGAGAAGGAAGGCGCCGAGGCATTGCGCGACGCGTATCGCGAGCGAGTGGTTGATCGGATGGGTCGAAGACGTCGGTGTAATCTTAACCATATAGAAGACATTTCTGACTTGACGCCCGCAAGTCAAGAGAGTTGGTCAGAATCGGTGCGCCGCTGACCGCAGATCGTGGAGTCGAGCGTTTCCTGCGGGCCGGGCCGGGCCGAACGCTCGACTCAGCGCGCGCCGAATCCGAGGCGCGACCGGGGGGCTTCGCTCTTGGCCGATAGGCGTAGCTGCTCGGATCGCGGATGTGGCGGTCGGGCGCACGCAAGCCACATGATCATGACGAGACCGACCCGTCTCAGCGCGGGTCCCAATACGGGAATGAGAATCCGATGGTCGCTATTCCCCGGCGATTCGGCATCCCTGCGTCGGCACGTCCGTTGCAACTCCGCAGTGACCATTCGCCCGCCTCGAAGGGGGGACGAACGCCACAGGAGTACCAATGACGCGAAAAACGATCTTAACCGCCGTGCTGACCGCCGCCTTCTTTCTTTCCGCAGGTCACGTATCCATCGTGTCCGCGGGTACCGCAGACGGACTGACTCCGTCGGTGGAGACTCCCTGCGATGAGGCCGGCCTCACCGGGAGCGCTTGGGGCCTATGCAACTCGTACTGCGAAGCGAAGGACTGTGATTACGAATTTCCTCGTGCGTCGATGCGCTCCTGTGCGCGCACGTTGCGCAACTTCTATCGTGTGACCGACGGTCTCGTGCCGCCGTGTGTAAACACCGCCGGAGACGATATCCCCACCTGCCCGTGTTACTCGGCCAGCGACCTGACTACCGCGATGGTTGATGGTTGCAGTGACGTCGTTGCGAACTTCTGTGATGACGAGCAGTGCGTGCTCGAGTGCAGCGATCCTGCTTTCTTCGCATTCGCGTCGAGCACGCCCGACGAGAATTTCTGCGAAGTTGTTACCGAAGGAACGCTGGTCGCGGTTGAGATTTCCCCGGAGGAAGCCGACGCCTGCATGAACTTGGTGCGCGGTCTTCCAATCGATCCGGTTACGCCTGTCTACGAGTAACCGACTTTTCCCCCTCCTGGCGTGCGGCGGGCCGAAGTCATCGCAACCCCATGTGATACTTCGGTCGCGCTACACGCGCGCGTAGTCGCGGAGTAGCTGCTGCCTGAACGAGCGGCTGGGCCTAGTCGAGACTCGTATGCGCTCCGTCCGCCGTCCCCTGCCGTTGCTCGGTTGGGACCACCACTTCAACGCGAGTGCCACCGCTCGCTGCGGGAACTATCAGTAAGGTTCCACCTATCAGGTCGATCGCCTCACGAAGACTGGCAAGCCCATACGTTGCCTCGGAGGGAGTGAATCTCGAGCCGGAAGTCGTGGCGCATCCGATACCGTCGTCAGTCACAACGAGTTGAGCTGCGCCTGGTGTCGAGTGCGTATCGAGTGAGACCTTGCACGTCGTGGCTTGTGCATGCTTCTCCACATTGCTGAGAAGCTCGCGTGCAACGCGGAACAGAAGGAATTCGACGTCGTCGCTGAACCGAATCTCGTCGGCGTCTGTGGTGATCTCGCACGGTGGTCCGCCACGATCGGCCATTTTTTCGGCAAGCCAGTCGATGGCGTCGCGGAGCCCGAGATCTTTGAGGACAGGCGGGCTGAGTTCAAAGAGCAAATCGCGGGTATCTTCGATCGTTTCCGTTACGATCTTGAGCAGCGCTGCTGTTTGGTCGTGCTGCGCGCCACTGGCCAGACTCTCCTTCAGGGCGGCCAGTCGGAATCGGCACACACCGAGGTTCTGGATCGTGCGGTCGTGGAGTGCGTCGGCTATGCGGCGTCTCTCGCGCTCCTCAGCGAGCGTCGCGTGTGCTGTGAGCTGGCGCAATCTGTGTGTTGCGCGTTCGCGTATCGTGACATCTTGAACCGTAGCGCTGAAGATCGGACTCGGCTGAGTGGTCGTTGCGCGACCGTGAATTCGGACTTCTAGTGTTCGAAGCTCGCCATCTGCTCGTACGATACGGAAGCGCGTGAGATCGCTCTCATCGGTGGCCGCGGGTGGGCTGGTTCCTGTATCGAGCTGTCCGATTTCGGCGCGAGGCATGAGTTCTGCGTGAGTGCCACGGGTGGCGACTTCCGCCGCCGCTCGCAGCATCGTGCGATCATCCGGGTGCACGAACGAGTAAAACGTCTCGAAGGTCGAATCTACCGCTCCAGGTGCCAGGCCGAGAATGCGATAGGTTTCGTCAGACCATGTATCCGGTCGAGCTCCTTGTCGCCATTCGATGCTGCCTACGTGCGCGATCCCTTCGGCGATGGCCAGGCGCTCGTAAGCAGCCGCGGTCAGCGCGGTCAGCTGCTTCTGTGCGCTGATGTCTCTGACGATAAAGAGGATCGTCGGGGATCCTTCTATGTCCATGACCTGTGCACTCAGCTGGCAGTCTATACTGCCCTTGTTACGTGTTTTCAGTTTCGCCTCGAACCGGAGGCTCCTCTCGTCGTTAGCGAGCTTGGCGACTTGGTCGACGCTGGAGGAGGGGTCTTCCAAGAGGTCCTGAGGCGACATGCTCAGAAACTCCGCACGAGAGTACCCCAAGTGTGAGAGCGCTTCCGAGTTGACCTCGATCCAGTTGCCTAGTCTCGTCGGCGTGGTGACTTCCGCGATGCCGACCATCTCGGGGCTTGCTTCGAACAGCATTCGGTAGCGACGCTCGCTGATTCGAAGAGCGCGTTCAGTGTGTCGCTGTTGTGCGATCATGCGTCCGAGCGTCAGTACCGCGAGTAGCGCGAGCGCGCTTACGGCCAGGCCCGGCAGCTCAGACACACGAAGGGCGCTGGCTGCATCTTCGCCGAACGCGCCATTCAAATGCAGTAGTGTGACGGTTTGTCGCAGCGTCATCAGCGAGAGCGTCGCGATCAGGAATCCGAAGCGCCAATCTCGGATGCGGCGATAGACGACGATTGCCCAACACAGGGCCGCGATGCGGAGAAGTATCGAAGCGACGAGAGTCAGTGAGATGGTCGGCATCGCGCAATGAGTGTGGGAGAGGCCCGCGGATGAAGCCAGCACTTGGTCGTCTATGCTATACGAGCGGAGACAGCGCGGCGCTGGAGCGGCGCTGTTACGCGTACGTCGGAATCAAGAGACGAGGAGGGGGGAGGATGGGGACGAGAGAGGGAAGCGATGGCCGCCCGCGCGTACGCGGGCGGCCAAAGGTTAAACTACCAGCGGTCGCGACCGCCGCCGCCACCGCCGCCGCCGCCGCGATTCTCGCGAGGCTTGGCTTCGTTGACTTTCAGATTGCGACCGTCGAGGTCGACACCGTCGAGCGCCGAGATGGCTGCTTCGGCGGAACCCGGATCCATTTCGACGAATGCGAAGCCGCGCGAGCGGCCTGTTTCACGATCCATGACGATGCTCACCGAGTGAACTTCGCCGTGCTGTGCGAAGCAGTCTCGCAGACCGGATTCGCTCGTATCAAAGGACAGGTTACCTACGTAAATCTTCTTGGACATGTTTCTCCATCAGAGTCTCGCGCAACAGCGCCAACTCGTACTTTCTCTAATATCCCGGCGATCCGGGTGTGCACAGAGTTCGAAAGGCTGAGCTAACTGTGATCGCGAGGCTGGTAACGGATCTTGCGATGGGTGCCGGTTGATGGGCACCCAGGCGGGCTCCAGCCGCGGCCCAAGGGACCGCGCCAGGTCCAGTTCAATCACGTTAACGGTGGCAGGGGAAACGGAAAGCTCGAATTCGTGCGAATCAATACGTGGCCGTCCTGGCTACGGGTTCACCCTAATAGCGACACGGTAGGGTGCGGTTCGCGTTGACGCTGCCTCTGTAGATCGCCTAAACTCTCCGCGCTGGTCACGCTCCCACGATTCCCGTGCGATGCCCGTATGACGAGATGAATCCGATGAAAAGGGGGAGTTTTCCCATGAAACAGCCATTTTTCTCAATGATCGCCGTTGGTTTGGGGCTCATGATCGTCGCCGGCCACGCCGACGCCCAGCCCTTCGATCACCTCAAGTGCCACAAGGTGAAGGATCCACACAAGATCAAAGGCACCTTCGACCCGGCTCCGGCACTGCAGCCGGCCTTCGAGGATGCCGGCTGCAAAATCGGCAGAGCCAAACTTTTTTGCGTCCCGACGGAAAAGAACAACGTTGCGACGCAACCGCCGCCCTTCTTCCCCGGCTTGGGCGGACAGGACCTGACGAACGATTTCCTATGCTATCGAGCGAAGTGCCCGGCGCTGCCACCCGATACCGACGTCACCGATCAGTTCATCGACCGCACGCTCACGAAGATGAAAACCCAGCTCTTCTGCACGCCGGCCTACAAAATCCCCCCCACTACGACCACGACACTACCGCCGCCGCCGCCATGCGGTTCGGCCACAGTGCAAGAGTGTGATGGGACCTGTCCCGTCGGACAGATGTGTGAGCCGATCGGGGGCAGCTGCACATGCATTCCTTCAAACGGCCCGTGTGCGGTAGTCGGCCTCGCGCCAGAGTGCGTGGGGGAATGTGCTCCTACACAAGCGTGCTTCGACGTCGCGGGTGCTTGTATGTGCGGGCCGTAGTCCGCCGCATACAAGGACTGCGGCTCAGATCAGTTTGCCGATAGGTAGCGGTCGATCTCGGTCGGATCGATCACGTGATCTTCGATCGGTCGGATCCACTGTGCGCCGGCGCCTCTGGCGTAGAGATAGAGGCCGTCTCGGGCACTGGTGATTTTTCCGTAGCCGAGCGCGGCTTCGTGAAAGAAGAGGATGGACGCTCCGTCGGGCGATACTGCAAAGTGTGCCGGTTGCGAGCCGTAGTCGGTGCCGTCGAGGAGCGTTGCTGAAGTGATGCCGATGAGTTCCTTGCGGCCGTTGCCGGTGGGGTAGTAGTAGAATTTCATCAACCGCTGGTTCCATTTTCCTCCGTCCACCGATGCGACGAAGTGGGTGCCAATGCGGTGATATCCGGATTGCGTCCCGTGATGCGCGGCTTGTGTTTGCGGGTCTAGATTCTGGAACTTGTTGCTGCCTGTGCTGCACGCGGCCAGCGTGAGTGTCGCCGCCGCCGCGAGAACTGTCGTCGCTATTTGTCTGGTCATCGTGTCTCCCCGAACGGTGAGAACGCCTGGTCGTGGCGCGTTGCACCGCTACCCGTAGCGTATCACGTGCGGATGGGTGACAGCCGCGCAAGCGAGACGTCGGCCACGCCGTGTGATGTGCTGTGTTGCCGAGCGGCGGGCGGAAATGCTGCGCTAGGCCGCCGCGGCGTCGTACAGGGTGCACGACGTCGCTTTTACGATGAGGTGCACGCGCAACCCGGCTCGAAGCGCGAGCGCGTCGACGGCTGCGTGACCCACCTCGATGGCGAGCGGCGCCGACGCGTCGTCGAAACGTGCCTTCACGATGAGCGACGTCTCGCTGATCGCCTGAATCGACTCGATCGTCGCTGGAAATATGTTGCGCGCCGACAGGCCGGTAGGTTTCTCGGCGGCGATCAGGATCGCGCGAGCGGGAATCCCGACGAAGCAATGATCGTCGATCGTCCCCACGGGTTCGGTGAGTTCGAATCGTAGCCGGGTGGCGCCGGAGCCAAGCGCGACCGTGGTGCCGGCCGGATGCCGATCGAGCACGGTGACCGCGAGGATGTTCTCGAACCCCTGTTCGTCGGCCATCGCGAATACGGAGGGGTCGGTGAGTACGTCTTGCGGAGTCCCTCGCGCGACGACTTTGCCGTCGCGCAACACGAATACGTCGTCGCAGAGCGCCTGCACTTCGACCGGGTCGTGCGAGACGAGCAGCATCGGTACCGCGAATTGTTCCCTTACGCTGCGTAGGAATGGCAGGATCTTTCGCCGCAGCGGTTGATCGAGTGCTGCGAGCGGTTCGTCGAGCAGCATCAAGCGCGGTGCCGAGCACAGTGCGCGACCCAGTGCCACGCGCTGGCGTTCTCCACCCGATAGCGTCGCCGGGCGTCGCTTGAGTAGGTCGCGCAGCTCGAGTAGCTCGATGACGCGGCGGTAGATTGCGGCGGGGTCGCCGCCCTCGCGTCGCGCACGCCGGAAGCCGGCTTCGAGATTCTGCTTCACGGTGCGATGCGGGAACAGCAAGCCGGCTTGCGGCACGTAGCCGATCCCGCGCCGCTCGGTAGGGGTGAAGACGGAATCGGCAGAGTCCTGCCATACCTCGCTGCCGAGAACGACCCTCCCGGCTGCGCTCGAGCGGAGGCCCGCGATGCATTCGAGCAGCGTCGTCTTGCCACAACCCGAAGGTCCGAAGACGCCCGTTACGTGCGCATGGGTAGCCACGTCTACTTCCAACCGGAATCGATCGAGCGTGAGTGAGACCTGCGCCTGTAGCTCTGTGCTCAGCTTCATACTTGTGGAGCCTTGTGTCCCGACGCTTTGTCGGCGAGCACTTCGGTGGTGTAAATCGCTACGAAGCCGAGGGCCAGCGACAATGCGATCAGCACGTAGGCCTCGTCGGTCCGGCCCACTTGTTGCGCGGAGAAGATTGCGCCCGCGAGCGTTTGCGTCTTCATCGGGATGTTTCCCGCAACCGTGATCGTTGCGCCGAATTCGCCGACTGCTCGCGTGAAGCCGAGAATGGCGGCTGCAAGCAGACCGCGCGATGCCAGTGGCACGCTCGTGCGCAGGAACGTCTCTACGCGAGTGTATCCAAGCGTTCTCGTCATTGATTCGAGGTCGGGATCGACGCCGTCGAAAGCAACTTTCGCCGTGCGAATGACCAGCGGTGCAGCCATGATCGATGCGGCCAACACGGCCGCCTTCCACGTGAGTAATAGATCGATGTTGAAGCCGAGAACGCGAGGTCCAAGCGGGCCGTCTACTGCGAGGGCGCGAAGCAAGAGGTAGCCCACGGCCGTCGGCGGCAACACCATCGGGAGTGTTGCAATCGTCGAGAGGATCTTTGAGGTAGCAGTGGTGCGCCGGGAGAAGTAGTACCCAAGCAATATCGCCGGGATGAAGGAGCACAGTGTTGCCACGCCCGCGACCCGCAGCGTGAGCACGATGGCGCTGATCGTGTTTTCGCTCAAGGGGTTGCCGTCCCTCGCGCGGCGGCCGAGAAGCCGTGGTCGGCGAATATCTCACGCGCCTCCGACGAGAAGAGGTACGCGTACACGTCGTTAGCGGCCTGTGGGGCATCTCGGCGCTGCACGCGAGCGGCGTAGTATTGAATAGTCGGTGTGGCGCGCTCGGGAACCTCGAACAAGATGCGAACGCCTTTCGATGCACGTGCGTCGGTTCGATAGACGATTCCCAGCGTGGACGGATCGGATTCTACGAGTGCCAAGGCCGCGCGTACATCGAGGGTGGGGGCAACGCGGTCGGCGACGCGGTCCCAAAGCGTGCCGTTGTCGGTTCGGGTGTTTGCCAAGAATGCCTTCGCGTATTCGCCGGCCGGCACGCCGTCGGGGGAGGCGAGCGCCAGATGGCGGAAGCCCAGTGCTGCAATATCGCCGGCTTCATCGACCGACCAATCGCTGTCCTTGTGTGCGACGACCGCGAGGCGACTCGCTAGAAAAACGCGTCGGGAGTTCGGCACCAAACGCCCGGCGTTCTCTACGTAGTCCATCCAGCGCAGGCTGGCCGACAAGAAGATGTCTGCCTGCGACGACGCGGCTATCTGCTGAGCGAGGACGTTGGAGCCGGCGAGATTGAAGCGGATGCGTGATCGCGTGCCGCCGTCGCGATTGAACGATGCATCGATGTCTTGCAGGACGTCCCGGAGGCTTGCCGCAGCGAATACATTGACGTCATCGACCGCGGTGACCGGTCGCACCAGGAAGGCGATTACAATCGTGACCGTGATTGTGACGGCACCAATGAGAACTGACGAATGGGCTCGGAAATCAAACACCGACGGGAACTCTTGCAGAACAGGATCACCCTAACGCCGGGTGCCGGGCGAAACCAGTGAGCGGGTCGAGCGTCAGTGTTCGGTGAGCGATGCGCGCGCATCGGATGCAGCTTGTTCTCGGATCTCGAGCCGCTGGTCCGCCGCGACGTCGTGCAGCGACTGCACGCTACCGCTGGGCCAGCGCACTTCGATGCGATTGACGGCCGTCGCTTCTCCCAGTCCGAAATGGAGTACGGGTGAGGAGCAAGCCAGGAACGCGTTCCCGCGCGTGACGTGTCGACTCTGTCGGCCGTACTCGTTCTCGATGATCACGACCGCACCCACGGCGTCGCGATTACTCGCAACGCCCTCGAGTTCCACCTGCAGCCAATGACCGGGCGTATCTTTGCCCATGAGCAGCACAACCTCGCTTTCGAAGTTCTGCAACAGGAGGTCGAGCTGGCCGTCGTGATCGAAATCGGCGACTGCAACCGCACGACCGTCTTCGATGCGATTGGAGCCGGTCAGATAGCCGACATCGACGAAGCGGCCGTTTCCCCGGTTGTGGAGCAGCACGTTGCGCTCGTAACCGTTTAGAGAGTTATCCCCGATTCCATCTGCCCAAACTTCGTCACGTCGACCGACGTTTTCGACAACGAACTCCATTCAAACGTCGTCCTTGAGTGGCCCCGATATCATTCCGTTAGCCGAATAGATGTCGAGCAATCCGTCGTTATCGAAGTCGAGCCAAACCGACGACCATGCCCAGCCGCTGTTGACGGTGTCGGTTTCGGTGGAGATCTCTCGGAACGACCCGCCGCCCAAGTTCTCGTAGAGTCGATTGCCGTGAAAGAAGCCGCGTATCTGTTTGCGCACGCGCTCGCGGAACAGCGCCTCAACGATCCATGGCACGGGGGAAGGGTAGGACGGGTGATCGATTGCCCAGTCGGCGCGCGAGGACATGCCGCCGACGAACAAGTCGAAATCACCGTCGCCATCGAAGTCGCCCCAGTCCGAGCTCATACTCGCTACGGGTGTGTTGAGTCCTACTGCCTTCGTGACCTCGCGGAAGCGGGCGTTGCCGTTGTTCTCGTACATCGAGTCGCCGCCGAAGTCGTTCCCGATGAAGATGTCTGCGTCGCCGTCGTTGTCATAGTCGGCCACGGCGCAGGTCAGACTCCAGCCGGGATTGTCGATGCCGGATTCCTTCGTGGCGTCGCGAAAAGTGCCGTTCCCAAGATTCAAGAAAAGCTGGTCCGGTTTCGCGTTGCGCGCATAGCCCTGCGGTTGGGGGGCCTTGTGATGCGGTTCTTCGTGATTGCCGAGATAGAGGTCGAGAAAGCCGTCGCCGTTGAAGTCTGCCGTGCAGGCTGCGACCGTCATGCCCTGGGTGAGGAGGCCGGCCTCGGCGAGTTCGAAGGCCGTGCCCGTATTCCGATAGAAGAGCGGCTGGCCGAACTCCGCAGCGACAAAAAGATCCGGGCGGCCGTCGTTGTCGAAGTCCGAGAGTACGGGGCTCGTTCTCGCTCCTTCTACGGGCGAGCCCAGACCCCATTGACTCGAGACCTTCGTAAAGCGCCCGTCGGAATTCGTGAACAGCTCGATGCGATCCGCGTTTACGAGGATGACGTCTTCCCAGCCATTGCCATCGACATCAGCGACGGCGACGCCGGAACCGAGTACGTAGCGGCGCGACGTTCCGGAAGGGTCTGTAAACCATCGTGTCTTGTGCTTGAACGCGAGACCACGCGCCGCAGCTTGGTCTTCGAAGTGCGGACCGGGCGCGCGAGCTTCTTCGATGGGACCGCCCGTGTCGGACTCGATGCGCCAGCCGGCATCGCTTCGTACCGCAACCATCTTGCGTGGCTGACGAACGTAGAGGTGCTCGCCGTCGTGGAGAATACCTTCGATTTCGAGCGTGACATGGGCGACGACTCGTCGCTCAGCCATATCGGCGTCGTCGATGACGGCGCGCGCATCGTCGATGGATGCGAACCGATCGATGAGTTCGAGAACGTCGGGACTCGCCGCCCCCTGTGCGAACAGCATCGTGACCTGTTGCGGGTTACACGACGCCAGTGCTTGAGGATACTTCTTGTGAAGTAGAGCCTGGACCGGATCGATCAACTCGACGCGTGCTTGCTTCCAGTTCTGCGAGCAGCCGGGCAACGCGGCGAGCAGGAGCCCGCTGAGCGCGAGCGCGGCGAGGCGGGAAAGTCGAGCGATCGAAATCACGCGGCGCTCGTTCGCTGCAGCTTCGAGTATACGAGCTCTACGACGTCGCGGACAGTTTCCAAGGCCTTGAGCTCTTCTTCTTCGAGCGTATGCCCGGAGTTTTCTTCGAGACGCACGGCGAGGTCGATGGCGTCGATGCTATCGAGATCGAGTTCGTCCACCAGGTGGGTGTCCAACAAGATGGCGGCCGGATCCAATTCGAATTCGCCCACGAGAATGCGGCGCACCGTCGCGAGGATGTCTTCCTTGTCAGTCATCGGCTTAGGGCGAACACATAACGAACAGATCTCGACGATTCAATCGGTGTCGGGCGTATGCCTGGTCGCGGTGTGCGTCGGCGGGCCGCGGACGGCTAAGCGACGACGTTGCTCTTGGCTTGCGAGCGCTCCGGCGACAGCGCTACGGGCGGAACGAAGTCTTCCGTGTTGCCGATTAGCGAGGAAGTCGAGCGGCGAGGTGCGGGCTCTATCGCGTCCGGTTCCGGTGCGCCGGAATGGCGCATCCATAGACGCGTGACCGCCATGATGGCGCGCCAGCGAAGGCCGGGCTTGGGGTCGGCGGCCAAACGCAGCGGTTCGGCGAGATGGTCGTAGCCGTAGAAAATGAAGAACGTCAGTGCACCGTAGAACGAGAAGCCTGCGGCCACGGCCTTCGATATGTACCGGACCAGGCGCGGGATGTATCGCCATCCGGCTCGCCACGCCTGCGCGAAGACCAAATTGGGGCCGAACAACACGTGCGTGAGGAACATGTAGCGCTTGAGCTGCCATGCCTTGATGTGCTCGTGCTCCATGTTCACGCCGTGTAGGAAATCGGCGTTCGATTCCATGGAATCGGCCAAAATGTGGGAGCCGAGTTCTTCGGCACGGTCGAGGATGTCGGTTCCGGCGAGCGGCTTGTACAGGAAGAACACGGGGTACTCGACGCCTTCGCGTTTCACGAGTTCGAGTGACTCCATGAGCCATTCCGGCCGCTCGCCCGGGCCGCCGGCCATGAAGTAGCCTGTGCAAGAGATTCCGATCGCCTTGATCTGCCGCAGCGCTTCGAGGAGTTGCTCCTGCGGAACGTCCTTCTCGTAGAGAACGTTGCGCATGTACGGGTTTGCCGCCTCGATACCGACGCGAAGATTGACGCAACCGCTGTCGCGCAGCGACTCGAGCGTATCCGGGTTCACGTGATCTGCGCGCGTGTATGCGCTGAACTTGAGCTTGTGATTGAGGCCGCGGCGCTTGTACTCGTCGGTGAATTCTCGCAGCCAGCGCGGATTGACGAGGAAATTGAGGTCGTAGAAGTAGACGATCCGCATTCCCCAGTCTTTATAGCGCTCGTAGTGCGTCTCGACTTCGTCGACGACTTCAATGGGATCGCGGAATCTAAGGAAACGCTCGCCCGCGTACAGTCGTTGGACATTCGTGATAGCGCAGAAGGAACATCGAGCAGGGCAGCCGCGACTGGCCATGACCGGTAGGACGCCCCAAAAGTAGAAGTTCGCACGCAGCGTCTCTTCATCGTGCAGCGACCAATCCACGCCGGGCATCGCCTCGGATTCGAGCAGCGTCGCTTTCGGTATCTTGTGTACGTCTTCGCCGTCGCGCCACCAAAGCCCCGGTACCTCGTCGAGAGAGCGACCGTCCGCCATGGCGTTGAGCAGTGCCACCATCGGCTTTTCCCCTTCGCCGATGATCAACATGTCGAACGCCTGCTCGGCGATCGTGTCGTCGGGAGAAAGAGTCGGGTGATGGCCGCCGGCAAGTATCGGCAGGTCGGGTGCGAGACGTTTTACTTCGCGGGCCACCGTCTTGGCCGCAGGCATATAAGGACTCGCGATGTACATGCCGACGAGATCCGGCTGGAACTCGTCCATGACTTCGCGCAGGCGCTGCTTCCACACCCGGCGGCAGGCCATGAAGTCGAGAATTCGAACGTCATGGTCGCTATGGATCTTTACGTACGTGCCTACGGTGCCCAGACCGATGTGTACGTGCTCACGCTTGTCCGCGATCGTCGGATTGATGAGCAAGAGGCGAAGGCCGCGGGACGTCCCGGCTGTCTTTTCGCCATCTGGCATCGCTGGGGAGTATAGGCCGGGGTCTGTTCTTGCGTCAATGAAGCCTTCATTCGGGCGCGCGTTGCCTGCGGGATGCCGTGCGGTTTGCGTCACGGAGCGCTCCTACGGGGGGGCGCTCGGCCGTGACGGCGTTCACGGCGACGACGTGCGTCATCCCGGCCTGATAAAATGGGTGGACGCTAAGGGGTGATTCGATGCTGGAACCAGGAACCAAACTGCTCGTCTGCCACAGGGAATTGTTCGCCGAGGACTGGCCGCGCCTTTTCGTCGGCGAGCTGACCGCATTCGAGCACTCGCTTGCGCGCGTTCATGGCTACTCTTTCACACGGGATCCAAACACCGGTTTTTTCGAACGTAAGGATGAGCCTCGCACGAAGGTCGTATCCCTCTCGTCGGGCGCGCTAATCGTCTACGAGCTGCCTGCGACCGTCGTCGTCGAGGACGTCGAGATCGATCACGGGTATACCAAGCGAGTCGTGTTGCGCGATTCCACCGGCTTTCGCATGGATCTCTCGTCTCGTACCTGATGCGGCGCTAGCCTGCATTGCCAAGCCGGCCAAGCCGGCCCTGCCGGGCTCGGGGCGTAGCGGGATCCGTCGCCGCGTTGTAGAGTCGGGTTCATGGATCGCAAGCGCGAGACAACCAACCAATGGGAAGGGCGGGCGCCGGATACGGCGCCGTGGCGTGCTCGCCTGCACGAGATCATTTTCGAGGCCGACACTCGCGCCGGGAAAGCGTTCGACGTCGGCTTGTTGATTGCCATCGCGGTCAGCATTGTGACCGTGATGCTCGAGAGCGTTCCCGAGATTCGTCGCAACCATCTCGCTTCTCTTCTTCTTGCCGAATGGTTCTTCACGCTTCTCTTCACCGTCGAGTACGTCGTACGGTTGCTCTGTGTTCGTAGACCGTTGCGCTACGCGTTCAGCTTTTTCGGGATCGTCGATATCCTGGCGGTAGCGCCGATGTATCTGGCTGCCCTCGGAATGGGATCCGGCTATGGGCTAATAGTTCGATCGCTGCGCTTGCTGCGCGTGTTCCGCATCTTCAAGCTGGGCCCGTTCGTTCAGGAATCGCTTGCGCTGCGCAGAGCCCTCTGGGCATCGCGCGCGAAGATCGTCGTGTTCCTTGCGACCGTATCGACGATCGTGGTGATTATCGGCGCGCTCATGTACGCGATCGAGGGGCCCGAGCACGGGTTTACATCGATTCCGAGAAGTATCTATTGGGCGATCGTCACGATGACGACCGTGGGGTATGGCACGATCGTGCCTTCTACCGCTCTTGGACAATCGCTGTCAGCGCTCATGATGGTGCTGGGCTACAGTCTCATCGTCGTGCCCACCGGCCTGGTGACTGCCGATCTGCTCCGCGTGGACAGCGTGACCACCGAGGCCTGTCCCGATTGTGCACGACAAGGTCACGATCACGATGCCGAGTTCTGCAAATACTGCGGCGCGAGTTTGTGATGTGGTCACCTGGATCTATCGTCAGGCCAAGATCTTCAGCGCAACGTAGGGAACGACGTTGAATACGAGCACAACGATCTTGAACTGGGCAAGGTATTGAAAGTACGCGCGCGCGAGCTCGTTCTCGCCGAGCTTGAACATCCGACCGTGAATCCCGGCCACCCAGTCTCCCAAGACGACCAGGGCGATGGCCGCGAGCGTCAGCATGCCCATGTTGATGATGCTGCACCAGCCCAAGAAACTCGTGAGCGTTTCGATTGTGAACATGGCGTACCTCCCAGCCGCGTGTCGCGGCCGATCTAGGGATTCATCTCGTAGACACCGGAGAGCGATGTGACGTGTTCTTCATAGAGCGCGTCGAAACGCTCCTGATCCACGATAGGTTTCTTGATCATCGCGAGGCATCCGTCCATCTGCTCCTGGGTTGCCGACGGTTTGCTGTGCAGCGCCAGCGCGTAGCGCGACATGTCGCGAATGAGGACGTCGAAGATCTGGTCTACGAGAGCGTCGGGAATTTCGTAGGTTTTCGCGTTCTCGAGAATCAGCTGCGCGTACACGATCACAATGAAGATCTCCCCAACGGCGAGGAGGAAGTCGACATCTTTGCTCTGCTCGCGCGATGGCGGGGCTTCCATGCAGAGCGTGCGAAATGTCTCTAGCTGTTCCTTGAATAGATTCACGTTCGGTAGGTCGACACCGTCGAAGACCGGACGGTAGTCGTGAAATTGAATGCCGCCGAGCCCGCGAGTCGCTCCCTGCTGGAACAGGAAATCGTCGTTGGCGTCGTCGTCTCGACGTCCAACCTGAGGGAACTCGGCCGGATTGAAGAAGTAGTTAGCGAGGAACTTGACGATCAGCGCGATGTTGACGTGGACGGTCCCCTCCAGCTTGGGCAGAGCGCGTATGTCGCGGGCGGCCATCTCGAAGTAGGTATCTTCTTCGAAGCCGCGTGCCGCGATCACGTCCCAGAGATGATTGATGACATCTTCGCCCTGCGTCGTGACCTTCATCTTCACGATGGGGTTGAAGAGAAGGTAGCGTCGGTCGTCGGTTGACGCAGCGCGCATGTAGTCAGCGGCACGCAGGCCCACAAGCTTCATCGCGACCAGCCGCGCGTAAGCGTCCATCAGTAGCTGGCGTACCTGGGGGAACTCCGTGACACGCTTGTCGTAGAGCACGCGATTGTGCGCGTGGGTGATGGCCTCGTAGAAGGAGTGTGTGCAAATACCGATCGATGCCCACCCCAGATTGAACTTGCCCACGTTCACCGTGTTCAACGCAGCGTCCCAAGCCTCGGGGCCGCGCGACAAGATGTCGCTTTCGGCGATCGGGTAGTCTTCCAACGAGAAACTGGAGACGTACGATTGTACGTTCACCGTGTTCTTCTTCAGGTGATAGTTGGGGTGTTGCGAATCGCTGACGAAGAAGACCCAGTCGTTGTTGTCGGTCATCTTCCCGAACGTGGAGACCATCCGAGCCTTGTTGCCGTTGCCGATATAATATTTGGAGCCGTTGGCGAGGTACTTGCCGTTTCCTTCGTCGGCGAGCTGCATGCTGCTGCCGTACAGGTCGGCGCCATGGGCTTGCTCCGACAGACCGAACGCAAAGATTTCGCCTCGTTCGAGCGACTCGGCGGCCCGGTGCTTGGCGTCCTCGTTTTCGCTCATCCAGATGGGACCCAGCCCGAGCACGGAGACCTGCCAGGTGTACCAGTAGTGCAGTCCGTAGAAAGCGAGGATCTCGGCGAACTCACAGTTGCGCCACGTGTCCCACCGGCAGTCGTCGGCGCCGTAACTGGAAGGGGTACACATGGTGGCGAAGATGCGCTCCTCGCGAACGAAGTCGAGAAAGTCTTGATACCAGGTGCGCTCATGGTCGTCGTCTTTGAGCTTGCGCTTACCCATGTTCTCGAAGAACGCGATCGTCTTCTGCATCACTTCGCGTGATCGCTCATCTGGGTAGTAGCGGTCGTGTGCCTTCGGGTTGAGAAATATCATCTGCTCTCCTGGCTCTTCTGGGATAGTAGCCCGCGGTCAAATAGGAATCCTTCGGGTTGTACGCAGCCGCTGGTCCCGATGCACGCCGTACGTGCTTCGGATGACTTTGCGCGGCTCGGTTGCGGCGGGAGGATTGATTCGTAGGGCACTTCTATCCCATACTGCGGATGCTGCTGCCCATACTGCGAATGCTGTTGCCCATACCGCGAATGCCGCTGCCCATAGCAAGATTTCTTCGAGGCGCCCCGTTGTGAATCTCGATTCGATCATTACGCCGCACAAGGCGCGATTCAGCGCGCGATTCAGTCGCGAGTTGCTCGACGAGCTCATGTATCGCGGCGATGCGCCGGCCGATGAGGCGACGCTCGCGTTGCATGAGGAAAAGTACGACCCGGACGGCTCGCAATTGAGCAATCTGCGCAAACTTGCCCGCGAAGGGGAGTCGCGCGCCGTCACGTTCTTTGAACGAGCCGAACATCGACCCGACTGGCTTGACGATGAATTGCTCGCACGGGGGCAGCGCGTGGCTCTCGAATTCGCGCATCATTACGGAATGTCACTGATGCACAGCTTGTTTGCGGGGGCTATTTTCGCGCGCGCGACGCTGGTGACCGCATCTACCGGTCGTCTCGGCAGCAATCCTGCACGGCGGATCAAAGAGACTGGGTCTTTCATTGCATCGCTGCTCGTACCGGGCGGGCTCGAGCCGGGTGCGCTCGGTTTCGAGACGGCCGTTCGCGTGCGGCTGCTCCATGGCTCCATTCGATCTTGGATCAAGAAGAGCCCGGGTTTCTCGCAGAACTATGTCGGTGAGCCTCTCGATCAGACGATGCTCGCTATGACGCTGGGGCTGTTCGACTATCTCAATCTCCGCTCGATGAGCCGTCTCGGACTCCCGCTATCTGCTTGCGATGTCGAGGCTCATCATCATCTGTGGCGGTACGTCGGTTACCTGATCGGCATTGACGAGATCCTGCTTACCGAGTCGATCGAGGAGGAGCGTGAGCTGTGGAGCGCGCTGGTCGCTCACCAGGCGTTTCCCGAATTGTTCGGGTCATCGTATTTGGATCTCGCTGTGACGACCGTAGGTGGATTCTCTGACGCCGGCGCGCTGCACGAGCACTTCATCCGCAACGTCTTTGTGCATCTGTCGGGCGGTGAGTGGTTCGGGGTCGATGAAGGGTACCTACCTGACCCCCTCGTGACGGCGTTCCGAGTCGGCAGTTTCGCGGTTGGTACGGCCCGACAATGGGTTCCCGGCGTTTCCTGGGCGCTGGAAGCGTACGGCAGCAATCGCTTGAACGCTGCTCGTGAGTTGGCGTCTAAGCATAAGTTCGGCGTAGAGTTGGAACTCGACGACGAAGCTGCGGCGCGCGAGTTGGAAGTAGCGGCTCTCGTCGCCGGTGTTCGCGCGCGTTTCGAGTAGCGCAGTGTTCGAGCTCTCCGCGCTCTTTCCGCGATAGGAAGCTTCCCAAAACCGGCACGCCGGCGGGCGTGATTCCGAAGGATGGGATTGCGCGCACGCATGGATTCGCGCTAGCGATGGCGCAAAGCCCAAGATGGCTTATGGCGGACTGCGAAGCGGTAGCGGGCCGAGGTAGCACAGGCATGGCTGAAACAGACACAGTGGACGCGATTGCCGACGCGCTGGCGCGGGACGACGGCGGTTCGTTCGAGCGCATCCAGACGCACATCTCCCACCTGTTCCTCACCAATGACCGGGTCTTCAAGATGCGCAAGTCGGTGCGTTTCGATTTTCTCGATTTCTCGACGCGCACGCGGCGCAACGAGGATTGTCTCGACGAACTAGTCCTCAACCGTCGTTTGGCTGAGGGGGTCTACGAAGGCGTCGCGCCGGTCGAACCGTGCGCGGGCGGGTATCGGGTAGGCAAGGTTCGGCGCGACTGCAGCGCTGCTGATCTCGATCCGGCGCGCGAGCATGTGGTCGTCATGCAACGCCTGGCGGCGGCGACCAATGCTAAAGCGCTACTCGAGCGCGATGCCCTGAACGTAACGCACATAGAATCCGTCGTCCGGCGCGTGTTGGCGTTTCACGACGCGAACGTTCTGGGGACGTCTTTCTCCAGCGCCCTGTGTGACTGGAGCGCATCGATCGGCGCGCCGGCGCTGGGCAACTTCGAATCCATGCGTACGATCGAGCTCGGCGGCGACTGGCGACGCCTTGTTGACGAAGTCGAGGACGCGACGGCGGTTGCTCTCACACGCCTCGGAGCTGAATTTGAACGGCGTGCGAGCGAAGCGCGCTTTGTCGATGGACACGGAGATTTGCGACTCGAGCACATTTGGTTTCCGAGCGACGGCCCGTCGCCGACCATCATCGATTGCGTCGAATTCAATCGAGAATTCCGGTGGATGGACCGTGCATCAGAGATGGCGTTCCTAGCCATGGACTTGGAGTACTATGGTCGCTCGGACCTCGCGCGCGTTCTGATCGAGCGATACGCGGCTGTCAGCGACGACTATCACTTGTACCGCGTGATCGACTTCTACCAAGCGTATCGCGCCACCGTTCGTGCGAAGGTAGCGGCACTTACGGCGTGCGAACCGGAAGTGCCGGATGCGCAACGCGACGCGGCCGCCGGAAGCGCGCTACGCCATCTCACGGTAGCCGCTCGTTGCTTGGCTGCTCCTCAGGCCGGCGCTGTCGTGTGCATGACCGGTACGGTCGGCAGCGGCAAGAGTACTCTCGCGCGACGAATCGCAGACCGAGTCGGCGCCGTTGTCGTCTCTACGGACGCAGTGAGGAAGGCGGTTGAGCGCGACGCAACGCGCGAGAGCGCCGAACAGCGTTACACAGCAGCTCGGCGCGAAGAGATTTACGTCGAGGCGCTCGAACGCGCGTCGAACGTCGTCGAGTCCGGACGGACAGTGGTTCTCGACGCAACCTTCGAGACCGAGCGCTTGCGCGGACTGGCACTCGAATGGGCACGTGCACGCGGTCTGCAACCGGTGCTCGTTCGCGCGCGCGTGTCGGCCGACGTTGCGCGCGAACGGCTCGCAGCACGCAAGCGTGAGGGGCGGGGGGATTCCGAAGCGGGGCCATCGGAGTTGGAAGCGAGCCTCGCACGGTATGAAGATGCGACGCAGTGGCCGTCCGAACTCCGAGTGAGTGTTGACACCGAGGCCGGTGAGGCAGCGCTCAATGCGGCACTTACCCACGTCGCGACGCTCACGCGGACCTAAGCGCGGCGCGCGGCCCCGGAGCGAACGCACGCGTTCTCGACGCGCGGCTTGTCGCGCGGCCCCCTCTCGCGATACCTTCACTATCGATATGAACGAAAAGCTGCGAACTTATAGAGGCGGTGTCGCCGTAGTCACCGGCGCCGCGTCGGGAATCGGACGGGCGCTGACCCAGGAACTCGTCTCACGTGGTAGCCACGTTGTCGCGGCCGATCTCGAGATCGGCGCGCTCGAGGAACTCGCCGAACGGCTCAATGGCGATGGTTTGAAAGTCCGTGCCGTCGAACTGGATGTAACGGATCATGAGCAAGTCTCTGCTGTAGTACGGCGAGCGGCCGATGAGCACGGACGTCTCGACTACATTTTCAATAATGCAGGGATCGGTGCGGCGGGATCGGTCTTCGATCATTCTTTAGATGCTTGGGAGCGCGTGATCGATGTGAATCTGTACGGAGTTCTGCACGGGATTCGCGCCGCATATCCCATCATGCGCGAACAAGGATTCGGGCACATCGTCAATACGGCATCGATGGCGGGTCTTATTTCCAGCGGTCTCGCGGGTGCGTATGCGACGACGAAGTACGCTGTCGTCGGCCTCTCGAAGACTCTGCGTGTCGAGGCTGCTGCAGAAGGAGTCCGCGTGAGTGTGTTTTGTCCGGGCGTGATTCGAACGGCGATCATCGAAGGTGGCAAGCACGGCATCCTACTGGATTCGCCAGAGACTCGCGGCGTCGGTGAGAGCGACGTTCGCCGCACACTGCGCGGAGAGTTCGAGAAGACGCGTCCAATGGACCCGAACGCGTTCGCCACGAAAGCGCTAGATCAGGTGGCCGCCAATCGGGCGATCGTCGTCGTGCCCGGCAGATGGAAGGCGTTATGGTGGTTGGAACGCCTCTCGCCGTCGCTGGGAGAACGATTTGCTAGGATCGTTCTCGGACGGACGACTCGGACACTGCAAGAGAAGCTCTCGCGGCTGCGCGCAGGCGCGGTAGAACCTTCCTAGGGGGCCGCAGGCAACTCGGCGTTTCCGGACGAACTCAGCGCGCGTTGCACAAGGTCCATGAGCTGATCCGGGTCGAATGGTTTGCAAACGAAGCCGTTGGCCCCGGCCTGCTTGGCCATCGCGCGCAGCGTCTCTGTGTCGTGCGTGCTCAGTAGTACGACGTACGCGTTAGCGACGGAGGGCTCCGCGCGAATCGCCGCGCAGAGGTCTATCCCGTTGCCGTCCGGTAGCTCCACATCGAGCAGAATCACCTTTGGTCGCACGCGCTCGATGAGCTCCACACCCGAGGCGATGCCGTCGGCGGTCTCGACCGCGGCACCGCACGATTCAATGATGTAGCTGATGGTCGCTGCGATGACTTCTTGGTCTTCGATCAATACCACGGTGTTCGATAGCTGTGATGCCATTGGCCGTAACTCCTGCCTTCGTGGCGTCCGATGCGAACCGCGCGGACGTCGAGAGGGGCAAACTTACATGCAGAACCCGAGCCAGGACTCCGCGTAGCCGACGCCGCAAGAATTCCGGGACTCTGTGGCGGGAACGACTTTACGCTGTCGGCTTCGTCATGGCGGCGTCGCTAGAACGCCTTGTAGTACGACAAACGAACTGAGCGGCGCGGCTACTCGAGATAGCCCAGCGAACGAAGTCGGTCGCGTTCTTCGTCCGTGAGTTCAACCGACTCGCCGGCGCCGCGCTGTATGCTCTCGCGCAGCTCCTGATCGACCGCTTTTCGGCGCGCGAGTTCGGCGCGCATCGCGGCGATCCGCGCTGCCATTTCAGGCCGCCCGGCGATGTCGGTCTGTTCCCCGGGCACGCTCAGATCGTAGAGCCGCGGGCCGTCATCGGATCTGATCAGTTTGTAGCCGTCTGCACGCAGCGCCTTGTAGTAGATCGGCGCGGCACCGGCGGGGTTTTCGTCCGCTTCGCCCATCAGCCATGGCAGCAGATCGACTCCCTGGACGCGCCGAGCGGGGCCTAGTCCCGCGAGCGAGCGCAGCGTTGGTCGCAGGTCTACCAGACGTACCTGGCCGTCGATGCGGCGCGGTGCAGACACGCGGGCGGCTTCCCGGGTTGGCGGAATCATCAAGAGCGGGATCCTAACGACTTCATCGTACTGCGTGCTGTGGAGCATGAATCCGTGTTCGAGGAACTCCTCGCCGTGGTCGGCGGTGATGATGATCCAAGCATCGGGACGATCGGATCGAACCGTTCGCACGAACGCCGAGACGCGCGCATCGAGACCGGCGATGCCTTCATCGTACTGATCTATGAGATATTGAAGGTCTGACGCGTCGAGCTCGATCTCGCGATTGGAAACCGCAGCCAGGAACTCGCTTGCCGCCGGCCATCTCTCGTCCGGCCAGCGCAGAGGACCGTGGTAGCTCGAAGTGTACTTTCCCAAGTACGAAGGCTCTGCGTCGTAGGGGCGTGCGTCCCAATCGGAATGCGCATCGAATAGATGGACGAAGAGGAAGACCGGCCGTCGAGCGTTCTGAGAATCGAGCCATCGCGACGCGCCGCCGATGACGACCGACGCCGGGCGATAGCCGTGGTCGAACGTGGCGAAGCCCTGGTCCATCGCGAACTTCGGGGTCAGCCAGCCGCCGTGCGCGGTAAAACCCGCCGTGGCGTAGCCGGCAGTGGACAGATCCTCGGCCAACGTGTCGCAATCTGCGTGCAACGCAGTGCCGCCGTTCTTGTAGGTAGTAGCGTGGGCTCGTGGGAATAGGCCGGTGAAGAGCGACGCATGGGAGATCAACGTGTTCTCGGAGACGGTGATCGCGTTGTCGAAGACGAGACCGTCGCGCGCGAGCGCGTCCAATCCCGGCGACGTATCCCGCTCATAGCCGTAGATGCCGAGGTGGTCGGCGCGTGTCGTATCTAGAGAAATTAGTACGATAGACGGAGCGAGTGAGCCGTCCGTCAGGGTAGGCAAGGGCAGATCGCCGTCGCCGGCAATCCGGAACCAAGCTAGCGCGAGGAGCGCCACAATTGCGATGGTGACCGCTGCGAGCTTCACCGGCTAAGACTACGTTGCTCGAAGCGATCTTTCTACAGCGCGAGACGGTCGGCGCGCGGAGTGAAGAGTTAGAGGTGCGTGCGCGTGAGATCGAATCTAGTCGGCGCGCCCGAGCAAGACTTCGATGTGCATGAAGTCCAGGCCTTGATGACGTTGCAGTCGCCAAATGGTCGCGACCCGGTCCAGTATCGAAGCGGGTACGGCTAGGCCGGAATCTACGCTGCGTCCGCGGCCCAGGAGACCGTAGTCATAGATCTCGATCACCCATTCGAGCTCGCATTCGTAGCATCGAGAGATCGTTTCGAGCGTCACGTACGCTTCGCCTTCGATGTGAATCAGCTCGTAGGTCACGACGCTTCCTTCTCGCGCGTTGCGGGCGGCATGTCACGGCGAACACCACCTTTGACCGTATCGGCGCCGGCGCTCTCGATCTCGGCCAGGAGCTCTTGCTGGCGGGTCGTGAGCTGTGTGGGCAGCGCCATTCGAACGACGACGTAGAAGTCACCGCGGCTGCCGTCGGCTCGTGCGAGTCCTTTGCCGCGCAAACGCAGTCGCTTCCCCGGCTCGGTGCTGCCGGCTACGTCCATGGTCACCGGACCATCGGGAGTATCTAGCTGGACCTTGGTGCCGTGAACGATTTCCCAGGGCGCCAGAGGGAGTTCTGCGATGAGCCTGTCGCCTTCGAGCGAGTAGATGTCGTCGGCTATCAGTCGAAGCGTGATGAAAAGGTCGCCGGATGGTGCACCTTCCGACCCGGGTTCACCGAGGCCCGATAAACGCATGGTCAAGCCGTCTCGCGCGTCCTTCGGAATACCGAGGTCGATTGCCTTGTGGGTGCGCACCGTGCCCATGCCGACGCAGGTCGGGCATACGTGTGTCTCGATCACGCCCAACCCGCCGCAGCGCTCGCACGCTCTCACCGCCGGTAGGTCGAAGCGTCGCTTGCCGCCGGCGAGTGCTTCACCGATAGGCAGAGCCAGCTCGGCGCGTAGGTCCGCGCCGCGGACACGGTAGCGACGGTGGGGCTGTCCGGTATCGCGAAACCCGCGTGCGTACTGATCACCGAACGCGGATTCGAAGAAGTCGCTGAATCCCGACGTACCGAATCGCGCCTCGAAGTCCTCGGGCTTCATGTGGGACCACTGCTCGCTAGAGCGCGGGTCTACGGTCTCGCCCTGTTCCCAGTTCTCGCCGAAGCGGTCATAGCGTTCACGCTTCTCGGGGTCGGACAGGACTTCGTACGCTTCATTGGCGCGCTTGAAGCGTATCTCGGCCTCGTCTCGCTGCTCCGCCGGTGCCTTGTCGGGGTGGCACTCCAGCGCGAGACGCCGGAACGCCTTCTTGATGTCGTCGGCCGTCGCGGATCGCTCGATGCCGAGTGTCATGTAGTAGTCTTGGAATTCCATCTAGAGCCGCTATAGCCGCAGGCGCGGTGCGCAGCGACGCACCGGTCCTATCTATCTAATGGTGATCGCTTGGCTGTTTGTCCAGCCGAAAGCCACACAAAGCGCAGCGCCCGGAAGGTGATGGCCACGAGCTCGGCAGATCCGATGCTAGCGGGCGCCAGTGGCGGGGCTCTACAGAACCCCGCTCAGCCTCGAGCTGATGAGCGCTTCTGCGTCCGACATGATGCGATCAATGAGTTCTTTACAGGTCGGAATGTCGTTGATGAGGCCTGCGACCATTCCGCAAGACCAGGCACCCGCGTCCATGTCGCCTTCGGTCATGATGCGCGGATAGACGCCGGCAACCTCGCCCATGATGTCGTCGAACTTGAGGTCTTTGCCGAGGCGTCGCTCTTTCTCGAGCAATCGCTCGACGGCTTCGTTGGCCAGTACGCGCTCGGTATTGCGAAGAGGTCGCATGATCAGGCGCGTGTCGAGTTCACTCGCCGCCACGATGGCTTTCTTCACATTCTCGTGTACCGGCGCTTCCTTCGTCGCGATGAAGCGGGTTCCCATGTTCATTCCTTCGGCGCCCATCGCGAGCGATGCTACCAGCGAGCGCGCGTCCGCCATGCCGCCCGACGCGACGAATGGGATCTCGAGTTCGTCTGCCGCGCGCGGCAGAAGGATCATGTTGGGAATGTCGTCTTCGCCGGGATGACCACCGCATTCGAATCCGTCGATCGAGGCGGCGTCGCAGCCGATCTTTTGCGCCTTCAATGCATGACGAACCGCCGTGCATTTGTGGATGACCTTCACGCCCGCATCTTTGAGCGCGGGCAGATACTCCTGCGGATTGTTGCCGGCGGTTTCGACGATTTTTACGCCGCCCTCGATGATTGCCTTCACGTAGCCGGGGTAGTCCGGCGCTTGCACGATCGGTAGGAACGTCAGGTTCACGCCGAACGGCTTGTCGGTCATGTCGTGGCAACGGGCGATCTCGTTTGCCAGATCTGCCGGGGTTCGCTGCGTGAGTCCGGTGATGATGCCCAGACCGCCGGCATTCGAGACTGCGGCCGCCAACTCGGCGAAGCCCACGAAGTGCATGCCGCCTTGAATGATGGGGTGTTGGATGCCGAACATCTCGGTGATTTTCGTTTTCATAGCGTACTCCGTGAGCTCTGTAGCGGCGGGCGGTTGCCCGACAAGAATCGAATCGTCGTTGCCGGACGCGACCGTACCACGATCTCCGATACCGAGTCCAAATCGCCGGATCGCTCCGGCGGGCGAAACCTAGATGCCGTTACGCCGCGGGCGTGTGTTCGAGGACGGGTTGCCGCTATGAGTTCGCGTCGGAACCGAGCGTCCAGATCTCGCGCCCGGTCTTGAGCAGCTTCTTCTCGATTCGGAAGCCGTCGGCGCCCTCGGACTCTGCGATGCTGCTCAGCTCGGCGGTATCGGCGTCCGTTCCGTCGCAGAACCCCATTGGGCGTGTGCTCTCGCCGGAGTTCAACTGAACCTTGAAGTCGCCACGGTCCCAGCGGGTCTGCGTCTCGTTACTGTACGGGTAGATCATGATCGCTCGCACGCTACGGGGAAACGCGGGTAGGGAAAAGCAAAGCACGCCGAGGGCGGTGCGCCCATCGCTTCGATGTTATAGAAGTGGTGGACTTGGTGCCTGAGCAAGATCGGCACTCGCACTCGTATCTGTACTAGGGAGTTTCACGATGGAATGGATCTTCGACGCCAACGCATGGGTCGCGCTCGCGACTCTGACCGCGCTCGAACTCGTGCTCGGGATCGACAACATCATTTTCATCTCGATCCTTGCCGGGCGTCTTCCCGTTGAGCAGCAGGACCGCGCACGCAAGATCGGTCTCATGCTCGCGATGGGAATGAGGATCCTGCTCCTGCTCTCGCTTGCATGGATGGCGCGGCTGACCGAGCCGTTCTTTTCCGTGTTCGGCAGAGCGTTTTCGGGGCGCGATCTGGTGCTCATCGTCGGCGGCATGTTCCTTCTGGCCAAGAGTACGCATGAAATTCACGACAATCTGGAAGGCGAGCCTGACGGAACTGTGAGCTCGACTGCCGCATCGATGTTGGGCGTGCTCACGCAGATCGCGTTGCTCGACGTCGTCTTCTCACTGGACTCGGTCATTACGGCTGTCGGCATGGTCGATGAGATTCCGGTCATGGTAACCGCGATCGTTATCTCCATCGCGTTGATGATGTTGTTTGCGAAGCCGGTAGGCGACTTCGTCGATGCTCATCCGACCGTGAAGATGCTCGCGCTCAGCTTCCTGATGCTTGTGGGGATGGCGCTCGTGGCCGATGGAGCGGGTTTCCACATCCCGAAAGGCTACATCTATTTCTCGATGGGATTCTCGATCTTCGTCGAGATGCTCAATATGCGATTGCGTGCGCGGCGAGAGCCGCCGGTTCAGCTGCGTTCGTCGTTCTGAACCGGACTGCTACCGCGCCAGATTGGTGAGCACTTCGCGCGCGAGTCGCTCGCTGTACGGCGTCATCTTCGGATGGCCGGGGCTCCAGCCTGCCAGGAAGCGATAGAAGTCGGTCCACGCGAGTGGAAACAGCGCGCGCCATTCCGCTTCGAGATCTCGAACGTCGATCTCCGGTCGGTTTCGCTCGAGCGCGGTGCGCAGCGCTGCAAAGTAGATGTCGAGATAGACGGACTCGCTGCGTTCGCATTCGCGCTCGTCCAAGCAACTTCCGAGCAGATAGGCGACGTCCTTCATCCCGCAGCCGCCGCCCACATATTGGAAATCCACGGCAGCGACGCTCTTGGAGTCGGTGGCGAAGCAGAAGTTGGCAACTTTTGCGTCGCCGTGGACGAACGTGAGGTAGTGCGCGCAACTCAGCCGCGCATCGATGGTCGTCGCGGCGTCCTTGAGCGCGCCGTCAGGCATCTCTGCGAGTTCGTCGGGGCGCGTGGCCAGATGCCAGTAGGTTCCCGTCTCCCATAGCCCGTCGGGCGATTCCCCGAGGAAGGTTGCGTGAAACTCCGCGAGCCAGTGCAGGCACAGCGTAACGCCGTTGCGGTCGAGCCTGAAGCGGCGCTCGGGAAACCCGGCGGCGTCGAGATCTTCTAGTACGAAGAGCCAACCGCCGTCGTCTAGCTCTGTCGCAGCCATTGTGTGCGGGACACGGCATGCGTCGCGGCAGCGACTGCTCCAGTTTCGGTACCAGGCCAGCTCGACGGCGTACGAGCGAAGTTTTCGTTCGTGAGACCGATCCGTATTCCAACCGCGCGGATGATTTCCGGCAGTCGGTGGGTTGACGTGCTTTACGATTGCGGGCGTGCCGTCGAGGCGGACGCGTACGATCTCACCGTAGCCGCTCCACAAGGATTGTACGCGTTCACAGACTTCGATGGAGGTCGAACCGGTCAGAGTAAGCACGCGGTCTCGTTGGTCGGGGGGAAGCATTTGTTCACAACCTAACCGGGCCCGCATCGTTTTTCACGCGGTAGGCTGTGTGGTACCCATACCGCGCGACGCCGACCTGCCTCGCGGCCGTGCTGTCGCAGTTCTGTACAACGATTGGTCGGCCGCTAAACCAGTGATGAACACCTCGAGTGAGGTAGATTGATATCGGCGACTCGACTCCCTCTCCCGCCGCCTCTGCATCCTCGGCAACGCGACGCGATGGGCGATGGCTGCTCGCGGGCCTCACCCTAGCGTTGCTGCTCATCGGACAGTCTATGTCCGATCGCCTGCCGCACGCCGTCAGCAGGGTTTTACCTCAACTCTCTCTGCCCAGCTCTGCCGTTGGGCAATGGCTCATCCCTGCCGGGCGCGAGAAGGCCGTCGTCGAACTCATTGCGGGGTGCGAGGCGACGCCGTTGTCAGTGGAGAACGTCGAGATCTCCCGGGGCACGATTACCGTGCACCTCTTGAATGATGCCGGCACGGAAACCACGCGTCTGACAATCGCAAGCCGCGAGGAAGCGGGGCGCGTGCAGCCGGCGGTTACGCTGGAGGAGCTTCACGAGCTCGACGCCTCTACCCGGCGCGCGCTGACCGGTTGGATCACGCTGATGGAAGCGCGTAGCGGGGCCGGTGTGTGGGTCTTTGGCGAGCCACTGTTGCCGCCCGGTCAGCGGCAGGCCCGACTGCCGCTTCAGCCGGCTCTCAGTGTTGTCCCGCTAGTGCAGGTCGTCGTCTGCGCGCTGGCCCTCATGACAGGCATCGTCGCGTTTCGCAGAAGAGTCGCGATCGAGTTGGGTTCGAACTTCAAGATCACGCATGCACTGCCCGGCGCGCTTCAGGTCGTATTGTTCACGTACTGGCTGTCGCACTGGCCGGAAGGCCGGGTTCTTGCCGAGTTGCTGGTCGTGCAGGTCGCGTACGCGTACGTCGTTGACTTCCTCTTCTCGGTCTTACATGAGCAGCGCTGGCGTGTGGGGCTCGGTCCGATCCCCGTCGTGCTCAGTACCAATCTGTTCGCGCAGTTCTCGGGGGATACGTTCTGGTGCGCGCTGCTCGCGGTGGCGATAGGCCTGGCGGCGAAGACGTTCATCACGCGCGGCGGTCGCCACATCTTCAACCCCTCCGTGATCGGTTTGACCGTCGTTGCCGTGATCGATCTTGCGGCGCCGGGGATCGCTACCCCGGACTTCGCGCACGAGTTCGACGCGCCGCCGAACATGACGGAACTCATCCTCATGCTCGCGCTCATCGTCCAGCTGAGACTGCCGGTCGTATTGGTCACTTTGGGGGCCACACTCGGCATCATCGCCACGAACCAGGTGGCGCCGGACATTGCGTTCAGCCCCGTATGGGCGGCCGTGACGTTAGTCTTGTGCCTGCTCATTACCGATCCGGCCACGATCCCGCGGACCGACAAGGGCAAGCTGATGTTCGGAGCCTTTATCGGAGCCGGCATGGTAGTCGGGCACAACCTTCTGATGTACGCCGGTCACTCTGATTTCTGGGCGAAGGTTGCGTGTGTGCCGCTGGCGAATCTGCTCGTTCCTGCGTTCGATCGTGTCGCCCGTGCGACACCCAATCTGCCGGGACTGGGCGAGCGTTTCGCGAAGGGGCATGTCGCGCTGTGGCTGGCTATTTCTCTGGGATTGCTCGCGCAGGGTAAGGCGTCCACGTTCACGGGCGCCGACGCTGCCGACTATACGAGCCACTGCTACGTCGGTGGAGCGAGCGAAAACGACTGCACGACGAATCCGATGTACTGCAGGCTCTTCAGCTTTCATTCGGAGTTGAAGTGCTGGACTGGGCGCGATGACTAATCGCGACAGCTACCCTCGGCGACGGTGTTCCTGCACCAGACGCAAGACGTCGCTGCCGAATCGTTCGATCTTCGCAGGGCCTAGTCCACGGATGCGCGAGAGTGCCTCGAGCGAATCCGGTTCCTCTCGATCAATGGCCAGGATGACCTTACGCTGGAACACCATGTAGGCCTTCCAGCCGAGCGAGCGGGCCGTACGCTTTCGATAGTTGTCGAGTGCGCGTGCGATGTCTCCGCCGTAGCGGCTCGATGTGCGCGGCTTGCGCGTGGTCGTGCCGCCGGTGCCTGCGCGCGACCCCCGGGTTGCCCGCTGCGGTTTTCCCGGCATCCAAACGGTGGGGTATTTGACGCCTGTGCGTGCAAGTAGCCCGGCGTCGAGCAGTGCATCGATACCCGCGATCACGCTGTCTTCGTTGTATTGAGAGAGCGAGCCGTACTCGGGCAGCGTCAGTAGTCCTGCGCGTGAGAGCGTCTTGGCCTTTCCTCCACGCAGCGCCTGAGCGAGGTTTCGGCGACCAACGGGTCGGGTGAGGCGATCAACCGCCGCGAGAATGACGTCGTTAGCCGAATCGGGCAGGGGATCGATCGCCGCCTTTGATTCGTCTGTGGCGCGGGCTGTTTCGATTTCGACCGCGTCGCCGAGGCAGAAGTCGCAACGCGTGCAATCCGGCTCGTCATCGTCGAGACCCGTGAAATGGCAGACCAACGCTCGGTGTCGGCACTGCATCCGGGTTGCGTAGTTCTCGATCTCTGCGAGTGCATCGCCACGGCGTTCGCCGAACGCCGCGCTCGTCGGCGATTTGTCCATCAGGCGGCGCTGGGTCGCGAGGTCCGCTCGGCCGAAGAAGAGGATGCAGCGTGCCGGATCACCGTCGCGACCCGCTCGCCCGGCCTCCTGATAGTAGGCTTCGACACTACCCGGTGTCTGAAAGTGCACGATCAATCGAATGTCGGGAAGGTCGATGCCCATGCCGAATGCATTCGTGGCCACGAGAATCCGTGTTCGTCCCGCTTCGAATGCGAGCTGCGCGCGCTCGCGCGCCAGTTTCGTGCGGCCGGCGTGATAGTAGCCCACCGACATTCCCGCGGCCCGAAGCGCTTTCGCGACGCGCTCGGTGACCTTGCGCGTACTGCAGTAGACGATCGCACGACCGCGTCCGGAGCGTCCGCGGATTCCGGCGCGATCCAGGGCGTCGCGCACCGCATCGACACGCGCACTCTCGGTTCTGATGGCGCTTACGTCGAACGAGAGATTGGGGCGCTCGAACCCCGTGCGCACGACGACCGGGTCTCGCAGCGCTAGAGAGGCAGCGATTTCGTCCATGACGGCCGGCGTCGCCGTTGCCGTCAGGCCGATCATGGGCGCATCGACGACGTCGCGCAGTCTGCTCAGCGCCATGTAGTCGGGGCGGAAGTCGTGTCCCCATTGGCTAACGCAATGCGCTTCGTCGATCGCGATCAGAGCGATGGGGGTGCGGCCGAGCAAGCGCCGGAAACCGTCCTGCGCGGCACGCTCGGGTGACACGTAAAGCAGCTCCAATTCGCCACGAAGGAAGCTCGCCACGACTTCTCGCTGCTCGTCGTCGTCTTGATGGCTATGCAGCGCGGCGGCGGCGACCCCGCGCCCGATCAGCGCACCGACCTGATCCTGCATGAGTGCGATCAGAGGTGAGACCACGATCGTCGTACCGGCGCCGGCGCGCGCCGCCAACAGTGCCGGAACCTGGTAGCAGACGGATTTGCCGGCTCCGGTCGGGAGCAGCACGACGGCGTCGCGCTTGGCTATGACGGCCGCGACAGCCTCGCTCTGCCCGGCGCGAAATTTCGCGTGCCCGAAGACATCCGAGAGGACTCGCCGAGCCTGTGCGAGAGATTTCGTCCGCGGCATCAGGAGTTTTTATCATAGCCCGCAGCGGTGTGCAGGCTATGGCGTCTCGGATTCGCTCTCCGGGTCTTCCTCTAGCGGTCTCAACATTACAGTTAAGCCATTGATGAAGTATCGCAGCACTTGGTCGCCGCACTCTCGATAGTGCTTGTGCCCTTGCTTGCGGAAGAGCGCACTGAGTTCCGGCCGCGATAGCGCGAAACCGCCGCTTTCCAGCATGGCGTGCATGCCTTCTTCCTTCAGGTCGAAGGCGATGCGCAGTTTGCGCAGTACGGCGTTGTTACTGTCAGCAGGAACGGGCGGGGGAGGTTTCTGTCCTTCTGGGAGTTCTCGCTCCCCGCGTCGCTCGACGATGAGGCCATCGAGGAACGCCGTGAGTTCCGGTGTCTCGGCCACGGCGTATTGCTCGTCTTCCTCACGGGCGAGCAACGCGCGCGTGCGCTCGTCGCTCACTTCGTGTCCGCCAAGCGCGAACAGGTCCTGGACGTCGCGATTTCGCAGGCCGAGCGCGTAGCGCAGTCGGCGCAGTATTAGGTTGCCTTCCATTGCCCTCGGGCAGTTTGAGCAGAAGGGGCGGCCGCGCGCGAACGTGGCGCCGGTACTGACGGCCGGGTTGTCAGCTGGAGGAACAGTTGCGCGTCGTGGCGTGGACTGCACTGTGCTCCGCTGCTACCCGAGAGGGGACTGACTTGGAAGATATCTGAGCGCAGTCGCGGAGGGACGCTGTGGATACATCGCGGATCGTCGGCCATTGCCACAAAATTCTCGCAGTGGCGCTTGTAAGTCTTATCCTTAGTGCAGACTGTGCCGTTGCGGAACTTACCTGCGACCTCCCCATCGCAGACCAAGGCATTGCGAACGCTAGCGACGCCCTCCACGCACTCGCAACCGCAGGGGGAGACGCCTCGTGTTCACCTCGCGTTTGCGATGCCGACGGCGACGGTGACGTCACCGCTTTGGATGCGCGCGAGATACTCAGCTCGGCGATCGGCAATCAGCCGGCGCTCGACTGTCCCGCCGGACCTGCGGCAACATGCGGACGGCCGGTTGCGCAAGCATCGCAGGTAGATACCGCGGATTCTCGAGCCGTACTCGCTACTGCCGTCGGATTGCGCGACTGCGGACAAGACGTTTGCGACGTTGACGCGAGCGGCAGCGTTGGGGCCGTCGACGCGCTGCGCGTGGTTAGAGCCGCGATTGCCGGCGAAGATTCGTCCGTGTGTCCGGTCCCATCGCCTCGCGCACGCGGAACCCGCACGGTTCCCGGTGAGAACGGATGCACGAACCTCCTCGTGTACGACCGCTGCCGTGTTCGATCGCGAGGCGGGCCCAAACGCAGCGCTCGCGTAGCGTGCCGAGGCCACGCCGATGGTGGTGCGCCCATCGACTTCGCGCCGGCGAGCGAGAACCTATCGCTTTTCATCGATGACGCCGACGGCTCTTGTTTTGAGGCTACAATTTCGCCGGCTGCGTGCGCGATCGGACCCAAGGCGGTTGTGTGTAAGGACTCCGTAGCCAGCGTATCGCGCCTCAAACTGCGTGTGGACGCGAAGCATCCTGATCGATTCGTCCTGACCGCCCGCACGACCGGTAACCTGCCGTGTCTGAGCGCTTCGTCATCGCCTTGGATCTTCGGTCTCATGCTGGGCGATGACTGCGGCGAAGTCGCTTGCCCTGTGCAGCAGAATCGTCCGATCTGTCCTGGAACCTGCGGCAACGGCGTTCGCGATCCCGGCGAAGGCTGCGACGATGGCCCCGATGGGTCTGCGACTTGCACCTCGACGTGTATCCCGGCGGGCTGCGGAAACGGTACGGTCGAAGGCGGTGAGACCTGTGACGAGCGCGGGGAGACAGCCACCTGCGACGGTGATTGCACAGCCGTCACTTGTGGCGACGGCTATCTGAATCTGATCGCTGGTGAACAGTGCGATGACGGCAACACCAGCGCCGGTGACGGCTGCGGTTCTGCCTGCGATATCGAGGGGTGCGGCAACGGCATCGTCGAGCCAGGCGAAGATTGCGATGACGCCGGCGAGTCCAGTACCTGCGACGGCGATTGTACCGACGTGTCCTGCGGTGACGGTCTTACCAACGCAGCGGCAGGTGAAGAGTGTGACACGAGCACCGGCACGCTCGGCTGCGAGGATCGAGGCTTTAGCTTCGGCACGCTCTCTTGTGACCCGATTACGTGCGCTCTCGATACGAACGGCTGTACACTGTTGGATCACCGGTGCGCAGTTACTGTCGCTGTTACCAGCGGCGACAATCTGGGTGCACTGCAGTACGACGTCGACTACTCCTCGGCCGACGGTGAATTCTTCCGGCAAGGCGGGAATGTCGATTGTATTTCCTTGGTCGCCGGAGGGTTCGCAGCGTTCAACGACCGCGACAATGTTCGCACCCTGACGGGTGCGGTCATCAGTCTGAGTGGCTTCGTTGGGCCCACGGATGTCGCGCGCTGTCGCTTCGACTCCGATGACCCGGCGATCGGTCCGACTAGTTTTCCGCTCGCGGTCGTCGACGCATCGGATCCGGGCTTAAACCCGCGTTCGCCGAGCGTGTCGGTCACATCGGTGACCTGTAACCAGAACACGACAACCACATCGATGCCGATGAGCACGACGACGACGACGCTCGTGCCGGGCGCGCGTTTCGACATCGAAGTATCGCTCAATGAGAACGTACTTCTCGGTGCCCTTCAGTATCGGATCAACTATGCCGGTGCGCCGGGAGAGATTCTCGGTGCGGGCGAGAACGCCAGCTGTACGAACCTCACGGGTGCCGGCATCTCGATATTCAACAACGTCGAGGCCGAGCGTTCGCTACGTCACGCGGCGATCACGCTGTCCGGCATGCAGGGGCCGCGTCCGGTCTCGCGGTGTGTCTTCCGAACGATCGGCCCGCCGCCGGTCGCTTCCGACTTTGATCTGGTGGTCGAGGACGCCTCCGACACGTCGATCTTACCAGTAGTGGTGACGCTCAGTATTTCGTCGATCGAGAAACGCTGAGCGCGAAGCGGGTAACTCGCGAATTGCAGGCGATATCATGATCCGAGAGTATCGAGCAAGCGATGAGGCTGAGCTCCTGGAAACGTGGGAAGCTGCATCTGCTGTTGCGCACCCGTTTCTAAGCGCGGCGTTCCTAGCGCAGGAACGCTACAACATCCCGAATGTCTATCTTCCGCATGCACAGACATGGGTCTGGGAGGCTGACGGTCGAGTCGCGGCCTTCATTGCGCTGATCGGAGACGAAGTCGGAGCGATCTTCGTCGCTCCACAATCGCAGCGCGGCGGAATCGGCCGAGCCCTCATGGACTTCGCGCGTGCGCGGCGAGACCGCCTCGAACTCGAAGTCTTCGAAGCGAACGCCATCGGCCGAGCGTTCTACGCAGGCTACGGATTTACTGAGGTCACGACCAGTGTCCACGAAGCAACCGGACTCGCGCTGATTCGGTTGGGGATCGGCGGTGTTGCTTGAGCTAGATCCGGTCGCAGACCGTTCACGGCCGGCCGAGGCATGTGTCGAGAGTGTTCTCGGATGAGAGTTTCTCGATAGCCGGCGCTGCGATTTTCCCGAATTTCCCTATATTTTCCGGGGTTGAAGGGCGGTGTCCGATCGGATACCATTCATCTGGTATGGAAACGAACTACCCCAGTGCCACAGGCACTCTGCGAAGAGCGCGTACTGCCTTGGGCTTGTCGCTGCGAAGCGCCGCCGAGCTGGCTGGGACATCGCACGCCACCCTTGCTGCGTATGAGACCGGCCGCAAGACTCCGGGTCTCAACACCTATCTACGCATTCTGAGTGCGTACGGTTACGCTGCCGACATAGAGCTGTCTCCGAGGATTCGAGAGGTCGACGGTTTCGCGCGTGGAGACGAACTCGAAGAGGTGTTGGCCTTGGCTGAGCAATTTCCTGCGCGGCATTCCAAGAAGCTCAACTATCCGCGCTTCGGTGTTTCGTGAGTTCGCTGGCCGAGAAAATCGTTGCCGTCCATGACGCATTGGAGAGCGCGGAGCTCCCGCATGCGTTCGGCGGGGCACTCGCGCTGGCCTGGTGCACTCGGCGCGCACGCGGCACGATCGACATCGACGTAAACGTGTTCGTAGACTCGAGCCGAACACGCGAGGTCGTAGCTGCCCTGCCCGCAGATATTGCGTTCGACGACAAGCAACTCGCGGCATTGGAGCGCGACGGTCAGGTGCGCCTATGGTGGGCCCGAACACCGATTGATCTATTTCTCGACACAACCCCGTTTCACCAAGCGGTGCTCGAGCGTCGGCGCTGGGAGCGCTTCGTGGACTACGACATCCCGTTCCTATCGTGCCGGGATATCGCGATCTTCAAAGCGTTTTTCGATCGCACAAAAGACTGGGCCGATCTCGAAGAGATGCAAGAGGCCGGTACGCTTGATCTCGGCGCAGTGATCGCGGTGTTGGTTGAATACCTGGGCGTCGACGATCCGCGCGTGCGCAAGCTCGACCAACTTCGAAAGTAGCCGCGAGAACTAACGTAACGGGATTGCGGTGCCGCATCTTGCCACGCACTATGAAACGTATGGCGACAAAGAACTTTACGTGTGCGTTGGTCTTGACCGTATTGTCGTTCGCGGCGGCTTGTTCGTCCACGTACGACGGGGAGAACGGCACGCAGAGTATTGACACGCAGGCTATTGGATTGCTGCCGGGAGATCGGCCGGTCGAGCACCCGATTCACTCGGGCGAACTCTTGCTAGCGATGGTGGACTTGGAAAATCTCGCGTTGGAAGAACTGAGCGAGAATCTGGAATCCGACAACGCGCGGGCTACGCAGCTCGAACGAGTCGAGAGAATCGCCGACACGCTGACCGCATCGGTCGCGGCTCTGCCAAGCTTGGTGCGATCGTCGGATCTGCCGAGCGACAATAGGGCGCGATTCGAGGAACTCGCCGGTCAACTTGGCCGAGACGTGCGGTCGCTGCGGGAGCGGGCGGCATCGGGTGATCTAGGAAGCGCGCGCGAGGAGAGGGAAGTGCTTCTCGAAACCTGCAACGCCTGTCACGCCGAGTTCCGCGCCGTGCGGCCGTCTGCGGGGCAGTGACGTACAGGTACTTCGTCCCCAGATAGTAGATGGCCGTCGCGAAACTGCCTACTCGGTTGTACGCGAGATCGGCCGTCCCTCTGTCGCCTAGTCGCGTGCTGTATCGCGACGATCGAACTGCACAACAGCGGCCAAGCGCTGGGCGGCTGCGATCCCGTCGCCGAGCATTGCTTCGAAGTCGGCGACAGCAAGTCGCAATGCAACGACTTGGTCGTCGTCGAGCGATCGTCTGGTCGTGCCGTGGTAGTCCAGCGGATCCAGTGTCTTGGTTCCGCGGTCGAGCTGGTAGTGCAGGTGGGGCGCTGTCGAATGCCCTGTGTTGCCGGTGCGTGCGATCACCTGACCGGCGCTCACACGGTCGCCCGCCTTTACAAGATTCTCGTTGAGGTGCAGGAACTTGGCGAGCACGCCGTCGTCGTAGCGAACCTCGATACAGTTACCGTTCGCCCTCCAGTTCCAGTTGGAGCGGGTTACCTTACCAGCGCGCGGTGACGTGACTTTGGTGCCGACCGGCGTCTTGAAGTCCATGCCTTTGTGCGAAGGGCGGTCCTTTAGCAGGCTGGTGATCTGCTCGTAGTCGGTGATCGGTCCTTTCTTTAGACGAGGGGCAACCTCGGTGCCGTCGAGGTGCCAGTTGCTTGGAAAGGGATCACCCGGAGCTTGCCAGCGGAAAGTAGTCACGGTCCCACCGAGTTTGCTCGATTGCAGTGCGGCGGCCGCGATCTCGGGCAGCCCGTCGGCCAGTTTGCGCCAGACTACGGCGAGCGCGTCGCCCGCCTGTAGGTCACGCGTCATGTTCAAGTTCCACACGAACAAGCGGCTGAAGACGCTGGCGAGCGCATCGCCGTCGTCTCCGGCCAAGCCCTGCAGTGTGCGGGCCAGGGAATGATTGACCTCACCGCCCGCGATCTTCCATTCGGGCCGCGAAACGGCGCGGGGGGCCGGTTCGGCAGGGATCGTCTCGGCGACTGCTACATCATCGACAGCGGAATGAACCGTTGCTGAGCGCTCGGCGGTTTCGGCGGCCTGCATCGCCGTCGTGCGAGAAGCGGCCTGAAGTTCGTCCGTCGAGTCGTCGTTGAGTAGCAAAACGCCGTTCAGCACGAGCGAGCAAGCGAGAGCAGAGTAGAGGATGGATGTCTTGTTAACGCGTGAGCCAAGCATGAAGAACCATTAGACGCTCGTGCACGAGAACTTCAAGACCTGAGGGGGACAACATCGCAATTTTTTCGATATGGGAACGTCGACGGGAAGAAGTCCCGTCAGTTTCAGGATCGCCGAGCAGCGGCGGAAGCAGCGTCGGCGCTCCATCGCGAGGACACCAGGCTGATTGCTGCGCCATAGATCGCACACACGACACCGGAGAGCATCAGCGTGTTCGCGGTTCCCAACGGACGCGCCAAATAACCCATCGCCAGGCTTCCAAAAGGTACGAGCCCTGCCCACGCGATCTGGAACAAGCTCATGATGCGGCCTCGTTTCGACTCATCTACCAACTGTTGCAGGAGTGTCTGCAGCTTGGTCATCACTGAGAAGTAGAAATACCCGGCCACGAGCTGCGCGCACATTGCCGGTTCGACAGTGCGTGAGAGCGCAAAAGCGGTCAAAGCGCCGCCGTACGCGAACAGCCCCAGCGATGCGCTGCGCAAAGTGATCGCCTTGCGCATCTGGCCGGTACGCAGCGCGCCGGCCATTGCACCGAGCCCGGATGCCGCGACCAGCCACGCGAAGTATCGCGGGTCGGCGAGTACGTCTTGGCAGTACACCGGTAGCAGCACGACGTGCGAGACGCCGAACAGCGATAGCATCGCCACGACCGATAGAGCGGGTAACGCCGGTTCACGCTCTCGGGCGTGATCGAATCCGCTACGGATTCTGACCCAAATACCGCTCTCGTCTGCGTCGATTGCGTAGCGCTCGATCCGCATGCGCCAAGTAAGAAACCCGGCAGTCGATGCTGCGACGAGGTAGATCGCGAATGAGATGTCGTAACGATGCATCGCCAGCATGGGAGCGGCGAGTAACGGGCCGACGACCCGCGTGAGATTGTTCGCGGCCGACTGTAGCGATACCGCGCTCGGCAGCGCGTCCATCGGTACGGTGTTCGCGGCGATGGCGAAGTTCGAAGGCCCCGAGAAAGCGAAAGCCACGCCCATTGCCGCCGAGATCGCGAGCACGATCGTAGGTGTCAGTGCTCCGCGTGAGCTGAGCGTCGCGAGCAGCGCGCAGGCCAGCGAGATCCCCGCGTAGCAAATCAACACGATGCGCTTTCGGTCGAATCGATCGGCAGCGACCCCGGCCAGCGGTGCGAGTACGAAGGCGGGGGAGAACAGTGCAAAGAAGAGCAGGCCGCTTTGCAGGGGATCGTTATTAGTCAGGTCAACGATCAATCCTTGAAGTGATAGATGAGATATCCAAAAGCCCGTCTGATTGATGAGGAACGCTGCGAACAGCAGCCGGAACGGCCGGTAGCCGAAGGCACGGAATGTTCCTTGCTCGTGAGAGCCTTCGTCGGCAGCCGCCGGAGCCGCTGCTCGCGACGACGGTACGCCCATGGCGACGGAGTCGGCGGGATTCAACGCGGCGTCAGCGGGATTGGCTCCGAGGCTTTCTTCTGGGTGGGTGGGACTCATGCGGGGCGGGGAACTCGGCGCTCTTGCCTTGGAGTATCAGAGCAACGTCCGATAACAATGAGCCGTTGGCGACCGCCTTGATCGCCGGACTCTGAAAAGGAAAGTCTCTTGACGCTCGTTCGTATTCTCAAACGCCTCTCGCGCGAAGCGGACGCACTGTCGTTCGGCGCACCGGTCACTCACGTTTACAACCCGATCGACTACGCCTGGGCTGCGCACAAGCAGTATCTTGACCGCTACGGTGCGACGGGAAAGGAAGTCGTGCTGCTGGGGATGAATCCCGGACCGTTCGGTATGGCTCAGACAGGAGTTCCTTTCGGCGAGGTTTCCTTGGTGCGCGACTGGCTGGGGATTGACGAGAAGATAAGGCGGCCGAAGAACGAGCACCCCAAGCGTCCGGTTCTGGGATTCGATTGTCGTCGTAGCGAAGTCAGCGGTCAGCGTTTGTGGATGTGGGCTCGCGATCGAGCCGGCACACCGGAGAACTTCTTCAAGCGATTCTTCGTTTACAACTACTGCCCGCTCGTGTTCATGGAAGCCACGGGACGCAACCGGACACCCGACAAGCTTTCGGCCGATGAGCGTGAAGTCCTGTACGAGATTTGCGATCGAGCACTGCTCGCGGTGATCACCCAACTTGCTCCGCGTTTCGTTGTCGGCGTCGGTGCGTTCGCCGAAACGCGTGCGCACGCTGCGCTCAAGCGCCTCGACCTTCCGATCGGGCGAGTGCTGCACCCGAGCCCGGCCAGCCCTATCGCGAACCGGGGTTGGGCAGCGCAAGCCGATCGGCAACTTGCCGCGTTGGGGATTGAGCCGTTTGCGGCGGTTTGAACGCGCGGGCCTGTAGCGCCACGGAGTCGCCAGCCTCGACTACCCAGTTGCCGTCGTCTATGCGCGTTCCCAGCTGACCACGTCGCGCGGGTTGGGCCGCGTAACCGGTCCGAATTTCCCGGTAGGCCAACCTACAGGGATGATCGCTGCCAGCGTGCTTGTTGACGGCAAGCCCAAGACTTTCTCGAACTCGCCCGGCACGAAGAAGTGCTGCGTCGTAAGCACCGCACCGAGTCCCAACGCACGCGCGGCGAGCAACAGGTTCTGGACGGCCGGATAAGCTGTCGAGCCGTCGGCGATGCCGGCGGTGCGTCCGCCACTAGTGATCAGCCGCATCGCGCCACCGACGCCGAGATGGCGAACGGCCTTGGCCAATGTAGCGGGTGATGAGAGAACCTTCGCGAGCGCGTCGTCGCGTGCGACGCATACGCAGATGAAGGCCGGGATCTCGACGAAGTGATCGAGCTGCCAGGTCGCGGCTGCGGTCATGCGCCGGCGCGCCGAGACGTTTTCCCCGGGCCGAGCCTCGGCGACTGCGAACGTTTCCAGATAGAAGCCCCAGGTCTTGGCCCACAGAGCGCGCATCTTCTCTTTCGTCGGCCTCTCGCGCACGATGATGAAGCGCCAGTTCTGCGCGTTGCTGCCGCTGGGCCCGTGCAGGGCGGCGTCAACGAGTTGCAGTAAGGTCTCTTCAGGAACCGGGTCCGGCTTCAGTCGCCGCATGGCGCGGCAGGAGTACATGATCTCGAATAGCTTTTCGTCGCTTGCGGGCATTGTCGTTGCGTTCGTCGTCATGGGATCGCATCTAGCAGACGTGTGCGACTGCGCCTAGCCGTGAACGAGCGGAGGCTCGTTCACGGAGTGCTGTCACCGTTCGGCGGCCGAAGGTGATGGTGGTTGGTGGCGTGCGTGAACTCGAAGAAATCGTCGAGGACAGTCTTGCATTCCGCGCATTCCGGCGTAAACAAGATACTAGATTCTACAGGCGGGCCTCCCGGTGCCTTCGCAGCCGTGCGAACGTTCCCGGCCCAGTGGTTGGCGTTTGGCCGTTCAGCCGCCGGCCCCCGAAAGGGGTCCTGCGAACGGTACACCAGACCCGGGAGGTCCATACGATGCAAGAGTCCGCCCAATCGCAACCCCGCGCGCGTCGCCGCACCCGCGCCGCGAAACCCCACTCAAGCTCCTATCTCTCTCCGCTGTTGATCGGTCGCTCGTGCGGTAGCAAGGGCGGCAAGGGCGTCTTCGCACGTTTGGATGTGCCCGATCGTTCCCTGTTGGTGGTCTGGGGTGGTCACATCCTCACGCGTGACCAGGCCAGGGCCGGTTCCGGCGACGAGCGCCGGCTCACCGTGCAGGTCGATGACGACGCATACCTGGTTAGCACCGTCGAGGGGCCGGCCGATTGGGTCAACCATTCGTGCGAGCCGAATTCGGGGATGCGCGGGCAGATCACGCTCGTAGCCATGCGCGACATCATCGCCGGCGAGGAGATTTGTTTTGACTACGCCATGACCGATGCGAGCGACTACGACGAGTTCGAGTGTGGCTGCGGTGGCAAGTCCTGCCGCGGACGAGTGAGTGGTACGGACTGGATGCTGCCGGAGCTGATGCGCAGGTACGAGGGGTTTTTCTCCCCGTATGTCTCGCGACGGATCGCATCGTTCGACGGCCAGCCTCTGGTGCGGCCACGTGAGACCGGGAGATCCGTGTGAGTATTGATCTAGAAGAATTCGAATCGAGTCTCGTTGTGCGGCCGCTCGTGGCGGAGGATTACGAACAGCTGATCGCCTTGGAGAAAAAGTGCTTCCCCGAGATGGACCCGTGGAAGCTTGAGCAGGTAGAGAGCCAGCTCTCGCACTTTCCTGAGGGGCAGATTTGTGTCGAGGTGGACGGTCAGCTCGTCGCTTCCTCTTCGTGTCTGGTCGTGGATTTCGACGATTACGACAATTGGCAGGGGTGGGAGGAGATCGCCGACGAGGGCTACATCCGCAACCACGATCCCGAAGGCGACACGATGTACGGGATCGAAATTATGGTCGATCCCGAGTTTCGGGGGTATCGCTTGTCGCGGCGACTCTATGAAGCGCGCAAGGATCTTGCCCGACGGCTCAATTTGCGGCGCATCATCATCGGTGGGCGAATCCCCGGCTATGGAAAACACGCCGACACCATGACCGCGCGAGAGTACACGGAGCAGGTGATGAACAAGCACCTGTTCGATCCAGTTCTCACGCCGCAGACCGCCAACGGTTTCGCGCTGCAGGGGTTGATTCCGAACTATCTACCGGCTGACGGCGAGTCGCGCGGGTATGCGACCTTCCTCGAATGGCGCAACTTGGACTATCGGGCCGAGCCGCACGCGCGTCTGCGGATGGTCGCGCCGGTGCGCATCTCGCTCGTGCAGTACCTGATGCAACGTATTACGTCGTTCGAGCAATTTCAGAAGCAGTGTGAGTTCTACGTAGACACCGCCGGTGACTACAAGTCAGACTTCGTCGTGCTGCCCGAATTGTTTACGACCCAGCTGTTGTCGTTAGTCGACGACACGAGTCCGAGCGCAGCTGCGCGCAGTTTAGCCGATTTTACGCCTCAGTACCTCGAGCTGATGACCGACCTGGCTATGAAGTACAACGTGAACGTCATTGGCGGTTCGACCTTCGCCATCGAAGACGACCATCTGTACAACATCGCGTTTCTATTCCGCCGCGATGGTACCATCGAGAAGCAGTACAAGCTGCATATCACGCCGAACGAGCGACGTTGGTGGGGCGTGGAAGCCGGCGATCGTCTGTCGGTGTTCGACACCGACCGCGGGCGCATTGCGATTCTTATTTGTTACGACGTCGAGTTCCCCGAACTTGCGCGAATCGCGGTTGCGCAAGGTGCGACTATTCTGTTCGTGCCATTCAACACCAACGACCGACACGGATACCTGCGAGTGCGAAGCTGCGCGCAGGCGCGAGCCATCGAGAATCAGGTCTACGTTGCGATTGCGGGTTGCGCGGGTGCGTTACCCTTCGTCGAGAACGCTGACATTCACTATTCGCAGTGTGGTGTTTTCAGTCCTTCCGACGTCGGCTTCGGGCGCGACGGGGTTGTGGCGGAGAGTACGCCGAATATCGAAACCGTGCTCACCGACGACGTCGATGTAGAGTTACTTCGCCGTAACCGCCATTCCGGAACGGTGCGTCCCTGGACCGATCGGCGCACCGATCTCTACTCGGTCACCTATCGCAACGCCGATGGCGAACCCAAGTCCGCCTGAGTAGCGTGAGTCGACCGCACGTCGACCCGCGCCGTCGTAGACTGGCCCTGGCGCTACTGTACCTGAGCGAAGGCGCGCCGATCGGGTACCTGTGGTGGGCCTTGCCCACCAAGCTGCGCGCCGCCGGCGTGCCGGTCGAAGAAGTCGCGGCGCTCTCTTCGCTTCTGACGCTGCCGTGGGCGTTCAAGTTTCTTTGGGCGCCGCTGGTGGATGTGTTTCGTTCGCCGCGCCATGGAGTGAAACCGTGGATCGTCGTCATGCAGCTTGCGATGGCTGCGAGCATCGCTCCGATGGCGTTTCTGGATTTGCAAGTCGACTACGATCTGATCGTCGTCATCCTCATGGCGCACGCGCTGTTCGCTTCAACCCAGGACGCGGCCATCGATGCACTCGCCGTACGCAGCATCCCGTCGTCCGAACGGGCGCTGGCCACCGGTTGGATGCAGGCGGGTATGCTCGCCGGGCGCGCGGTGTTCGGCGGTGCGGCGCTAACGATGGAGAGCATCATAGGGGTGGGCGGTGTCGTGGCGCTGCTCGCCTCCACGATCTTGCTGACTTCGGCGGTCGTGTTGACGCTCGACGATCGCGTGCCTGCCACCGGTGAGACCGCCGTGGCGGCGATCCGGCGTGTCGCTGCGCGACTGCGTGCGGTATTCGGTTCGGCGACGACGTGGCTGGGAATCGTCTTCGTTGTCTTTGCCGGCGCCGCCATGGAGGGCGCCGGTGCACTCGCCGGACCGTTGATGATCGATTCGGGGCTTTCACAAGTCGCAGTCGGCCGATTCTTCGCGCTTCCGGCCGTCGCGGCGATGGCTATCGGCGCACTGGCCGGTGGGCGATGGGTCGATGCACGCGAGCGCAGCAGCGCCGTAGTCGGTGCGCTGGTATCGGTTGCCGTCTCGGTACTGACCGCGGCCGCCGTGGTCTCCGCGCAGTGGCCCGCCATGATTTTGGTGGCGCTCACGTGTGTGTACCTGACGTTCGGCGTCCTGACCGCTGCGCTCTACGCGTTGATGATGGATCTGACCGACCCCGCGCTGGGCGGGACGCAGTTCAGCACGTACATGGCTGCGGTCAATCTTTGCTACGTATGGTCGGCGTGGGCCGCCGGGCAACTGGCGGGCGCATACGGCTACGCGCCGGCATTGGCCGCGATGGTTGCGGTGTCGTTCTTGTCGTTGCCCGTATTGCGGGCGTTGCGTGGTGCTAGCGCGTCCTCGTGAGGGTGTCGTCACGGAATGCATGCACATGAGACGTGTGCCACTGCGCCGTGCCATCTGGCGTTAAGCGCGGCGCTGAGTGACGATATCGGCGCTCGCTCACCTGGGGAAGGAAACCATGCTTACGAGACGCCACGGATATGCCGCAGTGCTCGCCGTCGTAGCCCTATTCATACTTGAGTTGTGTTCTGTTGTATCGCCCGCGGCGGCCGACCTCGTCGATGTAGACCACGCCGACGATATCTGCGCGCCATCGGACGATCCATGCGTGATCACGGAACGCGTTGTTCCCATCGAATTCGCCTTGCTCGATTTCGGAACCCGGACGGTTCTCGTCCAAGGCGATGGACTTCTCGACATTGGTACCATGGCCGTTGAAATGAGAGCCGGAGATGTCGGATTCTCGACCGGCAGCGCACCCGCTGTCCGTTTAGGGCGAGGTCCCTCTGACCCTGAACTGTTCAACGGCGGATACTTGAACATTCTCGCCCGTGGAACGTGCAGTGACGATCCGGCGGTACTGTGTACCAAGGGAACCCAGTGCGGCTCCGGCGTTTGCGATGCTACCAGTGGTGACGTCGATCTGGGAGGCATGGTCGATGGCGATTCGTCAGGTCTGTCCAGTGAGATTAGCGTATTCGCCGCCGGTGACGTTGCGATTTCACAACCGATACATGTGAGCACGAACGACCCCGAGTCCGACGGCGGTGTCATCGTCGTCCTGGCACAAGGAAACGTCGAGAGCACGGCTCGCCTGATCGCGCGCGGCGGCCGCGATGGCCAAGGGGGCGAGATCGAACTAACGGCCGGCGGTGACCTGCTGGTTTCGGGCGTTCTCAACGCGAACGGCGGTGACTTCGACGGTGGCTTCGTCTGCCTCGAAGCCGCAGGCGACATCACCTTGGCCGCCGTAATCCACGCGAGCTCGACGGCGGGAGAGGGCTTTGGTGGCGAGGTTCGCGTATACGCCGAAGGCGATCTCTCTGTCGCGCCGCGTACCAAGATTCGGGCGCAAGGGCATCGGCAGAGAGAAGGGTTCGGTGGGGATGGCGGGCTCGTAGAGATGCGCGCCATAGGCGCCATCGCGGTGTCGGCGAAAACCCTCATCGACGTACGCCCAGCTGCACCCGACGGCTTCGCTGGAGACGTAGATATTGACGCCGACGGCCGCGTGAACGTCGCAGCCAAGATTCGCGCCGACTCGCGTGGGCGATTGGGTGGCGGCGGCGTCATCGTGATCGAATCTCGCAATGCGGATACGGTCGTCACGCGTGACGCGAGACTTTCGGTGAAAGGCCATCTGTCTGGGGCCGGCGATATCGACATCTTTGCGAATACCAGTCTGACGTTGGACGGCACACTGAACGTCACCGGCCGCTCAGGCGGTTTAGGAGGAAGGGTCCTCGGCGTCGCGGATCGTCTGAACTACCTCGGAAAGATCCGCGGCGGCGGTCAAGACTTCGATGGGATCAACGGCTGCGTCGATTTCGCCGCATGCGATGTGACCGTTGAGAATGGCTCGGACATTCGGCTACGCGGAGAGTTCGACGAAGCGACGTTCGACTGCCGCGAGCAATGTACCATCGAGGCCGGCGCGCGCGTACGGCTACAAGATTCGGGGAGCGTCGTCGTACGTCGTCGACCGGACGGGCCGCCTGCAATCATCGAAGGCAATGTTCGCCCGGCTGTACAGATCGTCGATTCGTATCGCGCGCCCTGCGTTCCCTAGTCCGAGCCCTACTTGAAGCGATAGCGAATGGGCAAATGCTTCAGTCCCACGACGAAACTGGCCTTGATCCACTCGGGCTCGCCTGCGAGTTCGAGGTGATCCACGCGCTGGACGATCGCGTCGATGAGCGCGCGCTGTGACCGGCGTGCGAGATGTGCACCGAGGCAGAAGTGCTCGCCGTGGCCGAATCCGATGTGTGGGTTGGGGGCGCGGTCTACGCGAAACTCGAACGGCGCATCGAATACCGTCTCATCTCTGTTGCCCGATGCGTAGAAGAGAATGAGTTCGTCGCCCTCTGCGATGTTCTGACCGGAGACGACGGTATCTCTCGCGGCCGTGCGCTTCATGTAGTTGACGGGGGACGTCCAGCGAACGATCTCTTCGACGGCCGATGCCGATAGCTCCGGGTTTCTACGTAGCTTCTCTAACTCGTGCGGATGAGTGGCGAGCTGATGAAGGCCACCGGCCAGGGCGTTTTTCGTCGTGTCGTGCCCCGCGGTGAACGTGATGAGAAAGTAGCCGAGCGTCTCCATCGGTCCCATCGGTTCGCCGTCGACGACACCGTTCGCGAGCAGTGTCGCGAGGTCGTCGCGAGGGTTGCTGCGGCGGTCAGCGATGATCGGCTCGAACAGTTGATAGAGTTCCATCCCCAACTGCATGACCGCGGCGTTGCGTGCCTCTCTGTGTGTCTCGGTCACGCGGCCGGCAAGGCCGATCTCTTCGTCTTCCGGCGCGAACAGTTGGTTGGTGAGTTCGAGGATGCGAGGTTCCTGCTCGCGCGGAACTCCGAGAATGGTCGAGAGGACGCGCAGCGGGTGCGCCACGGCAACCTTCATGGCGAAATCGCATTCACCTTCTCCGGTCGTCCCCGCGAGGTCGTCCAGTAACTGCTTGGCGCTTTCTTCGACGATCGGGTCGATGTGTTTCATCTGACCGGGCTTGAAGAAGGGGCTCGCGACTTTACGAAAACTGCTATGCTGAGGAGGATCCATTTCGATGATCGTCCGCATGGCACCGACGCCTTGCTCGCGATCGATGACGTCTTCCTTGCGCTGCATTGTGATGCCCGGGAACGACAGGAAGTTCTCGGGCTCACGAGAGATCCGGCAGATGTCCTCATGTTTAGTGACGGCCCAGAAGGGCGGATAGTCAGCCGACTCGCAACGATGAATCGGCGACTGGGCTCGTAGCTTCGTCCAAGTCTCGTGGGGTGGTCCGTTCTCGGCGTAGGCACCTGGGTCAATAAGATCGGTGCCATCGGTAATCGACATTGTATTGTCTCCTGAACTCACGCGTTGGGCGTGCGCAGCCGGCTGCTGCCGTTCGCCTCGTCGTCAAAAAGTATCCAGATCCGTCAAAGGAATAAAGTTGAGCGTGCGTAGCGATGGGACGGTTCCGTACGTGCGTAGTGCGTGCAGCCACACGTTCACGCGTCGCTGCGGGGAGTCTTCGTGTAAAGCCTCCGCGTGCAAGGCTCCGTCGTCACTCAGAGCGGGTTGTCGCCGTAGCGAGTCTGCCACTCCTGCTTGATACGGTTGATGACGGTCGGGTAGATGATCGTGCGCCGGAACGGGTCGATCACGCGCATGTACGTGCTGGTCCATGGACTGATCGGTTTCACATAGATGGCCCAGTACAGGCGATAGCCCGTCATGGTCTCTCGCAGTGCCAGCGACGAGAACGCATGTACGGTGGCGTTACGTACTTCGCTGAGCGCCTCGTGTTCGAACACATACACCGACGTGAAGAGTTGATCGGGAGTGCCGGGCGTAACCTTGGAGCGCGCCCGATCCTCGTCGGTCAGTCGATGGCAGTACAGTTCCTCATCCCAGCGGTTTGCCTGAGCGTCCCAGCCGAACATGCGTCCGACCACCCGCCGGATGGCGAACAGCCTGCGTACGGCCGCGTTGGCGGTGGTGGTGATTTGCGGTGTGAAGCAAAAGAGCGCGTCGGTGATCGTCCGGTCGGGGCCGCCGCCTTCGAGTTCCGCCAGCCAGACGTCGTGCAATTCGACATCGGCGAGGAGCGAGTGCGCGCGAAGGTCGAGTTGATGGTATTCACGCGGATCTGCTAGCACGTCGGGGACTCGGAATCGTCGCGAGTTGCACTAGTGCAGGAACGGCCGAGAAGAGGGAAGGGGGGAGCGGAACGAAGAACGGGAAGGCCTCGCAGCGGTCGGCGGTTTTCCCCCTACCTCGGGCTGTTTACTGGATTCGCAAATACACTGCTCCGTACTGCGGTACCGTGATCAGGTCGAGCGGTTGCCCGGCTGACAATTGGTAGCTGCGAGTCGGTGTCTTCGTGAACGTCCATAGCTCGTCTTGAAAGGCGATCCATTGTGGGGCGGTATACATTGCATCGATGTCGCCGAACTGAGCAGGCGGCGACTGTTTCGCGCGGAACTGCTCGGTAGCTGTCGTACCGGGACCGAACACGAACTCTTCGACCTGGTAGTTCCCGCAGGGAACAGACGCGAGACCAATACCGACGTCGAGCGCCGTTCCCGAATCGATCGTCGCCTGTCGCAGATCTTTCGCAACGAAGCCATCGAGTACCGAGTCGTGCTGCGTCTGCGAGAATGCCGGGCACTGGATTGATAGTTCCGCGTCACGGTCCGCCGCGCCCTCTACGATAGCGAGCTTCGTCGCTGTGCATTGCTTCTGCGCCGGCAAACTACCCGCGCCGGTACAGCCGCAGCCGATGACCAGTTCGATGTCTTCGTGACCACCGAGCCGGAAGGTCCGCGAGAAGTGCATGCCGGCATCCGAATCGAATTGACTCAGAAGAATGTGAACGACGTCGGAATCATCACGAGTCGCGATCCAACCGAAGCTGCGGTCGGTTGCCAGTTCCATGTCGCTGCCGAGCAACTGCCCCTGCATCTGTGCCGCCGCCCAAAACACGCCGGCTTCGGGCTTGGGTAGCCCGTGTGTCGTGACGGTTCCGGGGCCGGTCTCGTAAAAGTCATCGGGGGCCCAATCCGGGCGTTCGAATAGCTCGAACACCTTTTGGGTGACATCAGCTCCGGCCGCAACGAGACCGGCAAGTGTGTAGCCGGCGAAGCCGGCGCCGCGATGGTCACAGTTGGCACTTGGCGCCAATCCGCCGATAGGTGCCGAGATGTCGTCCGGCTCGATTTCGCAAAACTGCTGGCCAAGCTTCGATTGCCATTCGTTGATGTCGATTCGCGTATTGGTCCAGCCACTCGGTATCCAACCACGAACGCGCCCGATGTCGTCGCGGGAAAACGGCTCGCCGGGGTCGTCGACGTACATATGGTAGGAAACGAAGTCCAGTTCACCGCCGTTGGCATCTACGTGATCGAGAAGAATGGGGACGATCGGCGCGACGCCGGGCACACCTTGCATCGTGCCGTTCACGCCGGCAGCGGCCGGGCCACCGATTTGGATGTCGCTCGCAATCAAGCTCAGTGCCGGGTCCGCCGCGATCGTGTCTTCGAGTGCTACACGGATCTGCTCGAACATTTCCAGGAACTGGTCTTCGGCGGAAGCTGGATTGGCCGGGTCGGCGCGGAAAGAGCCGGTCAGGTCCGGTTCGTTCCAAATCTCGAAGTCACGCACTCCGAGCGCGGCGTAGTGTTTGATGACGCAGGCCCAGTGATCGGTAAAAGCCTGTGTGTAGGCTGATGGCGGGAACAGTGAGTAGCCCCCTACATCGCCCACGCCCGCGTTGTTGCATGTGCAGCCCAGTTGGCCCGGCTTCATCATATTAGCGCACGCGACCGGATCGCAGTCGGACGACAGAAAAGCAGGCATGCCGGACATCCTTAACATGATCCGGTCTCCCTTCGCGGCGAGGCCGGCGACCGCGATATCGAGATCAGGGACATTCTCGAGTCCCTGTTCAACGCCCAAGAACTCGCAGGTGGCCGGGTTGAACTTTCCGAACGGCCAGCGATGGTGCCGGAACTCGACGCGAACATCGCGAGAACTACCCAGCTCGGCCGGCGAGCCGAACGTCCGGTCTATGATATCCAGCCGATCTCCGACGACGAGCTCTTGTTGACTAAAGCAGAAACCGCGAAGCGGATTCGGGTCGCGAAACGGTGTACTGACCGCGAGATCAAGATTGAGCGTACGATTCGTTCCCGTCGGTGCGGGAAAGCCCGGGTTACCGAGGCACAGGTTCTCGTCGCCCTCACACTTGATCCTCTGAGCGTCATTGCTGGTGCACTGACTGAACTGGGCGACGTAGCAGGCGCCGGCGCTGTCGGTAACTTGGACGGTGAGCGGTAGCGCGAGCGGCGCAGGGATCAGATCGATGATGCCTTCTTTGCCCTTGAGCTGGAACTGGTTCTCTTTGCTCTTGATCGTATGGATCCCAACGATTGGAGAAGGATCATCACGATCTTTGTATCTCCATATGCGAACCGGGTTTCCCGAACTTCGCCATGCTGCTGCCGACGCGGCATCGTAATCGATACTGGCAGAGAGCGTGTTGTTATCCGCGAACTCTATTGTCGTCGCGCCCACCGTCGGATCCGCGATGAGAAACGCAACCGACTTATCTTTGGCCTTCCAAGTGAGTTTGCTCTTGTTGTTTCCCGCGGCCGGCTTGATCGTGAGCTTGCCGCCGTCGATGGGGGTGCACTGCGAGAGCGCCGCGGCCGGCGCACCTGCGCTGAATAGGATCAGCGTTAGCCACACAGCTGTGTATAGACGCGGAGAAGGGTGGATGTCAGTCGGTAGCATTGCGAACCTCTGGTGGTGTAGGTGGTGATGGAGTTCGCTGCGGACTACTGCAATCCATCGATCGATTCGAAACTATGCGAACACGTCCTAGCTAATGTCAAGGACATTTTCCGGCGCTTTCGCCACTGCAGCGTGGAAGTGCGCAACAGCTTGCGTGCTGCGAGATCTGACGCGCGCAAGCCTCTTCATGCGACATCGTCGTTCGCGAAGCATCGCGCGTCGAGGTCTCCTCGAAGTTCCTGCTTTGTCTGCCTTTCTCGGGCGCCCACTCGCGGCGCGCGCACACGAGGCCGATGGCATGTGTGTTGCTCTGTTGGGAATACAGCCGCTGGTCCCACGAGCGACGGCATGACGGAGGAACCGAAATCATGAAAACAAGATTCCGAGCACTGTCAGTGCTCTGTACACTCACCGGTCTGCTGACATTGTCGAACTCCCTGGTCGTTCACGCCCAAGCGGAGCCGTTTGGTGCCGCGGTGATCATCATCGAGTTGACGGACAACGACATCGAGTTGCAGGTATTTGCCGACGCCTTCGATTGGAAACGCCTGCAGATATTCGACCCGAACGATCGGCGCGTGTTCGGCACCAACGCGCGTCGAAGACTTCGGCGTCAGGGCGGCATGAGCGAAATGGCCTTCGCGTCGGAGCCGAGTCACTATCTGAACGAAGAGGACGATTACGACGTAGAGGTCGAGGATTTCCTGAGGCGCTGGCCGGCAGGAAACTACACGTTTGAAGCCGAGAGAGTGGACGAGCTCGCGCCGTTGAGCAGCGCCGCTCAGCTCTCCCACGTGCTCGCTGGAATTCCTGAAGTGACCGCGCCCGAGGAAGATGCCGTCGTTCCCTTCGACCAGCCGTTGCTCATCGCTTGGGATGCGGTTACCGAGCAATACACTGGTGAGGATGGCACCTTACCCACGTTCGGCGACGGTACCGCAACGATCATCGAGTATCAGGTGATCGTGAATCAGGAAGAGCCGGCGCGTGCCGAGCCGTGGATCGACGGCGGTACTCGTCGCGCGCTGATCAACGTGCCGGGCGACGTTACGCAGATCGAAATACCGGTAGAAGCCCTGGAGCCGGACGCCACCTACGAGATCGAGATTCTCGCAATCGAGGCGAGCGGGAACTCCTCGATTGGCGTGCTGCCTTTCTCTACGACGAGCGAGTAGCACAATGCCGGGGCAGGCGCAGCCGAAATGTTCGCCGGCTGTCTTGCTCCGGCGTTACTCGTGTACCGGCGCGGGTGTCTTGATGTGAACATCTCGCTGCGGGAACGGGATCTCTATGTCGTTCTCGTGGAATTTCCGCCACACGGCGCGAAGGATCTGATCGGCCACGTTGGCAGTGCCGTTTTGTGGGTCGCTGATCCAGAAGCGGGCTTCCAGATCCACGGAGCTATCGCCGAAACCGCGCAGCAGGCACTGCGGCCGCGGCTCAGCGAGGCATCGCTCGGTCTCGGCGACTGCCTCGAGCACGAGCTTCGTAGCCAGGTCGAGGTTCGCCTTGTACGAGATTCCAATCTCGAGCTTGCGACGCACGAGGTTGTCGCTAAACGACCAGTTGATGACCTGCTGCGTGATGAGGTCTTCGTTGGGAATGAGGTATTCAGTGCCGTCACGGGTCAGTACCGACGCGTATCTAGCGCCCAACGAGTTCAACCACCCGTAGGTATCGCCGACTTGGATGACATCGCCCGGCTTGATCGACCGATCGAGCAGGAGAATGACGCCACAGACCAGGTTCGAGACGACCTTCTGCAATCCGAAGCCGACGCCGACGCCGAGTGCGCCGCTGAAAACAGCGAACGTCGTAAGATCGATCCCGATGCTCGTCATCGCCATCGCGACCGCGACGACGATCAGCGTGAACCGAACGCTTTGCGCTGCGAGAACGCGAATGGACGGCGTCAGGTTCGGGAGCCGTTCGATGCGCCGCTGAAATAGCCCGCCGAGCGCAACCGCCAACCACAAGAACAGGGCAGTGAGCGCTACTCCCTTGAGAAGTAGGTAAATCGAGACGCGTGTTGCGCCGAGTGTCAGCGCGTAGCCGTCTAGGAGTTCGATCGTGGGATCGAGCAGGTGGACGATGTTCAGCGCCGCGACCGTCCACGCCAGCGTCGCGATGACGCGCGACAGCGCCTGATCGCCGATCACGCTCGAACTGACGTGAATAATGACCCACGCACCGAGCAGCGAGGTCGCGATGCGCATGATTTCGTTCGGTTGTTCTACTCGCTGGAAAGCGGCGGTCGCAATCGAAAGGAGAACGAACCAGACGGCTGGGAACAGCAGAGAACTCAGCGCCTGACCTGCGCGCGCCGCGCGTCGATCGACCGTGGGTCTCGCAAGCCATTCCTGCGCGCGGGTTCGCAACGGGCGCGCCGCAAGCCAAGCCAGCAGGCTACTGGCCGCGATCAGACCGATCTGCAGCCAAGTGGTCGGTGCCTGCAGCGCCGTAGTCAGGGATTCGATGCTGGACGTAACCAGCTTTGTCAGTTCTTCAATCGTCAGCACGCAGACCTGCGATAGCCGATTGGCTCAAATGATACTATCGCTCTAGCGCCGGCTGGCGCATGTTTGAGCAGTTCTGAAATAGACGCGCTCCGTTCGGCGACTATTCTTCGTTACAGACGGTGCAGGCGTTTGCGGCCGGCGGATCGAGCCCCACCGCCATTCGTAGCAAGAGCAGTGCATCGGAGGCCGTCAGTTCCCCGTCTCCGTTCACGTCGCACCTGCATGCAGCACAGGCGAGAGTCGCGGGTCCGAGAGCAACTGCTGCCTGAAGCGCGATCAGTGCATCGCCGGCCGTGCGGTCGCCCGATCCGTCAGGGTCGCCGCAAGGCGGGGGCGGAGGCGGCAGAGGATTCGAACCGAGCGTCGTCGTCGTCGTCGGAGTTGTCGCGACGCTGCACTGCAGATTGGTCAACTGGAAGCCGCATTCGCCGGGCAGCGTCAGCTCGTTCGACTGGTTCCATATCAGTTCGATCACGGTCGTTGCGGCGGTGGGCAGTGTAAGCTCACAGCCGAATACTGCATTCGAATCCGTTCGGCCCAATTGCCCGAGACCGAAGTTGCTTCGAATGAGTTCCCCGCGCTTGTCTACACCGCCCTGGCAGACGCGCTTGTAAAACGGCACGCTCGTGAGTTGGGGATCGAACGGACAAGGCACCGGGGCCTGCGCGCATGCGCCGCCCCAGCCGCCAAAGTCGACGCTACCTCGTTTCGCGACGGCCTCGAATCGAACAAAAGCACCGGCTTCGATGTTGAACAGTTCTCGCTTGCAGCACGCTTCACCCGCTGGGAACGTGCAGCTCGAGATTCCCTGGCTTGCTTGACCGCAGACGATCGCAACTTCGTTGGATGTAACGACAATATCGGTCTTCACCGCGCCGAGTCGTGCGGCGTTTCCCGTATAACGGATCTCGAAGAACGCTCCGCTGCCGTCGGAGGGGCCGTCGCCGGCTCGAATCGCAGGGCTCCACACTGCAGCAGCGACGAGCGCGACTACGGTCGCGGCGAGACAGACCATGAACTGGCTTCGATTCACGCCATCAATTTGCCGGGTGGGCGCGCTTTCGTCCAGTGCGTCGACCCGGGCGTCGGCTACGCCCCGCTAACCGAAAAGAGTCGCCAGTTTCCCTCGATGCCCTTGAGCTGGTGCTCGCCGCGGTCGGCGAAAACTGCACCGCCGCCGAGCATCATGTCGCGCACCGCTTGCGACGACCAGAGCTCGCCGGAAGCCGCCTGCTGCTCCACACGCGCCGCCAGATTGACGGCGATTCCGGAGACGTCGCCATCATCGTGTACTTCGAGCTCCCCGGCATGAACGCCGGCACGAATCTGGACGCCGATACCGGAGAGCGCTTCGCGTATTGATAGTCCGCACTCCACTCCTTGCGACGGCACATCGAACATCGCGAGTAGGCCATCTCCGGTGCTCTTGACGACACGTCCGCCTTGCCGATCGATCTCGGCGCGGGCGATGCGATCGTGGCTGTCGAGCACCTCGCGCCACTTCGAGTCGCCCACGGCCGATGCGTATTTCGTCGAGTCGACGATGTCGGTGAACAACACCGTGCCGAAACGCCGGCTAGTGGTTCGCTGCACGTCGTTGCCGGTCGCAAACTCGACGATGCGATCGTTGATTTCGCGCCAGTGAGGCATGATCCAAGCGAAATGATCGCTGCCATCGATCTCGACATAGGTGGCGTCGGGAATGAGTTCGGCGAGTAGTCGCCCGCCGGTCACTGGCAACACAAGGTCGCCCTTCACGTGCATTACCATCGTGCGCGTCGTGATGCGCTCGGGCGCGTCCTCGGCGTCAAGATTGGCGACGCTCATGAGCTGGCGTATGAAATCCTTCGGACTGCAGGCCATGCGCTGCAGCCGACCCACCCAGCGAATGAAGGACTCGTTCTCGCAGGCGCTGGGCATCTCCCAGTCGACCATGTGTTGTGGGTCCTCAGACCAGGATTCAGCGATCTTGAGGAAGCGGCCGATAATCTCTTCCTTCACTATGATGGGTGGATCGCCGGGCTGGACGTAGTCCAGCATTCGCTCGCGGTACCTTGGAGAAACAAACGAGTTCAGTACGACCAAACTCTCGACCCGCTCGGGGAAGTCGGCAGCGAAGAGCTGGCCCATCGCACCACCTTCAGACACACCGAGGAAGTGCGCGCTATTCCAGCCGACCGCCTCCATTACCGCGATGATCTCCTCGTTGCGCTGTTCGAGAGTCGGCTCTTCGTCGAAGCGGTCCGATAACCCAATGCCGCGCTTGTCGAAGATCACGCAGGTCATGTGCCTACCGAGATGTTCGAGAGATCGGCGGTAGAGTTCGTGTTCCCACGAGATCTCGATGTTCGAGATGAGCGCCGGAATGAGCATCAACCGGGGCCCTTCTCCCCATTTCTGGTAAGCAATGCGGACGTCGCCGAGACGGGCGTAGTGTGTCTCTGGAACCTGCATATCCCCTCGGCGGACGTATTTATCTGGAGCCGCTAGCTTCGGCCAGGAGAACTCAATCCGCCGGTGGTACTGCGAACAACAATGAGTGTTCGCCGACGAGCGCTCCCGATCCACGTTCGAGCCTGAGCGTTGCGCGGAAGGTCTGGGTCATTGCGTCGGCGACCACGCTGTCGTTGTTTCGCAGCAGGAGTCGATGACAGTACGGATCGCCGGATTTCAGCGCTATGAAGGTATCGGGAAAACCGTCGCCGTTTTCGTCCGAATCGAACAGGCCGTCGGGGCAGCTTGCCGTGCCCAGTTGGGCCGTCTCCGCGCGGCTGACGAACGCGAACTCCGCATCCACGGAATCATTCGGATCGTCGACCACGTAGGCTGTAATCGTGTCCACGACGGAATTGGTTACGAGCTCAGACAATGCTGATACGAGCGCACCACTTGTCGCTGCGTCCGCTCCGTCGAACACCAGCGGATCATTGAAGTCACCGCTCACTGCACCGGTGTTGGAGGCGAAGGCCTGCAATTCAGCGATACCGTTGGCGCTCATCCCGGATCCGTACACACCGAGAATCGAAGAATCCGTCGTGATCGCGGCCGAGATCGTCGAGTTTACGGACGGGCAGTTCAGTCCGGTACTCGGTTGCTCGTCTGTCATGACCACTACGGTGCGAAGCGCGTCGGGCCGATAACAAGGGTAGCCGATTCCAAATGCACCGGCGGGGGAACTCGTGCAGTCAGCGCGTGCGGAAAGCGGATCTCCGACGACACATCCGAGACTACCCGACCCTTGTCCCGTTACCGTTGCCGACAACGCTAGCAGAGTAGCCTCATCGCAGCATCCACCGGACGGCTGGTCGAGAGGGATCGCAGTCGCTACCGCCGTGAGGTCCGACTGCAGGTCCAGATAGTTGATATAGGGCGCGCCGTCGGTTCCGGAGTAACCGATACCTCCCACTCCCGCCCAAACACTTTCGACACAATCGGGAGGTGTCCCGCTGCCCGACGGCGCGCAGGCGATCGTATCGAGTGCAGCACCGACGCCGGCCTGTAGACTGGCGATCTCTTGTGACATCGACCCCGATCTATCTACCAGCAGGTACACGTCCAGGCTTCGCACTTCCACGGTAGACTCGAACAGGATGTCACTCGGGTCGGCATCGCCCTGGTAGGCGGCCACGACAACCAGATCGTCCGGATTGCACCCGAGCGGCGTGCCGATATCGCAACTACCTTCGGTACAAAGTTCGAAGCCGTTACAGGCGTCGTCGTCGCTACAGTCAGCATGCGCGACGCATTCAGGCGGCAGCGTCGTGGACGTCGTCGTGGTGCTGGTCGTTGTCGTAGTGCTCGTCGTAGTGGTGGTCGTCGTCGTAGTCGTACTGGTGGTCGTAGTCGTACAGGGGCAGGCGAGGGTAACCGCGCCGCCAACGGCCGAAACTAGACAGATGAAGGCGTCGGTCGCCGTGGTTGGCAAAGCCCCGCCGGGCGCGCAGATGCAATCGGCGTGCGGCGAGCAAGTCGTCAAACCCACCGCGACCCTCAGGATGCGCAGGCAATCGGTGGCTGTCGGGCGGGCCAGATCACTCTCCGGCTGCGAGCAGTCTCCGTTGGCGGCGTAGGCCGCGCGCACGTTGAAACCGTTGGGAGGCGCGACGAGCAGAATCGCTGCCAGAAGCGACGTCGCGACGAACCGAGAACTGCTGCGAAAGTGCGTGCCCGCTTCCACCAAGCCGAAGTTTTCACCACCCATCAGACCACCCCCGTACTGCTACTTCGAAACCGGCCGTTGCGATCGGCCGACTGCCTTTCAACAGTATGCCTGTCCTTGTGCATTCCCTCCAGGTGGACTGCCGCAAGCCCGTGCGCTGCCAGGTCTCCCGGCATCCTGTCGCAATTCGGTTGTGCGCGAGCCATACAAAAGAATGGCAGCCGCACCGCCACTGACGATCGTGTGGTTCCGGCAGGATCTGCGTCTAGACGACAACCCGGCACTCACACATGCCGTCGAGCGCGGGGCCGTGTTGCCGGTGTACATCGATACGACCCGCTATCAGAAAGCGTGGCTCCCGGGGGAGGCCGGTCGCTGGTGGTTAGGGCGATCGCTTGCTCAGCTGGACTCTTCTCTTCGTGCGTTGGGGGCTCGCCTGATCGTACTCGAGGGCGACGCGACGTCATGCCTTCTCGATCTCGCACGCAGTACCGGCGCCGACGCCGTTTTTTGGAACCGCCGCTACGAACCCACGGCTGCGGTGCACGATGCGCGTGTAGAGACCGCGCTGCACGACGCGGCACTTACCTCTAAGAGCTTTAGCGGGCGGCTTCTTCACGAACCGTGGGATGTTCGGACGAAAGCGGGTGGCCACTACAAGGTCTTCACACCGTACTGGCGGGCTGTCGAATCCAAGCTCTGCGCTGAACCGTTCGACGTCCCAGCAAAACTGCACACGCCGCGTGCGTGGCCGAGTTCGCTGGATCCGGCGAGACTCGCGTGTGTGAACGCCGAACAGGCAACCAGCCAGCGACTCTCCGCATGCTGGGATCCCGGCGAGGACGGCGCGACAGTCTTGCTTGAACGTCTCGACGACGTGTTCACCGACGCGTACCTCGCTGGGCGTGACCATCCCGCCGACGATGCAACGACGCGGCTGTCGGCACATCTCCATTTTGGTGAGGTCGGCCAGCACCGCCTCTTGGCTCGGCTTCAAGAACATGGCGGCGAAGGTGCCGCCGCTATGATTAGACAGCTCGCCTGGCGCGACTTCGCCTACCAATTGCTACATCACTACCCGACCACACCAGACGCGCCGCTTCGCCCCGAGTTCTCCCGAGTCCAGTGGCGTACGGATGAAGAAGGTCTTGCGGCATGGACCAACGGCCAAACGGGTTACCCGCTGATCGATGCAGGCATGCGCCAACTCAAGGCGACCGGCTGGATGCACAATCGGCTGCGCATGATCGTCGGGTCCTTCCTGACGAAAGATCTTCTAATCGACTGGAGAGAAGGCGCGCGGGTGTTCTGGGATAGACTCGTCGATGCCGACTTGGCCAACAATACGTTTGGATGGCAATGGGTCGCGGGCTGCGGAGCCGACGCGTCCCCGTACTTCCGCATCTTCAATCCCGTCACGCAGTCGCGCAAGTTCGACCGCAACGGAGACTACATCCGGAGGTGGCTCCCCGAGCTGGCTGCGCTCCCCACGAAGCACCTACACGCCCCGTGGACGGCGCCGGCCGACGTGCTTCGCGACGCTGACATCGTGCTCGGGCAGACTTATTCTCGGCCTATCATTGATCATGCGCAGGCACGCTTGCGTACGCTGAAGGCATTCGAAGTGGTCAAGCGAAGTGAGTCTTCACCCTCGGATCGATCGGGCTCGCGGCGCAGGTGAGTGATATGAACAACTTTCTTCTGCAGCGTTACACAATCGGGGGGCGACATCCGTTGTACGCTTCGCCTCGGTAATCTAGAACTTAGACTTCGCTTTATACGTTCATCAGATGGATCCGTCGCGCGAAAGTTGTGCGCGACGAGAGCCCCATGCGGAGTCAACCTAGTGAAACGCCTTATTAATTCCTTACTCGCAATCGTCTTTCTATTGGCAGCGCAGCAATCGCTCGCGCAAGAAACCATAGACTTCGAAGGTCTCGCCGAAGGTGCGACCGTCGCTCAGGTCTTCAGCGACGGCGGCGCCGGTCCGATTCTCGTCAACGGGGTGAACCCGATGGAGAATCCAGCCGACAACGCGGCCATGATCTTCGACTCGTCTTGTCCGGGCGGTTGCTCTGGGCAGGACGACGATCTCGGTACGCCCAATGAAACTTTCGCGGGTCCCGGTATCGGCGAGGCGGGCGAGGCCGGGATGCTCACCCAAAACGATGTTGCGCAAAACAACATCCTGATTGTTAGCGAAGACCTCGATCCTAACGATCCGGATGACGCTGACTTTCTTGGCGCGCGATACTCCTTCGATTTCTCCGCACTAGGAACTGTTACCGCCGAAAGCCTTGTGCTGCTCGACGTTGAGGCCGCTGAGGCGGTTGGCGCCGTGGTCGAACTGTTCGGTGCCGGCGGCGCATGGATGGAGACGATCGCTCTGCCGTCCACAGGCGACAACGGCCGCGTGGTCGTTCCGCTGGGGCCGACCGAGGGTGTCGAGACCATGACCGTGGTCCTCAACGGATCCGGCGCCGTCGATGATGTGAAATTCTTCGTGGAAGGCTGTGGCAACGGCGACAAGGAGCCCGGCGAAGAATGTGACGGTGGTGACGATTCGATGTGCCCGAGCGAGTGCCGCAACGATTGCACCTGCCCGTTCTGTGGTGACGGCACCGTCGACTCAGGCGAAGACTGTGACGACGGGAACTCGGACGACACCGACAGCTGTCGCAACGATTGTACGATGCCGAACTGTGGTGACGGAACAGTGGACGCCGGCGAGTCCTGCGACGACGGTAATGATGACGACACGGATGGCTGCCGCAACAATTGTACGATTCCTGTGTGCGGTGACGGCATCGTCGACGCGGGCGAGTCCTGCGATGACGGTAACGACGACGACGCAGACGGCTGCCGCCGCGACTGCACCGTTCCGTTCTGCGGTGACGGCATCGTAGACGCAGGTGAAGACTGCGACGACGGCAACGACGACGACGGCGATGATTGCCGCAACGACTGCACCATGCCGAATTGTGGCGACGGCATCGTTGATGCCGGCGAAGACTGCGACGATGGCAACGACGACGATGCCGACGCGTGCCGCAACAACTGTACGGCCCCGGTCTGTGGTGACGGCATCGTTGATGCCGGCGAAG
>JAJCZM010000021.1 GCA_029262375.1 Deltaproteobacteria bacterium
GCGCTCACCGAGTGTCGCCATCGCGTCGACCGCACCCTGTTCCAAATGCTTCATCGTTCACCTCCGCGCGCATGAATCCGCGCAGGGGGAAAATCCCAAATTACAACACCGCCGACAAGACGGGGCGCGGCGAGTAGTTACAAAGCATCTTCTTCGGATGAGCGCGGTGGTAGCGTTGACGTCCCTCGAAATCAGGTTTTGACGGCGAGTATGCGCCGCCCGCCATCCCAGTCATCAACGACAGGCGAGTAGCGCCGCGGATCAACGAACCCCGACCTGCGTAGCGAGTAGTCACCGAGGCCGTAGTTGCAGCGCCCACAGCACGTCACCAAGTTGTCGGCATCGCTACGCCCACCTACCGACCAAGGTTCGACGTGATCGAGGCATGCGAATAGCAGACTGACGCCCTGGTTGCGCTCTGTGTTGATGCGCCTGCGATGAGCGGTGGCCACGGGGAACAGTTTGTGAAGTTTTAGCCGCGCCTCACTCGAGAGCAGGCGCAACCCACAGTATCGACAGCGATGCCCGTCACGTGCCTCGACCTCGCGCGTCAAGGCGACAGAGAATCGGCGGTTGGCGCGCTCTGATCGGGGGACTTCGGGCACATCGTCCGGGCCGAAGTCCCAGGTCAGCGTAGCGCTGTTAGGACCGGCGCATATCGACCAACGGTGCGCGACGTGGTAGCTAACGGCGACGGATCGGATTGCGAGTTCGGCTGCGATCATATCGCCCGCGACGATGGCATTGAACGCGGCATCGAAGCGGTCCGCGATTCGATTGTCCTCGGCGTCGGGCCACAGAAAACAGCGACGCGGGTGCTCGCCGTTGGGCAGTATGTCGCCGGGGGGCCAGCCTTCCATCGTCGAATCCTTCAGGTCAACCGCAGGTCTAGAAAGCGAGCGAGACGAGCACACAGGCGAGCTATCGCCTGCACGTCTTATAGGCACTATCGAGCCGAGCCTGAAGCGCGAGCGCCTGATCGACTGCGTACTCGCTCCGGCAATGGCTCGCAGCAATTCGTGCATGCGTGACTGCATCGGTAGTCGCCCCGCAGAATAGTAATTCCCCGATAATGTGATCGCCAGCTTGATACTGGCGTGCGCCGTCTTGAGCGTGCAGTTCGTAATTTCCGGCTTCGGTCAGCGCGTTAAGGCAGACATCCGACCCGCCTATGAGTGAGAAGTGTGTTGACCCGCCGGGGTCGAGTATCGCGCACCCCGTAAGCGCCAGCGCGCAAAATACAAACATCTGCTTCATGTCGTGTGTTCCCCATCAGCCGAATTGGGCCAGGTAGGACCGCTAACTCTCTGTTACGCCAACTACCGGCTTGATACACGCGCTGACGGAGTAGGGCGGTGCTCATCGACGGCTGCGCAGTGCGGTGCTCTGAAACACGTCGGCTAACGCACCTTCGCCTGGAAAGGATCAACCCGGTTGCGCTGAACGTCATCGACTCCGAACTCCGAGGACCGACACTTGCCATCGCTGTTGACGAACTGCACCGTGACGGGCTGGTCTGCGTTGAGGAATCGGAACGCCGTCGCCGGTGATGGTAGCTGAGGATTCACTGCTTACACTTCAGGCTCGACCCGCTTCCGCTGAACCGGCACTCGCCGGGAACAAACGCTGTCTGGCCGCATTCACCGAGCGCGCCGTCTCCGACGACCAGAATGGCCTTCACGGGCTCGTCGCCTGATACGACGGGGTATGTGCCGCTCTTGCCCTTCACCTGAATCTTGATCTGGTTTGGAACCTTCTGGCTGCGGTCCTGGATCAGTACTTTGTTGATACCGTTGTGCGTCGGTGGTTTGGCCTTGTCCTTGTACTGGAACTTCGTACCGGTACCGTTGACGCGCCAACCACTGGTGCCATCGTAGGACCCGCTAGGAAGCGTGATGTCTATTCGCGTCGTTCCATCCTGGGCGTCGATGACCAGCCGTGCTCCACCAAGTATCGGGTCCAAGTTTGTAAAGCTCGTTGGCAAGGTGAACTCGCCCCTAAGCGAGAGGCTGTCGTTGTCGGGCGTCGTATCGTTGTTGATGCGCCTAAAACTCAAACTGGGCTTAGTGGTGATGTCCTGTTCGCCAGACGGCGAGAGGCAAAGAGACAGCGCGCAGTCTGCGTCGCATCCATCGCTGTCTGCTAGATTACCGTCGTCGCATTCCTCACCAAAGATGGCGATCCCATCTCCACACAGTGGGAGGAACTGTCGTGCCGCGATCCCCCTTTCGTCGCCGTCTCGCTCACTCTCCCACGCAACAAAGAATCCTTGATCGGCGTTGGCAATCACTTTCACATTCGTTTGATTCCCCGTCGTATAGGCATTGACTTGGAACTCCGTACCGACCCTCGAGCCGAGACTGTCGAAGACCTGCCCAAATATTCCGGACTCGTCGCCGTCTTGCTCGGCGTCTTCACCGTCGGGTGATGGCCCGCTCGCCCATACCACAATGAACTCGCCAGAATCCGCCGCTGCAACGCTCGCATAACTTTGCGAGTCACTGGTGTAAGAGTTGGCAAGAAACGAGGCCCCTTGCGGTGCGCCCTCAGAATCGAAGCGCCTCAGATGAATGTCTTGGTAGAGATCAATCCATGACGCATGAGAAGCGAGCACGAACGACGAGTCCGGCAACACGGCCGCAGTCGCTGGGCCCGAACCGCCATCGGTAACGCTACCAACAGGCGTAGCGCCTGAATCGAGTAGCCTGAAACTCGAATCTAAGTTGTCAGAACCACTAGATCGGACGTATGACCACACCACGAGAAACTGACCATCTGGTCGCGCGAATGGCCGTGCAGCACTTATAAGGCCACCGCCATAGTACGCTTCAGGGTCACTGATACGGAACTGCGGTCCCAGTGGTGTCCCCGCCGACGAAAGCACACGCGCGTCGATCCCCTCATAGTGAGAACCGTAGCTGTTGGTAGAAGAGCCGTAGCCGTACCACGCAACCACAAAACCGCCGGTCGGCCGGGCGCTAAGCGAAGCACCCCTCTGATCCTCTGTCGTATAGCTATTGATCTGGAATTCAGTGCCAATCGGGACGCCGTCATTAGAGAGCAGTAGGCCAGCGACACCAGCACCGTCGCCGTCGCCGGAACCAGAGCCCACAGCCATAAGATTCCCATCTACACCGACCGCAATATCTGTGGGAGTAATCGGAAGTTGGAACTCGGTACCGATGGGACCACCATCCGACCCAACACGTCGAGTACGAGCGGGAATCACGGCCCCATACTCGTTCCACACGACCAAGTAGGAACCACTACTGAGCTGAACCGCTGACCGAAGCTGCTGAGAACCCGTCGTGTAGGAATTGACGGCGAACTCTGCCCCCGGAGAGAACAGCAATTGCGCCTGGGCCGCGGTAGGCCAAGCGCACACCGCGAGGCCAAACAGCCGGAGAAGATAAGAGATAGACCGAAGCATCCCCGCGTCCCTAGTGTGGTGCATGATGGAGTATCGGACGTCTATGATCGGGTTCGCTTGAGTGACGTCTCACGGCCGCAAGGTCGTTCCGTCCCGGTAGCGCTTGAGCCAACGGCTCTGGCAGCACAGGCTGGTCGTCCTCATGCTTGCTGTTCGTACGTTCCAGCAGTCGCTGCTGCGCGATGTCGGACCGGCGAAGTAGCTCGAATTCATTATTCCAATCTGTCGGTCCGGTAGCCATACGCTACGATTGTGGCCCAGTGACCGCTGCGATGGAAACGGCGCGACCGCAGATTCCACGTATGAGAGACGTCGAGAATGGCTGGGTGACGGTCCAAAACTAGCAGATAGCCCGCGGGGGAAACCGGGGGGCACGTCATCTGCCCCGTCGCTATCGCGCCGGTTCTCTCGTGAGGTCGATATCCTCACTGAGATGCATCTTCGCTTCGAGATCTACAGCACGTGGACGTGAATCGGCGCCGACTGAGCGGTTACAGGCGGCCGCGCACGGCACGCGCCGGAAGAGGAGTCTCTTTCAACTCACCAGCGAGACACCCGTTCACTCCCCATCCAGGTCCACCGGCTGTACATGCGAAGTCATCTTCGTCCACGCATACATATCCAAAATCAGGATCGCAGTCCGGATCAACGTCAATCAAAACACCAGACGTCCACCAAGTACTTCCGGCATTGTGCGCGTGAGGGAACAATGGCTCGTTCGTGTATATGTCCGTTGAATCTAACTGAAAGTGTAAACATCCGGACTCTGAAAACGATGGCATGCGCCAGTCGCAATATCCTGCGAAGCAACTCGCTCCGGCACCGTTGCCGTTATTCAACGCAGGGAGGTATTCCGTGCTCACGGCCCACCATGTGTAGCGATTGTCCTTGTCAGTCACCCCACCCGCATCGGAGAATGTTGTCCACTCTAGGCTGCAGTTATGGTCGATCACCGTTCCAAGGCTTGAACTCCAGAGGTTGTCGCCCGCGGCCAATGTCGAGATTCCGCGCGAAATTGTCGCGATACGTGTATTCGTAGACGCCGCGTCCCCTTCGCTCGGGCAGATACCGGCGCCTGCTTTTAGTTCGGCTTTGGCCCAACTATTCGCGAACCGTGCTTCGCATTTAGCGTAATCCGGCTGCTCAGCTTTATGCGTCGCGGCTCTATCCGCTTTAAGCCGACACGCAATATACTTTCCTGATGCTTTTAGCTTGCGAGATTCACACTTCCGGGCTTGGAGTCCTGGCGAAACACCGCCACCGAGTAAGGTCGCGAGTTCTGCGGCGTCCGCCAGAACTCGGTCACGGGCCGCTGCATCGATCGACTCGCCCCAGCCGCCGACGTATATTGGGCACTCGCGCGCATTCTCGTCGAGAGAATCGCCCATCTTGCCGGAGTACTTCGTCTCACACTTGTAGTACTGGACCGTGAAGTAACTGGCAGTGACACCTTTCCTGACCGCTCTAGACGCAAGCTTCAACTGACATCCTGCGTAAGTAGCGAGAATCCGGAGTCTATCCTCCCGGCAGTTTACCAACGGATCGGCAGCCTGCGCTGCGGTGACGGACAGGAAAATGACGGCCAGCGTGCTGGTAGGTAATCGGATCTTGCTAAACATGCTCAAGTACTCCCGCTCGCTCGATGAGGCCATGTGAATTTAACGACCGCGCTGGCGTTGGGTCAATGCTGCGTGGTGGATGCGACCCCTTCGGGGTACGCGTTTTCCCTATTGGCACCAAGCTCGCGCGCAGACTACCCATTCACCGATAATACGCACCTGGAGGGGTTATGCGATCACGGGTCATCCTTGCTACGGCGCTTGTTCTCTCGGTTCTCGTGGGAACAGCCTGGGCACTAGAAGTAACTTTCGGCAACAAGACTCGAGCGAAGGCGACGGTCGTCGTGGACGAACTCGGCACGATCCTGTTTGGAGCGGTGCCGGCACCGGTAGAGGTGACGAACTTCCCGGCGGCGACGAACTGCGACTGTAGCGGGCCGTCAACACCAGCAACGGTCGAGCTAAGCGAGCAATCACCCAGTACGCTCTACTTCGCCGATGCGCTTGGGTACAGCAGTAGCCTGGACGAGGCTACGTTTGATGACTGGACTATGCCGTCTCTGGACCAGCTACTGTTCGCCGCAAGCGGCGGTGGAACGATTTCCGGCGTACTGACGCAAGATGCACTGTGGACGAGGACACCGCACCCGGCAGAATCCTCCAGTCTTCGCGGCTTCTGGAGCGTTGCACTTGAGTCGTACGGCACAGGATCGCAAATGACAGTTGGAGATTTCGACCGACTGCTACACGTTCGGTGTGCCCGATGAAGCTGCTTCTTCGGTCCTTGGTTTGGATGGTGATCGCGCTTCCGGCCGTTGCTCTGGCGCAGCAGGATACGACGCCGCCGGTGCTGTTGGACCTCACCGTTAGCCCGGCAGTGTTCGATGCTGGACCGGCAGACGTTGTTCTTCATGTCTGCGTAACGGCGCGAGATGACCTTTCGGGGATCGGGCGAATCCTCATAGACGGAGCATCACAGTCGGGTGACTTGCTGCCTGGCCCCCCCGTGTTCGGCAACTTTGGCGGTATCCTCGAGGGAACGGTCTGCTTTGACCAAACGGTCGCTCGATTCCGCGCATACGATACGTACGACCTTCGGATCTCTTTCATTGAGGATCTTGCGGGAAATCTCGTGAGCGTCGAAAATCCTGAACTCTGTGCGATTGGAACATTCACGGTGATCAACCGCCCAGCGACGGGCCTGCCCGACTCAGACAACGACGGCACTCCCGACGATGCCGACAACTGTCCGAACGACGCGAATCCGGGTCAGGAAGACGCCGACCTCGACCTGATCGGCGACGTCTGCGATCCGTTCCCGAACGACCGCGACAACGAACAGGCGCAGTGCGAACTCGACCTGGCGACCTGCCTGTCCGATCCGCTGCTGTCGCAGTGCTTGGATGCACTGAACGTCTGCGACGCGGACCTGCTGACGACGCAAGGCGACCTGTCGCAGTGCCAGTCGGATTTCTCGACGGCGCAATCCGACCTCGGGCAGGCGAACGCTGATCTTGCGACCTGCCAAGCGGACTTGACTGTAGGGAACGATGACACGGACGGCGATGGTCGCCGTGATCTCGACGACACATGCCCGGGAACGGTAGGCTCTGAGGCTATAGACGTTGAGGGCTGCTCGCAGGCGCAGTTCTGCGCAGCGTTCGACGCATCAATCAAAGAAGAGCGACGCCCGTGCAAGAAAGCGGACTGGCGCAACGACGAGCCGGCGAGCAGCGCGAAGGACTGCGCGATTGATCGCAATGGATCTGGACGCGATGACGATACGTGCGTGGTGCGGCCGGAGTAGGGGAGGCAGAGATGATAACGACAACGATGAAACTAGTAGCTCTTGGCCTCCTCGCGTGCATCGTGAGCGCAACGCCAGCGTCCGCAATCACCGTCAAGAAAGCACACATCAACAACGGCGCGCTCGAAGTGCGCGGCAAGGAAGCCGCACCCGGCGCGACGATCACGCTCGACGGCGTGAGCACTGGTGCGGTCGCATCAGGCAGCGGTTCGTTTAAGGCGTCGGCGGTTGCGTTGCCGAGCGATTGTATCGTGACCATCGCCGACGGCGTCTCGACCGTGGATGCGGTCGTGAAGAATTGTGGCCCCGTTGGCGGTTTCCGGCTACTCGACGCAGGCGGAAGCGAGCTCGGGCGCGTGGTAAAGGGCGACGCCGCTGGATATGAGGTTTACGTCGAGGGCGTTGGCAAGCTGGTAACTGTGAGAACTCCGGGTGGATTCAACTTCGCAACTGGTCCGGATCGCCGCCCGCCGCATATGCGACGGGTTCACCAGTGTACTTTCTGCAGCCGGGCTGCCAGGGGCCGCCACATATCGAAATTGGTAATGCCGACGACAATCACATCCATACAATGCTGGGCGACGACGCGCGCTTCTTTGCCCTACAGACGTTCGTGCCGATGCAATAAGCGTCAACTCACGGCGCAACCCGAAGTGCGCGCTGATAGAGAAAAGCGAGACATTTTTCCAAGGAGCGCCGACCGAGATGGATAACGATACGAAAGGACACGTGCGGGTCCTGGGGCTACTAATCTTATTGGTATTTCTCCCGGCAGGCGTTGCAGCGTACTTCGGCGGCTGGCTCAAAACTCAACTCGCGCTGGGCATCGTCGCGCTCTGGCTCGGACTCGGTTTCGTTGAAACAGTGTTCTCTGGGACGTTCTGGCTGCGGGTTCTACTGCGAATCACGCTGGGTATTCCGGTTGCGCTGTTGGTTATCGCTTTGTGCGCTCAAACCTACAACGAATGGTACTGGGGTACGTCGGCGTCAACGTCGTCCCCGGCCTCTGGCGAAACGCTGCGTCCTGCTACATTTAAGGAGCGCGACGCCTGTTGCAGCAGGCTCAATATTCACTCGCTAGAGAGGGACGATCTTAGCGTCGAACTGAAGGCCAAGTACTTCCTTGAGGGGTGGGAGGCCTGTATGGCGACCTCTCTCCAAGGCTGCGACAAGGTGCCCGTCGACTAGAGCCGATTGAATCGACCGCCGTTCTACTCCGCGTCCTCGTTGCCTCGAGTCCCTGTTGTCGTGCTTAGCCCTGCCCGCTACCCTCCCGCTAGCATGAACGCCATCGCCAAGGGCACTCTCGTTGCGCTACTGCTGCTCGCAGTCGCAGTTCTCCGCTGCGTTCGACGCATCAATCAAAGAACAGCGACGCCCGTGCAAGAAAGCGGACTGGCGCAACGATGAGCCGGCGAGCAGCGCGAAGGATTGCGCGATCGATCGCGGACAGTCGGGGCGTGAAGACGATACCTGTGCGGTTCGACCGGAGTAGGAGGGAGCGAGAAATGATGTTGAATTCGATAAGCAGCGCCGCTGTTAGTGTGGTCGCACTCCTGGTGTTCGCCGCGCCAGCATCAGCGATCACGGTTAAGAAGGCGCAGATCAAGAACGGCGCGCTCGAAGTGCGTGGCAAAGAGGCCGCACCCGGCGCGACGATCACACTCGACGGCGTAAGCACTGGCGCGATCGCATCCGGCAGCGGCGCGTACAAGGCATCCGCAGTTGTGCTACCGAGTGATTGCATCGTGACTATCGGCGACGGCGTGTCGACGGTTGATGCTCTTGTAAAGAGTTGCGGACCTGTCGGCCCGCAAGGTCCTCAAGGTATACAGGGTGAGCCAGGTGTTGATGGCGCGCCTGGCGGGCCTGAAGGTCCAGAGGGGCCAGCTGGCCCGGCCGGTCCAACAGTTAAGCTGTTTGACGGCTTCGGGAATGAAGTGGGAATATTGTTTGACGCAGCATCGGAGCAGTTCGTCAGTACTTACGCGTACAGAGCTTTCGTTGCAGAGTCTGGGCTAATCTTTGACAGTCGAAGTCAGCAGTCAACCGTGTATTGGGAGAATGCGGACTGCACCGGAGCGCGAGCGACTATCAACAACGCATTTTTCGTGGAGCACAAAATCGGTTTTCTCTACTTCGCGGACGGGCAGGGCTATGAGATCACCGCGTTCGGCAGCAGCTTTACCGCAGCGTCCTTTTCGACCGATCTTAATGGCCTCAACTGTGTTCCAGGCAACCAGGGTGATTGGCTCGCGCAAGCAATCGCCGAGGTTGCGACGTCATTCTCGCCCGGCGCGTTCGAGGATTACACGATTGCTGTTGAGTAGCCGCCGCGCGAACTGACCTTCCCGATTTGGTGGAGTCCCGCCGAAGCGACGATCTCAAGTTCGCAGGGGGTAGGGGACGGATGCAAATCCCGTGGCACTATCGTGACATCGCAAACGCGGGATACGCCGGGACGCACACGGGCATGATTTGCGCGTAACACCTGGTGCTACAACGCAATTCTCGACATCCGTGGGAAATCGCGGGATACCCAAAAACACTGATCTTGGGTACTTAAAATCCCCTGACGCTTGCGTCGTGCGGGTTCAAGTCCCGCCCCCGGCACCAAGTCTCCGGGAAACCCGGAACGATTCAGGTCCCCTCGGCCTGAACTCGGCTTCGGTCCTCGCGGGCAAACCCCTACTCGCAAGCGAAGGGGCGCAAACGAAGTGGACTCGTCTATTGACAGGAGAGCGGCCGGCGTGATCTCAGTGCAGTCGCGCACCGGTTCACAGCATGTCTCGCAGAACTGCGCGTCGTGGTCGTTAACGTGATGATTGCGCGCTGTCTTACTTTGGCGGGTCTCAACGACCGGATGAAGCTCGGAGATCCTATTGAATACTTTCACTGGTTCCCGCTGTCTGCCGCTTAGATCTCGTATCAACCGTCGCTCGATCGCGACTTTGGTTTTCACGTCCTCGCTGTTGCTTCTCCAGCCGAGTTTCGCGGTGTCGCAGGGGGCGCTTGGCATCACGGATCTCACTGCGCTCCACATAAGCAACGGCAACAAGGTCGTCAGTCGCCAGCCGAACCTGATCCACATGGTCTACGCCAAGAGTGGCTCGGTGTTTCACACGTACTCGCATCGTGGCCACACCTGGAGCCCGCCGGTCAACATCAGCGCTCCACAGACCGGCTGCGAGCAGCCGACCTTGGCTGTCACGGGCCTCGGCGTTATCGGAGTCGCTTTCGTATGCAACAGCGACGACCTCTACTATACCTCGACACGATCGCAGTGGTGCCCGTTCAGCGCTCCCGAGTTCATCGCGGACTTCGCGAGCAACCCGGCAATGATCGACAGGCTGTCTGACGCGCATCTGACTTGGGCGTCGCAGTCTGTTCTGTACTACACGACGTTCCGGGCCCTAGATGGTCCCGCCGGCGCGACCAATCAGGTTGTTGCCGAAGGCCCTTTGTGCTTCCAGACCACACTGTTCGCCGTGCCCTCGATCGCTGTAAGTCTAGACGACCAAGTGTACGTCTCCGCCCACCGATTCGACGATTGGACTTCGGCGAACCCGATGTGCGCCCCCAGCCCGCCGGTGAGCAGTGGAGTGAACGTTTACAGCAAGCCTGTTGGTGGCGGGTTTGGCGCGTGGGGCATTGAGTATGAGAATCAGCGTCAGGGTTTCACGACCGCAGCCGGCTGGGTGACGACGTCGATCGCGGTCAACTTCGCCGGTGAAGTCTTCTTAGCGTTCTCGGACGTCTACAACGGGTTGCCGGGTCCGGACAGGACGATCGTCGCCAAGCGCGACGCAGCGACCGGGGTCTGGGGAACCGAGCCGCTGGTGGGGCTACAGTCGCGCATTGATATAGCGACCAAGGATGAGGGCGAGGCGCGCGCCGTTCTCTCGGTCACTGGGGGCAGCGTCTGCAACGTTGTGGAGACACATGAGATCTCCTGGCCCTCTTCCGGGTTTTCCAGCGACTCCATATCGTTTCAGTCTTCGGATGGTCGCGATCCCAACGCGATCTTCTACTCACGCGCCGCAGGCGAGTGCGGCGGCTCTCCTGCCTGCTCGGTCGAACTCTCCTACGTCGATTGCGGCGCCTCGGCGATCGTCAGCGAAGCCGGTTGCTCCTCCTGTGTGATACCACCGCCCGTACGGTCCTGCGCCGTATGTCCCGCAGGACCGATTGTTGTCGGCTGCTCGAACGCCGGTAAGGCGGGGCTCATAATAAAAGATGGCCCCGTGGGTAAGAACAAGGATCAGCTCAAATGGACATTGAGAGGGACAGACACGGCGACGATCCAGGACGACCTAGGCAACCCTGCCGAAGAGACCAGCTACGTGATGTGCGCCTATGACGATGGCGGCGCTACGCTTGTGACATCGCTCATCGTCGCGCCGAGTACGGCTTGGACAAACAAGGCTCCTAAGGGCTGGAAGTTCAAGGACAAGACCGGTCTGTCCGACGGCGTTCAGAAGATTCTGCTGAAAACGGGCCCGGCAGGCAGCAAGCCCAAGGTGCAGGTGAAGGCGAAGGGTGGAAACGTTCCTGTGTCGGGCTTGCTCCCCCTCACCGCCCCCGTGACGGTACAGTTGTTCAACAACGAGACCGGTGCCTGTTGGACATCGACGCTATCGGTCGTCAAGAAGAACGATAGCACTCAGTTCAAGGCGAGCGGGCCCTAGTAGGCGCGTGTCTGGAAGATGACCTGATGTCTGCATCCTCCTAACTGCGGTTGGGTTAGATGTTCCGCCATACGGTTAAGTCGCTGCGGGCAGCAAGCAATGATCGCGAGACCCATGAGCGGGTCTTCGAGCCGCTCCGCCCCAACCACAACGTAATCTCCGCGGCACCGCGATGCTTCGCCGTACTGGAATTGGGGTTTCTCCCAACTTCCGCAATGGGATCGGCGTGCTAGCCTCTGCCGAACCCAATTCGACTACGACCAAATCGCAACAGAGCCCGGACTCGCTCACGGCAAGCGGCAGAACCGCACCCAGGCGACACGACCGTTGCGACACCGGAATGTTTGCTGACCTGCGCGTCGGCGACGAAAATAGGAGAGCATTATGCCGTCGAGAGATTCTATAACCTTATCATTCACTGTTCTTCTCGCATCACTGCTGGTTTGGGATTGCGCTCTCGTACAAGCAGCAACCCCCGATCTATCGTGCCAGTCGAAGAAACTGAAAGAAGCGTCAAGCTACTCAAAATGCCGACTAAAGGCCGAATCTAAAGCCGCCCTAAAAAGTGTGGCTCCCGACTTCTCACGCTGTGACAGCAAACTCATTCTGAAGTGGGACAAGATCGATACGCAGTTCGGCGGCGCTTGCCCAACCCTGGAATCGACCGAGGGCGACCGAACGTTCTCGAGCAACATCCTAACTTTCGCCTCTGACGCCATCGCGACGTGTCTAGCGACCGCTGTATGTATTCCTGCGGATCCTGCAGCACTGGGCTGTCCCGCAACCGGTCAGCTGACGTCATACCCTGCCGACAAGAACGGCGCACCGGCTCAGGCTGTTCAGGATGACGGAGCTCTGCAATTGGGCGCAGCCCTGAGCTTCACGGACAACGGCGACGGCACGATTACAGACCTCAACACCGGCTGCATGTGGGAGAAGAAGATCCAGTGGAATGTCTCGGCCAACTTCGCCGAACTTCACGATGCCGACAACGTCTACTTCTGGTCAACCGCCGCCGGCGATAGCGTCTGGGATTGGCTCGACGCGGTGAATGCTGAAGGCGGGACTGGATTCGCCGGGCACAACGATTGGCGGATCCCGAACGTGAAAGAGCTTGTGAGCATCGTCGATTACGGAAGATTCGACCCGTCGATCGACCCCGCGTTTAGCGGTGCGAGTTGCGGTGTAGCGTGCGCCGATATCACTGATCCTGCATGCAGCTGCACAAGCCGCTCATGCCAGTGGACATCTACGACACAAGACAGAGACTCAGCTATGGCGTGGTGCGTAAAGTTCGACGACGGACTAGTAACACCCACGCCGAAGACTGGAACCACGGACCGCGTACGAGCAGTGCGAGGCTGCAGCCCGTAGCAAACGCGAATTCTTGAGCGGCGGCGCGCTGGTGCATCGCGACACCAGTCGCCGCCACTTGAGCATCGATATCGCTTCTATAGGGCACCACACTGAACAAACGCATCCTCGCTGTGGCGATCACGGATCCACCAAGGTCCAACAGCTTGCCCCAGCGCTGCCCCAACGGAGCTGCAACGCGCTGCAACCGGCAGCAATGCGAAAGCCCCGAGAATCAGAACCGGCGCGCACTTCGTAGCAATGCGTTGCATCCGGTTGCACGCCCCCCGGATCTTAAAATCCCCTGACGCTTGCGTCGTGCGGGTTCAAGTCCCGCCCCCGGCACCAGTGACTTCAATAGGTTCCGCGCTCCTGCGCGTGGTCGCGATCGTCGTCGTCCTGGTCCACCGCGAACTCACCACTTAGCGAATACGATTCGTCGGTGACTCGGCGATGCCGGCCGACATGTACGACGGACAGCAGCGCGCGATCATCGAGCGGCGTCAGCGGATCAAGCAGAGAACGCTTGAGCAGGCGCCGAGAGAATTTGAGGACCGCGGCCTGGCCGCAAGAGATGGCAAGACGTGTCTCCTAGGAATCGCACCGACTTGGCTCAGTTAGGCTGACGACCTGCACCCCTGATCCGTCACGGATTGGACACGCACTGATTGGTCGCGGTGTCGCAATGCTCGAGAGCAAGGTCGCAACACGCAGTGTCCGCAGTGCAGGCGGCCTCCTGAGGGCAACAGATGTTGAGCAACTGGATGTAGACGTCGGTTCCCGTGCAGGTCGGTGGGCGAGGCGCACAGGTTCCGGCCTGCTGCCCGCATGTCTGAGTGGCCGAGTCGCAGCATACGTCGCCGCAGCACAACTCGGTATCCTCGAAACAGGAGGTCGGGCCACACGACGTCTTACACGCTCCGCTCTGGCAGACCTGGGCGTTCAGGCAGCATGTCTCACCGCAAGAAAACGAACCGAAGGAACAGCTCTGTTGGCACACACCTGCACTGCATGCCTGGTCGGCGTTCCGGCAGCAGGTGCTGCCGGCGCAGCAGTGTTCACTGCTCAGGCAGCTCCCGGCTCCGCATTCGTTCCGGATGACCTGCGGCTCGCAGGTCTGGCCGGTGGTTCCGATACATTCTACACATGGGGGCCACTGGCAGTCGGCGTTCGCAACGCACGACACAGTCGTGCTCTCGCTGCATCTTTGCTCACAGAAGCTATCGGCCGGGAGGCAGGTGCCGGCGCAGCACTCGACACCGCCGGCACAGGGCTGCGCGACCGAACAGGAGAGCTGGAGAGTGGTCGTCGTGGTGGATGTGCTGGTCGTCGTGGTAGTCGTGGTCGGCACCGTGTCCTTGAACGCCGGCACGCAGACTTCCGGCACCGCCTTCTTCGTATCCAGCACCGCCGGCCCGAAGTTGGTGTTGTTCACGGATACCGTCTGCGCCGTGACCTTCGTTTTCGCCGGCAGCTTCGCCTTGTAGCAGACGACGTGGCCGACATGCTGCGGCGCAGTCGGGTCCTCATCATCCTTGTTCACCGGCGTGCAGAGCTTGGTGATCTTCTTGAGTGTGTAGCTCTGCGTTCCGAACTGGTCGGTGATCTCCAACGGTGCGGGCGGAACGAATTTGGGCGCGCCCTTGGCCGGCTTCGCCTTGTAGCACTCGAAGTGATCCACGCCGGTCGTGTCCACGAGGTCGGTGCCTCCCGCCCCCAGCACCTTCGCGGACGGGGCGCGGACCTCGGT
>JAJCZM010000022.1 GCA_029262375.1 Deltaproteobacteria bacterium
GTGGTCGCGCAGGGTGGTGACTACGTCGGCAACAGTACGTTGCTTGCCGCACGATTCGCCGTCGTCATGAGCTTGAACCTTGCGATTCTGAATCTCTTGCCGCTTCCACCGCTCGATGGCGGGAAGATCGTGCTGTTCTTCTTGGAGTTCATCCACGGCAGCGCATCGCGCTTGCAGCTTCCGCTCAATCTCGTCGGGATCGTTCTGCTATTGGGAGTGATCGGCTACGCGACGTTGATGGACGTGAAGCGGATTCTCGTCAGCCTGTTTGCTTGACGGCTTGCCCGCTGGACCAAGGGCGCAGCGGCTAGCCTCGCCGCATCGTGTGCAACCAGGTGCGCTCCGGCTTGCCGTCCTCGGTGATCCACAGCGCTTCTTTGTCATCCGCAAAGCCGCGCTCGCCGAGCGCTTTGATCACGTTTCGGGCGTCCGCTCGAAGCGTTTCCGTCAGAAGCAGTGTCCCATGGACGGCCAAATGGCGGTCTAGAAACGCTACCAGCGGTTCATAGCTGTCGGGGTCGTACACGATGTCGGCGGCCAGGATCCAATCGAAAGGGCCGTCGCAATCGTCGCGCGTGAAGTCGCAGAGCCGCACCTCGATATTGTCGAGCGCGTAGTGTTCGATGCTCGCGCGTACGAACTCCAACGCGTCGGGCGCGTAATCGGCGAACACGACTTCGTCGGCCGTGCGTGCCGCAACCAGGCCCGTCAGCCCCAATCCGCATCCTAGATCGAGAACCCGTCCGTGCGGTGGATCGGCCGCGAGACGACGGGCGATCGCCTGTGCACCGATCCAAACCAGGGCCCAGTACGGTGGCTCGACGCCTGGGGTTGCGCGCAGCAACGCAGTCGCATCGACGATCTCGTCCAGGTGAGCGACGCTGTAGAGCTCGATGGTATCGGATTGCCGGGCGGCGTCGTCCTGCGTTGCGGCCAGTTCGACCGTGACCAGCTCGGCTGGATATCCGGCTAGCTGTCTGACTCGCTGACTTGCTGACGCGCTCACTTGCCCATCTTGACGATGGTCTTGAATTCTTTCGCCGTGAGCGGGACCACCGATAGGCGGCTTTGTTTCACAAGTTGGATTTCCGCGAGAGACGTCGAAGCCTTGATGTCGGCAAGGGTGACCGGGTTGGCGAGTTTCTCCACAGGTTCCAAGTCCACGACCACCCAGCGCTCGTCGTCGGTCGTAGGGTCTGGATAGGCTTCGCCGGTCACACGGGCGATGCCGACGACGTCCTTGCCGTCGTTGCTGTGGTAGAAGAGCACCTGATCGCCGACTTTCATGGCCGCAAGATTGTTACGTGCCTGGTAGTTGCGTACGCCGTCCCAGTAGGTCGAACCGTCGCGGACGAATTCGTCCCATGAGTATTTCGACGGTTCGGACTTCGCCAGCCAGTACTTCATGGTGTTCGGTGCTCTCCCCGGCCAATTGGTGCATTTACGACAGGTGGACTCGCGCGTGTCTGTCGAGCGAGCGCGCGCGACTGTCCGAGACGCAGATTGCTAGTACGGACGCCGCGCCGGAGCCAGCGTTTTCCTCGCTCGCGTAGGCGCCGTCGGCGGCCGTTCGTGGTAGAAACGAACACCGCGACGAGATAGCCTGTTGGTGCTCGGCTAGCCGACCGTGGCCGACCGTGGCCGATCGTAGCCGGCCGGAGCATACCCAGTGGATCGTGATCCCGAATCGCCAAGCCTTGATCTCGCGATCATAGGCAATTGCCAGTACAGCGCGCTCATCACTACGCGAGGGAAGGTCACGTGGGCCTGCTTCCCGCGATTCGATTCTCCCGCACTTTTCGATTCCCTGCTCGACGACGACGAAGGCGGCCACTTCACCATAGAAGGCGCCGGTGAAGGCTGGACGACCGAGTCGCGGTATCTCGAAAACAGCTGCATTCTCTCTACGGTGTGGACGCGCGACGGCGAGTCGTTCGAAGTCGTGGACTTCGCGCCGCGATTCTCGCTCTACGATCGTTACTTTCGGCCGGCCATGATGGTGCGCCTGGTGCGGCGGCGCGCTGGTCGCCCGCGCATTCGCGTAGTGTGCCGACCGCGCTTCGAGTACGGGCTGCGCGAGGCCAAGGCACTTCGCGGTTCCAACCACATCACTTATTTGGACTGGAGCAACCTCGATACAGTTCGTCTCACCACGGACGCATCGATCACCAACGTTGCACAGGGAGTTCCGTTCGAACTCGCCAAAGACCTGCACTTTGCGCTCGCGTGGGGAGAGCCGTTCGAAGACAGCTTCCACGTGCTCGACGATTTCCTCGCGCGTACGCACGATTACTGGACGAGGTGGTGTCGCCAAACGCGCGTGCCGGTGAAATACCAGGACGCCGTGTTGCGTGCGGCGATGACTCTGAAGCTTCATCAATTCGAAGATACCGGCGCCGTCATTGCCGCGACCACGACGAGCATCCCCGAGATTCCGGGTACCGAGCGCAATTGGGACTACAGATTCTGCTGGCTTCGCGATGCGGCCTTCGTCATCCGCGCGCTACTGCGCCTCGGTCATAGCGAGGACGCGTCGCGATTTTGCGACTACCTTCGCAACCTCGTAACGCCCGACGGTGACGCGTTCAGCCTGCAACCGGTGTACGGGATCGATGGTGTAGCCGAGCTTACAGAAACGATACTCGAGCATCTCGCCGGTTATCGCGGCAACGGTCCCGTGCGCGTAGGCAACGCGGCTTTCACGCACGTCCAGAACGACGTGTACGGCGAGGTTACGCTCGCACTGAGTCCGCTGTTTTACGACGAGCGCTTGTTGGGCGCCGAACTCGAACCGGTCTACGAAGCGATCGAGAGTCTCGCGACGGCGGCGATTCGAACGTTCCCCACCACCGATGCGAGTATCTGGGAGTACAGGGGTACCTCTGAGCATCACGTGTTCTCAAAGTTCATGGGCTGGGTGGCCGTGGACCGTGCGGCGCGTATCGCCGAGCATCTCGGCCGCACCGAACACCATGAACGTTGGACGCGCGCGGCCGACGGCATGAGGGAAGAGATCCTCACTGAAGGATACTGCGAGAAAACAGGCTCGTTTGTCGGTGCGTACGGCGATACGCAGCTCGATGCATCGTTGTTGTTGATGCCGATTCTGGGTTTTCTCCCGCCCGATGACCCGCGCATGATCAACACGATCGATGCCTTGCATCGCGAACTGTCGGTTAACGGCTACATGTTTCGCTACAAGCACGAGGACGACTTCGGCAAGCAGGCCAACGCTTTTACCATCTGCTCGACTTGGATGGTCGAGGCACTGTGGCTGGTCGGACGCGAAGAGGAGGCCGTTGAAATGTTCGAGCAGCTGTTGGCGTCACGCAACAGTTTCGGTCTGCTCTCGGAAGACATCGATCCCGAGACCGGCGAGCTGTGGGGCAACTTTCCACAGACCTATAGCATGCTCGGGATCGTCAACTGCGCGCTCAAGCTGAGTCCGAGCTGGGACGAGATTTTTTAGTGGACGAGACTGCGAAGCTCACTGGCCGCACGATCATCGCATCGAACCGTCTGCCGGTTACGGCGCGGGTAGAGAACGGCAAGCTTCGATTGGTGCGCAGCGCGGGCGGCTTGGTCACCGGCCTGGAGGCGGTGCACGACAGCGGCGAATCGTTATGGGTCGGCTCGCTCGGGCTATCGTCGACTTCTTCGGTTCCGTTGGAGCAAGGCGACCTCGATCGTCTGAAGGCCGAAGGGCTGCGCTCGGTAGATGTCCCCGACGAACTCTACGAGGCCTACTATACCGGCTTCAGCAACAGCTCGGTCTGGCCGCTGTTTCACTACATGCCCGATCGCTGCCAATTTTCCGCGACGACCTGGAACGCCTATTTGCGCGTGAATCAGTTGTTCGCCGATGCGATCCTCGCCGAGGCGAAACCCGGCGATCGCATCTGGGTGCAGGACTACCAGCTGATGTTGGTGCCGAAGATGCTGCGCGATGCGAACCCGGGTCTTTCGATAGGATTCTTCCTACACATCCCGTTCCCATCCACGGAAATGTTTCGTTTGCTGCCGTGGCGCAATGAACTGCTCGAGGGCGTGCTGGGCTCCGATCTGATCGGTTTTCACACGCTCGAATACATGCGGCATTTCTCGAACAGCGTTGCCCGTCTGACAGGGCTCGAGCCGCAGATGGATACGATCATTCACGGCCGGCGCAGCGTGCGCCTCGGTGCGTTCCCTCTCGGGATCGACGTCGAGCAGTGGTACGACGGCGCGCACGAGAGCGAGAGCGAGGCGTATCTCGCCGAACTGACCGCCAACTATCGAGACAGCAAGGTCGTTCTCGGCGTCGATCGCCTGGACTATACGAAGGGGATTCCCGCGCGCCTGCTCGCCTTCGCCGCGTTCCTGGAACGGCACCCCGAATGGATCGGCAAGGTGCACCTCGTGCAGCTCTCGGTCCCGTCGCGCGTGAAAGTCGGCGAGTATCGCGAGATCAAACAAGAGGTCGACGGATTGGTCGGCATGATCAACGGTCGCTTCGGCACGCCGGGTTACGTGCCGGTGCACTACCTGTTTCGCAATCTCGACCGATCGCACCTGATGGCGCTGTACCGACGCGCGGACGTGGCGATGGTCACGCCGTTTCGCGACGGACTCAATCTCGTCTGCAAAGAATACGTGGCGTGTAAGAAGGACGAGCCGGGCGTGCTCATTCTGAGCGAGTTTGCGGGCTCGGCATCGGAGATGGGTGAGGCGATTCCCGTCAACCCCTGGTCTCAGGACAGTATGGTTGACGCGCTGGAGACGGCGCTCAACATGTCGGACGAGGACGCCACGACGATGATGCAGTCGCTGTGGGATCGACTCAGCCGCTTCGACAACCGCAACTGGAGCCGTAACTTCCTGCAAGTCCTCGACGACGTTGCAGCGAACAACGGTCCGTCGGTCGGAGCGCGCCTGGATCCGCCGAGCCTTACGCGTCTGCTGGAACGCGTGCAGACGGCACGATCTGTATTCGTGTTTGCCGACTATGACGGCACGCTTGTACCGCTGGAGAACAAACCCGAGCAAGCGATACCGACCGATGAAGTATTGGCGCTCATCGACGAACTCGACCAAATCCCCGGCTTCCGCTTTTCGATCGTGAGCGGGCGCGACCGCGAGTTCTTGGTCAAGTATCTGCCCGATCACGTGCGCCTGGTCGCCGAGCACGGCGCGATGATCCGCTACGACGCCCGGCGCGGCTTCGAACGTCTCGTAGACGAAGAGGGCCTGCACGAACTTCGCGAGAACGTGATCAACATCATGCGCGACTTCGAGAGCCGCATTCCCGGCTCACGTATCGAAGTGAAAGAATTCGGCGTGGCGTGGCACTATCGCATGTCCGACCCGATCTTCGCGCACCAGCAGGCCCTATCTCTGGCCGATACGCTCGGAGAGCTGCTGCAGCAGACCCAGCTCGGTGTGCTGATGTCGAAGAAGGCGGTCGAAGTACGCCACATGGGCATCAACAAGGGGGAGGCGGTGCGATCGATCCTCGAACGCGCGGGTTTCGACCCCGACCGCGATCTCCTTATTACGATGGGCGACGATCGTACCGACGAGGACATGTTCCGCGTTTACCCGCGCGCGAACGTCTCGATCTGCGTCAACGACGGCCCCACGGTCGCCGGCCACGTGATGGAGCGTGAGAAGCTCATCGAACTGCTCACGGAACTCACCCGAACGGTCCACGGCGCGGGCGCGCCGGCTGTGGAATCGTAGCCTCACCCGAGTTGCAAAACTGAGGACCAATGCTAAGCTCCCGCCAGCTCTGAGGGCCGTTAGCTCAGTTGGTAGAGCAGCGGCCTTTTAAGCCGCGGGTCGTTGGTTCAAGTCCAACACGGCTCACGTCAATCTTTCAAAGAGAAGTCTCGCTCGCGTCTTGGGCTTGAATGGCGAGATTTCTTCAAAGTGCGTCCCTGTCGTCTAGTCTGGCCCAGGACACCGGCCTTTCACGCCGGCGACACGGGTTCGAATCCCGTCGGGGACGCCAACCTTATCCCCCCTAATCGTTGCATGTAGGACGAGGGGGCGAGCCATCGATCCCTCGAAACGCTCGCCAATCTCGATCTTGGTGGCGACGTGCGCCAGCAGGGCCTTGCGGTCCGCGATGTCGCCCAGGCTCATTACCTCGTCAAACCGTTCCAGTAGTTCGCGAAGGAAGTCGTCACTGACTACGCCGCTGAGCGGTACTACCTTTCCCTCGGCCTGCGCTTCAGCCAGCTCCGCCGTCAAAACCTCTTTCTCGGCTTCCAGGGCGCGGATGCGCTCAACCGCCGTCTGGGCTCCCGGCCCGTCCGACTCGAAGCTCTGCACCCAGCGCTGGATTGACTGATCCGTCTTGGCCAGGCGCTGCACAATACCGCTGGTGCGCTTTGCGCCGTCGCCGTCGCGGCGGAGATGCCGCTTCGCCGCTCGCAAGTAGTCCGAGACAAAGGCGGGTTGGATGACCACGTCGCGTATCGCTTGTTGTACGGCGCGCTCGATGGCGTCCTGGCGCACTCGACCATTGGTGCAGTGGTCACGGCCCCAACGCAGCCGGGCGCTGCAGCCGTAGTAGCCCGCGTCGCCGACGTAGCCTGCGCCGCACTGAGTGCAGAACATCGTGCCGGTAAGCAGGTAGTTGCTGGGTTTCGAGGCTACCCGCTGCCGTTTCACACGCTGTGCAAGGACGCGAGCCGCCAGATCCTCTGAAATGATGGCCTCGTGAGTTCCCTTGTTGGTGGTCCAGCAATCTTCGGCTGTCCACCTGTCGCCGACGTATGCGTTACCGGATCGCTCTCCGTTGCGACCGAAAACCGTATCGCCACAGTAGACCCGGATGTTGTTCTCGAACGAGCGCAACGTCGTGTGGCTCCATTTGCCGTTGCGAGGTGAGGGGATGCCCCGTCGGGTGAAGTCGGCTGCTATCGCCTTGCGGCCTTCGCCCATCGCTCGCCGCTTGAAGTATTCGGCGACGACTTCGGCCGCCTCGGGCTTGATCGCGAGCTTGGACTTGAGGACGGGTTTTCCTTCTCGTACCGCGCCGGTGTCGTCGTGATGCAGGCGATAGCCATAGGGCGCGCGTCCGCCAGCACGGTAGCCACGCTTGATGTTTTCTCGCATGCCGCGCAGTGAGTCGGTCTTGGACTTTACGCTGTGCCAGCGATTGATGCCTCGGAATACCTGCGTGATTAGTTCGCGGGTCGCTTGATCTGCTCCGTCGGGGATTTGCAGATAGACGATCTCGATTCCTTTGCTATCGAGCAAGTGTTCATACGTCGCGGAGTCCAACACGGATCGCGAGAATCGGGCGGTGTCGTACACGTAGAGGCGGGACCATTCGCACTCGCCAGCCTCGGCTGCCGCAACCATGTCTTGGAAGGCTGGCCGGTCGTCGTCCTTACCCGAAATCGCGGTGTCGTTATACTCGGCGATGACCATGTAGCCGTCTGAGGCGGCCCTGGCCTTCAACTCGGCGACCTGCGAGCTAATCGAAACGTCGTGTCTGTCTTTGCTGCTACGTGCGTAGAGCGCGGCGAATTTGCTCATGTCTTTCTCCGGCGAGTTACGAAACGTATCTCAAGGTCCATCCCGAAGCCTTCGGCGATGGCATTCATTGCTTGGAGGGTGGGGGAAGATCGTCCATTCACGAGCCGCCATAAGTGCATGCGACTCACGCCAGACCGATCGATGAGGTCCTGGAGTGATAGCTTGCGCTTATGGCGCTGCTTTTCGATCTCGTGACCGAAGGCGGCATCGTCCATGCAGGGTGTAGTATAACGTATGTGATACATGCGCAAGTTGATTCTATTCGTCGGTCTCCGCCCACCTGATCCACAAATCCGTTCGGGTTTTGCGTTTGCCGTGAGCCGGCGGCGGTTCTGCTGCATGAGGGCATTGCCGCGCGGCAGTCGCGAGGATTCGGCCCACGAGGTCGATAAGGTCCGCATCGCCTCCAAGCTCTGCACGTGTGGACGCGCCTAGCCGGGCGTGTGGCTCAGAACGGCAGGCCATTGTCGTCGCTCGCGGTCAGGTTCGGTGGTCGGGTTTCGGTGTGCGTCGTAGTGCTACCTGACCAATCGATGCCTTGGCAGTGTCCGTTTTCCTTAGGTTTTGGGGCTTCGTGGTCAGCTTGGTCAGGTTGGTCAGGTTCTGTCGGATGTAGTGCGCTGCTTTTCAGGTGCAATACATTGTGGCGCGAGCCGTTCAGCGTATGGCGAACGGTGTACGTGCGACGCACGTCGAGTTCCGTCGTGCATAGCGCCTGAGCTTCATGCAGTCGTTTACGTAGCGTCTTCTCTCCTATCGCCAGGTTGTTCGAGCTTCGGCTGCCGATGTCCTGAGCGGCTCGAAAGCTTGCCACAGGGTCGAGGTATAGGTTGTCACCTTCGAGCCACCCGATTCGCTTGCCCTGGGGATATAGATCCGAGGACTGGCCTCGCCACCCCCATGCTTGCGGATTGTCCGGTGCGCCACCGTCCGCAGATGTTACATGCGCATCGCCAGCCGTGAGCGCTGACCTCAACAATTCGAGATACACAGCTACAGGATCGCTGGCCGTCTGATGTGCCTCTTGCGATTGAGCCGCATCACGTAGTGCCGTGAGTCCACGTTCCCATAGAACTGCTGCGTTCTCGTCGGACATCGCGCCGATGTCGGCGGCGAAGTCTAGGAAGTAGCGTAATCCCAAAGCCAGGTTCGCAATGAGTTGCGGCGTTCGCCGATGCTGCCCGTTCAGCGTGAGGTCTGCGCGCAATGCGGCAACCTCAGCGTCAATCTCGCCACTAGTGTCGCCGTAGCTCGCAGCGATCCAGGATATGAAACCGCTCATAGCGGCGGCATAGACGCCCGTGGCTGCGTCGCGCTGGCAGGCAGTGAGCACATGGACATCGAGGTCGCCGTTACCGAGCTCAACGATAAGCGCACGCGCACGCACTGATTGCCCGCGAGGTACGTCCTCGCCGGTACTAAGGATCAGTCCGCGCGGTGGTTTGGCGCTACGCAACTGTGAATCGCGCGTGAGTCGTTGCCGTGCGGAGTGGTTGCCCTGTGCGCGCAATAGCCGTGCTGCTTTCTGATGGAGCCGGTTGATGTCGTTCTGTCCGCCCTCGGGTGCGAAGTCATCGATGCAGAACAGCGCGTCCTTAGCGGTGAACGCTGCCATCTCAAGTGCATTGTCAGTAGACGACCACGAACCGGGTAGATTCCGCGCGTCGAGGCCAGCACCAAAGTGCTGCTGCGCCAGTGCCGCAAGTTCGCTTTTGAATACGCCGGTTGGCCCGACGAGGTGGATGCTTAGGTCGCAGTGTCCGAGGACTGCCCGGAATACAGCGGCAAGTACGGGTATGACGATCTCGTCGGGGCCAAGGTCCAGAATCCGAAGTGACGCCTGGACCGCTTCGATCAGGTCGTTGTCTTTCGGAGGTTCGGGAAGGTCGATACCGCTCAAAGCGCCATTGAGGCTGACGAATATGCTCGTATCAAGTCCGTCGGCGTGGATTGCACCACCGGCGTGCAGGTAGACCCATCTATCGTCGATCTCCCGCCATCCTGTATGCGCGTACTCGATGCGCAATTGCGGCTCGGGACTCAGCAACTGAATCGCGGTGCGGGCATGGTCTTTCTTGGCCGTACCGGCGTAGACGACGGCCTTCGCTCCGAGATTTGGCGTGATCCATGCCAGGCCCGCGAAGTGAGTCGCTGGCACCGCGAACGTGGTCTTGCGCCCACCGAGTTGGGCCTCGATCTCAAAGCTTCGGACGCTCTCGACACCATCGTCATGCACAATGTCGGCGACGATCCTGGCCGTGAAATTGGTGAGTGCCATTTTGGTCCGCCCGTCGTTGGTAGACTTCGAGCAGACGATACCCGTCGATGTTTCCTCGTAGGGATGGCCCTGGTCTGCTGAATAATCCTGCGACTCGGAGGTAGAAAACTTTTGGGTGTACACCGCTGAGGAGTTGACCAACTTGACCAACTCGTCCACAGAGCCCGCTTTCCCAAGGTAATCGCTAACGTCGGCCTTCGGTTCCTGGTCAGGTAGCTCGACTAACTTGACCACGCACCCGACCAGAGACAGCGACTCCGCGACCTGCACGCCATGTGTGCGCCCCGGTTCATCGTTGTCGGGGATGATGGCGACGGTGCGACCTCGCAGTGCTTCGCTGTATTCGTCGCGCCAGTTGCCCGCACCGCCTGAATTCGTCGTCGCAATCAGACCAAGCTCAGCGAGACGATCAGCGTCTTTCTCGCCCTCGACGATATGGATCGTTTCGTCTGCGTCCGCCGCCAACAACTGGGGCAGCCGGTAGAGAACTCGGCGGCTGCTGCCGAGACCCTTGGTCCAGCCGCCGGTGCTGTCCGAGCGCTGCTGGTAGAACCCCTTCGGCTCAGTCCGGACGACCCGAAACAGAGGCTGATTGTGTTCGTCGTAGTAGACGTACTGCGCGACCTCTCGTCGCCTATTGTCTCCTGCGCGGCTCATACGTGGCGTGGCGGGAAAAACTGCGCCCACGAGAGTCCCAGCGCGGCTACAACGGCGCTTGCTGCGCAACCTCGGTGGCAGTGAACGAGGATACGACCATCGTGCCCCTCAGCGATTGCCAAGCTCGGATTGCGATCCTCATGCGCAGGACAGCGCGCAGTCCACCCGCCTGCGGTGCGGTGAACACGGTCCAGCCTCGAAAGGACTTCATCGACATGCGCAATCATGTCGCGGCCTCAGAAACGTCTTTCGAGAACAATAGATCGCGGATCGCCTCTATCTGCTCCGGGCTGTACCGACGGGCTCCGCTCCAGTCGCGCTCGGCCAGCGGAATTTTCCCCTCGATTTCAAGCCGCTTAAGTGAACTTGTGGAGACCCCGATGAGGGATGCCGCCTGTCCTATTCGATATGTTGATGCCATTTTTGCTCTCCTTGCGTCGTTGGCCGTTCCGGCCGTGCTTGAACTAGTAGACCACGCCTAGCACCGGGAGGCGAAGGCTAAGTGCACGTAATCGCTAGCGATTATTGCGTCACGACTGTCCCGACAGCGATCCGGCCGGTTGCACGCGCGAACGGAAACCTGGGCAGAGTAGAGGCTTTGCGGTGAGGAGAGGTGAGCGGAAGCTCGCCTCAGGTATCGATAGCGCCGGGGGTTGCCACCATCTCGATCAGGAGGTCAAGGTGGTTGCCGTCAGCGAGAAGCTCGCCGACGGTATCCAGGCGGCACTGCTTGCGACACTCCTTTGATTCCGGCTCTTCCTGAAAGAATGGGGCGAGGAGACGAGAGGGGGCCTCCTCGTTCTCATTGTAGGGTGCCAGCTCGAAGGGCGAGCGTAGATCGAGGAAACCCGATTCACGGAGATGGCTCCTTAACGGCTCCGGACTTCTGCTTTTGCGGGCCTGGTTTTCGTTAACGTCCTTTCCCGTTAGCAGGACAAGGAGGTCGGCTACCACGACCCAGCGGGGGTTCTGGAGCGTGCGTTGGAACTCTTCTGCAATGCAATCGACCGCCACGCCCAGGGCAACGTCCGAAGTACGTACCGATCCGATCCGCGCGTAGAATAGCCGAGCAAACTCCGCGGCGAGCACACGCGTTTTCCAAATTGGCTCAAGGCGATACTGCTTCGCCTCCTCTATGACACGGTTCACATGCTCAGCATCAGGTGAAAGCCAAAACGCAAATACCTGTTCATTGTTTTCCGCTCTAGACTTATCCTGTAGGTAGCTTGCAGCCGCGCAAAAGTTCGCCCTGAGCAGCCGGGCGCGAATCGATTCCCGATCTTCCTCTTCGCGTTGCCGGTATTCCGGCCTATTGGGATCTCGGCCTGCGAGCCACTCCGTCTCGCGTGCTGGGTGGAAATTTCTTCTGTCCAGGTTTTCCGCGCGACTCCTGAGCCAGTCTCGTAACTCTGTGATCGTGGGCGTTGCTTCTCTGCGAATCGTCTTGAACCCGCGGAGCCACTGCAGCACGAACAGCGCCAGGTCTTCAGCGTCGGCCTCGTGCGCCTCGCAGAGTTGTTCCAGTGTCTCGCGCACTCGTTGCGCAGCGCGGTGATGCGCCGGCGTGTCTTCGCACTGTTCGATCAAGCTCGACTCAAGAGTTGCCCAGTCCATAGAGTCCTCCTGCCCGGAGCTAGCCGGGGCTTCATGGGGCTGAGCATCGCACAAGTATGCTCCGTTCAAAGTGCGAGCGTGCGTAGGTCTGGTGCCCTGGAGCAGGGCGGTTGGGACTGTCGGGACGATGTCTTGCGCTGCATCGAACGCCGAGGAGCTGAGACGGCCCGTGAGGCCACTCGCCGGTACCTTGCTTGGCCGGAATAGTTCGCTGCCGGGAACTATCAGACTCGCCCTCGATCGTGTGACACAAGAGCTGCGTGACATCACAGCAATGGGACGAGTAGACTAAAGCGAGCGGGCTGTCACGCAGTGCGCACGCACACCTGTGACACAAGCATCTGCCGCCGACGATGCGGCGCACCTGAACGCTGCCGGATGGCGAGACGCTCAGGGGGGTCAACGGAGCTATTTCTTTCGGGCCTTGTACTGCAGGCCGTCGTCCTTCTTGACCTCGGTCATCGTTGCACCGACGCAGAAACCATCGCTCGTGATCATCTGTATCGTCGGCACCGTGCTACCCGTGAGCTGGGCGACCACGCCTAGCGGCAAGCTGTTTTGCCCGTTGGCCGCGTTGTTCTTACCCTTCGCGTCGGCCTTGCCCTTGTCTGGATCGCCACTGGTGTAGCTCATCTTCTCGACGCCATTCATCACAATGCCCTTGTCTTTGTAGTCGTAGCCCTTCGTCGACTTGGGCTTCCAACAGTCTTTGCCGGCACAAAGCTGCCCGCCCTGATCTACGATGAACTGCTCGACCAGCGAATCACCGTCGTCGTAGATGCACAGCGTGACGATGGTAAGGCCACCAACAGGGTCGCCGAACCCAACTTGAGTGGTCTCCGTGGTGATCTTCTTCCATTGCAGCTTCATCTTCTCTTTGCCGGACGCCTTCTCGCTGTAGTCGAGCTTGCCTTGTGCAGCGTCCAGACATGTTGGTTCGGGCACTGCGGGACAGGCCCCGACGGCGCAGGTCGGATCGTTGGACGGATCCACTACGAACTCACAGCCGACGATGGGGTCGCAGCTGTCATCCGTACAGATGTCCGTGTCATCGCATACCAGCGGCGTACCTACCTGACAGCCGAGAACCGGATCACAGGTCTCCGTGCCCGTGCATGCGTTGTTGTCGTCGCAGTCGGTTGAAGAGCCCGCGAGGCACTCGCCCGCCCCGTCGCAGGTGTCGTCCGTACACACGTCGGCGTCTGCCTCACATGCAAGACCTGATGGCTCGAAGCCGTCGCTCGGGCAGTCACTACCCACACCGTCGCAGGATTCAGCAATGTCGCACTCGCCACTGGCCGCTCGGCACTCGGTGCCCGCCGCAACCACGATGTCAGCTGGACAGGCGGTGGCCGCGCCATCACAGGTTTCGGCTGCGTCACACACATCTGCCGCTGCGCGACATTCCACGCCCGCGCTCTCTACGCCATCGGCCGGGCATGCTCCCGCTCCGTCGCAGGTCTCTGCCACATCGCAGTTGCCTGCCGCAGACCGACATTCTGTCGCTGCGCTTTCAAATTCACAGATTGGCGAGCAGCAATCGTTAGGGGCTGTGTTCGCGTCGTCGCATGCTTCGCCAACATCCATCTCTCCATTCCCGCAAAGGATCTCGCCAACCGCTGCAACGTTGAGCGTAACATCGACAGACACCTGCTGGTTATCGTTCGCATAACAAATTGAGACTGTTATCGCAGGCTCAGCGACGCCACTGCCGTCGACGAATCCGAGAAGAGGCCCGCCAACGGCTGTTTGTATGTCGCCCACTTGTACGGGCGACCCACAAATACCGCAGCCGAAACAACCTGGCACACACCGACGCAAACCAAAGTGAATAGTTTCCGACGATGGTGTTCCACCACTGCCCTCAAGAAATGTGATTGTAACGCCGGTGACAGACGCGCCGCCGGGCCCGCTGATTTGTATGTCCGTAACTTCAAGAAGGAACTCGTCGATGACGCCGCTGAACGGCAGCGTAAGACGATTCATCGACCCGACACCGTTGTTGCAACTATTGTTCCCCGACGCAGAGAGCAGCATTGGCGTCGAAGCGAGTACATTCGCCCACGCTGACACGGGCATGATGATCAGTACGCCGAGGCCGAGCAGTCTGAGGAGACGTTGATACATACCCCACTATCGGCGGGCGGCGCACGTTGGTGCAATTGGGGAAACTACTAACCCCGATAGGGTTCGATCGTTTCGCGGATCGCGACCGCCAGGTCCTTCAGCCGCCTCGTGCATCGGCCAACCGCTGTGCTTGCTCAGGCCGGTCGGCATCGTGGTTTCCGCGCGCTCCTTCCAGCTATCGTTGCTGCGCCCTGTTGGCCCGGCACAACAACTGATAGGCAGGCCAAGGTAGCGAGTTGCGCGAACAAATAGTGGCTGAGAGGGGCACTACGTTTTTAGTAGTAACAGTCCGGTGTCTGTACCTACCAAACCCGTCCTAACCCGCGTGACACAAAGCCTGCGCCGCATCGCGGCAACGGGGCGACCAGACTTAAACAGGCGGACTCGACGCGGGACTCGTATGCATACGTGACAGATGTCCCCGGGGGGCCATGGTGCCGGCCGCTGGCTTGTTCGCACCCCCTCATTCGGGTGGTTTTGCGTTGTCCCAGTTCGTGCTCTTTTGGGACACGAGAATGCGGTAGGAGGCTAGACCTCCACGTGGGGAATTGACGCGGTGGTTGCCTGGACGTTACGCTCTGGTTGTCCGAGCCCGATGGTCGGCGCGAGAGGCTCATGAAAACACTACTACCTTTGTTTGTCGTGCTGCTTACGCTTGGCCTGCCCAATGCGGCGTTCTGCCAGCCCTTTCGGGTTGGGCCGGAGTTGCAGATCAATACCTACACATCTGATTCCCAGCGTGTCCCGAGCGTTACGGCGGGCGGCTCGGGTAGCTTCGTCGTCGTCTGGTCAAGTGCTGGCTCCGAGGGTTCAGATTCGTCTAACTCGTCGGTCCAGGGCCAGCGATTCGACAGCGCGGGTGCTCCCGCTGGAACGGAGTTCCAGATTAATACCTACACGATTGGTGATCAGTCCGAGTCGAGCGTTGCGGCTGACGCGTCGGATAGTTTTGTCGTGGTCTGGGCGAGCGCAGGCTCCAGCGGGTCGGATTCGTCTATCAACTCGATCCAGGGCCAGCGCTTCGACGCGGCCGGGGCGGCGCTCGGCACGGAATTCCAGATCAATACGTACACGACCCAGGCACAGCTATCTCCCAGCGTTGCGATAGATGGCTCCGCCAGTTTCGTTGTGGTTTGGACGAGCACAGGATCCTCTGGCTCGGATTCGTCTGCAATTTCGATCCAGGGTCAGCGCTTTGACAGTGCGGGGGCGTTTCTTGGCACGGAGTTTCAGGTCAACACCTACACGACCCTCGACCAGCGCAACCCCGACGTTGCGGCCGATGCCATGGGGAGATTCGTTGTGGTGTGGCAGAGCCGATACTCCAGCGGCTCCGAGTCGGACTTCTCTGTTCAAGGCCAGCGATTCGACAGCGCGGGTATGCCGGTGGGCACAGAGTTCAAGATCAATACGTACACGAGCGAGTCGCAAGGTTCCCCCCGTATCGCAGCAGATGCCTCAGGTAGTTTTGTCGTGGTGTGGGACAGTCGTTACTCACCGACCTCGGAGCCCTACGGCGGATCTGTCAGAGGCCAGCGGTTTGATAGTGCAGGCACGCCGGTTGGCACCGAGTTCCAGATCAGCACGACCGACCCCGGCTTCTCGATGTACCCCACCGCGGCAGCAGATGCCTCAGGGAGCTTCGTCGTGGTTTGGGCAAGCGAAGACTCTGGAGGTACAGATTCGTCCGACAAGTCGATCCAGGCCCAGCGCTTTACCGTTACGGAACTCTGCGGTGCCGTGCCGGAGCTGGACAGTGCGTGTCACCTAGCCGCCGCGAACGGTGCCGGTAAGTCCCTGGTCCAAGTCAGAGATGCGACTCCCGATAGGAGGGACAAGTTCACATGGAAGTGGAGCAAGGGGACTGCTGTCGCCGCAGGCGATTTCAAGATGCCTGACGTTGGCGGCAGCACATACCGCCTCTGTATTTACGATGCCGACGGAATGCTCAAGGCGATGAATCTGCAACCGGGTGGGAATGGTGAAACATGCAACAACAAGCCGTGCTGGCAGAAAACGGGGAAAGGGTTCAGGTACAAGTCCAGGACCGGCAGCGCTTCGGACGGTATGACCCGCGTGAAGTTCGACGAAGGCGATATAGGCAAGTCTAAAATACGGATAACGGCCAAGGGCAATCGGGGCTACTTCAAGGCACCTGCACCGCTGGTATTAACCGAGCCGGTCGTCGTTCAGCTACTGATTGACGACGGTATTGCTACGGAGTGTTTCAAGACAACGTTCAGTTCCGTCATAAAGAAAGACCTCGAAAACTACAAGGCTAAGGGGCCCTGACCTTTGGATGTCTCGAACGATCCGTATTTGGGACATCGATCAGATGATGCTCCAACGGCGGCCTTGATTCTATTAGCCTCGAGGGGCGCGCGTTTCGCGAGCGATGTCCCAAATCCTATACGAAGTGGGACACGCGGCGAGGCGGACTGATCGCATCTGCTGACGGTCGGCGACAGTAGATTCGCCTCGCGACGTGTCTCAACGTCGTTGACAGGTTCCGTCAGGGGAAGACGGCGTCCCTTTTTGTCGCCGCGCCTCCAATCAGGGGCAGTGGTCCCCCCTAATTGCATCGATCTCGACGAAGAGGCGATACTGCGTGTGGGATGGGGGATGCCGGTGGATTTGGATCGGGCTACCGAAGTAGGCCAACAGCCCAAGAGGTAGGCCGGCGTACCACGCCATTCCTTTGGCGATACGACCCCTCCCCTGGCAAGGCGAAGTATAGCAAAGGGCGAAGTTGCCGATGGAGATGCTGATGTACGCACGAATCACGCTACGGACACTGATCGTCGTCCTTCTGCTCGTGGCTACGATGCAGGTTGCCGATCTAGCCGTTCCGCGTCTGAGCGCGGCGCAGGAATGCGGTGATGTTGATCGGGACGGCGGAGTAACCGCTTCCGATGCCCTTCGTGTGCTACGGCGGGCCGTCGACCTAGACGTTGAGCTAGATTGCGCGACTGGTGAGTGCAGTGCCCTGGAGCAGCGGATCGAACGTCTCGAACGTCAGCAGTTCATCGTGGAAGCTGCGAACGGTAACGAATTGGGAGTTCTAAGAAGCGGCAGCGGGCCTAGGCTCACCGTTTGGAATGCTGACATTGGGGCGTTCATGCATTTTGATTATCCGAACGCGCCAAGCTCGAATGGCGATCCTCAAATCGCTCACTCAAGAAGCGATGGAAGCGTAGCGTTCGTTAACGAGGGTTGCAGCGGAACACCCTACCGCTCGCATGGCAGCGTCGGATCCGTGAATCTCATGGATACGGTGAGCCCCGATGGCAGGACCCTCTACCGTCCGATACGAGCCGCTCCCAGCGGCCCAATTGAGTACCGATCGGTAATCCAGAACACGAGTGGTAACTGCCTCCAGGTAGATCCTCCGCGCACTCTCGATTATCCGGTGAGGCTTGAGGAAGTCTTTTTGCCGTTCACTCTGAATCAGCCCGGCCCCTACATCATTCGCTCGCTTTGGTCGCTACCGCCCGAGTAGTTGCCGAGTTCTGCCGCAACTTCGGAAACAGTTTCCGAAGTCTTATCGTTACGTGCCCCCTTTTTGTCGCGGCGCTTCCAAAGGCGTGTATGTCACTATCACGAAGGGGGGCCTGGGGGGGGTTGCTTCCCAGGCCGAGCGTTGGTTGCGGATAGGTTGCGCTTAGCTCTGCGCAACGCTCATGCTGCGCGCTCAATCCCCCCCGCGTCGCATGGAACACCAGCTCCACTGGTATGGACAAGGTGCAAGAATCGTCGAGTACGCCCCTTCTTTCTCTCCGCATTGTCGCATGTAGGACGAGGGGGCGGGCGACATGTAAGGATTAGTCATCCTCGGCCAACAGTTCGATGCCCACGCGGGTAGCGCGCGCACGTGCGGAGAACCTGTCGTGCTTCAACTCAGAAAACGCCTCCTCCACATATTCGATAACCGCTCGAGGAACTTCCCCGTGGGCATCCACAATAGCGTCATCGTAGCGATCAATGTCCTTTCTTAGGATCGCGCCGTTCTCCTGGTAGCTCATCATCGACGCAAAAATGCGATCGATTTTCATCGCAAATTTTATCGACCTGAGTTTCTGCCCGACGGGTATAGCGGCCTTGATCGCTGCGGCGCGGGGCAGCTCGACCTCGAGCTCTTTGACAAGGGCTTTCGCAAGCTCCTTCGCCTCTTTCTCTGATCGGGCTGCGTTGCGCGCCGCCTGTTGCTGTGGAGTGAGCTCGCCTTGGACGACCCAGCCGCTGTCGGTGCGATCGTAGATTCGGTTGTTCATGTACATGGTAGCGGCTTCCGGACTGTTACATGCGACGACTAACTGCACATCCGATCGACAGACGGGTTTGCTCGCTGGGTACTTCTGGGTCGCGGGATATGCTGGGTATGGAAGCGGCGGCTGGCAACCGATGATGACCAACGAAGCGACGGCAAACAAGATGGGTATGGCCAATCTAGCTTGCAATGCTCCCCCCTAAAGACTGAGCCATTGTGTCTCCAGCCTTATTCGATCGTGAGAAAAGGCTGGACGCGACACTGGCGGAGGCTAGGGCACAAAGCGCCGCCTCATGTCAGGAGGAAATAATTCCTTTTTTGTCGCACACATTCAATTGGGTATGAGTCCCATAGTGCGAAGGGGGGCCGGGGAGGGGGGGCCGTCTTTGGTTGCGGATTGGGTGCGTTCTCTGCCGTCCGATGCTCAGGCTGCCCGCTTGATCCCCCGTGTCGCGTGGAACACCAAGTCCACTGGGATGGACAAGGTGCAAGAACCGTCGGGGACGCCACTTCTTCTATAACTGAGTGTCGGGGATCTTGAGAGTCCGTGAGTCTCGTACTCGCGTCCAGCATTCCGCGCGGAATGTTGACCGTCGAGCGCCCCGGCTGGAACGGTCGGCTATGGAGCGGAATTCGCTCGCCTTGACGGCCACAACTCGGCGTAACAAGGCGATGGGCAAACGGATCGGTAAGTGGCTGGGTCTTCTGGCGCTGTCTCCGCTTCTCTTGCTGCTTGCCGTTTACGTTCCGCTGCACCTGGCGGGCGAAAGCCTTTATCGCTTGCTCGTCAGATTCGTTGTCGAACTGGTGTGGGGTCTGCGCGGGCGCCGCCTCCTTCTCATCTACTCCCGAAGCCCCGTCTGGCACGACTACATCGAGAGCAATTGGCTACCGATACTTGGCGAACATGCCGTCGTTCTCGATTGGTCGGATCGTTCAACGCGGCAGTTTCGGCGGGCGTTCGCCGCCCGAGTGTTTCGCGCCTGGGCAGGCGACCAGAACTACTGCCCGATGGCCATCGTTTTTCCGCGATTCGGGCGGACTCGTCAGATCGGATTTTTCTACGCGTTCCGAGACTGGAAGCACGGCAAGACAGCCTCGCTGGAAAAAGCCGAAACGGAACTGCTCGCCTTCGTAGATGACCTCAGGGAGCGTTCCGGCTAGACGGCGCAAGGTCGCGGCGCTACTGGTCGCAACAGCGGAGGATCCTCAATAGTGTCCGCGCCTATGCACGGATACGTCATCGCCAACTACCGCATCACAAATCCGGTCGCGTACCCGGCCTACGTTCCCGCAGTCCTGGCTACGCTTTCCGATCATGGGGGCGAGATTCGAACTCGCGGACCCTTGCGGGCCGCCGGTTTTCAAGACCGGTGCCTTCAGCCGGACTCGGCCACGCCTCCGTAGGAATAAGAGAACTTCGAGGCTTGAGGTTGCAAGACTCTCGGCCTCACATTCCCCGGGGAATGTTGTGACCTTCTTATGCTTGATCGGAATAAGCGCAGCGTGGGGTGTTGTTTTTCCTTGACAGGAGTTTTGGCTTGTAGGCGCCGTGTCTAAGCGACGTTCCTCGGTCGACTCAGAGTTTTTGTGTGAGCGACACCGAACGTTCCTGAGCGCGGGCGAGATAGATTCTACGAGCGGATCTGGTTTGTCCTGCACTGTGTGCGCGCATGGTCGTGAAAAACCCCGTGCTAGTCTCATTCCATGAACACCCACGCTTCTCTTGCGGGAGTATCCGAACAAAAACTTCTCCAACGCTTCGCTGATCTCGTTGATCGCGACCGCGCCAACACGGCGCAACTGCTCGCGTACATTGCCGAGATCGATGAGCGTAAGCTGTGGGCTAAGCATGCGTATCCTTCCATGTTCGCGTTCTGTATGGGGCGTTTTCACATGTCCGAGTCGATGACGGCCAAGCGTATCTGGGCTGCACGTACCGCTCGACGTTTTCCCGTGATCTTAGCGATGGTAGTCGCAGGTGAACTGCATCTGAGCGGCATTACTCGGCTCGGAAAGCATCTGACTGAAGACAATCATCTCGAAGTACTCGCGCGGGCCAAGCACAAGAGTTCGCGGCAGATTGATATTTTGGTGGCCGAGCTTGCTCCGCGACCTGATGTACCTTCGCGCGTGCGGGCGTTGCCGAGATCAACGCGACCCGTAGTCCGTGCCGATCCGCCGCCGACAAGCGGAGGCGGAAATTGCAGCCCAGACGAATTGTGCAGCCCGAGGTCTTCTTCGAGCAATGTTGATGGCCCTAGCTCAAACGCGTTCAAGTCGACCGCTGTTTACAAAAAAAATCGTCCCGCTCGCGCCAAGCCGTTACAAGGTAGAAGTCACCGTCGATCAGCAGACCCACGATACCTTGCGCGCGCTACAGGATGTTCTCGGACATTCCATTCCGGACGCAGATCCCGCAAAAATCATCGGCCGCGCGCTGCAACTGCTGCTGGACGAAACGCTCAAGACGAAGGCCGCGCTGACCGCGAAACCTAGGCAGGTCGGCACGCGATCAGCGCACAGCGGCGAATCAAAGCTCAAGGACACGCGGGCGATTCCAGCTTCAGTTCGTCGCGCGGTGTGGAAGCGAGATACCGGTCGGTGTGCCTTTGATGACAACGGCCAGCGCTGCCGCGCGACTCGCCGCATTGAGTATCATCACAAGCTCCCGTTTGGGAAAGGCGGCAGGCACGAGAAGGACAACATCACGTTGCGCTGCCACGCCCACAATCAGTACCAGGCGGATCTGGATTTCGGGCAAGGTTTCATGCGGGTCAGGCGAAAGGGGGCTGCTCAACATTCCGCGCGGGATGCTCGGCGAGTTTCCGATGTGGACGGAATTCGATGATCTGGGGAAGGTCAGTTTCCGACTTGTCACTGTAGGGGACGCAACCCTTGTCCCCCTAGTCGTTGCACGCACGCTAGGGGGCTGGCCATCGATTCCTCGAATCTCTCACCAATATCGATCCTGGTAGCGACGTGACCAAGCAGGGCGTTGCGGCCTCGCGTGCGTGGTTGAGGCCGCTCCGAGAACGAAGCCTCGAGCGAGACGCGCGGAAGAACGCGACAGTCCAGCCGACATGGTCGTGACCGTATACGGATGCTCTAGCTTAAGGCCACCACCTGCTGCTCGTTACGTCGTAAAGGGCAATGATTCGGGGACACGCGACCGATCTATGGGCCGCCACAGAAATTTCTGACAGGTAGGTCCGAATCTTCGTGACACAAGGTGCCAAGTGGTCTACTTTTGCCGGGTGCCGATGGGTGTCTCCACGCCTGCGCAGTACGCGTTACGCGCACTGGTTTGTCTTGCCAGCCGCAGTGCTTCGACGACGATGCGGGTGCGCGAGATCGCCGATGCTGAGGACATCCCGTATGCCTTCCTCGCGAAGCTGATCCCCCAACTTGTCCAAGGCCGGCTGCTCGAATCTTTCAAGGGCCCGAACGGTGGGGTACGACTGGCGGTTCTCCCTCATAACATCACGATTCTCGACGTAGTCGAGTGCATCGAGGGCCCGGATTCCCTTACGCAGTGCTTTCTGGGTCTGCCCACGTGTTCGGATGTTGCGCCCTGTCCGGCCCACGAAGAGTGGAAGGGGATCAGGGAGAAACTCTTGGCCCGGCTCGGGGCTGCATCGATCGCTGATTTTGCGGCGGTCAGTGAAGTTCGACGCAAAAAGAGTTGACACCGGCTGAAATAAAGGAATAAAAGGTCTTAAATTCGGATTAACGGGAAGAGTAGTGAGGAGTCGATCACATACCGTTTCGCTAGAATTGTGCTCGGCGGCCCTGGATGTCGCCGACACTGAGCCGGACAACAGATTCGGCTTCCGATCGACTCGCGCTACCAAACAGGCGCCGCTACCGCGCCGCTCCAACGCTTCCCAGTTCCACACACACAAGCCGCTCAGGTCGGGGTCGTCTGCCAGTTCGTCATTCCGTCGAGCGGGTCACGCTCACCAATTTTACCAAGTCGATGGATCGTGTCGTCGGGTTTATGGCCCGGCTCATCGGGCAAATCGGAGGTTAGCAAATGGATCGTGTTTCTAGACGCGACTTCTTGAAGATCGCAGGCTTTACCGGGGTAGCGGGGGCAGTCCTTTCGTCGCCGGCTTACGCTTTCCTGAAACCGATCGTTGGGGTCAGCAATCCGCTGGATGTCTATCCGACGCGCGGTTGGGAAAAAGTCTATCGGGATCAGTACCGGTACGACTCTTCGTTTACGTTCGTCTGTTCCCCGAACGACACGCACTCTTGCCGGGTGCGGGCGATCGTGCGCAACGGCATCGTCACGCGAACAGAGCAGAACTACGACATCCAGAAGTATCAAGACCTCTACGGCAACAAAGCGACGATCAATTGGAATCCGCGCATGTGCCCGAAAGGCTTCACGATCGCCCAACGCATCTACGGTCCGAACCGTCTCAAGACTCCTGTCGTGCGCAAGGGGTGGCGACAGTGGGCGGAAGACGGTTACCCGTACCTGACTCCGGAACTCAAGACCCAGTACAAGTTCGACAGTCGCGGAACCGACGAGTTGCAACCCGCCGAATGGGATGACGCGATGAAGTTGGTGGCCGGCGGGTTCGTGGCCCTGGCGAAACAGTACAGCGGGCCACTAGGCGCTCAGCGACTATTGGACGAAGGCTACCCCCCCGAGATGGTCACGCGGCTAGAGGGGGCGGGGACCCGTACTCTGAAATTCCGCGGCGGGATGGGCCTGCTGGGAGTGATGGGCAAACTCGGGATGTACCGCTTCTCCAACATGATGGCGCTGGTCGACGCCCATGTTCGTGGTGTCGAGGAGAAAGACGCCAAGGGGGGCCGCAGCTGGGACAACTATACCGAACACGGCGACCAGGCACCGGGCCACCCCTTCGTGCACGGCTTGCAAACCTCGGATTGTGACTTCAACGACCTGCGAAACACCAAGCTCCACATTCAGGTTGGGAAGAACTTGGTGGAAAACAAGATGCCGGACTCTCACTGGTTCATCGAATCGATAGAGCGCGGGGCCAAGGTCGTGGTGATCACCCCTGAGTACAGTCCGCCGGCGACCAAGGCCGACTACTGGATTCCGATCCGGCCGGCTTCCGACGCGGCGCTGTTTCTCGGCATCACCAAGTTACTGATGGACCGCGGCGCGTATAAAGAAGAGTTCGTCAAAGAGTTCACTGATTTTCCGCTTCTTCTTCGGACCGACAACCTGGAGCGAATCAATGCCGCAGACGTCTTCGCCGACTATACGCCGGGACTAAAAGCAGACGGGCCGAGCTTCGCGGAGCAAGGGCTGACGCGCGAGCAATACGAAAAGCTCGGTGACTTCGTGGTCCGTGATGCGGGCGGCGAGTTCAAGGCAATCACGCGCGACGATGTCGGTACGGGCATGAAGAGCCGAGGCATCGACCCCGTCCTTGACTGGAAGGGGACGGTGAAGCTCGCCGACGGTACGCAAGTCGAAGCCATGACGGTTTGGGAGGCCTACAAGATCCATCTCAAGGACTACGACATTGATACCGTCGCCGAGATCACGCAGGCCCCGAAGGCGCTCATCGAGCGCTTGGCCGACGACATCGCCACCACCGATCCGGTGGCGGTTCATGTCGGCGAGGGAATCAATCACTGGTTCCACGCCACCCAGGTGAATCGTGCAACCTATCTGCCGTTGATGCTTACGGGCAACATCGGCAAACCCGGTGCCGGCTCGTTTACTTGGGCGGGAAACTACAAAACTGCCAACTTCCAGGCCTCTCCGGAAGTAGGTGCGGGGCTCGGCACCTGGGTAGCCGAGGATCCGTTTCACCCCGATTTGAGTAGTCGCACGAAGGGGAAGGAGGTCCCGATCGCCAACCATGCGCAGGACGAGAGTTCGGCCTACTGGCCGCACGGAGATCATCCGCTAATCGTCGACACGCCCAAGTACGGTCGCAAGGTCTTCACCGGTGACACGCACATGCCGTCGCCAACGAAGGCGTTTTTCTACACCAACGTTAATCACATCAATAACTCCAAGTGGGCATACAACGTCATTAAGAACGTCATCCCCAGAGTTGCCATGATCGTGGGGAACGACCTCGAACTGAACGCGAGCATCGAGTACTCCGATGTCGCTTTCCCGGCCAACTGGTGGATGGAGACGGAGACTCACGAGATAACCTGCTCCTGTTCCAATCCCTTCTTGCAGATCTGGAAAGGGAGTATCAAGTCGCAGTTCGATTCGCGAGATGACGTGCTGATTCTGGCCGGCATGGCAGAGAAACTCGGCGAGCTGCTCGGCGACGATCGCTTCGCGAAGTATTGGAAGTTTGCGCTCGAGAAGAAGACTGAGGTCTATATTCAAAGGCTCCTGGATGCCTCGACGACGACGTCCGGCTACAAGTTCAAGGACATCATCTCGGGCAAGCACGGTGAACCTGGCGCCGCGCTCATGCTTTTCAGGACGTATCCGCGCATGCCGTTCTGGGAGCAGGTACACGAGGCCAAACCGTTCTATACCGACTCGGGTAGACTGCACAGCTACTGCGACATACCCGAGGCGCTCGAGTACGGAGAAAACTTCGTTGTGCACCGCGAAGGGCCCGAAGCGACCCCGTACCTACCCAACGCCATCGTATCCAGCAACCCGCTGGTGCGCCCTGAAGACTACGGAATTCCGCTCGAAGAAATGGATGGCGAGGCGCGCCACGTCCGCAACGTGAAGATGCCGTGGGCCAAGGTCAAGAATACGAAGAATCCACTTTGGGAGGACGGTTTCCACTTTTACTGCGTGACGCCGAAAACCAGACACACCGTCCATTCCCAGTGGTCCAACGTGATGTGGAACCGAGTGTGGGCGAGCAACTTCGGTGACGCGCTTCGCGAAGACAAGCGGCTGCCGGACTCGGGAGACCATCAACTTCACATCAATCCTCAAGCCGCGAAGGATCTCGGGATCAGCGATGGGGATTGTATCTACGTGGATGCGAACCCGGCGGATCGTCCCTACAAGGGTGCCGACCCGAAGGACCCGTTCTACAAGGTCGCGCGCTTGATGCTGCGGGCCAAATACAATCCCGCGTATCCGTATCACGTGGTGATGATGAAACATGGAACCTGGATCGCGACCGAGAAGACGGTCAAGGCCCACGAGACACGCGCGGATGGGCGTGCGCTGTCGGAGACCGGCTATCAGGCGAACTTCCGCTACGGGTCGCAGCAGAGCATCACGCGCGAGTGGGCGATGCCCATGCATCAGACCGACACGCTGTTTCATAAGGCCAAGGCCGGTATGAAGTTCATCTTCGGCGGAGAGGCCGACAATCACTATATCAACACCGTTCCGAAGGAGACCTTGGTGAAGATTACCAAGGCCGAGGACGGTGGGTTGAACGCCAAGGGCAAGTGGCAGCCGGCCACGACGGGGCACACGCCCGATAACGAGAGCGAGGAAATGCGCAGGTACCTGAGGGGCGACTATGTCAGGTCATGACAAAGAGTTCGATGCCGACGATCCGATGGCCTTGGTTCCTGCGGTCATGGACGTGCCGATGGATGAAGCGTCGTACCGACAAATGGCCGAGACGTTTGTAGAGGAGTACATGCTGCTCGGCTACTCGGATGAGAAGATCGTCGGACTGTTCCGCAATCCGTTCTATCGGGCGACTCATGAGATCTTGAAAACCAAAGGCGAGGCGTACGTGATGGACCTCATTGAGGAGATTCGCAATGGCTGAAGTGTACAACTGGCAACTAGGTCGCAACATGGAGTATCCGTATGAGGAGCACCACTCGAAGCGACAGTTCGCGGCGGTCTTCAACACGAATCGCTGTATCGCCTGCCAAACCTGCTCGATGGCATGTAAGTCCACCTGGACCTTTTCCGAGGGGCAGGAGTACATGTGGTGGAACAACGTCGAGAGTAAGCCCTACGGTGGCTATCCCGCCAATTGGGATTCGAAGATTCTCTCGCAATTGGCCGAGGCTGATCCCGACGGACAGAAGTGGAGCGAAGACGGAACCTTCGACGGAAAGACGATCTTCGAGGCCGCACCGAAGAACGAACGCGTTCTAGGTTACCTGCCGACGAACGCCGAGTGGCGTACGCCGAACCTCTACGAGGATACCTCTACCAAGTACAAGTCGTCGGGGAAGCTGGGGCTTGCCGACGGCGGAGCAGAACTGCCTGCCCACAAGGCGTGGTTCTTTTACCTCCAGCGCATCTGCAATCATTGTTCTTATCCGGCTTGCGCGGCGGCCTGCCCACGCAACGCCATCTACAAACGCCCGGAAGACGGCATCGTCCTGATCGATCAGGAACGATGTCGCGGCTACCGCAAGTGCATGGAGGCCTGTCCGTACAAGAAGCCGATGTACAACGCGCAGAGCCGGGTTTCCGAGAAATGCATCGGTTGTTATCCGCGCGTGGAGGGATCGGACCCGCTTACCAACGGTCATCCCATGGAGACGCGCTGTATGACGGCCTGCGTCGGTCAAATCCGCTTGCAGGGGTTGGTCGATCTCAATGAGGACGGTTCGTGGAAAGAAGACCGGCACAATCCTCTGTACCACATGGTGAAGGTCGCGAAGGTCGCACTGCCGCTCTATCCGCAGTTCGGTACCGAGCCGAATATTTACTACATCCCGCCACGCTGGGTTCCGCGGGAGTACCTGACGCAGATGTTTGGACCGGGCGTAGAAGAGGCGATCAACGCGTACCGCGCGCCGAGCCGCGAGCTGCTGGCGGTCATGCAATTGTTTCGCCGCTCACAGGAAATCGTCTTTCGCTACGAAATCGAGGAAGGGCCGAAGGCGTATGAAACGAAGGTGCGCGGTGAGAAGTTCACGATGTACAACGACACCGTGATCGCCTACCGCGAAAACGGTGAAGAAATCTTCCGTACAGAGGTCGAGGAGCCGGTCATCGTCCGGCCGCCAGAGAGGTCGAACGCAATATGAGACCAAACACCGGACTGTCATCCGTAGCTGGGGCCGCCACTATTGCTGCCTTGGTTGGCTTTGTTTTTTTCAGCGTTTCGCCCGCGACACGCGCCCGGGCCGCCGACAACACGCGATTGGATCAGCTGGAGAAGGCTGGAGATCTTTTGCGGGCGCACAAGGTCGACGGCGTTCTTCCTACCGATCCCGATGACGCCAAGTGGGCAGCCGCATCGGAGCACGAGGTCCCGTTGGTGTCTCAGTTCGCGGTCGCGCCGAGCGCAGCGAAGTTGACGCGCTCGCAGATCAGCGTCCGAGCCTTGTACAACGACAGCGAGTTCGCACTGCTTGTGGTCGCGGCCGATGCGACCAAGAACGACGATGTCAGCACGGCGGGACATTTCGCAGACGCGATTGCCGTCGGTTTCCCGACTGACTATGGCGAAGGCATTCCCCTGCCGTACATCGGCATGGGCAACGAGGGGCGGCCCGTCAATGTCTGGCAGTGGAAAGCGGCCTGGCAGACCGACATCGACAGTGGGTATCGAGGTGTCACCGAGGCTTATGCGAACCGCATACCCCGTGCCGGACCCATCAACTACGTTGCCGGCAAAGCGGCCGGATCGCCGCTGTCGCAAACGTCGCGAACCAGCCCGGTGGAGAACCTGGTCGCAGAGGGATTCGGGACGCTGACATCGACGCCGTCGGCAAAGTTGGACGGGAAGGGGATCTACAAGGACGGTGCCTGGCGCGTCGTCATGAAGAGGCCTCTCAAGCCCAACGGCGTGGGCGCGCGCATCCGCGTGGGAGCGGGACTGTTGCCGATCACCTTCGCAGTGTGGGATGGTGCAGCCGCCGAGCGCAACGGCATGAAGGGCTTGACGCGGTGGCGTTTCGTGGTGTTCTCGGGAGAGAACGCATCGGCGAAACAAGCGACGCCGGCTTCTACTGTCTTGGCCGGCGCAGATCCCGCGAAGGGCAAGTCGTTGGTCGCTGCGCTGGGATGTACGAGTTGCCACGCGCTTCCTGGTGTCGCGTCCGGCGGCATCGTCGGACCCGATCTGAGCTATGCGGGAGCAATCCATCGCCCGGAATATCTTCTGGAATCCATCATCAAGCCCAACGCCATCGTCGTACCGGCACCCGGATACTTCGATCCGACGAGCGGTCTGTCGACGATGCCGAGCTTCTACAACATGCGCGCGGATGAGGACGATCCTGATTCGCCGCTGATCGTCACCGACGATGATTTCCGAGATATGACGTCCTATCTCTGGTCACTCCGATGAACGACATCGCAACCACCTACAAGATACTGGCGCTAGCTTTCAACTCACCGACCGAAGAGCTCGTGACCGCACTGAAGGCGACAGAGTTCTTCGGCGCCGCGCTGCCTCCAGACGCCGAAGTGAAAGATCTTCTCCACGAGCATACGAGGGTCTTTTCCCTGACCGTCGCTGGGGGCGTCGCTCCATACCAGCTGGAGTATGGTGACCCGGGAGCCTTCAGCAAGACCCAGCGCATGGCCGACATCGCGGGTTTCTACAAGGCCTTCGGCGTCGAGTTGAGGGTCCAGGAGCGCGTCGACCACATGGGTGCCGAACTGGAACTCATGCACTGGCTGGTCTGCAAGGAAGAGCGCGGCGTTGAGCTGGGCAAGGAGGAGCAGGTTCAGGTCTGCCGAGATGCAATCACGAAGTTCATGGACGATCACCTCGGACGATGGGCGCCGTTTTTTGCAGAGCAGCTCGCGATTGCTGCACTCCACCCGTTCTACCGTTCGCTTGGTGAACTGCTCGGTGAGTTCATTGCTGCGGAGTGCGAACGGCTTGGAGTAGCACCCGATGTCGTCTCGTTGCCGGCAGCGCCGTCGTGCGGCGCTGAACCGGGCTGCCAACTCGCGGAGGAAGCGGCGGCAGCGCAGGCGGGAAAGTAGAGTAGAAGCCGATCGTCGACATCGTCACGAGTATCAAGCCGCTACGTCGCTAGAATCCGCAACCGCCGGCGGGGGTCGGGCCGTCCTCGGCGGGCCAAGCTTGGCGCAATTCGTCGACCCTTTCGCGGAAATCGACAAGCTTCCCGTCGCCGGCCCACTTCTTTTCGAACTCATCGAAGCAGCGATCGAGTTCCGTCCATTGCGATGGTGGCAGAAACCGTTCGCTCATCGGGTACAAAACATTGTCTTCTTTTGCTATGTGAGACTTCAGAAGCAAGGTGTATTGGGTTGCGGTCTCGTTGAGCACACGACGGTTTTCGTCCGTCCAGACCTCGGTCCGGTCAGCCAGAGCCGCCAACGCCGCAACGACCTCACGGCAGGTTGTATGGTCGGTCAACATCACCGCCAGCGGCCCGTTGTCGCGCGGAAACCCGTTTTGCAACATGCGGTCGAAGAGAATGTCCTCTTCCTTCATGTGGTGCAGTTCGTCGAACATCCGAAGTAGTTCAACGAAGCGCGCCAACGTGTCGCGCTGATCGGTGCCGTTCTCGACGGTCGCTTGGGTGAACATGCACAGTGAGTCGAGCACCGATTCGACGGTGCGATGTTCGTTCATCAAGACTTGTAAAGCCTGCACTTAGAGATCTCCTCGATGCGGTCGCGCGGAAGCCTTCTGCGTCCGCCCCGATTTACAAAAAGAAATGGTGCTAGCGTTTGCGCTCGCGACCTTCGAGTTCGTCGAGCACCCACGAGTAGACGGTCACCGTCGGCGGCATACCGAGTGTGCTCGCTGCCGTGACGAGCACATGTTCTATTTCTTCGTCGGTGACACCGGCGGAACGCGCTTTGCGTACACTCGAATGCACGGCGCCTTCTTTCATACCCCCGATAGCGATCGCGAGCTTCACGAGCCGCATGGTCTTCTCGTCGAAGGGGCCCTCGCTTTCGGCTTCACGCATCAGATCCCAAGCCTGCCCGAGTTTCGGGAATCGTTGCATGAAGGCCTTATAGGTACGCGGGAGTTTGGGTGCTTCGCTCATCTGTATCTCCTTTTGCTCGCTCGATCTCTATGTGGGTGACACGCTCTGGACAGCTCGGGTTCCCCTATCAGCAGCGTGGGCCGAAGTTGGAACTAATCATCAGTGCGCTTGAGGAAGGTGTGCTGACTGACATGCTCGCTGGCTCTCGCCCTCGGTCACTCGACAGTGACGGTCGCGTCTTCGACAATCACTTCGTAGCGGTAGCCGAATCCGAAGTCCTTGTTGGTCGTGACTTTGCCGCGCACGACGACGGTTTCGCCGACGCGGGCAGTGCCGCTCGTCGTCACCGTGAGATCATCCTCGCCACCGGGTCCGGCGGTGCCGTCGCGTAGGTGGAGCCAGTTCTTTCCCATGATGCCAGTGTTCGATTTGACGACCTTCGCGCGGATCACGACTTCCTTACCGGCCAGTGACGAGTTCTCGGTGAAGACCTGACCGACGGTGACGCCGCCCTCGGCCTTCGGAATATTCGAGAGATCGATGTCCGCCGATGGTGACGACGTGATGTCGCCGTGCGGTGCCTTGTTGCTGGGCGCGGCCGAATCTGCGGCGCGTGTGTCATTGACCTTGATGGAGCCGACGAAGAGGATTTCCTCGAAGTCGCGATCTAGCCCCTTACTGTGGAAGTTCTTCATCGGCATGCCGTCGCCGAGCGTGGCCGTGTCGCCCGCCTTGACCGACACGAGCGGGCCGGCCGCCCAGACCTCGCCGTCCGGGGTCCTCACGCGCACGTAGGTGTAGGCACCGGAATCCATCGTCTCGAGAACCTTGCCCCGGACGTTCTCAACGCCGGCCGCCACGTTTCGCAGTGCCGGTCCGTTCGCTAGCTGGTAGCGGTAGCCGTCGGCGTGCGGGTGGGGCGTGTCGGTATCATGTGCGCCGGCGCCGGCCGGCAGCGTCAGCAGGAGAAACGACAAAACGAGGGTGGCCTGAGTGCTTGGCATTTTCACAGTGAGGGATTGTTCCACGGTGTGGCGTATCGTCAAGAGGTCGAGGCCTGCCGCACGCGTCGCCGGTGAGGTTCGCCGTCAGCGTCGACGTGCATAGCCACTGTTCGTGCCAACTCAGTGTCTGGCTACTACCGCTAGCTTGAATTCCAGGAAGTATTGCATGGGCAGAAAGTCGTGGCTCTGCGTGAGGGTGAAGCCCGAATCGGCGAACTCTTCGACGACCTGTTCTGTGGACAGCCGGACCTCTCGCGGGGGTCCCATGAACGAGCCGTCGGGTGGGAAACCTATGATCGCTACTCGGCCGTCGGGTCTTAGCGCCTTACGCACGTTTGCGAGATAGGCGTTGCGGTCCTGTATCTCTTTGTAGACGTTTGCGAAGAAGATAAGGTCGCAGCACCCCGTTGGCAGCATGGGGTCTTGCGGACTGCTCCGCACCACCTCGACGTTCTCGTAGCCTTTGTCGATTACGCGTTCGCTCAGCTCGCGGATCATCGCGTCTTGGACGTCGGTGGCATAGATGAGGCCGGCGGGGCCCACGCGATCAGCGAAGCGTCGGGTGAAGTATCCGCCGCCGGCTCCGATGTCTGCGACGACCGCGCCCGTTGGAACTGCGAGCGCGGCGATCACATCATCGGGTTTCTGCCATCGGTCTCTGCTATCGGACTCCAGGAAGCGGACGTAGGCCGGGTTGAAGAGCATCGCTCCGTCGTGGTCGATCATCGTCGGCGCGCAGGCAGACAGCATCACGACCGATGTCGCGGCGAGAAGCGCGAACCAAAAACTATTCTGGGTCATTACGGTGCAACATATCTGCGCCGCCGCCGGCGGTCGAGACGACGAGGACGGCCAAGCAGCCTCAAGTGGCCTCGGCCGGCCTCGAGCGGCCTCGAGTAGGACAATCGCCGCAACGTCGGTTTGAGGGAAGGGGGGGGAATGTCGGGTGCGGGTGCGTGTCTGGCGAACCGGCTCGGACTAGCGAGCATACTCCGGTATCCACGTCACCTATGTCGTCTTCCACCATCGTATTGATCGTCGCGGCAATTGCCGTCGGTTGCCTGCCGCCGCTGCAGGCCGGCATCAACGCCACCATCGCCGGTTACCACGGCCACCCTTTATGGGGCGCTTTGACCAACACGGTCGTCGCCAGCATCACGCTCGCCGCAATGATCGCGGTACTCGGCGTTCCTACGTCGGGTGCGCGCGCGCTGGTCGGCGCGCCGGCGTGGAGTTGGTTGGGTGGCGTGTTGGGTGCCGCGATGGTTTTGAGCGCAATCATTTTGGCTCCCCGGTTGGGAGCTGCCGGTTACGTCGCGGCGATGGTAGTCGGCACCGTCACCGCCTCGCTGGTCATCGACCACTTCGGCTTGGTGGGCTTCGCTGTGCACCCGGCGAGCGCGCTGCGCGTTTGCGGCGGCATCCTCGTCGTCGTGGGAATGATTCTGGTTCAGGCGAACTGACGCTGATTGCGCTCAGCGACTAGTCGTTTTTTCCTTCCTGACAATTCCAGAGATTGCGACGGATTTCGTCGTCAATTCCCAGCCATGCGAGTGGTCTGTGCTGCGCACACGGTAGACGCTCGCAACACTCGTCATTCCTTCGGGAATCTCCGCATGCCGCAACGCGTTCGTGGCATAGCGTGTGCAGTATCTGACCTAAGCGTTCGGTGTTACGCGTACGCCGGACCCAGTCGCTGCCCTTTCTTCCGAGGAGGACTCTATGAACGTGAAGGTCGACGAACTCATGACGCATCCTGTTGTAACCACTGAGCCGCACGTTACCGTCGGGCATGTGCGAACGATGATGGAACGCAACAAGATAGGGGCGATTCCGGTCGTGGACTCCGACAAGAAGGCCATCGGGATCATCTCGAGAACCGATCTCGCCGCCGATCTGAAGGACGCGTCACCGGTTTCTCAAATCATGACCGACAAGGTTTATACTGTCTCCCGATACGACGACGTCAGTACAGCGGCGCGCGTTATGAGAAACCATCGCATTCATCACGTCGTGGTCACTCACGAGCACACGGTGGTGGGGATGCTGAGTACCTTCGACCTGCTCCGCTTGGTGGAGGACCACCGCTTTGTCGCAAAGAACGCGCCGACGCCTTCAAGTCGGAAGGCGGCGAAACGGGTTTGACCGGTAGCCGGCAGAATTGTTCGGGGTTGATCCGCTTCGCTCCTATTCTCGCGAGCGAGCGACGCGCCGGCGTCCTGCCGTCGCAGTCAGCGCGTCTCGAACACGAGTCGCTCGGCGTTCCATTGCAATCCGTCACGCTGCTGCGCCCACCAGGCGCGCAGTGACGAGTCGCTCCCCGTCGGATCGGGGACACGAATCGCGATGTGGTGCGAGAGATGCTCGTACGCCTCCTTGCGGACCTGCAGCAGTGCGCTCTCGTCGATGATCGCCAGCAAAACCTGAACGCCGCGCTCGTCGCCGAGTTCGACGATCGCTTCGGCCATCTCGGCTCGTAGATAGTCGTCGGACTCATCGTGAGCCGCGGCCAGGAGCGGTTCGATACTGGCCGGTTCATGCAAGGAGCGAACGGCGCGAACCGCTGCCTCTCTAACCTCTTCTTCGTTGTCGATGAGTAGCGCGTGCAGCGCGACGAGCAGCGAGATGTCATGATGGTGGGCCACGATCTCGGCCGTGGCCGCACGCACCTCGGGGACGGGGTCGGCGAGGAGGTGTCGACGGAGATCGCGCAATTGCGCCCATTCTAGGTCCGATTCGCGCGCCGTCTCGACGGCGATCAACCGCTCATTGGCAGCGCGGCTCGACGCGAGTTCCACGAGCGTCGGTTCGTGGCTTCTGCGCAGGCCGCCGCTGTTCCACGCCAACAACGAGATCGCGATGAATACGGCGGCGCTACGCAATGCCGCTCGAGCCGGCGAAACGGATTGTGCGACTGACCGCAACAGCGCGACTGCGGCGAGTGACGCGACCAATGCGAGAACGATCACGGGGCCTGACGGCAGATCGCTAACATAGGATAGCGAGACACCCGCAAAGCTGACAGTTGCTCCGATCGTCCATCCGATGGCGAGGCGCGTGCGGATGCTTCGAGAGAGCAAAACCGCGGCGACGGCGGGGACCATTAAGAAGGCGAACACGAGCAGGACGCCCGCGATCGCGACGGAACTCGTCACGACGACGGCGAACGATGCGTAGAACAGGAAGTCCCAGAGCCGTACGTTAACACCGCGGCGGCGTGCGTCGGAAGGATCGAGCGATACCGCGAGGAACTGCTCTCGAAATATGTAGTGGAACACACCCACTGTGGCGTATACGGCGGCCGCTTCTATGATGGTCTCGCGCGTCACCCAGATGATACTTCCAGCCAGCAGTTCACGAATCTCATCCGCACCGTGCGGTAGGTGCGCACTCGCGAGAATGCTTGCCGCTACTGCGGCGGCATAGGCTATTCCTATGATTGCTTCCTGCGGTACGCGGTCATTCCGTTGACGTGTGAGCGAGAAGACCGAGGCCGCGCCGACGGCCATTGCGAGCGAGAACGCTTTGGCCGTCCACGGATCGAGCTCCGCATTGTAGCCGAACAGTATCGCGCATACCGCGCCAAGGGCGGCGAACTGCGCGAGTGCGAGGTCGACGAAGATCACCTGCCGCTCGATCACATGGATGCCCAGGTACACGTGAATGCCCGCCAGAAGCAGACAGGCGAGAAACGGGTAGGTCATCGAAACAAAGAATTCCGACACTACGGTTCTCCGTGGGTGGCCGCGACCAGCGTGTCTATCAGGTAATCGATGAAGTCGAAGTAAGAAATCCCTGCTTTACCCGCGTCGGGCTGTATCGGAAGCGTGACGGCCGTCAGGCCGGTTCGCTCGGCGATGTAATCGGCAGCACGACGATCGTAAAAGGTCGCGCTGACGATTGCGCTGATGCCGCCGCCTTCCACTAGTCGAATGACGGCGTCTCGGTGTTGTGCCGAGGGCGCAATTCCGGGCTTTTCCTCGATCTGCATCGGAATGCCCAATCCGAAGCGCTTTGCGAAGTACGGCCACGTTTTGTGATACGTGATGACTTTTTTCGTGCGCAAAGGAGCCGCAGCCGCGAGCCATCCGCCTAGTTCACGGTCGAGGCCGCGGTCTGACAGGTACGTGAACACGGTGCCGTCTTCGGCCAGACGTGTGAGTTTGTCGCCACCGACTTTGTCGACCAACGATGCGCCGAACAACGCGACGTCGAGCCTGTGACTGAAGGTCTTTGCGTTCTCGTCGAACGTGGCAGCCAGCTGTGGCGATACCGCCGCCAGGCCGTCGGCAATGTTGCGCGCCATCCGCTTGGCGTTGATGGGATCGAGCCACACATGCGGATTGCCGTCGGGGTGCACGTCCCCGCTTGTGCGTGACAGAACCAGCGGGCGCTCGAGTGTTGGTATTCCCGCGGAAGCGACGATTCGTCCCACTTGGCCCATCTGTACTCGAGCGTTGCCTGAGCCGTCTATGACCTTTTGTGCCCACAACTCCAGTTGCAGACCGATTTCGACAAGAGCGTCGGCCTCGCGCACGCGTTTCATGAGGGTGGGGCGCGGTGAAACGAAATGCGGATCTTGTCGAGGGTCGCTTAACGATTCGACGTGGACGTGTTGTCCTCCCACCTCGGCAACGAGAGCGGCCAACACGGTGAGGGTCGTGACGACCCTCACCGGCTCGATAGGTTCTTCGGCTCGCGCCGCTGTCGTTGTCGTAAGCATCGAGAGAGAGGCGACGAGGCAGGCTGCTGCAATGTGTTTCATCGGTTCACCCAGTACGGCTCTACCGGATGCGAGCCGAACACGAAGTTCAATTCCAGCCATCCGGTATCGAGGCCGTCCATCTCGGGAAGGTCGCTTTCCGTGTGTTCGTACCCGAGGCGCAAACGCAGGAACTCTGTCGTGTAGTACGTGAAGAATGCGCTGTACGTATCGGTATTGAGGCTCTCGTCGAGCAGATCTTCGGTGAAGTCGTAGCGTGCACCGATGTAGACGTTGCGATCCAGCTGGTACTGCGTCCAAAGGTAGTAGCCCATCGGCGTACTGTCGCCGCCGCCCGGCTGGTTGATGTCGGCGAAGAATGCTTCGCCTCCCGCCAGGAACGACCGCCATTCTCCTCGTGCGTACGGCTTCCACTTGTAGGTTAGATCCAGGCCGTACAGGCGCGAGTCGAGATCTCCAGCCTCGTCGAAGTTGCCGGCGTATATCGAGGAGCCGATCTCGACGTCATGTCCCGGTGCCAGATCCCAGAACCACTCAAGATGTCCTAGGTAGGCGGGATTCTCACCGCCGTTGTTCTCGCCGACGGGTACGCTCCCGCCGTTGACGACTGCGCCGCTTGCACTCAGGACATTGTTGTCGCCGGGAGTCGGCAGGAACACTGCGCCGGCGAGACCGCTTTCTATGAAGCCTTCCTCCCCCAGGAAGGTTTGGTAGGATCGTGGTCGCGTCGTCCACGGTAGATCGTGCGTATGGGTTTGGTTCAGCCGACCGAATTCGGGACGAAAACGACCCGCCGTCAGCTTCAGCCCCATCGGTGCCGCGTCGAGCAGCGGCAATTTCTTGAGCGTCACATATCCTTCTTCGACGCCGACGTCGTACTCTCCGGGAACTTCTGATTCGAGTGCGACGATCAGAACGCCATCGGCCCACGGATCTATCGCCGAGCGAAAATCGACCTCGACCTCGCGCAGATTGAAGCGATTGTCGATGCTCTCGCCGGTTTCCGTCTGCACGCTATGGCTGTCGGTGCGCGCTACGAAGTTCCCAAACACCGTTATCTTCGGGTTCAGCGCGTTCGCGATAGCTGACGTGGAGCTGGCCGGTGAGGAGGGTGCCTCAGAACGCACGTCGCCGTCGGTTGTAGATCCGCGCGACGCCGTATGACCCTGTTGCAGCTCGTGCTCGAGCGTGTGGATCCGACCGTGCAACTCCTGCAGTTCTTTCTCGTGTCGGCGTTCGATCCGCTCGATCCTTCGTTCGAGTGCTTCGAGTCGTTGTTCGTCGGTGGTGGGCGTCTGCGCCCATACTGATTCGGTCGTCACGGCGAAACACAATACGCCGAGGCCGACCCATAGAGCCTTAGTCATGGAATTCTCCTGTTGTGCAATCGGGCAGGTGGATCACCCACCGATCGTTTCGTTTACCGAGTCGCGGAAACGTTCACAGGATGAAGAGAGGAGGGCCGCGGGGCGCGGCGGCGCCGTTCAGGTGCGCGCTTGAGGGTGACTCGCGCAAGGTTCGCAGCGAGTGAAGACGATGATTAGAGACGAGCGGCGTCCAGGCATCGGAGATCTGTGTCGGGGCGCTCAGTGCGCAGCAGACACGACAAAGCCCACCGTGGGCCGACTCATGGGAGCCATGGTCGTGATCGGGGTTGGCACAAGGGAGCGCGCACGGCGCTCGGAGCTGCGGCCGATCAGCCGCGACTTCCAGTGCACAATGACTCGCCGGGCTGCTGTCGATTCCGTGCTTGCTCTGATGAAGGGCCGGAGTGAGCAGTACGGAGCCGAGATAAAGAGCGAGTGCCAGCGCGCCCGACGTCGCGTGTGCATTGCGTGTGTGCAGTCGTAGTAGTTTTCGAAGAGTCCGGAGCATCTGTTGACGATCAATCGTAGCGCAGCGCCCGCGCGCTGTCATGTCGGCGACTGCTGCAAAGAGGGCAGGCGGGCGGTATCGCGAAAGCTGCAAAAAGGCAGGCCTGAGCTTGCTATCATAGTGCCGGGCGCCTGCCACGCGGTCGGCGCTGCCGTGCGCGCGGACTCAGGTCTGCGCTGTAGATCAAGGAGCATTCGTGAGCGACGCCGTCGGAACCTTGCCGTCATCCTCAGTCACCCGCATGCCTAGCGGTAGACGATCCGTATTATCGAGCACTCGCCGGGGTCGCTGGTGGTTGATCGTGCGGCTCGGGATCTACGTGATCGCTGCGTCGCTGCTGCTGGAAGCTGCCGTACTCGCCGCGACAACGGGGCACGCTGCCGGCTTGGCGGTCGAAGAAGGGCCACTTGAAGCAGTTCAAGTAATTCTTGCGTCGCTCGCTTGCACCGCCTTTTTCTTCGCGGCGGTGCTGCACAGTCAGTTCAAAGAGTTGTTCGAACTGTGTGCGCTAGCTCTCGTGGCGTTTGCCGTGCGTGAACTCGACAACTATCTCGATCGGCAAGTCGCGCCTGGCGCTTACATGTACTGCCTCGTGCCGATCATCGCGCTCGCGGCGATCGTCATGTATCGCGGCCGGCGGACACTAGCGCGCCAGATCGAGACCTACGCGATGACGCCGTCGTCAACCATGCTGCTCTTCGGTCTGTTTGTGTTGCTCTGCTACGCGCAGGTCATCGGGCAGGAGTCCTTCTGGCGCGCGATGTCGTCGGGTGATCAGACCCTGGTCATGCGACGGGCTGTCGAAGAAGTCTCGGAAGCGCCGGGCTACCTGTTCTTCTTGTTCGGCTCGATCGAAGCGTTGATCTGGAACGGTCGTCTAGAAACGCATGCCCACTGACGGTGCGCGCCTTATCCAGAGATCAGTTTGATGCCGGTGATGGCGAGCAGCACGGCTAGTGCATAGCGTAGCGGCGTCGTAGGGATTTTCTGCGCCAGCCGACTACCGAGCCAAATTCCCGGAAGCGAGCCGATCAACAGTGCGCCAACGATGTCGAATTCGACGTTTCCCTTGAAGAAGTGCGCAGTGCCGGCGGCGGCGAGCAGGATCGTCGCATGGACTAAGTCCGTGCCGATCAGGACGAGTACGCCCAGTTCAGATACCAGCAGCAGGATGGCCATCAGGATCGCCCCGGATCCCACCGAGGTCAGGCCCACGGTAATGCCGATCACGAGACCGCCGATGACGAGGATCGGTTCCTTGAATCGGCGCTGAATCGCTTCGCTGCGAATGATCTGTGAATCGCGCAGCCGGCCGGCAAAGAAGCGGTTCTCCAGCACGCTGATGATACCGACGATCAGGAGCATCGTGCCGAGCAGGTCGGCCGTCATTGCCTCCATGTCTATCCCGGCGGCTTCGAGTTGCGGTGTCAGTACGAATACCGCGAACATCGCGCCAGGGACCGAGCCTACGACGAGCCAGCGAATGTAAGGGTAGTTAACCTGGCCGCGACGCCAGTATTGAATGGAGCCGAACGTCTTCGTCAGCGTAGCGTAGACCAGGTCGGTGCCGACAGCGGTCGTCGGAGCCATTCCGAAGACGAGGATGAGCAGCGGGGTCATCAGAGCGCCTCCGCCCACGCCGGTCATGCCTACCAGCATACCAACGACGAAACCGCTCAGGCTGAGTGCCGGGTCGAACATGAACGCTATAAATTATCGGAATCACGCGTGGCGCGCGATACGGTCGTGCGATTCGTCGCCACAAAACCCCGTATTGCCTCGCTTTTTCACGTACTGACGGGGCGGCAACCATGCCTCTTGTCGTAGACTTCGGTTCGCCTTGTCACCTGAGGACCGAATCACAAGGGGGACGTATTCCGTATCCGCGATACCCTTAGGTCATCTTACGTCATCCTAGGTCATCTCGTGCAGCTTCGTTCAGGGATTGCGCGGTCGAGAATCAGGGTGCTCCCTATCCTTCGACGAGTCCCGGTTGAAGTACACTTAGAGCAGTTCACTGAGTGGGGGATCTCGATGAGCGCCAGCAGCTTGCCCGATACGCTGAACATACTGGAACTCGAAGCCGTTTGCGCGGACTACTGCGCACTTGCCGGTGGGACCACAGCCTTCTGGATCGAGGACCTGAACGGCGCCGTCATCGCGCATAGCGGCGGCTCCAGGCGCGGACGGACCGCTCGAAGCGCGCTCATGCGCAGGCAACAGGTGCGCTACGCGGCGTGCGCTTGCGGCGAATCGGCGAATGCGATGGTTCCGTTCTTTGCGCGCGCCTGTCAGCGCGAGTTCGACCATCGCTTCGGTCGGGAACCGGATGAGTCTCCGAACAAGGCCTTCTCGAGTGAGGCCAGTGGCGTTGTTCATGACCTGAACAATCTTCTGGGGACGATCTCCGGCAACGCCGAGTTATTGTCGATCGCGGTTGCCGATTCGCCCCGAGGCCGTGAACAAGCCGTTCGTATACTGCGGGCTTGCCGCCTGAGCCGACTGTTCGTCGCGAGGCTCGGGCAGCCGGATGTCTCGTCTACGGTACGCGCCCCGGTGGACCTCGTAGCCGTAGCGGACGACATCCTCGCGTTGACATCGGCCAAGACCACGGCGCGTGCCGTTCTCGTCAATGAGACTGGTCTCGACCCTCCGATGATCGAAGCCGATACGCTCGCTATGGAGCAGTTGTTCTTCAACTTGATTCTGAACGCACTGTCGGCGGTCGAGGCGAATGGCAGCATCGAGGTCCGTCTTACCAAGCGTGCGGCGGATGACACGATGGGCGACGCCGTGACAATCAGCGTCCGCGACGACGGGCGAGGGATGGAGGAGGAGATGCTCGCCGCCCTGCGCGCCGGTAACGTCTCACCCGACAGTCCCAGCGGTATTGGATTCGGGCTCGTGCGGAGCATCGTCGCCGCACATGGAGGCAGGCTCGACGTTACTTCCGCTCTAGGCTCCGGCACGGTCGTGGATATCGTACTTCCGCTGCGTGTCGCTACGTCGAACGACGAGGCCGATGCGGCCGGTGGACCGCGCAGCAACGGCGCGCAGCCGCAGGGGAGTGTCGCTGGTGACTAGCGTTCTCGTCATCGACGACGACCGCGACTTTTGCATCACCATTCGCGAGAGTCTGGAGACGGCAGGCTACCACGTCAGAACCGCCTACGACGGTGAGTCCGGCGTTCGTGAGTTCGAGCGCGCCGGTGCCGACGTGGTTCTGTTGGACGTCATCATGCCCGGTCGTATCGAGGGAGTGGAGACGATGGGGGAGATCCACGGCATCGCAGCCGCGACTCCGATCATCGTGATGTCGGGCGGCGGCGGAACGAGCGGCCCGGAGCACTATCTCGCCAGCGCCGAAGCACTCGGAGCCGCTGCGACGTTGTCCAAGCCGTTCGAGCGTTCCGAGTTGATCGGCCTTCTGGAGCAATTCACCGCAGCGTAGTCGCACGACGTTCGCGCAACTTGCTCAGCTCGCTCAGCTCGCTCAGCGTGAGCGCGATCGAAATCCCATGAAGAGGATTCCGATCAAGAACACGACAAAGATCGCGCCTTCGCGAAAGAGTGATGAGATGATCTCTATCATTGGCGGGCCTGCCTACGTGTCTTACTGTTTCGTTTGCGATGAGTCGACCCCAATCGCGCGTGAGGGAGTGCACGTAGGGAAAACTAGCAGAGAAAATTCCGGGTAGGCCCGATAGACCCAGTCCTGCATTGTTTGGTACATATTGTGTAGGTCGAATGGGCTAACCCGTAAGGGGGCCCTCCCGGGCGAAAGCCAGCGTTCGCATGAGTTACCTAGACGACACCGTCTTTCATTCCCTCGAAGGAATACGCGCAACCGGCGCCGTTGCCGAGCATCTCGGCGATGCCTGGAAGCAGTGGATGGGCGATGCTCCCGACAAGGTCGCCGTCGAGACGCAACGCACGGTGTACGAACCGTTCGAAGGCGCGACCGTGATGGCCGAAGCGTCGGTAGTAACCGACGATGGTGAGCCTGGGGAATCGGTTAACCTCGAACTGTACTTGCGCGTGTATACAGATGCCGCCGAACTCGAGCGCGCTAGCAAGAGTGCGTGCGCCGAGGGATGCGTTTCGAATGCCGTTCCACCGTTCTTCACCATCCCGTCCTTCCATGCAGCGGTGTGGACGTTGCCGAACGGTCCTGGTCTATCGGCGCTTCCCTGGGCGATCGATCCCTCGTCTCTTGCGCGCTTAGCCGGCACCGAAGAGAACAGTTTCATAGGGGGCGGGGAGGGACCGTTGCCGCGGCTCGTCAGGTACGCACCGCCGAACATGGCGGAGTTTGCGTACCAGACGGGCCGCGACGCGCGGCTCGTTTTGAAGATCCTCGACCCGGTGGAAGCCGGCATCGCTCATGCGAACTATTGTTTGATCGAAGCGGCCGGGGAGCGCGGAGATTTTGGATTTCGCGTGCCCGATCTCATCGTTGCGGATCCATCGCGAGGCGCGATCGTGCTTCGTGAGCCGAGAGGGCGAGTGTTCACTTCCTACATGCAGCAGCCGTTTCGAGAGCCGTTTGAACGGCTCGGACGCGCACTAGTGTCTTTACATCGTGCGTCGATCCGACCGACCACCGTACTACGAACCGAGACGGTCGTCGATTCAGCATTGAAGGCGGCACAGCGCGTCGTACGAGTTCTGCCGGAATTGGCCACAGCGATGGAGTCGATCGTCGAGCGTATTCTTACCGGTGTTTCCGCGAGCGAGATCGATCGGGTCGTACCCATTCACGGACATCTCGACGGTGATTCAATTTTTGTCGATGGTGCAACAGTCGGCATCTGCGACTGGGATAACCTGATGTGTGGGCATCCGTACTACGACGTTGCCGCGGTGTGTGCCCATACTATCGATCAGTCACTAGCCGTTGGCGCGCCGACGGGCGTTCCCCGCGCTTGCGTACGCGCTCTTGTCGAGTCGTACGGCGCACAGCGCGGCAGTGCGGTGGCGCGAAGCGTCTTGAGTTGGCACCTGGCCGTCGCGTTGATCGCGCGAGCTGGCGGTGATTCCTTGCGCGACCTCGATACCGGTTGGGAACGTCGTGTTCGAGCTCTTGCCGACGAGGCGGCTCGGTTGCTCGAAGGCCGCAGTCGCTATCTGCGTTGTTAGTTGGCGCCGGCGCCGGCGTGGCCGTGCGCGCGACGTTGGGCGAGACTGCCTGAATCCTATACACGCTTTCTGCCAATGGGGGAGCCGCGAGAAGATCCTTGGTACGGCGACGGCCTACGGTTCTCGTGCACACAGTGCGGCGCCTGCTGCACCGGGCAGACCGGTTACGTGTGGGTCACGGTGCCGGAAGCCGCCGGCATCGCGACGAAAATCGGCCTCACGCTCGATGCTTTCGGTGCGCGCTATCTGCGCAGGATCGGCACTAGGTACTCCTTGATCGAAGACACTGAGTCCGGCGCCTGCGTATTTCTGCATGAGAAGCTCTGCACGATCCACGAAGCCCGGCCTGGGCAGTGCCGCAGTTTTCCGTTTTGGTCTGCGAATATGCAGAGCGCCGATGCCTGGAAGGCTGCGGCGCTGGAATGCGAGGGTATCGACGATGAAGCGGAGTTGATATCCGCGCGCGAGATCGATCGTCGGCGACTCGGCGCCGATACGGAAGGGTAGCAGCGCGGTTGCTGCGCGGTTTACGTTCTCGCGGGCGCCTCGTTAAACTCGCCTGCCATGAGCGATCTAGAGTCTTTCCGCGAACAGACGCGGGCGTGGTTGGAAGAAAACTGTCCGCAGTCGATGCGATGGGCCCCGAGGAAGCGCGGAAATCCCGCGCTGGCAGACGATCTTGTCTGGGGCGGCAAGAAACAAACCTACCCGAATGCGGATGCGAAAGTCTGGCTCGAGCGCATGGCCGCGAAGGGCTGGACGGCTCCGACGTGGCCGCGCGAGTACGGTGGCGGTGGTCTCGACAAGGCGCAGGCGAAGATTCTCTCGCAGGAAATGTCGGCAGTGCGAGCGAAGCCACCGCTGATCGGCTTTGGGCTGACCATGATCGGTCCATTGCTGGTGGCCAATGGTAGTGAAGAGCAGAAGCTGCGTTTTCTACCGGAGATCTGCCGCGGCGAGATTCGTTGGTGCCAGGGGTACTCCGAACCCGGGTCAGGCTCGGACTTGGCGAGTCTACAGACGCGCGCGGTCGTCGATGGCGACGACTACGTTCTCAACGGGCAGAAGGTCTGGACATCGTACGCCGATCAGTCGGATTGGATGTTCTGCCTCATCCGGACCGACCCCGATGTGCCCAAGCATCAGGGCATCACGTTCATTCTCCTAGATATGCAAAGCCCCGGCGTGAGCGTGCAGGCGATCAAGCTGATCAGCGGTGCCTCGCCGTTTTGCGAAACCTTCCTCGACGACGTCCGGGTGCCGCGAGACCAGGTCGTCGGCGCGGTGAACGACGGCTGGACGATGGCCAAGGCGCTCCTCGGCCATGAGCGCACGATGATCAGTGATGCGTTCAGTGAGAGCAGTGAGCGCAATCAGTTGGTGGAGCTCGCTCGCACATACATCGGCGAAGACGGCGACGGCAAAATTTCGGACCAGGTCGTTCGTGACAAGATCGCCCAGCTTACGATGAACAAAGTCTGTTTTGATCTGACCGTCGGTCGAACGAAGGAAGCGGCGAAGATAGGCCAGCAGCCCGGCCCGGAGTCGTCGATCTTCAAATACTACGCGACCGAGCTCAACAAGGATCGGCATTCCATGATGGTCTCAGTACTCGGGCCGCAGGCGCTCGGTTGGGAAGGCGAAGGCTTCGAGCAAGACGAACTCGACGTTACTCGTTCGTGGCTGCGCTCGCGCGGCAATTCCATCGAAGGCGGTACCTCAGAGGTGCAGCTGAACATCATCGCCAAGCGCGTTCTTGGATTGCCCGAGTAGCGGGAGAGGGTAACGGTCCATGGCACTGATACTGAATGAAGATCAGCAACTCTTGAAGCAGATGGCCGGCGACTTCGTAAAGAACGAATCGCCGACTTCCCGCATTCGGCAGATCCGCGAGAGCGGGGACGAGGTCGGGTTCTCGCGTGAGCTCTGGGGACGCATGGCCGAACTCGGCTGGCAGGGCATCTTGATCCCGGAACAGTACGGCGGGCTCGGGATGGGCTACGCCGAAATGGCTTGTGTGCTCGAGGAGTGTGGACGAAAGCTGGTACCCGAGCCGTTGCTCTCTGCAGTGCTGCTCGGTGGGAACGCGGTTCTGCTCGGCGGGAACGAGGCGCAAAAATCAGAACTACTGCCGAAGGTCGCCGACGGCAGCTTACTGATGACGCTCGCATACCAAGAGAAGGGCTCGCGCTACTCTACTTCGCAAGTTAAGACGGCCGCGACTTCAGCGGCAGGCGGTTACGCCATCAGCGGAGAAAAGGTGCTGGTGATCGACGGCCATGTCGCCGACAAGCTCGTCGTCTCTGCGCGCACGGCCGGTGTCGTCGACGACCCGGACGGAGTGTCGGTGTTCATGGTCGATCGCGAGGCAGCCGGCGTCGAGATCGTGCAGCAGACGACGATGCACCTGCGCAATAGTGCCATTGTTCGTCTGCACGACGTTGAGGTCGGTCGCGATGCACTTCTCGGAGCAGAGGGCGCGGGCGTGGCGCTGCTCGACGACGTCATCGACCGGGCGACCGTCGGCCTCGCGGCCGAGATGCTCGGTGGATCGTTGGAAGCCTTCGAAATGACTCTCGAGTATCTCAAGACGCGCAAGCAGTTCGGCGTGTTGATTGGGACGTTCCAGGCTCTCAAACATCGCGCTGCAGAAATGTTCGTCGAGTTGGAACTCGGGCGTTCCGCCGTGGCCGGTGCTGCACAAGCACTAGACAGCGGCGCAGACGATGCGCGCGCCCTCGTCTCGGTCGCCAAGGCACGCGTTTCGGACCTGGCGGTGCTCGTGGGGTATGAGGCGATCCAGATGCACGGCGGCATCGGCATGACCGACGAGCACGACATCGGATTCTATCTCAAGCGCGCGCGTGGTTCGGAGCTGACATTCGGTGATTCCGCGTTCCATCGCGCACGTTTCGCAACGATTCAGGGCTACTAGGACCGAAATATTCGCGCTCGTTTTGGTGCGCGCACCGGTGCTATGGTGTCGACGCCTGCGGTGGTCCTGCACTGGGCCGGCCGTGGCCGACAGAAGTGGCAATTACTCCGAAACCCGGACCGACCAAGCTACCGACTCCGTCTGACGGATCGGTTTGGGACGACCGTGAGCGCGAGTACCTCCGCGCTTCCTTCGATTTTGCGCCCGCCGGCGTCGCGCTCTTCGACGCCGACGGAGTCGTCCTGCACGCGAACCGAGCCTTCCTCGATATATTTCGCCGGCCGCAGGAGTTCCTCGGGATGCAGGCCGACGAAGCACTCGGGCATCCGGATGACCAAGGATTTTCCGAAGAGATCCATCGGCGTATGGGGGCGGGCGAAGTCGATCATTGCTCTTTCGAGAAGCGTTACGTCATCGACGACGAGAGGGTGATTTGGACGCGTGTGGATGTCTCCGCAGTCGAAGGGGACGCCGACGTGGGGCGGTTCTTCGTTGCCCACGTACGCGACGTCACCAAGCGCAAGCGGGCCGAAGAAGAAGCCAGGCTGTCGGCCAATCGCTTTAGCGAGGCGTTCAGTAACGCGCCGGTTGGGATGGCGCTTCGAAGTCTCGAGGGACACTCGGTTTGGGTGAATCGGGCGATGCAGCAGATGCTCGGGTATCCAGCCGATCACTACAGTGGTTCGCTGTTGACCAACATGGTGCATCCCGACGACCTGCGCTCGGTCAACGATGAACTGCCCGGGCTCCTCACCGGTGCGAAAGACAGCGTGTTGCGCGATCTTCGTCTCGTGCACGCAGACGGGCGAATTCTGCACGGCCAGGTGCATCTGTCGGTCGTGCGCGATGCGACGGGTGAACCGCAGTACGTCATTTCTCAAGTCGTCGATATCACTGCGCGCAAGCGCGCAGAGTCCGAGCTTCATCAGCGCGCTGAATTTGACCGAGTTGTCACGGCACTCGCTACCAATTTCATCAATCTGCCGATCGATCGTGTGGATACCGGTGTTGTTCGCGCGCTCGAGCAGGTCGCTCGTTTCGTAGGCGCGAATCGAGCGGCAGTCGTGCTCTATCGCGACGATACCTCCGCGGATGTCGGACTGCGGCACGAGTGGGCCGCGCCGGGCCTGGACTCCATACGCGCGATATCGGGTGTGCATGTTTGGGATTTTATGGCGGCGTCGCTGCTCGCGGGCCAGACGGTCTTCGAGAATGACCTCGTCGAAGACCCACCGGTGCGCGACAAGACGCGCGACTATCTGGTGGATCAGGGGATTCGCGCGTTCGTAGCCGTTCCTTTCGACGGCGGGCGACAGGCAGGCCTGATCGGGTTCTCGTCGTCCAGCGCGACACAGTGGGATGTCGAAAGGCTGGCCCTATTACGAATCGGCGCAGAAATGATTTCGAACGTGCTCGAGCGTCGCGTCGCCGATCATATTCTGCGTGAGAGCGGCGAGCGCTTGCAGCAGATGGCCGACAACGTGCAGACGCTCTTCTGGGTCTGCAAGCCCGAGAATCTGGAATTCGTGTACGCGAGCAAGGGCCTGGCCACGATCTTCGACCCGGCCCCCACTGCGACCCTTGATCAGGCGGCGATGATCCGTCGCGATCGCATGATACATCCCGACGACTTCCAGCTGGTAGTGGACGGCTTCTCGCGTGGCTGTAAGCAGCGTACGTCGTACGAGTATCGGCTACGATGCCACGATGGCGAGGTGCGTTGGCTGCGCACGCGCTGTTTCCCCGTGCCCGACGGAGACGGCGAGACTGCGCTGGTGGCCGGTGTCACTGACGACATCACCGAAGAGAAACACTTTGCCGAGGAACTGGCCTACCACGCGCGTTTCGAGCGCTTGATCTCCGAACTGGCGACGGGCTTCATCGATGTGCCCGTGGAGGCCGTTGACGACGGGATCGAGAGAGCATTGCGGTTGGTAGGGGAGTTCGCCGGCGTAGATATCGCGTACTTCACGATTCTCGCTACCGATCACAGCACGTTGGGTGATAGCTTCGCGTGGACCTCGGCCCAAGGTGCCCCGTACCGGGGCGAACTGAATCAGTTCACCCTGGCCGACTATCCGTGGACGCGTGCACAACTCGAGAGAGGCGAGCGGATCCACGTCGCAGATGTCGAAACCGACTTTCCGGAAGCGGCTCGCTCCGAGCAACTGGCGGCGCGTGCCGTCGATCTACGCAGCTGCGTTACGTATCCGATCATACGTAAAGGGGAGCTAGTGGCGATGCTCGGATTCAGCTCACTCGGCGAACCCAAACGCTGGACCGAGGAGGCGCTGGCAATCGTGGACGTCGTCGTGACGATGTTTGCGAACGTGTTGGAGCGTCGGCGTACGGAGCAAGAGTTGGCCCATCGTGCCGAGTTCGAGCGCCTGATCGGGCACCTTGCGATGGACCTCGTCAATCTCCCCGACGCGGAACTCGACGATGGGCTGGTCGGTGCACTGCGCGAGCTTGCTGCGTTTACCGGCTTCCACACCGTCTCGATCTTTCAGATTGATGCCGGCGGCCGCACTATCTCATGCACGCACGAATGGGCATCACGACCGAGTGCTGAGCGATTCGAGGCTGTTCAGAACATTGCGATCTCAGACATGCAATGGGGGGTCTCGCATCTGTCCACCCGCACGTCCGTCCACGCAGTGAGGGTCTCTGAGCTTCCACCCGAAGCGCAAGCGGAACGCGAGCTGCTCGAACGGATCGGCGTTCGATTCACGGTGCGCGTCGCGCTGTTCGGCTCCAGCGGTCAACGCGGCTTCGTTGCGTTCTCGACCGGGAGCGATCGCCCGGGCGTGAACGAAGATATCTTCGCATCGTTGCGTATCGCGGCCGAGCTGCTCGCCAATGCACTCGAGCGCCGCAGGGCCGAACGCGCGGTTCACGAACACCAGGCAGAGCTGGCACACACGTTACGGTTGGGGACCATGGGGGAACTCGCACCGTGGCTGGCACACGAACTCAACCAGCCCCTGTCGGCCATCAGTTCGTTCGCACGAGGCTGCCAGCGTCGATTGGCGTCGGGCAACGTCGATATCGCGGAGCTGATGGAGGTGACCGAGCAGATGTCGCGCCAAGCGATGCGCGCCGGAGAAGTGGTGCAAAGTCTGAGGCGCCACGTGCGCAAACAGGAGCCGCGTCGAGAGTGGTACGCGATCAACGAGCTCGTGTCCTCGGCGCTTGCTCTCGTGCGGCCCGAGGCGCTCGAACTCGGAGTCGAGATCGTGACGTATTTCGACACGGAACCGTCCTGGGTTCAGGTTGATCCGATCCAGACCGAACAAGTTGTTCTGAACCTCGTGCGCAACGGGTTCGATGCCATGAGCAACGGGACGGCGGAGACGAAACAGATTCACGTTGCGACGCGATGCGCAGACGCTTTCGTCGAGGTCAGCGTCACCGATAGCGGCGCGGGGTTCGAAACGGCCGATGCCGACGCTCTTTTCGAGGCATTTAGCAGTACGAAGAGTTCCGGGCTCGGCCTAGGGCTTTCCCTATCGCGATCCATCGTGGAGGCGCACGGGGGGCGGATTTGGGGCGAGTCGGTCAAGGGCGAAGGCGCGACATTCGCATTTACCGTTCCCAGAACCGTGAAACCTCGGTGATGATGCGAAGTGAAACAGGTTCTCGCACTGTCGAAACGTCTATGTGGCGCGTGTAGATAGCCGGAATGAGTAGCTTTTCGCTTGTCTGGCGAACACCGATGTGGTTCGCTGAGGGCTGACATGGATACAGCACTAGCAAGCGCGACGGTTTTTATCGTAGATGACGATCCTGCGATGCGGGATTCAATGAGTTTCTTGGTCCGCTCCGTTGGGATGGCCGTTGAAACGTTCGCCAGCGCCCAAGAGTTCCTCGATGCCTACGATCCTGAGCGACCGGGCTGTCTCGTTTTCGACGTACGAATGCCCGGGATGAGCGGGCTCGAACTCCAGGAGTTTCTGTCTGAGCGCGGAATACGTTCTCCGGTAATCATGGTGACCGGCTACGGAGACGTGCCAATGGCAGTGCGCGCCCTCAAAGGCGGTGCAGTCGACTTTCTCGAGAAGCCGTTCACCGATCAAGAACTGCTCGAAACCATCAACGAAGCGATCGAACGCGATTACCGCCAGCGCGGGAAAGAGTCTGAACGCTCTAAGGTGGAAGAACGGATCGCTCGACTCACGCCGCGTGAGCGCGAGGTTATGGATCTCGTCATCGACGGGAAGCCGAACAAAGTGATCGCTGCGGAACTCGAATTGAGTCCGAAGACGGTGGAAGTCCATCGCTCACGCGTGATGGCGAAAATGCAAGTGAGTTCGTTGGCTGCCTTGCTGCAAACCGTTCTCAGTTACCGCATGGGCGGTAAAGACGGCGGTGGGGGCGCGGACGCTACGCGCCCCGTGACGCCTTAGTCTCCTACGTAGCCCAACGCTTTGAGCGCTTCCATCGTGTCGTCGTCTATGTCGATGCGATTGGCCCCGTGACTGAGCACGTTGATGCGGCGGTTCTCGGTCCACTGGTCGTCCAGGAAAGCCGCTAGAATATCGAGTTCACCGCGCGTGCGGACCTGAGTCATCGGAGCGATATCTTCCAATTCGCCCGCATCGATTTCTATGTCGTATCGCTCGACCGGTGTCTGTTTCGGGTGCGTGATACGATTGAAGTGCTGAATGACCTTCGACTCGCTCGTGCGTCGACCCACCTGCAGATTGAATCCACGTTTGTCTAGGAACGCCGAGTAGATCGCTGTGCGTCCGCTTCGGCGACCGGCCATCAGCGGTGCCATCGAAATGCCTTGCATGCCATCGGTTGCGTCGATGCCCGCCAGTTCGAGCATCGTCGGCATGAGGTCGACGAGAGTGACCTGCTCGTCGACAACCGTTCCGGCATGCGCACGATCAGGCAAACGGACGATCATGGGGACGCGTAGTACCTCGTCGTAAAGCGTGCGGTGGTGTCCCTTGTTGCCATGCTCGAAAAACTCATCGCCGTGGTCCGACACGATCAGCACGATCGTGTCGTCGTGCAGGCCTAGCTCCCTGAGCTGGTCGAGCAGGATGCCGATGTGGTCGTCCGCGTAGCGAATCTCGCCATCATATAGCGCTAGGATGTGATCGAGATCGCGCTTGTCCATGTTCGCGTTGACATCTTTGCGTTCGATGAAGTGGTTGCCGTCCATCTCGCCTTCATAGTCGTCGTCGAACATGGTGTCGTAGGGGGGCGGCGGCGTGTAGTCGTAGTGCGCGTCGAAATTGTGAACGAACATGAAGAAAGGCTCGTCCTTGTTGTCCTCGAGCCAGTCGACGGCGAGTTCCGTGAGCTCTTTCGATACGATCGCGGAGCGTGCTTCGGCGCGATGTCCGTACTCGCTGCTCAGGTCGCGATAGACGTCCATGCCTCGCGAGTAGCCGTAGTGAGCCGCCAGGTAGGGAGCGGATACGAAGCCTGCGGTCGCGTAGCCGGCGGCTTTCATCACCTCGCCCATCGTCGGTACTTGGTCGCTCAGTGTGTAGCTCTCGTGCATCACACCATGAGCGATCTGATATCGGCCGGTGAACATTGTCAGGTGGGTCGGTAGCGTCCACGAAGATGTAGACATCGCGTTCGCAAAGCGGATGCCGTCGGCCGCTACTTTGTCCATGGTCGGCGTCGTATTGCGCTCATAGCCGTAGCAACCGACGTGGTCGGCCCTCAGGCTGTCGATCGAGATCAGCAGGATATTGTATTTGCCCTGCTTCGCATGGTTGTTCGGAAGAGGCGACGCCGCCGTGTTGGTTTGCTCATGCTGCGATGTCGGCGTTGTGGGGAGTGTCATCAGAGCAGCGGCTGTCGTGATGAGCAGCAACGTGAGGACGATCGTCAGGCGTCGACGATATCGGCGCGTGAAGCGTGGGATGAGAGCGAGAGTCAGCAGGCTCGAAACGAAGAATACCGCAGCTGCAACGGCCGTCCCGTCTATGACCAAACTGCGCAGGCGGTAGCCGATCGCGCTCAAGCTCGGATCGTCGTGTAGTTCGAGCGGCGGTAGGACGAGGGCCGTGTGAACAGCGAAGCCGACCAGAATCCAACCGGCGACATACGTGCGCGCGCGCAATTCCGAGCGTGGCGCAAGGACCGTCCATACGAATCCGCCTGCCGTGCCGACGAGTATTGCCATCGCGACGCCGATAGGAAACAGCTGCGCGAACACGGCGACGTGGTGAACGGTCGCGGTCGGTAGGAATGTGGACGGGAGTTCGGGCATCCAGTAGAGCCACTCGGAGAACTGGAATCGCAGCTTCGCGAGAAAATCGTAGAGCTGGGTAGGATAGAAGTCGTACGGCGGCATGATCTGGCCCTTGAAGACCCATGCCAGCGCGAACGTTTCCACGAACACCTGTATCGTTGCTAGGAGTAGGAGCGAGCAGATCGAATACTTGAAATGTCGGACTATTCGCTTCACGCGCCTCGCCCTTGCTCGGCAACCGGCTTACCGAAGCGTACGACACTCGGGTCGCGGGCGATCCAGAGGACGAGCGACCACAGGAAGCTCAGGCTGTAGGTGAGATCGCATACGATGCCGATGACGGCGCAGAAAACACGATCGAGTCCGCCGAGCCAGCGGCCGGAACTCAGGAAGTAGTAGGCCGCGCGCGCACCTAGCATCAGCGCCAGAAGTGTTCCGGCCAGCGGCCAGACAGGAATCAACGCCGCGAGGCCGATCGTCGTCGGGCCGAGCACGATTTGAATGAATCGGTGCCAAATTCGCGACCGGCGATTGGCCTGGTTCCCGGTCATGACGTGGTGACCAAGACCGTACTTCAAGAAGATGTAGCCTTGACCGTTGGCGTACTTGTACTGCTTCTTGATGACCTTGTAGAGGTTGTCTTCCGTCTGGCCGAAGTCGAGTGCGAAGCGAATGCGCTTGTCCTGAATCAATCGATAGCCTAGTTGGCGGATTCGCGCCGAGATGTCCTGGTCTTCCGTCGAGTTGTACAGACCCTCGAACCAGAAACCGATCTCCTCGAGCGCCTTGTATCGGACGAGATCGCAACGCGTCTCGATAAACGGCACCTCGAAGACCTCGTCTTCCGAGTCGGTCACGTCGAGAAGGTTCACCGTCGTGAAGATGCGTTGGATCGTGTCGAGCTTGTCGAGGTGGTCGAAGATGCCCTGACCGGATACTGCGGCGAGCGTTGGGTCGCTCATGTGAACCAGCGCCTTGGTGATGTGATACGGGTCTGTCATGCAGCAGTCGCTGGCCATGAGTATGACGAACTCGCCCGTGGCCTTGGAAGTTCCGATATTGTAGGCGCCGGCGGTACCGCGATTCTTCTCGTTGAACACCGCTTGAATTCGGTCGCCGTACGACCTCAGGATCTCGGCAGTCGAGTCCTGCGACTCGTCATCGACGACGATGCACTCGACGTTCGGATGCGTTTGTGTGAACACGGAGTCGATCGCGCGCGCGATCGTCAGTTCTCCGTTGAACACAGGGATCACCACGGAAACCAGTGGTTGCTCGACTTGCGTCTCTTCAGTCATTCACTCAGTCCTCGCGCACGGCGGCCGACGTCTGGTCAGTATCGCGTTGGCGCGCGTATATCGTAATCTTCGGGTTCAGGCTCTGGATCAATGGGCGGTCTATCCACGGTTCCAGCGCGAACTCTGCGGCCTTCTCATAGCCTAGACTGCCATCGCGTAGCCCGTCCAGAAGCTCGACGTTGGCGCGGCGCTTGTAATTCATGATCGTGCCGTCGGTTGCCCGCTGGCTCGGGATCCATTCGTCGCTGGCGTAGTCGTCGCCCTTCCAATCTTTCTTATATTCGACCGTAACACCGGAAAGACCCGCCGAGGAGAGCAGTACGAAATCGGGCGCTCGTTCGTGCAACTCCTTCACACTGCGCTTGTCAAAGTCTATGCGGATCATCTTTACACCATCGGGGGTGCGGGGCAGGTAGGTCGGGCGTTGGTAGACCTCGATGACCTGTTCATCGTGGGCGTTTGCGGCCAGCCAGGACTCAGCGTCGTAGCGCGGGTCGCCGCTGAGCATCCGATTTACGTCCCAACCGTAGGCGAACATGAATACAGCGAAGGCCAGCGCGAGCGGGATTGCGATCGGCCGGAGTCGGCGCGCGTCGAGCATAGCGCCCAACGCGATGCCCGCGAACGCGCATGCGACTACCGCCGTTGGCAGTACGTAGCGCATGCTCAGCGAAAGCATCGCGCGCGCCCCCATGAGATAGAACGTAACACTCGCGCCTACGGCCAGTAGCGTCCACCATGGCCGCCTGCGCAGCCCTACGAAGATCCCGATGATCGCCAGGATTGCGGTGGGCAGGCCCACAGACGTAAGAAGTCGATCGCCGGCGAGCTCGAGCTGCGCGAGTTCGGCGGCAAGTTCTCGACCACCTCCGAGTGAGATAGGGAAGTAGTAAGGCGCGTACTGCAGGGCCACCTCCGCCGGTAGCGTCTGGGTGAGGAAACCGACGCGATTGGTGAAGCCGGTTGGGTTGAGGAACGCCAAATTGGCGAACAGCAGTACCGCGACCGCTGTAACGGCGGCCAACATCCCGCCGCGTACGACTTCGCCGAAGGACTCGCCGCGCGCGAGCGCTGCGAGGACGATGACCGGAGGGAGTGCGAGGAAGAATCCTGCTCCGAGTTCCTTGCTTGCGACCGACATCGCGGCGGCCGCGCCCAGCAGCAACCACCAACGTCGCTCGAGGCTGCCTTCGACCAAACGCGCGGCTGCCATGAATGCGAGCAGCAGCCAAAAGAGATAGGGAATCTCCACGTTGGTGGTGTGGCAGTAGTAGATGAATGGGTAGCAAAGCGCCGTGGTCAGCCCGGACGCGATACCGGCGCTGCGCCCAAAGGCGTGACGCACGCTCGAATAGACGACGACCACGCCGCCGGCGCCCATCACCGCGGAGACCGAGCGTCCGATGATGGCCAACATGGCGAGTGTGCCCTCGGGATCTTCCATCCCGTAGGGGTACTCGTTTGTAGGGTCGGCGATACCGCCGGATACAACGAGCCAAGCCATATACGGCGCATACGTCGTTCCGAGAATCAGGACGTGGCCCAGCGGATACTTGAACCAGAACCAGCCGCTGTTCCATTCGTCGGCGACAAATAGGCGGTAGAGGATCGAAAGGGGGGCTCCGGGCGCGATCGCGTCGTTGGCCCAGGTATTGTTGCCATTGGGGAGTCCCCAATCGTTGGCAAAGAGAAAGATCGCCAGGCTAGTCGCGAACAGCACGAGAGGGACGACCCGCGTCTCGTTCGCAGCGATTCGTTGCCATAGGCTCGGCCTGGTTGGCGAAATTCGTTCCTCGCTCATGGCGGTCGCGCGGTTTACCTGCTCGGGGTGATCGGAGGCGGGCGGCTCGCGCAGGCGCACTGTCTCCTGCGGACCGCGAACTACCCGTAAACACCGAATATAACAGCGCTAAGTCGGGGCAGCAATGAAGGGGCAGTGCCTACAAGGGGCTGGTCTAGAAAAAGGGCCAGGGCCGGACCGACGAGCGGCCCGACCCTGCAGGTGGTGTTCGGATCAGAACCAGCGGCTCGTGGCTTCGTCGGGAAGTGCGATGCCAGTCACTTGGGCCTTCTGCACGAGTTCCCAGAAGTAGCGGTAGGTCGCGCGGTCGTGGAGCTCACCGTCGTATTGAATCGGTCCCCACGACGCATCCTGTGCCGCGGCAAGGATGTTCACTGCCGTCGTTACCTCACCAAAGTCGGGCTTCATCGCATCAACGATCGGCTGAATCTGAGCGGGGTAGATCGACCACATGCGAAGGAAGCCGAACTCGTTGCGGGCCCGCGAGGCGTCTTGATAGGTCGCGTAGCTGTTCTTCAGATCCAGTGTGACGTTGTGCGCCGGTACCACACCGTTACACATGGCGGCGGAAACCATACGGGCCTTGGAGTAGGAGATCGCGCGATGATCGAACTGCCCGGGAGAACGCATGCACGATGCGGGTACGGCTCCGTGGAAGCCGGACACGAAATCCATCAAGCCGAAGTCGAGTACCTGAACCCAGTCTACGGCGGCGATCTCGTACGCGTCGCGCAAGGCGCCATGAGTTTCGATAAGAACGTGGATGGGAATCTCACGCTTGATGCCCGACTTTCCGGCGACATCCTTGATGTAGGCGACCTGCTCGCGAATCTGTTCGACTCGCGTCGGTTTCGGAATCGTGATGTAGGCGATCTCTTCGCCTGCACCCGCGACGACGATATCCACGTCCTGCTTCCACCATTTGTTGTCGTGATCGTGGATACGAACGCCGGCCTTTTTGTGCTCGTTCAGAGCTGATTTGGCCATCGAGACGACCATCTCTGCGTGGGCCTTTTCTTGCCCTTCTTTTGCGCCGTCTTCGCAATCCATCGTGATGTCGAAGATGCCGCTCATTTTGTTCTGCAGTTCGAGTGCCTTCGTGATGAGCTTCTCGCTGCCGGCGAAGTGCTCACACACGTTGATAATCGGGAAAGGCTTCTCGCCGCTGAACAGGGCGTCATTCGGATGGGTACGATCGGACATTGGGGTCTCCTTGGCGTGCTCCTACGAAATCGCAGGGCCGTAGCAAAATCGAAGGGCTATCTGGCTGACTCCGTGTGGCGTCGGGCTCCACAGTGCGCGCAAGAGTGTTGCATGAGGACGTGTGGTCGCTCGACACCCCCAATCGGGCGCGGCGGTGGAATCAGGCTGGTCAAAGCTTGCGTGGGAGGTGTTCGCTGTCAAATTCTCGCGGTGGGACGTTCTGCGGATGTCCCGCGTGCGGTCCGGCACGACGCCGGGCGCGCGACGAGTTCTGCCGTGGTTTGGCTGCTGCTGAAAGATCCCACTCCGTCGAGCGAATCGAGTGCCTCTGCGTTACGCCTGGCGCGCGCGGCTCGCTTCGCTGTACCTGGAGGGATCTCCTGGCTCGGAACCGGGCATGCGGTAGTTCATCTGAACCCCGGCAGGATCGCTGTCGGCACGCTGGACTATCAACAGTTACGAACGCAGTTCGCGCTCGCCGATGTTGCCGCGGTCTACCCGAGCGTCTGTGATGCAGAGATTTCTGAAGGCGATCGGCCGGGCTTCACGTTGAGTATGCACGGCGAGTTCCATGACGGGGAGGGGACCGTTTATCGCGAAGGTGTCCTATTCTGTCAGGGCGTACGGCCGGCGTGAGCCGTCTCGGCTCGGTGATCTCAGCTCTTCAGCGCGGCAAGGATGTTGCGCGTGGAGCGTGACCGGTTGAGCGTGTAGAAGTGGACGCCGGGAGCTCCCTTCTCGAGCAGTTCCGTACACTGCGTTACTGCGTGGTCGACCCCGATAGCTTCGACGGCGGCCTGATCTTCGCGCACCGGTTCGAGCCGGTCATGTAGAGCCTGCGGGATCGACGCGCCGCACATCTTCGTGAAACGCTCGATTTGAGAGACGTTCGTGATCGGCATGATGCCCGCCACGATGGGAACCGTGATACCCGCACTTCGCACTTTCTCGACGAACTCGAAGTAGTGCCGGTTCTCGAAGAACAACTGACTGATCGCTACTTCGGCACCGTTGTCTACCTTGCGTACGAGGTTCTCCATGTCTGCCTGCGCACTGACGGCTTCGGTATGAACCTCGGGGTAGCACGCGGCGGCGAGGCAAAAGGGCCTGGCCTGTTCTCTGATCATCGAAATCAGATCGGCGGCGAACGCCAGGCCGTCGGGGTGCGGCTTGAAGTCGGTTTCGCCTGCAGGCGGATCGCCGCGCAGTGCGATGACGTTCTCGATCCCCGCTTTCTCGAGTAGGTCCAGCACGGCACTGATCTCGTCTCTTGTCGCGCCGACGCACGTGAGGTGTGCCATCGCCTCGATGCCGAGATTGTTCTTGATGTGAGAGACGAGATCGATGGTGCGGTCACGAGTGGATCCACCGGCGCCATAGGTCACCGAGACGTAGCCGGGCTCGAGCGGCGCGAGTTCGGCGATCGTGCGCAGCAACGACTCGTGCCCCGCGTCGGTTTTCGGCGGGAAGAATTCAAACGAGAAGACGGGGCTTGATTGGTCGGAAAAAAGTTCAGCAATGCGCATGAGTTCGCTCGATCAGCGAAAATCGTGCTTGCCCGGGGGCAGGATGTCAAGGCGACGGCCGATTCTACTCGTTGTGGGGGGACGAACTCACCGGTCCTTTCGTGGAGATGAGTACGGGGCGCTGTCCGTCGGCGCAGATGCGTACGCGAAGCTCTCGGATGACCAACGCCGTGAAACGCTGCGTGACTTCTCGCACGATAGCGCCGTTGACGGCGCCCGCCAGCTGCAGGTCGACTATCAGCGACGTGTAGGGGAGGCGTGCTTCAGCGCGCAATAGATCGATGAGCGAATCCAAGCAATACGGATTGAGATCGCCGCCGTCGTAGAACGTGTGCTGGGGCACGGATTGTTGGTGGCGCGTGATGGCTGCGCGATAGATGATTCGGCGTGGGTACGAATACGGCGGCGCGCGGAGCGACCCGCCGGTCGCGGGCATCCCGGTCGGCTGCTGCGACGACGTTGAGTGAATCCCTTTTGCGTTCATGGCACCCCTGGGGCTGCATCCCGCGCCGAGCATCGGTACGCAGAAGGGAGTGCCGCGTGAGACGGCCCTACGAGTTGGTGTAACGCTGCGGCCCGCGCGCCGTCAACCGGTTCCGCGCAATACGCACAGGAGCCTAGTCCAAACCCCTACTTCCGTTTCGCGCTCTCGATGAGCACTTCGGATTCCGGGAGATTCGCGAACGCTCCACCGCCGTTTTTGGTCGGCGTGTTCTCGATGGACTCCACCACATCCATACCGGCGATGACCTTACCGAATACGGCGTATCCGTAGCCTTCGCGCGTGGGGGCGGTGTGATCGAGGAAGGTGTTGTTCTTCACATTGATGAAGAATTGAGCGGTGGCCGAATCGGGCGCGCTGGTGCGGGCCATCGCGATCGTTCCGTTCTCGTTCTTCAATCCGTTGTCGGCTTCGTTCTTGATCGGAGGACGCGTTTCCTTTCGCGTACGGTCGCTGGTGTAGCCGCCGCCTTGGACCATGAAGTCCGGGATCACACGGTGGAACATGGTCCCGTCATAGAAGCCGTCGTCGACGTACTGGAGGAAATTCTTCACGGACTCGGGCGCCTTGTCCTCGAACAGTTCGAGTTCGATCACGCCGGCACTCGTTTTCAGGATGACGACCGGTGGGCCAGCCTCGACGGGCGCCGGCTCGGTATTCTCAGTGGTGCTTCCGGTGCATGCGCTCAGAGTCAGCGCTAGGGCGACGGCAATTCCTGGAAGCCACGAACGGGCAGCGGTCTTCATTTACAGGTCCTCCAGCGGTTTCTAAAGTCGTCGGAGCTTGCGGATCAAGCTCGCGAGCCTAAGCATGTCGCGGGGGCTGCCACCGGTCAACGCGGCCCCCATGTTCGATACGATGATGTGCTTCGCGCCGGCTTCGACGAGCGGAGCGAGCTGGTCTCTGATCTCCGACGGGTTGCCTGCGTACAGGGAAGTTTCCAGCAGCTCCGGCGTTACCTCGCGATGCGCTTCGTCGATCTGCGCATCGGTGACACGGGTCGGTACGATGTCGATGAACCCCTTGTGGTCGTCGCCGAGCGGATGACGCTTGCCGTGCTCGCGCCAGACCTCCGCGGGAAGGAGCAGCGACATAGCCGCCCCCAGACGGCTACCGACGGCGGCTTCGATCATCTGCTCACGACTCTCGCCGATCGCACAGATCGCGGCCTGGCACGGTACGAAATGGTCCATGTTGCGACCGGCCTCAGCACCCGCCGCCAGAATCGTGTCGAGACGCTCGCGGTACACGTCTCCTGTTACTTTTAGCGTCGGCAGCCAGCCGTCGCCGTAGCGGCCCGTCAAGCCGAGCATTCGAGGGGCATGCGATGCGATCCAAATGCGAGGTGGCTTGCCGTCGTACAGGGGCAGGGCGAAAAGAGCGTCTTTGAGAGTCCAGAACTGCCCGTCGTAGCTGACCGGCGTGCCGACGTTGTCCCAGAGCAGTCGGATGATCTTGAGCGCCTCTTCGAGACGGGAGACCTGCTTGTTCCAGGGGAGGCCATAAGGCTCTACGTTCTCGCGCTCACCGTTTCCGATACCGAGGACGGCGTGGCCCTTCGACAGGTGATCGAGCGTCACGAAGCTTTGCGCGATCGTCATCGGGTGGCGTCGTAGCGGTTCGGTGACCAGCGTGCCGACATCGACGCCTCGCATCTTCTGCGCAGTGACAGCGAGGATCTGCATGGGGTCGAAGAACGCGTCGGGAGAGCCGACGATGTTCGCGGCCGGAGTGACTTCGGGCGTCCATACCTGCGAGGGAATGAAGCTCATGTAGTGGTCCGGCAGCCATAACGAATCGGCGCCGAACAGCCTCGCAGCGCGCATACCGGCGCTGACCAGCCAGAGCGGATGGAAACCGCCGTCTTGGTATCCGACTTTGACTCTACCCATTGTCTGTCCGCTCGGTGCGCCCCCTCCAACGATCTCTGCCCGGGTGGGCGATGCGAACGAGATGTTTTTCCCACGGTGAGTACCGAGATGCAACGCGAGGGCGCGCGATCGGCTTTGCGCGAGCGTTGTGCAGGCATTGCGCAGGCGTTGTAGAGGATCGCCGGCCTGATATTCTTGCCCGGTGAATGCCAGCGATCAGCACGCGACGCCCCGAGGCCTCGCGCCTCGCCGCGTCCTGGACGGCATTGTTGGGGTGCTGGCGTGGGCGGCTGTCGTGTCGCTCGCTGCCTGCTCACGTCCACCGGCCGACAATCTGCTGTTTGTGTCCTTTGATACCACGCGTGCCGATCACATCTCCGCGTACGGTTATGACCGGGCCACGACGCCGAACGTCGATGCGCTTGCTCGTGAGGGCGTTCTGTTCGAGCGCGCGTTTAGTCACGTACCGTCGACGTTGCCGGCCCACACGTCGATGTTCACAGGCCTTCTTCCCCCTGAACACGGAGTACGGTGCAACGGCTGGTTTCGCGTTCCCGATCAACATGTGACGCTAGCCGAGTCGCTCGGCGGTCGAGGCTTCGCCACCGGTGCGATCATCGGTGCCTTTCCACTCGACAACCGTTTCGGGCTCGATCAGGGCTTCTCGAACTATGACGCGCGTTTCACCGCGACCGCCGACGCTGCAGGGCGCGGCAGCGGTCGCATGGATGCGCCAGGGAATTGGCTCACGCACGACTATCTCGACTTCGAGCGCAGCGCCCGTGAGGTCACCGACGAGTCGATCGAGTGGCTGCGCGACAATTCGACGAATCGTTGGTTCCTCTTTGCTCACTACTTCGATGCCCATTGGCCCTATGAGCCGACGCCGGAGTGGGCGGGCCAGTTCGAGCTTCCGTACGACGCCGAGTTGGCATTCGCCGATCATCATCTGGGCAGGTTACTCGCGTTCGTGGACGGCCTTCCCGGGAATACATTGGTCGTGTTCACCTCGGACCATGGTGAAGGACTCGGCGACCACGGCGAGGCGCTGCATAACCGCTATCTCTACAACGCTACCCTGCATGTCCCGTTGATCATGCGGCTGCGTGGCAAGGCGGCGACGGGACATCGAGTGCGAACGAACGTGTCGCACGTCGATCTGCACCCCACGATCCTCGAGCTGCTCGGAGTGGCCGGACCGAAGTCGCCTCACGGGCGATCATTGGTTCCGGCTCTCGAAGGCGGCTCGTTGCCCGATCGCGACATCTATTCTGAGACACTGGTCTGGGCGATCGAAATGGCGCGCGGTATTTCCGTGCGCGCGTTGCTGCGCGGCGACCACAAGTGGATCAGGACCGATCGCGAGGCGCCGGCTGAGCCGGGGCGCCGCGACGAACTCTACGATATGCGCGCCGATCGGACCGAGTCCCGCGATCTTTCGGCAACTTCCGTCGCCGATGCGCTGTCGGACGTCGAGCAACGACTGGCCGCGTGGAGTGACTCTCTCGAGTCGGCTGCGCTCAAGCCGGAGCGCATGCCCCTCGACGAGCTCACGAAGGCGAAGCTCAAGGCGCTCGGCTATCTGGGCGACTGATGCGTGGGAAGCTCGTCGATCTTGCCGGTCGCGGATCTTTTGACACCGAAATCGACCGCCCGTAGCGTTTCGTCGCAATGAGCGACAATTCAACCCCGACCCCCGTTTCCTTGGATACCGTCGATCGAGTCGTCTCGGCCATCGACGACCTCGTCAATGCTGCGATCGCGTCTGCGTCCACCGCTACCAACGGTGGCAAGGCCATCGACGACTTTCAGGTTCATACCGAGCGAATCGCCTACGCGGCCACCGAGCGCGAGGCGGCCAAGGCGCTCGCGACCTATGCGCGTCGCGCCGCTACCGCAGGCGCGGACGAAGCCGATCTGTACGCCGAAGAGGCTGGCCTGTACGTAGGCGAAGTGGCCTCGCGTCTGTTCGGCGAGGTTACGCAGGCTCGCGACGAATACGCGCTCCCCGAAGGACTCCTGGAAAAGACGCTCGGTAGCGACGCTATCCTGGGGGCGATTCGCTCTCTGTGCGCGGAAGCGCGTTACCGCGCCGTCGGGCGCCGTGTCGCCGAGACGCGCGGCGTGAACAATGGTTGGCTCGATGAAGACAGCGTCATGGTACGAGACTCCGTGCGCGCGTTTGCGAATCAGGAGGTCGTTCACCTCGCCGAGCACATTCACCGCCACGATGAGCTGGTGCCGGATTCACTGATCTCGAAAATGGCCGAAATGGGCTACTTCGGAATGTCGGTTCCCGAAGAATACGGCGGACTCGGCATGGGCAATCTTGCGATGATCATGACGACCGAGGAGCTTTCCCGCGCCTCTCTCGCAGCCGCGGGATCGTTGATCACTCGTCCCGAAATCCTGACGAAAGCGCTACTCGCCGGTGGGACCGAGGAGCAGAAGAGCCAGTGGCTCGGGCGTGCCGCATCGGGAGAGATCATGGTGGGCATCTCGGTCACCGAGCCCGACGTGGGGTCTGACGTGGCCTCCGTGGCCTGCCGCGCCGAAGAGGCCGAAGTCGGAGGCAAGAAAGGGTTCGTGATCAACGGAGCCAAGGCTTGGTGTACCTTCGCCGGACGCGCCAACGTGCTCGCACTGCTTGCGCGTACCGATCCCGATCCGAAAGCGGGAGCCCGCGGGCTCTCCCTGTTCATCGTAGAGAAAGACCCGTTCGAAGGGCATGAGTTCGTCATGCGCCAGCCCACTGGTGGCTCGATGACCGGCAAGGCCGACGCGACGCCGGGCTATCGCGGCATGCACTCGTTCACGCTGATGTTTGAAGACTATTTCGTGCCGGCCGAGAACCTCATCGGCGCAGACAAAGGGCGCAACAAGGGGTTCTATCTTCAGATGGGTGGATTCGCCGCCGGCCGTCTACAGACCGGTGGCCGTGCGAGCGGGCTCGGGCAGGCCGTTCTCGAAGCGACGGCGACATACGTCACCGACCGCAAGCAGTTCAAGCGCCCGATCATCGAGTTCCAGCTCACGCAGTACAAGCTAGGTCGGATGGCGGCACGACTGCAGGCGGCGCGACAGCTGACGTATCAGGCTGCGTTGGCGATGGACGAAGACGAATCGATCTCACTCGTTCCCGCCATGGCGAAATTGTTGGCTTGTGACATTGCCGTGTATGCGTCGCAGGAAGGTCAGCTCCTCCACGGCGGCTGGGGATACGCTGAGGAGTATCCGATCTCGCGCTATGTGATCGATGCTCAGGTGTTGCCGATCTTCGAGGGCGTGAAGCCCATCCTCGAACTGAAGGTCATTGGACGACAGCTGCTAGCCGGCTGACGTCGCGGGCCGGTTGATCGCCGCGACGGCGTCGCGGTCCCTCACAACGTCACACCTTTGGCGTGTGTGCGATTGTGTACGTAACCTGTTCGCGTTGCGCCGATGATGGGCGCCGCATTTTCTTGAACCCCCCATAAAACAAGCATTTGTGCACGCATCGGCCGTTGGCAGAGCCTTTGCTTGATGTAGCTCTGTCGCAGTTGGCTGCGACGAGGAGCGTACGATGCACAACTACAATGCGTTGATCGATGCCCTGGGTGAGGACGAGCCGCAGAGCGCAGCCCGCTCGCGGGCGCAAGAAAGCGCGGTTCGAATGACGGAACCCGATGCGGAGCATGACGAACCGGCACTACAGTGGACCCCGGAACTCACGCTCATGCTGGCAATTCTCGAAGACGCGGTGGCCTGCTTCTGCATGACACTGAAGCGACCGCGCCAGAATCCCGAAATCCTGTCGCGACAAGCCGAATTCTGGTTTCGCCTGGATGACTGGGAGTCTCCGTTCTCCTTCAACAACATTTGCGAGGCATTGCGCCTCGACCCCATCGCGACGCGAGAACGCGTGTTCGCGAAACGGCCGCAGCGGCGGACGAATTCCTAGGCGCAGTGCAGCCGTGCAAAATCTGGGTTGAATTCGTGCGAGATGCCGGAGTAGCTTTGATGCATGGCTGCAATGGTGCCGCACGAATGCCCTGGTTTTTTATCGGCTCGCACGCGCGATATCGCAGCTGCGCAAGGAATGCCTGTTTCCGGTGTGACTTGCGAAGACGCTAACCTCTTGAAAGATATACCAAATTCTTTGTCGGGCCGGTTTGCTGGTGGCATGGGATTTGCTTTGCAAAACTGCATGGCATCCGCGTTGTATGGCAGGGGCCGTACAGAAGCGCGGAACCGAGACTGGGCGAGGCCCCCCTCTGACCCACTCGCAGCCAAAAGGGGTAAGGCGTGACAGAAAACGTAAGAGAGCATCTGGAACGGATCCTGGCGTCCTACGAGGACATCAACAAACGGTTCTCCGATGTCGGCGGCATCGGCCGATTGTTGGGCTTGTTCGAGGACGTGAAGCGCGAGTTGGAGCGTGTATCGGATCAAGAACTGGAACGGGTGACCGGTGAAATCAGGCAAGTGGTCGAAGGGCTGCTGAAAGTCGATTACGAGCTGCGCAAGGTTCAGAACCTGAAGCTCCTCTTCGAACAGCGTTCGCCTGCCTCGGCTGAGGATCCTCGCGAGGATCAGCGGAAGGAGCATCGCGATGCTCCTAGGAAGGATCAGCCCGAGGATCGCAACTGATCGTCGCAGTGACAGGCGAAGGAGTCTCGGCTGCATAGCGGCCGACGTACCAGTGAAGGCGAGGAAGGAAGAAGGACCCGCTGTCGAGCAGCGCGAGGACGAAGGTGGCGAACAGCCGGCCGGCGGTCTCGGTCTGCCCGACGATCATGTTCTCGGCGAGATTTCGCACGAGATGGGGAACTACTTTCACAAGCTTTATTACTGGACGGACTATCTGAAGAACTCGGTCGGCGATACCGGCGAGCAGGGAGCCGTCGAGATGCTCGAGGGGACGGTCGAACGTCTCGAGCGTTTTATGCGGATGATCCTCGAGTACTTCGCGCCTGCGCGACTGTGTTTTGCGAAGGTCCCGGTGTCGGAACTGATAGGAAGTATGGAGTCTCAGTTGATAGGGCGGCGTTTGCGTGTCGAAGGCGATGATCTCACCGACACCGTCGTGATGGTCGATCCGTCGCTCATCGCCCACGCGCTGCGCATCACGTTCGAGCGAGCGACGTCAACGCTGCTCGATGAGCCGGAGATGAGCGTTCGCGTATCGAAGACGCGTCGTGGTGAGTACGAAGGAATAGAAATCGAGTTTCTGGTGGGTAAGGAGTCGCGCGACCAAGCGCAGCTCATGAAAGGTATTGAGATGGTCGTGGCAGAGAAGTTTTTTCAGATGCACGGCGGGGAACTGTTCGAGCGCGAAGGCGTTGACCACGCATTGGTCGTCTTCCTTCCGTTGTACGCGTGATCGGTAAAGGCAGATGGTAACACACCGCATATTAATCGTAGACGATGACCCATTGATTCGACGGCAGCTCGAGGACCTTTATCGCGAGCGCAAGTACGACGTCGATACGGCCGGCACGGCTGAAGACGCGATGTCGCTTCTCGAGGAGTACGAGTACTCGCTGGCAGTCGTTGATCTGAAGATTCCCGGCACGGACGGTATCAGCCTGACGAAGCAGGTCCGAGAGCGCTGGGAAGACCTCGACGTCATCATCGTGACCGGGTACGCGTCGATCAAGGGGGCCGTCGAGGCGATTCGCCACGGCGCCAGCGACTACATCACCAAGCCTTTCGAGCGTGAAGAGATCCTGCTCGCGACCGAGAAGGTGTTGGAGAAGCGGCGCCTACTCGACGAGATCAGTTACCTGCGCAACCAACTCTCCGAGCGTTACTCGTTCGCGAACATGGTGAGCCGCAACGTTGTGATGCACGAGATCTTCTCGACCATCGAAGCGTTGGCGCAGAACGATGCGACGGTACTCATCTCGGGCGAGTCGGGGACGGGTAAGGAACTTGCTGCTCGCGCGATTCACTTCCAGGGGCGACGGCGGACCGGGCGCTTCGTCGCGATTAACTGCGCGGCGTTCCCCGACTCACTGCTCGAGAGCGAGCTGTTCGGTTATGAACGCGGCGCGTTCACCGGTGCGGTGCACGATCGCATCGGCAAGATCGAGTTGTCGAGCGGCGGCACGCTGTTCCTCGACGAAGTCGAATCAATCTCGCTGCCGATGCAGTTGAAATTGTTGCGGACGCTCGAGCAACGCGAAATCGAGAAGCTAGGCGGCAACCGCATCGTAAAGGTCAACATGCGGATTATCACCGCAACTAACCGTAATCTTGAAGACATGGTCGAGCGCGGCGACATGCGCGAGGATTTCTTCTACCGAATCAACGTCGTTCCGATAGATATTCCGCCACTAAGAGATCGCATCGAAGATATTCCCTTACTGGTGGCAGAGATGCTAAGAGCCAATCCCCTTGGGCGAGACCGCGAGATCACGAAGGTCTCGAACAAGGCTTTGCAGAGTCTGATGAGCTATCACTGGCCGGGCAACGTACGCGAACTCGCCAACGTGATAGAGCGCTCGATTCTCAAGACTGCTGGGTCAACCATCAAAGAAGTCGATATACCGGGAACCATAAACGCTCCCGGGGCCTCGACGGCGGCCCGATTTAAGGATTACGATCTACCTTTGAAGGAGTTTCTGAAGCGTGCCGAGCGGGAGTACCTCTCGACCCTGCTCAAACGCAATCGCGGTGGTATCGCCACTACCGCGGAGGCGGCAATGATCGATGCCGCCACTTTGCATCGGAAGATGAAACTCCACGCTTTGAAACGTGAAGATTTCAAAGAAGTCGCAAAGGCGATCTGAGGTTGTGGTGGGTGCGGTGTTGTTGATGACGGAACCTATGTCGCTGCGCAGGGATTGAGCTATGTACGCCCATTTTTACCACCTGTCTGAAAGTCCGTTTAATCTGACGCCGGACCCGAAGTTCCAGTACGTGAACGAAGCAACACGCGAAGCCATGGCTTCGTTGCTGCACGGTATTCGTTCGCGCAAGGGCTTCATCACCCTCATCGCGGAAGCGGGCACCGGCAAGACGACGATGCTCAAGCGCGTCGTCGACGAGATAGAAGGCGAGACGAAAATTGTATTCGTCTTCAATCCGGGCGTGAGTTTCGATGAACTCCTCGAGTTCATCTGCATGGAACTGGGCATTCGCACGGAGAGCCCGAAGCGACTGCACCTCCTGGACCGTCTGAACGGCTTCCTGCTCGAACAGCTGACCGCGGGCGTAAATGTCGTCGTGATGATCGACGAGGCGCAAACTCTAGAAGAGTCCGTACTAGAAGAACTCCGACTTCTCTCGAACCTGGAAACGGCCAAGGAAAAGATTCTACAGATCGTCTTGTCGGGGCAGCCGGAGCTCGAAGACAAGCTACGCTTGCCGCAACTGCGCCAGCTTCGCCAGCGCATCGGTGTCCGCTGTACCTTGCGCCCCATGCAGGCCGGCGAGATAGGCGCGTACGTTGAGACTCGACTACGAAGTGCAGGAGCGGATCGAGCGGACTTCTTTACGCCGGTCGGTCTTCGCAAAGTGTGGCAGGCCTCCAAGGGTATCCCGCGCGTCATCAATGCAATCTGCGACAACGCGATGATGATCGCGTTTGCGGAAGGCAAGCAGCGAATCGATTCGTCGGTCGTGAACGAAGCAGTGCGCGATCTACACGGCGGCGACCTGGGGATGGATATGCGGGCCGGCGTGCGCGAATGGCTCTCGCACCCCGCTGCGCGCTATGTTGCAGCGGCGGTGCTGGCGCTCGCGTTCCTCATCCCGAGTGCGGCGAACGTGCTCGATGTCTGGCGCAATCTTGACGATGCGCCGCGACAAGCCGAAGCGCTTACGCCGGATAGCGACGGTACCGGGCGGGCAGTCGCCGGTATTGCGGCGACGCGTGTGCCGGCGCCGCAGCAGGCGGCCATGGCGCCGCGCGAAGTTCCTCCCAGCCCTGTCTTCGCGACTGCAGGCGAACCCAGGCGATTGCCGGAAGCCGTAGCCTCCAAGCCGGAACTTCCGATGCACTCATCCGCGCCGCTGGTAGCTGCCGGACGTGCGGCGGCTGAAGCCGCCGCAGTTGGAGGCGACAGCGACAGGAGCGACGCGGTTCTAGCATCGATCCGACGTGCAGAGCTCCTCGCCCGTTCTACGGCCGCGCGGATCTACGATGGCCGTCGACGTTCCCTCGAGGATTCAGCTGCGAATGCGTTGGATAGTCCCGACCTATCGCGCTCGGCCGCACCGACGCCTATTGCGCCGGAACAAAGCGAGAGCCTGGTCGAGGTCGTCAGTCCAGAGCGAGATGTTGTCGGAGCCGATGACTCCGACATGATCGGTGGTCTGGAGGATGACCTCGGCGCTCTAGCAGGCGACATGGTCGGCGGTCGAGAGCCTGACGCGACCGTTGCCGTCGCTGAAGTCGAAAGGAAAGCTACGCCGGCCGAGCGCCGCAAGCCTGATCAGGGCAAGCAGCCGGCCAGCGACGCGGCTGAGACCACCGCGGCGAAAGCGAGCGCCATGGGCGCCGGTATCGAGAAGGAAGCGGAGAACGCTCGAGAACTGTCGCAGGCCGTCGAACGCCTGGCAGAAGCGGCGTCGACGCTAGCGGTGGCCGTGGAAGACGGAACCGAGAAAGAGCAGAAGGTCGCGATGGCGCCTGCCGAGAAGAAGCCGGAGCCGACGAAGTCAGCGTCCAAAAAGCCCGAGGCCAAGACGCCTGAGCCCGAGTCGTCGCCGGCCGAACGCTATGCCAAAGCTGAATCGACGATTGAAACACTCGGACCGCGCAGGGGGGCGCTGTTCGTGGGCCGGCACGTACGCGTTCAGCCCGGCGACACGATCTGGGATATCGCGATTGGCTACTACGGCACCGCCGGGGAGAGCGCGCTCACGCGTATCCTCAACAACAATCCTGGGATCCGCGACCCGCGACGCCTCATTGCAGGTGCGCACGTCTACGTTCCCTTCCAGCGTGCGGAGCGCATGGTTCAGGCCGACGCGAATGATACGTATCGCGTGCTTCTGACGGTGTCGCCGAAGCGCTCGGTGCTCGAGGAGACCAAGGCCTGGTTGGCCGGGGCGGGCGAGCAAGTGCGGGTTGGCATGGCAACGGTCGAAGCAGGTGAGACCCTGTATCACCTCTACGCCGTAGGTATTCGCAATCGTCGCGATGCGGTTGCCCTCGCCGAGCGTCTCCTCGCATCGAGACAGAGTGCATCGACGACTCCGCAGACCGCCTAATCGTTCGCGATTTCCTTACCAATTGAACTTTAGCGGCGGGCGGTATTGCGACACTGCAATACCGCCTAACCCCCTCAAACGGGCCTAACCGTTTGAGTTCGCTATGGTTTTAACCCAAATAGTAGAAATGGGCGCCGCAAATGCGCGCGATGGCTCCCCCGAGAGGGGGGCAACAAAACCCCTTTAACTCCGCGAGTTTCCGTGTCTACAGTTTATTTCCCAGGTGGCATCCTGCTTGCTGCTTTGGGACCAGGGATTGCGAAGATTTAGGCCACGACGGAGGACACCGACCCAGGCACTGCCGCTCAATAGTAACGACCCACGCCGACAACCGATCTCGCACTACGCGAGGTCAGGCAAGGTGTCGTTTGAGCGCGCCTCCACAAAGGCCAACGCAATTTCGGAAGGTTAGGAAGACGAGCTGTGCTCGTCGGGCCGCGGCACGACCGCGACCGGCGAGACAACGGTAAAGCTTAGATGACCGGACGGTTCTACGACATGAAAAACGCATTCGGAACTACACTGACCTCGACGATCGGAAGCGTTGCCGTAGCATGTGCATTGCTGCTTATGTCCGGCTGTTCGAGTACGAACTACTCGACGCTCACGCCCGGCAACATGACCGAGCCCGTCTATTCCGTTCAGCAGGGTGACTACCGGATGGTGCCCGGCGATGTCATCAGGATCGATTTCACTTTCCACCAGGATCTCAACGCTGAGGCGGACGTCAAGCGAGAGGGCGATGTGACACTCGCGGGTCTAGGCGAATTCTATGCGGCCGGCCTGACGACACCCGAGCTCGAAGAAAGCATCTATCGCCGCGCATCACTCACGTACAGAAATCCTGAAGTGAGCGTCGTCGTTTCACGCCGCCAGGAATACCGCGCCTATGTCGGCGGCGAAGTACGCCGGCCCGGATACGTTGATGTGCGCCCAGGTCTTACCTCGATGCGCGCTATCTTCGATCGCGGCGGTTTTCTCGATACCGCAAAAACGAACAATGTTCTGCACGTTCGATGGGACGACGAGGGGCGTTACAAAGCCCGCGTCGTCGATCTCGAAAGCAGCTTGGAGACCGGTGATGTTCGCAACGATGTGATCATCGGCCCGAACGACGTCGTCTTCGTACCGAAGACGCGCATCGCGAACGCTGATCTGTGGGTCAGCCAGTACATCTTGAAATTGATTCCCATCAGGCCGCCGACAACCAGGCTGCCTGAATTCGGCGGCCCTTGGGGCGATAACAATACTGAGAACTGACGGCAGCCGCCGTGACATGCGCGAACTGAGCTAAGAATGGAGCAACGATCCCTATACCTGATTCGGCAGGCGCTCAATGCGGTCTTCAAAAGACGACGCATGGCGATCCTGCTGTTCCTGCTGATCTTTCTCCCCGTGAATGTGGGCAGCATGTTTTCGCCGGCGCGCTATCGTGCGTCTGCGAAACTGATGCTGAACAATTCGAGGATTTACCCCGAAGTCTCGCCGCTCGCGCGTCAGGCATCCGTGGATCGTCCGCCGAACGAGACAAACATCAACAGCGAAGTGCAATTGCTGCGCAGTCGCGATCTCATGCGGCGCGTACAGTTCGAGCTGGAGACGGCTGCGAAAGAGGCAGGTGAGGAAGATCGCGCGATCCCGGGAATCAAGTCGATAGAGAGCGGTCTGTCGGTTTTGCGTAAACCCGGGTCGAACGTCATCGAAGTTGCGTTCCGAAGCGCCGACGAACAACTCGCCATCGATGTCGTCAATACGGTCGTCAGTCAGTACGCCGAGTACAGCATTGAGCAACATACTTCTTCAGGAGCCGTGGATTTCTTCCGCCGGCAAGCCGATGTTGCGCGAGTAGAGTTCGAGGAATCCGACCTAGACCTCGAGCGTTACGACGCCGCCCACGGATTGACGTCGATCGCGGTCGAGAAAGACCAACTGCTCCGGCAGCGCGCACAGCTCGAAGCCGATCTGAGACGCACAGAGGCCGAGGTCACTGAGTTGGCCACGAAGGCCGCTGCTTTCGAAGCGGAGTTGGTCTACATCCCGGAACACGAGGCCATCGAGGTCGACATGATCCCGAACCCTATGATCGGGTTCCTCCGCCAGAATCTCGCGCGGCTCGAGATGGAGCAGACGAAGCTGCTACGTCTCTATACTCCGCAGCATCGATTGGTGATGGACGTGGAGGCTGAGGTCTCGGCGCTCCAACAACAGATCGTCGGCGAAGAGGCGAGCATCATCGGCCGCAAACGTATGGCCACGACGTCCGTGCGGCGAGAGATCGAAGAGGATCTACTCAACGTGCAGGCCGAACTCGGCGCCCTAGAGGCACGTAGCGCTCTGCTCTCTGATCGAATGGGCGACTACGACACCCGTATCCGTGTGATGCACAGCAAGCACTATCAGGTGATGCGTCTTCGTAGAGAGCGCACAGAAAAGCGCCTCGCGTACGACACCGTGATGGGCAAGCTCAACCAGCTCGAAGTATCTGCGGCGATGGACCGTGCGGGCCTGGCCAATATGACTATCGTCGAAGCCGCGGCACCGCCTCTGCGTGCCGAACCCGACTTCAAGGGCGTTACTTTCGTGCTATCTCTGTTCGCCGCGCTGCTACTAGGTGTCGCATCGGCGGTTGTGACGGAGATGCTCAACCCAGTGATGAATAGCGAGATTGATATCAGGCACCATCTCGGACTTCCGGTGCTAGCAGAGATTCCTCTTAACGGGATCGATTCGAACGGTCGAAACGGAAACGGTCATGGCGACGGGGCGGAAGTAGGATGAGTAAGACCTACGAAGCACTGAAGCGCGCCGAGGCGCTCCGCGCGCGGCGTCAGGGCCAGACGACGACACCGGATGAAGTCGAAATGCCCATGGGCGGCGACATCGACTTGCCGGTCTCGGGTGCCGACGACTACTACGAACTGCGTCGAAGGCTGCTGGGCTCAGCGGTAGGCGATAGCGTTCGTACCGTACTCGTGGTCAGTCCTCTGCACGGCGAGGGCGCGTCGAACGTTGCTTGTCTTCTCGGCAAGGCCATGTCGGAGCGCGGCCGATCGCATGTCCTTCTCGTCGATCTCAACCTGCGCACACCTTCGCTCTGGCGTCTCATGCACGCCAAAGGGCGCGACGGATTCACGAGTGTTATCGCTGAGGATCGTCCCGTCGAAGACATCATGCAGGAGACCGAGTACGAAGGTCTCAAGGTAGTCACGGCCGGCAACGGCTACGTCGACGCCATCGATGTCATCGACAACCAGCGCACGTTGGATATCGTGAGCGACCTCGGTCGACACGCCGACGTCGTCTTCATCGATGCGGCGCCGGTGACACTGTATCCTGATGCACGCGCATTGGCTCCTCTGGTAGACGGCGTGATTCTAGTCGTCGAGGCCGATGTCACGCCGGTTAGCGTTGCGAATCGCGCCGTCGAACTCATTCGTGACACAGGAGCGAATCTTCTTGGAGTCGTGCTCAATAAGCGGCGCGACTACATCCCCGATCGCCTGTTGCAGCTGATCGGCTGAAGGAAGTTGCGAACCGTGAGTCGTATCGCATATCTGTTTCCGGCCTTTCCGGTGCTTCATCAGACGTTCACCTTGGGTGAAGTGCTCGGGCTGAAGCGTCGTGGCTACGACTTGCGACTCGTCTCTCTCAAGGGGTCGGATTCCGACCTGCAACAAGATGAAGCGCGCCCGCTCATCGACGAGACTGCATACTGCCCGCGGCTACTCTCTTCTGACGTCTTGAGCGCGTTCGGACGGGCGTTCGTCAAGCGCCCCGGCGCAGTCCTGGGATTGTTCGGCAAGGTGTTCGCCGCTTGGCGCACGCGTGCAACCGAAGAGCCCGGTGCAGACGTGAAGGTGCCCACCACGCTGACGTTCTCGGAGAAGATGCTGGCGATCTATCACAGCAACGCCTACGTCTATCTTGCGAAATCTTTGGCGCTCGTCCCGTATGCAATCTACCTCTCGGAGCTCTTTGAGCGTGAAGGGATTTCTCACGTTCACGCGCATTGGGCGACTTATCCGACGACGGTCGCCTATCTCGTGAAGCAATGGTCTGGACGCCCCTACAGCTTCACCGCGCACGCCTACGACATCTACATGATCAGCCGAATGCTACCGGCAAAGGTGTCGGGCGCATCGTTCGTCGTGACCTGTGCCGATACGAATCGGCGGTACCTCGCCGCACTCAGCGAAAACGGTTCGGCCAGCAGGATTCACGTGAACTATCACGGCACAGATCTTTCGCGGTTCGCGCCGATCGAACGCAGGCGGACGGAGAAGTTTCGCGTCATGAGCTGTGGTTGGCTGAAAGAGTACAAGGGCTTCCACTACTTGCTCGACGCCGTGGCTGCACTTGCGAGCAAGGGGATCGACGTTCACTTGGATCTCGCCGGCGACGGTCCTCAGCGCCCGTATTTGGTCGCCAAAGCCGCGCAGTTGGGTATCGCTGACCGGCTCACGCTGCACGGCTATCTCGGGCACGACAAGCTGATCGAACTCTATCGCCAGTCCGACGTATTCGCGTTGCCGAGCATCGTCATGGGCCGCTACGGCCGGCAGGACGTGATCCCAAACGTCTTGGCCGAAGCAATGGCGGTCGGGATCCCGGTGGTTGGGACGAACGTCGGCGGCGTGGCCGAACTCATAGACTCGGGCGAGAACGGATTCGTCGTGCCCGAACGTAACGTCGAGGCCTTAGTAGAGGCGCTGGAAACGATTTGGAAAGATCCTGCTCGTGCGGCCGAACTGGCAAAGGCCGGCAGAGCGAAGGTCGAACGCATTTGGGACAGAGACGTCAATCTCGGCGAGCTTGCGGGCTTGCTCGATGAATACGTGCCCGATGCGCGACCGGATGTAGCAGCCTAGTTCGCTGCGCGATGGCGCGCACTAGGGTGGAGAACGTACAAGACTCGGTCGGTGGGACCCCGACGACTTTTCGCCAGGTCCCGTCGTGGTTGGCAATCCCTGGGTTGTCGGGCCCACCGACCCTGATTTTCTCCGCGCGCCGAAAGGCGCGCGGAGAGGCATACGAAGACGCGCGCAACGAAGCGCGCCGATACTGAGAAGCGACCAAGATGGCGGGCAAATTAGCAACAGATTCCAGTAGCGACGGCAGCAACGCGGCGCCGTCGCCGACGCGGCTCCCGGAGTTCCTCCCGTTTCATCGCCCTTCGATTACCGAGGCCGAGATCTCGGAGGTCGTCGATACGTTGCGCTCCGGTTGGCTGACTCTCGGTCCGCGTACACAGCGATTCGAAGAACAGTTTGCAGAGCGCGTCGGCGCCAAACGTGCCATCGGTGTGTCTTCGTGCACGGCCGGTCTACATCTGACGCTCGTTGCGATGGGAGTCGGGGAAGGCGACGAGGTCATCACCTCGCCGTATACGTTCCCCTCGACCGTTAGCTCGATCCTGTACACAGGTGCAACGCCGGTTCTCGTAGATACGCTCCCGGATTATCCGAACATCGATCCCGAAGCCGTTGCTGCCAAGGTGTCGTCGAAGACCAAGGCGATCGTGCCGATCCATTTCGCCGGCGCGGCTTGCGATCTCGATCGCATCACCGAGATCGCTGAATCTGTCGGCGCTCGAGTTTTGGAAGATGCAGCGCACGCGCTTCCGACGACATACAAAGGGCGCACCGTGGGCGGTATCGGAGACGCTGCAGCGTTCAGCCTGTATGCCGGCAAGAACATGACGACGGGCGAGGGTGGCATGGTGACCACCAACGACGACGCACTAGCCGACGAGGTCAAGTGTCTTCGCCTACACGGCATCTCGCGCGACGCCTGGAAACGCTACACCGCGGAAGGCAGCTGGTACTACGAAGTTTCGATGCTCGGTTTCAAGTACAACATGACCGACATTGCGGCGGCCATGGGGCTGCAGCAACTCGCGCGTCTCGACGAGATGCAGGAGCGGCGTATGCAGCTCATTCGTGCATACGACGGTGCGCTCGCGGGTATTGCCGGAGTCATACTGCCGAGACCCGCTGATTACACCGAAAGCTCGTGGCACCTCTACGTGATTCGGATCGATCCTGACGTGATCGGCATGGGCCGATCCCAGGTCATCGAGGAGCTCAAGGCCGACAATATTGGCACGAGTGTGCACTTCATCCCGGCTCACCATCATCCCTTCTTTCAAGAGCGCCTGGGCTGTAAAGAAAGCGACTTGCCCAACGCGACCAGACTATTCGAGACCGCGATCTCGCTGCCGCTATTCCCCGATATGGAACTCGCAGCCGTCGACCAAGTGGCGGCGAGCTTGGCGCGTATTCTCGAGGAGAATCGACGATGAGCCCCGGTGCGGCACTAACGAAGCGTATCATCGACTTCGTCGTTGCGTCGCTGGCGTTGGCGGTGATCTGGCCGTTCTTCGTCATCATCGCGTTGCTGATCAAGCTCGACTCGAAAGGACCGGTCTTCTTCCGCCAAGAACGCGCCGGCCAGGACGGGAGCGACTTCCGGATCTTCAAGTTTCGAACGATGATCGTTGGTGCGTATCGTAGTGGTGCGCGACTGACGGTGAAGCGGGATCCTCGAATCACACAAGTCGGCCAGGTCTTACGTTGGACCAAGCTCGACGAGCTGCCACAGATTCTCAATGTCTTGCTCGGAGACATGGCACTGGTCGGTCCGCGTCCCGAGGATCCTTACTTCGTCAACTTCTACGGCGAAGAGAATCTCGATGTCCTATCGGTCAAGCCCGGCTTGATTGGTCCGAGCCAGCTCGAGGGGCGTGACGAAGTCGAGATGTATCCCGACGGGGTCGAAGACACCGAGAAGTACTACATCGAGCACATCCTTCCTGAGAAGCTCGAGCGCGACCTGAACTACGTGCGCAACGCGACCGTCTGGGGAGACATCAAGTTCCTTGTGAGTGGCGCGTTCGGCGTGCTCGCCAGTCAGGTGAAGACGAGTTTCGTAGCTCGTTCCAAAGGGCGCCTTGCGCTGCTGAGCATGGACCTCGGGCTGATTGTCATCGCGTACATCGTGGCGAACTTCATCCATTTCGAGTGGAGTCTGCCGCCGGAAGCGTGGGATTACATTTTCCAGACCGCGTTCTGGTGCGTGCTGCTCAAGCCGCCGGTCCTCATCTACTTCGGGTTGTACCAGCGCTCCGCGCGTTGGGTGGGGCGCCGCGATTTGGCTGCGATCGTCAAGGCGGTCGGTTTTAGTTCAGCGTTCGTCGTCGCAGTGACGTTCCTCAGCGGCCTGCAGGCCCACTCACGTGCTGTGTTCGTTGTTGACGCAACTATGTTGATCTTCCTGATGGCCGGTTTTCGGTTCACACTACGTCATGTACTTAGTGGCGCGAGCAGGAACATCGACCGAGGTCCGTACACGCGGGTGCTGGTCGCCGGTTCCGGGCACGGCGGCGAAACGATTCTGCGTTCGCTGTTGGAAGACCCGAAATCGCGATTCCTGCCGGTGGGCATCATCGATCACGAACCCAATCGTTGGGGGGCATTGATCCACGGTATTCGTGTCATGGGTGGGGCGACCGATATCGCAATGGCCGCATCGACCCATGGTGTGGAAATGGTGCTAGTGTCGCTATCAGATATGGATCCGTCGGTGGTCCGAGATATCGCGGAGGCGTGTCGAAAGCTGGATATTGAATTCCGATTGATTCCGACCCTGTCGGACGTGCTCTCACAGGAGCAGACGGAACTTATTGCCACGACCACGCTGTCGCATGAGGGAAGAATATGAGTAGCGCCGTTTTGAAGAAGGGTGACGTAGTGTTGGTAACGGGGGGCGAAGGATACGTCGGCTCCCACCTCGTCCGGATGATGTTGGCGAAAGGGTACCGTGTGCGCGTCCTCGATACGTTCCTCTTCGGCAACGTGGGACTGAGCGGGTGTGCCGAAGATCCGAATTTGGAAATCGTACACGGCGACATCTGCAACATCCGCGACATGATTCGCTGTACGAAGGACGCGAAGGCCGTGATCGCCTTAGCCGCGCTCGTCGGCGATGCCGCTTGCGATCTGAATCACGATGAGACTGTCGCGATCAATATCGAATCCACGAAGATTCTGAGCAATGTCGTGCAGCTGACGCCCTCCATCGAGCGCGTCGTGTTCGCTTCGTCCTGCAGCGTTTACGGTGCGACGGAGGGGCTCATCCTTAACGAAGGTTCGCGCCTGAACCCGGTCTCGTTTTACGCTCGTAGCCGCATCGTGTCCGAGGGGATTTTGGCGCGTGAACTCGACGATCGATCGGTGGTTACGCTGCGTCTCGGCACCGTGTTCGGTGCCTCCGAGCGGATGCGCCTCGATTTGATGGTAAACACGATGACGCATCGAGCGGTCACCACCGGCCAGATTACGGTGACCGGCGGTGAGGCATGGCGTCCGCATGTTCACGTTCGCGACGTTGCTCAGGCGTTCCTGCTTGCCGCAGAAGCGCCCCACGAGAAGGCGAGCGGCGAGACCTTCAATGTTGGCTCCGACCAGAACAACTTCACGATATCGGAAACGGCCGTCATGGTTGCCGCGCAGATTCCGGGTACCAACATCGAGTACCACGACGTCGTCGAAGATCTGCGTAGCTATCGCGTGAGTTTCGACAAGATTCGTCACGTCCTGGGCTTCGCGGCACGATACCGTATCGAAGACGGTGTGCGTGAGGTCCAGAGCTTGCTCGCGCGCGACGATTTCGACGCGAACAACCCCGTATATTCCAACCTGAAATCCCTAGATACCTATGGATTCACCGGCGTCGCTGCGTCGCTACAGCCTGAGGTAGCGGCCGAAGAAGCCGTCGCGGGTGGTTCGGCCGCGAGCTAACGACCTGCGCGGTCGTTCGGCGACCGGTAACCGAAGTTTCGGATTTATATGTCGGATGCCGCTCGGCGAGCGGTGCCGTCGTATAGTATGCTGCCCACCGGGCACAGATGGTGATGAGCGAAGCACGTCCAGATACATTGAAAGTGGGAGTCGTCGGTGGCGGAACCATCGCCGAGACCCATGTTCCCTACATTCGAGCTGCCGGCGGCGAGATCGTCGCTGTTTCGGACCTGTCGGTTGTGGCCTCCAACGACCTGGCCGACCGATTCGCGATACAGAAGATCCATCGTTCGGTTGAAGATCTGATCGAGGTCGAGCGCCCCGATGTCATCCACGTGCTGACTCCGCCGCATACGCACGCGGCGGTCGCTATTGCGGCTCTCGAGCGCGGCGTGCACGTGCTCGTAGAGAAGCCGATGGCGTTGGATCCCGACGAGGTCGATCGCATGGCCGCGGCGGCCAAGGCCGGCGGAGCCATGCTCACCGTGGATCACAACCGATTGTTCGACCCGGTCATGCTCGAGGCCCGTCGCCTGGTCGAGAGCGGTGAGATCGGCGATCTCGTTGCGATCGAAAGTTATCAGGCTGGAACGGCCAGCGAGCGCGCCTGGCTCAGTACGCTCCAGGGCGGAGGACTGGGAGATTTGGTTCCCCATCCGCTCTATCTGCAACTCGCGTTCCTTGGCGGAGTGCAGTCGATCCAATCGATGGCGATGGATCGCCAGGGCCGTGGGACGCCCGATGAACTTCGCGTGTTGATGCAGGGCGATGATCGTAGCGGCGTACTCACGATTTCGACGCACGCGGTGCCGCACCTCAATACGCTCAAGCTCTGCGGCTCGAAGATGACAGTTGAAGTGAATCTCAACAACATGTCGCTCGTGCGTCGGCGCGACTATGATGTCCCCAAGATTATCGGCAAACCGTTGCCGAACATCGACGAGTCCTACCAGCTTATGACTCAGGTCGTCGCCAATACCGTGAATTTCGTGCGCGGCAAGATTCGCTACTACCCCGGCATGAAGACGCTGATCCAGCGATTCTACGATGCGATACGAGATGGCGGTGAGCCGCCTGTCAGCATTGAGCAAGGCGGGGAGGTCGTTCGCGTTACATCGGCGATCTGGGACTCACTGGCCCAGGCGGGAGCAGATCCACGCGCCGACCGTGTGGAGGCGGCGCGATGATTGCTTTCGTTACCGGTGCGACCGGCTTCCTAGGCAAGCGTGTTGTCAGGCGTCTACTTGATCGTGGTGACTCGGTGCGAGTGCTCGCGCGCGACGAGGCGAAAGCCGCGGCAATGGCCGAAGCCGGAGCCGAGGTCGTGATCGGCGATTTGTCCGATGTCGATGCGTTTCGCGACAAGCTCGCCGGTTGTGACGTACTCTACCACATCGGCGCGCGCGTACTCTCGCACGGTGATTGGGATGAGTTCGTTCAAGCCAACATCGTTGCCACTCAGAAGTTGATCGACTACGGGCTCGAAGTCGGCGTTTCACGCATCGTGCATGTCAGCTCGATTGGTATCTTCGAAATCCCCGCAGACGGTGTCACGATTTCCGAAGAGACGGACTACGATCACCAGCCCGTTCTGCGCGGCTACTACACGCGCTCCAAGATCGACGCGGACCGTATCGCGCGTGCGGCGCAGTCGACCGGTAAGCCGGTCGTCATCGTTCGCCCGGGACAGCTCTATGGACCGGATGCGCCCGAGCCGTTGTTCATGGGGCGTGTCAACAAGCGCATCGGGCCCGTACTGATAGTGGTCGGGACGCCAAGCTACTACGCGCCTCTCGTGTACGTCGAGAACGCTGCCGATGCGGTGGTGTCGGCCGGAATCGTCGAGGGGGTCGAAGGCCGCATCTTCAATGTGGTCGATGAATCCGATCTGCGTCAGCGCGACTATTTCGAGGTGATCAAGCAGCTACCCGGGTATCCGAAGTTCATCATCTACTTGCCTGTGGGGCTCTTCATGCCGGCGGTGAACGTCGTCGATAAGATTTTCAAGACGTTGAAGCGGCGCGCGTGGTCTCCGGCGTACCAACTGCGACGTTCGGGGCGCAATGCGCGGTACGCGACTGACGTCGTTCGAAACACACTGGGCTGGAAGCCACGCCTGGCATGGCAGGAAGCCGTGCACGCGACGGCCACCGGTATCGAAAAATGAAAATTCTCTACCTCGAAGCATCATCAGGGCAGGTTGTCGGTGGTTCGCTGACAGGCATGCTGCACCTGATCGGAGGGCTCGACCGCAGCAAGCACGAGCCTACCGTAGTGCTTTACGAGGAGAAGCCGGTCATCAAGCAACTCGCGGCGCGCGATATTCGTGTGCGTGTCTTCAGCAAGCGGCGCCTGCCGAAGGAACACTCGTTGCAGGAAGCCCCCGCGTATCACAAGGCGAAGGGGTACCCCGGCGTCACGCCGATTCTGAAGAACTTCCGCGCCGCAGGTACTTTCGTCTTCGAGACACTTCCGGCGGCATTGCGACTCTCGCGTATCTTCCGCGAGGAATCCCCCGATCTGGTCCACGTCTGCAACGGCTTTCGCGGGAACCTCGATGCAATCGTCGCGGCGCGAATCTGCGGCATTCCGTGCATCGTACACTGCAAGGGGTTCGACAAGCACAGCTTCATCGAACGGGCGTTCGCACCTGGTGTCGCCGCTGCGGTGTGCATGACTCGCGCTATCGAGGATCACTGCAAGAATCAGAAAGTCCGTCCGCCCGAGTACAGCGTCATCTATGACGGGCTCGATTTGGACGAATTCAAGCCTACGCGCGAGCGCGACGATGTGCGAGAGGAGCTGGGGATTGATTCCGACGCTCCGGTAGTCGGCGTCGTCGGCAATATTCAGGAATGGAAAGGGCAGCGTATTTTGCTCGAGGCCATGGTCGAAGTGACGAAGTCATATCCGGCCGCAGTTGCGATGATCGTCGGCGGAGCCCATCGCAGTGGGCGCCAGTACGCCGAGGGACTGCGCCAGTTCGTTGCGGACAACGGCCTTGGCGAGAACGTGATTTTCACGGGCGCGCGCGAGGACGTCAGCGATCTCATGCGATCGATGGATGTCGTGGCACACACGTCGATTCGAGGCGAACCGTTCGGGCGCGTCATCATCGAAGGCATGAGCGTCGGACGACCGGTAGTCGCGACGCGTGCCGGTGGTGTGCCCGAGTTCGTGCACGACGGTGACAACGGTCTGCTGGTCGCTGCAGGTGACGCGCCCGCGCTCGCGCGCACGCTCTCGCAACTGTTCGCAGACCCAGGACTCCGCGAGCGACTGTCGGCCGGTGCGCTTCGCGCCGTCCAAGGCTTCAGTGTTCAGCACCATGTCGAGGAGATGACCGCGCTATACGAGCGCGTCGCCGAGCGTTACGGAATTCCGATAGCGCGAAGGGCCGCACGCCCGAGCGCGATCGGCCACAGAGCATGACAGCCCCGGCGGACACTCAGCCCGTCGTCATCGAACTACACGGCGTGCGCCTCAGGCTGACGTCGTCGCTGCCGCTGTTCTGCGACTACGTTCGCCACACGATGCAGCCGTATGTGGTGGACACGCAACAGCCCGCCGATCTCGAGAGCCACCTCGACTGGATCGATGCGCCGCCGGCGCGCTCGCTGGAAGACGCGTTTCCGGGAGCTGGCTGGCGCAGTCGTCCGGATCGCGATCTCTACATCGACGGAGAGAAGCTATGCTGGCTTCGCATCGATGATTTCACCGATCTTCATCTTGCAGCCGCACATACCGGCGGGCGTCTCTGCGTCACAGGTCGATACTACTTTCAGATAGGTCGCGCACCATCGACCGAGTGGTTGCGCCGCCTGCGATATCGCGGCGATCTCGCGCGGCTTCAGGCTCGACGCTTTAGTACTTTGCTCTACTACCTGGTCTATCATCCGATCTTGTGGCGCCTCAGCCGAGACAGTGGCTGGAGTGTCGCGCACGGCGGCGCTGTGGCTACGCCTGACGGAGCGCTGGTGCTGTTCGGGATGCCCGGCTGCGGTAAATCGACCTTGAGTGTCGGATTGCTCGCGGATGCACGGCGCACGATGCTGTCCGATAACATAGTGCTTCATAGTCGCGAGCGAGTGCTTGCATGCCCCGAAGTCCTGTTGCTCGATGATCGGAGTCTCGAGCGCGCGGCCGGCGGCGCGGCTCATTTGGTGCCGACCGGTGAACGGCGCGTCTACGAGCGGGATGCTTACCGACCTGATCGCGTTGCGATGGAGCCGACTCCGCCCGCGGCGTTCTTCTGCGTAGAGCGCGCCCAGCGTACTCAACTCACCGAAATCACGGTCGACGAGTGCGCGCGGTTCGCGATCGCGGGTAACCAGTTGGCCAAAGAGGTTCGGCGCATCGCTATCAACAATGAGGTGTACGACCTCATCGCCGGCACGCAGGCGCCTGACGCAGGCGCCGACCTGCGTGCACTCGTGGCGAAGGCGCCCTGCTATCGGCTCTCGGTAGGCCAGGACGATTCTCTCGCCCGAGTTATCTCGGACTTGATCGAGCCGGCACTTGCCGAGCATGCGGTCTCGGCGGTGGCCAAGTGAGCGAAGAGGGGAATTCGGAGAAGCCCGCAGCGAGCGGGCTGCAGCGACTCGCGACGGATGTCACGGGCACGCTCGGTACCCGTGTCATCACCATGGCCTTCGGTCTGTTTACGGGCATTATCACTGCGCGCGCGTTGGGGCCGGAGAATCGCGGCATTTTTACGTTGGCTGCGCTCTTTCCGGCCAGTCTTGTTACGCTGTCGAAGTTCGGTCAGGGCGTCGCGTCGATCTACTTCATTCGCAAGAAAGACGAGGATGTTTCCCAGGTCGCGTCCAACGTGCTTTGGATCGCGCTGGTTACCGGCGCGGCGTTGATAGGGATCGCGCTCACGTTGCGCGAGAGTCTGCTTGGCTCGGTTCTCAAGGGCGTACCCATGTATGCTTTTGTCGCCGTACTTCCGCTCGCGCCGATCCTATTGGTCGAGAGCTATCTATACGGCGTGCTCCAGGCCACCGATCGGTTCAAAATCTACAATATCCGATTGTTAGCCGAGGCCGTGATGACGGTGACCGGCATGGCAGTCGCGTTGCTAATTTTCGAGCTCGGTCTGCCCGGTGCGTTCGGAGTTGCTGTCGGTGTGCGGCTCTTCATGGTCTCTTGGGTCGTTTTCACGATTCACAAGGGGTCGCCGCTGCGATTCAAATTCGATTTCGAACTTGCGCGACGCATGTTTCGCTACGGATTGAAGTCGCACATGCAGATCATTGCTTCTCACTTTCATTTCAAGGCTGCGATGTATCTCGTTGCGTTCTACTCGAGCCCGGCGCAGGTCGCGTTCTACTCGATCGCTGCGCGGCTTGCGGAACACATTCTCTGGTTACCGCAGTCGCTCGGTCTCGCGTTGTTCCCTCGGCTCGCCGGAAGTGACGAGCAGCGCGCGCATCAGATGACGGCCATGGCCGTGCGCCAGGCTCTTGTCCTGACAGCTCTGGCCGCCGGGGGGCTCGTCGTCTTCGGTAAGTTCTTGATCACGCTGTGGTACGGCGCGCAGTATGCACCGGCGGCCGAACCCTTGCCTTACGTCGCCGGCGGGATTGTGATGATGGCGATGTACGTTCTGCTCTCGCGCAACTTTACGAGCCGCAATAAGCAGTCGGTCAACATCGTCGCTGCGTACATCGCATTGGTCGGAAACCTGGGCCTCAACGTTCTGCTCATCCCGACGATGGGCATCACGGGGGCGGCAATCGCTACGGCAGTCTCCTATACGACGGCAGCGCTTCTTCTGTTGGTGTTCTTCCTGCGCGACTCGGGCCTGCCGCTGTACGCCGTCATCTTTCCGCAGCGCGAGGATCTCGCTACGTGGCGCCGCTTGATCGGTGGCCTCAAGCTGCGTGGGGTAGCCGCGAAGTCCTGACATGTTGATCGAGGGGAACGCATCGGGCGACCGCAAGCCGCTGGAGATCGTCTACGTCATTGCTTCGATGATCGTCGGCGGAACGCAGACACATCTGCTGCAAGTATTCCGCTTTCTGGACCGCGAACGCTTCCGGCCGCATCTCTTCGCTCTGCGCGACGGCGGCGGCTTGGTTTCGGCGGCTGAAGATCTCGGCGTCCCCGTAACGTCGTTCGGGATGCAGGGAAGTCTCAGGAATCCGCGCGATCTCGTTGGTATGTGGCGTATGCGCCAAGCGATGCGGACGCTTGCTCCCGACATCGCGCATACCTACCTCATGCGTGGAAATTTCTACGGCGCCATGGCGGCGCGTCTGGCCGGAGTACCGCGCGTCATCACGAGCAAGCGCGGACACCACGACATCGCCGGTTGGTCCGAGCGCGCGGGGATTGCCGCGTCGAACCGGGCATCCGACGTCATTACGGGCAACGCGCCATCGGTCTTGGAGTTCACCCGTGAGACCGAGCCGTGGGTGCGCGCTCCGATGGAAATGATTCCGAGCGGCATCGACACCGACAAATTCGATCCGTCGGGCTGCGACGATCTTCGCGCCGAGCTCTCGCTGGGGGATCGCCTCGTCGTTGGAACGGCGATCACGTGGCGGCCGCGCAAAGGCTTTCGGATGCTGTTTCACGCGTTCGATCTCGTGCGGCGTCGTCATCCGGATGCGGCATTGTTGATCGCCGGTGTGGAAAATTGGCACAGCGGTGACAGCGATCCGCGCGTGGTGGCGGAAGAGTTGGGAATCACCGATTCCGTCTATCTACTCGGCCGTCGCGCGGACATGCCGCGCGTTCTCAAAACGTTCGACGTCTTCACGCTCCCTTCGCAGAGCGAGGGGATGTCGAATGCCGTTCTCGAGGCGATGGCGATGGCGCGGCCGGTTGTGGCGACCGCCGTTGGCGGGAACCCCGTGGTCATCGCGGAAGGTGAGAGCGGTTTCTTGGTCGATTACCCGGATCACGCCGCGTTGGCAGAACGTTTGCTGCGCTATCTCGACGATGCGGGATTGCGCGAGAGCGCAGGCCGGCGTGGGCGTCAGCGCGCGGTTGAGCACTATTCGGCGCGCAGTATGGTCGCCCAAATGGAGGCGCTCTATTCGCGCCTGACGGGTTGAATATCGCGCGCAGACTTGGGATCCAGGCCGTAGAAGTATAGGATAAAGCGCTCGCCGCGCCCGCATTGCGGCAGCATACCGACACCTCATCATCGGGAACCGGTACGAGCCACAAAACAAAGGGAATTTTCGAATGGACTTCATTAAGCGTGTGGTCGCCGGCTGCGTCGGCGGATTCATCGGCGGCGCCATCGTCGGCGTCGACGAAGCGATTGTCGTTGCGACGGTCAGCGATCTTACAGAGTTTTGGGCTTTCTGGTTCGGTGCGATTTCGTACGGTTTCTTCGGGGCCGTGATGGGCGCCGGGTGGGGTGTCGCGACGCTCGTCACCGGAGCCATCTTCAGCAAGCTCAAAGAGCTGCCCGTCGCGATGGGCTCTGCGGCCGGCCTCGTCGTCGCATTGCTCGGGATGGTTGTCGGACGTTTTCGCATCATTCGCGACGTGTTCTCGGAAAGTCTCGCGATCGGCTCCACGGAAGGAATCATCGTTCACGTCGGCTTGGTCGTGTTCGGCGTCGTCGCATTCTTCGCAGTCACCCGTCTCATGGCCGGGTCGGTAGAGAAGCGCGGCGCGGTAACGGCAGCCGGTCTGTGGGGCGGCGTCGTGCTCGGATTCGCTCTGATCGCATCGGTCGGCTTGACTGCGGTCGCCGGCGGTGAAGAGGCGGGGGACGCGGGCACAGCCACGGCGAAAGGCCCCAACGTTTTGCTATTCATTGCCGATACGACGCGTGCCGATCATCTCGGCCCGTACGGCGCGTCCGATGTGAAGACGCCGGCGCTCGATCAACTGGCGGCCGACGGCTTGGTCTTCAAGAACGCCTTCGCTCATTCCTCGTGGACGCGCCCATCGATCGCGACGATTTTGACGTCGATGTACGCGTCATCGCATCAGGTGATGCACAAGACTGATCTGTTGCCGGAAGACGTGGTTACGATCGCGGAAGTACTGAAAGACGCCGGCTATCGTACGAGCGGTTTCGTCACCAACATCAACGTGGCGCCGTCGTTCAACTTCCAACAAGGCTTCGACACGTACGAATATCTCTCTCCGTCGTTCTTCTTCGGTGCGACCGATTCCGGTTCGAAGTTGTCGCTATACAGCGGCATGCGGCTGATTCGTGAGCGCTTCCTGTCGAAGAACAAATACGTCGAGAGCTACTACCAAGACGGAGCCACGGTTAATGGGCGAGCAGTGCCGTGGCTCGATACGCATGGTACCCAGCCGTTCTTCACTCTCATCCACTACATGGATCCGCACGATCCGTACTTTGAGATTCCATATAACGGCAAGGCCATTGCGCGTGTGGAAGATCCGCACCCTGATGGATCGCGGGCCGGCGAACTGCGTGATCTCTACATCGCGAACATCGAGTACCTCGATCAGTTCATTGCCGGTGTTCTCGATCAGCTGCGCGAGACCGGCGTATATGACAACACGATCATCGCGTTCGTTGCCGATCACGGCGAAGAGTTCTACGAGCACGAAGGCTGGTGGCACGGCACGACGCTGTACGACGAGCAGATCCACGTTCCGTTGATCATCAAGCAAGCGAACAACGCCGGCGCGGGTGGGCGTATCGGAGATCTCGCAGGCATGATCGACGTACTACCGACGCTTGTGACCGCTGCCGGAGTCGACGTTCCCGCGAGCGCACAGGGGCGTGACCTGCTCGGCGGCACCAAGGTGCCGACGGCCGTCTATGCCGAAGAAGATCACGAGGGGAACATCCTCGAGTCCATCCGGTCGACCGAATGGAAACTCATCGTTGCCAACGAAGGGAATCCCCGAGGCGTCGAGCCGCTGGAACTCTACAATGTCGCCTCGGATCCGGGCGAGACGAATAACGTCGCTGCCGGCAAAGCCGACGTGGTCTCGCGACTTCAGGGTGAGTTGGATGCCCTGCGAACGCTCGCGGCCGCCAGCGCGGTAAGCGGTTCGGTGGGGGCACTGGACTCTGCCGACGAAGAGCGACTCAGAGCGCTAGGTTACATGGAGTAGGCATGATCCTGGTCGTCGCATGGGACGGCGCGTGTTTCGATGTCGTCGGGCCGCTACTCGACGACGGCCAACTCCCCGTGCTCGCATCGCTCATCGAAAGCGGGGCGTCGCGTGCGGTTCGGTCGACCGTTCCCGCCGTGACCTTCCCTGCCTGGTCTTCGTTCCTGACCGCCGCGCGGCCGGATCGTCACGGTCTCACCGATTTCACGATGCGTGACGGCTATCGGGTGCGTTTCATGAACGCATCGCATCGTCGCCTGCCCACGATGTTTGCCCAGCTCGACGCCTGCGGGCGCAAGTGCGGGTCGTACGCGGTGCCCTGCACATTCCCTGCGGATCCGATCGACGGCGTGATCGTTTGTGGCTTCGATACGCCACTCGGGTCCGGTCGCATGAGTCGGCGTACGCATCCGCCCGAGCTAGGCGACCGCATAGAGAAGCGTTACGGGAGCCTCGCGGTCGATGGGCCGCAGCAGTCGCAAATTGGTGCCGGATGGCATGACGATGCGCTGGCTCAGATGAAGCGAGAGATCGCACTACGTACGGAGATTGTCGTCGATCTGATACGCGAAGGCCGGGCTGCTTCAGCTTGGGATCTTTTCATGGTGCACTACGGCGAGTCCGACACTGTCTCGCATCAGTTCTGGCAGTTCATCGACCCTCGATCTCCCCGCTATCGCGAAGGCGGTCCAAGCGACGCGCTCGCCGATGTTTACCGCGCCATGGACGGGGCGCTAGGAACGCTGATCGATGCGCTGCCCGCCGAGTCCAGCGTCGTGGTCGTATCGGATCATGGGTCGGGTGGCGCGAGCGATCGCGTGATTCACTGGAATCGCTGGCTCGCCGATCGCGGGTGGCTGTCGTTCTCGGGTGCGCGAAGTGCCGGCGCGATGAGCTTGGCTCGGCGCGCGGCGTTGGCCCTGGTACCAACCTCGATGCAGGCCTCTGCGTTCGAGTCGTTTCCGAAGTTGGCGGGCGCCGTCGAATCGGGGCATCGACTCGGAGGTATCGATTGGTCGCGCACTCAGGTGTTCAGCGAAGAACTCAATTACTTCCCCGCGCTCTGGATCAATCGTCGAGAACGTGACCCGCGCGGTATCGTGGCGGAGTCGCGGACGTCCGAACTCGTCGAACGGCTGCGCGCGCAGCTATTGGAGTTCGTCGATCCGTTTGACGGGCAACCGGTCGTCAAGCGCGTGCTCGAGCGAAGCGATGTCTATGACGGCCCGTATGCTGAGCGGGTTCCCGATCTGATTCTCGAGCTGCGAGATCCTGACGGGTACAGCTACAACGGCGCCTCGAGCAGGGCAGGACAGGAAACGGTGGCGTTGCGCCGACTGGACGACCCCGAGATGACGGGCGCGCGCGGCACGACGATGGCGGGTGCGCACCGCACTGAGGGTCTGTGTGTGATGCGCGGGCCGGCCGTCGAGCCGGGGTCTTACGTGACCGGCGATCTGCACGATGCGGGGGCAACAGTGATGGCCATGGCGGGCGTCACTGTGGCTGCGGGTGCCGACGGCCAGGTGTGGACCGATGTATTGTCGGTAGGCGAGGGGGACTTGGTCTCGGGCTCGGCTGCCGTGCCCACTGCAGTTCGAGAGTACGACGCTGCTGAGGCTGAAGAAGTCGAGCGACGTCTGCGAGCTTTGGGGTACGTCGAGTGAAGCGCGTAAGATTCGAGCTCGGCAGTGGTGATTCGCGCAGCAGGGCGTCGCGATGAGGACTGCGCCGTGAGGATCGCGATGGTCGCGGCCTGTCCTTTTCCGTCGCCTCAGGGGTCGCAGGTCTTTGTGCGTGATCTCTGCGGCGGATTGGCGCGGCGAGGGCACGAAGTCCATCTGTTGACCTACGGGCAGGGCGATGGTGCGGACCACGCCGGCGAGGGTCTGCATCAGCTCGCCGAGGTGAGGCACGAGCGCATCCGTCGGCTGCCCGGAGACGACGCCATGCGGTCCGGTCCCACGCCGGTCAAGCCGCTACTCGACGTCATGATGGCGGCACGACTCACGAGTATGCTGGGGCGCGGGTCTTTCGACGTCGTGCACTGCCACAACTACGAAGCCGCGATGATCGGCTTGGTTGCGCGCGTGCGACGAAACGTTCCCGTCGTCTATCACAGCCACAATATGATGGGCGATGAGTTGCCCACGTACTTCACGGGTGCGCTGACGCGATCCGCCGCGTTTGCTGCCGGGCGATTGCTCGACCGTACGGTCCCGAGAGCCGTCGATCAGGCGATCGCTCTGTGCGACCACACGGCCTCCGCTCTCGGCGGCCTCGGCGTTGCAGCCGAGCGACTGACAATCATCCCGCCCGCGGTGGACGACCCCGGCGAGTGTCGTGACAAGCGCGAGGCCCGCGCGGCCTTGGGTGTGGCACAGAACGCACGCGTCGTAACCTACGCAGGGAACCTCGACGCTTATCAGAATATGGGCTTACTCGTCGGCGCGTTTCGTCTTCTTGTCGAGAACGCGGGCGCTGATCGACCGTTGTTGCTGGTTGCCACCCACCGGTATGAGAAGTCGTTCGACGCGCTCGTGTCGGCAGCAGGAATTGCTGCCGACGTGAAGATCGTGCGCGCGGCTGAATTCGGTCCGATCTGGGGTGCAATCGAAGCGGCCGACGCGGTAGTCATGCCGCGCCGGCTGGGCTCGGGTTTTCCGATCAAACTGCTCAACTACCTGGCGTGCGGACGCGCGGTCGTCACGGCCGGCTGCGGTGGTAAGGCCGTGACGGACGGCGTCGACGGGCTCGTGGTCGCAGACGACGATCCTGAGGCTCTATCGAGCGCGCTCGGCCGTGTTTTGGATGCGCCGGACCTTGCACAGCGGCTCGGCCGGGAGGCGCGCCGAACCTACCTCGCATCGTTTACGTGGGATGCTGTGCTGCCCGCAATGGAGGCGGTATATGACCGCGCGATGGAGAGCGGGACGCGTAGCTATCGTGCCCCCGCCATGTAACGTTGGGGAGCGTTGGGTGACGTTGGGTAACCTTGGGGAGCGTGGCGGGCAGGGGTCCGACAGCCGCGAGAAGTGACAGTGGGCGATAGCAGCGAAACGAAGACAGCAGGAAACGGGCGACCCGAGATCTCGGTCATCATCCCGGTATACAACGAACAAGAGACGCTCGATGCGCTCATGGAGCGCCTGATCAGCGTTCTCGACGCTTTCGGTGAACCGTTCGAACTGCTGTTCGTGGATGACGGTAGCAGCGACAAGTCCCTGCAGATGCTGCGCGACTTTCACCTGGCCGATGCACGCATAAAATGCCTGAGCCTGTCGCGCAACTTCGGCCACCAAGTCGCCGTATCTTGCGGGCTCGATCATGCGGCCGGAAACGCCGTCATTGTGATGGACGGTGATCTTCAGGATCCGCCCGAAATACTTCCGGACCTCGTCCGTAAGTGGCGCGAGGGATTCGATGTCGTCTATGCCGTTCGCCAGCAGCGCAAGGAAAACGTCCTCAAGCGCGCTGCGTATGCGTCGTTCTATTGGCTGCTACATCGCGTCTCGTACCTCGACATTCCGCTCGATAGCGGTGACTTCTCGCTGATGGATCGGCGCGTCGTCGATCTGCTCAGCCAGATGCCCGAGCGCAATCGCTTCGTACGCGGACTGAGGACTTGGGTAGGCCTGAAACAGACTCCGTTTACTTACGAACGCAGCGCCCGCTTTGCCGGTGAGTCGAAGTACGGTCTGACCAAGCTCATGCGATTGGCCTTCGATGGCTTGGTCTCCTACTCGTTCGTGCCGCTTAGGCTCGTGAGCAACCTCGGTATGCTCGTCTCGCTATCGGCGCTGGGCTACATGGGTTACCTGATCGTGGACCGGTTCATCGGCGGGCGCGGTACGATCGAGGGCTGGACGTCCACGGTTGTCATTCTTCTGTTCATCGGCGGCGTACAGCTGCTTTCGCTCGGCATCATCGGCGAATACATCGGGCGTATCTTCGATGAAGTGAAGCAACGACCGCAGTATGTCGTCGGTGAGCGAATCGGTCTGGAAAGCGAGGAGCGCTCGCAGTGATCGCTCGGTTCAATCGTGCGCTGGGCGCGCTTGCCGTGTTCGGCCTGATCCAGGCGCTGCTCGAAACCTTCGTGATCGCGACGCTGTACCGCGACCTGCTGTTCGCACCGTATCGATTCTTTACGCTGCAGCTCTACGATGCGTCGACGAAGCTGTATTTCTTCCTGAGCGAGTATCTACCGCTGCCATCGGTTCTTACCGAATTCATAGGGCAGGGGTTCGGAGCGAAGTTCGCGCTATTCCCCGAACTGGCCGCCATCAATCTGTTCATCGCAGTTCCGCTGGCGGTGATAGCCCTGCCGCTTGCCGGCGAGACTGGTCGTCCGGGGCGTCGCGTTGTCGCAGCAGCTGCGGTAGCCGCGCTCGTGCTGCACGTTGCTGTGTGGGTGTTGGGCACGAAGATTCCGGTGGATCCTACCGTCGCGAACGTGGCGGCGAACCTGGTGCGCGACGCCCTGTACGACGGCGCTCTTCTCGCGATTGCCGTTGCCGCGGTCTCTGCCTTGATCGCGACGGCGTTGCTTTCCGGGGGGCGTGCGGGTGGATCGGCTGCGGTCGTGAGTAGCGCGCTGCTGGCGCTCGCGCTCGCGATTCCTCTCGTTGTCGACGCCGCTCGCGGCGACGGTCCCGTCGTAGGGCGAGGCGAGAAAGCCCCCGCGCACGGCTTTAACGTGATTCTGGTGTCGATCGACAGTCTACGCGCTGATCGCATGAGCCTGCACGGTCACACGCGAGAGACTTCCCCCGCCATGACCCAACTCGCCCGCGACGGCGTCTATTTTGAGGCGGCACGATCGACCACGTCTTGGACACTGCCGTCGCATATGTCGATTCTCACGGGACGTTCGCTGCTCGGGCACGGTGTCGTTAGCGATGATCGGCGCTTGAGCGCGGATGTTCCTACGCTCGCGGAATCGTTTTCGATGGCCGGTTACCGCACCGGTGGAATCGTGTCGGCGCCCTACGTCGAGTCTCGCTATGGCTTCAACCGCGGTTTTGATCACTACGACGACAGCACCGTCTCCTTCGCGACCAACAACGAATCCTACAAGAGTGTGACCGCGCCGCTACTAAACAAGACGGCGGTGAAATGGATTGAGGAGTCGGCCGACGATCCGTTCTTTCTCTTTCTGCACTATTGGGACGTGCACTACGACTTCGCACCGGGTCCCCCTTACGACACGATGTTCGACCCGGACTACGAGGGCGACGTCGATGGCACGGATTTCTATTTCAGCAAAGCCGTTCACGCCAACATGGCACCGCGCGATCTCGAACATGTCCTGGCGTTGTACGACGGAGAGATACGATTGGTCGACGACCATATCGGTAAGCTACGTGCGGCGCTCGAGCGACTCGGGGTCGCCGATCGCACGATAATAGTCGTCACGTCAGATCATGGCGACGAGTTCTTCGAGCACGGTCGCAAGGGACATCACCGCACGTTGTACGAAGAGGTCTTGCATGTTCCGCTCATCGTTTACGTGCCGCACATGGAGATGGCGGTCGAGAGCATCGCCGACAATGCGAGCACGATCGACATCATGCCCACCGTGCTCGGTCTGACCGGGCTCGATCAGCCGTCTGGATTGGAGGGCGTGGATTTCACGGACGTCATGACGGGAACCGCCCCGGTGCCCGATCGGACGGTCTTCGGCGAACTGTACCGCAAGGGATCGCTGATCGTCGAAGTGGCTGCGATCGACGAGAAATCGAAAGTCATCCACCACTTCAACCATCGTAGTCTCGAGAGTTTCGATCTTGCTTCCGATCCCGGCGAGCGTAGTGCGCTTTCGAACGTCGAAGGCGAGACTCCGCGAGTGCTCGGGCTGATGGCGGATTGGCTCACGGCACGTTGGCGAACCTTCGATGGGCGTCTCCAGCGCGATGGCGTCGAATCTCTGCAACTCGATCAGCACAACGAGGACGCACTGCGCGCCCTCGGCTATATTGAGTAGTCCTCATGAATCGCAAGTGACTCGACTGTGAATCGGTATCTCTTCTACGGTTTGGTGCTGGCGGGAGTCGCCTTCCGCCTGCTCATGCTCGCTGAGTACGAGTTCGTCAACGGCGGAGATGTAGACGTATATCTTGCCGATGAGGGCATCGTCGGCCTGATGGGCAAGCACATCATGGAAGGGCGTGAGTTCCCGGTCTTCTTCTACGGCCAGCACTATCTCGGCGCCTTGGAAGCCTACTGCACGGCGCTGAGCTTCAGCATCTTCGGCGTTAGTGTTCCCGCGTTGCGGCTGGTGCCTCTGCTGTTCTCGTTGGGACTTCTTCCGCTTCTGTTCACGTTCGTCTACCGGAACTATTCGGTATCGGCGGCGCGCTGGTCCACGGCGCTCGTAGCCGTGGCGCCTCTGTATTTTCTACAATGGAACCTCAAGGCACGCGGTGGGTTTGTCGAGCACATCGTGTTGATCTTTGCGGTCTTCCTGTTGTTTTGGCGCTTCTACCTCGAGCATGACCGTAGGCCGTCCGTATCGTTCTTACTCGGACTGATCGCAGGCATTGCGCTATGGGTGAACCAGCTCGCTGCGCCGTACTTCATCGTCATGGCCGGTCTGCTCTGGCTGCGTCGCAGGCAGCGAGAGGGGTTGGTTTTGGTGGTCGCCGGCTTGCTGCTGGGGTCTAGCCTGTTGCTTGTCCACAATGTCGTGCACCCCGGTGCGACGGCGCGGGCGCTCGCGCGTAAGGCAGTGGTGCTCAATCGAGTTCCCATCGAGGAGCGCGATCAAGGTTGGATTTCGCGCGGTGTCGGGAAGCGTATCGAGGCGGTTGGCCACGGCGCCGGCAAGCTGGGGATCGTCTTCGGTGTTCCACCGGGTGCCGAGATAGAGCGATTGGGACTGAGCGAGACCATGCGCGAGGGAGGCAGGCTGACTCAAGTCCGTAAGAGCCTCTGGCTGATCCCGCTCTCACTATTCGGAGTCGCGATCGTCGCCTGTAGGCCCCGCCGCGGGATCGCCGGCTGGGAGCCGCCGGCCTCGAATCAGTTGTTGGCTCTGATGTTCTTGGTGACCGTCGCTGTGGGCTATGTGAGCCCCCGCTACATGCTGCCGGCTTATCCGCTGGCGGCCGCGGCTGTGGGCGTCCTAATGGCCCGAATGCGCGGTACCAGGCGCCGCCTGATGGCGATCGGGATGGCTGCGGTGCTCGCCTTCAATATGGCGAGCTGGGCCGACGCCTCCCGCCTCCTGGGGACGGGGGCGACCGAGCGGACCAGGGCGCTTATCGAAGCGCTTGAGGCCCGCGGGTTGACGCATTGCTACTCAGCGGGGCCTCTCTACCATGTGGTATTCGAGAGTCGGGAGAACTTGATCCTGGCGCCTCTGCAGAAGGATCGATATCCGGACTACGGGGACGAGGTCGGCGCCGCAGATGAGATTTGCTATGTATTCCGCCAGGACCAGAGTACCAAACGACAACATATCGCTTTGATGCAGTTCCTCAGCGAACGCGGTGTGTCACATGCTAGCTTTGAAGTGGGTGAATATCGCATTTTGCACGGTTTTGAGCCTCGTGAGGCGCTGACCGTGGATGCAATTGCCAGCATACGACGACAGGAGACCGTCCGCCTAGATTTGGGCACGGTCTTCGACCAGGGAGACAGTGAAGAATGAGCCTGCTTGAGAAGATTAAGAGCGGAGAAGCACGCGCGGGCGTGGTCGGGTTGGGGTACGTCGGATTGCCTCTCGCCGTTGAGATGGCGAAATCCGGATTGCACGTGACCGGTATCGACGTCAGCGAACCGAAAGTCGCCGCGATCAATGCAGGCAAGTCCTATATTCTGGATGTTCCCGAGAGCGATGTGGCTACGCTGGTCGAAGCGGGGAAGCTCGACGCCACCACCGATTTTTCAATCGCGAGAGAACTCGACACGATCAACATTTGCGTGCCGACGCCGTTGCGAAAGACGCGAGAGCCGGATCTGTCCTACATCATCGACGCGGTGAAGGGACTCGTCGAGCACATGCGTCCCGGACAGCTTCTCGTGCTCGAGAGCACGACCTACCCAGGCACCACGGAAGAGATTGTGCTGCCGATTCTTGCCGAGGCAGGTCTCGTGTCGGGCAAGGACGTCGAAGTCGCATTCTCACCGGAGCGTACCGATCCAGGGAACACGGCGTTCCCGACGCGGTCGATCCCAAAGGTCGTAGGCGGAGTCACAAAAGCTGCGACCGAGGCGGCGTGCGCACTGTATGGACGCTGCATCGAGACCGTCGTGCCGGTGAGCTCAACGAAGGTTGCCGAGATGGTCAAGCTGCTCGAGAATACCTTCCGCAGCGTGAACATCGCGTTGGTGAACGAATTCTCGATGCTGTGTGCGAACTTCCACATCGATGCTTGGGAAGTGATCGATGCGGCAGCGACCAAGCCGTTTGGATTCATGCCGTTTTATCCTGGGCCGGGACTCGGCGGGCATTGTATTCCCGTCGATCCGCACTATCTGACATGGAAAGCGCGTGCAGAAGGCTTCGAGCCACGCTTCATCGAGCTCGCCACACAGATCAACGCGCAGAAACCTCAGTTCGTAGCCGAGCGCATCGGCGCTCTGCTCAACGATGCGTCGAAGCCGCTCAAGGGTTCGAATGTGCTGATCCTCGGTGTCGCGTACAAGCGCGATGTGGACGACTGTCGCGAGTCGCCGTCTCTCGACGTGATGTCCTTGCTGCTCGAACGCGGTGCCGAAATCACGATTGCAGATCCGATGGTGACGTCGATCTCTCTGCAAGGGAAAACGTACGAGACTGTAACCCTGACGCCGGAGCTCGTCGCGTCCGCGGACGTCGTCGCACTGCTCACCGATCACACCGCCTTTGATCGCAAGATGATCGTGGAAAATGCATCTCTCATCGTAGACACGCGCAACGCGTTCAAAGGATTCGACGCAGACCAAATCTTCCGTGTCTGAGACCGTCTCCAAGCCGGATTCGAAGATCGGCTTGGGGCTGGTCATCGGGCAACTGACATACGGTGGCGCGGAGGGCCAGCTCTACGAGTTGGCCCGCGGTTTGCCCCACCCATGGAAACCTATCGTCTACTGTCTCTCGGATGCGCGCGAGCCTTATGGGTCGAAGCTCGAAGCGGCCGGTGTGACGGTGCGCTGCATTCCCGGGCTGATCCCGCTCGATCCGTTTCGTGTCTTGCGTCTCGCTCGCGCTATGCGGCGAGACGGTGTCGTGCTCGCGCACGCGTTCCTTTTCATCGCATCCGCCTACACGTACCTTGCCACTCGGCTATTGCCCCGAACTCGTTTCATCGCCTCGGCGCGCAACTGTAAGCCTGAGCCGAGCCGTATTCGCCGCGAGTTGATGCGCCGGGCATTTGCCGGTGCGGACGCGGTGATCGCCAATTCAGCAGAGATGTCGCGTTTTGCCAGCCTGTATTACGATTCCCCCAGTGATCGCAGCCATGTCGTGTACAACGGCGTGGACACTGCGCGCTTCGGTGTCCACCGGGGCAGCGGCGGCGGGTTGGAGATCGGCACGATCGGTAGAATCGAATCGCAGAAGAACCTTGATGGGTTTCTCGAGGCGGCGGCAGCCGTTCTTGCCGTTCGTCCCCAGGCGCGCTTTCGTATCGTGGGGACGGGCAGCGAGCGCGAGCGGCTGGAGAGCAAAGTGAAGGCCGTCGGGCTGCAAGCGAGCGTTCAATTTTTGGGAACCACCGACGACGTTCCCGGCTTTCTAGCCGACATCGATCAGTTCTGGCTCACATCGGACTGGGAAGGGACACCGAACGTCGTGCTCGAAGCGATGGCCGCAGGGGTGCCGGTCGTGGCGACCCGGGTCGGCGGTACTCCGGAAGTCGTGTCCGATAGTCACAGCGGGTTGCTCGTGGAACGTGGCGACATGGGCGGGGTCGCGCAGGCTTCGCTTCGGCTCGCAGCGGACGCCGAGTATCGGCAGCGAATGGGGATTGCGGCGCGCGCGGCTGCATCGGAGCGCTTCTCGCTCGATGCGATGGTGGGCGCGACGACTGAAGTCTACGACACGATATTGGGGCGCGGCGGTGGCTGAGCAACCGCTGGTCAGCGTGATCATCCCGATGCGCAACGAGGCCGCTTGGCTCGAGCGTTGTCTCGGCTCGGTTTTTTCGCAGGACTATCCTGCCGATCGCACGGAGGTGATCGTCGTCGACGGGATGTCTGATGACGGTTCCTATGAGACCCTGTGCGAGCTCGCGAAGAACGAGCCTCGCCTGTCGGTCTGTCGCAATCCAGCGCGAATCGTACCGAGCAGTCTCAACATCGCGATCAACGCGGCGAAGGGGGACATCATCGCCCGAGTCGATTCGCACACGACGCTGGAGCCGGACTATCTCTCCAAAGGAGTGGAGATCCTCGAGCGCACGGGCGCGGACAATGTCGGCGGTCCGATGATTTCGATAGGGGGCGGAGCCGTGGGAGACGCCATAGCGGCCGCCATGGAGTCCCGGTTCGGTATCGGGGCCTATTTCCATTACGCGACCGAGGAGCGTGAAAGCGATACGGTCTACATGGGAATGTGGCAGCGACGCGTATTCGAGAACGTCGGACTGTTCGACGAAGAACTCGTGCGCAATCAGGACGACGAGTTCAACTACCGGCTTCGCAAGGCCGGAGGGCGGATTATCGTGAGCCCGGCCATGAAATCGGCCTACCAGAATCGCCAGTCGTGGCAGAAGTTGCGTCGGCAGTTCTATGAGTACGGGGTTTGGAAAGTACGGGTGCTGCAAAAACATCCGGGTCAGATGAGCCTGCGCCATTTTGTACCGCCGGCGTTCGATTTTTCCCTGCTCTCGGGCCTACTGGCAGGGGTTTTCTGGACGCCCCCGGTTTTCGCAGTTTCAGCCGCAGCAGTATTATATCTTGGTGTAATGGCCTGCGTATCGTTGGCCTCTCAGAGATCGATACCGAGAGGCATGAGGATGTTCGTCGCGTTGACGATCATCCACCACGCGTGGGCGTTGGGTTTTCTGGTCGGAAGTGTCCGTTTCGCGACTCGATGGTTCGAGCAGCGTGAAATGGAGCCTCCCCGACTTGGAGTGAATTAGTACAAGAGGCAGGCAAGACGCCTGATACGAGCGTGAGCGAACTTACACTTTCAGTTCTTATTCCGGTCTACAACGAGCGTGAGACCATTCACGAAGTCATCGAACGGGTCCGTGCGGTTCCGATCGAAACGGAGATCATCCTGGTCGACGACTATTCCGTCGATGGGACGCGCGATGTTCTCAAGAAACTCGCCGAGACGGAAAAGGATCTCAAGATTCGATTCCATGATGTGAACCGTGGCAAGGGTGCCGCGATTCGCACTGCGCTGGCGGAGGCCACCTGCGATGTGGTGATCATTCAGGATGCCGATATGGAGTACGACCCGGTCGAGTATCCGCGTCTGCTTGCACCGATCGAGCAGGGTGTTGCCGATGTCGTCTACGGTTCGCGATTTCTCGGCGGTCCGCACCGCGTGCTGTTTTTCTGGCACCAGCTCGGAAACCAATTCCTGACCTTGATGTCGAACGTGCTCACCAACCTGAACCTCACCGACATGGAGACCGGCTACAAGGCCTTCAAGACCGATCTGATGAAGTCCATGCGGCTGACGACCGATCGCTTCGGCTTCGAGCCCGAAGTCACCGCCCGCGTGGCGCAGATGCGATGCCGTATCTTCGAACTGCCCATCTCCTACTGGGGGCGCGACTACGACGACGGCAAGAAGATCACGTGGAAGGACGGCGTGGCGGCGTTCTGGCACATATTCAAGTTCAACGTTCTCGACCGCATGCCGGCGCCAAGCGACGCAGAGCGCGCAGCACGTAGGTCGTGGCAGGGGAGCAATCAGGCTCTCGAAGCGCTGAACCAGAAAGGTAAAGCCTAGCGATGTATCTCGTCACGGGCGGCGCCGGGTTTATCGGCTCGAACATCATTGAGACGCTCGTCAAGCAGGGCGAGCGCGTGCGAGTGCTCGACAACTTCAGCAACGGCCTGGAATCGAATCTCACCGAGTTCGCCGGCTCCATTGAGATCGTCAGCGGTGACATTCGCGATGCGGACATCGTGCGTCGCGCTGCCGACGGTGCGGAAATCGTGTTACATCTCGCGGCCCTCGGTTCGGTTCCTCGATCGATCGACGATCCTGTTACCAGCAACGACGTAAACGTCGGCGGCACCATGAACGTACTCTGTGCGGCTCGAGATGCCGGTGTTCGTCGCGTCGTGTTTTCATCGTCGTCGTCCGTGTACGGCGAGAATCCGACCCTACCGAAAGACGAATCGCTGCAGACCGCACCGATCTCACCCTACGCCGTGAGCAAGCTGGCGGGCGAGAGCTATACGCGGGTCTTCTCACGGGTCTACGACATCGAAACGGTCGCGCTGCGCTACTTCAACGTGTTTGGGCCGCGGCAGCGTCCCGACGCAGCATATGCTGCGGTGATCCCGCTGTTCATGCGTGCCGCGCTCGACGGTACTTCCGTACCCATCAATGGCGACGGTACCCAGTCACGTGACTTCACCTTCGTGGAGAACGTCGTGCGAGCGAACTTGCTGGCGGCCACGGCTCCCAGTCAGGCTTCGGGCGGTGTCTATAACATTGCCTGTGGAGGCCGGTTCTCGTTGCTCGATATTGTCGCAGAGTTGGAGAAGCTCAGTGGGAGATCGCTAGAGCGTGATCACTTTCCTCCGCGCGCCGGAGACATCCCGCACAGCGAGGCTTCCATCGATGCGGCGCGACGCGATCTCGGCTACGAGGTCGGCGTGAGTTTCGCGGACGGTTTGGCGCGGACCTGGGAAAGCTTCGTCGCCAAGCACGCGGGCTGAAGAAGCGGAGCCGCGATTCATGGCAAGCTCGCGGCTGGCTCGCGGCAAGCTCGCGACTGACTCGCGGCAAGCTCGCGACTGACTCGCGATTAGCTCAGCTCTTGCGGGCTCGGGATCGACACGGTGATCGTGGTCCCTGCGACGTCGCCGTTGGCGACGCGAATACTCGCACCCAGCACACGTACCCACGTCGCGATGGCGAAGAGTCCCAGCCCTTGGGTCGGTAACGCCTCTTCGTCGCCTGTAGCGGCCGCCACGAGGCCGGCCTGTACGTCGGCAGGCATTCCCGGGCCGTTGTCTGATACTTCCAAGATCAGCATCCCGCTGCGTCTGGTGCAGTGAACACGCACGTGCGAGCCGCCGTGTTTGAGTGCGTTGTCGACCAGGTTTTGCGCGATCGAAGCGAATTTTCGTCGATCCGTGTTGAACGTGAACGCGGCTTCCGGCCCGGGCCAATCGAGTTCACCTTCGCGACCTTTGAAGCAGCGTTCGGCGAGTTCATCGAAAAGCGTACGTACGTCGAACTCGCTCGTGTCCAAGCTTGCTCCGTGGGCGAATAATCGGTCCACATCGATCAGGTCGTCGACCACCGATAGCAACGTCTCGGCTTGCCGACCGATTGCTCCGACTGCTTGGCGCTGATCGTCCGTCATGTCGCCGAGCGCACCCTCGTCGAGGAGATCTGCGTAGCCGATGACCACGTTTAGCGGATTACGGAGATCGTGAGCGGCCATCGCGACGTGCCGCCTGGCCCTCGAGTCCGCGAGTGCGGGGTCTGGCTTCGTAGTCTCGTCGTTCGAGATGGCGTCGTAGTCGGTGCCTGGAGGTATGGACCCTGCATGCGGGCGGGTGCCTAGTACCATCGCCGTGAGAGACGCGAGAAAGCGTAGGAACGAGACCTCCGATCCCTCAAACAGCGGTCGATCGATTCGCACATGCAGGCAGCCTGCAAGATCGTCCGCCTGGAACGGGAACACGCCAAGGCTGGCGTCTCCGACTGTCTTCAGTTGCGGGGTGTTTGAGTCCAGCGCGCGTTTCGCTAGCAGCCCGAGCCGCTGCGGGCTCCCGGGCCAGTCGCCTTCGCGGGCGAGAAGGGCATACGTCCCGTTAGCGCGCATCGCGCCAATCGCTACCGCAGGTCGGTCGAGTAGAATCTCGACTGTACGGCAGATTCTATGAGCGAGTTCGCCCGTATCGGCGGCACCGACCCAACGGCTCTCGAGATCGAGGAACTGTCCTAGTTTGAGGTAAGAGCTGGAGTTGTGTGGGTTCATCGAGGCCCGTGATTTCAGTCACTTGGCCCGCACGAGTCAAGCGGCCCATGAAGTTAGGCGGAAGTCGGCCGCGGGTGGGGGTGTGCCGAGGACCGCGCGTGACATAGTTGACATCCAAACCCACCGTCCGTAGCGTGAACGCGCGGATCGGCCGCCAAATCACGGCGACCGACCCGCTCTCACTTCCAGGAGGAATACGACCCGATGATGACCTTGCTTTCTGCAGCCGCAGCCGGTGCCCACAAAGTAACCGCCTGGGGTCAGTTCGTCGAAATCATCAGCAAGCCCGACAACATGCCCGTCGCAGGCGCTTTGATTCTGGTCGTATATTTCACCTGGTTGTCGATGCGCGAGGCGCTCAAAAACGACAGGCTCATCGCGGAGGGGCGCAAGTCCGAGATCCTCTCCGAGATGCAGAAGTAGCCGCCTCTTCTAGCTCCATTCCCACCACAGATTCTCGTCACGCCTTAGGGTAGATCCGCGCACGTTGACGGTGGTAAACCCGGTGTGCCGAAATCGCCGTCGGCCAATGGCGAAGCGGATGCGCACCAAGACGTGGCTTCATCGTTGGTTGATGCGCTCGGCGCGGCGTCAAGCAACTCCATCGCAGCGCCGGCGACCAGTGGGAACGTTGAATCCCACGCAAGCGAATCCAACACGATTCCATCGCGCTCGATGATGATCTGGTCACTCGCGTTCGAGAGGCTCATGGCACTTCCGTACACGTAGTCGACGGCACCGTCTGCTGCGGTGATCGAGCGTCCCAGCACGGCGCGCGCCGTGGTTGCCACCACAATGGAGTCCGTGATTGTAAAGCTGTTCGAGCCAAGATCACGGAATACCGTCCCCTGTAGGTCCAGTGGTGCGCTACCGGTGTTCATCACCTCAAAATACTCACCAGCACTGTCGGATTGCGCGGCCGGATTCGTCATCACTTCCGTCACTACGATGCTAGGTGCCTCCGGCTGCGGCAACGTCGTACTCGTCGTGGTGGTCGTCGGTTGCGGTACCGTCGTGCTGGTCGTCGTTGGTGCGGGCAGTGTGGTGGTCGTCGTTGATGTTGTGGTGGTGGTCGATGTCGTCGTCGTCGTCGTTGTCGTTGTCTTTGTGGCGAGGTGCATCGTCGTAGTCGTCGTGGACTCGTCGTACACGCAGGCGCCGAACGTTTGACCGGGGGCTCCCGCGAGTTCGAAGTCGAAGAGCCCGGGATTGCTCTGATCGAGTAAGTTCGTCACATCGTCGAAGATCTGAGCGTTGAGCGAGAGCGCCGCACAGCGGCCACTCCCGAGCGCGCAGTCGGCGGCGCCGAGCGCATCAGCGATGACTTGGCCGCGCATGGGCCCGGCTACATCGCATAGCGTGGGGAGCCATGATGGGAGAGTGCCGGGGCTGCACTGCTCCAGAACCCGAGTTCGTGCGAGGCGCTCCGTGCGATCCGCGCCGTGCCCGGGCGTGTAGAGTTTACCGCACTTGTAATCGACCTTCCGTAGCGGCGCCTGTTCGACGACCGAGTGCGCGCAGCGTGCGAGCATCGCTGCTTCGCGTGTGAGCACCTGCTGCTGGCTCGCGATGATGGCCCGTCCGCAACGCTCGCTGGGCGTGGGGACGGAACCGGCCTGGGCGGGCACCGCGGTAGTGGTCGTCACGAGCGCGATAAGCGCTACAAGTGCAGCACGTGCAACACGTGCACCGACTGTAACGAGGGTCAGAGCGGCGGTAGTCCACCGGGACGCTCCACTGTGTGATGTTCTCATATTCCACCTCCTGCGCGTCTTGCGCAGAGATGGAGTCGCATGAGGTCGGCCGTCGCCTCAACGACAGGCAATGAATGAACGAGAGAGGGGCTCGGTTAGATGACCTTGTTCAAGGGGTACTCGACGATACCCTCTGCGCCCAGTTCGATGAGCTGCGGGATGAGGTCTCGAACGGTCGTCTCAGCGATGACGCTTTCAACGGAGACCCAACCGCTGTCGGACAGGCCCGCCACTGTCGGTGAGGTGATGCTCGGCAGTAGAGCCAAAACCTTGTCGAGGCTGTCCTGTTTGATGTTCAGCTTCAGTCCAACCTGCGCTTCTGCGCGCAAGGCGCCCTGCAGCATCGTAGAGATCTGCTCTATTTTCTTTCGTCGTACCGGATCGGCGAGTGCGTCGCTGTTCGCGATCAGCTGTGGATTCGATTCCATCAGCTCTTCGATGATCTTCAAGCCGTTCGCTCGCAATGTGCTGCCCGACTCGGTGACTTCAACGACCGCGTCGCACAGACCGGCAGCGACCTTCGCTTCGGTCGCGCCCCACGAGAACTCGACATCGACTTTAACGTTGCGGTCCGCGAAGTAGCGCTTCGTAAAACCGACGAGTTCGGTAGATATGCGTTTGCCGTCGAGGTCGGCAGCGCTTGCGTACGCCGATTCGTTCGGTACGGCGAGTACCCAGCGCGTCGGCCTGAAGGAGGCTTTCGAGTAGACGAGATCGCAGATGACTTCGACGTTCGAACCGTTCTCCAAGGTCCAGTCCTTGCCGGTGATGCCGCAGTCGAGCGATCCGAGTTCTACGTAGCGCGACATCTCTTGGGCTCGGACGAGCGAGCAGGAGATCTCGTCGTCGTCGATGGAAGGGAAGTAGCTGCGCGAACTGGAACTCACACGCCAGCCGGACTTGCGGAGCAATTCGACAGTGGTTTGTTCGAGGCTGCCTTTAGGGACACCGAGCTTTAGTACGCTCATTTCTTGTAGACCTCGGAGGGATCGAACACGCGCTCGGCATTGACTGCCAGATCTCCGTCTTTCTCGGAGCGGTAAAAGCAGCTTCGATAGCCAACATGGCAGGCCGCATCACCGATCTGTTTCACCTTGAGCAGCACGGTGTCTTCGTCGCAGTCGACGAGCACCTCGTGCACTTCCTGCGTGTTGCCGGAACTCTCGCCTTTCACCCAAAGCTGATTGCGCGAACGGCTCCAGTAGGTGGCCTTGCCGGTCTCCAGGGTTTTGTTGAAGGCAAGCTCGTTCATGTAAGCGAGCATCAGCACGGCGCCGTCGTCGACGTCTTGTACGATGACGGGGATCATCCCGTCGCCCTTGGCGAAATCCAGTTCGATCATGCGGTTCGAGAACTCCTGCTGGCGGCGTGGCGCCGCGGCCGGATAGTTGCGCGGGTGGGGCTGAAAGGCAAAGTGAAGTGCGATTGTGCTCGGCTGCTCGGGGTGGTTTAAGGCAGCTATGCGTCTGGCCGTACTCGCAGAGAAAATTGGTGCCGTGGTCGACGGCGACGGCTCGCTCGAGATCACCGGTCTTGCGCCTATTGACGAGGCCGGCCCCGGCTCGCTGACGTTCGTTGCGAATCCTCGTTACGCGAAACATCTGCTGACGACGGCGGCTTCCGCGGTGATCGTTGCGGAAGATGTCGAGGTCGGCAATCTCACGGCGCTACGCGCACCGGAGCCCTATGCCGCCTTTGTCGCGGCGCTGGCGATCTTCGACGCCCGTCCGCGTCCGGTTGCGGGCATTCATCCCACCGCTGTCGTTGCCGACTCGGCCAGCGTGGGCGAAGGCGCCTACGTGGGGCCATACGCCGTAATCGGCGACGATACCGTGATCGGGCGGGATGCCCGTATTTATCCTCATGTGGTGATCTATCCGCAGGTAACGATCGGCGATCGTTTTGTCGCGCACGCGGGTGCGGTCGTGCGAGAGTGCGTGCGCCTTGGCGACGATGTCAGGCTCCAGCCGGGCTGCGTTCTCGGCGGCGACGGCTTCGGATTTTTGCCTGTAGGCGACGTTCCGCCGGCGATTCCTCAGATCGGCGGTGTGGAGGTCGGTGACGGCGTGGACATCGGCGCCAACACGACGGTCGATCGGGCCGCGATAGGCGACACACGGCTGGCGAAGGGGGTGAAGCTCGACAATCTCGTGATGGTCGCCCACGGCTGCCGGATCGGCGAAGCGAGCTTGCTGGCGGGCCAGGTCGGGATGGCCGGTAGCACAGTGATTGGGCGCCGGGTACAGGCAGGCGGGCAGGCCGGGTTCTCGGGCCACCAGGTAATTGGTGACGACGTTCGCCTAGGGGCTCGGGCCGTCCCGGTGGGAGATGTGGCCGAAGGGCGTACGGTGGCCGGCTACCCGGCAGTTGAGGCCGGTCTGTGGCGTCGTTGCGTCGCCGCGCTGGAGCGGCTTCCCGATCTTCTCAAGCGTGTGCGGGCACTCGAGCGACGTCTGGACGGAGACGGCGATAGAAAATAGGCCGAAGCTCCCACGGTGATGAGCGTAAGCCCCCGCATACACGTACATTTCATTGCCTTCTCCAGGGGAACTGGCTACAGTCTCGCCCGTCAGCGCGGTGCCTGTGATCGCACGACTCGAAGCGAGCGTTCCGTCGACAAGGCGGGCTCCACTGGGAGAGATCCGTGATCGTCAAAGTAGCCGACCTTAGCGACGAGGTCCGGCAGCTTCGTTTCGCTGAGCAGCCGGCTGCTCTCAACGCGGTGCTTGCCGATACCTCGAACGTTGCGGGGGTTCGTTTCGAAAGTCCGGTCGAGGTTGATGCCGAGATGTACCGGCATGGTAGCGATGTCTACCTGGCGGGAAAGCTTGGCAGTGAGGTGACGGCCGCTTGTTGCCGTTGCGCCGAGGAGTTCAGCACGTCGGTCGATCGCTCTTTCAAGTTCCTCCTGGTGCAGGCCGCCGCGGCAAATGCCGAGGGATTGGAAGATGACCGAGGGCTCGATCACTACGATGGCGACGAGATCGATGTCGGTCCGCTCGTACTCGAGCAAGCGTTGCTTGCGCTGGAAGCTGCGCCGGTGTGTGCGCCAGATTGTAAGGGGCTCTGCGTCGGTTGCGGTGCGAATTTGAATTCCGAGGATTGCAGCTGTAGCTGAGCAGCCCGGTCCCGCTAGGAGAGAGTTAGAACCATGCCTGTTCCAAAACGCAGAACTTCAAGCGCCAAGCGCGATCGTCGTCGCTCGCACGATGCCCTTGCCCAACCGTCGTTCGGCACCTGCTCGAATTGCGGCTCGAAAACCATCCCTCACCGCGTCTGTTCGTCCTGCGGCCACTACAAAGGTCGGCAGGTCATCGCGGTCAAGGACGACTAGAACTCAGACTGATGACGCCGTTCGCGACCGCGTCCGGACGGACATCCCGTAAGGCGGTTGCCGTCGGGCGCAACCGTCTTGCAAGTCGGATCCGGCGTGTATAAGTAACGCCCCATCGGGCGGGCTTTGACGTCCCAACGTACGGAGGTTTCTGATGGCGGCGGCGATGGAGAAAGTAATCGAGATCATCTGCGATCAGCTCACGCTGGACCGCTCGCAGGTCACCGCAGAGTCCTCGTTCCTAGAGGACCTTGGAGCCGACTCCTTGGACATCGTACAGCTGATTATGGCTCTCGAAGAAGAGTATCAGCTGGAAATCTCGGACGAAGAAGCCGAGAAGATCCGCACCGTCCAGGACATCGTCGCCTACATCGAAGGCCATTAGCAAAAGCGCATCAGGATCACCCGACCCGGTGTCGGTGTTCATCGGCTGCGACCACGCGGCCGTCACCGCCAAGCGAGTTGTGGTCGAAGCGCTGGCTTCCTACGACGTTGACATCGTTGACGTCGGAACTGACTCAGATCAATCCGTCGATTACCCCGACTTTGCTCGTGCGGTCGCAGAGTCGGTAGCAGCAACGCCCGGCGCGCGCGGCATCTTGCTGTGTGGTACGGGAATCGGCATGTCTATCGCGGCCAACAAGGTCGCCGGTGTCCGCGCTGCTCTCGTCGGCGACGTGACGGGCGCAAAGATGTCGCGCCAGCATAACGATGCGAACGTCTTGGTGCTCGGTGGTGGTGTGCTCGGCCCGCGCCTGATTGCGGATATCGTAGAAGTTTGGATGTCTACGGACTTCGAAGGCGGCCGCCATCAACGTCGCCTCGATAAGATCACCGCGATGGAAAACAGTTCGGCCTCACGCGCGGCCGGCAACCCGAAGGAGAGTAATTCGTGAAGACGCTCATGCAGCAGGATCCCGAGGTGTATGCCGCAGTTCGCGCCGAAGGGCGTCGCCAAGAACTGAACCTCGAACTGATCGCCTCGGAGAACGTGGTGAGCCAGGCCGTCCTCGACGCCATGAGCTCCGTGCTCACGAACAAGTACGCCGAAGGATATCCTGGCAAGCGCTATTACGGTGGTTGTGAGCATGTCGATGTTGCGGAGACGCTGGCGATTGATCGTGCGAAGCAGCTATTCGGCGCCGACCATGTGAACGTTCAGCCGCACTCTGGGTCGCAGGCCAACATGGCCGTCTACTTCTCTGCGCTCGATCCCGGCGACACGATTCTGGCCATGAATCTGTCGCACGGCGGGCACCTGACACACGGTAGTCCTGTAAATTTCTCGGGACGGTTCTTCAATGTTGTGCCGTACGGCGTGCGGCCCGATACGTCGCAGATCGACTTCGACGAAGTTGCCGACCTCGCCCGTAAGAACAAGCCCAAGATGATCGTCGCGGGACATAGCGCGTACCCACGCCAGCTCGATTTTGCGCGTTTCCGAGAGATCGCCGACGAAGTCGGGGCCTTGCTGATGGCCGACATCGCGCACATCGCCGGCCTGGTTGTCGCGGGCTTGCATCCCGATCCGGTGCCGTACTGTGACTACGTCACGACGACCACGCACAAGACGCTGCGCGGCCCGCGCGGCGGGCTCATTCTCTGCAGGCAAGAGCACGCGAAGAAGATCAACTCGTCGATCTTCCCTGGCAATCAAGGCGGCCCGCTCATGCATGTGATTGCAGCGAAGGCGGTTGCCTTCGGCGAAGCACTGCGGCCCGACTTCAAGGAATACCAAAAGGCCGTCGTCGAAAACGCGGCAACGTTGGCCGCTTCACTTACATCGCGCGGCTTCAAGCTCGTGAGCGGCGGTACAGAGAATCATCTCATGCTGCTCGACTTCCGTGACAGTGAACTGACCGGCCGCAAGGCGCAGACGACTCTCGACGAAGCGCGCATTACGACCAACTGCAATTCCGTGCCGTTCGACGAGCGATCTCCGTTCACGACCTCGGGGCTGCGCATCGGAACGCCGGCTGTTACCACGCGAGGGATGAGAGGCGCCGAGATGGAGACGATCGCCGAGTTCATCGCGCGCAGCCTGGCGGCGATCGGCAATGAAGCAGTGCAGCAGGGCTTGGCGGAAGAGGTGGGGGCGCTGTGTCGCCGTTTCGTCAACTATCCGGAGCACGGCTATCTCAGCGAGGACTGAGGGCGAACCGCTTGCTTGAGTCGGTCGGCGCAGACTGAATCTGTGTCTCAGCACCGAGAGCGGCACGGCCTCGCTCGCGAGCGCCTCCGAGTTCGCCCGCGCGTGCTGGAGGGCGATCCTGCGATAGCTCTGCATTGGTTTGAGACTGCACCATGAGATGCCCTTTTTGTCAGCATGACGACAACCGCGTCGTAGACTCGCGCGAGGGTCCGGACTCCGACTCCATTCGACGCCGCAGGGAATGCGTGGGCTGCAATCGGCGATTTACAACCTACGAGCGAATCGATCAGGTCATGCCGATGGTCGTCAAGAAGGACGATCAACGCGAGTCTTGGGACAGGACAAAGGTGTTGGCGGGGCTGCACAAGGCGTGCGAGAAGCGCCCTGTACCGGCGGATGCCATCGAGCGTGCCGTCGCCGATGTCGAACGCCGTGTAACCGAAGCGGGCTCGCGCGAGATCTCCAGTTCCTCCATCGGTGAAGCGGTCATGGACGTCCTGAAGACGCTCGACGATGTGGCCTATGTGCGTTTCGCTTCGGTGTACAAATCGTTCCGCGACATCGAAGAATTCATGGATGCGCTCGAGACCATCAGCAATGAGCGGCGCGGGCGCGGCAATAGACCGTGAGTAGTAACGATCCAGTCTCCAACGAGCAGTGGATGGCGAAGGCCGTCGAACTTGCGAAGCTCGGTCTCGGGCATACAGCGCCGAATCCGGCGGTTGGTTGCGTACTGGTTCGCAACGGGCGTGTGGTCGGCAAGGGCTACCACCGACGAGCGGGTGCGCCGCACGCTGAAGCCGCGGCGCTGGTCGATGCTGGTAGGCGTGCACGCGGCTCGACCGCATACGTCACCTTGGAGCCGTGTTGCACGCACGGTCGAACGCCGCCGTGTACCGACGCCCTCATTGACGCAGGCGTAGAGCGCGTCGTCGTCGGAGTACGAGATCCGAATCCAGCGGTTGGCGGCAAGGGGCTGCGCAAGTTGCGCGCTGCGGGGATCGACGTGACGATCGGCGTCGGTGATGCCGACTGTACTGAGCTAGTTCGCGGTTTTCGCCGCTGGATCGAAACCGGCAAGCCGTGGGTGCATCTGAAACTCGCAGCTACGATGGACGGCCGCATCGCTGCGCGCGGCGGCGCGTCGAAGTGGATCAGTTCCAAACCGTCTCGTGTGCTGGTCGCGCACATGCGAGCGCGCGCGGACGCGATCGTGGTCGGCGCGGGGACGGTCGCAGCCGACGATCCGCGCCTGACGAGTCGCCTGAAGGGCACGCGCGACCCTCTTCGCGTCGTGCTCGACGACAGGCTCAGTATTTCGCCCGGTGCACGCGTCGTGACCGGCCGAGGCGGATGTCTCATCGCGGCGGCTCCATCGGCGTCTTCCGCAAAGAGGCGTTCTCTGGAGAAGGCCGGCGCCGAGGTGCTGTCGTTGTCGGTACGCGGCAAGCGTGGCTGGGATCGCCTTCTGCGAGAACTGGGCGGACGCGGGGTGCACGAGGTCCTCGTGGAGGGCGGCTCTAGCGTGGCTACCCGTCTGCTCCGGGCCGGCGTGGTGAATTCGATGACGATCTTTTATAATCCTCGGCTCATGGGCTCTGATGGTGTTCCTCTCGTTGGGAGCCTCGGAGTTCGTTCGCCCGAGCGTGCGCTGCGACTGGAAACCGCCGGCGTCTCCTTATCGGGTGACGATATCGTGTGGACCGGCAAGCCGGCATGAAGCAAAGCGACTCCAACCGTTTCGAAAGTGCGCGTTTAGAAAGCGCGATCGAAGAGCTCGCGCGTGGCGAACTCGTCGTCTTGTACGATGAGCGAGATCCGTACGCAGGTGGTTGTCTGTGTGCGGTGGCTCGACGCATCGACGCCGACAAGGTCAACGTCTTCGTGACCCACGCGCGTGGCTTGGTTTGTCTCGCGATGACCGAGGTCCGCATGCAAGCGCTCGGGATTCCGCTACTCGCGACGGATACTCTGTTCGCGCGTGGTTTGTCCTTCGGTGCATCGATCGAGGCGAGCGAAGGCGTGACGACCGGCATCTCTGCCGCCGACCGTGCCCGTACGATCCTCGCCGCGAGTGCGCCCGGAGCCACTCCGTCTGCGATCGTGATGCCCGGTCACGTTCACCCGGTTCAGGTGCGTACCGGAGGAGTGCTCATTCGCGCCTCGCTGTGCGAAGCGGCTGTGGATCTCGTCGCGATGACCGGTGACGAAGACGTCGCTGCAACCTGCAGCATACTCGATGAAGAGGGTGCGCTTGCCGATCACGATGCGCTTGCAGAGTTCGCCAAGAAGCACGGACTCGCGATGGTCAGCATTGGCGACGTCGTCGCGGAGCGGCTCTGCAAAGAGAGTGTTGTCGAGCGTGTTGCCGAACGCGAGATAGAAAGCAGCTTTGGCGGTACGTATAAGGCCATCGTCTACCGCAACGAGATCGATGACCACGAGCATATGGCGATGGTCGCCGGGAATCCCGCGACCGACGAACCGGTGACTGTACGTGTTCATTCGCAGTGTCTGACCGGCGATGTCCTCGGCTCGACCCGCTGTGATTGCGGCGAGCAATTGGAACTCGCGCTGCAGCGCATCAGCCAAGAAGGCCGGGGCGCGGTCATCTACATGCATCAAGAGGGGCGGGGGATCGGCCTTGGTAACAAGATCAGCGCCTATGCGTTGCAAGACTGCGGTCGTGATACGGTCGAGGCCAACTTGGAACTCGGCTTTGACGAAGATCTACGAGACTACGGGCTCACCGCCCAGATCATCAAGGACCTAGGCATTCAGAAAGTGCGCCTGCTGACGAACAACCCCCAGAAAGTGAACGGCTTGGTCCGTTATGGGATTGACGTCGTGGCGCGTGAAGCCATCGTGGCGAAGCCACATGAGGACAATATCGAATACCTGCGAACCAAACGCGCGAAGCTCGGACATATCCTTGACGACCAACATCTTGGCCCCGGAGATCCCAAGTAGTGAGTGCGCTTTATCGGATCGCGGTGGTGGTGAGTCACTTCAATCGCGGCGTCACGGAGAACCTGCTGAGCGGCGCGAGAACGGCTTGCGAGGAGTTCGAGATCGACCTACCTGATCGCGATGTTTACAGCGTCCCGGGGGCCTTCGAGTTGCCGATCCTTGCCGGTGAAGCGGTTGCGAGCGGTCGCTACGACGGGGTCGTCTGTCTCGGTGCGGTTATTCGCGGAGAAACACCTCATTTCGACTATGTCTGCGATCAGGCAGCGGCAGGAATCCTACGGGTGTCGTTGGACTCGGGAGTCCCCGTTACATTCTCAGTGCTGACCACCGATACCGTAGAGCAGGCAATGGCGCGTGCCGGCGGTGATGTTGGCAACAAGGGGTACGAGGGAGTGGTCGGGTTGTTGCGGACGATCGACGAAATGCGTCGCGTCGGCACGGGCGGCTGAGCCAGGAAGCCGCGAATGGGATTACGTCACAAAGGCCGCGAGGCAGCACTTCGCCTTCTGTATCAAATCGACGCCTCCGGCGATTCTTCCGCTCAGGCACGCGACGACTTCTGGGCGGCTCACGGGAACAACACCAGTGAGCCCGAGTTTGCCGATCAACTGGTGGACACCGTCCTGGCACGCGCGGACGAACTGGATCGGGAGATCGAAGCGGCGCTGGAAAACTGGCAACTGGATCGATTGGCACGCGTGGACTTGCTCGTTTTGCGCTTGGCGGTCTGCGAGATGCTGGGCGAGTCGGGCGTGCCGGCCGAGGTGATCATCAACGAAGCCATCGAGGTTGCGCGCACTTATTCCGATCCGGAATCCTGCGCCTTCATCAATGGAGTGTTGGACCGGGTTGCGCGTGAACACGGTCTGGTCGACAAATTGGCCCGATGAGCGACGCATCCACGGCCGACTTCTACGATCCGCAAGAGATCGAGCTGCGATGGCAAAAGCATTGGCGTGATACGAACGCCGGCGCGGCTCCTGCCGATGGCGATCCCTGTTACTTGCTCGAGATGTTTCCGTACCCATCAGGGCGGATCCATATGGGGCATGTGCGCAACTACACGATCGGCGATGTGATGGCGCGCTTCCTCAGCGCCAACGGGCGGGCGGTATTGCACCCGATGGGCTGGGATGCGTTCGGCTTGCCCGCCGAGCAGGCCGCGATCAAGCGTGGGATCCCACCGGCGGTCTGGACCAAAGACAACATCGATACGATGCGCGTGCAGCTCGAGCGCATGGGCTTCTGCTACGACTGGGATCGAGAGATCGCGACCTGCGACAAGGAATACTATCGCTGGGAGCAATTGTTCTTCATCCAAATGCTCGAGCGGGGAATTGCCTATCGCAAGACGGCGAAGGTTAACTGGTGCGATGAGTGCGGCACCGTGTTGGCCAACGAGCAGGTCGATGGCGACGAGTGCTGGCGCGGCCACTCGCCGGTTCGTCAGAAAGAGCTCGATCAGTGGTTTCTGCGCATTACGGACTATGCCGACGAGCTGCTCGAGGGCCTCGAAGAACTCGGTGGCTGGCCCGAAAAAGTCGTTACCATGCAGCGCAATTGGATCGGGCGCAGTACCGGCGTCGAGATCGATTTCGACATCGTCGAGTCCGGCAGCTCGGTTACCGTATTCACGACGCGCGCCGATACCCTGTTCGGCTGTACGTTCGCGAGTCTAGCCGTTGAGCATCCCTTGGCGCAGGCTCTGGCAGATGCCGGCGGTCGTGGCGACGAGGTGCGGGCCTTTATTGAGAAGGTGTCGGCGCAGGATCCTCGCGAACGCGCAGAGGGCAAAGACGGTGTGTTCACCGGCTGCCACGCCATCAACCCCATCAACGACGAGAAAGTTCCGATCTATCTCGCCAATTTCGTTCTGATGGACTATGGCACCGGCGCCGTGATGGCCGTGCCCGCCCACGATCAGCGAGACTTCGAATTCGCAACGGCGATGTCGATTCCGATCAAGCAGGTGATTGCGTCCGACGACGGCCGCGCATTGCCGGCCGAGCTCGATGAAGCGTTCGTCGACGCCGGCATCTTGCACGCTAGCGGCGCTTTCGATGGACAAGCAAGCGCAGATGCGCGCAGAGCGATCGCCACGCGGTTGCATGAGCTCGGTAAGGGACGAGAGGTCGTTCACTACAGGCTGCGTGACTGGGGGGTGTCTCGGCAGCGTTACTGGGGCACTCCGATACCGGTGATCTATTGCGACAGCTGTGGAGTTCTTCCGGTTCCGGAAGACACGCTACCGGTCGTGCTGCCCACCAATATCGGTCCACTCGAGGGCGGGAAGTCGCCGCTCCCCGAGATGGAGAGCTTCACTCGCACGACGTGTCCGAACTGCAAAGGGCCGGCGCGGCGCGAGACCGACACCATGGACACGTTCATGGAATCGTCGTGGTACTTCTTGCGCTTCACTGCGCCTCGATGCAGCGATGCGCCGTTTGATCCCGATGCGCTCAAGCGTTGGCTGCCGGTGTCGCAATACATTGGCGGCGTCGAGCACGCGGTCTTGCACCTCCTATATTCGCGCTTCTATACACGCGTGCTCCGCGATCTGGGTTGGCTCGAGATCTCTGAGCCGTTCGAACGATTGCTGACTCAGGGCATGGTGATCAAGGACGGCGCGAAGATGAGTAAGTCTCGCGGCAACGTCGTTGATCCTGACGATCTCGTCGGGAAGTACGGCGCCGATACCGCCCGGCTGTTCTCGTTGTTCGCGGCGCCGCCGGAGAAGGACCTCGAGTGGAGTGACCGTGGCGTGGAAGGCGCCTCGCGATTCCTCGGGCGTGTGTGGCGGCTGGGCGTAAGCGTGATCGCAGCCGGCGACAGGCAGGCCGCTGTATCCTGGGACGACCCGGGCCCCGGTGGCGACAGCGATGCGAAAGCGCTCTGGGCGAAGACCCACGAAACGACCATGCGCGTCACGCGCGATATCGGCGAGCGGATGCACTTCAACACCGCGGTTGCGGCGATCATGGAATTGGTCAACGCAACGTACGAGTACCGGTCCTCCGGCGAAGATAGAGACACCGCGCCGGCGACCACATTCGCGGTCACAACCACGCTGCGCCTGCTACTGCCGTTCGTCCCTCATCTCGCATGCGAGTTGTGGAGCCGGCTTACCGGCGGCGCTGCGATCGAAGACGTTGGTTGGCCGTCGTTCGATGAGGCTGCACTCGCAAAAGATACGGTCGAGATCGTCGTGCAAGTTAACGGGAAACTGCGAGCGCGCTTGCAGGTTGCCGCCGATACCAGCGATGCCGATTTACAGGCGGCCGCACTCGCCGAGAGCAAAGTCGCCGATGCACTCGAAGGCCGAGAGCCGCGAAAGGTGATCGTCGTGCCCGGTCGGCTCGTCAACGTGGTACTGTGAGCATCGTCATGCGAAGTGTCCGAGCCATGTTCGCCATCCTCTTGTTCTCGGCTGTGGTCCCGGTCGTTTCAGGCTGTGGTTACAGCTTCGTCGCGCCGGGTGCGTACCTCCCGGACGACGTACGCCGGGTTTACGTCGCCGCTATTGATGAGAGGCGTTCAGACCCGGAGCTGTCCGAGGCGCTCGAGCGTGAGTTGCGCGGGGTCTTCCGGCGGTCAGGCCGCTTCGAACTAGCCGCCAGCGAGGCTGCATCCGACGCGAAGCTCCACGTCGCGATTGTCAGTGCAGCGAGTCGTCCAGTGGCGTTCGACGATCTGGACGAAGTGCTCGACTACGAAACGACGATGCGAGTCGATGCGGTGCTCAAGTCCGATGAAGGAGAGGTGTTGTGGACAGGCAAAGGGATCGGTGCGACCCGAGCACACGCCGCGGTGGCGGGCGCTGTGATTACTTCGAGTTCGGCGTTTCAATCATCCGAACGATTGACGGACGCCGATCTGGCCGGGTTCGATACGGTGCAGCTGGGCGAGCAGCGCACGCATGTGGCGCGCGAGCAGCTCGTGGTCGATCTCGCCACGAACATCTACACATTGATGGCCGAGGGCCGCTAGCGCGAAGTGGCATTGCGGGCCGGCCAAGCGGCCGGACTTGCGGATGGCGGAAGTGCTATTTAGCCGAGCGCGCTGACTTTCGTCGCGAGACGCGAGATGCGGCGCGCAGCATTACGGTTGTGAATGATGCCTTTCGAAGCAGCCTTCGACAGGGCCACCGAGGCGATCTTGAGTTGGGCCGCCGCGGCTTCCTTGTCACCGGCCGCAACGGCTTCGTTGACCGTACGTACGATGCCACCAACGGTAGCTTTGGATGAACGGGCACGAATGCGGCGCTTTAGCGATTGTCTATGACGCTTCGTTGCAGAAGGGTGATTTGCCAACGGGGATCCTCCGAGGTGAGTAGCGGTGGAAACTAGCAAGGGGACCGCAGGCGGTCAACCGGGAGATTCCGGTGTGCGGGCGGACATCGCATCTGCTGCAGGACTGTTGGGCGGCCTTACCTTGCTCAGTCGGCTCGGGGGGCTTGCCCGCGACGTCGTGATCGGAGCGCTTTTCGGCGCATCCACCAGTGCCGACGCGTTCTTCGTCGCATTTCGGATCCCGAATCTCTTCCGTCGCGTCGTCGCAGAGGGGGCCGCGAGCACTGCCTTTGTCCCCGTTTTCACGTCCAGGCTCGTAGAGGACGGACGCGAAGCGGCGCTCGAGTCTGCCGGAGGGGTGGGGCGAGCGGCCGCGATCACGCTCAGCATTATCGTGATCGTAGGCGTGGTATTCGCCGATCAGGTGGTTTCCCTGTTCGCGCCGGGCTTCAGCGCCGACCCCGCCAAGCGTGCGCTCACGGTGGAACTGACCGCTTGGACCTTCCCCTATCTGTTGCTCGTCGGGATGGGGGCCTGGGCGATGGGGACGCTGCACACGTTCAAGCGTTTCGCGGCGCCCGCCTACGGGCCGATTCTCCTCAACATCTCCATCATCGTTGCTGCGCTTTGGCTCGCGGACGTATTCGAGCGCCCCGTGTTTGCCTTGGTGGTCGGAGTTCTAGTCGGCGGATTCTGCCAGTTCGGTGTGCAGATACCGGCACTGCGCCGGGAAGGCCTGACGCTCGCGCATCTCCTGACGCGCGGCGACGCCGCCGTACGTCGTGTCGGTGGACTACTGATACCAACGCTGTTCGGCGGGGCCGTCTACCAGATCAACATCCTCGTCGCGACGATTCTCGCTTCGCTGCTTCCGGACCGAAGCGTTTCCTATCTCTGGTACGCCGACCGCATATTCGAGTTCCCTTTGGGGATCATCGCGGTTGCGATCGGCACCGCGGCGTTGCCGAGTCTTTCCGCTCAGGCCAGCGCCAAGAACTGGCAGCAGATGGCTGACAGCCTGTCCTATTCGCTGCGTCTTACGTGGGCGCTGTGTATTCCTGCGACGGTCGGGCTTTGGCTGCTGGGGCCTACGATTGTGGAGGTGCTATTCGAGCGTGGCGAGTTCGGCGCAACCGATACGGCACAGACCGCGTGGGCTCTTCGCGCTTACGTCGTTGGTCTTCTCGGAGTGGCGTCGGTGCGAGTACTCGTGTCCGTGTTCTATGCGCTCGAGAAGCCTCGCATTCCCGTCGCGGTGGCGGCCATGGCGCTCATCGTAAACGGCGTGTCCGATCTTGCGCTAATGGGGCCGACCGATGCGACGGCCGGGTGGTGGGGTGCTGCGCTGGTGGCGTCGATAGGCGATGCACTCGCAGTCGTCGATTTGCGGCATGCAGGTTTGGCGCTGGGCACCAGCATTGCCGCGACGTTGAACGCCGTCGTACTCTTCGTACTGGCAAAAAAACAGCTTCCCACGTTGGATCTCGCCCGACTTGCTCGCTGCATTGCGGTTCATGCGGCGGCAACGGCCGCGATGGCGATGGTGGTCATGGCTGGGATCAGGCTAGTGCCCGCGATGGCGGGTGACGCTGCACCCTGGGTCTGTGTGGCATTGGTCGTGCCGATCGCTGCCGCCACCTACGGCGCCGCGGCGATCGCGCTCGGGAGTAGCGAAATGCGCGACATGTTCGCTATCTTGCTGGGCCGACGAAGTTAGCCTTCATCGGCGAGGCGGCGTTTCGCCTGCTTCCACATCTCATCGATCGTGTCTCGATCCTGTTTTGTGCCGGCAAGTCCCTGATCGCGCAGTTCGGCTTCTATGAAGTGTGTGCGGCGCTCGAATCGATCAATCGCACCGCGCAGCGCGAACTCGGCGTTCACCCCGAGGTGGCGGGAGTAGCTTGCGACCGCCAACAGGAGGTCGCCTATTTCATCGGAGACTGCCTGCTGGTCCCCGCTAGCGCGCGCCTGGGCGATTTCGTCTAACTCCTCTGCGATTTTGGGTCGGACATCGTCGGCATCGGTCCAGTCGAGCCCAATGCTCGCCGCTTTCTGCCCGATGCGATGGCCTCGCAGTAGAGCGGGGAGACCTCTAGGTACACCATCGAGTACACTCGGCGGCGTCGATACGTCATGTCCGCGCGCCGCGCGCCGACGCGCCTTCTCGACACGCTCCTCCGCTTTGATGGCCGCCCAGTTTCGTTTTACCTCAGCTGCGTCTTCGACATCGATGTCGGCGAAGACGTGTGGATGGCGCCGCACGAGCTTGTCATGCAGACCCGCAATCACGTCTGCGATGTCGAACGCTCCGCGCTCCGCGCCGAGCTCCGCATGGAAGACAACTTGTAACAGAACGTCACCGAGCTCCTCGCGTAGGTCGTCATCGGTTCCGTTGTCGAGTGCATCGAGGACCTCGTACGCTTCTTCGATGAGGTAGGGGCGCAGCGTCTCGTGCGTTTGCTCGCTGTCCCAAGGGCATCCTCCGGGAGAGCGCAATCGGTGCATGAGCGCCGTGAGATCGGCGAAGGACTTACGCTCGGACATCGCGGGTCTGGGTGTACGTTCCGCGGTTTCGATCCGCAAGCCGATCGCTTGCTCGTTGGCCGCCTGCGCGAACGCAGGTAGCAGCGCAGGTGTTGTGCCGCTGTTGATGCGAGCTGTTTATGTCGCGTTGCGTCGGTACCGAACGGGGGGCAAATGGCGCTTCGCCTTGCGTCGCCGGCGCGGGGGTGGTCGAGCGCGCTGATCAGCGCCGGGGCCGCGACTGCGGGAAAAACACGGTGAAGATGGTTCAGTCAGTGCGACGCTACCTCAGAAATCGGAGGTTGAACCAAGCAAAGCAATCAGCACAACAAGGTTCATGACATCTGTTCCTTATCCGAACTCTTCCTACCGCGTTCGTATTGCGTTGCTTGCGAAGGAGCGGGTGTACACGCGCTACATCGCCGTTCTCGAAAGTCCCGAAAAAACAATGCTTTCCGTTTCGATCACGTTGACCGAATCGGGAACCGCTACGTATTGTTGGCGTACTCAATCACTCGCGAGAGCGAACAGATTGAGGGCGGAGAACGCCGAACGGCAGGGAGGATACGAAGATGACGCTATCAGGGACACAGCTCATTGCCGCAAACGAAGGAGAGAGCCGCGAGCTTACGGCCAGCCCACGCAATCGATTGATGTTGGCTGTACTGGAAGAAGCACTCGTCACCTTCCAGCGCGGCCTCAATTCCCCAAAGGCTGAACAGCGCCGCCAATTCCATGAAGTCGATCGCTGGGTGGCAAGTGCCGACACGGACTGGCCATTTTCATTCGAGAACGTGTGCAGCTGTCTGCGGATCGACCCGGACTACATCCGCATGGGTCTGCGAAGCCTCAAGAAGGATGGGCTCCGCTCAGGCGAGAGCACTAAGTCACCCCGTCTTCGCCGCGAGCGTATCTACGATCGGCGCGGCTGGCGCGGACAGATCAAGTAAGACTCCGACAACTAGACAGGACCCCACGGAACCGCCTACCTCGCCTCACCAGCGTGCCCTTGTCTCGAGGGAGGTAGGCGGTTCCAGTTTCTTCCCCACCCACTTGCCGCGCTCGCCCGAGCCCGTTACCGTTCCTGCTCTATGGCGGCCAACAACCCAGCGGTAATTTCGGTCATCGGCAGTGACCAGAAAGGCGTCGTCGCGAAGGTCTCGACCTATCTGGCGAGCCACAACGTTAACATCGAAAATATCGAGCAGCGTGTGATGGAGGGGCTCTTCATCATGACCATGCTCGTTGATCTAGGGGACCTGAGCTCGAGCTTGGATCAGCTGATTCTCGACCTGAAGAAGATCTGCGGCGAGATGGACATGGAAGTCACCGTGCGACTTCACGGCGAGCGCAGCCGCAAACGCATCGCGATCTTGGCGTCCAAAGAGTCCCACTGTCTCGATGAGATCGCGAGAGAACACCAGGAAGGGCGGCTCGATGCCGACCTCGTAGTGGTCCTCTCGAACCATCAAGACCTCGCGCCCCTAGCGGAAAAGTACAAGATCCCGTTCCGGTATCATCCCTCGGCCGACAAGCCGGAGCACATGGCGTTCTTGTTGCGTGAACTCTCGGAACTAGACCCAGATCTCGTCGTGCTTGCGCGCTACATGCAGGTGCTATCGCCGGAGATCGTTACGGCGTTTCGCAATCGAATCGTGAATATTCATCCGTCTCTGCTGCCGTACTATCCCGGAGCGAACGCATACAAACAGGCGCATGAGGCCGGTGTTCGGGTCTGTGGTTGCACCGCTCACTTCGTGACCGAGGACCTGGATGAAGGACCGGTCATCCTCCAGGACGTCTTTCACATCAACGTGGGCGCCGATTCGCTGGAAGAGATCAAGCGCCATGGGCGTGCGCTCGAGGCCAGCGTGCTAACGGACGCAGTGAAGATGTTTGTGCGCGACGAGTTGGTCGTCGCGGATAGTAAGGTTCTTTTCAAGCCCGGCCGTGTCGGGCAGGCCGAGTAGTCGGCCGATCGGCAAACGATCAGCCGGCGTCTTCGGTCAGGGTGATCTCGACGTCCAGCGTCGATGCGATCTCTGCGAGCGCCGCTTCGAGGTCTGTAGCGGAGGTTTCCTTCGCCACGCGCATTCGAAGCGTCAACGTGTACAGCGGGGTTCCCGATTGCGGCACCGGCGTGATGCGGCCGCGCAGGTCGACGATGGCAACGTGATGGGTCGCGAGCGAGCGCGAGACGCCGGCCACGATGCCCGCCTTGTCAACGCCTTCGGCGACCAAGCGATGCGTGCTGTCTGCGGTGGTCGCCGTCGATACCGGCTCGCTATCGAGTGGTCGGACGAAGACGGTGAGATTGCGCTCCCACTCGAGGCGCCTACAGCCGTCGGTCAACGTCGACCGCACGGAATCGCCTGTGCCACTGACCAGCATGAGAGTGGCGAACTCATTGCCCAACATCGTCATGCTGGCATCTTCGAGATTCAGACCGCAGTCGTAGACGCATTCACTCAGATCGGCCACGATACCGGGACGGTCACGACCGATAGCGGCGATGGCGAACCATTGTCGAGAACTCATGGGCGAATGCTAGCACCCGCTGGTCGAGTCCCCAAGCACCACGGCGTGATCGTGTGGTGGGGTAGAGAAATCCAGTCGTGGGCTTGCCAGCAGAGATGACGGTGTCGGTGGTCGTGCCTGCGCTCAACGAAGCGTCGGCGATCGAGGCGGCGCTAGCGAGTGCTGCGGGTGCGTACGAGATCGTCGTCGCAGACGGTGGCAGTGATGACGATACCGTGGATCTGGCGGTCAGGGCCGGCGCGAAGGTGCTCAATGCCACGCGCGGTCGCGGTCTGCAGCAGAACGCGGGGGCGGCAGTAGCCACCGGCGACGTCCTGCTCTTTCTACACGCCGATACGCATCTGCCGGAAGGGTTTGTCGGTGAGGTACTCGACAGCCTTCGCCGAGACGGGGCCTCGTGGGGGCGCTTTGATGTGCGCTTCGACGCGGGCAACCCGCTCGTCCATCTCATTGCGCACCTGATCTCGTGGCGTTCCTGGGCAACACGCGTAGGCACGGGCGATCAGGCGATCTTCGTTCTCCGCGAGACATTCGTGAGCATTGGAGGCTTTCGTGAACCCCAACTGTTTGAGGATATAGACCTCTGTCGTCGTCTAAAACGCGTGGGCGCGATGGCGGTGCCGAGATCGCCGGTCGTGACGTCGTCACGGCGTTGGCGCAGTGGTGGCGCTCTGCGCACGAGCTTTCTGATGTGGGGGTTGAAGCTGGCGTATTTGGCGGGGGTGCCGAGTGAGCGCCTGGCGCGGATCTATCGCGACGTTCGCTGAAGCGGCGGACTGATGAGGGCGGCCGCTGGTTCTTCCGTCGAGTTCGCTCCGTCGGGTTGGATGTAGACCTGTCGTCCTTCGACGCGGAGTCGATTCTCCGCGATCAGGTTGATCGCGTACGGATAGATCCGATGTTCCTGTTCGAGGATTCGCAAGCGCACCGTTTCGGCGTTGTCGCCGGGGGATACGGGGACCGCCGCTTGAACGATGATGGGCCCGTGGTCGAGATCCGTGTCGACCAGATGGACCGTCGCGCCGGTGATTCGAACGCCGTACTCGGCGGCTTGGGTCTGCGCGTCGAGTCCCTTGAAGGCAGGGAGCAGGGCCGGATGGATGTTGACGACTCGGTTCGGGAAGGCGTCGAGCAGCACGGGGGTGACGATGCGGTCGAACCCGGCCATGACGACCAGTTCCACGTTCGCAGCTTGCAGGTGCTCGACGATCCGGCTGTCGAAGGTCTCGCGCGTCGGGGACTCGCGATGCTCAACGGTTATTGTGGCGATTCCGAGCTGTTCGGCCTTGGCCAGAACTTTCGCGCCGGGACGGTTGCAGACGACGACACGAATGTCGGCCGCCAGCGTGCCGGCCTGCACAGCCGCTGCGATCGCATCGAAGTTGGTTCCCGTCCCCGAGGCCAGAATGCCTATCGGGAGCGGGCTCATTTTGACGCTCCGAAACGGACGCCGCGTTTTCCGGCGACGACCTTTCCTATGATGCGTGCCGCAATCTTGCGGCGGCGCAGGAACGTGCAGACGTCGGCGGCGGTGGCCTTCGGTACGACCATGACGAAGCCGACTCCGTTGTTAAACGTGCGGTCCATCTCGCGTTGTGAGACGCCACCCTCAGTCGCAATCAGTTCGAGGATTGGAAGTCTGGGAAGTGCGTCGCGATCGATCACCGCGGCGATTCCTTTCGGCAGTACGCGAACGAGGTTCCCGATCAGGCCGCCGCCGGTGATGTGGGCCATGCCCTTGACGTTGAACTTTTCACAGGCGGCCAGGACGGGGCGAACATAGATCCGCGTCGGTTCGAGCAGTTCGTCGGCAAGGCTTCTACCGAGCTCGCGCGGCTTGCGCGCGAGCGACCGTTTGGTCGTGATGTTGAGCGCGCGTCGGGCAAGACTGTAGCCGTTGCTGTGAAGGCCGCTCGAAGGCAGGCCGATTACGCTCATTCCCGCGCGTATGCCCGAGCCGGTGCAGAGGCTGCGACGTTCCGCGATTCCGACGGCGAAGCCCGCAAGATCGTATTCGCCATCGGGATAGAAGCCCGGCATCTCGGCGGTCTCGCCCCCCACCAGGCTTGCGCCGGCTTGACGGCAGCCGTCGGCGATTCCTGAAATGATGGACTCAGCATCGATCGACGCGAGTTTCCCAACCGAAAGATAGTCCAGGAACGTCATCGGGCGCGCGCCGCACGTCAGCAGGTCGTTGACGTTCATCCCAACCAGATCGATCCCGATCGTATCGTGCTTCCCCGCGAGGCGTGCGACGGCGAGTTTTGTGCCCACCCCGTCGGCCGCCGTGAGCAGAACCGGTTCTTTCAGGTTGCTTGGTAGTCGCTGGGCGGCTGCGAAAAGACCGACGCCCGAGAGAACCTCGTTGCCCTGCGTGCTCTTCGCGATCTTGGCGATGCGCGAAACAAGGCGGTCGGCTCCGTCGATGTCGACTCCAGCGCTGCGGTAAGTAAGGCCACGTCGACGGCTCGTCACGTTGTGCGAGTACCGAACGGGTTTCATGAAGTCAAAATACCTAGCGGGATCTGCGCACCAGAATCGCCGCGCGGGAAGCGTGTGTGTCGTCGGCTGCTCGCTGCGCCGATCGCACAATCTCCCAGTCACCGAACTCTTCCTCTAGTTCGCCGGGTCTGAGCCGGAACTGCGGATTCGATGGACCGAAACGATCGGCGCCGGTCTCAGATTGACGAAACGTGTCGATCAGGAGCAGGCCGCCCGGTCGAAGCGTCGACCTCATGGAGCCGAACAGCGAGCGGTCGAGGAAGTCATATTGAACGATCAGGTCGAATGCGTCGGATGCGAATGGCCAGCAATCTAGGTCCGCCTGCACCGGGCTGATCGTCGAGGGGCCGGCTTCGGCAAGCGCGGTGAGCGCTGTGAGCGCTGGACGCGCGATATCTACGGCGACCACGCGATAGCCGAGCGCCGCCAGAGTAAGGGAGTGCCGTCCCCGGCCACAGGCGAGATCCAGGGCGATCAACGGCGTTTCGACGGGCTTGAGCCAGCTCAGGCTCTCGCCCGGGGGCGCGGTGTCGCTGTCGGCCGCGCTCCGCTCGTATTTCGACTCCCAGCGCGATCTATCTTCTTTGCTCATTTGGTCTCCTCTTGGGTAGTTCCGCCTCTGCTCCGTCCTGCTCTGCGCTGCTGGTACGGCCGCGGCGTTGCGCGCCGTCCGAGAGATGATAGCGGTCTACCCCGAGCAAAGTGACCGCGTCCACCCGATGGGCGCCTGCGCGTGAGAGCGCCAGGGCGCAGTTGGATAACGTCGTTCCTGTCGTGGCCACATCGTCCACCAACAGAACTCGTTTGCCCTCGAAGCGGCGCTTGTCCGCCGTGAACTCCGCTGCTGATTGTAGGCGGCGTCCAGCTCGCGAGAGTGTCGCTTGCGCGGCGATATGTCGCTGCCGGCGCAGCCCTACAGTGTCGAGCCTCAAGCGATGGGTGGCGGCGACGCCGCGTGCGATCCAGGCCGCCTGATTGAATCCTCGGGCTCGCAGTGTACGGCCGTCGAGAGGCACTGGAACGATCAGAGTCTCGTGTGGGGAATCCAGGAGCGCGCTGTAGCGCCTGGCGAGCCACACCAGTGCACGGCCGGCCGACCGGTCCTGCCGATACTTGAACGCATGTAGGATGCGGCTCACGGCCGTAGGTCGGTGATCGAGACCGCGATAGGCCCCAAGGCAAAATACGACGAGCGACCGCCCATCCGACAGAGTGTGGCGTCGTGGGCCCGCGTGAAATTGTCCGTCTCGACAGCAGCCTGTGCATATCGGCGAGGCCGTCATCGCCTGGCATCCCGGGCAGCATCGCGGGCAGACCAAGTGGGGGGGGATGCAGAGTTCTCCCCAAACCGATGGCAAAGCCGCGCGCACGGGTGTTGGATCGCACGAGCATTAGGTCGCCGACAATAAGTTTTCTGCAATAAGAACGTGACCTTATTCTTATGACCTGGTTTGACGGCCTTTCCGGTTTGTATTACCCAGAGGCCCTATAAAGCGGGCAGCATAAGCACGTGTCCAGCGACACCCAAGACCACGATTCGAAGGCGCCGACGCCGTCGGTTCGTGAGGATAGGGGGGAGGAAGCCCCGATCGAAGCCACGCGCTCTTCTGAAGACAATTCGCTCGACGAGATAGAGTCTCGACTGATCGAATTGGCGGATGAGATGAGCGAGGTTATCGAAGGTGGACCAGTGGTGGAACGCGAAGCGCTTCATGACTACGCGGTGAGCTTGGTTCGGGACCGACTCCCGGTGGCGGCCGTAGGTTTGGCCGGTACGACGCGAGAGGGCACCGGGTCGCAAGGGAGCGGCGCTGCAAGCTTATTTGGTTATGGGATCCTACTCATTCCTGTCGGACTCGTTCTTGTTCCCGTATTCGGGCTCGTCGGCTTTGCGTTATTGCTTGCCGGTGTTGTGCTCGCATCGCTTGGCGTGGTCTCCGGCCTCGTTGGGCGCGTGAAGTAGGGGTAGTTCGAGGGATCGGTAAGGGCGTCGAGTCTCAATAAGTGGTGAGCGAATAATGGCGAGCGCTGATAATTCTCAAGCTGTTGGTGATGCCGCACAGGCGGGCTCTCAAGCAACGCTTTGGTCGCGACGCGACTTCTTCGGACGGCTTGGATGGGCCGGCTTCGGCCTAGTGAGTCTGGCAACCGTGCTGGCCGGTATGCGTTCGGCTTTCCCGCGCGTGCTGTTCAAGCCGGACACGACCTTCAAGGCCGGTCTTCTGAGCGAGTTCATCGTCGGAGAGGTCAATGAGAAGTTCAAGTCGGACTATCGCGTCTGGATCATTCGCGACTTGCAAGGCCTGTATGCGTTGTACGCGAAGTGCACGCATCTCGGCTGCACGCCGCGATGGCTCAAGGCGGAGAGCAAATTCAAATGCCCCTGCCACGGCTCAGGCTTCTACATGTCGGGAATCAACTTCGAAGGTCCCGCGCCTCGTCCTCTTGAGCGCGTGCGTGTCTCCATCGCCGATGACGGCCAGTTGGTCGTTGACGTCGGTGTGAAGTACCGCCAGGAGAACGGAGACTGGGACAAACCCGGCTCCTTCTTGCACGCATAGGTCGCGAGCGCAGAGCCATCCGGTAACGACGAGTATTAGTTAGGAATGATTCGGACCATCCGTAGCGGAGCCGCAGGGGATCTATTCGCAAGATGAGTAAGTGGGAAGAGTTCAAGCAACAGGTCATCGAAACGCAGGTTTGGCGATCTATGTTTCGCCACGGCTACGAGGATACGCCGCGTAACCGTATCCTGGCTGTGTCGGGGAACGTCTGGCTCCATCTGCATCCGTCGAAGGTGCGCAAGCACGGGATACGTCTGAAGTTCACCTGGTGCATGGGCGGTATCACGTTCCTGATGTTCCTCATCACCATCGTGACCGGCGTATATCTGATGTTCTACTACCGCCCCGTGGCCGAGTACGCCTACGCGGACATGAAGTATCTCGAATTCGACATGCCCTTCGGCATGTTGATGAGGAACATGCACCGCTGGGCCGCGCACGCGATGGTGATCGCGGTGTGGTTGCACATGTTCCGCGTGTTCATGACCGGCTCCTATAAGCCGCCACGCGAGTTCAATTGGGTCGTTGGCTGCGTGCTGCTCGTGCTGACGCTGTTGTTGAGCTTCACCGGCTACTTGCTGCCCTGGGATCAGCTCTCGATCTGGGCTGTAACCGTCGGTTCGAACATGGCTCGCGCAACGCCTCTTATCGGTCACGAAGGACCGTTCCGCGAGTTCGTCGGCGTTAACGACGTCTACGATGCGCGCGCGCTGCTTTTCGGTGGTGGGGAAATCGGGCCGCATACACTCTTGCGATTTTACATCCTACACTGTGTATTTATTCCGATCGTGACGACGATCTTCCTCGTGGTGCACTTCTGGCGCATCCGGCGTGACGGGCTCTCCGGTCCGCCCGCGTGAGTTGGGGGCGATAGAGATGGCAGAAGCTAAAGTCGAAGCGACCGGCACTCCGGTACGTCGAGGCCTCACGAGGCTGGCGGCCCCGAGCGACGACAAAATCTATACGTGGCCGCACTTGGTGCGTGCAGAGTTCCTCTGCACTCTTCTGGTGATCGCCTTCATGCTCGTTTGGTCGCTGCTGGTGGATGCGCCGCTAGAAGAGCCGGCGGCTCCAACGCGCACACCGAACCCCTCGAAGGCTCCGTGGTACTTCCTCGGCCTCCAAGAGATCCTAGTGTACTTCGATCCGTGGCACGCGGGCGTTGTCGCGCCGTCGTTTATTATTGTCGGCCTGATGGTGTTGCCGTTCATCGACATCAATCCGAAAGGCAACGGCTACTACACATACTCAGAGCGCAAGTACGAGATTCAGACGTTCTTCCTCGGTTTCCATGTGCTCTGGATCTCGCTGATCATCGTCGGCACGTTCCTGCGCGGACCTGGCTGGAACTGGTTTTGGCCATGGGAGCCTTGGGACACTCACAAGGTCGTCGCCATGACGGGCATCGATCTGCCGTATCAGCTCGGGATTCGCTCGTACTGGGCCCAAGCCGCATTCGGATTGGTCGCAACCGCGGCCTATTTCGCGATCGGCACGGTGGCTATGTACATGTGGGTCGTCAAGAAGAAGGGCGTGGAGTTTATGGAGCGTTGGGGGATGGCGCGCTTTGGACTGACGTCGTTCCTGTTCCTGAACATGCTCGCAATCGTGATCAAGATGGCACTCAGGCTGGGCTTCAACACGAAGTACATCATGGCGACCCCCTGGATCAACATTTGACGTCGTATGCTTTTCTACGTCGCCAAGGGGCTGCAACTGGCGGGCCTGCTGGGCGGACCGGCGGCCCTGTACGTCGGAATGACACAGGCCGATGGAATGGCTCGAGAAATAGGACTGGCGTTGTTGAGCATGCTGCTCTTCTACACGGGACGCCTGATCGAAACGCGGTGAAATACAACAGCATCACTGGGACAGGACAGAGGGTTTAGACGATGGCTATGGGTCCAGACCTACTCGAGAGTGAGGAGAAGCGGTCGTATGGTGCCGTCTTCGTGCTCACGGTTGCGTTGCTGCTGGCCTGCACCGTATGGGCGATATGGCAGGATACTTTCTCGCGGCACCTGTGGAAGAAGTACAAAGCGGACTTCTACCGCGCCGCGATCGCTAAGTACGAGACCGATACAGCTGCCGAGCATGATCGCCTGGCAGGCTTGGACGATTATGTCGCGCTGCAGACCCAGCTTGCGGAGTTCCAAGCATCCCTGGAGTCCGGGGAGAAACGCTCCGAGCTCGATGCCATCGCGGCTGAGTTGGAAGCCGCGCAGCTCGAGGAACTCGAGGCTGACCTCAACCATCGAATCGTCAAAGGCGAGATCGAGGAAGCTTGGTACCGTCTCGAGCACGCAACCCACAACGGCGAGAGCGGTACCGAAGAAAAGCACCACATCGCCGAGTTGGAGGAGCGCAAGGTCGGCGACGTTGCGGCGTACGAGGATGCTCAAGCGACCGTTGCTGAGATCCAAGGACGAATCGACCAGATCCGCGCCACAGAAGCCGATATTCTCGACAAGATGCGTCCGTACCATACGGAGCTCGATGGCCTCGCGGTCAAACTAGATAGTGTCTCGTTCGAGTTTCTGGGCGAGCGCGTTCCGAACGTCCCGATGATCGATCAAGTCGTCCTGCCGGGTTTCGATCGCAACAATTTCGAGCAGTGGGTCGACCGCGTCGAACGCTGTCAGAACTGCCACGTAGCCATCGACCGCCCCGGCTTCGAGGAGATGGAAAATCCCCTCAAGACGCACCCGGATCGTGACTTCTACATTGGCAATCACGAGGTCCGTAAGTTCGGTTGTACACCGTGCCACGGGGGCCAGGGGGCCTCAATCAACTCGGTGTATCTGGCGCACGGGCTCGATCACTATTGGGAAGACACGTTGCTCTCGACGAAGGACCGAGTGCAGTCGAAGTGCACGACCTGTCACCTGTCGTCCGAGGGGATGAAGGGTGTAGAGACCGCTGAGCGCGGCGAATGGCTCGTTCGCGAACTCGGCTGTCACGGTTGTCACCAGATGTCGGGATTCGAGGATCTCAATAAGCCCGGACCGTCACTCCTGCGCGTTAGTGCGAAGGTCAGTCCCGAATGGCTGGTCGATTGGATTGAGGAGCCCAAGGCTTTCCGCCCGCGCACCCGCATGCCGCACTTCTATCTGTCGCGTGAGGAGTCTGAAGCGGCGGCGGCCTACCTCCTGTCGAGTTCGCTCGATGCCGGCAAGGCTTGGCTGTCGGAACATCCGGCCCCGTCGGGCGTCAGCGCGTCTAACGCTGCTGCGGTCGCGAAGGGTAAGAAACTCGCCGAGTCGATCGGTTGCCTGGGCTGTCACGGATTCGGTGAAGGTGAGTTCGCTAGCGAGGTCGCCGCGGGAATGGACACCGCGCCGAATCTCGCGCGTATTGCGGAAAAGACCGACCCACGTTGGATGTATCACTGGATCAAGAACCCGCGTGGTTTTTCGGATACCGCACGGATGCCGCGACTGCGCCTCGACGACGAAGAAGCGCGCTCGATCACGGCCTATCTTGCGTCGCTCAAGACCGAGGACAAGCCGGCCGCCGATCCGGGACTTCGCGCTCGATTGGCATCGCCCGAGACGGTCGCGGCGGGCGAGGCGGTCATTCGTAAGTACGGTTGCCCCGGTTGTCACTGGATCGATGGTTTTGAGAACGAGAGCCGCGTCAGCGTCGAGCTCAACGCGATCTCTGACAAGAACATCGAAGAACTCTTCTTCGGCGATCGGCTCGATATTCCCGCGACTTGGGATGACTGGATCGTCAACAAGCTGCTAACGCCGCGCACGTATCAGACCGAGCGGATCATACAGCTCATGCCGGAGTTCGGCTTCGACGAGGCCGACGCGCACGCGATCACGGTCTATCTGGCGAGCCGGTCGAGCAAGGTGATCAACGACAAGTACAAGCCTTCGCAAGCTGGGCTAGCCAGGGATCTCTTTGACGGCCGCGCGCTCGCCTCGCACTACAACTGTGCCGGCTGCCACACGTTCGATGGTAAGGAGGGCGCGATCCGACGGTTCTATACCGGTGAGGACGCGGAGAACGCGCCGCCGATCCTCATCGGAGAAGGCAAGAAGCTTCAGCCCGAGTGGTTCGTGGACTTTCTCAAGAAGCCGATGCGACTACGTCCGTGGCTTGATGTTAGAATGCCTACGTTTGGATTGACAGACGATGAGGCGGCGACCTTGGTGAGCTACTTCGCTGCAATTGACGGTTACGAACTCGGCCCGGTCGTACTCGAGTCGCGCGAGGAAGCCCACGCCGCGCTGGCGCACACCGGCTCCATCAACGAAGAGGTGGTGGATTGTGCCGCGTGTCACGTCGAGGGCAAACATGCGCCGGGAGACACGCGTTATAGCGTTAGCCGTAGTCCGCTCACCCAGCCGCAGATCAACAGCTGGGTCTCGGAGCACCTGGGCGTGGAGCTCGGCGGTGGTGACGACGACGACGAGGGGACGCTTGGCGATTTCCTCGGCGCTTCGGCCGACTGACACACTGGATTTCCAGCGGGGGAAGGCCGACTAGGCCTTCCCCCCAAGTTCGTACGCAACACCCCCCGAGTAAGGGCCGCATACGGATCCCGTCCTTCGTTCATTGCTGCTAGGCGTCATCGTTGTTTTGGGCGCGTTCGGCACGGCAACGTGCATGCTTTGGCGCCATGAATCCGGAGTTCGGGCCGACGCCCTTGACGCATCAGCGAAACGGCGTCAGCGTCACCCGTGGCGTCGCCCCGGCCGGAGTTGGGCGACGCGAGAGTAGAAGGGGAGTACTGCTTGATGGATTTTCCGCGATTTGCCGCCGCCGCCGTTAACTTGGCCCACAAGATTCCCACACTCTTTTGGGCCGCATGGATTCTAGCCGTCGTTCTCGGCTCAGCTGCCCTTGCGTTCAATACGCCGGCCGTCGGCTAGCCCGACCCGGACCTGCGGACATGAGTCCGCTCCCACATCCTCAGATGCTATAGTCCGCCACTGACCGAATTTTGCGGGGAGTGGGGATGGCAACACCGTCACGCGGTTCTTGGACCGGACACTTGGGCTTTGTGCTGGCCGCGGCCGGCTCAGCGATAGGGCTGGGGAACATCTGGATGTTCCCTTATCGTACTGGTACGAACGGTGGAGCTGCGTTCGTGCTGCTCTATTTGATTGCTGTCATCGCGATCGGAATTCCGCTCATCTTGGCTGAAGTTCTCATCGGCCGTTCCACCAAGAAGAATCCTGTGGGCGCGTTCCGTACCCTTCGCCAAGGGACTGCGTGGCCTGCGCTCGGCTGGCTCGGAGTCGTCGCCGGATTCGTCATCTTGTCGTACTACGGCGTCGTGGCCGGGTGGGCGCTCGAATACACCTGGCGCTCAGCGCTCGGCGGGCTGGGCGCGATCGACGAAGAGGGCGTTGCCGAGTTCTTCGCCCGTCTGACAAGTGACGGCCCACGGCAAGTTGCCGAGCAGGCTGCGTTCATGGCGATTACCGCGGCAATCGTCGCGCGAGGAGTAGAAGCCGGAATTGAGCGCGCGAGCAAAGTTCTCATGCCCCTGCTGTTCGCGCTGCTACTCGTTTTGCTCGGCTATTCGCTCACATCCGAAGGCGCGTCGCAGGGGCTCGATTTCCTCCTCAAGCCTCGCTTCGACGAACTCACGTGGAGTGGTGTACTTGCGGCACTAGGACAGGCGTTCTTCTCACTGAGCCTCGGCATGGGCGCGATGATCACGTATGGCAGCTATCTGGCCGACGACGAGAGTATCGTGAAGCCTGCGTTCCTGATTGCCTCGCTGGATACCCTGTTGGCGATACTCGCCGGGCTCGTAATCTTTCCCCTCGTCTTCACGTACGGTCTCGAGCCGGGGGCCGGGCCGGGACTTATCTTCATCACGCTTCCGAAGGCATTTCTGCAGATGCCGGGCGGCGGATTCCTTGCGACGATTTTCTTTGCACTTGTTCTGTTCGCCGCGGTGACTTCCTCCATTTCGCTCTTGGAGGTCGTCGTGTCCTTCGTCATCGATGAGATGAACGTCAGGCGCGATGTGGCGAGTTGGGGCGTCGCGCTGCTGATATTTGCGCTCGGCGTCCCGTCGGCGGTTGTACCCGGATTCCTCGACTTGGTTGACGGTTTGGCCAGCAACTGGCTTTTGCCTGTCGGCGGCTTCTTGATTGCGGTATTCGCAGGCTGGGCGATGACGGCCGACGAGGCACGTGCAGCGTATCGTGGCCGCAGCAACAGTGAGTTGGGGTTTGGTGCGTGGCGGCTCTGTGTTCGTTATCTGGCACCGACGGCTGTCGGCGTCATCCTTCTTCAGAACCTAGGATTGATCGGGTAACGGCGGCGTATGTCGCCGCTGCTAGTTATCGGTCGACTCTGTTTCGATCGATGTTGTGATGTCTTCGTCGGTGAAGGCTGTGCCGCCGTTGGGGTCGGTATCATAGATGATTTCGATCTCGGGGATCGTCACAGTACGGCCACCCTTCACACCGACCAGTTTAGACTTGTTCTCTGAGAATACGGCGTAGTCGTCGCCGTCGTCGATCTCGCCGTCCGGCTCGGGGTCGTCGAGAAGGAACATGATGGTGATCGTGCCGGATTCGACATCCGGGATGCTGAAGTTCCCCGCGCTATCGAGCAATCGGCTTTCCTGATCGTCGTAGTTCGGCGGCGCACTCGTGTCGAGGCTGCCACCGGCATCTCGTGGGAATTTCTCGTAGGGCGGTCCGGCGGCTAAGGCGGTGGCGTCGAGATTGGTGAACACGAATACGACTACGTCCCGGGTTGCATTCGAAGGCGTCTGCTCCTTGACGTCGCCTCGAATTCGAACGCTAGCGGGTTTGTCGTCGAAGTCGCCGCCGAACAGAAGCGTACCTTCCCCGCATGCGGACAAGGTGCACGCGAGAGCCAGCGCGGCGACGGCTCTTGTACGAACGAGCTTCGTCATGAGTTTTCGCTCCCATCCGCGTCATTGTCGAGCTGTTCGCTCTTTGCGGCGATCACGTACCGCGGGCGATGCTTCACCTCATCGTAAATGCGGCCGATGTATTCGCTCAGGATCCCCAGGCTGATCAGCTGCGTGCCGCTGAAAACGAGGACGACGATGACCAAAGAGGTCCAGCCGGAGACGGCTTGATCGGTGAACAAACGAATCAGAACCGAATACGTCCCATAGACGAATCCGAGGGCGATCGTGACGGCCCCCATGATCGAGATCAGTCGGAGAGGGACGGTGGAGAAGGAAAAGACACCGTCGAGCGCGAAGCTGATCATGCGGCTCGGTAGGTACTTCGTCTCTCCGCCAAAGCGCTCGTGTGCGTGGTATCGGATGCCCTTGTTGGGGAAGCCGAGCCACGGGATCAGTCCACGTACGAAGACCGCATGTTCGCGACACTGGCGGAGGTAGTCTGCGACGCGGCGGTCGATCAGTCGAAAGTCGGCGCCACCGGTGGGAACCTGAACTCCCGTCAGTTTACGCATCGACCAGTAGAACAATTTAGACACGACCTCCTTCAAGGCATGTCCTGCGTTGCTCTCGCGGATAGTGTAGACGACGTCGTCACCGCCGCGCCAGTGTGCGATCAGGTCAGGGATTAGCTCCGGCGGATGCTGAAGGTCTCCGTCCAGAGTGACCACCGCATCGCCGAAAGCGTGATCGATGCCTGCGGCAAGCGCGTATTGATGACCGAAGTTGCGAGAGAACGAGATGTAGCGGACGGCGGCGTCGGTCTCGCCGACGGCGACGATGCGCTGTAGTGTCGCGTCACTGCTTCCATCGTTGACGAAGATCAGCTCGTAGTCGGCGTCGATATCGGAGAATACCGCGCGCACCCGCGTTGCCATCTCGTCGACGCAGGCCTCTTCATTGAAGACAGGGACTACGATCGAGATCAGCGGGCTGACCGGACGCTCTTGGCCGGGAATGCTGCTGCGTTGATCGGCATGTTGCATTGGAAACTTGTCGCTTGGTGTGCGGACGGCGCCTAGTGTAGAGATGAGCTTTCCTGAAGTCTAACCTAAAGAGATTCAGTTGCGGTCCACTGTGGCTTTGGCGTTTCGAATACTAGCTCTTCTGCTCTTGGTTGTCCTTTTTCTGCCTTCCGGCGCGAAGAAGCACGATCGCGTTCTTGTCGTGTTGCTCGACGCCGCCGTGACCGAGCACATCGATACGCTGGCTTCCCGTGGAACCTTGCCGACCCTCGGCGCACTGCGCACAGCGGGCTACCGCGCCTCGCTTGTAGGTGGCTCTGCCCGCGTCCCCCGTGAGTATTGGCGCGCGGTGCTCGGCGGTCGCGCAGCCCGAGAGCGGCCGGGCGACATGCGGCTATGGGCGGATTTGGCCCAGGCCGATCGGCGAACCGTTCTCGTGAACGTTCCTGTCGAACTTGTCCGTAGCGAGTTGAGCGGCTCCGATGTTTCGGAGGGCCTTGCCGGTGCCGACGAACGAACGGGATTCGTCGGCGATAGCACGGGCCGTGTGGAGAATGCTTCGGTGGTCACGCGCGGTCGTGTCGAATGGCCGTACCGAGAGGCGTCGCGCGAGATCGTTGACGCTGTCGAGGAACTCGACGTCGATGCTGCGAGCGACTGGATCGATGTCCAGCAGCCGCAGCCGGACTCGCGTCGAGGCAAGTTTCGAATCTATCGTCTCGACGAGGACTCATACTACCTGACAGCCGTGTACCGGCGCACGCAGGCGATGCCCGCGGCGACCGTGACATCACCGTCGTCGAAGGAAGGCGCCCCCGAACTCTACGTCGCCGACGATGCCAGCTATGCAGCAGCCTCCACGCGAGTGCTCGACTACCTACCGGTCCACGCAGCCGACGTCTCCAGGGACCGTGCAGAGGCCGCGCGAAGACTCGCGACCGGCGGGTGGGACGTGATGGTTTACTACGAGAGCCTGCTGGCGACCGTGTACGGCATCCACGAAGGATTGTTGGATTCTGACGAAGAGGGCGGTGCGCCAACCGCGGGTGATCTTGCTGCCGAATATGCACAGGTCGACGCACAGATCGGCCGCATGCTCGAAGCCGCTGGACCGGGAACACTACTTGTCGTGTTGACCCGCGACGCTGCCACGGCAGTTAGCGGGGCGGATGTGACGGGGCTCATGCTAGTCGGCGGTGACGGGGCGTCGATCTCAGCGCAGGCGGAAGTCGCGTCTATCTATCCCACGCTGCTGGCTCTGGCGGCCGTGGAAGTTCGGTCGTCGGGACCGGCGCACGCACTGTATGCGGTCAGTTCGCGCAACCGCTCTAACCTGACCCCGGCGAGCGTGGACCGGTCCGATGCCCTCGCCTTATTAGC
>JAJCZM010000023.1 GCA_029262375.1 Deltaproteobacteria bacterium
ATTGAAGTTGGAGAGGATCCTGTCCTCCCCCCCGCTTCAGACCCAGTCGAGGACGTCGGTCAGTCAGCTTCGGAGGCGCAGGCGTCCGCCGGCGAGAACCTCGAGCGGGGCCTCACAACCAGCGGAGTCGAGTCTCTGCGCGCAGCCACGGCGGCAGCAACTACCCAAATCGGAAACGTGCTGCAGGGACTCGACGTGTTCTCAGGAGTGGCAGCCAACGTCGCTTCGATCGGCTTTGCAGGCACAAACCTGATTGCCCAGGCATCGCAATTGGCGACCGCTCCCGCATCACTAGCGCAAACGATCTTGGATGCCATCGACGGTATAGGCTTCGCCGCAAACTCGGCGCGAGGTGCGCTCTACGCATACGAAGCGCTTTTCGATCGCCTCAACCCCCCAAGCAATACGGGTACAAGCTCCAATGCGCAGGCTGCGGACGCGAACGCGACCCTGGTGAACAACCTTGCCCTGCAGGCGGCCGCCATTGGGGCTGCCAAGGCCGCGGCTTCGGTTGATTGGGCAACCTATGAAGATGCCGTCGAAGCGCGCAGCCGGATCGCCGCGCGACTCACGACACTGATCGAATCGGCACCCGCCGACCTCGCCCGGGCCCTGCGTAAGGTCCGAAGCTCGCTCCTGCGCAGCGTCCCGCCCACTGACGAAGATCTGCCGAGAATCGCGACGGTGAGGCTCGCAACGTCCCTGCCCGCCCTGGTGCTCGCCTACAACCTCTTCGACGACACGGATCGAACGGCGGAGATTGTCGCTCGTAATCAGCTTCGGCACCCGGCATTCCTCCCTGCCGGCGAGCCGATCGAAGTACTCACCGTCTAATGGTCAGGCCCCTACTCGACAACGAGCGGCCGATCGAGGTGCTGATTGGTGGCAGCCGCTACTTGGATTGGGAATCAGTCGAAGTGTTCCGTCCGCTGGACGCCGCTACAGGGTCATTCAGGCTCACCAGCAAGCCGGGCGCCGGCGTGCGCTTCCCACGCCGGCCCGGGGCGGAGGTTGTGATCCGCTACCTCGGCCGCCAGCTGCTCTCGGGGTTCATTGACTCGGCCAAGGGCTCCATTCGGCGCAGCGGCAATTCCCTCGTCGTGACTGGCCGCGATCGCACTTCTGACCTGGTGGACAGCGTCCCGGCACGCCCGCTGCAGTTTCCGGTCAACAGCTCAATTCTGCTGGCAATCGCTCGCATCGCCGACAGCTTCGGAATTGAAGTCAGCAACAAGTCTTTCCCTGCGACCCTCACCAAGCTGCCCACTTTCGCCATGGCCCCCGGTGAAAAGGGCTGGGACGCGATCATCCGCGCGGCCAAGAGCGTAGGAGCCCTGCTCTATACCAACGGAGACGGCAAGCTCGCGATTGATGAGCCGTCGTCGCGCGGCCGCGCCACCGTCGACCTAGTTGAAGGGCAGAATCTTTTGAAGGCCGATTTCGAAGTCGATCACCGCGACCGATATCGCACCTACATCGTGCGCGGGCAGCGCTCTGGTGGAGAGGTGCCGGCCGGACTGGTGCTCGCTACGCCCGAAGGCCGCGCCGTCGATCCGTTTGTTGAACGTGAGCGGACCCTGGTCATTCTCGCAGACACCGGTTCCGACCCAGAAACAGCCAAGGCTCAAGCCCAATACCAGGCAACCCGCCGGGCCGCCAGAGCGGAACGGATCACCGCGAAGGTTGCGTCGTGGCTTCAGGGGGGAAACTCCGGAGACCTTTGGACAGTCAATCAATTGATCGGCATCCGGACGGGCACCATCGCCGTGAGCACGGAGATGCTCGTCAACCGTGTGCGCTTCAAGCATTCGCGCGGTGACGGCACCATGGCTGAGCTTGAGCTGGTTCGGCCCGACAGCTACACGCTGGAACCGCCGGCCCCCACCGTGGACCCCTTTGCAGAGCTATTCGAAGAATGACTACCGCATCCGAAAAGTGGAACAACATCATTCGCAGCCTCACCCGCCGGGGAACGGTGCTGCGCGTTGATGACAAGACGCCGATCCAAACGCTGCAAGTTCAGGGCACAGCAGATGAAGTCCGTGACCGAGTCGAGCGCCTGCAGGAGTACGGGCTTTCCTCAAACCCGCCAGAGGGCAGTGACGTTGCATGGATCCACCCGCTTGCAGCTCCGGATCACCCCCTAGTGGTGGCTTGTGGGGACCGGAAGTTTCGAATCAAGAGCATGGCCCCCGGCGAAGTCGTGATCTACGACGACCTCGGCCAATTCGTGCGCATGCGCCGGGACAAGATTGAAGTGAACGGCCAACGAGTACTTGTCGACGGCGCCGGCGCGACTGTGGACGTGAATGGCGGAAGCGTGAAGGTCGAAGCCGCTGCGATCGAGCTCGACGGTGATGTCACAGTCACCGGCGGTCTCACTGTGGATGGAGCGGCCGGAATCCAAGCTAGTGCCGGGTCGGTGGTCGCTCCTGCAGGGCAGGTTCAGGACCTTGCTGGAACGCTCTCGGTACTGCGCGGCGCATACAACGCTCACACCCACATCGGCAACATGGGCAGCCCAACGGCACCGCCAATTCCCACTGTCTAGCCCTCGAAATCCAGGCACCTATGGATCGCCAGACACCCATCGGCAAGGTACTCCTGTGTGGACGCTGCTTATGAACTTGGCACCGACGGTGCCGATTTGGCGATTGTCGAAGGCGACCTGGATCTTGATCTCGGTCTGCTGAGCGCGACATTTGTCTCCCTATTCACCGATGCACGCTCGTCCGATCCTCGGCTTCAAGAGCCGCGCGGATGGTGGGGAGACTCTGAGGGAGATCGCCTTGGTTCACTTCTCTGGGAGCTGGAGCGCGAAAAGCTGACGACCTCGGCAGTAGCTCGGATTCGAGAAGCGGCGCAACGCTCACTCGATTGGATGGTCGACGAAGGGATTGCGAAGACAGTCGAGGTGGACGCCGGCATTTGCGACGACGGAAGCGTGTCGCTGGTGGCGCGCATAGACCGGGTTGAGCGCGGGAGATGGGATTCGGCTTGGGAAGGCCAGCAAGCTGAATTCGAAGCGGATGGCCGGATTCGAACGGCGGTGCTCATCCGATGACATTCAATGCTCCCTCTTTGGAAGACTTGCGCGCACAGGGCCGCGCAGACATTGAAGATGCACTCAATCTAGGGCCCCTGTTGCCCAAGTCGGTGCTCGGTTCGATCTCCGACAGCGTGGCCGCGCACGCTCACCTGGCTCACTTGCACCTCACTGATCTGGGCGAGCGGAGGTTGCTGCCCACGGAATCAGCCGATTCAGATGTCCTGGACGTCTGGGCCGGTCTGCTGAAGGTTCCTCGCAAGGCCGCGGCAGCCGCCACGGGCATCGTTGACCTTTCGGGATCGGAAGGCTCAGTTCTACCGGGCAACTCGATCCTGATTCGTGGAGACGGCGCGGAGTTCACAACGGATGCTGCGGCAACCATCGCCGGCGGCGTGGCCAGCGTTGCCGTCACAGCCTCCGCAGCAGGCGCCGCAGGCGACACAGCTGCAGCTTCAACCCTGACCATTTCGTCACCCGTGGCCGGCGTCGACCCGCAGGCCGTTGTCGATGGCGATGGATTGACCGGCGGCACCGAGATCGAGAGCGATGCGAATTTGTTGCTGCGCATTCGCCAACGCTTGCAGGATCCCCCGCTCGGCGGCGCTGTCGCCGACTACATTCGTTGGGCGCTTGAAGTGCCAGACGTGACCCGCGCATTCGTCGACACGCTTGTGACCCTGGGCAATGTCGCTGTCGGCATTCTCACGGACGATGCACCAGGAGGCCCGATTCCCTCGGGAGCCAAGGTCGCTGAGGTGCAAAGCCTGCTGGACGACGGCTCACACGCGCCGGTCGGGGTAAACGTCACGGTCTACGCACCGACGCAGCAGCTCCTCAATGCTCAGATTCAATTGATTGGTGCCGACACCCAGGTCATTCGCGATGCGATTGATCTGAACCTCAAGGACGTGCTGCGCGAGGTTGTGAAGCCGGGGGGAACGGTTCCCATCTCTCGAATACGCGAAGCAATCAGCACGGCTCCGGGTGAAGTGGATCACTCGCTCGTCTCCCCAGTTGCCGACATTGTCCTGGGCGCCGGCGAGATCCTGGCGCTTGGCACCACCACCTGGCTATGAGTCTGAAGACCGTGCCGCTGTTTGTGCTCTCTGGGCAGAGCAACATGGAAGGCCGGGCGGCGACGTCCGAGCTCGCAGCTTCGCGCTTCGGCCCCTATCCCGGCAGCAAGATTTGGAACGTGCTCACGCTCCAAATGGAGGACTTGGAGATTGGAGTCAACAACAAGTCCACCAACCTGCTGCCGACCCACGGCCCGGAGGTGACGCTCTGCCCATCGCTGCGCAATCTGCTTTCGGATGTCGTCTACTTCTCGAAGCTCTCAAGCGACGGTGCACCGCTCTCGCCGCTCGGAGGCTTTCAGGACTTTTCCGAGGAATCCTCACAGCTTTTCGACGGAGTCACCAACCAACTAGGCTTGGTCGCCGCGTGGATGAGCACCCAGGGCTTGGCACCCGACATTCGCGGCATTTTCTTTCAGCAGGGCGAAACCGACGCGGCATTCGATGTCTTCGCCGAGCAATACGAGCTGCGGCTGGAGCTACTGATCGAAACCTGGCGCCAGGTGATCGACTCAGCCGGGTGGACAACCTGGCCGGGCGGAAACGTGCCCTTTGTCATGGGTCGTATTCACACGGACTACGCCTCGCCGATCGTGCAGTTCATCGACAGCATCAACGAATCGAAAGAGGCGCTTGCTGCGCGCTTGGAAAACGTATGGCTGTTTGAGACCGACGATCTGCCGACCAATCCCCCTGGTGACGAGATCCATTTCAACTCTGAAGCGCAGGTCGAGCTCGGGCACCGTTTCGCAATCACCTGGGCGGCCAATGCATTCAGCGAGTCAGCATCAGAGGTGGAACCCGAGTATTTCGAGACCGAGGGCGTGGCCGCTGGCGAGACGCTCGAAGAGCGCACGAAGAGATTCAGCGACGCCGGCGACAAGCTTCTGCCCCAGGGGCACGCCTGGACCTCGGAGCGAGACTCCAATCTGCGCAAGTTAGTGCGGGGCATGGCAAAGGCCTGGGCCCGCGTGGATGAGCGCGCCGACGCGCTGCTGCTCGAGCGAAGCCCAGCTACCGCATCAGAATTGCTTTCCGATTGGGAGGAAGTACTCGGACTGCCCGGCCCGTGCCCATCGCGCGCCCCATCGGACTTGCTGCGCCGCTTCGCGGCCGTCGCCAGGCTTTCATTCCAAGGAGGCCAGTCTTCGCAGTTCTTTGTCGAGCTCGCGGCCAGGCTCGGCTTTGAAGTGACGGTCAACTCCATCAAGCCCGCAACCTGCATCTCGGAGTGCGAAACCCCGCTCTATGACGCTGAGTGGGTGTTTGCCTTCGAAGTGCATGCACCGGAAGTCACTCCTTTTTTCTTCACCGCCGGAACCAGCACCGCGGGCGAGCGATTGGTGGAGGTCTACACCGATGCACTTGAGTGCGAGATCGATAAGGCCAAGCCAGCTCACACGGTTGTTCACTTCCGCTACGACATCGACGCCGCACCCGAGTACGCGCCTTGGAGTGAATTGCGGCCTTCGCCCACTGTGATTGGATTCAAGCACCCGCCGGTGCTCGCAAACTAGCCATGCAGAGAATTGCTACTCCCTCGTCTGTCGACGGCAAGTTCGTTGGCTTCAGCGCCCAGGACGGGACGACACCCACTGAATTGTCTCCGGAGTGGTGCACCACGATTCAGGAGGAGCCAGCAAACGTAGTGGAAGGCGCCGGTTTCCCACTGGATCCGTCGGACAATAAGCAACTCTTGAAAGCGATTCTCTCGTTTGTTGCGCCGTCAGTGTTCGCTAAGAATCCGCTGATCAACTCGGGCTTTCGCCTTCACCAGCGCATTCTCTACGACCCGAACTCAATTGCGACGATCACGATCGACAGCTCCAGCACCGATCCGTATGCGCACCCCGATCGCTGGCGTTTCGCAATTCCCGAGGGCGCCGGCGAGGCCACGGTGCAGGTTCGCCCGCACCCATTGGACTTGTCGGGCGAGGACTTGCCCCAGGACTTGGGCACTCCCGAGTTCTTCATGCGCTACGAAGTTACGACGGCCTTCCCCGGGCCCACGCTTCCCGCCTTTGCGCAAAGGATTGAGGGAGTTCGAACCTTCGCTGGCTTGAAAGTCGTCGCCAGCCCCTACATGCGCATCAACAGCGGCACGACGACGGTGAAGCCCGTGCTGCGTCAAAACTTCGGATCCGGCACTGGAGCTTCCTCCCAAGTCGTCTACGAAGGATCGCCGCTGACGCTCACATCTAGCTGGACCCGCTACGCACAAGTCTTTGACTTGGCAACCCTGGCCGGAAAGTCTCTTGGCGCTCCACTTCCAGCTGATCCGGATGACTACCTCGAGCTTTCGTTCGAAATGGAATCCGGCGAGGTCTTCCAGCTCGACATAAGTCACCCCCAAATCGAGCGTGGCACAACCCCCACCGAATATGCCGGAAGGCCTTTCGCCACCGAGCTCGCGATGGCGCAGCGATTCTACGAATCCAGCTACGACATCGATCAAGGTCTTGGTGCTGGCGGCAACGCAGCCCGAGGCGCCGTGCATTCGGTGTGGGATGGCAGCGGCCCCGAGGTTGGGCCCAAGTCACTTGCGTCCCGTTTCCAAGTGACAAAGCGCGCCATTCCGACTGTCACCTGGCGCAACTTCGGTACGACAACGCCCGACGAATTGTTTTGGGGTTCCGTGCGCGCAGTCACGGCAACGGTCGAAACGACGCACGATTCAACTGGCTTGCCCCAGTGCAGTACTCAGCCGGGCGGCATGGCGCTCGCGATCGGCCAATGGGTCGCAGAGGCCGAACTTTGATTCGCCTAATCCTTTGGCTTGCCGCGCTGGTCCCACTCGTACCGGCAAGCGCGGCACATGAGCCGACGCTTGTGCTTCTTCCCCGGCACGGGCTCAAGAAAGTCGTAGGCGATCTTTCCGCAGTCGCACAGCCCCTCGGGTTCGACTTTCTCAGCGTGGATCCGGCACTTGTCGCACATGAGCCGAGCAACAGCTTCTTGCCGGGGCTTGAAATCATCCTTGGCCGGAGCGCGGCAAGTCGTGCAGTTGCCGATGATGAAGGTCTGCGGCGATTCGGGAGGCTCTTCGACTTCCAAATCGTCGTAAAGGCCTTCCTGGATCTGCTCCAATTCGATGCTGACGGCCCCCAGTTGGTCCGCGTAATTGAGGGTATCCCAGAGCGCATACAGCCTGTCGGTGCGTTTGCCCTCGTCGAGATTGACGTCAAGGGACCATGTCCACCTTCCGAGTCCCTTTTTGCCGGCGCTCTGCTTGAAGTTGAGCTTTCGCAAATCGACTCGGCCTTGCCATTGAGCAAGCCCCTCGTCTTTTGGGGTCAGTGTCGCCCAGATCTCATACCCCTCGTTCGTGGCGAAGAAAGCTGCAAGATCATGGCTTTGGGGCGCTGTGCCCTCGGCCGACACACCGACGCTCACGCGCCGGCAATCTGCGCTGAAGCGCCCGAGTTCGATCGGCAAATCAAGCTTGAGTCCCATTGGGTTCTCCTTGGATTGAAAGGGGGATTGTTGCTTGCTGCCCCCAATTGTATTTGCCCGCCCGTGCAGTCCGAATAGCTCCACGAACAGCCTCCCCAAATTCGAACGATGACAAACCTAGGTTTCCTCAACTTCTACGACGGACTACTCAAAGGAGAATTTGACCTCTCCTCTGACGACGTGCGAGCGCTGATTGTGATGTCGAACACGACCTATCTCAGCCAGATCGCTACGGCCAAATTCGTGGGAGACATCACGGTGCTCGATGAGTTCAACGGCGCGAACTACGTTCGAAAGGCGCTCGCCAACGCAGCGGTCGCAATCGACGCCCCCAATAATCGCGTCGAATTCACGGCAGACCCCTCGATTTGGACCGCACTGGGCGCCGGCACCCGCCAGGGGGTGGCGGCCATCATCTACAAGCACGTCACCAACGACGCTGACAGTCCGATCATCTCGGCCTTCACGGACGGCGGGTTCCCCTTCACGGCCTCGGGAGCTGACTTCCCCATCAACTGGAACGCCGAGGGTTTGCTCCAGGTGGCGACGGTCACCCCCTGATCGGCTAATCAGCCATGGCTGGTGATTTTCGCATCCAGCACCTGGTTCTCCGCTTCGGCGCGAGTTCCAGGACTCTCGACTTCGTCCTCGGCACGGACCTGGATGCCCTAGGCCAGTCCAGCGTTCCGCTGCCATCGATCGCAAGCGGGTTTGCGTTCATCCCCGGCTTCCCCATCCAGGGTAACAGCGGCCGTGCAGTGGCCGACAACGACACGCTCGGCTCGAATGACGTTTCCTGCACCGTCAGGATGCTAAGCACGACCTGGCTGCAGGTTGTGAGGGACGATGCCGCCGAGCTCGTCGATTGCGAACTCTACGTCACCATCCTGGCCTACGAAGGCCCGCCGGGCGGACCCAACGAGTTCATTGTCCGCAAAGAGCTGCTCATGCGCCTCAACAACGGGCAAGCCACTCAAGGAAGCAATGTGCTTGGCGTCGTGGAAAGCGACCAAGTTCTCCTGTGGCCCACTTCTAAGAAGCTGAGCTCAGTTGGATCTTCGCACTCCAGGGCGGGGATGGAGGCGACCTACGACACGTCTATCGACCGGCTGACGGTTGTGCGCTCGAACGCGACGGACACCGTCACATTTGGTGTGGTTGCAATCGAGCTGACGGGCAGCAACTACAGCCCCGTTCGCCAGATCAGCCACGAATTCGCGGCAGACGGCGTGAACGAGACAGAGGGCCTAATCCCTCCGGTCGATTGGGACCACACGGTTGTGCTGCCCTTCTACCGGCCCGGTGATGGGCAAGACGGCCTTGATGAGATCGGCCTCAACGTCTGGCCCGGTCCCGACGGCTCAAGTGTGCGATTGCGTCTACGCGCGGGGGCTGACGACGTTGTCGATCCGCTCTTCGGCACGCCCAACTACTTCGCAACGCTCTTCCTCTTTGAGAACGCCGCATTCGATGTCGAATGGCTGGATTCAATCACTGGTTCCCTAGCACCAATTGGAACCACCGACCAGGAAGTCACCCACCCGATCTCCGACGTCGGGGACCTAGAAAGCGCATTCCTGATCCCATTCAGCGATTGCAATGGTGGAGGATCGGCCTACCCGCGAGCCAGTTCGCATGCTCGGCCCTCGGCCACAGATGAAGCCACATGGAGGCGCGGCCGCTCTGGTCAAGATGGCGATCGCTCGCTCGCAGTCGTCAAGCTGCCCCCGCTGTCGACTGCGTCGCCGACGAGGATCGGATTCACGTTCCCCGCGGTCACACCCGTCCCGCTGGCTCAGCCGTCGCCGCTGCAGATCGGCATTGCGCTTCCGGAGCCCCAGCTCGTTCCAAGCGCCAATTCGCCACCGCTTCAAGTTGGTCTGACTCTGCCGGCGGTGACCTTGGTCCCCGTCGCCAGCCCATCGCCACTCCAAGTCGGATTCAAGCACCCAATTGCGCAACCGGTTCCACTCGCGCAGCCCGGGCCGCTGCAAATTGGCCTGCAATACCCGTTGGTTGCGACTATTCCGAGTGCGCTGCCATCGCCCCTGCTGTTGGGGATGAGATTCCCCAGTGTCGCCGCCGGCAAAGCAGCTGCCGCTCCGAGCCTTCACTTCGAGGCGTACATGGCCCGTTCTCTGAGCTTGAGGACCCGGCTTTCGCCCGCACCCGTTTTTTCCAGCATCCTGCTGCGTAGGGTCGAACTGCGTACCAAGGCTCCGCGAACGCTCGAATTCGAGACGCAGATCGATGATTCAATGAAACTCACAGCACAAGGCTCATGACCACGTTCCAGCCTTGCCGCCAGGTGCAAGTCGGCTCGGCCTTCAAGATCGAGATAGCGCTAGTCGACTGCAATGGAGATCCGGTTCCGATTACCGGTCAGCCGCTCCAAGTCATTTTGGAAGCGCCGGGCGGGACGATTCACGTCATTCAAGGCGCTGAGGGAAGCTCAACGCACATTCTCGAAGCCCAAATTGCTGCGGGCCTCATCAACGCTGCCGGCGATTGGCGGGCGCAGGCTATAGCTCACTTCGGAACCGGACCAATCAATTCGTCGGTCATCAGTTTCAACGCCGCGCACAACCTGTTCACTCAAGTCATTGGCGATCCGCCTGCGCCAACAATCCTCGGCGTCCGATTCCCCCAAGTACTCGCCGGCTGAGGCCAATCAATGGATCGAGTCAACGCACCGGGCGCAACGCCCGACAGAATGTTTCGCGAGGGCAACCCCTTCGCCGGCGTCGCCGGAACTGTGGTTCCCGCGCTTTGGCTCGATGGCGTCCAGGAAGAGCCCTTGGCCGTAATCGAAGCCGCCGGGCTCACGCCAGCTGCAACGCAAAAGAATCAGCTGCTGCAGGCCCTGCAGATTCTCTACGGGTTATCGGCGACGGCGCCGTCGGTGGTCGCGGCCGGGCCCGCTCGAGCAGGCGTGCAATTGCCACAAATTGGCTCGCGCAACGTCGTGACGCTCTTACGCCAAGCGGGCATTTGGACCGCCGGCGAAACACCGGATCCGCCGGTTCAAACGCCCAGCAACACCCTGCTCCCCAACGAGTACTCGACCGGCGTTTACGCCGGCGATGCCTGGCCGTTCATGTCGGTGGGTGCACAGCAAATCTCGACCGGCGGAGGCAACTACCCAGCCGACATCTTTGGATCGGCAGTCAACTACTACAGGCACGGCGGCTTTTTCCTCGAGGGTGGGCTGTTCGCCGGCGGCGCTGTGATTGAAATACACCTGGCCGGCGAAGTGATGACCGACGCCGCCAACCGGATCATCGAATTCATCGTCGAGCCCGACTTCGATCCCGACGCGGCCTTTGACGCGACAAAGTCCATTCCGTTCCAGACGTCGGCGATCGCCGATCTGTCGGGCGCGGCCCAGTACTTCGAAGCCATCATCCGGCTTGAGTCCATGGGCTACGACAAGTCGGCAGGCGAGTGGATCGTCGGTGCGCGCCTCAGCTACCGGCAAGGCAACTCAGCGACAGGCAACACCAACGCCGTCAACCGCGCGCTCCTGCAGCGCTTCCCCGTGGCCAAGGTCGACTTCGCCAAAGATCAGATCGTCAACATTCGCTTCAAGACGGACGACCTGGGCTCGACGCTGGGCGACATGGGCAACAGCTCGGGCAGCGATCAAGCGGGCACTGAAATCACGGCGACTGTTCGCAGCGCCCAAGTCCAGCTCTACCCCGGAGGAATTTGATGCCCGGCCCCTACACGACATTCAACCGCGCAACGAGCGACGTGCCGGGCGCCGGACAGGGCGAGCACTGGTACTCACCGCACCCCTCCGGGCTGTGCCGCGCCATGGTCTGGAGGCCCAGCGCCAGCTTCCAAGATGCGCCGGCGATCGTCTTCGTGCACGGCGGCGAATTCACTCAATACGGCGACTTGCTCATGTCGCCGGAATTCATGGCTGCGCCCAGCACTTGGACGGCGCAGGTTGCGGAGACCCTCAACGCCGCCGGCTGGGTTGTGATCTCGATCGATGTGCCCCCGGGTCCCTGGATCCCAATCCCCCAGTACGAGGTCAGCAGCTTCTCGACCTTCCCTGAGCCCGAGGCTTTGGTCGCGCAGGCGATCGCCTACTTCCGCGGCAACTCGACGGCCGTGGCCGACACCGTCAATGGAACGGATCGCGCGGAGGACCTCTGGGGCGCAGGCAATTCGATCAACCCCTCGCGCATAGCGATGCTTGGTGTCGGGTCTGGTGCCACGCTCGCGCTTATGTCCTCGCTGACGCCGGACGGGCTGCTCCTGTCGCACGCACGGGGCCGCCAGGGGCAAACAGTCGATCCGTACCTTGCGCGCTACGGTGGGCGCCCCAAGGCGGTTGTGGCGGTCGGTGGAACGATCGACTGGACGCAGTTCGACGTGGATCCCGCGACCATTGGCGCGAGCGCGCTCTACCAGCAGGACCGGCACCCCCACTTCAACCGGTCGGCTAGCCCCGTTGGCTGGTCCGACATGAACTTCGCGGTGAAGTGGGGTGCTAGTCCTCTTGCACAGCTGCAGGCGAAGACACCGGAGAACAAGACGCTGCCGGTGTACGCCAGCTGGTACCACAACACGGCGCCGAACGGCGCGAACCTGGGCCCCGAGTACTTCCAGACCGGTCGGCTTCTAAACGACGCCGGCGCCGGGCTGGCGTTCAGGAATCCGGCGCATCACTTCCAGGGCGATGCTTGGTCGGTTGCGGCCGCAGCGCACCTTAGCGAGCTGTCCAAGACCACCTGGGGCGATGCCGGGGACAACGCTCAAACGCCGGCGCTGACGGATTCGGCGCTGGCTGCGGATGTTGTGGATTGGCTTACCAATGAGGTTGAAGTCTAGCCCCCTTACTCTTCGAGCTTTTTCGTATCGTCAGCCTTCTTTAGGCCTTTGTGGGTGCGCTTCAAATCGCTTCGAACTTTCTTGATGTCAGTTCCCAATGGCAAGTTTTCGGGAGCAACGCCGCCTGCCTTCATCATTGTATCCCTTACAGCTTTGCCGACTGACAGTGCTGCTCTTTCAAGCTGGCTTTGACCTTGCAAGCCACCCTGTGCGATTCTCGCTTCAGTTTCAGTAACCCGGAACTGATTCGCGGCAAGCTCGCGACGATTCATGAAGTCCAATAAGGGTCGCTTGCCACCGCTCGGATCGCCCTTAAATTTGCGGAGTTCTTTGAGGCGCATGTTGTAAAGGCCCAAGTAGCCCTTGTCGGCGAAGAACCCGTAGTGCACTACGCCGTGTGCAGCCGCGGTGCTGCTAAGACTTTTTTCGCTTTCGGTCAGGCGCTGCCGAGTCTCAACTCGCTCAACGTCTTCAGCGCCAGAAATGTATTTCTGAAAAGCTTCTGCGATCGCTGCAAAATAACCCTGCGCTTGTGCGACGCCAGGCTTGCGCGGATCTCCGTTCATAGAGACCAAGTAGCACGCGAACTTGGAGAGCTTGTAGTCGTGACCTAGGTCCTGAAAGTTCTCTTGAACGGAAGCATTGATCGTCATGCAGGCAGTTGCTGCCTTATTGATCACTTGACGAAATGAATCCCAAGAGGAATAGCCCAAAAGATCCATGAGCTGGAGAGCAGACCAGGTCCGCGATCCATTTTCTTTTGAAAGCGCATCGAATCGGTCTAGGCCTTGTTCGTCCTCTCCAAAATGGAAGACAGATTGAGGATCAAGGTCCGCAACTTGTTCCTTTTTGCGCACCTTTCGCTTCACTTTTCGCTTCACCTTTTTCTTGGTCATTCAGGCATTTTAGCGGTTCACTGGACCCAAAATCCAAGCAAAGGTGAGTCATGTCCAATTCCAGCCAGAGGGACAACAAACCTCCGTTCTGACGCTTGAAGTAAGGCTCAGAGGCGTCTAACCGACCTGGTATCCAAACAGCCCAAAGAGGCTGAATCCTCTGCGGTGCTCCTCAACCTTGGGCTCTCCAAATTCCTGCAGGACGCCCGCCACGATCTGATGGTGGCGAATGTTGATCGCAGTGGGATCGGGCATCGAGTTGGCTTGTTGAGTGTCCGTCTCGTCGGGCTTCAGGTCACATTCACATTTCTGCTTCATCTCGAATCTCATCGTACCCGGCGATCGTGCTTGAAGGCCTCAAGGGGCCCTGTTCCTCTTTTGGCGCATCAAATGAGGCGCAGAAAGAGGAACTGCTCAGGGCAAGTGTGACCTGGCTGTGACCTGGGAGCGATTGTGCCGGTCACGCATGGGTCACGGGTAAAGCGACCCGCTTTGAAGGACCTAATTCGTGCCGGGGGGTGGGGGGGGTTTGGGGGGT
>JAJCZM010000024.1 GCA_029262375.1 Deltaproteobacteria bacterium
GCTAGCCGGCTGGGTGAATCGTCACCAGCACGACGTAATCGAATATCTGCAGGCTGAAAACCGCATTCTTCGTGAGTAGATGGGAGACCGTCGCCCACGGTTCACCGACGCGCAGCGCCGTCGGCTTGCCATGGCGGCCAAGAAAGTTGGGCGCGCCAAGCTGTCCGAGATAGAGCCGATCGTTACGCCCGACAACTTGCCGCGGTGGTATCGAAAACTCGTCGCGCAAAAGTATGACGGTAGTACGCGACGTGGGCCGGGCCGGCCGCGAACCGCGATCGCGATCCGTAGCTTGGTTGTACGCATGGCCGAGGAGAACCTGGGCTGGGGTTATACGCGAATCCGTGGGGCGCTCTTCAATATCGGGCACGATCTGGGGCGCAGCACGATCAAGCGAATTCTAGATGAGCACGGCATCGAGCCTGCTCCCGAGCGACGGCGCAAGATCTCTTGGAACCAATTTCTGAGATCGCACTGGGGTGCGATCGCGGCAACCGACTTCTTCACCGTGGAAGTGCTCACGGTGCGGGGACTGGTTCGGTATATGGTGCTGTTCGTCATCGATCTCAAGACCCGCCGGGGCGCGATTGCCGACATCGGACGCCAAGCCAATGGTGTATGGATGGAGCAGCTAGCGAGGAACTTGACGGATGTAGACGACGGGTTTCTACGAGGAGCGAGTTATCTGATTCACGATAGGGATCCGTTGTTCACGGCCGAGTTCCGTCGCATCCTACGAGCCAGTGGTGTCGATCCGTTGCGGTTGCCGGCGCGCAGTCCGAATCTGAATGCGTACGCGGAGCGATTCGTGCACTCGATCAAGTCGGAATGCTTGGCGCAGATCATTCCTCTAAGCGAGCGCCATCTGCGCAAAGTAGTGACGGAATTCACTGAGCACTATCATTTGGAACGCAATCATCAGGGTCTTGAGAATTGCCTGATCGATGGTCGGCGGAGCGATCGCACTCGAACAGGGATGATACGGCGTCATGAACGGCTCGGCGGAACCCTGAATTATTACTATCGCGAGGCCGCGTGATGGTCGGCCGAATTTTGGAACAGGACGGGGAAAGGCTCGGCGGCGTGCTCAATTTCTACTACCGGGAGGCCGCGTAGGGTTCGGCCGAATATTGGCACCAGACGGCCAACCGATTCGTCTCGTCACTGATAAACTGAGGAGCTACGGAGCGGCGCATCGTGTTGTGATGCCTTCGGTGATTCATGACACGTCCCAATACGCGAACAACAGAGCCGAAGTCTCGCACCAGCCGACGCGACGCCGGGAGCGACAGATGCAACGCCCTCGGTCGACACGTCAAATCCGGCCAGTTGTCGACGCTTCAAGTCGGCCGGTCAAGCACAGCGCTTCTTGCTCATCCATGGAGTAATTGGGAATCTGTTTGCGCGCGGTCAATCATCGGCTCTTTATCGATGCCCTACGGCGCCGTGCCCCGGCCACAGCAATGACTCGCTGGTTCAGCGATTACGGCCGATCGATCCGCGAGTTTGCCCATTTGAACATCATCATGCTTCACTCCGACTGACACTTAAGCTGCGCGCCGTTCTTTCGAAGCGTACACGCGAGCAGCGAATGCCCGGCACTCCCACCAACGCGAACGCATGCGCGAATGTTCCCTACCGAATCCACCGCGGTCCCCGCCGGCAGGAAGCTCATCGGCTGATCGATCGCCCCCAGCAGCTTGCCCTGGAAACGGTACTTCACCTTTACGCCCTTCTCTTTCCACTGCGCCTTCGCAACGCCTGGCGGGTTTGAATTGAGCTCGGTCCTATCCGAAAGCTTGCAACTCTCGTCCGCCTGAATGCTGGGATCATCGACAAGCGATGGCTTGATCCGACCTCGGGTCGGCGGATTGTCGAGCTGCCAGACACCCGGGTCCAAAATAAAAGATCCGAGTATCGCAGGCATGTTGCTAAGGTTATTCTCGATGAACGTGATTTCCATCTCCTGCTGGCGGCAATCCGTGTGTTGGCCTGGGTCGAGGTTGAAGTCGCCCTGAGATCCCTTGCGACCGATCTTCCAACGCTCGTACTGGCCGTCGCCATCCTTGACGGGATCGACTTTGTTCTTGTCGTCGAACTTTGCCTTCATCGAAGCCGCTTGCAGAAGCTGCGGGCCGCCTATGCTGGGGCACGCGGGTACGCAGTTGGCGGTTTGCACATCAGTGCAGTCGGACCGGCAGCAATCACCGTTCTGAAGGTTTCCGTCGTCGCATTCCTCGTCACCCTCTTCTGTTCCGTTTCCACAGCAGCCCTCACCAGGGAGGGGACACTCAGCCGCCGTGATACATGAAGTACTCGATTGCGTGCACACACCGAGGCACGCACACCCGGAGGAACATAAGCTTCCCACCTGACCATTCTCAGAACCGAAATCGCAACATTCGACCGAATCGACGACGGCGTCGCCGCACGTGCCTGACCCGAGAAAGAGCACCCACGCGGCTCCTCGGGCGGAGCCGCCGTCATCGTCGCCCCGGGCTCCAACCACTAGGTCTATATATCCGTTGCCATCCAGGTCGCCCAGGCTGGCGGCGCTGACGCCAAACTGATCTTCATCGTCGAGCGTGCCCCCGAAGTCGCCGACCGTGTCGCTGAGTTTTAGGCTGTCCTTCACGGTGCCGTCGGCGTTGAGCAGCAGTACCCAAGCCGCACCTCGATTCATGCCGCCATCGTCATCTTGAGCGGCGCCCACGACCACATCGACGACGCCGTCGAGATCGAGGTCGCCGATCAAGTCGACATCGACGGCAAAATTGTCCTGGCTGTCCAGCAGAGCGGGCGGAAAGCCACCGAGACCGTCCGCGATCTCGGTCTTTGATTTTACAGTCCCGTCGCTATTGAGAAGCAGAACCCAGACCGCGCCAGCGTCGCTACCAGCACTCGATTTCCGCGCCCCAACAGCGATGTCCTCGACACCGTCCCCGTCGAGGTCTTCTAGGCTCGCCATTGCTGCACCGAGGCTGGCGCCGTCAATGAGGCCGGCGCCGAAGTTGCCGGCAGTCGAGCTGATTTTCTGAAGATGGTCGATGCTCCAGTCTGCAGGATCGAGAAAGAGCACATACACGGCTCCACGTGAGCCGCCACCATCGGCATCCGTATCGGCGCCGACGGCTATCTCCGTGATCCCGTCACCATCGAGGTCACCGATTGCGTCGACGGATGTGCCGAAGGTGTCGCTGTCTTCCAATTCTCCGGCCAGTAGTGGGTCAGTCGCGCTGAGCTTCTTGTGACTCTTCACCGTACCGTCGGTGTCGAGAAACAGGAGATAGATGGCCCCGGCGTTGTTCGCGCCGTCATTGTCTTGATGAGCACCAACGACAATATCTTCAATGCCATCGCCGTCGAGGTCGCCGAGCGCTGCGACGTCTATCCCGAACTCGTCCACGTCGGTGAGCCCGCCCGTGAAGTTGCCGGCAGTGTCACTGATCTTCTGCTCATCTTTGACGGACCCATCGCTATTCAAGAATAGTATCCACACCGCGCCACGCCGTGGTCCTCCGTCGTTGTCGAGGAAGGCTCCAATGACGACGTCGTTGATACCATCGCCGTCCAAATCACCGATGGCGTTGGCGGCCTTGCCGAAGTGCTCGTCGTCGTGCAGTGGACCGATTAGGCCCCCGCTGGTGCTGCTAATCTTGGTGTATGAGCTAACGACTAGGCCCTGGGCGGATGCGCCATGAGGGTACGCCAACACGGCGATCGTGGCGGCGAGTAGGAACAAGCGGTGTGGTTTGGTTGCCATCATTGGTTCTCCTGCCGAATGGATCGGCCTGTCTTACGATGCAAAGGCGCGCGTAGCGCCAGCACCTGTTGGCTCCGAGTCGTGCTCTCTGCCTTGCGCATCGTACGTCTTCTCCACAGCCGGACGTCCTCGGTCGACACCTCTAAACCGGCCAACGAGCGGAGTCGGGACGTATTTGTTTAGCGCGTTGTCGGATGTCAGCGCAAGTCCTTGGTCTGGTGCATGCGGTAGCTTCGCGGTCCGCACTTGAGCGCGTGTCCGTGATGTAAGATGCGGTCGAGCAGCGCCGAGACTGTTTCTGCTTGGGATTCCCTCGCGGATCCCCCCTACGATTGGTGGGGTTCGTCCCCATTGAATCGCTGCAGTCGCGTGAGCGATACTCTGCAGCTCCGCGACGGATTCCTTTGCGGCCGGTGACGATTGCGCGGTACAGAATCGCGACTCGTTGGGTATGTATTCCCATGGCGGGAGGGATCGCTATGATCCGTCGCCTAGGGCAGGGCGATGAAGATTCGAATCCCGAGCGGAGTTTCGTCTACCGGAAGTTAATGACAAGCCCTCGACGGAACAGGGAAGTTTTCCGGCCGAACAGGGAATCTCTGGCACGCAGCAGGGAAACGTCGAGCCGCGCATCGCGACCTCGAGCGTCACACGATTGGATCGTTGTATATAGAGGGTAACCCGGACGTGGATTCGGGATATGCCCGAGAGCGCAAAAGGGGAATGACCGCGGCAGCGAAGCTCTTAGTTCTCGTTTGGCACCCTACTGGGTGAAGTCCAGCGAGAGCCATCGACTACCCGCGAAAGCGGGACAACGTCGGTGCCATCGGCCTGCATCTGGATTCATCTAGCGACGCCTACAGGCCTAAGGGTTTACCGCAGCTAGCGTAATGTTTGCCGGCGGGTAACCTTCGGCTGGATCTGCGACACCCGGTGTACCCCCCGCGGCAGCGGCGCAGCCAGTGCGCCCGCTATTTCAGAAGCAGGTCATCGTCAAAGTCGCTTTGTCGTGGAGGTTCCTATCGATGCCATTTCTACTTGTTCGCGCTCTCACAGCAACGATCCTGCTGCTTACTCCAACGATTGGGATGGCGACCGGCGCTAAGGTCGGCCCTGAGTTCAGGGTCAACAGCTATACGCCGAACGTGCAGAATGATCAGCGCGTTTCGAGTGATGGTACCGGCGGATTCGTCGTCGTTTGGCTTGGCTATAGTCCCGACGACCCCAGCCGTGGAAGCTTCGCACGTCGTTTCGATTCCTCGGGAGCGCCTGTGGGAACTGAGTTCCTGGTAAATACGACGACCGCTGGCCTCCAGGGAGGCGGCGATGTCGCACCAGACGGCTCCGGGGGATTCGTTGTCGTATTCCACACCATCACCACGACTGAAGATCTTTTGGGCCAACGTTTTGACGCGACGGGAGCCAAAGTCGGGACAACCGAGTTCCCGGTAAACGTGCATGTGCCGGGCAATCAAGGGCAGGAAGCCGTAGCGAGTATGCCCGGCGGTGGCTTCGTCGTCGCATGGTTTAGTGAGCCGCCGGGGGCCGTCCCGGCCTTAGGGCAGGACGGGGATGGCCTCGGTGTGTTCGGCCGGTTGTTCGATGCGAGCGGTTCGCCACTCACTGGCGAGATACAGATCAACAGTTACACGACGCAGGACCAGTGGTTTCCTCAGGTCGAGGCCAACGGCGCGGGGGATTTCTTGGTCGTCTGGCAAAGTGAGGCGGGGCAAGACGGGTCCGCGACGGGCGTGTTCGGCCGGTTGTTTGATGCGAGCGGTTTGCCGCTCACCGGCGATATTCAGATCAACAGCTACACGACTCAGGTTCAGTCGCAGGCTCGTGTTCATGCCCTCGACTCGAACGATTTCGTCGTCGTCTGGCAGAGCTATCTCCAGGAGTCAGGTGCTGGCGCAGAGCACGGCATCTTCGGACAGCGTATCAGCTCCGGCGGGGGGAAGATCGGGAGCGAGTTCCCGGTTAACGTCTATACAACCGGAGATCAGCGCCTCGCCGATGTCGGTCCCGACGGAGAGGGTGGCTTCGTAGTGGCGTGGGAGAGTAAGCGGGTCGGCACCTTCAAAAGCATTGTTGGTCGACGTTACGACGCCGTGGGCAATCCTTTTGGTCCTGAATTTCCCGTGAATACATATACCTCTCAGACTCAGAAAGGGCCTCGGGTCGCGGCCGATGGTGGAGGCGGATTTGTCATCACTTGGTACGGATACAACAACGCTGCCCTGGACCCCGCCGACCCCGGCGCAGGCGGAGACCTTGATGAGAGCGCAGTCATAGCCCAGCGGTTCACGAACTGCGGTAACGGGGCGGTTGAAGGCGCAGAGGAATGCGACGATGGCAACAACGATCCAGGCGACGGCTGCGACGCATCCTGCCAGCTAGAGAAATTCTTCTGCTGCGATGACGAAACAACGTCGTGCAACAGCGACGCTACTTGCGGTGCAGGCTCGTGTTGTAGCGAAGGCCGCTGCAACGTTGGTGGTGTCTCGCCTATGTGTGATGCGAGCGGCGGCCTGTGCGCCACCAACGGCGATTGCGGCGGCGAAGAGTGCTGTGCCAATGGCGAGTGCGGTAACGGCATCGTGGAACCTGGGGAGGAATGCGACCTCGGCTCGAGCAACAATGCGACAGGGCTGTGTAACCTCAGCTGCCAGGCACAGGGCACTTGCACTCAGGCCGGCACGCCATGTGTTGATCCCGGCGAATGCCCACTGGGCGAGGGATGCTGCGGTGACGGCTCAACGACAGCGCCAGACGAAGAGTGCGACGACGGCAACTTCGACGGCGGCGACTGTTGCCTGAACGACTGCACCGAGTCGCTGTCGGCCGTGTGCGTCCCGCCTTGCCCGAACATCGGTGGCCCGCAACTTCTTCAAGCCGCATCGATGAAAGCCAAGTTCGACGACAAGAACCGCGACGACCCGCTCAAGGATGGTGACGGCAAGTACGAACGCTGGAAAATCGGACGGAAAGGTCAGAACGGCGACTTTAACCTCGACGCCGGTCAGCACACGGACTGCCGATCGGAAGAGATGGAGATCAGCTTTATCGAGAACGACGGCAACGACGTGCCGCGTATCCTCGGTACATTCCATCTCAACCCAGCGGTGTGGGACAAGAAGAAGCCTCTTCTCAGCCAGGACGGCAGCGTCGCGGCCGACGATCAGTGCAAGCTGTCGGACAAGACGGAGATGAAGTCGGTCCCCCCCGGCGTCTCGAAGGCGCAGTGGCGCGAGAAGGGCGTGAAGGTGAAGTACCGGTTCCAGGGGAAGCTACTGGGCGAGATCGAGCAGCCCACCAGTTTCGTGGAGCCAGTACCTGGGGAAGACCCGGAAGGGAACATTCGGGCTTGCGTGCGGGTGGGCGCGAGCGCGGGGCATTCGGTCTTGTCGTGTACGCTTCGCAGGAATGGCGAACAGCTCAAGTGTCAGTCGGATAACTGAGAGTTCTCTGAGCGTACGGAGAGAAAAGTCATGAAGCGGCATCTAAGTTCTTCGTTTAGGGCGTGGCGCTACCACTCGACAGTGTTGGCCGTGGCCCTGCTCGCCAGCGCTGTTGGGACAACGACTGCAGCCGCGCAGGCAGTGACGACCGTGCAATCTGAGAAGATCAGTGCGGAACTGGCCAGTTTGGCGTCTGAGCTGGAAACTGGCGATTCGTTCGGAACATCGATGGTGGATATCGGCGATGTTGACGGCGATGGAAGTCGTGAACTCGCTGTTGGAACTCAGGGGGACGATGATGCGGTGTCGAACGGGGGGGCCGTATGGATTCTGTCTGTCGACCACACGAACCAGCTCGTTGCGCAGGAAAAGATCAGCAGTACCGCGGGCAATTTTGACGAGCTATTGAACATTGACGATGGCTTCGGCCGATCGGTTGCCTGGCTGGGTACTCTCGGCGGTCCGACGGCGCTTGAGAACGTTCTTACGGTAGGGGCGGCTGCCCGTGACCAGGGAGGTCTTGATCGTGGTTCCGTGTTCGTCCTGCAGCTCGACCCGGTGACTGCCGATGTGATCCAACCTGAAATCGAAATCGCTCACGGGTTAGGAGGGTTTTCAGGAAGTCTCGTAAACGCGGAACGATTTGGGAACGGGATGGCCGCCGTCGGTGACATCGATGGTGACGGGGTTCAGGATCTCGCAGTGGGGGCGCCAGGGCACCCGGGCGGCGGTGCCATCTGGATGTTGTTTCTCAACTCTGATTCGACGGTCAAAGACCACGAGTTGATCAGCAGTACGGAAGGCGGCCTATCAGCGATTAGCGGATGTGCGATTTCTGGTGGCGAAGAGTTCGGTAACGCCGTCGCGAATATTGGTGACGTCGACGAGGATGGTGTGAGTGATCTGGCTGTCGGCGCGCTTGGCGATTCCGCAGTCTATGTTCTGCTTCTCAACGACATCGCGGGAGGTGGCAGTCCGTTGGTAAAGGACTGTGAAAGGATCCCGAATCCCGACGGCAATCCTTCAGATGAGTTCGGGCATTCGGTCTCGGGAGTCGGCGATCTAGATGGCGACGGGATCGTCGATATTGCGGTCGGTGCTCAAGAGGATGAGGACGGCGGGTTCATTCGAGGTGCTGTATGGCTATTTTATTTGAACAACGACGGTAGTGTGGATGTTGCCCAGAAGTTGAGTGATGACGGTGACGGCTTGTTCCCTGACGGCGAACTCGACGACAACGACAACTTTGCCACAGCCCTTGAAGTGCTCAGAGATCCGAGCACTGGAGAGAGGAACGGACTCATTGTTTCGGCGATCGGCGATGACGATGGCGTCGTGAATTCTGGCGCCGTCTACTTAGTGACCTTCTGTGGTGACGGCAAGGCGACTGGTGCAGAGGAATGCGATGATGGCAATACGGATCCCGGCGACGGTTGCGACGCGTCCTGCCATGTAGAGAAGTCCTTCTGCTGCGACGGCCTAACAACCAGCTGCAACGATGATACGGCGTGTGGCGGCGGCACCTGCTGCGTAAGCCGCTGCGACACCGGCACCTTGGCGCCGATCTGCGACAGTGCCGGTACGGTCTGCGACACTAACGTTGATTGCGGTGCCGCTGAGTGCTGTCCTACCGGCGGCCCGTGCGGCAATGGAATCGTCGAGGCCACCGAAGCGTGCGACCTGGGGACCTCCAACTGCGATCCGCTCGCTGGCGGAGCCTGCTGTGCATCGCACTGCGACGAGACGACCTGCCAGGTGCTCGGAGAGTGCACGAATGATCAGTCGTGCTGTAGTGATGCGTCGGAATGCGCGCCGGGCTTCGGGTGTTGCGGCAACGGCATCATCGATGTCGGCGAGACGTGCGACGACGGCAACCTCCAAGACGGCGATTGCTGCACAAGCAGCTGCTTGTTGCCCGCTGGCTGCACGCCGCCGTGCCCACGGGTAGCGGGCCCTCAATTACTGCAAGCCGCGTCGATGAAGGCGAAGTTCAGCGACAAAGACGGCGACGGCACCTACGAACGCTGGAAGATCGGCCGCAAGGGTGCGAACGGCGATTTCAATCTGGATCCTGGTCAGCACACCGATTGCCGCCAAGAACAGATGGAGATCACGTTCATCGAAAACAACGGCAACGATCTGCCGCGAGAGCTGGGCTCCTTCATCTTGAATCCGGGGGTGTTCCAGATCGATGCGTCGCCGACGAAGGGGCGAATCAAACCCACGCTCGAGGACGATCCGAGTCTGCAGATCGATGAGCGCTGCAAGCTAACCGATAAGGGGGAGCTCAACTCGACGCCGCCGGGTCTGGCGAAGGCTCAGTGGCAGGAGAAGGGCGTGAAGGTGAAGTATCGCTACCAGGGCAAGCTGCTGGGTCAGATTCAACAGCCGACGAGCTTCACTCCGCCGGGAACTGCGAGTGATTCGAACGGCAAGATCCGTGCGTGTGTACGCGTGGGCGGGAGTGCAGGGCACTCGGAGTTGTCTTGCACGCTTCGAAAGAACGGCGCGCAGCTCAAGTGTCAGTCGGACTGATAACAAGATGAAACGTTCTCTAGAGCAGGCGTTCGTCCAGTGGAATAGGGTCGTATCAGCCTGAAGCGCGGGGTGCGGCGGATGAGGCTTTGCCGAGGTATCGGGTCAGCGCGTTGTTGCTGACCTTTACCGGCGCGTGCGGCTTTTCGGGGATTCAGAATGCCGGTCTCAAGTTATGACGCGAGACCGAAGATATACGGCGTTTGTGAGAATGAAAACGGGGGACAAGACATGCGCGCAATTCTAACTACGATTGTATCATCGCTACTCATCGCTGCGGGGGTGTTTGCAGCGACGACCGCATCTGCCGGGACGACGGTGATGACTTTCGATACCGTCCCCTTTGCCACTCCGCTTCCGAATGGCCGATCGTTTACGGAATGCGACATGATCGTTACGTCTTTCTCGGATTTCTCATCAATCGGCACTCCGTTGCCTGGCCCGCCTGGGAACAACCTCTACTTCCACGGTACCGACCACTACATGGAATTCAGAACGCTCGATGGATCGCGTTTCGACCTTCATAGCTTGGATTTCATTACGAATGGCTTTACCAGCGCGCGATCACTTGAGACGTCGAACGGCCATCACGAAGACCTACCTGGGTACACGACACTGACGACCATAAACTTCGCAGGCACCGGAGTAGAAGATCTGGAGTGGTTTCGCATTCGTACGCCGTGGTTCGCGACTCAGATGGACAACGTTACCGTGACCACGACCACGGAGTGCCCGACGGCCTGTGGCGAAGTACTTGTGCCCAGTATCTATGGGGGGATGGACTTTCCGGCCGGCGCGAAGAGTTTCGCCGACGCGGTACTCGAGTACGATCCTCTGTTCTCCGGTGGGCCGGCGTCGGGTACTCCCTACAACGTTGTCCTTCGTCAAAACCTTATCCGCCGATGATCAAGCCGCGAGTCTGTCGTACCGATGGTGTGATCCCCCGACTTCGGCCTTGGCGACTACGCGCCCACGATGCTTTGTCGGCGTTCGATGTCCGTCCGGCGTCCTCTTGGCTAGCGCGAGGTGAGGGCGCGTATCATTATAGTAGCGCACGTATGCGTCGATCACTCGCTGGAGCTGATCCTCGTTGATCGCGATTATGTGGTCGGTGCACTCGCGCCGAAGTGTCCCGATGACGCGTTCGCAGTAGCCGTTCTGCCACGGCGAACCTCTGGCGCTAACGACCTCATCAAGTTCGAGGGCGTCAACACGTCTTAGGAACTCGTGACCGAAGATTCCGTCCTGGTCTCGATGGATGAATCTGGCGCGCGACTCCCACGGCAACGCCTCTGTGAGTTGCTGCGCCGTCCATTGAGCTGTGGGATGCGCCGTCACTGCGGCGCGTAGTATACGCCTGCGGCCATGATCGAGAACGACGAATACGTACAGCGGCATGAAGCGAATGGTTGGCACAACCATGAAGTCGACGGCGATCGATTGGTGTAGGTGGTTTTGAACGAACGTGCGCCAAGTCTGCGAAGGAGGGCGCGTTCGTAGTCTTTTTAGGTAGCGCGATACTGTCGATTCCGAGATTTGGACAGCCAGCATGAGCAATTCGCCATGGATTCTTGGCGCCCCCCAAAGCGGATTCTCACGAGCGATGCGGGCAACGAGATCGCGGTACTCCCGGCCGATCCTGGGTCTGCCGCCGCGGTTCTTACTGATATGGCGCCAGTACAGTCGGTAACCGGCGCGGTGCCATCGAAGTACGGTGTCCGGTTGAACGATGGCAAGCGCGCTGCGCCACCCGGGCCATAGCCGAGAAAGAAGAACCCAAAAGATTCGGTCCGTACGCTTGAGTTGAATCCGTCGATTTCCCAGCCGTTGCTTGAGCAGGACGATCTGCTGACGCAATGCGACGACCTCGCTCTCCAACGAGGCGCGAGAACGGAAAAGGTCACAAACAAAACCGAGTAGCAGCCTGATCACGGGTGCCGAGACTTTACTCAGCTACGCGGTAGGTCAACAGTTTTGCGGCGGATGAGGTTTCGACCAAGGACAGGCGCAGGCGGTGCGCGATCTGTGGGCCGAACTTGGCAACCCAGCGACGGATGGTCTCATAAGAGACAACGATCCCGCGCTCCGCGAGCAAGTCTTCGACATCTCGATAACTCAGGGAAAAACGGGCGTAGAGCCAGACAGAATGTTGGACGATCGCTGGCGGGAAGTGGCAGTAACGGTAGCTGATCGGTTCCATCAGCGAACTCTACCCGGAAAGCCGCCAAGTTGTGACAAAGCCTACGGATAGCCGCGTCTGGCAACGACGGTCACTGTCCCGATAAAGCAATCCCGTTGGCCGTCTAGATATACTTAGAAAAAGTTCGCGACCCTGTCGAGTGGAAAGCTCACGTATCGACCTACTGTTGGTGATTCGAGATGGTGCTCGCAGCATCAGGAACTTGCACCGTAGGCACGAGCGGCGGTATTGCTACTTCAGCACTCTGCCGATGACCGCCTCAAGTTGACAGTGCCCCGCCGCGGCCTACATAACGCGTGCAACCAGATAGCCTCGCCGCGGTGTGTCGTTCGCTACGCGCATCGACGAATCAGAGAACGCCTCACACGGGTGTCTTCCGTTAGGGAAGTCCCTAGCGCTGTCCTTGCGCGACGCGCGCGTTGAGATTCGCAACGTTCGCTGCGCGCGAACGCGCCTTAACTTTTTCGTCCGCACTGGCAACCAATTCTAGACATGACCTCTTCTCGCAGGCATATCGGACCCGTGCTGGCCGTTTAGCACATCCGGTCATGCCGCAAGTCGATAGTCATGGTGTAGACCGCCGAGAATCGGAATCTCAACCACTCGATTACCGGACGACGTCGGCGTTGGTGCATGAATCGGTTTGGTGCGGCGTTTCCCGTTCCGGCGCGTCCGGACCATGGTCGATGGATGGCGAAACGGTCGAAGGTCCGCCCGAATTACAAAGCTCGCTACCGAATCCATTTATCGCAAAAGTGTTAACCATGTCTCCGGAACAAACTGTAGACCATGTGCCCGGTTAGGACCCGGACTAGGTGGCGGTGGAGTGAGTCCACCGCGAACCTGTCTCCATATGTGTTTCCCTGTTCTACGGGAAAATACAGGGAAATCTCTCATATTCCGCCCGATCTGGCCTTTCCGGAGCCGCTAACAGTACGATTTGATTAGCGTATTTCTGGAAATTCCCTACTCGAGGTAACAGGGAATTAACTCCACGGAACAGGGAAGTTCTGCCTGTTAACAGGGAAAAGCAGGCCGCGCTTGGGACTCCCGACCGAACGTCATGAGATCGGTATATATAAGGGCAACCCGCATCCGCGTTGGGGGATGGCCCAGTGCCTAAATGGGGCGCGGCGACTACGACTCCCTTCGTTTCTGTTCGGCCGAGTATTGGCACACTACGAGCTCCGATCTTGTGACAGCGCCCCCTTGCAAGCATGTTGTTCGAAGTCTGGCTTACGCTAGCACTGAGAGCCAATAGGGTTCTCCGAGTAGGAGGGGGCGATGAACACGGGACACTGCTATCGCGTTGCGAGGCGTGTTGGAGTACGGGTTCTCATTGGGATTGGCCTCGTCGCGGCTGCGGCGCCGGCCGTTGCGGCCAGGCATTTCCCTGTTCGAGTAGAGATCGTTGCCAGGTCGTTTCAGCGTGGCGCATTGCCGGTGGAGATCGATCCACAGGAGGTTGCCGCTTTGCCAAGGGCTGGCTCGTTCCTACTTGAATCGTTTCCGTTGGAACTCGGCCGCTTCGCGGACCTCGAGGTTGAGCCCGTCGATACAGTCGGTCTGAGCGCGTCTGCGGTGGTAGTGGATTCGAAGGGCAGCGAGTATTTGATACCGACCAATGCGGCGCGGATCTATACGGGGCATGTCGCCGGTGCGAAAACTGAATCTTTGGTCTTCCTGTCATTCTCGGATGGCGGCACGTACGGCTGGGTGGAACTGGATGGTCGGCGCTTTGTCGTGACGACCGGAGCGCCGACGGGCAGCCGCCGCGCAGTTGTCTATGATCCGGAGGAGATCGATCCCGAATCCATCAAATGGAGCCCGTTTGAGTGTGAAGCCGATCTGATCCCTCAGCCCTTCGCGGGCAGCTCGCCGGATAGCCTCGGTGCTGGCGCAGGGACCTGCCGAGTCGTAGATCTGGCGATCGAGACCGACTACGAGTTCTTGAATCTTTTCGGAGGCGATACGGCCGCAGCCCAAGCCTATATCGAGACACTGGTCGCCTCGGCGAGTGTGATCTACAGGCGCGATGTCGAGATACAGTTTCGGCTGGTCTTCTCGCGGCTCTGGTCGACACCATCAGACCCGTGGGATGCAGTTTCAACAAGCCCACAACTACACCAGCTTCGAAGCTGGTGGCTCGCAAACATGACTTCGGTCAGTCGGGACCTCACGCACATGCTCTCTGGCCGAGCGCTCGGTGGTGGCGTCGCCTGGGTGGGCACTGTCTGCGACAGTTCTCTTGGCTTCGCTGTCTCAGCGAATCTCAATGGATTCTTTCCCACCCCGCTTGAAGACCACAGCTATCAAAATTGGGACATAGTCGTGTTCTCTCACGAGTTGGGCCACAACTGTGGGACGTTGCATACGCACGACGGTTACGACCCACCGCTTGACGGCTGCGGACTTGGCGATTGCTCGAACGCGTCGAATGGAACGATTATGAGCTACTGTCACTTGTGTTCAGGCTCACAGTCGAACATGTCGCTTAAGTTTCATCCCGCTGTGCAGCTGAAGATAGAAGGCTACATGGCGTCTCGCCCCTGTCTGGATGATGCCGTGTGCAGCCCGTGCGGTGACAATATCTGTGATGTGGCTGGCGGCGAGGACGACATCGGCTGTCCAAGTGACTGCGGATGTGAAGCAAGCCTCTGCGGATCACCGGCAGCTTCGGGATGCTTCTGCGATGCCGGTTGTACGGAGCGCGGTGATTGCTGTTTGGATGCGTGCTCGCAGTGTGGGGCATGCGTTCCCGGCACGACTACGACTACGACCACAACAACGACGAGCACGACGACTACGATTCCACCAAGCGAGACTGTCATCCTGGACGGCCCGTCGGTGAAATCCAGCTGTGAGAACAGTCCCGTCGGTGCGGCGACCCTCGCGGACGTGACGGTCGCGCCGGGTAACGAGCGTCTTCTCGTCGTTGCAATTGGTGGGGAACAGGTGCCCGCCGACTGTGATCCGTCGTCGGCGATGGTGAGTTACGGCGGAACGGCTCTGACGTTCAACGTTGAAGGTAAGACGACGGAAGAGACGTTCACGACATGCGCGGGACTTTTCACCCTGTCGGCCCCGGTGGTCGGTACTGCCGATGTCGAGGTGATGTGGCCTGGTGTGGTAAATGGCGTGCACATCGCGGCGATGGCGTTTCGCAATGCCAGGTCCGACATAGGCCCGGTGCTCGGTGACGGAGACTGGCCGGAGGATGGGGAGCACACGGTCGCGAACCAGATCGGTGCAATGCCGGCCGGATCGGTGGTGGTCGACATCTTCACTTCGGGGACCGACCTGTTCGAACCTGCGGCTGGTCCCGAGCAGTCGCAGCTTTGGAAGGAATCGTGTCCTACCGTCTTTGGTGCGGGCTCGGTTAGTCCAGTAATCGCACCTGGTCAGCAGACGATGCAGTGGACGACGGCGCAGATTGTGAACCGGTACGCGCACGCGCTGCTCGTCGTTCAGCCCGCCGATGTCGTTCCCGGCACGACTACGACTACGACCACAACAACGACGAGCACGACGACTACGAGCACGACGACCTTGTCGGACGGTCAGATCGAGATTGACGCGTCGTCGATACGGAGTGTCTGCGGCGGCGAGCCCGGCGACACGCTGGTGATTCCGGACGTGCCGGTTGGCGGGCAGGCCAACCGTGCGTTGATTGTTACCGTCGGTGCGGAAGAAGGTGACGCCGATTGTGATCTTGGCCATGCTGATGCGAGTGTTACTTACGCGGGCCTGACGCTTACGAAGGCGGTGACGACCGTATCGGACACCAGCGGTTGGCGGGCATGCAACGGGATATTCTATCTGCTGAGCCCCCCGCCAGGAACGGCAGATGTCGCTGTCACGTTCCCGAGTAACGCTGGCGACCAGATTGACAGTCGGCACGCCGGTGCGGTGGTCCTCTACAACGTGGAGCAGCAGGAGCCTGAAGCGACTGAGTCGAACGGTGCGAATGCGACGACGAACCCGGTCAACACCAATGTAACGACGCTCGCTGACAACGCATGGGTGGTCGACGTCTTCTCTCAGGGCAACGTGGGAGTGGCATCGACGACGCAGGCCGATCAGGTCGGGCGCTGGCAGGAATCATGCGATACGTCCGGTAGCGCGACGTCGACGCAGGAAGTACCGACAGCAGGAGTGACGACGGTCGGCTGGGACTATACCCGCCCGCGCAGATACGCTCACTCGGTCATGGTCGTTGCTCCTGCAGCAGGTGGCCCTCCGAGTACGACGACTACCACAACCATGCCAGCTAGCGGGACGGTTGTCCTGGATCATCAGTCGCTGACCTCGACGTGCGATGGTGGCCCAGTGGCTTCGAAGACTCTGTCAGACGTAAGCATCAGTCCAGGTGATGATCGTCTGCTCGTTGTCGCGATCGGTGGGGAGCGAAACCCTGGAGACTGTGACCCCTCGTCGGCGATCGTAACCTACGGTGGGACTCCGCTTACCTTCAACATCGAAGCGAAGACCTCCGAGATTTGGTTTACGACGTGCACCGGTCTTTTTACGCTTCCGTCACCACCAGTGGGCACGGCTGATGTCACGGTAACGTGGCCTGATATCGTGAATAGTGTGCACGTTGCCGCGATGGCGTTCCGCAATGCTATGGGCGACATCGACACCGTAGTTGGGGATGGAGACTGGCCCGATCCGGGGGATGAGACGGTTACGAACCAGATTTCTGCGGGCTCCGCGGGGTCGATGGTGGTGGACATTTTCTCTGCGCACACAGACGACCTCGAGCCGACGCCAGGTCCTGGGCAGGTGGAACGTTGGAAGGAGACTTGTCCGACGCTTTACAGTGTAGGGTCGACGCGTGTCGCGACGCTAGCAGGTCAGCAAACCATGCAGTGGACGACGCCTGAACTCGTTGACCGATACGCCCACGCTTTGATGGTTATTCAGCCCGCCGATGTAACGGTAACGACGACCACTACGACAACAACGACAACGCTGCCGGTGACGACAACGACGATGGTCGAGCCACCAACGACAACGACGACGCTGCCGGTGACGACGACGACGGTGGTCGAGCCACCAACGACAACGACGACGCTGCTAGTGACGACGACGACGACTTTGCCGCCGGCCGGCGACGTCGATAACGACGGTCTGGAAGGCGGGATCGATCCATGTCCGACGGATCCACGCAACCGCTGTGCGGGCGTGGTGGCGGTGGATGGGACCACGGGCAACGAGATTCGCGTGAACGCCAACGCATCCTCGGCCGAGTGCGCGGGCGACAAGACCGACTGCAATGGTGAGATGTGGTACGCCGACTTCGGTTACAACCAAGCGGCGAAGGCGGCGACGTGCAATCTGGGCGGCGGCGGTGAGTCCTGTGTGATCTCGGGCATCGTGACTCTGTTTGGTTGCGAGGATGAAGCGACCGAAGATCTATTCCAGTGCGAGCATGCGGACAAGAATCCGTCGCCCGAGCTGATCTACTCGTTCGACGTGCCCAACGGAACGTACGTAGTTAATTTGTTCTTCGCGAACACCTACGATGGCACGGCCGAGGTCGGTACGCGTCTGTTCGACATCGTGGTGGAGGGGGTGGTGGGTTACGCGTCGTTTGATCAGGTTGCGGCGGCCGGCGGTAGTGGTATCGCGGTGGTGCGTTCGGCGGTTGCCGTGGTAGGGGACGGCAACGGTCTACAGATCGAGTTGACGAACCTGCCGGTGAACAATCCTGCGATCAAGGCCATCGAAGTATTGACCTTCGACGATGGATGATGGGGCAGGGTGCGGATTCAGGCATTGTCGCAAGTCTGCTGTCGGTGTCGTCAATGTGAGGATGTTTCCCCCGTGCTGGCCGTTTAGTACATCCGCTCATGCCGCGAGTCGATAGTCATGGTGTCGACCGCCGAGAATCGGAAGGGCAAATTCTAAGCGAAGATGGGCAAAAAGCGTCCGAGTATTCGTCACGCACCGCGTGGCGACGGCTATGCGGGGTATCTTCAAGCGGCACACGTTCGGATCGCTATATATAAGGATAACCCGCAGTCGAATTGGGGAATGGCCCAGTGCCCAAAAGGGGGACGACCGGGACGACGAATCTCTTGATTCCCGCTCGGCTGAGTTTTGGCACACTACGGGGTCGGCTGTGACCGCGTTCACTCGTGCTGCGCGTCAGCGGGCCGGTCTCGTGTCCGCAATTCACTTGCTTCGTGTGGTGACCGAGTTGGCCAGTGTCGCCGAGAGATTTCACTCAGCAGCGCAATTGGATCAAGAAGTCGGTGGTGAACGAAGTTCCGACGAAGCACAGAGCCCGATTGGCTTTTATCTTCAGGAGGAAACGCGAATGTCAACTTGGCAAGTAATCGCTGCGTGTGCACGTGGCGGCCGCATTCAGACGTCACGGAAGCTTGCTTTGACGTTTTCAGCGGGACTAAGCCCGGCGAAGACTTCTCCGTATCCGGTTAGCGTATGAGGAAAGCGAAAGCATTTGCGCTAGTCGTTCTGATCTCTCTGATCGGATGGAGTACCACCGCGTTTGGTTTTGCAGTGGGCAGTCGTGTGCAAGCGAATGCAACCGTAAACGTCCGTGCGACCGCAGCCGGAAGCTTTTTGGGCGCTCAAGCGGTCGGCAGCCAGGGAACAATTACTACCGGGCCCCAAACTGCCTCCTTGGGAGGAACGTCGTACAGCTGGTGGCATGTAAACTTTGACACGGGAGTTGATGGTTGGGTGGCGGATATCGGACTGACACTTGCGTCATCGGTCACGTGGTCGATCTCGCCGAGCTCGACTTCGGCAAGCGAAAGCGCCGGTTCTCTGACATTCACGGTCACGCGTTCGAGCGGAAGCACAGCGCAGACGGTCTATGCCAGCACAGCGCAGACCGAGGGGTACGCCAACAGCAGCGATTACGTCGGGGTGGATAACCAAGTCCTGTCGTTCTTCAGCGGTCAGACGTCGAAGAGCGTGACGGTTACCATAACGAACGACAGCGTCGTCGAACCCGACGAGACCTTCGGGCTGATCGTGCAGGAGAACAGCAGCGACCCGGCTAGCATCTATCTAGACAAGGCGACGTTCACCATTGAGAACGACGACGCAGCCGTGCCAGATCTAGCTATATCTGCCATGAGTGTCAGCCCGTCGACTGGCTCCGTCGGTACAGGTGTGACGATAAGTGCGATGGTGGCAAACCAGGGAACGGGCCCCGCCGCGCAGTCGCTGGCACTCTTCCAGATCAATCAGAACTCCAGTCAGGCAACGACGAGCGACCCAATCCTTTGTAACTTCGTGGCGACGCCGGCGATCGGAGCTGGTGCGACGACGCAGATTCAGTGCGTGTCGTCGATTCCGTCGGGAAGTCCGACGGGAACGAACTACCTTTGGGTGACGCTGGACCTCGATGGTAGTGCGAATCAGAGCGACGAGACGAACGATCAGGACAAAACGACGTTTACGGTAACGGCAGCCGATGGACCAAGCATCACTGGTGTTGCGCCTAGCCCGGTCGTCGGCGCGAATGGAAAGCAGCCCTTCTATGTTGATGGGCTGAATTTCGACTGTAGTACGTCGATGACAGTGACGCTCCGCGATCTTCGCGCTGACGAAACGTTCACGGATCTGCAGCGGACTGGGTGTGGCACCGAACAGATAGGTTTGAGCGTGAATTTTACGATTGCGCCAGCTCAATGGTCTGTCGAAGTGCAGAATGCCGACGGCCAGAGATCTGAGGAGTTCGGTTTCGATGTCATTGCGCCGCCGAGCGTGTGCGGCAACGGCATCCACGAGAGCGACGAGGAATGCGACGACGGGAATCCTCTGGCGAACGATTGTTGCACGTCGTCGTGTCGTCGGTCTCTTGCAGGGGCCAGTTGCGACGCACCTACCGGCGAATGCACTATGGCCAAATGTGATGAGTCAGGCCAGTGCGTAGCGCAGCCGATTGTCGGCATATGCGACGACGAGCGCGCCTGCACAGTGAATGACATGTGCGTTGGTACGATCTGTACTGGAGATGCCGTAACAGCTTGCACTGACGATGATGGCTGCTGCCCGTCGCGGCTGATTTGGGGTTGCCATGCGGGAAACGACAACGACTGTGTGTATACCGGCGTGACGCCTGTGCTTATCCTGCCCGGGATTTACGGGTCAGAGACTGGGGCGTGGGTTACGCAGACTTTATCAACGACCGCCGGTACAACACCTGTAGCACAGTTCTCTAAGGAGGGTGGATGGCGGTTTAGGCGGGTGTCTGTGAATGAGGATGTGGGAGTAATCTACGACTCGTATCATCAGCTAGCAAGGGCACTGAACCAGGCGCCGGAATATCGGGCAAGTCCAGATGCCGTTTGGTTCCCCGCGACGAACTCCTGGGAAGGTATTAGACCGGACGAGGACAATGTATTTGTGGCGGCTTATGACTGGCGAGAAAATCCCAGTCCGGGCTTCAAGAAATTCCTGATGCAGCAGATTGACGAAGCACGTGCAGTCACGGGTTCTGCACAAGTAGACCTTGTTGCCCATAGCATGGGTGGACTCGTTGCTCGGGCGTACATTCAAAGTCTTGAGTATCGCAGTGACGTAAGACGCCTGATCATGTTGGGCACCCCCAACCGTGGATCGCCAGATGCGTACTACTCTTGGGGAGGTGGGAAGCTGCCGCCGCCTGACCCCAACAGAACTGTTGTGGAGAATCTGGCGTTCAACGCATGGCTCGTTCACCTTCTCCGGTCAGAGTGCGGGCCAGCGGCGATACCAGCGAGTCTACCCGCGATGACGTGCGTCCGGAAAGAACTACCCGGGGTAGGTTCACTATTGCCCAGTGCGCGATATGTTGGACCGACGCCTCTCGGTAACTCAGGCTCTTCCTTGTACCGTGACAATGGTCCTTTTGTCGGAGGTGATCACCCGATTCCATATCTACAGCTACTAGTCGCGAACAATGACTTCCTGACGGAATTGAATCGGAACTTCGCCGTAAATCGACTCCTGGCCAGTGGAGTTGAGGTGGCGGTGATAGGCGGAAGCGCACTGGAGACTTTGGGTGGAATTCGAGTAAACGAGCCAGGAAATGCGATGTGGGAGGATGGGCAGCCTCAGTTCGACCCCATCGGTCGGATTGGGTTCGCCGTAATACCCGGCAATGGCGACGGAAGAACGAATGTGTGCAGCCTGACGGTGCCCGGCGCCGACCTACCTCGAATGCACGTGCCAGGGTTGCCTCACGGAACGCTTCCTCAGACATTGTCGGGGATCGTTCTATCGTTGCTGACAGCGCCGTCGTTCGATCTGCTGGAGCGTGGCGACTCAGAGGTATGTACACTTGAGGCACTTGAGCCGCCGCCATCGTCGGCAGTCTCTCTCCAAGGCACTCAGCCAGCGGTAGGCTCTAGTCTGCTGATGAGCCTGACGGGTATCGACGAGTTTGTTCTCACTGAGGGGAGCGGTGATCTCATAGTAAGCAGAACTGTTATCGCGGAATCTTATGTTGGCAGGGCTGTCCTTTTGTCGAACGCGACAACGCTAACGCTCGCGATAGAAGATGTTCCGGATGGGCTGTACCGTATCGTGTTGTCTGGTGCTGAAGGTACGACGGCCCGAATCTGGGCCCGGATTTCTCGCGACGCGATCGAGAGCGTACTTCCCACGCTCGTACAAATGGGCGCCGAAGGCGAAGCAGTGCTGTCGATGTGCGTGGACTGCGGCGAAGAGCTGCTTACTCTGCGGCAGGTTTGCCTGGATGAGGATAATGATGCTGCTTGTGACGACTTTGAACTGCTTCGCGGGTTGGATGTTGGCAATGCCGATACTGATGGCGATGGTATTGGAGACGGTGCCGAGATTTCCGCCGGTACTGACCCTGACTCGGGTGCGGCGCACCTGCCGTTGGACGCGGTGATCAGTAGTAGTGCTCAGCGTGCCAGGACAGCTACGAGATTCGTTACACTGTTAGGGGCTATAACCGCACCAGAAGCTGGCGCACTCGACCCGGCCGTCCAGGCCTTTGCTGCGGAGATCTTCATTGGGGGCGAATCTCTGTTTCGGGTGCAATTGTCTGAAGGTGAGCTGCAAGCCTCAGATGACGAGCCGATGCGTTACACAGCGCCGCTCGGGGACCAGACAAGTGCTAACGCGATGGTCTCTATTCTTTTGACGGGATCGCAGTATGACGAAGCAGATATTGAGGTGACCGATCTGGACGTCCCGATGGCTGTACTCGCGCCGGGGAGTATCGCTGTCGAGCTTACTCTTGGGGATGTCAGAGCGCTTGCGCAACTCGACTGTTCGATTCTGGAGCCGGAGAGCATCGTCGAGTGCGCTACTATAGGCACGTGTGGAAACGGCGATCTCGAAGGCGACGAACAGTGCGATCGTGGCTTGATTCCCGGGATCTGTGAGGACCACGGACTCGTCTCCGGGACCGTGCGCTGTACGAGCGACTGTCAGCTAGACCTTACCACGTGTTTTCTCTGCGGGAACAGCGTTGTTGAGCCGGGCGAAGAATGTGACGGAGCGTCTCTTGGTATTCTCAGCTGCGAAGCATCCGGATTCGCGGGTGGAGAACTAGCATGCACAGCAGACTGTCGATTGGACTACCAGGCCTGCGAGGCCGCCCCACCCGGCGTGCTTGAGGTCATATGCGGCGATGGAAGGATCGATCCAGGAGAAGTGTGCGACGACAATGATCAAGAATGGGAAAGAGGCCAGAGTTGTTCCGCGGATTGCATGGAGCGAGGTTGCGGGGATCCCATCGATCCGGCTGGCCTGCTAGCGAGCGATGCTCTGTACGTTCTCAACGCAGCAGTAGGCAACGAGGCTTGCGACACCTGTCTGTGCAATGTGGATAGTTCGCGTGAAGTCACTGCTACAGACGCGCTCTTGATATTACGAAACGCTGTGGGGCTTTCCGTCCCATTGGACTGCAATCCTTGTCCGTAGTCCTGCCGTCGGCGTAGTGTTCCAATACTCGGCCGAACGAATAGCGAGCTACTTCAGCAGTTTGTAATGCCTGACGACAGCCGGTCACGGCCTATCGTCAGGTGCGCTGTTGGCTTATAAGCTGTGGCTCGATGTGGACGCCGTATCTTCAGTTCGTGTTGGCTGCGCTCGTCGGGTGGGTGCATCGCTACCAGCGCAACGTAATCGTCTATCTGCAGGCTGAGAGCCGCATTCTTCGTGAGCAGATGGGAGACCGTCGCCTACGGTTCACCGATGCGCAGCGTTGTCGACTTGCCGTGGCGGCCAAGAAAGTCGGGCGCGCCAAGCTGTTCGGCATAGAGCTGATTGTTGCGCCCGATACATTGCTGCGGTGGTATCGAAAACTCGTCGCGCAAAAGTATGACGGGAGCACGCGACGTGGGGCAGGCCGGCCGCGAACAGCGAGTGAGATTCGCAACTTGGTTGTACGCATGGCCGAGGAAGACGTGGCTAGGTTTATACCCGAATCCGCGGCGCGCTCTTCAATATCGGGTACGATGTGGGTCGCACCACGATCAAACGAATTCTTGATGAGCACGGCATCGAGTCCGCGCCGGAGCGGCGGCGCAAGGTCTCGTGGAACCAGTTTTCGCGATCGCACTGGGGCGCGATCGCGGCGACCGACCTCCTCACCGTCGAGGTACTCACGATGACGGGATTGGTTCGGTATTTGGTGCTGTTCGTCATCGATCTGAAAACTCGCCGAGTCGTGGTCGCCGGTATCGGGCGCGCACCCAATGGTCTGTGGATGGAGCAGGTAGCGAGGGATCTGACGGATGTGGATGCCGGATTTCTGCGAGGGGCGAGTTATCTGATTCACGATAGGGATCCGTTGTTCACGGCCGAGTTCCGTCGAATCCTACGAACGAGTGGCGTTGACCCTTTGCGGTTGCCGGCGCGTAGTCCGAATCTGAATGCGTACGCAGAACGATTCGTGCGTTCGATCAAGTCGGAGTGCTTGGCGCAGATCATTCCGCTAGGCGAGCGACATCTGCGCAACACAGTGACCGAGTTCACCGAGCACTATCATCTGGAACGCAATCACCAGGGCCTCGAGAACCGGCTGGTCGACAGTGGGTGGAGCGATCGGACTCGAACTGGGCCGATACGGCGTCGCGAACGACTCTGCGGGACCCTGAATTACTATTATCGCGAGGCTGCGTGATGGTCGGCTGGGTTTTGGAACAATACGGATTCGTATGAACATCTTCGATACGCATTCAACGATCGTTGACGACTATGCTCGGTACATCCGGAGCTTCATCAACATCAACGACCCCGACATTCAGGCTGCCGTGGATCAGGCCCTGAGTGAAGGAACGCTCTGGCCGGATCCGCTGCTGCAGTTCAACCCCGCCTACGAAATGGCGGGGAGCGTCGAAGACTTGAGCAGATCCGGCGTTCTCAACTCTGCCGTCAGCAACATCTTCAAGGGCTACACGGTTTACCGCCACCAACTGGAAGCGATCCGGCTCGGTGTCGAGGAGAAGGACTTCGTCGTTACCTCAGGGACAGGCTCGGGTAAGTCCCTCACCTACATCGGTTCCATCTTCAACCGACTACTTGAGGCCCCCGCATCGCCGGGCGTAACCGCCGTAATCGTCTATCCGATGAATGCGCTGATTAATTCGCAGACGAACGAGTTCAACATCTATAAAGGGAACTACGAGCAAGCGACCGGGAACGTCTTTCCGATTACGTTTGGGCAATACACAGGGCAGGAGCGCCAAGAAAGGCGCGAGGCCATGCGCGAAGCGCCGCCCCAGATCCTGCTCACCAACTACATGATGCTTGAGCTCCTACTCACGCGTACACAGGAGCGGAGCATCCGCGATGCGATCTATGAGAACATGCGCTTTCTCGTGTTTGACGAGCTGCATACCTATCGGGGGCGGCAAGGTGCAGACGTTGCCATGCTCATCCGGCGTATCCAGGCCCGATGTAAGAATTCGATCACTTGCATCGGGACGTCAGCAACCATGGTGTCGACTGGAAGCCTGGCCTCGCAGCGCGAGCAAGTTGCCGCGGTAGCCACGACAATGTTCGGGCGGCGGTTTCAACCCAGCCAGGTAATCAATGAAACGCTCTCGCGCTCTCTCGAGTATTCGGGGGGGAGTCCAGGCCGGGAGGCGCTCTCTGCGTCAATCGCTCGAGGGATCGATGCGTCTGCTGACGAGAAGACACTCCGCCAACATCCGATCGCGATCTGGCTCGAAAATGAGATTGCGCTTGAAGAGCGCGAAGAGCACTTAGTCCGCCGGACGCCGCAGGGGATAGGCGCTGTGGTTAGCGCGCTGGCGGCAGCCTCGGGAGCGAATGAGACCGACTGTCGGCAATGTCTCGCCGACATGCTGTTGTGGGTGTCGACAGTCAATCAGCGGATTCAGGACGGTGGCTCGCGTTACACCATCCTGCCATTCAAGTTGCACCAGTTCTTTGCTCAAACGGGTTCCGTGTACACGACGCTCGATCAAGACAAGGATCGATTCATCACACTTGAGCCCGGTATCTACAAACAAGACGACGAGAATCGCAAACCCATCTATCCGAATGTTTTCAGTCGAGCGACGGGTCACCCATTTGTCTGCGTATCTCGCGTTGGTGACCATTTCGAACCTCGCGAGTTTCGAGCGAATTTGGAGGAAGAAGCTGGGGCGACTGACGGTTACCTAATCATCGGAGACGATATCTGGGACCCGGTGGATGATCTCGACTACCTGCCTGACGCGTGGGTTCGCGTTCGAAAGCACGACAGGGTTCCCGATTCCAAAAAAGCAGTGCATTTCCCGCGCAGGATATATTTCGACGAGTACGGAAACTGCTCCGACACTGAGCCCTTGCCATACTGGGGTTGGTTCATGCAGGAGCCGCTGCTCTTTGACCCGACAGGCGGTGTCTTTTTCGACACTCGTACCAATGAAGGTACGAAGCTCACAAAGCTCGGAAGTGAAGGGCGAAGTACCTCTACGACGATCACTGCCTTTTCCATTCTCAGTCGATTGCATGACGCTGGATTCGAGTCTCGCGACCAGAAGCTCTTGAGCTTCACCGACAATCGCCAAGATGCAGCCTTGCAGGCCGGCCATTTCAATGACTTCGTGCAGGTCGTGCAGCTGCGCGCCGGAATACATAAGGCGCTACTTGAGGCACCGGATCAGGCACTTGGCTACGCCAATCTCGGCGAGGCCGTGTTCAAAGCACTGGGATTGCCATTCGCGGACTACGGGAATCGGGATAGTGCGCCCGAACTTCCTAACGTCCGACGCAAATATGAGGGAGCTCTTCAGTCGTACCTGCTCTACCGCGCACTAGCCGATCTCCGTCGGAGCTGGCGCATCGTGCTTCCGAACCTCGAACAATGTGGACTGTTGCTCGTCGAATACGAGGATATGGACGAGGTTGTCGCGCAGGATGCCTTTTGGTCGGAAGTGGCGCTTGTCGGCGACATGTCACACCCTGACCGCAAGGAGTTCTTGACGACAATCCTTGATTTCTATCGGCTCGAGTTCGCAATCCACAGCGAGAACTTCCTGTCACCCGCCCGCCTAAAGGAAAATGAGAAGCACTTTAGGGAGCAACTCAAGGCACCTTGGACTCTCGATCGCAACGAGTCACTGCGGGAGCCCTGCGTGATTAGGATTGATCCACTTCATCGTTCGGCAAAGCTGTACTCGAAGAGCATGGGGCCCGCGAGTTCACTCGGGAAATACATCAAACACGTCGCGAAGAGCGTGGAAGCGGACCCACGAGATTTTCGCGGCGATCGTTATAGAGACTTCGCGCTCCTGCTCATGCGAAAGCTCAAGGACGCGGACTTTCTCTTTGAGCAAACTGCGCGGAGTGCTCAGAACGAAGAAGTACCGGTATTTCGGCTGCGCATTGAATCCCTCTGCTGGAAACTCGGGGACGGCGAGACCATCAAACCGGACGTGATCAAGCGCCGCTCCTACAAAGATCAACGTCCTGTGCCGAACAAATTTTTTCGCGACATGTATCGGCGCGATTTCTCACAGACCAAACGATTTCGCGCGGAAGATCATACGGGCCAGCTCAATTTCGACACAAGGCTCGACCGTGAGGATCGTTTCCGCGCTGATTGGTACCGCGACAGTGACAAGGAACAACTCGATCACGACCGAATACGCAGCGACTCGATCAGTGCCCTATTCTGCTCCCCGACCATGGAGCTGGGTGTCGATATTGGTGGGCTCAGCGTCGTGCACATGCGGAATGCTCCGCCCAACGCCGCCAACTACGCTCAGCGCTCTGGCCGAGCTGGACGAAGCGGGCAGGGGGCGCTCGTTTTTACCTACTGCTCGGGCTACTCGCCGCACGACCGGCACTTCTTTCAACAGCAGGCTGAGCTCGTTGCGGGGACAGTCCAAGCGCCGCGGATAGACCTGTGCAACCGAGAGCTGCTCCTCACTCACTTGAACGCACTCGCAATCAGCGAGGTGGGTTTGCCCGGCTTGGAGGCGCAGGGAGGTGAGCGGCCGTCTCTGATGCGCCTTGTGCTCGACGATGATGGAGACATGCCCCTTGCACCCGGTGTGCGGGAAGGGCTACAGCTCATGCCCGGCACCTTCTCTTCGCTCAAGGCGACATTTGGCCGAGTGATCTCGGATTTATCCGGCGACCTGGAGACGCGTGCCAGCAGCTGGTACAGCCCCGAGTGGGTGGACCACAACCTCGGCAAGCTTGCCGATCAGCTGGACGAGTCGTTAGCTCGCTGGCGCAAACTCTATAGCTCAGCGCGCTCCCTGCTCACACGGGCGACGCAACCGATTGAGGGTGGTCGCCTCAAGGTCGGGAGCGACGAGTACAAGAAGTACAAACGATACCAAGATCAAGCGAATCGTCAGCTGAATCTTCTTAGAAACGATCTAGGAGGCTTCTCAGAGCTCTCCGAGTTCTATCCCTATCGCTATTTAGCTTCCGAAGGGTTTCTGCCTGGTTACAACTTCACGCGTCTGCCGATCCGGATCTTTGTGCCGAGTGGCGATACGACGGGTGAGTTTATATCACGCCCGCGATCAGTCGCCTTGCGCGAGTTCGGTCCGCTGAATGTCATTTATCACGCCGGCAGAAAATACCGGGTGTCCCAACTCGTTGTGCAGGATGCTGAGTCCGCATTGACAGAAGCCAAAATCAGCACGAAGGCTGGCTACTACCTGACCGGCGACGAGAAGGATCTCGAGATTTGCCCCTTCTCTGGCGTGAATCTTGGGGACAACGCCAACAAGGAACACCTCCACGACTTGCTGGAGATGGCGGAATCCCGCGCTGAGGAGATTGATCGCATTTCATGCGAGGAAGAGGAGCGCGTCTCTCGCGGTTTCAACGTAAACACCTACTTCTCAGTTGATGATGGCCAGACCCGAGTCCGAAAGGCGACCGCCCGCTCGAGCGAGTCACACCTGCTGAATCTTCGCTTCATTCCGGCGGCGCGCCTTGTTCACGTGAACACACAGTGGAGAACCCAGCGAGCCGAGGGCTTTCCAATCGGCATGACGTCGGGGGACTGGCGCAGCTCGATGCCCGATCCCGATGCCGAACTCCGGGAGGACTATCGCCTGGTCAAACTCTGGACCTCGAGTCTCGCCGATGCACTGTACATCGAGCCGATTCATGCGTTGGGCCTAGAGGCGTCAGGGGTGGTCACGCTGCAGCATGCACTGAAACGCGCCATCGAGAGTGAGTTCCAGGTCGAGCCGAATGAAATCGGTGTGGTTTCGGTGGGTGACCCCGAGGCCCCCAACATTCTTCTCTACGAGGCTTCAGAGGGGAGCCTTGGGATCCTCTCTCAGTTTGTCGACGATGTTGCCACATTTCAGGCAGTGGTAGGCGCGGCATGGGAGGCTTGCCGTTTCGATGACGACGACTACCTTGCGCCGGCGAGCTACGATGACCTGTTGAGCTACTACAACCAGCGGGACCACAAGACGATTGACCGATTCCTCATCCGCGATGCGTTAGAGAAGCTGAAGGTTGCCGCGATCGAGATCGAGACCAACGCGGCCTTCCTAAGCTACGAAGACCAATACGAGCATCAGCGCCGAAATCTGGATCCGAATTCATCCACTGAGCGGACCTTCATCAAGTACCTCTATGACAACGGTCTCCGGTTGCCCGACGCTGCTCAGAAGCGAGTGGAGGGAATCTATTGCCAACCCGACTTCTACTATGAGCCCCGGTTCTGGGTCTTCTGTGATGGCTCTCCGCATGATGAAGACGCCGTGAGAGAGCGAGACGACGAGCAGCGCCAGCTCATCATTGCACGGGGTGATGAAGTGTGGGCCTGGCATTACCGGGAGGACTTGGCGGCCAAGGTCTCCGAGCGTCCGGACATCTTCCGGAAGGTCCGATGACTTCGACGTTCCAGCCCGGAAAGCTTGTCTCCCTTCGTGGCCGGGACTGGGTCGTTCTACCGTCCGATGACGACGATCTCTTGGTCGTGAAGCCACTCGGTGGGTCGGAAGATGAGATCGCGGGAATCTACCTCCCGCTTGCTGTACCCGCCGATCAGCCCGAGGATGCTAGTTTCGATCCGCCGACGGCCGCCGACCTCGGCGACATCACCACTGCAAGGTTTCTCTACGATTCTGCTCGCTTGGCATTCCGCAATGGCGCCGGGCCATTTCGTTCGTTGGCGAAGCTTTCGTTTCGCCCGCGTGCTTATCAAATGGTGCCCCTCATCATGGCGCTTCGGCAGGAAACAGTGCGCCTTCTTGTCGCTGATGATGTGGGCGTCGGCAAGACAGTCGAAGCGCTTCTGATTATTCGCGAGCTGCTAGAGCGGCGAAAGATCAAGCGCTTTGCCGTGGTCTGTCTGCCTCACCTGTGTGAGCAGTGGCAGGAAGAGATTCGCTCGAAGCTCGATATCGAATCCGTCATTATTCGATCCAACACCCAGGCACGACTTGACCGCCAGATCCAGGGCGATACCAGCGTCTATGATTACTACCCCTACCAAGTTGTCAGCGTCGACTTCATCAAATCCGACGTGCGACGAGACGTCTTCATCGAACAGTGTCCCGAGTTGGTCATCGTTGACGAGGCGCACTCATGCTCTCGCCCTAGCGGCGCTTCGGCCGCCCAGCAGCAACGCCACCATCTGCTGAGCCGCATCGCGGCGAAATCCGACAAACACCTCGTGATGCTGACCGCGACCCCGCACAGTGGTAAGCCAGAAGAGTTCAATTCTCTGCTTGGGCTCCTGAAGCCGGAATTCGAAGCACTCGACCTTCCAACCTCTACCCAGGCCCAGCGCCGCGATCTGGCTAGGCACTTCATCCAGCGAAAGCGCGCCGATGTTTCCAAGTGGATGGGTGAGGATACGCCTTTCCCGACGAGGGAAGCATTCGAGTGGCCGTACGATCTCTCTGCTGAGTACGCGAATTTCTTCAAAGACATTCTGGCCTTCACTCGCAAGCTCGTGGTCCCTGACGGTGCGGACGATCGAAAGAAGCGTGTCCAGTATTGGACCGCGTTGGCGTTGCTGCGAGGCGTGATGTCCAGCCCTGGCGCTGGCACTACGATGTTGAACACGCGCCTCGAGAAGTTGGGCGCTTCGAATCTTGATGATTCCGCGGGCTCCAATACTGAGGTCGATGTGGAGTCAGACAATCCCGTACGCGACCTCGACTTCGGCTTTGAGGGCGACAACGCACCGACACAAGTTGTCGAGCATGGTGACTGGACAGAGCATCAGCGACGCCAGCTTCGGGAGTTTGCAGCGCGGCTCGATGGGCTGTCTGGAATGGAGCACGACTACAAGCTTCTCGCGGCGAGCATGGTCCTCGAGGAATGGATCGAGCTGGGTTTCCACCCAGTCGTCTTCTGCCGCTTCATTCCCACGGCCAACTATCTCGGCGAGTATCTTGCTCCGATCCTTCGTGAGAAATTTCCTAAGCTGAACTTGCAAGTGGTCACCAGCGAAGACCCGGACGATTTGCGCAAGCAACGCATCAGCGAAATGGCCGGCGCGGGTCCCCGGATCCTGATCGCCACGGACTGCTTGAGTGAGGGCATCAACCTTCAAGATCTATTCACGGGCGTCCTCCACTATGACTTGCCCTGGAACCCCAACCGACTGGAACAGCGTGAAGGTCGCGTCGACCGTTTTGGGCAAAGAGCGCCCGAAGTGAAGGCCTGCCTGCTCTACGGTTCGGACAATCCGATCGACGCTATCGTGCTCGACGTCTTGCTGCGCAAAGTCCGCGAGATCAAAAAGGCGACCGGCATCAACGTCCCGTTTCCGGATGACTCGCAGAGCATCATCGATACGATTGCCCAGGCGCTGCTCCTCAACCCCGACCGCCGCATTGCGACAAGGAAGGTCGATCCCAAGCAGGTGGATTTCGACTTCAGCGAGTTCGACGAAGCTGCAAAAGCGAAGGCGAACGTTACGCGCAAAGTCGATGAAGCGGCGGAGCGCGAGAAGGCTTCACGCAGCATTTTTGCCCAGAATGCGATCAAGGCCCAGGAGATCGAAGAGGATCTGCGCGCGGTTGACGAGGCCATCGGTGATCCTCGAGCGGTACAGGACTTTGTCACGGCGACACTGGCCGATCTCTTCGGTGTTCAGGTAACGACTGAACGCGAGGGATACGGCATCGTGCGCGGCAATCTCCCGCCTCAGCTCAACGATCTTCTTCCGATTGGTTCGCTCGTGAAGGTGAGTTTCGAGTCACCGACGCCGGAAGGCTACCACTACCTCGGCCGCAATCACCGATTTGTCGAGCAGCTTTGCCAGCTCGTCATGGGCAACACGCTGGCCAGGGACGGGCGCCGCGCCGCGCGAACTGCTGTCATTCGGACGACCCAGGTAGATCGCAAGAGCACGCTGCTGCTCTTCCGCTGCCGCAACGTCATTGAGCACGGCAAGGGCGGTCATCAAATTGTGGCGGAAGAAATGCTGCTCTGGGGCTGGAGCGGGACACCGAACGACAAGGAATTCCTGGATCATGCGGAGGCAAAGGAATTGCTGGCCACTGTCCGTGCATCGAGCGATCTGTCGCCCCAAGCGCGCGCTGGGTTCCTCGACAACGAGCTTGGCCTGATGGAATCGCTTGAGCAGAGCTTTCAAACCATCGCAGAGGAACAATCGAAGCGACTGGTCGCTGCCCATGAACGCTTTAGCGCGCTGATGGACAAGCAGCGCTTCCAGGTGGTCTATCCGGTGCTGCCAATGGACCTCCTCGGGATCTATGTCCTGTTGCCGGAACTCGTCTCATGAACTACCCGAGTGTTCGCATCGAGGGGGCAATCCTCTCCCCCGATTTACTCGAGCATCTGGAGGATCGGCCCGGCCAGAAGCCCGCGGATTTTGGCCTCGATCCGACGTCTAAGGTCAAGGACGAGATCGCGCGGGCATGGGCCGATGCTCAGGACTACTGGCGGATCTTCCAGCGAAAGCTCGAGACGCTGAAGGCAGACTCACCAGCGACCACGGAGACCCGACAGCAGTGGGTCGGGCCGTTGCTTGGCCTGCTCGGCTACCAGCTCGAGTATCAGGCGCGGGGCACCGAGTTGGACGGGAAGCTCTATAATATCTCTCACCGTGCGACGAATCGTTCGCAAGCCCCCGTGCAGATCATCGGTTATCACGAGCCGGCTGGTCTCGACCGCAAACCAGAGCGCGCCAACCGGCGGATGTCCGCTCACGCGGTCGTTCAGGAGTTCCTCAATCTGAACGAGCAGCTATACGGGCTTGCCACCAACGGTCGTGTTCTTCGACTGCTTCGCGATAGCTCTCGGCTCATCAAGCTGAGCTATCTCGAGTTTGATCTCGATCGGATCTTTAGTGATGGGCTCTTTGCTGACTTCGCGATCCTTTACAGGCTGCTGCACGCTTCGCGCCTTCCACTGGCAGAAGAGTCGAACGCCGAGAGCTGGATCGAGCGCTATCACCAGGACTCGCTGGATTCCGGGGCGCGTATCCGGGAGGGACTGAGTCTTGCTGTCGAACAAGCCATTCGTGACTTCGGCTCTGGCTTCCTCGCCCACCCAAAGAACGACTCGCTCCGCAAGGCCATTGCAGACGGAAGGCTCGCACCCGAGGACTACTACAAAGACCTGCTTCGCCTGATCTATCGCCTCCTCTTCCTGATGGTCATCGAAGAGCGGGATCTCGTCTTTCCGACGGCTGCAAAGCCGGAGCATCGGGCAATTTATCGCGACTTCTACGGGGTCCATCGACTGCGAATTCTGTCCGAGAAGCGTTACCTTGCTGATGCTCGGCGGCACGATCTCTGGCTAGCGTTGTTGGCAACGTTCCGGCTCTTTGAGACGGACGGCCCGGGCAGCAAGTTGGGGCTTGCGCCGCTTGCGGGTGATCTCTTTGGTGTCGAAGCGATCGGCTGGCTGGCCGAGTGTACGCTCGGCAACGATGTCCTCCTCGGTTGCCTGCGTTCGCTCAGCCTGTATGAGCATCCGGACAGCCGCCAGCTCATCCGAGTGAACTATGGTGCCCTCAACGTGGAGGAGTTCGGCTCGGTGTATGAGGGGTTGCTTGAATACGAGCCGATTTTGGCGATGGACGGCTCGGGAATTCGATTCGATCTTCAGCTGGGCGAAGAGCGCTCGGCGACGGGCTCGCATTACACGCCCGATGATTTCGTTCAGCCACTTGTCAAGCACTCACTCGACTATCTCATCGCCGACCGTTTGAAGGAGAAAGACCAAGAAACAGCACTCCTAAGTCTCCGGGTTGCCGATATCGCCTGTGGCTCGGGACACATTCTGCTCGTGGCAGCGCGCCGGATCGCGACCGAATTGGCGGTCGTGCGCACTGGGGAGGATCAACCCTCGCCAACGGCTTTCCGAGCGGCGCTGCGAGATGTCATTCGTACTTGCATCTATGGTGTGGACCTCAACCCGCTGGCCGTGGAGCTCTGTAAAGTGGCGCTCTGGCTGGAGGCTCACAACCCGGGACAGCCGCTCAATTTTCTCGACCATCACATCAAGTGCGGGAATGCCATTGTCGGCTTCGCGCGGCAAGAAGAGCTCGGCAAGGGTGTCCCGGATGAAGCATTTAAAACCCTGCCGGGAGACGACAAGGAGGTGGCAGCGGCCTGGCGGAAGCGGAACAAGCTGGAGCGACAGAACCGTACCCAAGAATCGCTGAACTTCTCACCGCAGCTTGGCGGGCGCTTGGACTCGGTGCTCGAGGAGTGGAAGAAGATCTCGGCGCTACCGGAGAGGACGCCAACCGAGATTGAGAAGAAGAAGGAATCGTTTTCGACCTTCGGTTCGGGAGAGAACCTCGGAGCTCTGCGAGAGATCGCTGCGATCCCGATTTCTCAGTTCTACATGGCGAAGACAGAGTCGACGGAATCCGAGTTGATCGGCGACGCGGAGTTTCGCCAATACTGGACTGGGAATTCGACGCTCGCTGGCAAGGTGGCCGCCGGTGCCCTGACTACGGCGAACCAGAAGCGGTTCTTCCACTGGTTTCTGGAATTTCCGGAGGTCATGGCCGGAGGCGGATTCGACTGCATTCTCGGCAATCCACCGTATCTCCACGGGCAAAAACTCAGCGGGACTTATGGACACGCCTTCTGCGAGCTCGCAAGGTGGATTTACGCTCCGGTAGGCCTTAGCGACCTTGTCGTCTTTTTCGTTCGCCGCGCATTTCGACTTCTCCAACCTGCTGGCTTTGTCGCTCTGATTACAACGAACTCGATAATTGACGGCGAAATCCGGAAGGATGGGTTGGAGCAAATTCTGAACGATGGTGCAGAAATCAATATGGCAGTCCGAGGCCGCAAGTGGCCGGGCCGAGCGAATCTTGTCGTATCCCTCTTGGCAGTTCATCACGGTTCATGGGGCGGGCCACATGTTTTGGACGGCCTCCCCGCGTCAGCGATAAACGCTTTCTTCGAAGATGGCGACGAAGTCATCGGCCCGTCAGCTCTGACCGAAAACGGCGGCCGAGTATACCAGGGGTCAATCTTCCTGGGTGAGGGGTTTCTGCTGTCCCATGATGAATCTGCGCGGCTGATTTCAGCTGACGCCAAATCGTCGGAGGTTCTGTACCCGGTCATTAACGGAAAAGAGACGAACAACAACCCCGATCAGCGTCCAAGCCGCATGATAATCAACTTCAAGGATATGCCGCTCGAAGGAGCGAAGGAGTACGCGGCACCCTTTGCGGTCGTTGAGAAGCTGGTTAAGCCAGACCGGCAGAAATCTAAACGAGCGGTTCGCCGGGAGAAATGGTGGCAGCACGCAGAACGCGCGGCTGGCCTGTACAGAGGCTTACGGGAGCTGGATCGGTGTTTCGCTGCCGCCGCGACTACGAAGCACCTCAGCTTCTCGGCACAACCGACGGATCATGTCTTTCTCAACACCCTCTACGTCTTCACCACAAATAGGTGGGACCTTTTCACCGTCGTCCAATCCACGCTCCACGAAGTATGGGCCCGAAAGTACAGCGGATCGCTGAAACAAGACCTCCGCTATTCGCCCTCGAAGTGCTTCGACACCTTCGTGTTCCCCGACGACCTCTGGAATGCAACCGACCCCCGGCTGGCAAAGATCGGCGAGCGCTACCACGAACATCGCAAGGCGCTCATGCGCGACCTCTGGCTGGGGCTGACGAAAACGTACAATCTGTTCCACGATCGCGATCTCAGTCCGGAGATGGTCGCCAAGGTGTCGAAGAAGTCCGAGGAAGAAGCGGCGCGTGGCTACGAGGGCCTGCTCGAGCTTCGTCGGCTTCACGTCGAACTCGACTGCGCAGTTCGAGATGCCTACGACTGGCAGAGCCTCGACCTTGGCCACGATTTTCACGAGGTCGACACGCTCGCCGAAAATGATCGAGTTCGCTTCACCATCAGCTCCAACGCCCGGCGCGAGGTGCTGAAGCGTCTGCTTGCCCTGAATCACGCGCGCGCGGAGAAAGAGCCCGAAGAGCCGGAGGCGAGTCCCAAGAAGGGGAAGCGTAAAAAGAAAGGCGACGACCAAACTGGAGGTCTATTCGGATGACCGTGGAGGTCCTCGAACCGCGCCTCGACCTGCTCACCGAAGAGTATGTGCTTGTCCAGGCGTGGAAGAAGACCGCCGCGTATATCCGCTACCACAACTGGTTCTCTGACACTCTCGAGCTGGATCGCGCGGCGGTCAATCTGCCCGACTTCCTGGGCGAACTCGCGGAGCAATTGCGCGATCCCGGGCAGTGGAGCAACGATCCACTTCGAATCGTTCCCGCCCCCAAGAGCCAGAAGTGGCGGGTCGGGCGCGACGCGAACATCTGGGAGCCAGACGGGCCGGTCCGCAAGACCGTCAAGCTCCGTCCGTTGGCCCACGTGAGTCTCAAGGATCAAGTTGCCGCCACGGCTGTGATGCTATGCCTCGCGGATCGAGTCGAGACACTACAAGGCAATGTTCGCGGACCCGTTGATAGAGCCGATCCGCAACGCCGGGTCGTCTCCTATGGGAATAGGCTCTTTTGCGACTCGATGCCTGATGAGAGCCTCCGCCACCGTTGGGGCGCGGCCAAACTCTACCGCACCTATTCGCAGGACTATCGAAGTTTCCTGGATCGGCCCGAGATCTTCGCCGAAGCCGCGCCTCCTCGCGACGGCTCGAGGGTGATCATCGTCCATTCAGATCTACGCCAGTTCTATGACCGCGTGTCACCCGATCTGCTCGCGACAAAGATGCGGGCATTGAATACCGTCGCCGATGACCCGGGCTTTTACACATTGACGGCGCGGCTTCTGAATTGGGAGTGGGATCGTCGAGACGCTGGCGAGGTCTCGAGCTATGCCACTCAAGCCGGCTTGGGCGACTTCTCGAGAATTGCGCTTCCTCAAGGACTCGTCTCGGCTGGCTTCTTAGCGAACCTGGTCTTGCTGGACTTCGATCGCGGCCTGCGAGAGGCGGTTGGAGCCGAGATCGATGCTGGAATCTACGTGGAGGATGTCTCGCGGTATGTAGACGATCTTCGCATCGTTCTAACCGTTTCCCGAGATCACAGCCTGCAGGAAGTCGAGGAGCAGATCGCGCCCTGGCTCCAGGAACTTCTCGATCATCATGCCCCCGAACTAAGCGTATCCAGAGAGAAGACCAAGGCCGCGGCCTATCGCGGCGACGAACGCCCGCTCGTTCGACAAAGCCGGAAGATGGCGCGCATACAAGGCGCGATTTCAGGCGGCTTCGATGCGATTGGAGGCGAAGAAATTCTGGATGCCGTTCAAGGCCTGATTCGCACCCAGCGGCAGTACAGTGCTGAGGAACGCGACGAATCCGGCTGGGCGTTCTCGCCGATTCCAGATGTGAGAGACTCCACGGTTGCGCGCTTCGGCGCGGCGCGCTTCCGAACAACCTACCGTTCCCTCAGGCCACTTCTTGCTGACAGCGAGGAGGCCATCGGCGAACTCGACCAGCGAAGCGACGAGAACGCTCCGCGCACGACGCGCGTCAAGCGCACACAGGCCGACCTCGACGATGAAGCTCGAGCGTTCGCCCTGGGGCTCGTTGAGCGCTGGATCGAGGACCCATCGAATATGAGGCTACTTCGGATTGGCCTTGATCTGTGGCCAGCAGATGACGTTCTCTCGGGCGTGCTCGATCTTCTCCGACCATACACAGAGACGGGCGGTCCTCGTGGCCCGCGCTGTCGAGTTGCTTGGTACTGCCTGGCTGAGCTGTTTCGGGCGGGTGCAACCGAGACTGGGTTCGTCGAGGACGACGAATCGCTGCCCTCCGAGCTGGACATCGACGCATACCGCTTGGTGCTTCGCGAAGAGGCAGTGAGGCTTGCGTCGACGCCCCCCAGCAGATTGCCGTGGTACGTGCGGCAACAGGTGCTTCTCTTTTTGGCGGTGAGCAGCCCAACTGAAGCGCCGGTCGTTCGAACCGGGCGGGCCGCCGAAACCAAGCACTACCGCGAGCTGATTCGTTTTCTGAGAGGAGAAGGCAATGGCTTGACGGGCACGGACTTTGCGACTCTGGCAATCCTTGCCCGGCGATCGTACTTGGACGGGAACGCTGCGGTTAGTCTCATTGCCGAGGCGACGACCTCGCGTCGCTTAGCTGCAATCGCAGGACGAGACCCCGCCTTCGCACTCGAAATTCTGGCGGCGCGTCCCGACCTGTCAGATTCCATACCGCCGCGAATACGAGATGACGTTTGCCTAGCGAGGGCTACCGAAAGTGACGGATGGGAAACGCTCGCCGAGCTTGTACTTGAACGCGGGCCACGGGGCGGCCTGAGAAACGAAATCGCGATACTCCGGTTCGCAGCGGCCTTCTTGGGCGCGATAGAAGATGCCGGCGACTTGGGGGTGACCACACCATCAGATGTTCTTCTCAAAACGAGGGATGCCGGGTTGTACGCGCTCGAGGTTCAAGATCTGAAACTCAAGTCGAGCCGAGTATCCGAGGAAGGGTCTCTCTACAGCCCGCCCGAGTGGTGTGGAGCAGATGAGAGATGGCGCTTTCGGCTTGGATACCTGCTGCGATTCATTCTCTCTGCGAGAGAAGACTTCACGAAATTCGTTCGCCCCCCGCATTGGCGCGAACCGATGCCCGGATACCGCGCACCCGAGAGCCATTGGTACCAGCGTCTCTATGGTTTCTTCAATGGGCAATCTGCATTTGGAGACGACTGGCTCCCGATCTCTGACTGGGTCGAGGAGCTTCTGTTCGCGCTTTTGAGTTGGCCCGGTTGCCGGCGCGCCGACTTTCAAGAGATAGGGGCCGGGATGCAAGCCACCCGCGGAGCGCTTGACCGACGCTTGCGTGATCTCGAAGGCAGGCAGGGACCGACGAAGAGTGCGCTCCTGCTCCCGCTGACGATCCCTCGGCCCGATGACTCAACGGCAATTCGCCCGCTCAGGGCGTGTGTGGTTCAGAGCGTAGTCCCGACGAGTGCCGACTATGTGACTGGGCATGCGGCCGGTGATCTCGGCCTTTCGGGAAGGCAGATTCGGCGGCGGCACCGTCGGCATTTGTCTGCCGCACTGGCCGCAGTCGAGAGGATGCTCGATCTGCGTGAGACGCACAAGGGGAGTGAAGGCCGGCTGGACTGGCTGATTCTCCCGGAGCTCGCAGTACATCCACTTGACGTACGTACGCACCTAATTCCGTTTGCCCGTCGTCACAAGTCCATCATTTTGGCCGGGCTTACCTACGAAGAACTGTTTCATGGTCAGCCTCTTGTGAATTCGGCGCTGTGGGTGATCCCGGTGTGGACTGCAGCCCATGGGCTCCAGATTCTCACGCGCAGACAGGGAAAGCATCACCTCGCACCCGAAGAGGACAAGCTGAATTCCGCAGGGCCAGTGGTGCAGAGTTTTCGACCGTGCCAGTGGTTGATGGGGTATGACTGGTCGCCGAGTCTGGCAGATGCGCCGCTCTGGCTGACGGCATCAATCTGTTACGACGCAACCGATCTCTCGCTTGCTGCCGATCTTCGTGACCAATCCGACGTATTCGCAATTCCAGCGATGAACAAGGACGTCGGAACCTTCGATCAGATGGCTCAGGCGCTTCATTACCACATGTTCCAGTATGTCATCGTGGCGAACAATGGAACGTGGGGTGGAAGCAACTCGTACGTTCCGTTCCGCGAATCCTATGATCGGCAGGTTTTTCATCTGCACGGCCAGCCGCAGGCGTCGATAGCGTTTTTTGAGATCGAGGATGTGCGTGCTTTTCTAGATCGGAAGAATGATAGTAAGTCTTACAAGCCTCCGCCGGCAGGTTTGTGAGACCTGGCGTTGCGGCTCGACGCGCCCGTCCATAAGGACCGGGCTACATCCCTTCAGCCCCAAGTCACTCCTTGATTTTCTCGCCTATCATCGTGACGGATTGATCTGGAAGTTTGCGCAGATCTTGCTTCGGAATGTCCAACGCCAGCAAGTTCCGTACGACGTAGAGTGAGCATAGTACGGCCTGCCTCCTGGGGTCCGTCACGACGCAACCAGTTCTTGACAAATGCGAACTGAGCTTCATCCTAAAGGGTAGTGGATGTGGGTTCGCGGATCGGCCGCGGACCTGGGCCACAACCATAGCAAGGACAGCATAGGCTGTCCGGAAGCGAATACGGTGACGCGACCCCACTGTGCTCGATGAAGCGCACAGGAGCGGGTCGCACATGAACCTCGATCATCAGATTCACACAGAAACCACCGTACTAACCAGTCTCAACCCCCACCCGGGGAACCCCCGAACCCACAGCAAGAAGCAGCTGAGCCAGATCGCGAAGAGTATCGAGCGGTTCGGCTTTACTACCCCAATCCTCATTGACTCTGAGGACATGATCATCGCGGGCCACGGTCGCGTTGAAGCGGCCAGGCTGCTCGGCATGACGGTGGTCCCAACCATTCGACTCGATTATCTGACGAAGGCCGAGGCGCGCGCGTACGTCGTCGCTGATAACCGCCTGGCCGAACTTGCCGAGTGGGATCGAGAGCTGCTGGCCAGCGAGCTTGAGTGCATTGCAGAGTTGGATGTTGAGTTTGATCTCTCACTGACCGGGTTCGAAACGGGCGAGATCGATGTGTTGCTTGAGGAATCGCGGACGAGCGCGCCGGATCCGCGCGACGAAATTCCGGAGCGGCCAAACGCCGATGAGGTCTGCACACGGGAAGGCGACCTGTGGCAGCTAGGGCCGCACCGACTACTGTGCGGCGATGCTCGCAACGATGCGAATTACAGGGCGCTGCTTGCCGGAAAGCGTGCCGCGCTCGCGTTCGTAGATCCACCCTACAATGTCCCGATCCGCGGTCACGTAAGCGGGCTCGGTACGAACGACCATCCGGAGTTCGCGATGGCATCGGGCGAGATGACGTCTGCAGAGTTCACGGGGTTTCTCTCGCGCTTTTTCGGACATCTGATCGTGCATACGACCGATGGTTCCATTCACTTCATCTGTATGGATTGGCGCCACGCGGAGAACGTCACCGCGGCGGCGAGCGGGCTCTACACGGAGTTCAAGAACCTGTGCGTTTGGACGAAGACGAACGCCGGTATGGGAAGCCTGTACCGAAGCCAGCATGAGCTGGTCTTCGTGTACAAGAACGGCACGAAGCCGCACGTGAACAATGTCGCGCTCGGTGCCTACGGTCGACATCGCACCAACGTTTGGTCGTACCCGGGTGTGAATACGTTTCGCGAGGGGCGGGACGATGAACTTCGCATGCATCCGACAGTTAAGCCCACGGCGCTAGTCGCGGATGCGATTCGTGACTGCTCGCGCCGAGGCGATCTGGTTCTGGATTGCTTCGGAGGCAGCGGGACGACGCTCATTGCTGCCGACCAGTGCGGGCGGGGTGCGCGCCTGATCGAACTGGCCCCTGGGTACGTGGACACCACGATCGAGCGCTACCTAAAGCTCACCGGTGAACCGGTGATCCATGAGCAAAGCGGGCTGCGATACGAAGCACTTCGCGAGCAGCGCCGGCGTGACACGGGCGATTCGACCGCTGTCGGCGCGAGTGCAACCGAGGTGACGCATGTCTAATGAAGCCGATGGGTATGAAGTTGGGTATGGGCGTCCGCCGAAGCGCAATCAGTTCAAGCCCGGGCAGTCGGGAAATCCGCGGGGTCGCCCGAAAGGCACCAAGAATCTGAAGACCGACCTCGTTGAGGAACTCGCTGAGACGGTGGTCGTGCGTGAGGGCGGTGAACCGAAAAAAATCACCAAACAGCGCGCGTTCGTGAAAAGCACGATTGCGAACGCGATTAAGGGGGACGGTAAGGCAGCCTCCATCTTCCTGCGACTGGCTGAGCAGCTTCTCGAGATCGATAGCGGTACATCTGCGGACGCGCAGCTGCGTCCGGAAGAGCGCGACGTACTGCTTGCCGCCGTACTACGGACGAGTGGTGAGAACGCCGATGAGGTGGGCTCGGATCCTACGTCTGCGAGTGCGGAGGACGACGCGTCGTGAGCGTCGCGAACATTCCTGTCGTAGATCAGAGGCGGCTTCTGGACGACCTCTGTCGTAACGACTTCGCAACGTTCGTTCACCGCGCATTCTGTGAGCTCGTACCAGGTCACGCCTACAAGCCGAACTGGCATCTGTTCGCCATCTTCCATGCGCTTGAGCGCTGTCGGCGAGGAGAGACAAATCGGCTCATCATTACGATGCCGCCTCGTCATCTAAAGTCGATCTGCGCTTCCGTGGCGCTTCCGGCCTATCTGCTCGCGCTGGACCCGACGGTGCGTGTCGTAGCTGCGAGCTACTCCACCGAGCTAGCAAACAAGCACGCGGGTGACTGTCGCCGCGTGATGGGCTCCCCATGGTATAGGCGGACATTTCCTCGCACTCGTCTGAGCCGGATCAAGAACCAGGAGCACAATTTCGAAACTACCCGAGGCGGCGGCCGGTTCTCGACGTCGGTTGGTGCGACGCTTACGGGGCGCGGCGGCGGGTTCATCGTGATCGATGACCCGTTGAAGCCCGAGGACGCGCTGTCGAAGACGCGTCGCGAGGCCGTGAACTCGTGGTTCGATTCAACGCTCTATTCACGTCTCGATGACAAGAGTAAGGACGTGATAATTCTGATCATGCAGCGCCTTCACGTCGAGGATCTGGTTGCCCATGTTCAGAAGACAGAGCACTGGGAACACCTGAACCTTCCCGCGATTGCGGAGGTAGAGGAGCGTGTCGCGGTCGGCAACGGTCGCTATCACGAGCGTCTGCCCGGCGATCTTCTACACCCGGAGCGCGAGCCGATTGAGATCATCTCGGCGATGCAGCGCAGAATGGGCAGTTATAACTTCTCTGCTCAGTATCAACAGCAGCCGATTCCGCCTGAGGGCGAGATTATCAAGCTGCGCTGGTTTCGTCGTTACGATAGCGCTCCTGCGAAAAGCGGCCGCGACCGCATCGTTCAGAGCTGGGATACGGCGTCGAAAGGCGAGGAACTTAGCGACTACTGTGTGTGTACGACTTGGCTTCTGCATGGCGACGAGCACTACCTGCTTAACGTGTTTCGCGAACAACTCGACTATCCGGAACTCCGGCGCAAAGTGATCGAGCAGGCTCAGGCGTTCCGAGCCGATACGATTGTGATCGAAGACAAGGGAACCGGGACCGGGCTACTCGCGGATCTTAGGGCTAATCGTCCGTCGGGGGTGCGACGCCCGATCCCATACAACCCGCTCGGTGACAAACTGACACGTATCGCTACGCACTCAGCGCTCATTGAGGCGGGCCAGGTGCTACTGCCCGCGAGGGCGTCGTGGCTAGAAGCATTCGAGCAGGAGATGCTGTTGTTCCCGTGCGGCAGCAACGACGATCAGGTTGATAGTGTCTCGCAGTATCTCGGCTGGCACGCCGACCGAGACCGACACGGCGTCACGTTTATCCACGATCCCATCTAGAAGGGCTTACTTCTCGACTGGCTTCGTCGGCCCACGCAAGCGTACATGGACGCCACGCGGAGGAAGTGTCGATGAGGCGAAACGAACCAGACCTAAGGGAGATCCCTGGCATGTCGAAGCAGGCGCTGCTTGAGCATTGGGCGAAGCTTGCGCGAAAGCCTCCGCCAAAGATGCGATCGAGGCGGTTCCTCGCGTATGCCACGGCGTGGGAGCTACAGGCGCGGCGCGAAGGCGGGCTCACGCGCGAGACGCGGCGCCGATTGGCCGAGTGTTTGGGGAGCGGCGGGAAGCGCGCTCCAACGCGCCAGACACGCGCGGTTCTTCGGCCACAAAGCCGCCTGGTGCGCCGCTGGCGCGGGCGAGACTATGAGGTGATCGCGCTGTCCAAGGGCTTTCTCTACGAGGGGCGGACTTACGGGAGTCTCTCGCAGATCGCGCGAGAGATAACGGGAACACGCTGGAACGGCCCCGCGTTCTTTGGGCTCAGGAAGCCGGCGGTGGAGACCCGGGATGCCGCATAGCAACAAGGTCCGTCGGTGTGCGATCTACACGCGAAAGTCGAGTGAGGAGGGGCTCGATCAGGACTTCAATTCGCTCGATGCACAGCGCGAAGCAGGCGAGGCGTTCATCAAGAGCCAGGCGCACGAGGGCTGGAAGCTTGTGCGGCGCCACTACGATGATGGCGGATTCTCGGGCGGGAATATGGAGCGCCCGGCACTTGCCAAGCTCATGGCCGACATCGAGGCGGGCCAGGTACAGACAGTCGTTGTCTATAAGGTAGACCGGCTCACTCGGTCGCTTCGAGACTTCGCCCGCTTGATCGACTTGTTTGATCGCAAGGGCGTCTCATTCGTCGCAGTGACGCAGCAATTCAACACGACAACATCGATGGGACGGTTGATGCTCAACGTCCTGCTCTCGTTTGCGCAGTTCGAACGTGAGGTTACCGGCGAGCGTATCCGCGACAAGATCGCGGCCTCGAAGAAGCGCGGCATGTGGATGGGCGGCGTGCCGCCGCTCGGTTACGTAGCGAAAGACCGAAAACTCGTCGTCATCCCCACCGAGGCCGCTCTGGTCGGGAAGATCTACGCGCTGTACTTGAAGCTGGGCTCGGTGACTGCCGTTACGAATCGCCTTCACGAGGACGCGATTCTGACGCGCCGGTACACGAGTAGGGCTGGAAAGACGACGGGCGGTCGGCCTTTTTCCAGAGGGCACGTCCAGCGCATTCTCACCAACGTGATCTATGCCGGCTGCATCGCGCACGCCGGTGAGCGCTATGAAGGAGACCACGACGCGATCGTTGATACGACAACGTGGCGCGAAGTTCAGGAGCGCCTCGCGGGTCGGCGAACGCAGACCGCGACCTCGAAGCGAACGGTGTTTCGAGCGTTACTCCGGGGCAGGTTGTTCGATGACGCCGGCAATACGATGTGCCCTGTACAGCAGCGGCGCCATGGTCGGTGTTACCGATACTACATTAGTCAGGCGCTGGTACGCGGGCGATCCGCAGATGTCGGAAGCGTGGGGCGAGTAAAGGCGGATGAGATCGAACGCCTGATCGTGACTTCGATCCGCGATAGGGCGACAGGCGATCGCAAGTTTGCCGCGGCGCTATCGATCTCGTCCCCAGCGAAGGCCACAGAAGCTCAACTCATTGAACCTGTATCCCGCATGGTCGTGGGTGACCGCGTGATCGAAGTGCACTTCGGTGAAAGCGGCTCCGGGGAGGAACTGGCCGCGCCTCTGGGGATTGAGTACGAGCACATCGAAGCGCAGGGCAGCACGAAGATAATTCCGGTTGGGGGAGATCGCGAACGCGCGACCGGCCCGGATGCGGCGCTGATAAAGGCTGTCGCTCGCGCGAATGAATGGCGCCGACAACTGACGGATGGCGAAGTGGCATCCGTCGCGGAGATCGCGTCGAAAGAAGATCTCCAGCGAACTTACGTCGGTCGCATCCTTCCTCTCGCATTTCTCGCCCCGGACATCACGCGCGCGATCGTCGATGGCTGTCAGCCCCCATCAATGACGATCGATCGTCTACGCGACCCGATCCCGATGGATTGGAACGAGCAGCGCGTGATGTTTGGATTCCCGGCCCGCTAGACATCTCCCCAAGATCTTGCGGAAATCCGCCAGCCTATCAGTCTCCATGCCGCGGCTCCGTGTGAGCGACATCCGGCGAGTGGCACCGTGGAAATAGGCAACAGAGAAAAGCGGTCAGAACTCGCGATATTGCGTAGGAGAGGGGATGCTGCAGAGAGAAGTCGTGGCGCTCCCGCCCGCAACCGGCGGGCAATTCGCCCGAAACGAACGTCACCGTCGTTTCGCATCGGACTAGGTGGCGGTGGGGGGAGTCGGATGCAGACGTGTCTCTGTCGGGATTTCCCTGTTCTACGGGAAAATACAGGGAAATGTCACGCATCCGCCGCGATGCAGTCCTGCGCGTGTCGCTAACAGGTCGATTTGACGGCCGTATACTCCGAATTTCCCTACTCGGCGGAACAGGGAATTCGCGAGGCCGAACAGGGAATTTTCGCAGGCGAACAGGGACAGCTGAGCCGTGCGTGATCGATCCCGCTAAGTCTGCGCGCTCAGGCTGTATATAAGGAGTAACCCGCATCCAGGTCCGCGGCTGGCTCAGCGATCGGGTGTGGAACGCAGCCGCGTCGAGTCTCTCATTCTACGTCGGCCGAGTTTTGGAACACTGCGGCATGAGGTTTTGACCAAGGACAGGTAAGCTGTCCACGAACGCGACGATGCGCGTTTGCCGCTGATTTATTCCGTGCAGGGGGACTGCAACGTAACCGGGCCGAGGACGACCAACCATGAAGATTTTTGAATTGACACCTGCGAATTTAGAATCGCGGAACTGGAAGGCCAGTCGTTACCGTGGCATCGTCATCGTTCGCGCGGCGACGGAGAGGGCTGCGCGCATCAAGGCGAACGGGTGTTTTGCCGTCGCCGCCGCGTCTCCGCCCCTCGGCGAAACGCTTGCCATCGCTCCTTGGAACTCTTCCGACGTGGCTTGTCGCGTCATCGAGGACTCGGACTATCCCACGGATGGACCGGCTGGTGTTCTCGATCCGATCGGCTACGAAGACTGAAGGCCGCCCCGCAGTGACTTCTCCGATGACGACGTCCAACAAGACGGTCGATGAACTGATACGGGAAGAGGACGCAATCGACCCTGACCGCGTCGTCGTCCCACCGCTGGAAGTCCAGAGGATTCTCAAGAACAAGTTGGCATCTGTCTCCGAGTTACCTCCCGAACACGAGTACGAGCCTAGCGTCTTTGCCGACACCGCCTCGGCTTCTGATGTGCTCTGGGAGATGTACTACAATCCCGACAATCAGGCCCTGCTCTACCTCGCCCACGGCGAGCAGCTACCCGACCCGCTCAAGGAATATCGCAACGCTGGCTACGTAAACCTCGTCTGGAACGACCACTATTACAAAAGGCTCGGGAGATTCCATGGATGGTATCTACTCCCCAGCGAGTACTGGGACAAAGGTGACATTCCGGATGAAACGTGGCCCGCAGCCATTCGGAAGATTGTTAGGAACAGCCAACGTTACTGGAAAATTGAACTCACGCTCACCGAGAAAGCAGTGCGAAACGCTGAGAGAAAGCTTCAGGAAGCACAGCTCGCGCGGGCGACTCGCCCTGAGGTGTTCGAAGCAAAGCCGGGTGCTTTTGGATTCTCCGTCAACCTGAAAGCCCTGCTCCTGCAAAAGCCTCGGTTGCGGAAGTTCCTTGAGCAACTGAAGACGACTTTCTCGCACAACGGAGGATCTTGAATGCGGCGCAAGCACCTTGTTTGCCGTTCCTGTGGTTACGAGGGCGAGATTCCCATTCTCAGCCCCGAGGAAGCGGAAGAAGCGCGACGCCGGCGAGAGCCGATTGGCCCGGCCCGCTGCCCCCGCTGCGGTAGCTCCAACGTGTCCATTCATGAGTAGCTATGTCGACCGAGTCACGTCCACGTGTGTTTGTAAGCTCGGTCTCCGAGAACTTTTCAGAGTATCGTGAGGCCGCGCGTCGAGCTAGCGAGTCGGTGGATGGTCAGCCCATCCTCTTCGAAGACTTCCCATCGCTTCCGGTCTCCGCCCGAACGGCGTGCCTTGACGGTGTGCAGAGCTGCGATGTTTTCGTCATCATCGTTGGAGAGAAGGGAGGCTTCACCACCCCCTCCGGTAAGCTCGTTGTTGAGGAAGAATGGGAAGAGGCGACACGTCGGAAGCTCCCCGTCCTTGCCTTTCTCGAGGACACCGACCGCGATGACGACGCTCGTCGGCTCGCAAGCGCTTTGTCCGACTACTCGGGGGGTATGTTTCGGGCGACCTTCAAGAGTCCTCAGGAGCTCGAGCAGGCTGTGGCGAGGGCCCTCCGGCCGGTCATCTCTCACGCACGTAATACGCCAGTGAACACCTCCGCCATCGATGAGAAGCTCCGCAGTCTGCACCCTGTACCCAACCAGGCAACTCTTCGTATTGTCATCACGCCGGAGCGAGAAGACGAGGTAATCGACCCGGTCGAACTTGACTCCCCCGCGCTGAAAGACGAGATTCTTGCCTTGGCGCATGCAACCAGCGTGCGCCTCATGTCCTACGAGCGGCCGAAGTCCTCCGAGGCTCAACTAAATGAACTCGTTGTTCTCCAGGCCAACGACCGGGCCTCATGGCGCGACAGCGTTGACGAAGTGCGGCTTGAGGTATCGAGCCAAGGCATGCTGGCCATCGACTCGAACGTCACCGGCCGCTGTGCCGGACGCGCGTCGAGCGACACGCTCGGCGACTCGTACACGATATCCGAACTCGACGTCTCAGACGTCGTCGCACGCGCCCTTGCTTTTGCAAAAGCCTTCTACGACGAACGCGACCAGTGGCGACGCTACGACCGTCTTCTCTACAACGTAGCTCTGGGGGGCATCGGCCATCGAAAGCTCGTCGAGGGCCGTCACACAGGCGGCTCCATCCAGATCGGCCACCTTACCGGTCAGCATGAAGGCGAACTTGTCTGTGCTTTTCCTCGCCCACGGCTCATCACGCGGGCCGACCTTGAGCACCTCGCCCCTCAAGTCCAAGCCGTGCTCACCATGCTCCGCCGTCAGCTTCCGACGTAGCTCGCACCCAGGCGTTGTCGAGTCGAGCCGTGCTGGCCGATAGGCTTATCCAGCGATCGCGAGGTACGGGCCGGATTCGTGGCCGGACGCTAGTCCGACAAACTAGATGGCCAGCACCACGGCCGTTAGCGCAACGCGGTTTGCCGGACTCGCTGTGCGAAATTCACTGAGGCCGTCCCGTAGTGTTCCAATACTCGGCCGAACGAATACCGAGCCACTTCAACAGTTTGCGAAGACTGACGATAGCGGATCGCGGCCTATCGTCAGGCGCGCTGTTGGCCTAGAACGTGTGGCTCGATGTGGACGCCGCAGCTTCAGTTCGTTCTGGCTCTACTAGCCGGCTGGGTGAATCGTCACCAGCATGACGTAATCGACTATCTGCAGGCGGAGAATCGAATTTTTCGTGAACAGTTGGGAGACCGTCGCCCACGGTTCACCGACGCGCAGCGACGGCGGCTTGCCGTGGCGGCCAAGAAGGTCGGGCGCGCCAAGTTGTTCGATATAGAGCCGATCGTAACGCCCGATACGTTGCTGAGGTGGTATCGAAAACTCGTTGCGCAAAAGTATGACGGGAGCACACGACGTGGTCCGGGCCGGCCGCGAACAGCGACTGAGATTCGCAACTTGGTTGTACGCATGGCCGAGGAGAACCTTGGCTGGGGTTATACCAGAATCCGCGGGGCACTCTTCAATGTTGGTCACGATCTGGGACGCAGCACGATCAAGCGAATTCTAGATGAACACGGCATCGAGCCTGCGCCGGAGCGGCGGCGCAAGATCTCGTGGAATCAATTTTTGCGGTCCCACTGGGGAGCGATCGCGGCGACTGACTTCTTTACTGTGGAGGTGCTCACGATGCGGGGACTGGTTCGGTATCTGGTGCTGTTCGTTATCGATCTGAAAACTCGTCGAGTCGTGATCGCCGGCGTCGGACGCCAAGTCGATGGTGTATGGATGGAGCAGATGGCGAGGAATCTGACGGACGTAGACGCCGGATTTCTGCGAGGGACGAGTTATCTGATTCACGATAGGGATCCGTTGTTTACCGCCGAGTTCCATCGAACCCTACGAGCGAGCGGCGTTGACCCGTTGCGGTTGCCGGCGCGCAGTCCGAATCTGAATGCGTACGCGGAGCGGTTCGTGCATTCGATCAAGTCGGAATGCTTGGCGCAGATCGTTCCTCTAAGCGAGCGCCATCTGCGCAAGACGGTGACCGAGTTCACCGAGCACTATCATCTGGAACGCAATCATCAGGGTCTCAAGAATCGTCTCATCGAAGGTGGGCGGAGCGAACGCACTCGAACAGGGTCGATAAGACGTCGTGAACGGCTCGGCGGAACCCTGAATTACTACTATCGCGAGGCCGCGTGATGGTCGGCCGAGTATTGGAACACTGTCCTACCTGACACATGGTTGACAGAACGTTCCGGAGACATGGTTTACACCTAGACGCATTTGGGGAGGCTCCCAGATGCCGTGGAAAGAGTGTAATCGCATGGATGAGCGTCTCAGATTCGTTGCACGCCTGCTCGAGGGAGAGAAGATGTCGGTCGTCTGCCGCGACTTCGGCATCTCCCGACCGACGGGCTACAAGATTTTCAATCGGTACAAAGACTTCGGCTTGGAGGGGCTGGGCGATCGCAGTCGCAGACCCTACCGCCACGCCAACCAGCTACCGTTCCAGGTTGAGCGAACGATCATAGCCATCAAGCGAGAGCACCCGACGTGGGGCGCACGCAAGATCCGCGACAAGCTCGTCCGAGATCTGCCGATAGGCCATCCGCCGGCGACGAGCACGGTGCACGCGGTGCTCGACCGCAACGGTTTCGTCCAGCGCAAAAGACGCCGCCGCTACAAAGCCGAGGGCACGCCGCTGGGTCACGTCCGTACGCCCAATGCTCTGTGGTGCGCCGACTACAAAGGCGAGTTTCGCATGGGCAATCGCCAGTACTGCTATCCGCTGACGATCACCGACTACAGCTCGCGTTTCCTGCTTGCCTGCGAAGGCATGGACTCGACGAAGTCTACCTTTGCTTTTGCCGGATTCGAACGGGCCTTCAAAGATTTTGGCCTGCCCGAGACGATTCGCACCGACAACGGCACGCCCTTCGCCTCGTGCAATGCATTGTTCGGGCTCAGCCGGCTGGCAGTGTGGTGGCTGCGTCTGGGGATCAACATCGAACGTATCAAACCCGGGCATCCCGAACAGAACGGGCGCCACGAACGCATGCACCTGACATTGAAAAAGGAGGCGACCAAGCCCGCCTCCTTCAATCTGTTACAGCAGCAGGCGCGCTTCGACGACTTCGTTACCGTTTACAACCAGGAACGCCCTCATCAGGCGCTCGGCGGAAAGTACCCGGCCGAACTGTATACACCTTCGCCGAGGGAGTACCGTGTGCCGGAAGAACCCGACTACCCGTTTCACGATCGAGCGGCGCGGGTAACCCAATGCGGCCGGATCTGCATCGGAAAACGAAAGATCAACCTCAGCACGGTCTTTGCCGGGCAGACGGTCGGATTGAGAGAGGAGGACGAGGGAATCTGGGTCGTGAGCTTTCTGGACTACGACCTGGGCTTTTTTGATCAGGACGAAGGGCGGGTCGAGCCCGCTCCGAATCCGTTTATCGCAAAAGTGTTAACCATGTCTCCGGAACAAACTGTAAACCATGTGCCCGGTTAGGACCCGGACTAGGTGGCGGTGGGGCGAGTCCAGGGCGAACCTGTCTCTACCCAATTTCCCTGTTCTACGGGAAAATACAGGGAAATCTCTCATGCCTCGGCCGATTCGGCCTTGCTCGCGCCGCTAACAGTACGATTTATCGAGCGTATTTCTTGAAATTCCCTACTCGAGGTAACAGGGAAGTTTTCCGACCGAATAGGGAATTTCAGCGGGATAACAGGCAAAGATTACGCTGCCACGACGTCTTCCGACGACACGCCATGAGATCGCTATATATGGAGAACCGGCACTCGGGTTGGGAATGGCGCAGCGGCCCCCGGATACCTTTGTTTTCGCTCGGCCGAGTTTTGGAACAGAACGGGGTTGAACGAGAATACGGACGTACTTACACTGTAGGTATATGAATCGGATCCGCTTCGACTGGGACGAACGCAAGAGTCGCGCAAACGAGAGCAAGCACGGTGTGTCGTTCAGCGAAGCCCAGTCCGTGTTCTACGACGAGAACGCACTGTTAATCCCTGACCCGGATCATTCGCAGGACGAGGATCGGTTCGTGCTCCTGGGAGTGAGCGCTTCCGCCCGCGTGCTGGTGGTGTGTCACTGCTACCGCGAGTCCGCTGATATCATCAGGATCATTTCCGCCCGTCGTGCGAATAGAACGGAGCAGGCATCCTACCGTCGACGGAGAAAGCCATGAAGAAAAACTACGATTTCTCGAAAGCGAAACGCAACCCATACGCCCGGAGCCTCAAACGACAGGTAACCATTCGGCTGGATGAACCGACAATCGAGTACTTCAAGGAACTCGCGGGTGAGACAGACATCCCGTACCAAACCCTCATCAACTTGTATCTGCGAGAGTGCGCGGCGGCTCGGAAGAAGCCGTCGTTCAAGTGGACGACAGCGGCGTAAGGGGGAGCGTGGCGACGTTGACTTAAGCTCCGAGGGGGGGACTGTCACATCGACCGGGGCTCCGGCAAGCTGCTTCGATGAGCCGTGAAAGATTGGCCTGCGCCCGACGGAGTAGTGTCCCAAAACTCAGCCGAACGAATATCGAGCTAAGTCGCTGGCTTTTCGTGCGTGCGCAGCGCCTTCTACGGCCTGCCATCAGGCGCAGAGCTGTACTATAAGTCTCAGCAAGATGCTGACGCCTCAGCTTCAATTCGTGCTCGCGGTGCTATCCGGGGGACAGTTTGCTCCGCAGCGGGACGCCGGGCTGCCAAGGGAATTTCGGTGCGAAAGACCCCAGGCATGCCTGGCGAAATCCTCGCACTCCCTTACTCTGGGTATGTCGTACTGATGACGCGCCGTCCAGGTGATGCAAAACGAACTAGATATCGTCCGCGATGTGTCCGAGCGTCTCGACCGGGCTGGAATCGCCTTCATGCTGACGGGATCGATGGCGATGAACTATTACGCGCAGCCGCGAATGACGCGAGACATCGACATCGTCGTTGCCTTGGAACCGCGAGAGAAGGATACGGTCGTCGAGGCGTTTCACCCCGACTACTATGTCTCGTCCAAGGCGGTGGAGGACGCAATCGCCAGACGCGGGATGTTCAACCTGATTCATCAGGAGAGTGTCATCAAGGTCGACTTCATCGTGAGTAAGAGCGGTGCGTATCGTCGCGAGGAATTTGAGCGTCGTATAAAGGTCGAGATCGAGGACTTCTCGACCTGGATCGTGAGCAAGGAGGACTTGATCATCTCGAAGCTTGATTGGGCGCGTGATTCCCGCAGCGAGGTGCAGTTGGGTGACGTGAGGAATCTGCTTGCGACAGGCTACGACGAACAATACGTAGCGCGTTGGACGGCCGAGCTTGGCCTCAGCGGTCTGCTCGAGGAATGTCGGCGATGACGGATACCACTCCGGAGATTGAAAGAATGGTTCGCAAGCGGCTCATGGCGCTTTCCGGAGCCGAGCGTATGCGAATGGGGGCGGACATGTTCTCCGCCGCGCGGCGGATGATCCTGGCCTCGTTGCCGGCTGAGCTGGACGATGCGGAGCGCAAGCTGAGACTATTTGAGCGCGTCTACGGCGAGTCGCTCCCTATCGAATCCACCGAGCGGCGCTGAGTCCCGTGGGGTTTTGACCGCGGCTTGTTCCAATACTCGGCCGAACGAATAACGAGGTACTTCAGCAGTTTACAATGCCTGACGATAGCCGATCACGGCCTATCGTCAGGTGTGCTGTTGGCTTATAAGCAGCCGCTCGATGTGGACGCCGCATCTTCAGTTCGTGTTGGCTGTGCTAGCCGGCTGGGTGAATCGTCACCAGCACGACGTAATCGAATATCTGCAGGCTGAAAACCGCATTCTTCGTGAGTAGATGGGAGACCGTCGCCCACGGTTCACCGACGCGCAGCGCCGTCGGCTTGCCATGGCGGCCAA
>JAJCZM010000025.1 GCA_029262375.1 Deltaproteobacteria bacterium
GAATCTTGGGCTCGGATCATCCTGTTCGCTCTTAGCCTCTTTGCACTGGTGGAATTGGAAAAGGCCGCAACACGGCGCTACCGATCTGTCACATCAACATGAGCATCAAAACTTCACTTTCTAGCCAATAATGGCTATCAAGGGCACATTCTCTAATCAGACTTGGCATATATCGGAGCCGACATATCTGTCTCATATTGCAAGAGAACAGTCGCAATACCACTCAATATGCCGCCAAATCCGGAATAGTCTGCCGCACGGTTGGTCCATATAAGCCGCTAGGAAAAAGCCATGCTCACTTTGTCAGAAGTCTTCGGTGACGCGTTTCGTCTGATTGTTTCATTTGACACCGATCTAATCGAGATCATGGGGTTATCATTGCGCGTGACGCTGGCTGCTGTAATGATTGCCTGTTTGATCGGATTTCCGCTCGGGGCGGTGCTTGCGGTCTGGCGGTTTCCCGGACGCAATCTGATGGTCCTGCTTATCAGCGCTTTAATGGGGCTGCCGCCTGTTGTGGTCGGGCTGGTGCTTTACCTCATGTTCTCAGCCTCTGGTCCGATCGGGGTTCTACAACTTCTTTACACACCGGCGATCATGGTTATCGCCCAGACGATCCTGGTAACACCGATTGTGGCGGCACTAACCCGGCAGGTTATCGCCGACCTCCACGCCGAATATGACGAGACTCTGCGTTCGATGGGCACATCGCCGCATATGACTGTCAACACGTTGCTATGGGATGCACGCCACGCGCTGCTCACGGCCGCACTCGCGGGCTTCGGTCGGGCGAATGCCGAAGTCGGCGCCGTCATGATAGTCGGCGGCAATATCAATCATGTCACACGAATGATGACCACTGCGATCGCCTTGGAGACGTCCCGCGGCGAGCTTTCTCTTGCCCTTGCGCTTGGCATGATTCTGATTACCCTCACCATCGCCGTTAACGCAGCCCTGTTGGCAACACGCAGTGGAATGGAGCGTTTCGCCAATGCCTAGCTTTCGCCCTGAGGTTATCGACTTGGCAAGCGTTGCGGCGGCCCGGTCGACCACGCCAGCGGTGAACCTTCTTTCTGTCACCCTGGAGCGGTCTGGACAGAAGCTGATCGATGGTCTCACGCTCGAACTTCCCTGCGGCGGGGTCACTGCTGTTATTGGGCCAAACGGAGCCGGTAAGTCGCTGCTTCTGCGCTTGGTGGCGGGTCTCATTTCGCCTACGGCCGGGGTGGTCCAGATTCATCCGGCTTATGCCGGACGCATTGCACTCGTTTTTCAGCGCCCGGTTCTGCTGAGGCGCTCTGTGCACGGCAATCTCGCACATGCCCTGAGCGTGTACGGTGTTCCGCGTAAACAGCGATTTGCCCGTCTTGCGGAGCTTCTTGAGATCGGCGGACTCGCGGCGCTTGCCGACCGTCCGGCTCGCGCCCTGTCTGGCGGTGAGCAGCAACGCCTTGCCATGGTGCGCGCGCTGGCCGCCCGGCCACGCCTTTTGCTTCTCGACGAGCCGATGGCAAGCCTCGACCCGCAATCGACGCTGGTAATCGAAACACTGGTCCGCGCAACGGCCGAGGCGGGGACGAAGATTGTCTTGGTCACCCACGACCATGGCCAGGCGCAACGTCTGGCGAATGAGATTGTCTTTCTTCATCACGGCCGCGTGACGGAACAGACAAGATCGGAACGGTTCTTCACGGACCCGGCATCCGGCGCAGGCCGCGCCTTCCTTGAAGGCCGCCTGCTTTTGTAGAAAGAATTTGGGAGCAACAGAACGTGTACCGCTTTATCATCAGCCTTATGATTTTCTTCCTGCCCTTTCTACCGGGCGAAACGACCGTCTTTGCCGCCGAACGCTTCATCCTCGTTCAGTCCACGACGTCAACGCAGAATTCTGGCCTATACGATGCCATTCTTCCCCAATTCACTGAGAAGACGGGGATTGAGGTGCGTGTCGTCGCTGTGGGTACCGGCCAAGCGATCAAAAATGCCGAACGCTGCGACGGGGACGTGCTCGTCGCTCATGCGAAAGCCGCAGAGGAGGCTTTCGTGGCCGCGGGCTACGGAGTATCGCGCACAGATCTTATGTACAATGACTTCGTGCTGGTGGGGCCGGCTCCAGATCCGGCTGGCATTGTTAGCGCGACCGATCCCGCTGTGGCTCTGTCTCGTATCGCGGCAGCCAGCGCCCCCTTCGTCTCCCGTAGCGACGATAGCGGAACACACAAAAAGGAAATGGAACTCTGGAAGCAGGTGGCCCTAGATCCAACGACCGCGAGCGGCAGTTGGTACCGTGAAACAGGTTCTGGCATGGGAGCCACGTTAAATATCGCTGCAGCGATGAAGGCGTATACGCTAACAGACCGGGCTACCTGGACTACGTTTGCCAACAAGGCCGACCTGAAGATCCTTGTTCAGGGATCACCCGCACTCCTCAACCAATACGGCATTATCCTCGTGAATCCTCGGCACTGTTCCAACGTCCGTTTGGACTACGGACAGTTATTTATAAACTGGATGCTATCGGACCAAGGACAGGAAGCAATCGCCGCGTTCCGGGTCAAAGGAGAGCAGCTGTTCTTCCTCAATTCCCGCTAAGTCCACTAAGGCTTATACGCGAAAAGGCGGCGCTCCCGGGTTTCGTTCAGGATTAGGCCCTTATTGCCAAATGGCATTGAACTGCAAACAGTCGCAATCGCAGGCGGGTCCGCCCCGCATGCTGGTGTTCAAAGTCTGCGACAGCACGGTGGTACATCGCACCGTATATTCTATTGTACGTTGGGTTTAATACTGTCGATGGAATGGGAGCGGATCAATCCACTCGTCTCGTTGATGGCCGCATCGCTAGGAGCGAGCGGCGACCGCCCCCAACGGAAGTTGGAGGCGGTGCCTTGCGTCGTTATTCGATGATAGAAAGATTCTCGGCTGAAGATTTGCCGTTCTTTCCTGGCTCAAGTTCATAAGAGACCTTTTGCCCTTCGTTAAGCGTACTCAGCCCGGCACGTTCGACGGCCGAAATGTGGACAAAAGCGTCTTTTGAACCGTCTTCCGGCTCTATGAACCCGAAGCCCTTGGCCGGGTTGAAAAATTTTACAGTACCAGTGGTCATAGTCATTTCCTCTAACAGGTATTGAATCCGCGTTTCACACCATGTGACGGCACGG
>JAJCZM010000026.1 GCA_029262375.1 Deltaproteobacteria bacterium
GTCCTGGTTCGTCTGCGGCCCCGAGATCGTCTTGCGCACCCGGGCAGCGTACGAGCCTGCCGGAGCGTCCAAACAATAATCCTTTCGGTAGATACCCGCTCGCGGAAAGCCGTCGTTGTACGGCGCCATCGTCTGGCAGAAATCCGGTCCGCCCGGCGACATCTGGGCGTACGCCGTCGTAAAATCCGAGAATCCTGAGATCTCGTTGCAGAGTATGGTCGGAGACCCGGCGGTCGGGGTCCAAGGGTTCTCGGTTGGACCGAGCGTATTGTCCTCATCGCTGAGTCCGCAGATCTGCGGGAAATGGTCAGGCGAGAACGATTCGAAATTGACCGTGAAGATGAGCTGCGTGGCGTTACCGAGCGCGGTCACGAACGCCGCGTCGGTGGCGAGCGTGTCGCGATCGCTACAGGGCGTCACCGCGGGGAAGTCGCCAGCTACGAGCGTCGGGAAGCCAGGTAGCGTGGTGGTCGTCGTCGGCGGCGCCATCGTAGTAGAAGTCGTGCTGGTCGTACTGCTGGTGAAAGATGTCGATGTCGTCGATGTCGATCCGGTCGTACACGCCGGGCAATCGAGCGTCACCGCGCTGCCAACGGCCGCATTGAGAACCGTCAGTGCGTCGGTGGCCGTGATGTTGCCATCATCGTTTACGTCGCAGACGCAGAGTTGGCAGCTTCCCAGACCCACAGCGGCAATGAGAACCGCCAACGCATCGGTGGCGGTGGGCGTCGCGCCATTCGTTTGCGGTTGACCGCAGTCGCCCTGCGCAGCCCTTGCACTGCCGACGGGCGCCAAGAAGAAACATACCGCGAAGATCGCCGCGAAGATCGCAATCCATAGGTGTCGCATACGCATGGTCGTTACATAGGACGTACACACCTTTCATGCCAGCGTCTGCAGCTCCGAAGCGTTCCATCATGACCACATCGCACCAGTCCCGAATCCTCGTTGCGTTCGCGCTGCTCGTCCACGCGGCGGCGCTATTGGCATTGCCCTCGCTACAGACGGGAGGCGGCCTGCAGCGTCGATTTCTTCCGGAGGACCCGGCAACCGTCGCGCTGCTCGAAGAAGCCCGCGTTTTCGGCGGCGCCGAACCGCTCGCGCTGCTCATCGACGATGTCGCCCCCTCCTTGGAACTCGTCGCGACGGCCCGCACGTGGCGCGCGGAACTGGAGCGCATTCCCGGTATCGCAGCGGCGATCAGCCCGGGCGACCTTCCGATCGTCGTCTGGGAGAGCGCCGATCGATGGCGGCTTTCCACGACAGCCGCCGCACCGCAACCGCTGACAGCGATAGGACGCCACCCACTGGCGCGCACCGGTTTCATTCGCCGCGATGGGCGCGGCGCCGCCATCCTGCTCGAGTTGGCCCCCGAGGTCAGTGAGGAATTCGCTGCACGAGCACGCACGTTCGCGGCGCTTCAAGCGTGGAAGGCCGAGCACGAAGCCCCCGGCAACGGCAACGGCAACGGCCTAGGCAAACCCGACAAGGCCGGAAGTCTGAGATGGATCGGCGGACTCGCTCTCGAGCGACGCACCGCCGAACTCGCACAACGCGATGTCGCAAGACTCACGATCCCGTTGGCGGCGATCATCCTACTCGTCTTGACGTACGGGCTCGGTTCGCTCGTTTCCGCTGCGCTCTGCCTCGTAACCGCCGCGCTCAACATCGCGACGGTATTCGGACTGGCCGCGATCTTCGGCGTCGCCGTCAACCCGCTGAGCTTCGCCGTGGTACCAGTGATTCTCTCGATTGCCGTACTCGACAACGTACACCTGGCGCACGCCTACTCACTCGAGGCGCCGGGCGAACAGGCCGCCGCATCCGCGCGACGCCGCGTGTTCGTACCTTGCCTGTGGACCACTATTACCACCTGCGCGGCGATGGCAGTCCTCGCGCGCAGTCCCGTACCGCAAGTCGCACAGTTCGCACAGCTCGCAATGGCCGGTACGGCCATCGCCCTGCTCACTTCGATGACACTACTGCCCGCCGCACTCTCTTTTGTTGTCCGTCGCCCACAGCACCACCCGCCGCAGCATTTGCCGAGTAAAGCCTCAACGATCTGGACGCGCGTGTACGCATCAAAAATTCCGCTTGTTCTCGCGTTCGTTGCCACGGTCGCCGCGGCACCTGGATTGTCGAAGCTCAGTATCGTCGCCGAGTACCCTCGCATCTTCGGAGACACGCATCCGTTGACAACGCAGCTGGAGTCCGTCGAACGAGACTGGGGTGGGATCGCTTCCGTCACGTTTCTCGTTTCGCCCAAACCGGGGATTGACCCATTCGATTCGGAGGCTCGCGACAGACTGCGCGATTTCCACGATCTGCTCACGCGGCGCAGGCTGGTCACAGGAGTCGTCTCTCCGTTCGTGCTGCAGGCGATGGCCTACCGCGAACACCGCGTACGTTTCGGCCGCACGCAAGAGAGCGAGACGATGTGGCGCGCACTCGGACACAGCCTCGTCACGGACACGCCGCAATCGGGGCGCTGGTACGACGCGGATACCGACACGTATCGCATCGTGGCGCGCGTGCGCATGATGCACCCCGAGCAGTTCGCGACGCTGGAAGCAGACCTACGGGGACTCGCATCGGGCCTGGGGGAGTACTTCGACGTACGTCTGTCGGGGTGGCCACTCGCGTACAAGCATTTGGAAGCGCGTCTGCTCGATGAACTCGTCGCGAGTATCGGATCGGTAGCACTCGTGCTCGCGATCCTGCTTCTGATCGCAATACGCGACTTGCGCCTTTGGCTGGCAGCGCTTGTCGTCAACACCGTTCCTGCAGTGATCGTGTTCGGCGCACTGGGCTGGAGCGGTATCGGCTTCGGCACGGCGCTCCTACTCACCCCCGGCATCGCACTGGGCCTGATCGTCGACGACACGATCCACACGGGGCTTTCGCTACGCAGCGCCCGCGGCTACGGAGCGGAAACGCTCGCCGGCACGCTCGAGGAGATACGGCGTCCGCTCACGATCACATCGACGGTCCTCGTGGTTCTGGCGTTCTCGCTGCTCGCTTCAGACATCGCGATGAATCGCTCGATGGGTATCGTGCTGGGGCCTATCGTAGCGCTCGCTTGGCTCGCCGATGTCGTACTGCTGCCCACGCTACTCACGGCGCTCAGACCCCGACAATGACTCCCTCGCGTCGCGCGATTCACCGTTCGAGACGGTGCGCGTCTCGCCGTACACTGCGGCGCTAACTACGGAGCCGAAGCCGGAGTCGGAGACTAAGACTGATGACCGAACGCAACATCCACGCAGGACTTCCTTTTACCGACGACGACGAAACCATCGCACGCGCGCTCGAGGACGTGAGCATCCCGACCTTGATGCTCTCGATGGTGCACATGACGGGCGACCCGGAGATCTTGCGCGGAGCACTCAAACCGGCCGGTCTCTTCATCAACGAAGTGCAGGGCTTCATGTCCGAAGACGACAAGGCCGAGATCCGCAGACAAGCACTCGATGTTATCCGCGCATATCGCGACGCCGGCTGCGTACCGGCTGCACCGCCTGATCGTGCGCTCATTCAAGAAATGATGAGCTTCCTCGTCTGTGAACCGGTTTCCGACGAATACGTTCCGCTAATGCTCGAAGAACTGGAACTCGGCGGCGGCGATTCACGACGCGTAGACTTCGACGACGTCGACGAAACCGCGCGCGGGCAATTTCCGGTAGTTGTCGTCGGCTGCGGCATGTCAGGATTGCTTGCCGGTATTCGCCTCAAACAGGCAGGTATTCCCTTTACGATCATCGAGAAGAACCCGGGCGTCGGCGGTACTTGGTGGGAGAATCAGTATCCCGGATGCCGGGTGGATGTGGGCAACCACTTCTACTGTTACTCGTTCGAACCCAGCGATCACTGGAGCGAGTTCTTCGCGCAGCAGCCGGAACTACAGAAATATTTCGACGACGTGATGGACAAACACGCCGTCCGCGATTCGGTCCGCTGGGAAACCGAGGTCGTCGGTGCGCGTTGGATCGAAAGCGACAGTCGCTGGGCAGTGCGCACTCGCGACAAGGACGGCAACGAAGAAGAACTCGACGCACGCGCAGTCATATCTGCCGTCGGTCAACTCAACCGCCCTGCTCTGCCCGATATCGCGGGCCGCGACAACTTTCGCGGACCGTCGTTCCATTCATCGCGATGGAATCACGACGTCGACTACAAAGGAAAACGTGTCGCCGTTATCGGCGCCGGTGCGAGCGGCTTTCAGATCGTTCCTACCATTGCTCCGGACGTCGCCGAACTCACGGTTTTCCAACGTACTGCGCAGTGGATGTTCCCCAACCCGAGCTACCACGACAAGGTCGGGCCCGGTGTTCAGTGGGCATTGCGCCACCTCCCCTTCTACGGACGTTGGTATCGGTTCCTTCTGTTCTGGCCCGGCTGTGACGGCGCGTTCATTGCCGCGCAGATTGACCCCGAATGGCCCACCGACGGCAACTCCGTCAGCGCGGTAAACGACGCGACCCGCGAGGTCTTCACCGATTGGATCAAGAGTCAGATCGAGGACGATCCGGAACTGCTCGAGAAAGTCATCCCCGACTACCCCGCGACGGGAAAGCGAACGCTGCAGGACAACGGAAGTTGGCTCAAGGCGCTGACGCGCGACAACGTCGAACTGGTGCGCAAGGGCATCGCACGCATCGAGGCCGACGCCATCGTCGATGACGACGGCAAGCGCTACGAAGTCGACATCATCGTGTACGCGACCGGCTTCCAGGCGAATCGCTTCTTGTTCCCGATCGAAGTGGTGGGACGCGACGGCGTCGTGCTCTCACAGCACTGGGGCGATGAACCGAAAGCGTATTTGGGAATCAGCGTTCCCGGCTTTCCGAACCTGTTCTGCATGTACGGTCCGGGCACGAACCTCGCGAGCGGCGGAAGCCTGATCTTCCATTCGGAATGCCAGATGCGCTACATCAGCGGCTGCATCAAGCAGTTGATCGCGGGAGACCATAGAGCCATGGAACCTCGCGAAACAGTTCACGATGAGTACTTCGAGCGCACACAGAGAGAACTCGAAGGCCTGGTCTGGACCCACCCGTCGATCACACACTCTTGGTATAAAAACGCCTCGGGCCGAATCCACATCCTGAGCCCCTGGCGACTCGTCGATTACTGGGATTGGACGCGAAGTCCCAGCCTCGAAGATTTCGACATCACCTGATCGCACGTAATCGCACGTAATCGCGCGTGGTTACGATAGAGGCCCACGCGCAAAGACGCTATGGTACTACGCTAGCCACCGCCTGCGGGCGTGGGCGGGAGGTCTGCGCATGCTACTGAGCAATATCGAAGAAGTTCCGGGGAAACGCATCGTCGAATTCTACGGGATCGTCACCGGATCCACCGTTCGTGCGAAGAACGTCGGTCGCGACATCATGGCCGGCCTGAAGAACATCGTCGGCGGTGAGCTGAAGGGCTACACGGAACTCCTCGAAGAATCGCGCAAGCAAGCCATCGAGCGCATGGTCACACAGGCCGAGTCGGTCGGAGCGAACGCCGTCGTGAACGTGCGCTTCTCGACCAGTTCGGTCGCCCAAGGCGCAGCGGAATTGTTTGCCTACGGCACCGCCGTACGCGTGGACTGACGTGGACGATCTTTCCTTCAGGCTGATCACCGAGTTCGCAGCACCCATCGCGCTCGTGATCGTAGCGTTCTTCACGGGACGCTTTCTCGAGCACCGTCATTTTCGCGACCTACGCGAGCGAGAAGCGATCAACCGTGGGTTTCTGACCGTCACCTTCGAATACGAACCCAGCGACGGACGCGTAGAGACCATCGGCCTCATGATGGGAAGCGTCGTTGTGTCTGTCGATCACTTCAAACGTTTCCTCGCCGGGCTACGCAACATCGTCGGCGGACGCATCAAGGCCTACGAAACCATACTCGATCGCGGACGTCGTGAAGCGGTGCTGCGAATGCAGGCCGCCGCTCGCGATGCCGGCTGCGACGGGGTCATCAATGTTCGGCTCGAGACTTCACAATTGGCGAACGGGCGCGCAAACAACGGCACGGCCGGCGTCGAGGTGCTCGCATTCGGCACGGGTGTTCGGCTACCGGGATCGGCCAACCGGGGCACGGGGCCCGCGGGTCTAACGAGACCCGCAGTACCGGCTCCGTGAAACACGAACCACGGATTCCCGACGAGCTGGCGAATTACGATCGCGATAATCCGGTACGCGATCTTCCGGTTCTGCTTCTCGGAATCGCGGGAGCGGCCGCGGCGGTGATCGTCATCGGAGCGTTGGCGATCGACCTGCTCGTTCCGCACGTTCCCGCGAGTTGGGAGATCAACGTCTTCAATCGTCTTCCGATCGACGGATTCGCCACCGAGGCCGGCACGAAACGGCAACTCAACACCGCAGCCCTTCTCATGCAGCGCGTCGGTGCGCACTGGCCGGACAATCCCTACCCCGTCGCACTGAGAATCATCGACGATGAGGCACCCAACGCGATCGCGCTGCCCGGCGGCATGGTGCTGCTGACCACTGGCCTGCTGGAACAGGTCGAGTCGGAGAACGAGCTGGCCTTCGTTCTCGGCCATGAGCTCGGACACTTTCGTAATCGCGATCACTTGCGCGGTTTGGGCCGCGGTGTGGTGACGATGCTCGTCGTCGGTGCGCTCACCGACGGTCTGCTGGCCGACGTCGGTGGTGTGTTGGGCGATGTCGCCCTGCGCAGTTATAGCCGAGAGCAAGAGCATGCCGCCGACGCCTTCGGACTCGAGCTGATGTATGCCGAGTACGGGCACGTGTCCGGAGCAGACGCGTTCTTCGCGCGCCAACATGAAAAAAGCATCAAAGATCGCGCAAACGACGCAGCCTACTTCTCGACACACCCCCTCGAGAACGATCGCATCACCGCACTCTCGCAACTCGCCGAGCGCAATCACTGGCCGCAAAAGGGGAGACTCGTCGTGCCCGATTGGAAGGCCGAGCTAGCTCGCGACGACGAATCCTGATTGCGGTGTCGATCGCGTAGATTCGCTGCCATACTGAGCCTCAATGCAGCTGCGGCCCCGCGCACTGCTCAGCCGCATCCATGCACGAGTTGCAACGACGATCCTCGCCTATCCTATGCACCATTCGCAGAGCGCGTGCGGCGGCAATGCTGACCGTGGCAGTTCTCGGAGTTGTGGGCGTTTTGGCGAATCCGGGCGCGGCCGGCGCGGCGCTCGGCGACTGCGCCCAACCGAGCAGCAACGGCGAACGCCCGACAGCCAGCGACTGCCTCTTCATTCTCAGTGCCGCGGTCGGTGCTGCGCAGTGTAGTCCGGCATGCGCGTGTGCGCCGGGCGGCGACGTTCCCGGTACCGCGACCGATGCATTGATCTGTCTGAACGCGGCAGTCGGCGTGGACATCGAGCTCGCCTGCCCCTGCAGCGATCCGGCATGGTTCCCTATTGATCCATCTGTCGGCACGGATCTTGGTCACGTACCGACGGCGGTACCCGAGCAAGATCAAATCGACGCCGGACCGGTATCGTTCGTCGATGCGACCGACGCAGCCGGCCTCGCGAACGTGGTCGGCGGTGGAAACTCGCATGGAGTCGGCGTCGCGTTCGTCGATCTTACCGGTGACGGCTGGGAAGACATCGTCGTCGTCAATGGTCGATTCTTTGGTACTGCAACGCAGTTTCCTTCGCACTTCTACACAAACAACGCAGACGGCACGTTCACCGACAACGCACTGGCGTCGGGATTCGCCACGATCATGGAAGGCATCGACGGTTACTCTGTAGCGGCCGCCGACTACGACAACGACGGTGACGTAGACCTCTATGTCGGGGCACATCCCTTCGACATTCTGCTGCGCAACGACGGCACCGGATCGTTCACCGACGTGACCGCAACGACTGGCGCCGGCGGCCCGCTGACATCGCAGACCAATAGTTCGAGTAAGATCGTCTCGTTCGGCGATTTCGACGGCGACGGTCACCTCGACCTGGTATCGGCATCGAGCGATATCCCGGGCCCGGGTCTCTATCTCTTGCGAAACGACGGTGACGGGACTTTCACCGATACCACCACGCAATCCACAGCCGCCATAGACGATCAAGGCAATCCCTGCGCGGTATTGTGGAGCGACTACGACAGCGATATCGACGCCGACTTACACATCTGGAACGACCGCGGCGGGCGCGCGCTGCTACGCAACAACGGTGACGGAACCTTCACCAACGTCACCACGATCGCCGGGATCAACGCGCAGGCCCCTATCTCGAACCCCATGGGGATCGATGCCGCCGACATCGATCACGACGGCGACCTCGACTACTACGTCTCCAACATCGGCAACAACCCCCTGTTACGTAACAACTCGGACGGCACGTTCACGAACATTACGTCGAGCGCCGGCACCGGCGGAGACTTCGGTTGGGGTCTGGGATTCGAGGACTTCAATCTCGATACGTTCCCGGACCTGTTCGTCGCGCAGGAAGACAACCTGCCCCACATCGGGTTTACGAATACCGCGACCGTCGAACCGAGTTTCAGTCGTACGAATTTTTCGCATCCGAGCGTGCTCTCGTCCAGCCGAGCTCATAATGTCGCTGTCGCGTTCGCAGACTACGATCACGACGGGCGCGTGGACGTCCTGACCGCCACGACCGATGGGTCGCGCGTCACGCTGTATCGCAATGCCACCGACGTGGGCACGAACCGCTGGCTCGAGGTTCACGTCCCCGAGGCGCCGTCGTCAGGGAACGCCGGTGCGACCGGAGCGCGTGTATTCGTGAAAGCAGGGCCCCTTCTACAGTTTAGAGAAGCGTACGGCGGCTCGAGTCGCGCATCGCAGAACGCGCAGCCGCTACGGTTCGGGCTCGGACAACGAACCGGGGCCGACTGGGTCGTCGCCCAATGGCAGGACGGTCGGCAAGTCATCGTGCGCAACGCCGAAGGGAACCAGCGCCTACTCTTGACCAACGCCGAGTAAACGCGGGCGCGTCAACTTTGTCACGCCCCCGATCGTGGGTGTGTGCGCCCGACGAAGCGTGTAGCACGCGCCGTGTCGCAGTTTTCAACTAGCCGCATCACACCCGACGCAAGCGTGCGTAAAGCATAGCGCATACAGGGTTCACGAAAGCCGCCGCTCGTGCGGGCTAGCGTCGCGACGAACACGACTACGGTGCTTCCCGGCATCGCAGCAACACTTATTGCCCCCATAGACAGCCGCGCCCATCGGAGTCAGCGATTGATTCGTCGATGGTCCTTTCCAAGCACAAGAGCCGCGCCGACCAACGTCGCCGCGGTGCGATCACCGCGCGCGTCGCACTGCTGTGCGCGGTCGTCGGCGCGTCGGTTTGGATCGAGACGCGGACGTCGCTTGTTCAAGCGACCGTTCTCTCGTCGATCGGTCGCAAGGCGCAAGCTCGATTGGCTCCCGGCAGCAACGCACAACGCCTACCCGCACCGACCGGCCCCTACGACGTACGGCTCGGATACACCGGTCACAGCGAACACCTTGCCAAGCTCGACGAAGCAGGATTCGAGATCGTCGCCCAGGCCGCGCCGACACCGATGTTGCGCACGCTGACGTCGATGGGGCTCACGCCGCCCTATGCCGAGAAAGCACGCGCGGGTCTCTACATCGAGGATTCACGCAACGAGCGCCTGTTCTCTTCCGCCGAGCCGGTCCTGATCTACGAGCACTTCGACGAGATCCCGCCGCTTCTCGTCGATACACTTCTGTTCATCGAGAATCGCGATCTACTGCGGCCTACGCCGAACCAGAATCCCGCCGTCGAGTGGCCGCGGCTCGCGCGCGCAACGCTCGAATGGGGTTGGAGTTGGTTCGGCAACGACAGTCGTGTGCCGGGCGGCAGTACACTCGCCACCCAGCTGGAGAAACTCCGCCACTCACCACAAGGATTGACGATGGGTTCGGGCGAGAAGGCTCGACAAATGGCGTCCGCAAGCTTGCGTGCGTACATCGGCGGGTCCAATACCATCGCTGCACGCAAACGTATCGTCGTAGACTATCTGAACAGCATCAATCTGGCAGCGGTGGCGGGGCACGGCGAAGTCATCGGAGTGCCGATGGGCCTCGCGCTCTGGTACGGGTCGGACTACCGAGTCGTCACCGATCTTATCAACGGGGACGAAGCCGACGACATGTCGCTACGCGCGAAAGCGTACGCATATCGCCAGGCACTCGGCCTCGTGCTGGCGGCCGGACGACCACACCTGTTCCTGATCGCCGATCGAGAGGCTCTCGCGTTACGTACCGAGCGCTTCCTGGCCGTGTTGGCCGCCGAAGGTGTGATCTCAGAGCGACTGCGAGACGCCGCAATCAGCGCGCGCCCCGAGTACCACCTCAAACGGCAGGTCCCGGTATCGGCATCCCCCGACGAGCGCGACGATGCACGCCCGATGCGTGTGCAGTTAATGGGTACGCTCGGCGTGGACAGTCTCTACGAACTCGACCGGATGGACGTTTCGGTACGAACGAGTTCGATAGGCCTGTACGAAAAGGAAGTCCAGCGCCTGCTCGACGATGTCCGCAACCCCGACAGCTTCATGAATCGGCGATTCCGCACACGTGGAGTACTCGACGACACCGACCCCACGCCGCTCACGCTCAGCTTTTCGCTCTACGAGCGTACCGGCGACGTAAATCGACTGCGCATTCATGCAGATACCAAACGCTCGTCTCGCCTCGTGGACGACAGCGTCATGCTCGACCTCGGCTCGACCGCCAAGCTGCGCACGCTCGCGACCTATCTCGAAATGATGACCAATCTCTACGCCACGGCGGCTCTACCCGAGCGACGCATTGACAAGCGCGACATTCTCGCGCGTTGGGCACGCGAACGTCGGCTGGCCCGCCCCGACGAGCCGCTCATCGATTTCCTTTGGGGCGCGATGAACCGGCATTACAGCGCATCGCCCTGGGAAAAATTCCAGACGGGGCGCGGATTCCACCGTTTCGCCAACTTCAACGACGAACACGATGACAAGCGCTTCAGTATACGAAACGCGACACGGCATTCGGTGAATCTGCCGTTTGTTCGCCTAATGCAGGATATCGTTGCGCACCTGATCTACGGCGTTTGGAGTGACAGGGCCGACATTCTCAACGACGCCGGCCATCCACTTCGCAGCGAATACCTCAAGCGCGCCGCGAGCTTCGAAACCACGCAGTCGCTGCACCGCTACTACCGGCTGTACAAAAACCGCACTCCCCAGGAGATGCGCCGTTCGTATTTCAATGCGATTCGCAAGACGCCTCGCCGGGTCGCAGTACTCATCCAGCTGATGCATCCCGATATCTCACTCGAACAGTTCACGGCCGAGATGCGCGAATGGATGGCGGATATGCCGCGCTGGGAACTCGACGACGAAGCGCTCGAGTCGATGTATTACGACTACGACCCGGAGAAGTTCACGCCGCGCGAGCTTGCGCATCTGGCTGGCGGCGACTGGCTCCGCCTCTTCACGCTGCGGCACCTATCGACACGCCCGACCGGATTGTTCTCGGAGTTTCTCGAAGAAGGTAAGACGCAGCGCGCTCTTGCCTTCGCATGGCTCCATGCGACGAGCATGAAAGTAGCTCAAGATCGACGCATCTATTCTGAACTGGAAGTCGACGCGTTTGCGTGGCTGCACGCGCATTGGCGCGATCTCGGCTATCCGTTTGCGCGCTTGGTCCCTTCGTTGGCAACGGCCCTCGGTGCATCCGCGGATCGCCCGACGGCACTGGCGGACTTGATGGGCATCATTCAGGCCTCAGGTCTGCGTCACCCAACACGACGCATTGAAGAAATTCGCCTGGCAGCCGACACACCCTACGACACCGTGCTAGTTCCTCGCACCGAAGCGCCCGTTCGCGTCATGACACCGGAAGTCGCAGAGGTTTTGCGCGGCACACTGGTGGAGGTCGTCGAACACGGTACGGCTCGACGCACCGGCGGCGCGATACCGGGGCCCGACGGCTCGCTTCTCGCGATCGGCGGCAAGACCGGTACCGGAGATCACGTCAAGAAGACGGTCGACGCTTACGGTACGGTTGTCGCAACGTCCGCGGTCAGTCGGTCAGCCGTGTTCCCGTTTCTCATCGGCGACCGCTTCTACGGCGTCGTCACCGCATACGTAAAAGGCGAGCGCGCTGCCGACTATTCGTTCACCAGCTCGCTCGCCACCGAAATACTTCACTCACTGCGTCTCGTTCTCGTATCGATGACCGCAGAGCCCGCCGAAAACCACGAGTCGCACAGAATCTCTGACAGGACCTCTGAGTCGATCGCAGCTCGCGGAATCTAATACCATAGGACCACTCCTAAGATGCGCAAACCAAGCAACCTACAGTATCTAGCAACCTCGCTACTCTTACTCGGCCTGATCGGTTCGGGTCTCACGCTGGCAACGGCGACGCAGGTGCACGCTCACGCATGTACAACCGACACGGACGGAGACGGGATCTGCGACGAGCACGATCTATGCCCCAACGACGTCGGTGCGGACGAACTCGCCTGCCTAGGCGAGGCCGAGTATCTGTTCAACGGTCAACCCGCTCCGTTCGAATTGAACAACGCCGGCGCCGTCGCACACGACGGACTGATCTACCTGATCAGTGGTGAGCAAGGACCGGAGACGTCGATCTACGATCCCGCCACCGATACCTGGAGCGCCGGCGTTGCCCTGCCCGGGGACCGAAACCACTTCCAACCGTTGTCGGTGGGCGGGAAGATCTACATTCTCGGCGGCCAGTTCGGGATCCCCAGTCCTGCGACCGACGAAGTACTCATGTTCGACCCGGCCAACCCCGGACTCGGCTGGCAGACGCGTGCCGCGATGCCGACAGCACGCGGCGCTGCGGCATGTGACGCTGACGGCACGCTCATTTATTGCGCCGGTGGCTACGTGAACGGGATCTCTTCGGACGTACTCGAAGTATACGATACCGTGAACGACGTTTGGTCGACGCTGTCGCCCATGCCCCGAATTCGCGACCATGCGCGCGGTCACATCGTTGACGGCCGCTTCTATGTCATCGGCGGCCTCGTCGGCAGCGTCGATGCTACGCTCGAGTTCACCGACATCTACGAGATCGCTACCGATACCTGGCTCATGCCGGGTGCGCCGATGCCTGATCCACGCGGCGGCCACAACTCGGCTGTCATCCAGGGTCGCATCCTCATCTTCGGCGGCGAAGGCGGCGGACCGGTCGACGGCGCCTACGATGCGGTCAACGAATACGACCCAGACACCGACAGCTGGCGCACACTGCCCCCGATGCCTACCGCGCGCCAAGGTCTGGCGGCTACAGTCACGGACGCGCACGACGGACTACATCCGCGCGTGTATCTGCTCGCCGGCTCTCCGCGCGGCGGCGGAGGCAAGACAGACCACAACGAGATCTTTCGCTACGAACGCTGCGTCGCAGATAGCGGATGCGAAGACCTCAATCCTTGCACGATCGACACCTGCGACCTCACAGCCGGGCGTTGCACGAACACTGTCATCGCGGCACCAACGGCCGAATGCCCGGATCCCGACAACGACGGGCTCGATGCATTCGAAGACCCGTGCCCGGTCGATGCGCGCAACCTTTGTGCAGGCAGTGTCGCCGTGGACACCAGCAGTGGTACGCCGATTCGCGTCAACGCGAACGTGTCGAACGCCGAATGCTCGGGCGACAAGATCGATTGCAACGGCGACCAATGGTACGCGGATTTCGGCTACAACCAGGCCGCGAAGGCCAGCACCTGCAATCTCAACGGCGGCGGCGAAGCCTGTGTGATCTCGGGCATCGATACGCTGTTCGGCTGCGACGACGAAACGACGGAAGATCTGTTCCAGTGTGAGCATTCGGATCGCAATCCCGACCCGGACCTCATCTACAGCTACGACGTGCCGGCCGGCAACTACGTCGTCAACCTGTTCTTCGCGAACACGTACGACGGAACACCGATGCCGAGCGGTCGCATTTTCGACATCTACGTCCAAGGCATCCTCGCCCATGACGATTTCGAGGTCGTGCGGGACGCGGGCGCGAACGCCCGCGCGGTCGTACGGTCTAGCGTAGCAGCGGTTATCGGGAGCGAGGGGCTGACGATCTCCTTCGGCGCCGTGGTTGACAGCCCGGCGCTCAAAGCCATCGAAGTCATCGCGATGACGCCGGGTGCGACGACGACATCCACCACGTCGACCACCTCGACGACAACGAGTACATCCACAACGAGCACGAGCACCAGTACCAGTACGAGCACAAGTACGAGCACGACAACTACGACGCTTGCGCCGGATTGCTTGGACGACGGAGACTGTAACGACGGCAACGCCTGCAACGGCGTCGAGATGTGCAACGCAGCGTTGGAGTGCGAATCCGGCACACCGCTGGTCTGCGACGACGGCGATGCGTGCAACGGCGCGGAGTCCTGCGACGCCGCCACCGGTTGCAGCACCGGAACGCCGCTGGTCTGCGACGACGGCGATGCGTGCAACGGCGTAGAGTCCTGCGACGCTACCACCGGTTGCAGTGCCGGAACGCCGCTCAGTTGTGACGACGGCGATGTATGTAACGGCGCAGAGTCCTGCGACGCCGCCACCGGTTGCAGCGCCGGAACGCCGCTCAGTTGCGACGACGGCGATGCCTGTAACGGCGCGGAGTCCTGCGACGCCGCTACCGGTTGCAACGCCGGAACGCCGCTCAGTTGCGACGACGGCGATGCGTGCAACGGCGCGGAATCCTGCGACGCCGCTACCGGTTGCAGCGCCGGAACTCCGCTCAGTTGCGACGACGGCGATGCCTGTAACGGCGCGGAGTCCTGCGACGCCGCTACCGGTTGCAACGCCGGAACGCCGCTCACCTGCGACGACGGCGATGTATGCAACGGAGCGGAGTCCTGCGACTCTGAGTTCGGCTGCACGACGGGCACCCCGCTCGAGTGCAACGACGCGAACGTCTGCAACGGCGACGAGATCTGCGATGCGGTTGGCGGCTGCGTTGCCGGCATTCCGCTCAGCTGCGATGACGGCGATGTATGCAACGGCGTCGAGTCCTGCGACGCGTCCGCCGGATGCCTGTCGGGGCTCTCACTCGACTGCGATGACGGCGACGTGTGTACGACAGACAGTTGCGACCAGCTTAGCGGTTGCGGCTACGCCGACAATTTCGATCCCTGCGAGGATGACGGGGATATCTGTACCGACGACGTATGCGACGGTGCCGGTACCTGCGCGCATGTCACGAATCCCGCGAATGATCCGACTTGTGAGCCGCCTACTACCACGACGACCACAAGCACATCGACGACGTCGACAACGACGACGTCCACTTCAACCACGTCCACGACCATGCCGGACGTAGACGCGTGTGCTGCCGAGCCGCTATGGGGATGTCGCCAGTCGAGGCGAGCGACGTTCCGCGTAGTGCGAACGTCGTCGCCCATCGGCAACATCATGATCTGGCGCTGGAAGTACGGCGAGTACACGCCGATAGAGGCGTTCGGGGATCCATCGCTCGATACCACGAACCGTGTGTGTGTCTATGATTTCGATGCAGGCGTCGGATCGTTGGCGACCAGTCTGACGATACCGGCCGGTGAGAACTGGGAGTTCGTGCCGGAGAACAACGCCTGGCGCTATACCGACTGGTACGGCGAGAACGACGGCGTTGCGTGGCTCCGCATGCGCGGTTCCGGCACCCGGCGAGCACGGATCGGTATGGGCGCGCTAGGCAACAACATCCCGATGCCGGAGCCGGTCTCAAACAAGAAGATGTTCCGCAAGGATCCGCGTGTCACCGTACAACTGCAGAGCGACACCGGCGAGTGTTTCCACACTCGCTTCAAGCAGCCGCGCAGGCACACACGCACCTGGTTCTGGGCGAACCGCTAGCACCAGCGAGCGATTAGCGAATACGCGCAGAAGCGGTTCGCGCGCAGACGAACAAACAGCAGGCGCCGGGGATTACCTCGGCGCCTGTTTGTGTGGGCGAGACTGAGAGTCGGTGTCACGTAGACAGCGGAGGGCCGATCCACAGTAGCCGCACGCAGTCGAGCCGCAATCGCGAGCGACCGACGTGACCACGCAAATTCTCCAACTCCCGCTCAGCCTCGTCGACTTCCGACGCATCGACTTGCTCGTTGACTCGCGCCAGCTCGCGCAAGCGATCCACCTCTCGTAACAGGTCGGTCTCGAGCGCCCGCGCGGCCTCATCGCGCAACGCTTCGGCCTTCTTCTCAGCACTCTTGTTCGCGGTGGTGAGCATCGTTTCGAGCAGGTCTCGCAGCGTACTCTGTCGCTGCACCACCCAGTCGGTCGGCGCCCGCGTCATGAGGGAAGCATCGGCGAACAAGTCGTCTGCATCGTCTACCGCCCTGCCCTTGTGGTCGCTGACGACTCGAATGGGCGTTGGCGGCAAGAAGCGCCCACAGTGCAGCGAAGGCGGCGCAATGGCTTCGAGCACGAACACGGTCTCCAGCAACATACGCGCCGGTTTCGGACCTTCGATGACTGCGAAGCATGCGTTGCCGGTATCGCCGGAACATAGATGCTCGATCGCGTCAGTGATCAACGGATGGTCCCAGCTGAAGAACTCGAAGTCCTCTCGCACGAGCGCCACCTCGCGATCAAACGTGATGGTGCGACGTCCGCCTTCGAGAGATGGCAGCTCCACGGCGCGAAGCGCGTCGGGGTTGAGCTGATAACAACGCGGCGCGATCTCTTCGGCATAGACGTGAAACGCGTCGAGTAGCCGCAGTGCGAAATCCTCAAAATCTCCGTCGGTAGCCGCGGCACTGACCGCATCGACCAGTTCGTCGGCGCGCGGCTGACGCAGCGATGCCATCTCGAGCAGTAGATCTCGGCCCTGCTCGACAACCGCCGCGAGTTCGGTGTGCGCCCTACTGGTCTGTTCGATGATCGCATCCATCTCGTCGGCTTCGGGTGCACCGGATGTCACGATACGAACGACATCGTTACCGAAGCGTTCCAGCAACGCTTGCGCACTCGTGGTCGGTCGCGCGAAAACACCGATTCCTTCGTGGTGCCACCGCACGAGCGCTTCCATTCCGCCGCCCTCGACGTACGGAACGTCGATGCGCACGACACCGCGCTGTCCGATGCGGTCAAGGCGTCCGATACGCTGCTCGACGAGATCGGGATCGAGCGGTAGGTCGAACATCATCATGTTCTGGGCATGCTGAAAATTACGGCCTTCGCTGCCGATCTCCGAGCAGATCATCACACGCGCACCGTCGGGCTCAGCGAACCATGCGGCATTGCGGTCGCGCTGCACGACGTTGAGGTCCTCGTGGAACAGAGCGATATCGATCCCGCGCTTCGCGTCGATCGCGTCCTTGATCGCTTGGGCCTTCGCCGCATTCGAGCAGAACACTAGTACGTTCGAGTCGTCGGACTCCGACAGAAAGGCGAGCAAGTGCTCGATGCGCGGATCATCGGCCAAATCGTAACGCGTGCGCTTGGTGACACGAGCCAGACCGAGATCGAGCGCCAATTCTTTGGCAAGTCGGTCTGCGACCTTGGTATCGGCAGCCGCCGGTAACCCATGCACGTGGATTTCACGCTCGGGAAAGCGCGGCATCGCGCTGCGGGTGTTACGAAACATCGCACGCCCGGGCCCGTGCCGATCGATCAATCGCGATAGAACTTCCGAGCGCCCGTCTGCATTGGCCAACGACTCGGCAATCGATTCGGGCGATTCACCGAGGACTTCACCGAGACCGCGATAGTCGTCCTCGCTCGGCGTGGCACCGTCGATCAGACAGCGCCCGAGGCCGGCGACTTGTCCGTATCGATCCGACTCTTTCTTCCACCTGTCGAAATCGTCGTAGCGCTGCGGATCAAGAAGGTGAAGCCTTGCGAAGTGACTGCGCTCGCCGAGTTGCTGCGGAGTTGCAGTCAGTAGCAGTAAGCCGCGCGAATTCGCGGCGATCGCCTGGACTGCCGCGTACTCGGGACTGGAGTTCTCTCCTTCACGCACCAGATGATGCGCTTCATCGACCACGACGACGTCCCAGCCCGCATCGGCGGCTTGCTGCGTGCGTATCGACGAACTCGTCACGAGACCGAGCCCTGCCAACACCAACTGCTCGCTGGAAAACGGATTCGCGCCGGCCACTGATCCCTCGGCCGCGCCGCAACGGTCTTCGTCGAACAACGCAAAACGCAAGTTGAATCGGCGGCGCTGCTCGACGAGCCACTGATGCACGAGAGAATCCGGTGTGAGAATCAAGACGCGCGACGCACGCCCAGTCGCGATGAGCCTGTTGATCGACAGGCAAGCCTCTATCGTCTTGCCGAGACCGGTCTCATCGGCCAGCAGCACGCGCGGCGTGGCGCGCGAGGCAACCTCCGATGCGATGAAAAACTGATGAGGCAATAGCTCGAGCCGGGGCCCGACGAATCCGCGTACCGGCGATCGCCGAATATCGTGCAGCCGGGCGAGTGCCTCGAGACGGAGCGCGAATCGATGCGGCTTCGAGGTACGCCCCGACAGTAGGCGCTCGCGCGGGCCCATGAGCGATACCGTATCGGCGATCTCGTACTCCGGTAGTTCCTCGCCGTCGCACAAATAGGTCAGCAGGCCGTCCGCTTCGACGACATCGTCGATTCGAAGCGTACGCCCTTCTTTGTCTACGATGGAGTCGCCGGCGGCGAAACGAACGCGCCGAAGCGGTGCCGAGCGAATGGCGTAGCGCTTGCTCTCGCCGGCCTCAACGAAGGCCACGACCAGGCTGCGATCATCTACATCGACGATCGTACCGATGCCGAGATCTCGTTCTGCTTCGCTCAGCCAGCGCTGGCCGGGTACGATGTGTGGTGGTTTTCGGTTTCCAGGCGTTGGCACGCCGCCACTGTATACGGGACGGCGTGCCATGCACGCGATGATCGCCCGTAAACTCGATCCGGCTCGCCGCAAAACATTTTTTACTGCATGGGTTTTGCTGCGTGGGTTCTGTAGCATTGGACCCACCCAACCGCCTTCTCGCGGATCCGGTGAGTAGGAACAACCACGAATGCAACGATCTCTACGTGTCGCTCTCACGGTCACCGACATCGCCTTCCTGCTCTATTGGACGGCGGCAGCACTATCGTCGCTGCACATCATCGCGATTCCTGCCGAGTGGATGTATGCCAACTACGAACGCCCCGACGTCGTGGCGTGGAACTGGTCCTTCTTCCCGTTGGATATCGCGTTCTCGTACTTCGGTCTGAGAGCAGTGGCCGCCGCGCGCCGCGGCGACGCGGTATGGCGCCCCTATGCGATCGTCTCGCTCACTCTCACGATGGCTGCCGGGGCCATGGCGGTGAGCTATTGGGCGCTCCTCAAAGAATTCGATCCGGTCTGGTTCCTATCCAATCTCGCGCTGGTGATCTGGCCGATGTTCTTCCTGCCCAGGCTACTGACGGCGGACGGCAGCGCTGCGAACTGACCAACAGGTCGTTCGCGACGGCCCACAACACTACACGTGATTGCGCAGCGCGAGCTCTTTCGGATGCGGCTCGAGGTAGGTCTGGCCGCTCAAGTACTCGACGTCGTGAAGACGCACGTAGTGGCGAACCAGCGTAATCGGAACGATCAACGGTACGAGACCGGCGTGAAAATCCTCGACGACCATTGCGATCTCGCTACGCTCGGCCGCGCTCAAGAGCTTCCTGAAATAGCCGAGCATGTGCTGCAACGCGTTCGTATGGCGTTGCCGCTTGGCCGGTTTGGCGAGCGCAGCCATGAACCCTGCGCTGTATTGCTCTCGCGTCTGCACGCGGCCGAGTTCGCGCGAGTCTGCCACGATGCGACCGAGTTGTTTCTGAGCCGCCGGAGCGTGCGCCATCAGCAGTAGCTTCTCGCGTGCCTGGAACGCGACCAATTCCGATAGCTTCCAGCGCCCCTCGAACAATGCGCGCAATCGGTGGTAGGCAAACACGCGCACGATGAAGTTCTCGCGCAGCGCGGCGTCGCTAAGGCGGCCTTCCTCTTCGACGGGTAGAAGCGGCATTTCTTCCATGAGGGCACTCGCAAACAAACCCGGGCCCGAGGAAACCGGCATGCCCTTGTCCGTGTAGATGCGAACGCGTTCCATACCGCAGCTCGGCGAGCCCTTCTTCAATATGTAGCCCGACAGATTGAGCTTACGAAGCGCGGCGACACGGCGCTTCGCGTAGACATTCATCTTCGCGGTATGGTCGGTCTCGCTAGTTCGCCCCAGCATGCGAATCTCGCCGCCGGATCGCACCAAGCGTACGGCTTCTCGCGGAATCGTCATACCGACTTCAACCTCGGGGCATACCGGCACAAAGCGGAAGTATGCTCCCAACGTGTCGACGACGTAGCGGTCGCGTTTGTGCCCGCCGTCGAAGCGGACCGCCTCGCCAAGCAAACATGTGGAGATTCCCAGACGGATCTCCTGCTCTGTTGTGTCACTTGCCATAGAAGACCTGCGGGCGGGGATTTCAGTCCAGCCGCTCGATGATCGTCCCGGTACCCAGACCGCCGCCGCAGCACATCGAGATCAGTGCGTACTTGCCGCCTTCACGCTCGAGCGTATGAAGTGCCGTCGTGATCAATCGATCACCGGTCGCGCCCGTCGGATGCCCAAGTGCGATGGCACCGCCGCTGGGGTTCACGCGTTCCTCGACAGCCCCAGAAGCTTTCATCCACGACAATACAATGCTGGCGAACGCTTCGTTCACTTCGTACGTATCCATGTCTTCGATCTTGAGGCCGGTGCGTGCGAGCAGCTTCTTCGTCGCCGGTATCGGTCCTTCGAGAATCTTGAGCGGATCGCACCCTACGATCGTCGAGTACACGATTCGCGCCCGCGGCTTCAAACCGAGTCGCCTAACGGCCGCCTCGCTGGCGAACATGACCGCAGATGCACCGTCGGTCACCTGCGACGAACTTCCGGCAGTGTGGATGCCGTCCTCGATCACGGGCTTGAGTTTCGCGAGCCCTTCGCGCGTGGTATCGCGCAGACCGCCGTCGCGTGTGACGATACGCGTCTCGCCCGTCGGCTTGCCTTCCTCATCGAGAACCGGCGCCGTGATCGCAACGATTTCTTTATCGAAGTTGCCGGCCGCCCACGCCGCCTTGGCGAGGTTCTGGCTACGCTCGCCCCAGCCATCGGTATCGTCACGGGTGATGTCCCAGTCTTTCGCGATCATCTCGGCGCCCTGGAACTGCGAGTTGAAAGCGCCGATCACCTGGAAGTAACGATCCGAGATCGGCCGACCGCCGTGCTTCGAATTCGAACCCAGCGGTACACGGGTCATGCACTCGACACCGCACGAAACGACGATATCTTCCATTCCGGATGCGACCAGTCCCGCCGCCATCGTACTGGCTTGCTGGCTGGAACCGCACTGACTGTCCACGGTGGTCGCAGGCACTTCGATCGGCAATCCGGCCGAAAGCCATGCGGTACGTGCGATGTCGAAGCTCTGTTCGCCGATCTGCGAGACACAACCACCGATGACCTGATCGACCTCGCCGGCATCGATGCCGACCCGCTCGACGAGCCCCTTTTGGACATCACCCAAGAGATCCGCGGGATGCATCCCGGCCAGTTCGCCCTTACGCTTGCCTAGTGGCGACCGGGCCGCCCCCACGATGTACGCTTCACCCACGATCGTATCTCCCTTTTCTAGTGATTCAGGTAGGCGCCGTCCGCTCCTGCGATCGGCCCCGATGACGGCACATTGGTCCTCAGGCACAGCGGGACCGCAAATGCGTAGGGATTCCGCGCCTGCGCCCCCTTGTACTGCTAGTCGCAACCCCTAGTACCATCGTCGCGGCCCGACCTGGGGGGAGGCCCTGTGTGGGGAGAAAGATACGTTATCCGGGCTACCAATCGAGAATTCACTGTGGTACTTGCCTTTCATGACCAAAACAGACCGCTCTCTCTTCAGTCTTATAAATCCTCTTCGTTTCACATTTGTCACCCTCGCTACGGTAGCCTTGTTGGTATCCGGCTGCAGTGGCGGTGACGACAGCAGCCACAGCGGTGGCGATGCATCGACGCACGGGAGCGGTTCGCCGACCGACGCGGTTAAGGGCGCAGCCGACGCACTCAAGAACGATCTCGAGAACGCAGCCGGCGCAGCCGGCAAGCAGGTAAAGGATGCGGCCGACAGCGTAGCCAATAGCGTCGACCAAGCGGCAGCAGCCGCAGCCCAGTCGGCGCAGGCGGCGAAAGACGCAGCGGCGGCAAAGGCACAAGCAGCCAAAGATGCGGCATCAGGCGCGGTAAACGACGCGGCGAACGCAGCCGGGAACGCCGTTGGCAACGCGGCGACGAACGCAGCAAACGCCGTCAATAGCGCGCTTCCAAAACCGACCGCCCCCGGCATGGTTGTGCATACGGATCCCAAGACCGGAAAAGTCATCGCGAATCCGGCACCGGGTTCGGCGCCTGTTCCGGGCGACGTGAAGGTCCCAGCCATGCCCAAGCTCGGCGGTGAATAGAGCCCAATTCGCAGCTACGACGAGCGCGTTCGCACTGGCGAGCGCGCTCGTCGCCTCAACTGCTTCGGCAAAATCCCCTCTCGATTCTCTCTTCGGCCTGTTCGGTGGCGGCAACGCCGGCGGCGATTCCGCCGCGACACTCGGTAGTCTCGACGCTGCGACAGCGGCCGACGGCTTGCGAGAAGCGCTTCGCGTGGGAACAGAACGCGCGACGGCCAGCACGTCATCGATGGACGGCTTCCTCGGCAATGCGTTGATCCGGATTGCCATGCCCGAGCAGCTCACGACCATGACGAACGCGCTGCGTACGGTCGGTCTCGGTGCGAAGGTCGATGAGATGGAAGTCGCAATGAATCGCGCGGCTGAACAGGCCGCCGGTGAAGCGAAGGGTGTTTTCTGGGAAGCGATCTCGACGATGACCCTCGACGACGCGATGGGCGTCCTCAACGGCGGCGAGACCGCCGCCACCGACTACTTTCGCACGCGTACTTCAGAGAGTCTCCGTGAGAAATTCTCTCCCATCGTCACAGAGAAAATGCAGACCGTTGGGCTCTACAACGCTTACGAACCGATGGTCGAGCGCTACAACGCCCTCCCCTTCGTGACGGCTCCGGCGGTCGATTTGGAAACCCACGTCACCGATGGTGCGCTCGACGGTCTCTTTACGGTGCTGGCCGACGAGGAGCGCAAAATCCGCGAAGATCCGGTCGCACGCACGTCCGACATTCTGAAACGCGTTTTCGGGCAGTAGCCACGATTGGGAAAGCCTTTGCGGACGGTCTATAGACCCCCGCATGGCTACCAATCCATTGCATTCTCCACCGATGATGGGGCGGCTCATCGTCGACGGTCTCAACCGCTACGACGAGCGGCCCTGCTTGTTTCTCGGCGACACGGTCGCTTCGTATCGAGAGGTCCGTGAGCGTACCAGCCAGTTCATCTCGGCGCTTGCTTCAAAGGGCGTGACGAAAGGCTCTTCGGTCGCCGTTCTGTCGGCCAACCGACCGGAAGTGCTGTACAACATGGCGGCCATGATGGTCAGCGGTTGTCGTGGCACGCCGCTTCATCCGCTCGGTTCTCTCGACGATCACGCCTACGTGATGAACGACGCGAAGATCGAGACGCTGGTCTTCGATCCCACATACTTCGGCGATCATGTTCTGGCGCTCAAAGAACGCGTCCCCACGCTCAAGAACCTGATGGCCTTCGGGCCGCTCGACGGCGCAGACGACTACCCAGCGCTGGCCGACACCTTCGAGCCGAAGCCGCTGGTTGCCGCGCACGTCGATCCTGACGAAATCAGTGCGTTGGTCTACACCGGCGGTACCACAGGCAACCCGAAAGGCGTCATGGCAGCGGCGCGTTCGGCGGCATACATGACGATGATCCAGATGTGCGAATGGGAGTTTCCCGACGAGATCCGCATGCTCGTCGCCACTCCGCTCTCGCACGCCGCCGCCGCCGTGTTCGTACCAACGCTGCTCAAGGGCGGCGCCATGTATGCGATGGCGGGCTTTTCTCCAGATGAATTCTTCGGGATGATCGAGAAGCACAAGATCACCTGTACGTTCCTGGTACCGGTGATGATCTACGTCCTGCTCGATTCACCGCTCGCAGACACCGCCGACATCTCGAGCCTGGAGACAATAGTATACGGCGCGTCGGCAATGAGCCCCACGCGATTGGCGGAAGGCATCGAGAAGTGGGGCAAGATCTTCTTTCAGTGCTACGGCCAATCCGAAGCACCGATGGTGCTCACCCACCTCAAGAAGGAAGACCACGACCTCTCGCGTCCGGGACGTCTCTCATCTTGCGGCAAACCGGCACCGTGGTCGCGCCTCGCGCTGCTCGATTACGACAACAACGAAGTCGCCCCTGGCGAATCGGGCGAGATCTGCGTGCAAGGCCCGCTGGTGATGGGCGGCTACCACAACCTCCCCGAAGCCACCGAAGAAGCATTGGCCGGCGGCTGGCTTCACACGGGAGACGTCGGACGATTCGACGAAGATGGCTTCCTCTACATCGTCGATCGCAAGAAGGACATGATCATCACCGGTGGCTTCAATGTCTTCCCACGCGAGATCGAAGATGTCATCGCCACCCACCCCGCGGTCGCGCAGGTGGCTGTAGTCGGCGTACCCGACGATACGTGGGGCGAGGCTGTGAAGGCCGTCGTGGTTCCGCGCCCCGGCGAGACGGTTGACGTGGACGAGGTTGTCGCGATGGTAAAGAAGGCCAAGGGCTCGGTGCAGGCGCCGAAGTCGGTCGACATCGTCGAGTCAATCCCGCTATCCGCGCTCGGAAAACCGGACAAGAAAGCACTGCGCGCTCAGTTCTGGGGCGATCAGGAACGCCGAGTTAACTAGTTAACTAGTTAACTGGTCTACGCAGAAGCTGCGCCAACGCGCAGGCATCGCAAGGGACGTGGTCGAAGGCTTCGGCAAGATCCGCAAGGTCGATATGGCGGGCGTGACGCTCAGTGCACGCGTACGCAAACCATCGCTGGCAGCCGTACGCCCCATCGCCTAATGTGGGGCTTCACGCGCGCCGGAGGAGGGCGACATTATGGCCAGCCTATCGATACTCGCGCTCATCGCCTTTTCGGCCTTTTCGGCTTGGATAGTTCTGTCCATGAAAACCAGTCGCGCCGACGGCCGACTGATCAAGAACCTGCATCAGTACCGCACCATGATGGGCTACATCATGCCCAGTCGTAACGAATCGATCGTCTACTTCGACGTCTGGATAGATGCAGAGCGCCTCGAGACATACGTCGCCGAGGCGCAGAAACTCTTCCCCTGCGACATCACGCACTGCTGCATCGCCGCAGCGTACACGACACTGTCGAAGCACCCGACGATGAACCGGTTTTCCATCGGGCATCGACTCTACGATCGCAACGACGTCTACATCACCTTCAGCATGAAGCGCGCTCGGCTGGACGCGAAAGCCAAGTTGGCGACCGTGAAGATGAAAATCGATCCCGGCACCACGTTCCGGGCGCTGTGTGAGAACATCGATGGGCAGATCAACGTCGAGCGCAGCGGTGAGAAAACCTACCAAGACAAAGAGTTCAACCTGCTCACTGCCCTGCCGCGGCCGCTACTCAAAGCGGGCATTCGCACACTGAAGCTGCTCGACTACTACAACGTGCTTCCCAATAGCTTCATCGAGAAAGATCCGCTGTACACGAGCATGTTCGTGGCGAATCTCGGAAGCTTGGGGATGAAGGCCGGCTACCACCACCTCTACGAATGGGGAAATTGCCCGCAGTTCATGATGGCCGGCAGGATAGAGACACGACCTGTGTGGGAAGACGGTCAATTCGTACCGCGGCGCCAACTCCAGGTTCGCTATAGCTATGATGAGCGCGTCGACGACGGGCTGAACGCGGGGTACGCGATCGAAACGGTGAATGAGGTGCTGCTCGATCCCTACAAGTATCTAGGCTGCCTCGGCGACAAGAGTACCGCAGCCCCCATCAGCGGCATCGCCGCCTGAGTCCAACTCCAGCGCGCCCGCTCTCCAGCGTGACGCCTGCGTTAGCGTGACCGCTCTCTAGCGTGAAACGATACTCATGATCTCGCGTGCCCAGTCGGGCGTGTGATCGGTGTACAGGCGCGCAGCGGAGCCGCGCGCCCGGTAGTACAGGGCCAGCCCTCCCTGGTAGAGAAACGTGACGAGAACCACCACCGGATAGACGATCTTATTCGTCATATCCATGACGCCTTCGACATCGACTTGCCCACCCAGAGGACCGAGCATTGCCTCGATGTCCGCGCTCGAGGTCTTCATGATCGTCAGCTTCGCCGCACAGTAGGCGACCACCGCAACGAGAAGAATCAACTCGCCCAATGCGAGCCGCATCGGAGCGCTCGGGTTACCTGCTGCTAGCTGAGCACCAGAGTGCCGGGAACCGAATCCGACCAGCGCCAGTGCAACGCCGACCGTGGCCCCTGCCGGGTCGCCGAAGTAGCCGACGAGAATCGATAGCAATCCGAAGACGATATACCGTGAGCCGTTGCGTCGGGCGTAAACTGACGCACGCAGGAGATCGCTGTGCTGATCGGCAGCACGTGTGAGGGTCTCACGCTCAACGACGGTGAGGGTAGTTCGATCCATGGTCATCACCTCCGATTCGGGCACCGTTCAGCCGGCGGCGCGCCAACGCCGTAGTGCCACTCCCGACCAAAGAAACTCGATCACTGCGAACGGCCACGATTGGATGAGCACGGCATACATCGAGGATGCCAGGCAGGCGATCGCGAAGATCAGTATGAACGTGGGAGACCGGTCTTCAAGCGCGTAGGCCGCAGCCATTACCGATACGGCGATCGTGCCGAATACTTCGATCATCACAACGCGTGCACCTCCGATCGCGCAGGGCGACCCAGGACACTGGTTGTACCACAGGCCCGGCGAGCTTGCCGTGACGTGCGGATTGGCAAACGCGAAGCGCCGACTACGCGTCGGGTTCCATTTCGGCGACCTTTGTGAAGATCGCTCGGTACTTGTCGGGAAACATCGCCGCGACGGCTACACCAAGCGATATACCGCCGATCAAAACGTCTGTCGCCAGATGGTAACCGGCGTTGACGCCGAACTCGTATAGACCGAGCGTGACATACGCTAGATCATCGCCGGCGATCCCGGATGAGGCCGTGCGCTCTACGATGCTCGCTGCGAGGGCATCATACCGTGTCGAAGCACGCAGATAGAGGATCGTGAATCCGATGGCGCCGACCACGCCGGCAACGAGGACTTTCCCGGTCCAGCGTTCGCGAAAGCGGATGAAGTCCTGGGCCATTGCTACGTCTTGTGAAGTGATGCTCATAGTTGCCTCGTCGCCCGCCAGAATGCGGGTCCCTATATTATAGGCGGGCAAAATTACGAGATTGTCGTTTTCTCCATCAGGCGCGGGACGGCAATATACGCGGCTTTTCGCGTATTTCTCGATGCGGCGGCCAAGCCGTATGCAGACGCGGCCGCCGGACGGCCCCCTTACGAGCAGGGACGAAAGCGGCGACACCCGACACGATCACATCTTCCGCGCCGCTCAGGAATCCACCGGATGGAACATCCACCAAGATTCCGGTCTACGAAACGATCCGGTATTCAGCGCGAAAAGCTGTAACTCTCGACCGGCCTGCTTCGGTAGACGTTCGACAGCAATATCACCGAATACGCGTCGTCCTCGGTCAGTCCAACGGCCACAGCGTCTTCCGGCGACGCATCGGCAATCTCCAATGGTAGCTGCGCCTTGCCCTGCGAATCGACGACCGGCGGCGATACCGACAGACGACCGACGTAGGTAATGGTGCGCGGCGCCACCGTGAATCGCATGTCTACACGCGTGAGGATCTGACCGAATTCGAGCATGTACTGGTCGTCGTCGCGCTTGGAGATGCGAATCGTGTTCACGACGTAGTCTCCTTCGCCAAGCTTGGCAACGAAACGGCAGAGTCCATCGGGACGGCAATCTGCCTTCCAACGACGCTCCTGGTCAACGACGCCGCGCCTGTCCACACCGAAGATGATCAACGAGTACGCGGCGTCGTTGCCGGCGCCGGGGATCGAGTAGTCCATTCCGCCCCAGTTCTCGACGATATTCGCGGAGGGATCGACCGGGATCGCCAGCGATCCGAAAACGATGCCCTCCTCGTGATTCATCTCGCCGACGGCGGCAATGGACTCGGGCAAGGCAGTCTCTGGGAGCACAGCAGCGGCGACGAGCGCAGGTACGGCTACCAACACGCAGCCTGAACTGGACAGTGACAACGCTGCGACCAGCGCGACCGCGACAAGATTAGCGACTCGATTCATTCCCGTCTCCCCGGCCCGCGCGTATGCAGATAGCACACGTCGCACACCAATCGCCGAGAAGTAGCCTCGACCCCGAGCCAAGTCACGGACCACGGCGTGAGAAACTATTGGTAGATTTCACCCGAACGACGGATCCACCCACCTGGACGGTCCCCATCGGGGTCGTGGTGCGTCCAGTGGATGACGCCGCCGCGCTCGTTGTACTCGTACTCGCCGCGGAAGGTGATCCGATCACCGGAGCGTATGTCCGCCACTCGTGGAGCGAGATCGATGTTGTGAGCAACGAGTACGGTTTGGGAATCAGAGATGCGCACGATGAATCTTTGATGGCGCGAGCCCTCGTTGTCATCCGAGAGCACCTTCACGACCACTCCCTCGGCCTCTACGACAACGTCAGATCGCTTTGCCTGAAACGCCTTGACGATCATGGCCGTTCCCTTCGAGAGAGAGCTAGCCGTTGGACGCGCGCCCGAGCCGGACGCAGAGTCAGCGGCGGAATCAGACGGCGAATCAGAAAGAAGCTCCCGTATTGCATCATTCGTCGCAAAGTCACTGCCGGAGTAGGCGGCCGCAGCGGCGGCGAGCAGCAAGACCGCGACCCGTAACAATCGTCGTGTATCGATCGCACAACCTCCGTGCACGCGCAGCTAAAGAAACAACGCCTCGTGGCGGGGAGCCACGAGGCGTCTTTTCACTCTCAGCCGACGCGGAGAGAAGCATATGTCACATGTCGGTCGATTTTCGCAACCGCCATGCTTCGGTCAGATCTGGAGCTCACAGTTGTCGCCCACGAACCCCGGCGGGCACTGGCAGATCGGACCGCCGGCCGTATTGACGCACACTCTGCCGAGTGCACATAGCACAACGTCGCACGTGATCGGGATTGTCGTCGTCGTCACTGGTACCGTTGTCGTGGTGACAGGCACCGTCGTCGTCGTCACTGGAACCGTTGTCGTGGTGACAGGCACCGTCGTCGTTGTCACTGGAACCGTTGTCGTGGTGGCGGGGACGGTCGTCGTAGTCGCCGGAAACGTCGTGGTGGTCGAGGTCGCAACCGGTAAACTCGTCGTGCTCGTCGACGATGTCGAGGTCGATGTCGTCGTGGACGTGGACGTCGATGTGGTGGTCGTCGTCGAGCCCTTACACTGTTCCAGACCGAACGCGATGTTGTCGATTGCGCCCGATCCGTTCAGCGTCACGCGCAGCCTGTAGACACCAGCGTTCGCCGGTACGTACATGCGCGAGACGCTATTCTCGCCCAATCCGGCCGCCAACGTATGCGACAGGATCTCGCCATCGCCGACGTCGAACAGCATCACGCCGGGCGGATCCTCGTCCTCGTCGATATCGATGAAGTCAATCGACTTGATCGTCACCGGCGCAACTCCGTCGAAGAAGAAATCGACAGTAACGGTCTTGTCGTTGCCCTGCGCGCGCGGGGCGTCGACCAAGCCGTCGTCGGGATTCGCGTCCTTGAGTGTTCGCGTCACGATCAGCATCTCGCCCAGCTCGGCCGAGTTCTCACCGGCCTCACCGGACTCTCCGCCAGCGCCGATCCCCGGTCCGGCGAAGTCTTGGTTCGGCGTCCCGAGGTTGTCCTGCCCAGCGGTGCAGCCACCGGGGCAGCTCGAGTCGAACGCAACCGCCGCATTGGTCGCTTCGTCGAACTGCACGAGGTTCGTACCTTTCACGCCGATTGGACCGTTGCCGTCGGCGGCGAACACACTCGAGATGATTGCGCCCTCAGCAAAGTACTTGAACGTGATGACGTCCATGCACTCGATCTCACTGCACTCGTCATCGAATTCGTCACACGCCTGCCCCTTGGCACACGGCAAAATCCCCGGAGCGCAGCTATACGGGGCGAGATTGTTGTTGGCCGCACCGGCGACCAGTAGGCCGTTCGAAATGCATCGTTCGGCACCGTTACAGAACAGGCCGTCATCACAGTCGGCGTCTTCCATGCATTGCGCGCAGATCTCGAACTCTTCGACACAAACGCCGTCGTCCTCGCCCACGCCCTGGCATGGATCGTCGCCCGCTTCGCAGCTGCCTGCATTGCAGGTCTCGTTGCCGTTGCAGAAGAGTTCGTCGGCGCAATCAGCGTCAATCTCGCAGTCGTCGCAGGTATCTCCGTCTTCGTTGCAACTTTCGTCGTCGGCGCAAGGAGCGCTACCGCCTACACAATCGCCGGCGTTGCACACTTCGTCTCCGTTGCAGAAAAGATCATCAGCGCAGTGCTCGCTAGTCAGACACGACACGCACTTCGCCTGCCCACCGTCGCAGAACGGACCGTCGCTATCTCCATCGCAGTCGTCATTGACGACGCAAGGCACACAGGCGTCAGTATCTTCATTACATGGGCCGTCGCACGCAGGTTCATTCTCCTCGCACTCGCCTTCCAGGCACGATTCTTCGCCGTTGCAGAACAGGCCGTCGTCACAGTCTTCGTCGTACATGCACTCGGGCGCGGGCCGGCACTCGTTGAGTTCGAACGCGATGTCGTCGATTGCGCCGGATCCGAACAGGCTGATTCGCACACGCAACACGCCTTCGTTCTCAGGTAGCTCGAAGGTAACGATCCCGTTCTCTCCGGTGGGAGCGGGCACTGGCACCAACAGGATTGATGAATCGGAGTCGTCGAACAGCTCGATGGTCGGCGGCTCTTCGTCGTCGTCAACATCGATCACGCGCAGCGAAAGTATCGATACCGGCCCGACATCACCGAAGTCGAAATCGATCATCACCGTCTTTCCGTTACCCTGCGGTCGCGGGTTGGTGATCACGCCGTCGCCGACCAGGCCCGATAGTGTTCGGGTGACGATCAGCATGTTGTTCTGTGCTGCGGAGTTCTCGTCGGGCATACCCGACTCGCCGCCCTCACCGACGCCCGGGCCCGCGAAAGTCTCGTTGGGCGTGCCGAGGTTGTCGAGCCCGCCGGAACATCCGTCCGGGCAGGACGTGTCGTAGATGGCCGCGGCGTTGGTTGATTCGGGGAAGGCTGTCAGGTTCGTACCTTTCACGCCGATGGGACCGATACCGTCGGTACCGAACACCGCTTCGATCACTTCGCCCTCGGCGAAGCCCTCGAAATCGATGACATCGTCGCAGACCTCGTGAGGGTCGATGCACTGATCGAGTTCCTCATCGCACAGCACTACGGGGTAGCCTACCTTCGATTCTGCGCATGGCAGCGCCGGCCCTTCGAGGACTGCGCCCTTGAGCCAATCGTCGCAGATCGGGAAACACGGCGGCGGTCCGCCGTAGCAAACTCCGCCCTCGCAAACTTCATCGCCGTTGCAGAACAGGTCGTCGGCGCAGTCCACGTCCTCTATGCACTCGGGAAGCGTCGTCGACGTCGTCACGGGAGCTAGGACGGTGGTCGTCGTGGGCTCGAGCGTGGTGGAGACTGGCAATGAAGTCGTCGTGGTCGGCCCGACGGTAGTCGTGGTGACTGCGGCCGAGACGACCGTGGCCATCAATAGTAAGGATGCCACTGCGGTCGGAATGCTGCGGATGGCTAGGGTCGCGTTCATATGGGGTCCCTCAATTGGATCGTGTGGATCGTGTGGATCGTGTGGATCGTCTCGATCGCGTCGAAATCGCGCGACCGTTTCTGAAGTCGTTTCTGTCGTACAGCCGTTCAACGGGGCTCACCGCTGATCTGCTGAGGGCAAAATCCGCAAGAAGCCGGGTTTCCAGCTCGCCGGATCTGCCGCCCGACCGGGTCGCGGAACGCCGGCAGAATACGGCGGACGACCGCCTCTCCGCCCCCCAACTCAGGGGGCAAAATGGCCTTCGGTGAGCAAATTTTGAACAATTGTGGACTGCCGTGCAACTGCGGCTCTCGGCGCGAAGCAGTGCAGGTGCAAGCAAAACTGGCTCATTTGCTCACGGCAAGCTGACGTCGCGACAGCAGTTGGACAATCGCGAACTTCCCGGATGACGGGGTGCCTGACTTCCCAATCAGCCTGGATATCTCTAAACTGACCTCTGCGACTCCAACTCCGCTCTCGCGCATCCACTCTCGGGCTATCGCCGCAAACTCGAGAGATGCGCTTGCATCGGGAACTCGCCCGCCGCGAGCCGCTCGAACGACATCTCTTCGTAGCCCCGGGGCGATAGCGCCGCAGACAGTGCGAAGAAGACCATGAACATGAGGGTTCGCCTGTGACTCCTGAGCCTCTATCGCTTTTTCGCCATCACGCACATCGACCCGTCCGGACAGCCCAGCGAACACGACGCGTTGCGCCGCTGCTACTCGCGCTGTGCGCCTCGGCCGCCATGCCGGGCGCGGCGCACGCCGTAAACTGCGCAATCGCTCCTTTGCTCACGCCGCAGAGCATCGCGTGCCCGGTCGGAACTTCCTGCTCGGTCCCCATCGACCTGACGACCGGCGGCGCCAACATTGCGGCGCTCGGCGGCACGCTCCTACTCTCGCCCGGCCTCGACTGCACGGCCGACTGCGCGCTCGACGCCAGCGCACCGGCGGGCAGCTGCACAACCAGCGCCGCCACCTGCGTTTTCGCCACATTCCCTTCGTCGCAACCGCCTTTCCCGACCATCGGCGACGGCAGCGCCATGTCGATCGACGTTGCGTGCACCGCGGCGGGACACAAGCTCTTGTCGATCCTCGATGTCGGCCTCGGCAGCCCCGACGGATTCCCCATCGAAGCTTGCGCGCTCGACGCCGTCGTTTCGTGTGAGGATCCGGCTTTGTGCAGCGGTGTCAGCTGCGACGACGAGAACCCCTGCACCGACGACTCCTGCGACGCCGCGACCGGCGACTGCATCTTCGCTCCTCTGCCGCCCGCTGGAGGCTGCGCCGACGCCGACAACGACGGCCTGGAAATAGGCGACGATCCCTGTCCCGTTGATCCAAGGAACTTCTGCTTCGGTACGGTCGCGGTAGACGCCGCTACCGGCAATGCGATTCGTGTGAACGCGAACACCAGCACGTCCGAATGCGCGGGAGACAAGCTCGACTGCTCCGGCGTCATGTGGCACGGCGACTTCGGCTTTAATCAGTCCCCGAAATCCTCGACCTGCAACATCAACGGCGGCGGTGAGAGCTGTGTGATCAGCGGCATACCGGCGCTATTCGGTTGCGACGACGAGACGACGGAAGACCTGTTCCAGTGCGAACACAGTGATCGCAACCCGTCACCGGAACTCATCTACACATTCGACGTCCCGGACGGCGCCTATGTCGTCAACATGTTCTTCGCGAACACCTACGACGGCTCGGAAAACATCGGCGACCGTACGTTCGATATCAAGGTGGAAGGCGAGCTGGCGTATTCAGCCTTCGATCAAGTCGAAGCAGCCGGTGCCAGTGCCAAAGCGGTCGTACGCGCTTATGTCGTCATCGTGGACGACGGCAACGGAATCGAGGTCGAGTTGGTCAACGGCCCGGCGAACAATCCTGCCATCAAGGCGATCGAGATCCTGAGTGCGTTTGCGGGCGGTACGACTACGACGACGACACTGCCGCCGTCGACAACGACCACACTACCGCCCAGCACGACGACCACACTGCCGCCGAGCACCACGACCACGGTACCGCCGCCGACGACTACTACGACTACGACTACAACGACTTCGTCGACGACCACGACGACAATCCCCACGCCCGGCGATAACGACAACGACGGCCTCGAGAACGTCGATGATCCATGCCCCGCGGATCCATTGAATCGCTGCTTCGGATCGGTCGCTGTGGACGGGAACACCGGCAATACGATTCGTCTGAATGCGAATACTTCGACAGCGGAGTGTGCAGGCGACAAAACCGACTGCAACGGCGACCTGTGGCTCGCAGACTTCGGCTATAACCAGTCGGCAAAAGCGTCGAGCTGCAATCTCGGCGGCGGCGGAGAAGCCTGCGTCATCTCAGGGATCACAGATATGTTTGGTTGCGACAGTGAGTCGACGGAAGATCTGTTCCAGTGCGAACATGTCGACCGCAACCCTGCGCCAAACCTGATCTACGACTTCGACGTCCCGGCTGGGCTCTATGTCGTAAACCTATTGTTCGCCAACACCTACGACGGCAGCGCGAACGAAGGTGATCGCCTGACCGACATCGTTGTTGAAGGCGTGATCGCTTACCCGGCCTTCGACCAGGTGGCAGCCGCCGGCGCCAGCGGGCGCGCAGTCGTACGCTCGGTACTCGCGAACGTGAGCGGCGGTCTACAGATCGAGTTGGTCAACCGGCCGGAGAACAACCCTGCGATCAAGGCGATCGAGGTTTTGTCTGCGGGAGGCGGTGTAACGACTACAACGATAGAGCCGCCGAGCACGACGACAACGACGCTACCACCGACGACCACCACGACATTGCCGCCCACGACCACGACGACGCTGCCGCCGACGACGACCACGACGCTGCCGCCGACGACGACCACGACATTGCCGCCCACGACCACCACGACGATGAGTCCGGTGACGACTACCACCACGATTCCCACCGGCCCGGGCGATGACGACAACGACGGTCTCGAGAACGCGCAGGATCCGTGTCCGGGCGATGCGCGCAACGCATGCGCCGGACCGCTAGCAACCGATGGCACGAGCGGCCTCGACATCCGCATCAACGCCAATGTGTCGTCGAACGAATGCGGCGGTACCAAGACCACGTGCAACGCCGAAACCTGGTACGCCGACTTCGGCTACAACCAAGCGCCCAAAGGCAGCGCCTGCAACCTCGGCGGCGGCGGCGAAGGTTGCGTATTGAGCGGGATCACGGAGCTGTTCGGCTGCGAGAACGAGGAGACGGAAGACATCTTCCAGTGTGAGCACTCCGACAGAAAACCCGCGCCTCACCTGATCTACTCGTTCGATGTTCCGAACGGCACGTACGTGATCAACTTGTATTTTGCCAACACGTACGACGGTACGCAGGGCGTAGGCGAGAGGACGATGGACATCTTCGCGGAGGGCGTGCTTGCTTACGACGATTTCGATCAAGTCGTGGCCGCCGGCGCCAGCGCACGCGTCGTCGTACGCTCGATGGTCGTCAATGTAACCGATTCGGATGGCCTGTCCTTCCATCTAGAGCGCGTGCAACAGGCACCCGCGGTAAAGGGTATCGAAGTCCGTTCCCTGTTGCCGTAGCCGCAGCGTGAACGTACGGCTCGACGGTACAGCCGTGATCAACAATCAGCTCCCAGGCAGTCCGTTCGAGCTGTCGGTCGTCGGTTTCGGCTGCTGGGCGATCGGTGGCAAGTGGTGGGGGCCGGTCGATGACGACGAGTCGAAGCGCGCGGTCTCGCACGCCGTAGACATCGGCATCAACTGGTTCGACACCGCGCCGCTGTACGGTCACGGCCACGCGGACCGCATTCTGGTAGAGGCACTCGGATCGCGCCGCCACGACGTCGTCATCGCTACGAAATTCGGACCGCGCTGGGACGACTCCGAGCACGCCGCCTGCGATCTGAGCGCAACCAACGTACGCCGAGACATCGAAGAAAGCCTCAAACGTCTCGAACTCGAAACCATCCCCCTCGTACAGGCGCACTGGGCCTGCGAGCGCGGCACCCCGCTCGCCGAAACTCTCGACACGCTCGATGCTCTCAAGGACGAAGGCAAGATTCGTCACTACGGCCTCTGCAACTACGCGAAAGACGAGGCAATCGAAGCGCACACGAGAGGCGGCGCATCGCTCCAACGCGCTTACTCGATGATACGTCGCGAGTTGGAACCCGAACTAGACGCGCTCAAAGGCGCGAACGTCGGCCTGCTTGTGTACGAGACGCTCGGGCGCGGGTTGCTCACCGGGAAGTTCCTCGAGCGCCCGGATTTCCCCGAATCCGACATGCGCAAGCGCGATGATCGCTTCGCTGAACCGGCGTTCACGACAATCTCCGGGCTGGTCGAGGCACTACGCATCGTCGCGCGCCGTATCGATAGCACGCCGGCGGCGATAGCAATTGCGTGGGCCATCGCTCAGTCCGGCGCGACATCGGCGATCGTCGGCGCCAAGACCGAAGCACAAGTCGATGAGAACGTCGCAGCAGTCGAGCTACTCGGACGCCGAAAACTGTGGGAAGCACTCGGCCCCTACGTCGACCACTGTCGCGTTTAGGCGCCGCAGTGGCGCTAGCGTTGCAGCAGATCGCTCGAGACGCGCGCGATGCGATCGCCGGAGAACGTCCCTAGATAGACATACTCGCCGTGTGCGACTGCGACAGTAGCAGCCCCCATGGGAGCACCGACGTTCTCGATGATTGTGCGTGCGGTCATTGCATTCGTGTCGATGGCCGCGACTACAAAACGGATACCACAATTGCCTTCGGTCAATTCCAAGCACTTCATCGTCTCGGCGAACGTCGCATCGTGGCCGGCAACCAACAGTTCACCGCTCGGAGACCACGAAAGATTGTCGGGGCTCGGTACCGAGACGCTACCGATGCGCTCGCCGTCAGCGACGTTCACCTTGATGACCTCGTCGCCGAAGTAGCTGTTCACATACAGAACGCTCCCGTCCTCCGATTTCTCCACTCCGTTGGCGTACTTCGCGGCCGAGCCGCCGATCTCGCGATAGCCGCCGCTATGCGACCATGCGTAGACCTTGCCCGGCGCGTACGACGTCCACTGCATACGCAACACACCCAACGTAATGTTCATGCCGTGCGAATACGTATGTGACACCCAGAACGAGCCGTCTGCGTGACCGACGACATCGTTGAACTGCATGTCGCCCTGCGCCAACACGCAGCCACGGTACTGCAACTTCACTGCACTGCCGTCGTCGATGACCTCAAAAAGCTCAACAGACTCTCGCTCCCCGTGATTCACGACGAACAGCTCATGTCGACCGTCATCGCGCTGCTCGATGTCTATCCCATGCGGTGCGATCGCTTGTGGATTGTCGAAGCGCGGGCAGTCGGAGTCGCCCCAGTCGGGCGTAGGCTCGGCGGAAGCATCGTCGCTTGGAAACAATACTTCGATCGCACCCGCGGGCGGTTCGAGCGCAATGAGGTTCCCTGCACGGCTACCGTCGGGCGATGCCATCTGGCTGACGATCAACTGACGACCGCGTGGAGCAACGACAATATCTTCCGGGTTCCCGAAACGGCAGTCCGGTTCGATACCGGCAGCCGCTTCGCAAGTCAGAATCGGGGTGTGCCCCGGATCTCCCGCGCACGCGGCGACAGTCGTCACACACAACGCGAACACGAATATTAAGTCGATATGTCGCAATGAAAATACCTCCGGGATGGCGCCGAGCGCACGCCCCGCATCGTTGTTCATGTCGGGCGTAGTATCCGCAAGTCGTTAGTCGACGTCACGAGCTGCTGGACTGCGCCAGAAGCGCAACGATTGTACGACGATTGCGATAATCGTCATGAACTGTAGGGGAGCCCAGGCCGTCTGAAGCCCGCTCGTCGGCTCGGCGACGGTTCCAGGTACGCCCTTCGGGACACCGAGAACGCCGCAGAGCGAATGCCCCGAGAAGGTCGTCTCGGTAAGCGCGGGCAAGATCACGATCGCATCATATAAGAGAAGCGGTACGACAGCGCAGGCCAGCCATTTTAGCGAATCGCGCCATCTCAGCGCCGCACCGATCGTACCGGCGCCTACGATCGCAAGAAGACCGAAAACGAATGTACCCAGCCACAACTCGTCGGAATCAACTCGGCATTCGGCGCGCGGGACGACCGCGATGACAACGGCATAACCGAAGCCGATCATCCATCCGCCGAATCCGGCGCCCACTCGTAGGAAGATCTCCGCCGGCCGCATCCGCGCTACCCTGCCAGACGGCAGCGACGCTTCCAACCCGCCGGTCGCCTGCTTGACCGGCTTGGTAGGTCTGTGAGAGGTTGAAGATCGAAGCTCGCTACCGGTCTGGATCGGTTGAGAGTGCGTACCCTACGAAGCCAGTTTTGATGGGATGGAGTCGCACGAACAGATGGGGATCGTCGACCGAGAACGAGGAGGACTGAGTCCATGAGCATGATGAGTGAGTTCAAAGATTTTGCGATGCGAGGCAACGTCGTCGACATGGCAACGGGTGTCGTGATCGGCGGCGCGTTCAAAGGCATCGTGACGTCGTTTACCAACGACATCCTGATGCCGCCGATCGGAATGCTACTCGGAGGCGTCGATTTTTCGAAGCTGATGATCACGATTCAAGAGGCGAGCGGTGAGACCGAAGCCGTCGCGATCAAGTACGGTGTGTTCATCAACGCCATGCTCGACTTCCTAATCATCGCCTTCGCAATTTTCCTGGTCATCAAGGCGATGAACACAGCGATGAAGGGCAAAGAAGAGGAGCCGGCACCACAAGCGCCTCCGGAACCCACGAAGGAAGAAGCACTACTAACGGAAATTCGCGACGCGCTGCGCGCCCGCTAGCAGTCGCGCCTTAAAGCGGCTTCGGCCGCCGTTCGGGGCAGGCTCGGTAACGAGCCTGCCCCGTTCTCGTTGTCGGAGTCAGTTCGTCTTATCGGGCGGCGACGAGGCCGAGCTCGATGGCACTATTGCCCATGTCGATGAGAGTCTCGCTATAGGGGCGTGGCTGCCAGCCCAGCTCGCTCTCCGCTTTCCGGGCGCTCACCGGCTCACGCCGCCCAATGTTCGGCAACGTCGCACGCAGCGTCTTGTCGAATCGCGAAGCCAGCCATAGGAGGGGGTAAGGAAGATGTCCGGTCGGTACTTTGTAACCGCGCGGCCGGAACTCCTTGTCGAGAATCTTGGCCATGTCGCGAATCCAGATGTGCTCACCCGCACAGATATAGCGATTGCCCGCCGCCACCGGCTTCGTCATGGCAAGCAACTGTGCCTTCGCGATATCGCGCACGTCGACCATCGCGAAACCCAGCTTCGGGCATGCCGGCATCTCGCGGTTGAGCAGTCGCTTGATGATCTCGGCCGACGTACCGTCGGCGTCGCTGAGCAGCGGCCCCGCGACGAACCCCGGATTGATGACCGCAAGTTCGAACTTCTCGTCATCCGGCAGCGCCGCAACGAAATCCCACGCAGCTCTCTCGGCCAACGTTTTACTTTTCTGATACGGCATACAGTTCTCGACGACCGACCAGTCGGTCTCGTCGTAAACATGATCGCCTCGTTCACCATGACCGAACGCAACGGCCGCGACCGACGATGTGAGGACCACGCGTTTCACGCTGCCCGCACGGGCGGCAGCCTCGAGCACGCGGCGTGTGCCTTCGACAGCCGGTCGGATCAGCTCGTTCTCATCGTCGGGTTGCGCCGCCGGAAACGGCGATGCGACATGCAAGATGTACGACGCGCCCGCGACCGCGTCGGCCCAGCCGGCGTCGCTGGTGAGATCCGCCTCCGCAAGTTCTAGGCCCGGAGCGATCGTTTCGAGGTGCTTGACCTTCGCGCGATTCGCAACGCTGCGAACGGTACCTCGCACGCGATAGCCGTCGGCCAACAAAGCCGCAATACAATGTCCCGCCACAAAACCGCTCGCGCCGGTGACGAGCACCAGCGTGTCCTTCGTGTCCTTTGAAAGCTGGACATTTCGATCCTGAACGCTCATTCGCGACACTCCTCGCCCGCAACGGTAGTTCGGCGGCGCCATCATGCCATCTCGGCGCCGCGATAGACAAGGCGAACAAGAGGAACAGGATGGACCCGACGCGGCGGAACGGAATCCCACACGCCCGCGGCGGTCGAGAGCTAGCGTTTGTGAAGCGAAACAGCGACGGGCGAACCGCTGCCAACGAAGTAGTTGGTGTTCGCGTCGCCGTTACTGACTTCCCGGTAGTCGGGAGAGAAACTAGAGGTGACTAGTGAACGGTATGATCGGGACCGTCGAGTACACCGAGTACGGTGAGGCAGTCCATCCCTTCGCTCAGATGATAGAGAATGTACCAGCCGTCTACGGCGAGGTAGTAGCAACCTTTGGCATCGTCGAGCATGACAGCCTCTTCGGGCTGCGGCTCATCGGCCAACTGGAGAATCGCTTCGCTGACGTTGTCGACCGTCGTCTGCGGCACGAGCTCTATCTCACGATAGGCGCTGTAGGTCATTGCGAGCTCGAGCTTTCCGGTCTGCTGTAGCGACATTGCCGTCTCCTCGGTGCCAGGGGGAAAACCCCGGGTCTCGGGTAAAGAGCAATCGCCGTGCCACGACGGAGAATTTCGAGACACGAAATCCAAGGCGTTTCGTACGGCGATGTCGCAAACGCCATGGCACGCAGCGCTACACCTACGACGCTGCGAACATCCGTGTGCGCAACCCGCAAGGACATCGTCACTGCTGAACTAATTCGCCTCCTCGCCCGCCCTCGTATAGCACCGCGTGATGGCCCCCGGACAACCAGCACGATCGGCCTTCCATGAAGAGCTCCCATTGGTCGAAACCGGTGAATTCACAGCGGAATGTTCGCTCGGGGATCTCGGAGTCGATCCCGATCTCTGTGCCGCGCTCACCGAGGAGGGGCCGCTGTGCTTCCTGGACTTCGAGGCCACCGGTCTCAGCACGGAAACCGATGCACTGATCGAGGTCGGCGCCATCAACGTGCGCCCCGGCTCCGAGCACGCCGAGATCTTCCGGTCCTACATTCATACCGAACTCTTCCTGTCGCCGTTCATCCAGCGCCTGACCGGAATTGCACAATCCGATCTAGACGGCGCACCGACGTCAACGGCTGTGATGGCCGCCCTCGATACGTTCATCGATGACGTAACGGTGGTCGCGCACAACATCGACTTCGAACGCTCTTGGCTGACCACGGCGGCGTCGAAGCGATTCGGCAGCCACCCATTTCTCGACACGATCGATTTGTTGGCGCTGGTCTATCCCGACTCGCGCAACATGAAGCTCGACACGTTCTGCCGCGAAAAGCTGGAACGCAAAGAGCGGCATCGCGCGCTCGACGATGCACTCGACACCCTGCGAATCGTCGTACGAGTCTACGAGGAATCGCGCGACGGCAAGCCGCACGGTTTGAACGCCCGGAACGCGATGCGCGCGCACGCTCCGTCGGCGCCGTGGCGCACCCGTCTGGAATCTCTCCCCGAGTCCGACCTTTTGCGGGTCGCGCCTACGTCGCCGCTCGATGAAGGGCCTCGCCTCGCGCCGGTCCCACTGCAGTACGATGCCATCATCGATCGCTTGCAGCAGGAGGACGACGCCCGGCGCGTTCTGCCCGACTACCAGACTCGTCTACCGCAGCTCGATCTCGTCGCGAATGTCTTCGACTGTTTTACGGGGAAAGGCGGCCGCAGCGTCCACGTTTGCGAAGCCGGCACCGGCATCGGTAAGACACTGGCGTATCTCGCTGTGGCGATCCCGTTCGTGCGGCAATCGGGCGAACAGGTCGTGATTTCGACCTCGACGAAACTGCTACAGAGCCAGCTCATCGAGAAGGACATCCCTGCAGTCGCGCGCCTGATGGGCTTTCCCGACTTACGCTTCACGGCCATCAAAGGCCGCGCGAACTATTTGTGCCGCGCACGCCTCGATCGATTCCTCGAAGAGCCACCCGAGCTACCATTCGGTGGGGAATCACTCGCTGCCGCTCTGCTCGCAGCGTTCTCGAACAGCACCGGTCACGGCGAAGTCGACCGGCTCCCCGGCGTGCTCTACCAGATGCATCCGGAACTCGAGCGCTACAAACGCGAAGTAACGAGCGCCGAGGCGAGCGAGTGTTCGCGCCAAACCTGTGAAACCACGCGCGGCGACTGCGTCTTCCGTGCAGCGCGTGCTCGGCTCGATGGAGCCGAGATCATCGTGGTCAATCACGACCTGCTCCTGCGTTGGCCGCCGGACTACCCGGCACTCAGCCACCTGATCATCGATGAAGTACACGAGTTGGCCGAGCGCGCCGACGGCGCTTACGCGCGCAGTGCAGAAGCGGTCGAGATCATTCACCGCGTCGAGACCGTCCTCGGTCGTCGCGGCGACGCAGAGATTCGCCCCGACGGCGAGCTGATCGAGCAGGGCGAACGCGCGCTGCGTCTGGTGACCGCCATCGGCAACGAATCCTGGGATCTCGTAAGCTCGGGGAATTCGAGCCAGGGCTATCGCGACGAACTCGCAATTCCGCTCGACGGTCCCGGACCTACTTGGGGCCCGCTGGTGGAAGCGTGCACGGAACTCGCCGGCATTCTCAACAAGATGGCTCGCCGCCTCTCGACGATGGCCGACGACGATGAGAGCACCGCAGCCGGCGCCGCTGAAGCGTTAGTCGACGCCGCGACGGTACTGCGCGAGAGCTTTCCGCTCGCCCCTGACGACCTCGTCGTACGCTTCCGAGGCTTATCGCGACACCGCGGCCAGAGTTGGCGTCTCGTCGCCACGCCGGTCTCTCCGGCTGCCGATTTCCAGTTCGAAATTCTCGATCGCACCGAAACGATGTTCGGAACGTCCGCCACCGTCATGGTCGGCGAAGACACGCGCGGAGCACTCGGCAATTTGGAGCTAGCGGAACGGGCCGGACGCCGGTACTCGCTCGACGAGCCTATCGAAAGCACCTTTGACTACGCCAGCAATCTGCAAGTCCTGTTCATCGACGAGAAGACCGATCCCTCCCGCCTGGTCGACAAGACAGTGGACGTTCTCGCCACCGTTGCGCGCAAACTCGGAGGACGGACGATGGGCCTGTTCACGAGCCGTGAACGTCTGAGTACCGTCAGCGATCTGCTCTACACCGCACTGTCCTCGGAAGGCATACAGATTATCGCGCCCTCGTCGGGCAACGCGGATCCTCACGATCTCGTGCGAACCTTCACCGAGACGGAGAACGCAGTGCTGCTGGGAGCGCGCGCGTTTTGGCAGGGTGTCGATGTCGCGGGCGACGCGTGTCAGGCCGTCGTCATCGAGAAACTCCCCTTCGACGTACCGGGCGACCCGCTGATCCAACGCCGCGGTGCACTCGTCGAGCGCGAAGGCGGCAACTCCTTCATGGACTACATGCTGCCGCGGATGCTGTTGCGGCTGAAGCAAATGATGGGACGACTGATCCGAACACCGGATGATCGCGGTGTCGTGATCGTCGTTGAGCCGCGAACGGACCGCCGATACTTCGAAAAAATTCTCGGTGCGGTACCGCCGCGCGCGAAAGAACGACGCATCAGGCTCGAAGACCTCGAGCGAACACTCGACGAGTTCTTCGACAACTAGGTGCTGTGGATGCTAGTGGGTGCTGCTGGGCGCTCAGGCGTCGGCCGGCTGATGCGTCTTGTCGAGCAGCGCCTCAACTGTTTTCACGGGCGCGAAGGTATCGAGCGGAACCTCGACGAAGACGGTATTCCAATCCGACATCGCTCCGTTCCATAGCCCTGGGCGCTCGAGAGAACGCAGCGGACGCCCGTCCTTCGACTTCTCGACGAGGAATACCGCGTCGGGATCGACGTGATCGGCCAAGCGACGTAGCTTGCCGTCCGGGCCGCGAAGCGCGCACACGAGATCCACCGGATTGAAATGTGTCGACTGCGTGAGCAGCGACTGCTGAGCGTCGTCGGCGGGATCGACTTCGCTGGTCTCGACCACCTGCACACTATCGCGTCCGTTGGTGGACACCCAAAACGGTCCACCGCCGGGTTCGCCCGTGTTAGGCACCATGCCGCAGGCGCGAATCGGACGATCGAGCATTCGCAGCGCGAAGTCGCGGCGTGCACCGCCGTCGGTAAGCCCCCGCGGTGTGGGAGTGCACAGGCGCTCCGCTAAGAACGCCAGGGCGGCGCCGACCGCTTGATCACCATCGGCCCGCACCGCTTCGCAATGCGCGAAGACTTCCTGTTGTAGCTCGAGGGTGAGTCCACCAAGGACCTTCTTCCAGAGATAGGTCGGACCTTTGGCGTCATCGGGAACCACGTTGTCGATATTCTTGATGAAGACGACATCAGCGTCGATCTCACTGAGATTCTCGATCAACGCACCGTGCCCACCGGGGCGAAACAGAAGCTCGCCCGAACGTTCGCGAAACGGCTTTCCGTCCAGTTCTACGGCCAGCACGTCGGTCGACGACTTCTGCGCGGAAAATTCGATCTCGTATCGCACGCCGAATTGTTGTTCGTAACGCGCACGCACCTCCGACAGCAGCGCTTCGAAGCCCGCTCGATGTTCCGGCGATACGGTGAAATGCAGGCGACAGACATCCCCTTCCCCGCGGGCGTACGCGGCCGCTTCGACGAGGTGTTCTTCGAACGCGGTACGATTGATGTCTCCGTAGCCGTGAAAAGTGAGAAGTGCTTTCGGCAACTCGCCGTAGCCCATGCCTTTGTCGGTAAGTAGATGTTCGAGTAGGGCGCGTACGTCACCGTCACGCGCGACTTCGAGCACGTCGAGCCCGGCGGCGGCCATGGACGATTGAAGTTGGTCGAAAAAGGCGAAGTTCTCGAGCCCGTCGAGGAGCTTCAACAGCTCCTTCGCCGCACCGTCACCCGACGCAGCGGCCGTGGCCACTTCAGACCTGCGCACCGGAGCCGCGGCGTAGAGATACGATAGCGGCGTCTTGAACATTCGACTGGCTGCGCCCGAAGCCGGCACGAACTTCACCACCTCGCGCGAGGCGATCGCATCGTCGAACAGCGATGCGAGTCTGTTCTGTTCGGCAGCATCAACGACGGTAATCCCGTCGCCGCGGGTGCACGGCCTGATCAAGCGCGCGAATGCGGGCGGATCGACGTAGAGTTCCAGTTGGCGATCCACGTCGGAGAGATCGAGCCCGTGGGCTACGATCTCGGCCTTCTCTTCTTCTGTCAGCGAGTGCGGGCGCATGGAATCATGCTAGCACAGCGGATGGCCGGCTTGCCGCGCGCATCGCCGGGGCAATGCGCGGGCAGCCGAGAGGCGTGCTATCGAGCGACCTAGGCGGCTCGAGTGATCTAGGCGGCGTTGACGAGGGTTTCGAGCTGACCGTCTTCGTACATCGAGCGAATGATGTCGCAACCACCCACGAACTCGCCGCGCACGTAGAGCTGGGGGATTGTCGGCCATTCGCTGAACTGCTTGATGCCTTCGCGTAGCTCGGGATCCTGCAGCACGTCGTAGGTCTGGAACGGCTTGCCCGTTCGCTTGAGGATCTCGGAGGTAACCTGCGAGAAGCCGCACTGCGGTAGCGCGGGCGTGCCCTTCATATAGAGGACGATATCGTCCTGCTCGACCTGCTCTTTGATGCGCTGAAATATGTCTTGTGCCACGATAGTGAACTCCTAGTCGATCTTGGTGAGCCCGTCGCGATGTTGATCGGGCGACAGCGCGTTGATCATCAACGCGTGGATCTCGCTCTGCATCGCGTCGCCGAGGGCGTCGTATACCAGCCTATGGCGTTGGACGAGAGACTTTCCCTCGAAAGACGCAGCTACAACAGTTAGTTCGAAGTGATCACCGGTCCCGTGCAGGTCTTTGGCATCCGCTTGGGCATCCGGGATCCCGGACTCGATCATTTGTTTGAGGGTCTCTGCGTTCATGGGCTTTCCATCCAGAAGCAACAAGGTCGGTCATTTCGGCCGAATTTTCAAGGCGTTGGCACTAATCGATGTAGCCGAGGGCACGTAGCGCTTCCTGTTCACGCTCCCGCTCGAGCTCCTGCTCCCGCTCGCCTTGCTCGGCCATACGGGTCTTCGGCCCCTGTTGGCGCGGCAAAGGATGGTCGGCACGCCAGCGCGCCAGCCGTGCCGATAGCGCCTCGAGAATCTTCGGCTCCGACCCGACGAGGCTCACCTCTTCGAGGGGGTCGCGCTCGAGATGATACAACTCGCCCACGTCTTCGCCCTCGTTCTCGATGAGCTTCCACGGGTAGTCGACGATGGCTGTCTCAGGGTGGCGTAGGTCTTCGCGAAACGTCGAATTGAACAAGCGACGTTCGAGATAGAAGGCCCGCGGCTCCGGTTCTTCCCGGCTGCGCAGCGAAGTCGCGACGCTGCGACCGTCTGTTTCGTAGCGGCGCCCCGGATCCACCAGGTCCATCACTGTGGGCGCGAGATCGACCAACGACAGCGGCGTCTCGAGCACGCTCGGTTCCAGTTGCCCCTCCCACACCGTGAGCCACGGCACGCGCACGGTTTCGTTGAACAACAGGACACCGTGCCCGAAGCCGATCAGGTCGCTCGACCGGCGTTCGGCAAGCGACTCGCCGTGATCGGAAACAATCAGCACCAACGGCGATCCCTGCGGAGCCGCGTCGTAGGCACCTTGGACGATTCTCTGAACGGCGCGATCACTGGCGGCGATCTCGCCGTCATACAACGACCGTGCGCGCAGGATCTCCTGTTCCTTCAATTGCTCGGCGGACTCGAGGAAACGATCCAGTTCGCTGTAGCGACGGTAATCGCGCGTGGGCCGCTTGATGAACTTGTCGCGATAGGGTTGCGCCGGTTCGTAGGGTAGGTGCGGCTCCCAAAGGTGTACCCAGAGGAACCAACGCTCCCCCTCGCGCTCGTCGAGCCACTCGCTCGCGTGCCGCAACACCTCGCCGGCGCTTCGCCATTTCTTGGGAGCACGCGGCGCGTTCGTGTCGTCGAAGCCGGCGATATGCCGCAGTTCAGGGTCGAGCCCAATCCGGGCGGTAATGGCAGCGGTTCGGTAGCCCCGCTCCTGCAGAAAAGTCGCCAACGTGGGAGCGTCGGCATCGAGTCGGCGCGCGGCATTGCGCATGATTCCGTGCTTGCGCGGGTACTGCCCGGTCAAGATCGACGCGTGCGACGGATCCGTGGTCGGCATGACCGCGAACGCGTTTTCCATACGGACCCCGAGCTTGGAAAAGCGTTTGAGGAAGGGCGTCGTCGGTCGCTTGTAACCGTAGGCCGATAGACGATCCGCGCGTGTCGTGTCGATCGAGACCAGCAAGATCTTCGATGGCGCGTTGCCGGCGTCGAAACGCGAACACCCTTGCGTCAGAAAGATCGCCGGCAAGACCACCGACAAGACCGTCGATAAAACCACCAACTGGACGACCGATCTCGACCGATCCCCAAATCTTTGGATGAACTGTCGGCGCATGGGTTGCAGAACTCCTTCATGTAGCCGCGTCACGATCACAACGCTATCGAGTTTGCCCACTCGCCCGGCGCTGCGATAATGCGCGCCGCATGCCGCCATTCGTCGCCACTGCTGATCGCCGGTGCTTTCGGAATCTGTCCGGTGCAGCATGGTTGTGCTTCGCCCTGCTCGTCGCCGTCGGGTGCACCGAGCGAGAACGACCGCACGTAGCCCAGCGTCAATCGGATCGTCCAAACGTGCTCCTCGTATCGATCGACAGCCTGAGGGCCGATCATCTCGGCGCGTACGGCTACGACAAGCCTACGTCTCCGTTCATCGACAAACTTGCGCGCGAAGGCGTAGTGTTCGAGCGTGCGCTGAGCAGCACTTCGTGGACATTGCCCGCGCATACGGCGTTGTTCACCGGACTAGCCGACAGTGCGCACGGCGCCCGAACCCCGAAGAGCCGACTGGCGGAGGACTACGAGACGCTCGCCGAAGCGCTCGCCGCCGACGGGTACACCACCGTCGGCCTGTATTCAGGACCGTTCCTGCATCCCGATTTTGGTTTGGCGCAGGGTTTCGCGCGATACGTCGATTGCACGTCGTTCGGCCTCAGCAGCGGCGACCCTCGCAAACAGCATGGCGCATCTCATCGAGACGTCACGAACCCCGTCCTTCTCGAGAACGCTCGAAAAGAAATCGCCACCCTGGGCCCCGAGCCGTTCTTCATGTTCGTGCATATGTGGGATCCCCACTACGACCTCATCCCACCCCCCGAGTACCGTGCCATGTTCGACGTGGACTACAACGGCGATTTCGACGGCCGCGACTTCCGACACGACGCCGGCTTCACGACCGGCATGGACGACGCCGACTTCAAGCACGTACTCGCGCTGTATGACGGCGAGATTCGCTACACCGACGATACGCTCGCCAAGATCGTAGACTTGCTCGATTCGTCGGGACGATTGAACGACACGATCATCGTCGTCGTATCCGATCACGGCGACGAGTTTCTCGAACACGGCGGTAAGGGGCATCGCCACACGCTGTTCCAGGAACTCATTCACATCCCGTTCATCATCTGGAATCCCGCTCGTGTACAACCCGCGCGCATCGAGACACCGGTATCGCTCACCGATGTGGCACCGACGTTGCGCGACCTCGCGGGTGCAGGCGGTTTCGCCGAGACGACGGGACGTTCATTGGTGTCGGCGCTCTCGGGCGGTTCCGTCCCGATTCGACCAGTCATGAGCGAGCTGACCGCGCCGCCGCAGTCGCCGGATTCGAGTGCACTGGTGTCGGGCGACGACAAGCTGGTCGTCGATCACAAGCGCGGCAAGGCGACATATTACGATCTCAGCGCAGACCCGCGCGAACACAACCCCGTACCGGCCAGGCACACGAAGAAAGCGGCCCCGTTGCTGATATCGCTGACGAAACTCAAGAAGCAGGCCGCGCAGATTCGCGCGAGACATGCAGGCGACAGCAACATCGAGCTTCCCGACGACATGCGCGAGCGACTCGGACAACTGGGCTACCTGGAATAACTATTGGGCAGGTTGGGCGGGCTGCGCCGTCTGAGCAGGTTGCTGACGCCCCACCTTGCGGGTCGGTACGCGCAGCGATCGATACGTAGCACCCGCGACATGATCGAGCGGTTCCTCGCGCTTCTTCCAAAACACTACAGCACTATCGAAGATTTTCTCGCCAGGCACCCGCTCGTAGAATCGCGGCAACCAGGTGGCGATGCCTTCGAGTTTCCCGCGCGAAAGAAGAACGACGTCGGGCAATTCTCCCTCCACGAACGGGATGTAGGGTCGCCCGAATCGCTCGCCCATGTATCGATCCATACCGCGAAAGAAGAATCCGTAAGGTACCCAGTTTCCGTGTTTCGCGAACGCTAGGAAATGCGTGCAGCCGATAGCCCAGATCGTTTTGTCCTCGGCTAGTAGCTCGGCAACTCGCTGACCGACGCGAAGCTGGCTCGGCAACACCGCACCGCGGAAATCTTCGAAGTCCAACCGCGGGATCGTCGCGACAACCAGCGACACACCCCCAATCAAAGGGATGAGGGCGGGTCCGATTGCGCGGTCGCTCGACCGTAGCCACTGCAGCGGAAGACACACCAACATCGCGAAGCCGATCGCCAGCAACGGCTCGATGATGAAGCGGTCGGGGAATCCCTGATAGTCGAGATGCAGATAGGCGAGAGCTACGAGCCCGGTGCCGATCATGTATGCCCACTCCGGCCGCTCGCGCAGGAACAACAGTGCGCGAAACGGCCGCACGACCAACCACAACATCGATCCAGCAACGAAAGCGAGGCCAAGGCTGGGCACGACGCTGCGCAACGAAATCCCTTCGCTCGTTTTTGTAATCCAACCGAAGCGCATGCGAATCGCACCCCACCGAAATTCAAGGCCGGACATATATTGGGATGGAAATCGGTACGCCTGCTCGATCTGTTCCCAGAAGGCGCCGTGGTAAACGAAGTAAGCTTCGTACAGCCCCGTGAGCGCGACGAAGCCGGCAGCGAACCATAGCATCGAGCGTATCGGCCGGTCCCATAAAATGAGCGCGAGCGGCGCCAGACCTACGAACAAGAGCGCCGGCTGCCAACATAGGAACGCCGCTGCGGTAGCCAATCCCGACAGCAGAGGTCGGCGCGCCTGAATCGCCAAAAACGCGCACAAAATGAAAAAAACCAGGAACACTTTCGGCCTCGCCCCGACGGTTCCCATGATGATGAACTGGTTGTAGGTGAACGCAGCCAGCGCGGCGACGTGCGCCGTGAGGCCGCTGCGTGCGTAACGTCGGGCCACGATCCAAAGGAGCGCGTAGCAGCCGGCGGTAACCAAGACGCTCAGCAGGCGCGCCGAATAGATATCGAGCATGCCGAACGCGCGCCCGATCATGATAGCCCCGCCCGTGAGCATCATGCTCAGCGCGTTCTTGGGGTCGAAGTGCGATAGGTGAGGGGGCGTGCCCGAGGCGAAACGTTCCGAAATGAAGAAGTAGTGTTGATTGTCGGCGATCAGCGGGACGTCCAACGGTCCAACCAACCAACAAGCGACCAGTGCGAGCAGCGCGTAGACGCAAGGCCAGACGTAGTCGGGCAAGCCAAACGTCCCGCGAAGGATCGATGTAGTCTGCGAATCGGACACGCGCCGGCTCTCACGAAACGTCCCGGACGTTCGGGCGAAGTTTGAGTCTGTAGCGGGGCCCCAGCACGATAGCCAGTGCTTCCATGAAATTCCGCCCAGCTAAGTTCCTCACGGCGCTGTTCGTTACGTGCATCGCGGCGACTACCTTCGGATGTCAGTCGGGACCGGCAAAACCGGTCGAACGCCCCGGCAAACCGCTGATGCTGATCGGCATCGACGGACTCGAATGGGACGTCGTCCTCGAGCTGCTCGGCGCCGATCGCTTGCCAAACATCGCCAGGGCGATGAAGACTGGAATCTACGGCGAGTTGTCGGTCACGAAGCCGACGCTTTCACCGATCATCTGGACTTCGATCGCAACTGGAATGACCAGCGAGGAACACGGCGTTACCGGGTTCATCCACCCTGACCGTCAACGAGCTAGCGATGGTGAGCGTCTCTACACGAGCGCCGACCGCCGCGTTAAAGCATTCTGGAACATTCTCAGCGACTACGATCTGCGCGTAAACACGGTCGGCTGGTGGCTCACCTACCCCGCCGAGAAAGTCAGCGGCACGATGGTCGCCCAGGTGAACACGATCACTCCGCAGCTACGGGCGGCAGGACGCGGAATCTGGAAAGGTTCGCTCGTCGAGAATCTCGAGGGCCAAGTCTACCCGCCCGAAGATCAAGCCACCGTACTCGAGGCACTTCCTGTCGTAGAGGCTGCGCTGCCGCAGCTGGTCGAAGACATCTTCGGCGATACCGGAAAACTCTCGCCGGCATACGCCGCACTACTCGAGCAGAGCATGTGGGCGTTTCGTGCGGACGCGATTTACCATCGGGTCGCCCGCGACCTGCTGGAACGCGACCCGGATTTCGATCTGTTCGCGGTCTACTTCGGCGGTTCCGACGTCGTCGGGCACCGATTTTGGCGCTTCATGTATCCCGAACTCTATGAAACTCCGACGCCCGCCGCGCTCCGGCGCAAACTCGGTGAGATCGTACGCGACTACTACGAGTACCTGGATACGGTGATCGGCGACCTGATCGCCGCGGCGCCGCCGGACGTAACGGTCATAATAGTAAGCGACCATGGCATGCGCGCCGTGCGCAAGACCTCAACGAACCTCGGCGCCGATCTTTCGGGAGGACATCTCGAAGGTCCGCCGGCGTTCTTCATTCTAAACGGTCCGCTCGCGGCGACACCGACGCCCAAGAAATACCGAGGGCCCATCCAACGCTTCGATCTAGAAGCGTACGGTACCATTCTCGACGTCACGCCGACGATGCTGGCGATGCTCGGTGTACCGGTCGGTCGCGACATGACCGGACGCGTCATGAAGGCAGTCATCAATCGCGATGTTCTCGAGCGTCATGGGATCGACTACGTCTCGAGCCATACCGGCCTACTTTGGAATCGGTTGCGGCCGAGTGACGAGCGCGCGCGCAACGACGTCGGGGAGCGCATCGAGCAGCTGCGACAGCTCGGCTACCTCGACTGAGCAGACGCTGGTCTGGACTACTGAAGAACGAGGTCGATCTCGGCGCTCAACTGTTGCAGGTCGACGTAGGCGCTCCGTGTTGCGGAGCCGACACCGGCTACGCGCACTCGCACCTCGTGATCGCCCACCGGCAGGACCCGACCGAATCGGTATCTGCCTTCGGAGTCGGTAAAGCGTCGCTTCTTGCGTGAGCCGTCCAACGGCACGAGACGTACGCGCGCTCCAGCGACCGGCTCGCCACCGTCGCTTACGACACCGTGAACGTTGGCCGGTGCGCTGCCGTTGATCGCGGCCATGGCATCGAGGTCGAAGCCGCCCTTGGTCCCGGGTGCAACCATGTTCCCAAAATCCGGTATGTCACTACCGCCGTCGATCACACGCACGAAGCGAATCATCTCGAGACCAAGATCAGCGAGATCGAACCGGTCGCCGCCCGATGATGGATCCAGCGGGTTCATTCCGTTGGCAGGGTTCGACGTAACCGCGGTCCGGCCGGCAAGGCCGGTGCCCGTTTCAGCGTTGAACGGGAACCGATGCCACGTGCGATTGTCGTCGCTCACTTCGACGATCGCGTACTCGGTGAACAACGGACCTTCCTCGCCGCCGACGTGAAATGCGTTCTCGTAGATCGCGAGATCTGCTCCCGGCCCGTCGATGACGATGTTGTCGTTGAACGCAACGGTAATCGAACCACCATTGCCGAGTGAGTAGACGTGCGTCGAGCCAACCAGCAGACCTCGTCCCCGTGGCGCGCCGAATACCCGCCGCGGTAGTTTGTCCGCACCGAACCCAGCATTAGCACCCGTTTCCACGGCTTTAACCGCGTCTACAAATGGATCGCCAGCAATCGCCCGCGGCACAACAAAAGCGCCGAAAAGGACCCAAAAGCCGAATAGAATGAATCTACACGCCAACATCGCGTGATCTGGCTATCGGGGTGTGGCGCGCGGTTCAAACGGGCCTGCGCACAAGGTCGTCGAACACCGGCGGCCAGGCGACGGAAGACCCGTGTGGGTAGCGATAAAAAGTTGGAGTCCGCTAACGGTTCGTGTTTACCTCCGGCCCTATCCCAAGGCATTGCGGGGCCACTGCGTCGACGGCGAAAGAACAACGCCGGCTACGGTGACGATGCTGACGACGCGGACTTTGCGCACTTTGCGGACTTTGCGCACTTTGCGATAGCTAAAGGAGATCAAGGGATCGATGCACCAAGGGCTTCAGGATTGGGTAGACGAAATCGCGAAACTTACGCAGCCGGACGAGATCGTCTGGTGCGATGGATCGGAAGAAGAATACGAACGGCTGATCAACGAGCAAGTCTCCGACGGAGATCTCACCCCGCTCAATCCCGACAGCTACCCGAACTGCTTCCTCGCGCGCAGTGATCCCCAAGATGTCGCGCGGGTCGAACACCTAACGTTCATCTGTTGCGACAAGGAAGACGACGCAGGTCCGACGAACAATTGGATGGCACCGGCGGAAGCCGAGGCGCGCGTGAAGCCGTTGTTCGAAGGCGCGATGAAAGGCCGCAAGATGTACGTGGTGCCGTACATCATGGGCCCCGTCGGATCCGACCTTTCGGAAGTCGGAGTCGAGATCACCGATTCCCCCTACGTTGCCATCAACATGCGCATCATGACGCGTATGGGAAAGGTTGCACTCGACCGGCTCGGCGACACAGGTACATTCGTCAAAGGTTTGCACTCGCTCGGCGATCTCTCTCCCGACCGCAGATACATCCTGCACTTCCCTCAACGACGTGAGATCTGGAGCATCGGCTCAGGCTACGGTGGCAACGCGCTTCTAGGCAAGAAGTGCTTTGCGCTGCGCATCGCTTCGACGATGGCACGCGACGAGGGTTGGCTCGCAGAACACATGCTCATTCTCGGACTCGAAAGTCCGACTGGAGACGTTACGTACGTCGCGGCGGCATTTCCCTCCGCGTGCGGCAAAACCAACCTCGCCATGGTCCTGCCGCCCGCATCACAGAAAGGTTGGAAAGTTTGGACCGTGGGCGACGACATCGCCTGGATGCGGTTCGACGACGACGGACAACTCTACGCAATCAATCCCGAGCACGGATTTTTCGGAGTTGCGCCGGGCACGAGCCTGAAGACGAACCCGAACGCGCTGTACTCCCTGCAAGGCAACTCGATCTTCACGAACGTTGCACTGACCGACAACAACGAACCATGGTGGGAAGGTCTCTCGGACCCGCCGGCACACGCCACCGACTGGCGCGGAAACGACTGGACGCCCAGTTCGAAGAACAAGGCAGCCCACCCCAACTCGCGCTTCACGGCGCCGGCCGAACAATGCCCAGGCATCTCGAGCAAGTGGGAGGATCCCAAGGGCGTCCCAATTTCGGCAATCGTTTTCGGTGGCAGACGCGCGCGCACCGCCCCGTTGGTGTACCAGGCGTTCGACTGGGATCACGGTGTATACGTCGGTGCCTCTGTGGCGTCGGAAACGACGGCGGCACAGCAGGGTGCCGAAGTCGGTGTGATCCGACGCGACCCCTTCGCGATGCTCCCGTTCTGCGGCTACAACATGGCCGACTACTTCGCGCACTGGTTCTCCATCGGAGATCGCAAGGGCGCGAAGCTTCCGAAGATCTTTCACGTCAACTGGTTCCGCACCGACGAAGACGGGAAGTTTATCTGGCCCGGCTTCGGTGAGAATGTTCGCGTTCTGCGTTGGATCCGCGGTCGCTGCCTCGACGAAGTCGACGGCGCGGAAACACCGATCGGTTACGTCCCGACACAAGAAGCGTTCGATCTGCGCGGCATCGAAGAACAAATCCCGGCAGAAGTCCTCGCCGATCTACTCGAGATCAACAAAGAGGATTGGGCTCCGGAGTTGGCCGATCAGCGTGAGTTCTTCGAGAAGTTCGGCGAACGCCTTCCCGCCGAGATCTGGGAACAGCACGCCGCACTCTGCAAGCGTCTGGGTCTCTAGAAACGAGCCAGTCAGTCAGTCCGCAAATTCCGGCCAGACATCAGCGGGACGCTCACGCTCGAACGCAGCCGACGCCTGCAGCACCAGGTCGTCTCGATGGCGTTCGGCAACGATCTGCAGCCCTACCGGCAAACCCTTGTCGCCAAAGCCCGCGCGCACGGTTGCCGCCGGATGCCCTGATAGATTGAACGGATACGCAAACGCCACGACGTGGATCGGATTCTCGATCGGCTTACCGGCAATCTCCTTCGGGAAAGGACCTTTCGCACCAAAGGCTTCGGTCGGGAGCATCGGCGTCAGAAGTAGATCGAACTGCGAGAACAAGTCGGCGAGCGCATAGTTGAGATCCGCGCGCTGGTGCTGAAACCCGGCAATCTGCTCGTGCGTGAGGTTCGCCGCCAACTTGATCCCCTCCCAGTAGCTGCGCTCGAAGAGTTCCTCGTGCCCCTTCGCACGAGGATGACCGGCCAGGTGGCCGTAATCCTCGGCGCCACACATGAAAGCCCACGCATAGCCGGTGTCAGGAAGAGTAATGTCGAGATCGACGACCTCGTGACCGAGCCCCCTGAAAACTTCGACTGCCGCCTCGACTTCGCGCAGCACACCCGGCTCGACGGTGGCGTAACCGAGATCGCGACTGAATCCGATCTTCAGCTTCGGGAGCGCATCGTCGAGCGAAGATAGATATGCACGCTCGGGCTTGGGCAGCGAATTTGGGTCGACCGGGTGATAGCCGGCAGTCACATCGAGAAACAGCGCAGCGTCGCGTACGGTCCTCGTGATCGGTCCATAGTGAACGGTATCGACCCATCGCTGCATGCCGAGCGCTTCCTCGGGGCCAACCGGAATGCGGCCGAAAGTGGGCTTGAAGCCGTATGCACCAACGTAACAGGCCGGAATGCGGACCGAGCCGCCGCCATCCGACCCTGTGGAAAACGGCACCATGCGAGCGGCAATCGCAGCAGACGACCCGCCGCTCGAACCGCCGGGGGTATGCTCGAGGTTCCAGGGATTGTGCGTCGTACCGAACACGCGATTCTTCGTGAAGCAGGTGTACCCAAACTCCGGCGTGTTCGTCTTGCCGATCACCACGGCGCCGGCGCCGCGCAGGCGGGCCACCTCAACGGAGTCGCGCTCGGCGATGTGATCGCGAAACGCAACGGATCCGTACGTCGTTGGGAGTCCGCCGACATCTTCGAGATCCTTTACACCGAGAGGCACGCCGGCCAATGCACCGACGTCTTCTCCACCGGCAATGCGGGCATCGAGCCCACGTGCGTCGTCGAGCGCGCGGTCGGCGCAAACATGAACGAAAGCGTTCAGCGATGCGTTGCGTGCATCGATGCGCTCGAGCGCGGACATCGTTGTTTCGACGGCGCTCACTTCCTTCCCGCGGACGAGAGCCGCCAGTTCAACAGCTGATAAATCCATAAGCGACATTTTGATCACCCTTCCGCGTTCGCCGTAGCCCGGCCTATAGTCTTACCCCGATCGGGGATATTTACGCCCATGGTCGGCGGCCGCCGGGGCACGGAATTCCCTATTGATTTCAATGACCTACCAAGCCTCGGGGTACGAAACCAGCGTTTCCCCTGCTGCAAACTCTCTTGAATAGACGATCAGGATTGTGTACCGGTGGGACTAGGTCGAGGAGCCGGCTCGGCCAAGGACAGGCAGACATGGCTAAAACAGAAACCACCTGGCAGCCAGACGTTGAGACCCCTGAGGACGACACGGTAACAACCGCCGAAGACGCGGCGCTCGTGTTGTCTCTGGTCGTCATCGTCGTTCTCTCCGGCACTCTGGTCACATTCCTGCTTCTCGAATTCCTGGACGTGCTTCCCGCACGCGTTGGATCCGTCCTACTCGCAACACTGTTCATCTTCTGCGGAGTCGTTGGTAGGGCAATCCTCTCGCGCGCTCTTTCCATGCCGCTCGACTACCAGGGCGACGCGCCCGTGATTCGAAACCTCGGTCGTCGCCGCAGAAGCCGGCCCAGCCCGATCCGCCCCATTCGCGCCTGACCGACTCAAATTGTCGTCGCGGCACGAGCGTTGCGAAACCTGTCCCCATAGATAGTTATATGGACCGCGCCTTACGCGACGCCGATCCATGTACATTCTCCTACACGTGACCTGGGCTTGCTGGATTGGCTCGATCGTCTTCTTCTCATTCGTGGTCGCTCCGACCGTACACGCGGTTCTGGAACGACCCGACGCCGCTCGCCTGATGCGGACGATGTTCCCTCGCTATTACCTGTTCGGGATCATTTGCGGCCTCGTCGCGCTGGTCAGCGCCCTGCTGACCGCGAACGACTTGAAGCTCACCGTGCCGTTGGTCATCGCGTGTGTACTATCAGCGTACGCGCGGCAGGTGCTGACGCCCGCCCTCGATCAAGCGCGCAGCGCCTCGGACGACGAACGCTTCGCGTCGCTACACGTTCAGAGCGTACGACTGAATCTCATCGCGCTGGCTGCACTCCTGCTGGCCGGCCTGCGGCTCGCGGTCGCGTAGCTCAGACTTTCAGATCCACACTGATCGGACAGTGGTCCGATCCAAGGACATCCATGTGGATGGCCGCACCTTTGACCTGCTTCATCAGCTCTTTGTTGACGAAGTGGTAGTCGATACGCCACCCGACATTGCGCTCGCGCGCCCCCGCACGATAGGTCCACCAGGAATACTCGCGCTCAGGGGGCTCGAGGTTTTCGACCGTCTTCGCCGGATGAAAGTGGCGGTAGGTATCGACGTAGCCGGCATCGACGAACTTCTGCAGCGTCTCACGCTCGATCGGTAGAAACCCCGTCACTTTTTCGTTTTCTTTCGGTCGCGCGAGATCGATCGGAGCGAGCGCAGTATTCCAATCGCCCGAGACGATGAGGTTTTTTCCTTCAGCGCGCTCCTCTTCGAGCACTTCGAGCAGCGTTTCGTAGAACTCCAACTTGAATGCGAGCCGTTCGGGATCAGGACCGTCCTCGCGCTGGCGACCGTTGGGGAAGTAAATGTTGTAGAGAGTGAAATCGCCGTGCTCAGTGACGAGCACACGCCCCTCATCGCGCTCGAAGGGAACCCCCTTGGTGACGAACATGGGCTCGGCCAGGCTCAGGGTCGCAACGCCGCTATAGCCTTTGCGCTGCGCTGAGTGCCACGAGGCGTGGTATCCGAGATCGGCTATCGCGGCGCGCGCGGCTTCGGGAACCTGTTCCTCCAATGCTTTGGTTTCCTGCAGGCAGACGACGTCGGGACGCGCTTCTTCCAGCCATTCGAGAAAATTCTTTTTGAGAGCGGCGCGGACACCGTTGACGTTCCAGGAAACAATCCTCATTGGGCGACGAGTCTCTCCACGATCCGGCTTGCCGCGTCGCGCGCAAGAGTTTGGATCTGTTCAGTGGTCAGAATGGCCACGGGATGTGCGACCCAGACGGGGTTGTAGTCAGGCATACCGAGAAGGCGCGACTGCTCTTCGGACTCGTCGGTAAACGCATCGGTACCGATGTTCACGGTCGGAATGCCTTTCTTCTCGAATCGAATCACGTCGTGCACACTGCACGACACGCACGATCCTCAATCGGCGAGTGCTTCGATCACTGCGTCGCTCACCTCGGTAATCTCGTCGACGAGATCGGCAGGGGCGGGGCGGGTGAACGTGGGCTTTTGCACACGCGAAACGATCGCACCGTGCTCCGACGTCAAGACTTGCTCGAGTGCATCGAGGAATTCCGCCGACTTCGGTTTCGAGATCGACAGCAACGACACGCGTTTGCCGTGGATTGAATCCAATCGAGGCGCCGGCGGATGCGGGTCCATCACAGATTCGTCAAAAGGGCTTACCAGGTCTTCCATACTCTCACTCCTGCTTCTCACGCTTCGACGACGACCTGGGTCGTGATCTCAGATCCCAATCCGAAGCCCACCCAAGGTGGCAAAATTTCCGAGAAACGGCCAGCCGGGCCGCCCGCCACGAGCACATGGATCTGCTCGGGACTCGACCATTTCGTCGCGATGTCGTCTTCCCCCATGAACGCCATGAAAGGACTTCGCTCGCCGGCGGTAATGTCGCCGACGCGAACGGACGCGATATCGAAAATTCGCTGGGCGACTTCCGCTTTCGACCATCCGGCATCGGCGAACATGCGGGCGTGCTCTTGGCACAGAACGAACACCGTTTCTGCGGCGATCGGAAATACGGTCGGTGAGAACACTGCAGCACCGGCCAAACCAATCGTGGTCACGACGTCCTCGACACGTTGGCTGTAGTGATCGGACACGGTAAACGGAGAGTCGCCAACGTACGCGGTCACGGTACTGACGTCTGCACTGAAGCCTCGCGTGACGGAATACGGCTCCCACGGGCTCGCTTCCTCGTTCTCAGCAAAACAGAACGAGATCTTTCCCGGCTGCCCCATGGTCGATCGATCAAGCTTCGGCGGCTTGCCCATCCCGGTAAGCCCGCTCATCAAACGAACCGCGCGTCCGATGGTCGCGTTCGCACGATTCCAGCCACCCATACAATTGATCCCGGAGTTCATCCCGATGCGCGCGCGGACCGGCCCGTTGACCCACAAGACGATGCCCGACGTGTGGGTCGTATTCGTCATCCCATGCAGGTTGAACGACGGGTTGAGTACGGCCTCGGCGCCGGCGCGCACAACCGGGAAATAACTGGGATGACAGCCCGCGAGTACCGCGCAAGACGCCAGGCGTTCGAGCGTGAGTTCGCCCATGCCGGGTGGTACCGGTCCGAGACTCAGGCTCGGATCTCGCCCGTCGAGCATCGCATCGACACGCTCACGGGTCGGCGCAGTGACGGGTAGCCCATCGGTCCATCCGCGCTCGAATAGATCTTCCATGAGATCGAAGTCGGTCGCCGGCGGCGGCGAAGCCCAGAGAGATGGATCGAGCGCGCTCTTCGACGCGCATCCGGGCTTCATGCGCGGAGGCTCGTCGGCTAACGCGACGGCTTTCACTCCGGCCGCTCGCGCCGCTGCTTGCGCGATCTCGTTGAAGTCGTCGGTGGACCAACCTTCGACCGCGCGCTCAACGACGCCCGAATCGTCTATCCAGTAGGCCGTAGGAACCGTCGCGACATCGAAGGCCGACGATACCGCGTACGGCTCGCCCTCGACCAGCGCCGTAAACTCGGCTTTTGCGCGGCGCATCGTGCGCTCGGTGGTTACGCGATCGTTCTGATGGATCGCGACGATCGACGTTCCCGCCGCCCGCAAGCCGTCCGCGATCGTCTGCAACCGCGCGAGCGTCATCCGACTGGTCGGACAATCCTCTTCGACGAAAAGTAGCAGAACGGCGCCGTCGGCAAGCAGCGCCGCAAGATCGATCGTGTTGCCGTCGGTAGCTACGAGAGAGAAATCCGGAGCCTTCACCTTGAGTTTGAGCACGTCGCTTTTGTTCGGCCTGGACGACAACATGTCAAGCCGGCGCTGGGTGTAACAACATCTGTTGCTGCGCAGGACGCGCACTGTATTCTTGTCAGCGATGGGCACGCTGATTCTGACGAGGGCGCAAGTCGCCGACTTGCTGGAAACCGAGGAAGTGGTTGAAGCTGTGGAGGTCGCCTTTGCGCGCCATGGCAGCGGATCGACGCGGATGCCGCCCAAGGTCTACCTACCGCTGCCCGAACACGCCGGCGACTTTCGCGCGATGCCGGTCTACTTCCCTGCCATCGACGGCACGGCCGCTTCCGCCGGCGTCAAATGGATAAACGCGCATCCCGAGAACCCCGCCCGCCATGGGCTGCCGTCCGTACTCGGCGTGTTCATTCTGAGCGATCCCGAGACGGGCCGCCCACTGGCGGTCATGGACGCGACCGAACTGACGGCCGCTCGCACCGGTGCCGCCGCTGCGGTCGCAACCAAATACTTGGCACCGCCCGGCAGCGACACGTTGACGCTGGTCGGTTGCGGAGCGCAGGCTCCCGCCGTGTTGGCGGCACACCTGGTAGTCATGAAACCGAAAGAGGTTCGCCTAGTAGATCGCGACGCAGCAGCCGTTCAGCGCATCGTCGCAGCATTCCCGGATCTCGCCTGTCGATCGGTATCGCTGGAAGAAGGCATGGCAGCGGATGTCGTGTGCACGATGACGCCGTCTCGCTCGGGGTTCATCGATCATGCGATGTTGTCGGGTGCGACACACATCAATGCGATGGGCGCCGACGCTCCCGGCAAGCAAGAACTCGATGCGGAGATCCTGCGCGATGCACGCGTATTTCTCGACGACATGGATCAGGCATCCAAAAGCGGCGAGGTGAACGTCGCTCTCGATAGCGGACTCATCACAATGGACGACCTGGCGGGAACTCTCGGAGAAGTCGTCGCGGGCAAGATCGTCGGTCGAGCGGAGGCCGCCACCACGGTCTTCGATTCCACTGGATTGGCCGTTCAGGACCTCGCGGTCGCCGATCGCATCTACGAAAAGGCGCGAATCGCGAAATGCGGCATCGAGGTGGATCTCGTCGGGGTCTGACCGCCTGACCTCACCGCCTCTCTCGCGTTGACACCTCCGAGGCGGTGCGGTTTGATCCGCCTCATGACCGATCGAAACGGCAACGGATCCACTGAGAACGGCAATAACGGCTCTGTCACCGACGCTCCCGCCACCCGGCGCGTCCATGTTGACGCGGACGGACTGAGCGTACCGTTTCGCGAAGTCTGTCTGCACGACGGCAACGAGCCCGTGCGACTCTACGACACATCGGGACCTCAGGGCCATCCTGTGGCCGACGGGCTTCCCGAGCTGCGCGCGCCGTGGACCCAGCGTCGCCGCGACACCGGCAACCGCAACTTTTCGCAGATGCATTGGGCGCGTGCCGGTGAAATCACCGAAGAAATGCGGTTCGTAGCGGCCCGCGAGAACGTCAGCGCAGAGTTCGTTCGCGACGAGATCGCTTCGGGGCGCGCGATCATCCCGGCAAACATCAACCATCCGGAACTCGAACCGATGATCATCGGCCGCAACTTCCTCGTGAAGATCAATGCGAACATCGGCAACTCGGCCGTTAGCTCGTCGATCGAAGACGAGGTCGAGAAGCTTCGATGGGCCACTCGTTGGGGCGCCGACACGGTCATGGATCTATCGACCGGCGACAACATTCACGAGACTCGCGAAGTCATTGTTCGCAACTCACCGGTACCGATCGGCACGGTGCCCATCTACCAATGTCTGGAGAAGGCGGACGGCGTCCCCGAAGACCTGACCATCGAAATGTTCCTCGAGACTCTCGAAGAGCAGGCTCAGCAAGGAGTCGACTACTTCACGATTCTCGCGGGCGTGCGTCTGGCCTATGTTCCGCTGACGGCAAACCGCCTGACCGGCATCGTCTCGCGCGGTGGATCGATCATGGCGAAATGGTGCCTCGCGCATCACGCCGAGAACTTCCTGTACACGCACTACCACGAGATCTGCGAGATCATGAAAGCGTACGACGTATCGTTCTCGCTCGGCGACGGACTACGGCCCGGTTCGATCGCGGACGCCAACGACGCCGCACAGTTCGCCGAACTGGACACCCTTGGTGAACTCACGCTCAAAGCATGGGAACACGACATTCAGGTGATGATCGAGGGCCCGGGACACATCCCCATGCATCTCATCCAAGAGAACATGACTCGCCAGCTCGCGGTCTGCCATGAGGCGCCTTTCTACACGCTGGGACCGCTGACGACGGACATCGCACCCGGCTACGATCACATTACGTCCGGAATCGGAGCCGCGATGATCGGCTCGATGGGCTGCGCGTTACTGTGCTACGTCACGCCCAAAGAGCACTTGGGTCTTCCGAATCGCGAAGACGTCAAGCAAGGAGTGATTGCCTACAAGATCGCAGCCCATGCGGCCGATCTCGCGAAAGGGCACCCGGGCGCGCAAGCTTGGGACGACGCGCTGTCGAAGGCTCGCTTCGAGTTCCGCTGGGAAGACCAATTCAACCTCGCCCTGGATCCGGAAACCGCACGCGCCTATCACGACGAAACGCTGCCGGCCGACGGGGCCAAGGTCGCGCACTTCTGCTCGATGTGCGGACCGAAGTTCTGCTCGATGAAAATTACCGAGGACGTGCGTCGCTTCGCCGACGAGAACGGCTACTCGAGCGAGCAGGCTTTGGAAAAAGGCCTGGAAGAGAAAGCCGAGGAGTACCGGCAGTCCGGAGTGGCCGTGCCCTAGCACGGCCGTCCCAGCGTCTATCCGATCCGATCGAGCGCCTTCTTGTAGGTCGCGAGATCGTCGTCCGAAAACAACACGAAACGAACTTCGTCGTACGACTCGGGGTGTTTGGCCAGCATCGCTTTGACCGTCTTCAGTGCACGCTCCGCCGCTTCGTTCACGGGATAGCCGTACACGCCCGTGGAGATCGACGGGAACGCAACGGTGCGTAGACCGTGGCGTCGCGCGAGCTCCATCGAATTTCGATAGCAGGCCTCGAGCGATTCGGGCTCGCCCGCCTCGCCGCCGTCCCAGACAGGACCCGCCGTGTGGATCACGGCTTTCACATTCATCTGCCCGCCGGTCGTCATCACGGCGGAGCCCGTCGGACATCCGCCCTGCTGCGAGCGCAGGCGTTCGCACTCCGCTGAAATGGCCGGGCCGCCTGCGCGGTGAATCGCTTCATCGACGCCGCCGCCACCCACCAACTCTTCATTGGCCGCATTTACAATCGCATCCACCGATTGCTCAGTAATATCGCCTTGAAGTAGTACCAGTTGTTCCGACATGCTCGCCTCCTCGTTTGGTCAGCCCGATCGCCCCTCGAACTCACGCTCCGGGATCCGCAGCTGTAGGCACGTGAGCTTGGTAATCTGCCACCGGCTTGCCCACGCACCACCTGGAAACATATTGTAGCGCAAAGCAGGGCCGCGGAACGACAATCCGTCCTCGAGGCCAGGTTCACCCTCTATGAGCGCAGAAATCGTCCACCACGAACTCGATCTCGACCTCGCCATCCTGGCCCGTGCCGAGACTTCAGGAGAAAAAACCTTCCGGGTCTGGAGCGTGGAGGATCCGGTCGTCGTCGTCGGTCGCTCGGTCGATGCCGCCATCGAGGTCAATACCGCCTTTTGTAGCCAAAACGGCATCCCCATCGTTGCGCGCCCCTCCGGAGGTCGCTCGGTGCTGATCGGCGCCGGCAGCGTTCAGTACGCCTTCGCGGCCCCGTACTCGCTGGCCCCCGAGCTGCAGTCCATCGCCGGCTCCAAACGGTTCTGCAATCGAATGCTACAAGCCGCATCGCCGGAACTTGCGGCCCTTACCGAGGACGAGAGCGGAGATTTAATGCACGACGATAGGAAAGTGGCAGGATTGGCGCTCAAACGCGGACGTTCGGCCATGCTCTTGCACGGAACGATTCTGGTCAACGCGGATCTCGAATTGATCGCGCAGGCGCTTCACCATCCGCAACGCGAGCCCGCGTATCGCGGCGGTCGCACACACCGCGAGTTCCTGGCGAACTTGGAAGAACTCGACACACGCCGCCTCAACGATCGAGTGAACGAGCTGATGGCGGAAACCGCGCAGGGCTAAGGGGCTAGCCGCAGCACTTCTTGAATTTCTTACCGCTGCCGCAGTGGCACGGATCGTTCCTTCCGATTCGAGGATCGCTGCGTCGAAAAGGCTCGCTCGGAGTCGGCGCGTGCCCATCGTGGAAGCGCCAGCTACCGTCAATTTTCTCGAACGCGCTGACCTCGTGATGCTCGCGATGCATTCCACCGGCATCTTCGAAGCGAGCGACGAACTCGATCGCACCTTTTTCATCGCCCTCTTGTCCGGCTTCGACTTGGAGGATCTCCAATCCCAACCACGTGGATTCTTTCGCCCAAGCGCGAGCGCCCTTCTCATCGTACCCATCGACAGTGTCCGGATGATGGGTGCGCTTGACGAAATCCATTTGCTCGCATGTGTGTGCCGTGTAGCGCGCACGCATGAGTTGTTCAGCGGTCGAAGGCTCCTCGCCGTCGTGGAGGAAGCGACCGCAACAACGATCGAAATCGGTACCGGTTCCGCAGGGACATTCGCTCATAGTGTGGTCCTTTCGTAGGCCGGCATGCGTAGCAAGTCGGCTATTCCATCTCGGCGAGTTCGGCCTGTGCCGCTTCCCAACGCCCCATCAACTCTTCCAACTTCGAGGCGTCATCGCGATAGGAAGTCAGCAGCTCGCTATAGCGCTTCTGATCGTCATAGATCTCGGGCTTCGAAAGCTCCGTGCTGCGCGCCTCTTGGCTCTGTTCAAGTTGGGCGATGCGTTCTTCGAGTTCGGTAACCTTCGTCTGGTGCGCACGCACGCGTGCGGGATTGATGCGCTTACGCACCGCCTTCGGCTGCGGCGTCGAGGTTACCGCGGTCGCGGCGTGCCCGTTCTCTTCGGCCGTCAGCGTATCCGCGCCGGTGGGCGCCGCGGTCGCGTCTTCGTTCATGGGCTCGCCGCGCCCGACGCAGTGGTCCATGTACTCTTTCAATGTGCCCGGAAACTCGACAACCGTGCCGCCGGATACGTCCCATATGCGATTGGCCAGCCGGTTCACGAAGCTACGGTTGTGACTGACGAACATGATCGTACCACCGAACGTTTCGAGCGCGGCGGCCAGCGCTTCCGACGACTCGAGATCGAGATGGTTCGTCGGTTCGTCCATCAGAATCAGATTGCCGGGGTCGACGAGGATCCGGGCCAATGCGACACGCGCTTTCTCGCCGCCGCTCAAGACCCCGATCAGCTTGTCGACGTCGTCGCCGCTGAACAGCATCGTACCGAGTGCGGTTCGCACCCTGGTAACGTCATCAACGGCACTGTGCCGCCAGATGTCATCGAAGATACTCGACCGAACATCGAGCTGCGCGGCAACGTGCTGCGCGTAATACGCGGGCTTCACGTTGTAGCCGAGCGTGGAAGCTCCGCCGGTCGGAGTCAGTTGCCCCGCCATGATTCGCAGGAGTGTAGTCTTGCCGTTACCGTTCGCTCCGACGATGGCGATGCGATCTCCGCGCCGCGCATTCAACGTCACGTCGGAGAACACCTCGCCGGAGCCGTAGTCGTACGCGACCGACTCGAGCTTGACGACGTCTTGACCGGCGCGCTCGCAGGGCGGAAAGCGAAACGTAAGAGACTTCGCTTTCTCGGGGAGGACGATCGCATCGAGCTTCTCGACGGCTTTGATGCGGCTCTGCACCGCCTTCGCTTTCGTCGCCTGCGCGCGAAAACGCGATATGAAACGCTCGGCTTGCTCGCGTTCTCGGGCGATATTGGAGGCCCGCTTCTCGAGAATTTCCAGTTCCTCGGCACGCGCAACGACATAGGCTTCGTAGTTGCCGCGGTAATTGCGTACGCCTTCGGTCTCGAACGACACAATACGCGACACCTGGTCGTTCAAGAATTCGCGATCGTGGCAGATCAACAGAAATGCGCCTTGGTAGCGACGCAGGAAATCACCGAGCCACGTCACCGACGGAACGTCGAGGTGATTGGTCGGCTCGTCGAGGAGCAGCACGTCGGGTCGCTGGAATAGCAATCCGGCGAGAACGGCGCGCATGCGCCAGCCGCCGCTGAGCGTTCCGATGTCCGCTTCCATGTCGCCGGCCTTGAAACCGAGCCCCTGAAGGATCGTCTCCGCGATATGTTCGCCGAACTCCGACTCGAAGGCGGCGAGGCGCTCGTGGAGATCGACGAGTCGCTGCGAGAGTTCCATCAACTCGTCCTCGTCGGTCGATGTCTCGAGATCAGACTGAACGGCCTGCATGTCGTGCTCGAGTTCGTCGCGGCCGGGAACGCTGCCGACCACGTAAGAAATGAGTGTCCGGCCGCTCAAATCGGAGAGTTCTTGCGGCAAATAGCCGATTCTCGACCCGCGCGAGTGGCGAATGCTCCCCGCCGTGGGATCGACGTTGCCGACGATCATCTTCAGAAGGGACGATTTCCCCGAACCGTTGCGTCCGACCACACCGATTCGCTCCCCCGAATCGACGCGCGCGCTGAGCGACGAAAATAGGGTGCGACCGCCGTAGCCGAGCGCTACGTCTTCGAGGACGACGAGAGACATGGCGCTAAGGTGTAGGGAGGAGTGTCGGCGGCTTCAAACCGCCAACACCGAGTCATCGCATGTGGAAGAAGTTTGTCTGGAGGCAAGGGTCTTCACCTTGCCTCCAGACCTCGGCCGTTTTCTAGCAGCGGCCGTCGAGGCCGACCCTGAACGACGGCCTCATTCCAGGTAGGGTCGGGCCGCGGGCGAAGATCTCAGTCGGTCCTTCGTAGAAGTTGGATCAGGCTGCGGATGATCCACGCCCGGATCCATCGGACCGATACTTTGCGTGAAGACCTTGCCGCAAGCGCGACGACTCCTGCCTAGTAGCGCAACGATACGCCCCCGCGTTTTATAGTGTCAAGAAGAATCGACTTGAACTCGCCCACCCGCTCGGGTTAACTCGCCGTCGTGTCGCAGACTGTATCCGCAACCACTGAAGGCGTACGCGTCGAAGTCATGTCGCTCTTCTTGCCTGAACAGTCCGACATCAGCGTAGACCGCTACGTTTTCGCCTACCGGATAACAATCTCTAATGAATCCGACTTGACGGTACAGTTATTGCGCCGTCATTGGTTCATTACTGAGGCAAATGGCGCGGTCCGTGAAGTAGAGGGTGAGGGGGTCGTAGGGGAGCAGCCTAGTATCGAACCGGGCGATTTCCACGAGTACACCAGCGGCGCGGTGCTCGAGCTACCGGCAGGAAGCATGCGCGGGACCTACAAAATGCAACGCGAAGACGGCAGCGCGTTCGAAGCGCGCATTCCAGAATTCAAACTCTACATGCCGCGAACATTACACTAGCGGCGTCATCGGCCGGCGGCCGGCACCCGTCACGAGCCGCCGCATCTCAAGCAAACGTGACGAACTCTTCGGCAGTAGACGGGTGGATTCCCACCGTCGCGTCGAAATCCGCCTTCGTAGCGCCGGCTTTCATCGCTACGCCTAGGCCTTGGATAATCTCAGGTGCGTCGTGTCCAATCATGTGGCAGCCCAATACACGATCCGTCTCGTTGTGCACGATCATTTTGATGAACGTGCGCACCTTCCGATCCGTGAGCGTGTGAATGAGAGGACCGAATCCAGCGCGGTACACCGTCACACCGCTCTCGCCGTACTTTTCGATCGCTTGCTCGGTCGTGAGCCCGACGGTTGCAATCGGCGGCTCGGTGAACACAGCCGTCGGAATGTCGTCGTAACTCATCGTGGTGTTCCTATTTCCGAACAGGCGATCGGCCAGCGCCCTTCCCGCTTGGATCGCGACCGGAGTAAGCGGCGCACGCTCGGTTACGTCGCCGATCGCGTAGACACTATCGACTGCCGTCCGGTCATCGTCGGCGACCACAATCTCGCCCTTCGCGCCCAGTTCGATTCCGATCGCATCGAGTCCAAGACCATCGACATCGGCACGACGGCCCACGGCGTAGACGACGGCGTGGTCTACGACCAGTTGCTCGGAGCCGCTGGGGCCCGTCAGCTCACAGGTCGTTGACTCGCCGTCTCGCGACAGTGAATCGACCGTGGTCTCTGTACGCACATCGACGCCGACCGCCCGCAGCGCGGCGAGCAGCTCGGTACGCAAGTCCTCATCGAATCCGCGCAACGGACGATCTCGGCGGATGGCGAGCGTCACCTTTGTGCCCAAGCCGGCCATGATCGAGGCAAACTCTACCGCGATATAGCCGCCGCCGACGATCAGTACGTGGCCCGGCTGTGTCTTCAGTTCGAAGAACCCATCGCTCGTGATCGCATGCTCGATCCCGCTTATGCGCGGCAGGATCGGACGACCTCCGGTCGAGATCAAAATGAATTTCGCACTCACCCGACGACCATCGACTTCAACCTCGTGGGCGGAGACCAGACGTGCACGCCCGCGCACGAGCTCGACACCGGCCTTCTCGAGATGACCTTCGTGAATGTGCTCGAGGTTCTCAACGGCCGCGTCACGCTTCGACACCAACGTAGACCAGTCGAGAGAACCGGTCTCGCTATGCCAACCGTAACCGGCGGCGTCGCCGTGGGCATGGCCATGCTCGGCTGCGTACACCATGAGCTTCTTCGGAATGCAGCCGCGGATGACGCAGGTCCCACCGACGCGATCGCCCTCCGCGATGGCGACGCGCGCTCCGTAAGATGCCGCACGCTTGGAAGTCGCAAGACCGCCGCTACCGGCTCCGATGACGAATAGGTCGTAGTCGTATGTGCTCATGATTTGTCCCTGCGTTCCCATCTGCGCCGCGGACTGCGAACGCCCATACATAGAGAGAACGTTTATCGGGCGCGCAGGTTACTAACGCCAACCGCTGTGGGCCGACTCGAGTCCGGCGTTCGGCCGCCACGACAAAAAAAGCCCGCTAAAAAGCCCGCGATGTAACTTACATCGCGGGCTTTTCTATTGAGCTGGCGGCGCATGATCGCGCGTGACGTGCTCGAGATCAGTGACGTGTTTCTTCTGTCGGGGATTCGCAGTCGATGCAGTAGTACTGCTCACCGAGTTTGCGGTAGTCGTGAGTCATCTTCACAGACAACGCGAGCACGCGCGCCATGTCGCCGCGCTGACCGCGGCGATAGGGTGAGGCTGGGACGTCGAGATACACCAGCGCTTCATCTTCCTCTTCACCCGGCTCGACCTTGAAGACTCCGGGGAACTCTCCCGGGCGCGACGGCTGCGCACCGACGAGCGGCAAAACTGCATTGATCAACGCTTGAAAACCTGGCGACATCGCCAACGCCTGTGCCTCACTCAATTCGGACACTGCCGGAAGCGTCGCATCGCCCGCCACTGTCTCTTCCTGCTCTGCTACTTCTTGCAACGCCAACTCGGCTATCTGCATCGCGGCGACACCGGGCTCGTCGAATCCAACTTCGTTCGACGGCTCGGTGACGTCGTTGGTCGCTTTCGAATCGCTTCGCTGGTTCGAATCGCTTCGCTGGCTGGAATCGCTTCGGGGCTGCGACTCGCCCTGCTTGTTGCAATCGTGCTCTTGCCGGTCCTGTTTTTGTCGACTCATGGTCATTTTCCTCGCGACGTCGCAATCGTCGCCGTGGTAGTAAAAGGTAAGCACGTTCCGGGCATCCGCAAGGAGCGCCAGGCGCGTTCTCGTTCACCTCCTACTGGGCGTTACTTTCATTGGATCGAGCAAACGTGCGAATTATTCACCTCAGTCCGCGTCGTAACGTTCGGCGTTCGCCATCGTAGAATGAGCGAGCGAGACAACTCCTCGGAACATTGCTCGGAAACCTCCTGGCAAAACTCCTCGCAACACTCCTCGAAAAATTCCCCAATAGATACCGCCGGAACATTCATGAGAACGATCACCAGCCCTCTGCACGCTGTAGTCTTTGCAGTCACGATGTTCGCAGCTACTGCGGCCTTCGCCGACGAAACGTCTGCCACCAACGAGTTCGATCACGCGCAGTGGGCAACGGTGCTGTCGCAGTTCACCATCGACGGCAACATCGACTACCGCCGACTCGCTCGCGAGCCCGACGCGTTGTCGCGATATTTGGAACAGCTCGAGGCGATCAAGCGTGACGATTTCGCAACGTGGTCGCGAGATGCCCGCATGGCGCTCTGGATAAACGCGTACAACGCCTACACCGTCCGATGGATTCTCGACCACTACCCGACCGAAGGGATTCTCGAGACGGTGCCGATCTGGCGCCGCGCACTCGGGGCACCGTTCAGCAATCGCTTCATCCCGCTGGCCGAGCTGGCGGCGGCGCAGTCAGGTGACGCGGCGGCGCAGCCGAATATTTCGCTGTCGGCCATCGAGCACGAAATCCTGCGAAAGAAGTTCAGCGAACCGAGGATTCATTTCGCGATCGTGTGTGCATCGAAGAGCTGCCCGAAATTGCGCGACCGGCCGTATACGTCCGCCGGCCTCGATTTAGAACTGGACGAGAATGCACGAGACTTCCTCCGCGACCCCGCAAAAAACCGATATGACCCGGGCCACAATCGTCTGATCGTTTCCAAAATCTTCCGCTGGTTCGACGAGGATTTTGAGCCGGGCGGAGGAGCCCTCGGCTTTTATCGCCGATACGGGCCGGAAAGCACCGTTTCGGCCCTAGCCGCCTCGAGCGCTCCCGCCTCCGTAGAATACGGCGACTACGATTGGTCGCTGAACGGAAAATAGAAAAGCCCGGAGCCAATCGGCGACCGGGCGAGCTAGCGGACTAGCAAACTTGCAAACTTGCGAACTTGCGAACTTGCGAGTTTCGCCTTCAGCATCTCGCGCGCGGATGGAACGACCCGGAGGCCGTCTCCATCCGCGTGCGGATGTGCTGAAGGAGGCATGGCGTGCAGGAGTCAGCATGCCGAGCACCGACGGGTGCGCCAACCCGAACCCTCGAGACCAAAAGGGGGGAGACCAAATAGTCCCGATTCTCCTGGACTAGCGCAGCGCGTGGCCGACTCCCGGCTCCCCTCGAGGACGCGTCCCAAACAATGGCATCCCGCAAGCCCGCGATGAATCGAGGGATTTGTAGGCCGCGCCGCTCCACCTGATACGGCGGGCTTATTCTGAGCACCCGTCGTGAAAACCTAGGTTCTACCTACGAATCCCATACACCGAAGCCTCGAAATATCTCGATGCGCCGAGGCCCCTTTGCATTGCGCCATTTCCTGCGGCAGCCAGGCGTCGTAGAGACTATGGAAAATATGGACAATCTGGCAGACCCCCGATTCGAGCAGACCGTGACCGCCTACTACGACGCCCTGAGCGCCGGAGATCAGCAGGCCTGGCTGGCGCTGTTTGCCGCCGACGCGACCAGCCACGACCCGGTAGGCACCCCACCGGCAGTGGGCAGCAAGGAGCTGCCGGAGATCTGGAACGTCAAGACTGCGCCGTTCGAGAAACTCACGGCGTCGGTGGAGTCCGCGTTCTTCGCCGATACCGGAGCAGCCGTAAAGTGGAAGGCTGTCGCCACCAGCGCCGGCGGCGGCGGCGTCACGTTCGAAGGGATCTCCGTCTTCGAGTTCACCGAAGAAGGACACATCCAAACAGTAATGGCTTATTGGGATCCGGCGGCTATGCTCATCGCACTCGCGGATAGCGAAGCCGCGGCCGAGTAGTCACCGCGCCCGTTTAGCGCGCCTGCGAGTAGGTCGCTCTCACGACGCGCGCGAGTAGGCCCTTCTCACGACGCGCGCGAGTAGCGCGACATCGCAGACTCGCACAGGTCGTTGTAGCCGCACCATCCACACAACACTCCGGGCGTCGGGGGGAACACTGTCGCCTCTTCGGCCGTGTCGATACGCGCACTCAGCCGAACTTCGATCTCGTCTGCTTGAGCGCGCAGAACACGACGCCGCAATCGCGCGCCGGTTTTCAAGAAGTCCAATACCAGCTCGACCTCTTCCGCCTGCCCTTCGCGAAACATTGCCATCGCGTATGCTTCGAGCTGCTGCGCTTCCTTCCCTTCGAACTTCTTCGGAACTCGCGAGCCCGTCTTGTAGTCGATGATGTGCAAGAGACCGTCTTTGTCGGTCGCCAATCGATCGATGAATCCCTGGAACTTATGGCGCTCACCGACCGTAACCCGGAAATGGTGCTCGTTCGCAACGGTCGTCAAGCGATCGGACAAGAAGCGCTCACGATAGTAACGCGACAACATCTCCGCGCCGTTGCGTCGATAGGTTTCCATCGGTGTGCCGGTTTTGACCACACGAACGGGCGCTGAGCCATCGGCAATGCGACGGTCCCATTCATCGCAGTAGTACGCGACCGACTGTTCGAGCGTGGGTCTGTTGCCGCCGTCGCGCTGCTGGAACATCCATTCGAGGGCCGAATGCACTTGTGTGCCCATGAATCCCTCGACGCCCTGGAATCCTTCTTGGACTCCATCGAGATAACGGTAACGAAATCGTCGCGCGCATTGTTCGAAGGTCGTCACACGCGAGAAGCTGTAGGTTGAAGGATCGGGCGCCATGCGACTCCTGTAGCAGGGCGCGGGGGCGGAGGCGACGCACGGACGCAGTCGCGGCCGCGCGCAAGTCGTGAGCCTACGAAACGACTGGAATGCGGTAGCAAACCAGGCCTGCGGCCCGCAGCGAGCCATCGGTAGGAGACCACAACTCGACCTCACTGGTGAACGCCGTGCCAAGTCGTGAGAGCAAACGGCCGCTTCCCACGACCGGCCCCGGCGCCGACGATGCGAACACCGCGCTGAGCGATACGGTCGCTCCGATACTCTCTCGTGTCACCGACTCGGTAGTGTACGCGGCCATCGAACCGCAGTTATCGAGCAGCCCGACGACGGCACCGTCATCGATGTGACCATCCGCGTCCTCGTTGGGCGCGACCGGGATGAGTAGCGATTGCCAGTCGTCCACGAATTCGTCGAATACGATCAATCCGGACTCTTCCAGAAAGGGCGAACCTTCGACCGGCCTTCCGTCCTCGATCGAGACACGCCCGAACATGGCCGCGCGCCTACTGCCGCCGCTGTCAGTCACGGACGACTCCGGCGCGCCCATCTGATGAATCGCCAAACTGGCCGCTCCAGTCGCAACCACGTCGCCCGTGTCGCTATCGACGCGCAAGGCCACGTGCGCGACATCTCGACCGCGCCGTACGACTTCACCGTGCGCACGCACGCCTACGTTGCGCGCCGCACCGAGGTAGGAAATCGAAAGTCCGCGCACGCTGATCGCTTTGCTCTCGCTCGGCTCGCGCTCTGTCGACGCCACAGCCAGCATCGCCGCAGAGATCATGAGCGACGCGTGCGCTCCGCCGTGAAGATTCCCACTGCGGTTGGCGTTCGTCGCACGCATCGCGAGAGCGACGACCGCCCGGCCGTCGCCGGCGTGCTCGAATCGCGCACCGAGGCGCTGCTGATACCTGCTTGCTTCGAACAGTGCGCGTACGCGCTCGGATAGTCCTTTGCTACTCATGCTTGTCGGCGTACTTGCGTCAGCTGCCCCTGACAGTCAAATGCCGAACGTGATGAACACGGTAGCAATGGTCCAAACCGCACCGCGAACGCTCCAAGCGCGAGAGCTACCGGTGCCGGATATCGGTGACGATGACGGCCTGCTCCGTGTCGAGGCCTGCGGCATTTGTGGATCCGATTGCGAGCAATTCACCGGCGTCCTGCCGGTACGGATGCCGGTGATCCCGGGCCACGAACCGCTGGGGTTCATCGAGAAGGTCGGCAAAAACGCGGCAAAACGCTGGGGGGTGCGCGAAGGCGATCGCGTCGTCGTGGAACCCATCCTCAGCTGCGGCAACTGCGCTATCTGTAAGCGCGGGCTGCGGCATCTGTGCTCCGACATGAGCGAAGGATTCCGCTGCTACAGCTACATCCCCGTCGCGACACCGCCATCGCTTTGGGGCGCATACTCGAAGTTCATGTATCTCGACGCCGACACGATGATGCACAAGATCGATCCGACGCTGCCGCCCGAGATCGCCGTTCTGTACAATCCACTCGGCGCGGGATTTCGTTGGGCCGGGGAACTCGGCGGCATCAAGGCCGGGGATACCGTTCTGATCATCGGTCCCGGACAACGCGGCCTCGCAAGCGTCCTGGTAGCGGTAGCAGCCGGTGCCGAGCGCATCATCGTTTCCGGTCTCAGTAAGGATCAGAACAAGCTCGCGCTCGCTCGACGCTACGGCGCTACACACACGATCAACGTCGATGAAGACGACTTGGTGAGTTCAGTACGAGAAATCACAGGCGGCGCCGGCGCCGATGTCACCGTCGAAGTCAGCGCGTACGCAGTCGAACCGGTCGCTCAATCTCTGAGCACGACCAAGCGCGGCGGCACCATCGTGCTGGCAGGCGTAAAGGGCATGAAAGAAGTTCCCGGTTTCGTTTCCGACCTTGCCGTGGTGCAGGAACTCACGATCAAAGGCGCGCTCGGTGTGACGTCGACGGCATTTCGAGACGCGATCGCACTGATCGAACGCCGCGAAGTCGATTTGAGCGCGATGCACACACATTCCTTTCCGCTTGCTGAGGCGGAGACGGCAGTGCGTACGCTGGCCGGTGAAATAGAGGGCGAAAGCGCCATCGCCTGCTGCCTACTGATCGACTCGGACTAGTAGAGCCAGCCCGTCTTTCGTTCGGTCTCGTTAGGATCGACACCGAAATACGCGGCGCCTCCTTGCAGATACATCAGCGAGAACGTGATGAACGGCAGTACGAACATCTGCCAAGCCATGATGGCGTCGTCGTCGTCATCTGCCAAGCCATGATGACGACGACGCCCTCGCCGCTCCCGCCACGCACTCCCCAGATCACGAACGAGACGAGTAGGTAGAGTAGGTAGATCATCGCGCCGGTGCGCGCCCAGCGTTTGAGCAACCAAAGTCCCACCGCGCCTACCATATATATAGCGATGTCGACGAGCCCGGCGGCGACCGCAAACCGACCCGAGAGATTCATGCCCAGCCATACATGCCTGTAGTCCTCGGTCTGACCGACGATCTCTACGAATCCTACGACTGCCATCGTCGCCGCAACCAAGCTCAGCGCGATCACGAAGCGCGGCTTCCTGCTCACCCTCTCCAACGCGAAGGTGGCAGCGACGAGTCCGAGGCCGATCGCCAATCCGATCAGTGGAGTCTGTAGTGATGCGGGCATGCAGCCCCCAAGCTACCCGCGCCGATCAACAAGCAAAACATCCCCCCCTGACGCGGCGCACGTACAGAGATGCACGAAGCGGACGCGATCCGAACGCATCACGCGAGCGACGTCGCGAAAATGCCGCGGGATACAAGCGTGTCCGCCCCTGTGCAGTTGGCACCACATTTGCGACAGCACATGCGTAGGCCGCTATGCCCCGACCGTGGGAATCGGGCCGGATCGACACGCCGCCGCCGCACGCCAAGGCAACCGGCTGAGACTCGATCCACCCCACGGCGCGAGGTGCGGAGGGCAAAACGATGACGTGGAATGAGATACTATCGCGGGTAAGCACGCGCAGCAGACGCACGAAACGCAAACGCCGGGCATCGGCTCGTCGACGCAATCGCGCGCAAGACGCTACAGACCGACCTCTGCGGTCGGGATTCAACCGTTTGTCGTCTTCTATTCGAGCGATGACGGCCCGGCAGCAGAGCAACACGCCGGCTCGCAAGCGAAGCCGCCGCTCTGTTGCCACATCGAGTGGGATTCCAGAGCGCATTCCCACGATCGAGTTCAGTCTCGGCGCCGGCGAGTCCGCCGACTTCAATCTCACAGCTGCCGAGGCCCTCGACAAGAAAGTACTCCTCGGCGAGATTCGCCGACTCCAAGACGCCAACGAGCAGCTTCTGGCAGAGTTGAGGCGAACCACCGAGGGCGGCAGTGCCCCGTTCTATACATCGGCGCACGATCTGAAGACTCCGCTTTGTACGCTCGAGTCCGTCGTCGATGCGCTTCTGCAATCGCTCACCGAAGAAAAGGCAGGCGAACAGTCGCGTAACCTTGCGCGTCTGGTCGAGCTCACGAGCAAGCGCATGCGTTGCCTCGTCGATGACCTCCTCGATCTCGGGCGCGTTGGATCGCATGCCGATCTCGACGAGCTCGTGGATCTGGGCGAGATCGTCACGAGTGCACTCGATCGCAATGCGGCCATGATCGAATCGAACGAGGTGTTCGTCCAGGTCACGGGCACGCTCCCCATCGTCCGAGCGCCCAGGCGCGATCTACGCGCCGTAGTGGCCAACATCGTGGAGAACGCCGTCAAATACGCCCCGGCCGAGGGCCGGCACACCATCGCGGTCGGTGCCGACGAAACCGCTGATGGCGCCGTCGTTTGGGTGCGAGATACAGGCTGCGGATTCGCCCCAGCGAAAATCGAAGAAGCGTTTCAAGCATACGTACGCTGCAACTCCGACATAGACGGAACCGGTCTCGGGCTGGCCATCGTCAAGAAAGCCGTCGACGGCTGGGGTGGACGCGTATGGATCGAGACGGCGCCGGGCACCGGCACCACCGTCTCGTTCACCGTTCCGAGCGCAAAGCTCGCACGGAACGTCGAGCCGAATGCACCTCGTGCGTATCGGCAGGAGGAACTGACATGAAAGATCGCGGATTGGTTCTCATTGCAGACGACGATTCGTTACTGAGCCGTACCATCGCAGCCGCGCTGCGGCGTGCCGGCTACAGAACCATCACGGCCCGCAACGGTGAAGAGGCCGTCACGCTGGCGGAACGTCGCAGCCCGCATGCCGTCATCCTCGATTTCATGATGCCCGTGATGGACGGCATGGAGACTGCGCGCGCGATGAAAGCGAACGAAAAGACCCGGGAGATCCCGATCGTTCTTCTGAGCGCCGCGAACAACTACGACTTGGAGCGGCTCTCGCACTGCGGCGACGCGTGGTGGTCCGCCCGGCTAGAGAAGCCGATCACCATGCAGACGCTTCTACGAACGATGGAGCGCGTGATGTCGGTCGGCGCGGTCGGAAGCGAGCACGCAGCCGAGATCGATCCCGGCGAAACGACACGCGAGTACATGCGACAGACGCTCGATCGGCTCGACACGGTTCGGTTGGACCTCGAGCCGGGTAAGCCTGTGCCCGCGGCCAGTCGCGCCTACGAGATGGGACTGCGCCACTCACGCCGCCTTCGCGAAGGCGCTATCGATCTGAAATCCGCGAAGCTCGAGCGTCTTGCGGGCGAGGCCGAGATCCTACTCGAAACCGGTATGGTCGAGGGCGGTCTGGGTGAGAAGGCCCTCGGGCGGCTCCATGGCATCGTCGAGAAACTTGCTGCCGCCCTCAACGGTAAGATCCGCGCGCGAGCGGTCTCGCAGACAACGGCAAGCGACGCGACTCCCACAACAAAGGTGCCCTGGGTCTTACTGGTCTGCGACGATCCGGAGTACTCGATCGCGATAGCATCACGAGCACGCTTCTACGGCGTGTGCGTCAACAACGTGGCACAGCCGGATCTCGCATGCGGCATCGCACGCCGCTACCCATTCGCCGGAATCGCAATCGCCGGATCGATCGCATCGGATGCCGCCGACGCAGTCGACTCGTTACGCCGCGTTTGCCCGCAGGTACCCATCGTGGTTGCCGGCGCCGGACGCGCAGACGCTCATCGCGCCGCACTGAAGGCAGGCGCCGATCGAATCCTGCCTGCCGGGGCGGATCCCGAACGAGTCATCGCGGCCGCCAGCGAGCTGATCCATCAGGGCAAGCCCACGCTCGGCACCGTACTCGCCGTTGCAGAAGATCCCGCAATTCTAGGGATGGTCGAACACCAGCTTCTCGATCTCGGCTGCAACGTCGTTTCGATCCCGTCACTGACCGCCTTGTCGGAAACGGTAGAGGTGATTCAGCCCGATATCCTACTGGCCGACATTGGCGAATCCGTAGACGAGTACATTGAAGCCGTGATGCAGCTGCGCTCGCAGGCGCGCTGGAGTGCGTTGCCGGTGGTAGGAATCGCTCGCAATGCGGTCGCTGCGCAGGCGTTGGCGGGCCGCAAGGACGCTGCAGATTCGGTCGTCGTGCGCGACCGACTCTCCGAGCAAATACGCAGCGCGGTCTTCGACATCATGCGCTCGAAGGGCACGAGCCGGACGCTGGAACTCGACGCTGTCACCGGCGCACTCAGTCGCGACGCGTTCCTTTCAGCAGGCGCCACCGTACTCGAACAAGCACAGTCATCCGGCACCCGAGCCGTTCTCGCCGGAATAGACGTCGACACGACCTCTCTCGAGGAACGCATCGGAGAGGGTGCGGCCGATCTCATGCTGAAAGCGGTGTACCAGCGAGTGCGCGACTCACTGTCCGATTGCGATCCGATCATCGGCAGGCTCGATGGTGGATACTTCGCAATCCTCGCGCGAGATGCCGATCACGATGCCGTTCACAAGACGTTGGCGGTCGCCGCGAGTGTGTTTACCCCATCGGTATCGATCCGCACCGGCGCATCGATTTACACCGGTGGCCACTCGTTCAAGGAACTACTTGCCGACAGCATGAGCATGCTCGACAAACGCGCCGAGCCCGCATCGATGCCCATGCCCACGACGGACGAGGCTGAGGTCGATGCCGAACACGAAGATCGCACCCACGACACACCGCCGGTGTACATCGTCGAAGACGACAACGTACTGCGTACCGTCCTGACGGAACAACTATCGAAGGCGGGATTTGACTGTCACGGGTACGCCGATGGCAGCGAAGCGCTCGATGCTCTGCTCCAAACGGGCAAAGACGGCGATACGCCGGTCGTGCTCTTGGATCTCGACCTGCCCGGCCTCGACGGCTGGAGCGTGCTCGAGAAGCTACGCGCCGAGAAGCCGGATGTGTTCCGCACCGTCATCATGACGGCCGATGAAGACGAAGAGACCGAGTTGAAAGGATTGCGCGCAGGCGCGAGCGACTATGTCGTCAAACCGGTCAAAGTACCCGTGATGGTCGAACGGATCCGCCGCCTCATTGCATAGTGGCATGAGGCGGCGGCCGGTTCGTAAACGCCCGATCGATCGTCGGACTACTTTTTCTGGTCGGCGATCGCCTTGTCCACATCGATGAACTGGGCACCTTCGCCGCGCGCGGGGTCGTCGCGAAGCATTCCAATCACCATGCAGTTGCGCTCGGCACCGCTACGGTTCGTGCAGTAGAGTGCCTCACCGCCGGCTACCGGCATACCCGGTCCGAACGCGGTGCACCCGATACCGCCGAAATTCAGCGCTTCACCGTCGCGACCGAGTTCCACACGCACCGCCGCGTGCGAAACGCAGGCCTGGGTGACAACAAGTTCCATCCCGCCCGGTACGCGATACATCTCGGTCGTACGACCGGGGCGCGCATCTACACGTGCGCTGATAAGCCGCTCTGCTGCGGCATCGCCCGCGGACTGAGCCGAAGGGACCATGAACAACAGCAGGGCCGTCGTGAGCACTGCTTTGCCGATTCTTTTCATTTCAAACACCTCGTACGCCGGAGCGTTTCTTGACGTATGCGGTATACGCTAGGCGCCATATCTCGCTGCTGTCCATCGACCCGCTCCCCCCTTCGGGTGCGGCGCCTCGAGGTATTTGAGAAAGTACTACCAAACCACGCAGCCGCCACGGCGAACCGCACGGCATCGCCGATCCGAACAGACCAACGACGCCCAACCGCTCAAGCGCATTGCATGGCAATTCATGCAGTGCGCGCGCGTGCACCTGCACGACGCACAGAGCGCGCAAGCACGCGAAACCGCTGAAAAAGGCATCGCCAAAAATGCTCGGTGTTACGCTAGTAGGGATCGGCAGGTGTATCCCTGCGCGATACCGCTGTGGCTCTGACCGCACGGTACGCATGCCGACAAACGTAGCAATGCGCGTATTGGTTTTTGAGATAGACGGGCAGCGATTCGGGCTCGACGCATCCGGAGTCCGCGAGGTACTTCCGGCGGCCGCGCTCACCACGATCCCGAAGCTCCCGCCTGCAATCGAGGGCGTTCTCGACGTACGCGGCGTCGTCGTCCCCGTCATCGGCATGCGGCGCGCGTTGGGGCTCGATGATCGTGCGATGCGCTCGACCGACCATCTGGTACTCACCATGCACAGAGTCTCCGAGGAGCGTGGCGAATGCCTGGTTGGTCTGCACGTGGACCACGCCGTTGAGATCATTGCCATCGACGAAGCGAACCTTAGTCTCGCAGCCGACGGCGACACCACCGCCACGCACATCGCGCGTCTCGAGGGCGGCCTGATGTCGATCCACCTGGTCGAAGCAATTGTCGCCGATTGGATCGCGCAGCCGCGTGAGACGCTCGGCATCGGCGAGACAGCCACTCGCGTCGACGAAGGAAGCACACATGCAGCCAAGTAGTTTCACTACGGCGCATAGCCAGCTGTTGCAGTTTCTGTCGGAGCGGATGGGGCTCGAGCTGATCGGCACCCGGCGCGACGCAGCACTTTCGGCGATTCGCAGCGCGATGGCCGAGAGCGATGTCGAGACGTTCGACGAGTACTACGAACGCATCACGTCCGAAGACATCCATCTCGATCGATTGATCGACGCCGTATCCGTCGGTGAAACGTACTTTTTTCGTGAACCGGCGCAGTTCGAATTCCTACGCAATCACATCATTACCGGCCTGCAAGACGCGCGAGGCTACGACACACCGATCCATTGCTGGAGTGCCGGCTGCGCCAGCGGTGAGGAGGCGTACTCGATCGCAATTCTCCTCGAAGACATGGGCGTATCGCCGAGCTCACGAGTACTCGGCACCGATATCTCGAAGTCCGCGATCGAACAGGCTCGCGCGGGGCTTTATCGTGCCTGGTCGCTGCGAACCGCCGACGCGGCGTTCATGGACCGCTACTTCTCTCTCGACGGCCTCAACTATCGCCTCTGCGACCGCATCCGCGAACGCGCAATATTCGAGCGCCACAATCTCACTGCACCAGTTGCGCCCGACATGGTCGTCGCTGAGTCGTGCGATGTGATCTTCCTGCGCAACGTACTCATTTACTTCGGTCGCGACGCAGCGACCGTTCTCATCGAACGTTTGGTTTCGTGCTTGACTGACGGTGGTTGGTTGATCACCGCATCCTGCGATCCACCCATTCAAGGCCATCCGACCTTGGAATCCATTTCGAGCGAAGGCTGTGTGTTCTATCGTCATCGCAAGTCCGGCGCGCGCACCTTTCCGACTGTACGCAGCATTGCGATCGCACCCGAATGCGAACAACGCTTCGTTTCGACGCTGCCGGCGGCGGTACCGACAGTCAACGAAGTCGCAACGAAGCCGCATCCTTTCGATAGAGATGCGGCCGAAAAAGCATCACGCGTCGGAGATTACGTCGAAGTAATTCGTCTCACAGCCGACCACCCGGACGATCCGACGGCGAAAGCGATTTCCATCCGTGCAACCGCCAACTTGACGGGATCTCTCGGTGCCTACCGTGAATGCGACCGCTCGTGCAGAGACCACCCGTTCTCCGTCGAACTACACTACCTGCGCGGGCTCTTCCTGTTCGACCTCGGGCGCAGTAGCGACGCAGCCGACGCGTTTCGACGCGTCGTCTATCTCGACCCTACGTTGGCGCTCGCTCACTTCTCGCTCGGTACCATCCTGGCGAAGTCCGGTGATATCTCGCGCGCCCGCCGCGCATTCCAGACCGCACACGGCCTGTGCATGGCAATGGACCCCGATGCCATCATTCCCTTGACAGAACATGAACCGGCGTCGCGCCTCGCAGCCGCAGCCAGATCGCAGATTGACGGACTCGCTCCAGCCGACGACACAGCCATCGGTGAAAACCCATGAGCAGCGAAATCCACGGACAACTGAATTCGGGCAGGTCGGCGACGAACCGCGGCTACGTCACCGAGCTGCGAGAACGTGCCGAGATAGCGCTCGACACGCTGACTGCGCCCCCTACGGACTTCGGCACAGAACTCCTGGAACAGCGTGCGCAGGACTTGGCGCGTCGCACCGACGAATCGATCGACACCGACGACCTGACCGACGTCGTCGTCTTCCACGTCGGGCTGGGGACTTACGCCATCGAGACGACGCATACGCATCATATCGTACGCGTAACAAGCCTAGCACCGATCCCGGGGTGCGACAGTTACCTCAAGGGCGTCTGTTTGTACGGCGGTGAGATCGTTCCGGTCTTCGATATATCGACCGTGCTGGGCGAGACGACGAATATTCCGGCGACGAATGCGTGGGCGATACTTCTCGGTGAGTCCGAGATCGAAGTCGCAGTCGTGGTCGACCGTGTCGACACACTCACGACGATACGAACAAACGAACTAGAAAAGCTTTCGCGCGCGGCGCTGATCAGCGAGGCCGGCAAATTCATCGAGGGCACGCTGCCCAGCGGCTTGACGCTCATTAGCGCGGCACGACTTCTCGAGCACGAGACGATGAGAATTTCGCGCTGACAGCAGCGCTTGGAGTGGAGTGGTTATGTTGAAGAGGCTCAAGAACATGTCGGTCCCGCACCGGCTATACGCGGCGTTCGCCATCCAGGTGTGCCTGTTGGTCGCGGCCAGCCTATTCGTCTACGAGCACGTTTCGGACATCCGAAGCTCCGTGGTGCGAGTAGTCGCCGTCTCGCTCCCACTGGAACGCGCCGTGCAAGAGATGGAGCGCAGTACCGATTCGTTCGCATCCGCCGTCATGCGCTACCAGAACGAGCTCGATCCGCACGACAAGAAGCGTGCGCAGGAAGCAGTAGAACGTTTCTCCAACAGCGTAGATCGCTTCAAGAAACTCGCCCGCACGAATTCGCAGCGGTCGTTGCTGCGTGAGATCTACGGTGTGCACGGAGAACTTCAACTCGCCGGCAACGGCTTGATGACCACCGCCGACGAGCTCACGGCCAGCAGCAACAGTATCGACCTGGGCGTTACGGATCTCACGAAAGAACTCGACGAGAACATCGCAGGCATCGATCGTGCGTTGCCTTTGGCCGCCGAACTCATCGAAGCCAGCTACGGCATTCGCGGCGCGATGCGTCAGGCCAGTGCCGCCGCACGCCACTACCGGCTCGCCCCCGACGCTCAGTTGCGCAACGATGCACTGACTGCCACCAACACCTTCACTCGCCACGCGTCAGTGTACGACACGCTCGCCGACAGTGGCCTGGTCTACCCTTGGTTGGCCGCCGCGCGCGACCGTGGCAACGACGTCAAATCGAAGGTCGTCGAGCACTTCGATCTGGTAGATAAGAACATTCGCGCCTCGCGCTCGTTTCGCAGCGGTGCGTCCGACGTGATGGCTCGCCTCACCGAAGAACTTCGACCGCAGATCATGCAGGAGCGCGCCGAAGTACAGCGCGAGGTCGATCGTGCCGTCGCCGAGGCGCAGGCTGTCGTTCTCACGATCGCTTTCGCAGGTCTATGTCTCGGCGCCGCCCTGGCAATGTGGTCGAGCGTGGGAATCATGCGACCGCTTCAGGAAGCGGTGCGCAAACTCAACGAAACGAGCAGCAAGCTCGCAGCCTCTTCGGCGGACCGCTCTGCCGGCGCGCAAGAGCAGGTAGCATCGGTCGCGGAGAGCATGGCCACCGTGACGGAAGTCGCCCGGTCCGCCGAACAGGCGGCGGATCGCGCTACCTCGGTTGCCGATTCTGTGCGCCAGACCGACCAGGTCGCACAATCCGGCCGTTCCGCTGTCGGCGTCGCGGTCACGGCAATGGCTCGGGCCAAAGATCAGACGCATTCGATTGCCGAAAACATCGTTGCGCTCGCCGAGCAAGCGAAAGCGATCGGTGAGATCATCACCAGCGTCAACGACATCGCGGAACAGACCAACCTGCTTTCGCTCAACGCGTCGATCGAAGCATCGCGAGCGGGCGAACACGGCAAGGGCTTCCAGGTCGTCGCAGGCGAGGTCAAAGAGTTGGCCGGCCAATCGAAGATGGCGACGCGCCAAGTCCGGGAGATCCTCGGTGAGATCCAGAAGGCTACGAGCAGCGCCGTCCTTTCGACGGAAGACGGTACGCACACCGTCGAGAACGCGGTCGATGTCGTGAGCCAGGCGGGCGACACGATCAACTCGCTCGCCGAGACGATTGCAAACGCCGCCAACGCCGCTTCGCAGATCGCAGCACACGCGGCGCAACAGGCCACCGCGATGACGCAGATCAAAAGCGCCATGGAAGACATCGACAAGGTGGCGCAGAGCAATGCGTCGTCGGCGAAAGAGATTCAGGGAATGGCTTCCGATCTCAGCGGCCTAGGCGCAGAACTGCAGGCACTCGTGCGAGGCAGCATCGGCTAACACCCATAGCGATGCCGCACGACGACAACAGCTTGTTCGAGGCGATCCTCCCGACTTTCGTCGAGGAATTGCACGAACACGTCGATGCTCTGAACCGAAATCTTCTCGGACTGGAAGGAAACGTTCCAGCAGAAGAGCGCGTCGAGCTACTCAACGCGCTCTTCCGTACCGCTCACACTCTCAAGGGCGCGTCCGCGATGATCAACATCGACGTGCTCGAGACGACCTGCCATCAGTTCGAAGAAATACTCACAGCACTTCACAAGGGTGCGCTCGAGCTCGCGCCGAGCCTGATGCAGCTGTTGTTCGAGATGTGCGATGGAATTCAGGACGCAGGCTCGCGCCTGAACGAAGATCTAGGGCTCGACCAAGCCACGCTGCACGCGATAATTCCCAAGCTGGCGTTCGTCATGATGGACGTCGATTGGCAACGCTACGAAGAAGTCGAGGCGGGTGAAGGCGACTCGACACGGGCGACCGTGCAGCCTTCCGATTTCGATTTCGACGCACCTGGTGAACCGGAGCCCGTCTCCGCTTCGGCTCCTATTCTCAGTAGTCCGAACCTGCCCACCCTTCCGCCGCGCGAAGCGTCTCGCACGCTCATCGATCCGCTCGCCGCGATACTGGCACCCACAGAGGCCGCCGATGCGAACGATCGGGACCCCCACCACGACGCGGACACCGACGCCGATTCGCCGGCAATTGCATCGAGCGACGAAGGTTCGGCTCGTTCCTCTGCCGGTCAACGCATACGTTCATTCCGCATCACGGCTGACAAGATCGATACCCTGGTTGCGAAAGCAGGTGATTTGCTTGCGACGCGCGATCGGATGGATACGCGCGCAGAGGAAGTCCTCGGCCTACAGGAAGAGGTCGCGCAATGGCGCACCGAGTGGCTACAGACTCGCAAGACGCTCAGTTCTCTGACGTCCGGAGTACGCAGCGATACTCACCGCCATAAACTCGACCGCGAAGATCGCGTCGAGGAACTTTTTGACGACTTCTATCGACGGCTGAGCGAGCTCGGAAAGAAACTCGATTCGCTGTCGTCGCACATGGCCACCGATCGCAGCTCGTTTCGACAATCCGTCATTCCAATGGAAGAGGATGTGCGCTCGATGCGTATGGTTCCTTTCTCGGAAGCATGCAACGGGTTCGAACGTATGGCTCGCGATGTCGCGCGACTCGGCAACAAGGAAGTCATTCTCGAAATCCGCGGCACCGAAGTGGAACTCGACCGTGCCGTGCTCGAGTCGATCAAGGACCCGCTGAGACACCTTGTGCGAAACGCCGTCGACCACGGCATCGAAGCACCGGCTACTCGCATCGCACACGGAAAGCCGGCGGCCGCAACGGTGGTGGTCTCGGCCCAACTCCAAGGTCCGCTGGTAGAGATCTCCGTGGCGGACGACGGCCGCGGCATCAATCACGAAGCGATTCGTACCAAGGCCGAAACCCAGGGGATCGCGACACCGTCAGATCCACGCCAACTCGTCTCACTCATCTTCGAGCCGGGCTTCTCGACCGCCGAGAAGGTCACGAACATCTCGGGCCGCGGCGTCGGACTCGACGTCGTGAAAGCGACGATCGAAGGGCTACACGGCAGCATCGGCGTAGAATCCGAACTCGGAGCGGGAACGCGTTTCTCACTGAGCCTACCTCTCACTCTGACGACTATCCGAGTACTGCTTTTCCGTACCTGCGGTCAGCTGTTTGCAACATTGGCAACATCGGTGGACCAGCTCCTGACGGTTCGTCGCGAAGACATCCGCCTGGTAGGCGGACGGCCGGTAATCTCTCTCGGGTCGGAGCTCATACCGATCGCGTCTCTGGCCGAGACGATCGGAAAATCCGACGGGATGCTCGATGAACGTTCGGAACTCTCGACCATCGTCGTCACAACCGACAATCATCGCGTCGCATTCACGGTGGATGAGTTCCTCGCAGAACAGCAGGTCGTCGTTAAGAGCCTCGGAAACCGACTGCACGGTGTACGCAACGTCTCGGGCGCCAGCGTTTTGTCGGGCGGCGAGATCGTCCTGATCCTCAATTCGGGCGAACTCGTCCGAGCGGTTCACGGCACCGCGTGGGACAGCGCCACCGCCTTCGCTTTCGAAGTGGAGAAGCCGCACTACCGCGTGCTTCTCGTCGATGACACGCCGACGACGCGCGTTCTGCAGAAAAGTATTCTCGAATCGGCCGGCTACGAGGTCCTCATGGCGGTTGACGGTATCGACGCATGGGCTGTGCTGCTCTCGGAGCAGATCGACCTCGTGATCACCGATGTGGACATGCCGCGCAAGGACGGATTCGCGCTGACGCACGACATCCGCCAGAGCGAGGTCCATCGCCACCTGCCCATCATTCTCGTGACGGGGCGCGGCACCGACAGCGACAAAAGACGAGGCGCGGACGCGGGCGCGAACGCCTATATCGTCAAGAGCCAGTTCGATCACATGTCGTTGCTCTCAACGATCGAGAGGCTGATCTGAGATGGTAGACGGTAGGGACATTGACGAGCGCAGACGCTTCGACGTCGTCGTGATCGCGTCATCAACCGGCGGGCCCACTGCCCTCGGCGCCGTGCTCGGCGGTCTCGATGACGATTTCGACCTGCCGGTTCTCGTTGTCCAACACATGATGCCCGCGTTCACTCGAGAGTTCGCCGAGTGGCTGGGCCAGACGGTCTCACTACCGGTCAGCATTGCGCGACACGGCGACAAGCTCCGGCCCGGCACGGCGTACCTTGCACCGGAAGACGTCCACCTCACGCTCATCGATCGAAACACCGTGGGACTCAGCGACGCGCCGCGACGCGGCTATCACCGTCCCTCGGCAGACGTACTCTTCGAATCTGCGGCGGAGAGTTTCGGCGCACGAACACTCGCGGTCGTACTGACCGGCATGGGTAACGACGGCACCGAAGGTCTGGCCAAAATACACACCGCCGGCGGCCACGTATTGATACAAGACGAAGCGAGCTGCGTGGTGTACGGAATGCCCGGCGCGGCAGCAGCGGCGGGACTCGCCGACAGCATCGTCGCATTGGAAGACATGGCACAACGCATTACGCTGCTGGCTCGCAAGCGCGCGCCGAGAGCCGATTCGGGAATGGGAAAGGAGATCGCCGACCTCTCATGAGCGACACCGTCGAAAAGCCCGCCGTTGTACTGACGGCCGATGACGACCCGGTCACCTCGCAGATTCTTCTCGCGTATCTGGAAGTCGAAGGCTACGAAGTGCTGCTTGCGGCCGACGGCGACGAGGCGATCGCGTTGGCGAAGGCAAATCCCCCCGATGCGGTGATCCTCGACTACAACATCCCCCCCACCAACGGTGCCGACGTAGCACGCGCGCTCCGCGCCGACCCGACGACACAGCACGCCGGCATCGCGCTGCTGACGGCTTCGACCGAACTGGTGGACAACGGGGCCGAAGAAGATCTCTGGAACGCGCGCCTGTCCAAACCCGTAGATCAGCCTTACTTGGCGAGCATCGTCGCATCGCTCATCGCGGGAGCGCATGCGCTCCTACGCGAGAATGCGCCCGAGGCGCCGGACGCGCCGCTCCCCGACGATCCGATTCAAGCAGAGTTCGTGAGCCGGCTTCGCGACAAGGTCCCGCAGATGCGCCAACTCGCTCGATGCGAAGCCAACGCGACCGCGCCGGGATCTCCGCTGCGCGTACTGCGGCGTCATCTTCAGCAGATCGAGGGATCGGCGAAGATGTGCGGCTTTCCGGAAGTTGAACTACGCGCCTTGGAAGCCGCGCAGTTGCTCGACTCTTGCCTTGGCGCGATCGAAGCAGGTGCCGAGAGCCATCTCGACGACCTGCGCGCTTCGATCGAAACCATCGCGGCACTGGCCAAGACCGCCGGCTCCATCAGCCCGACTGCCACAGACCGGCCGTAGGAACCTGTGCCGGACCGGCGCCTGCTAGTTCGCGCCCATCGCGCCCATAATGATCTGCACCGACATTCCGATCACCGAGAGCGCCCCCGCAAAGAACGAGAGCGCGCGCCACGGCTGCAGCTGCATCGTGTAGAAGAACGTGTGCAGCAGACGAGCGACGGTAAAGGTCCAGAGATAAGCCGCCGCACTGCTCGGCGATGCCCCGCTGAGCACGAACACGAGACCGATCGCGAAAAACGCCGGCAGGTTCTCGGCATCGTTTCGCTGGATCCTCAGGGCCTGGGCTACCGCAGGCGCCTCCTGCGGCTCCGCGGTGCCGCCGCTACCGAACACACGAGCGTCCTCAGGGTTCGTGTAGCCCTGATTGCGCTGCCGCTGGACCCCTGAGTACACCGACGACCAGAAGAGCTTCAGCGCGAGAATGGCGCTGCACAGCGCGTAGGTCTGGAAAGCTGGGTTGTCTGCCAAAATATCCATGATTCCACCTCCTTCGGGGGGTGACGCCGTATAGCCAACCGGCCGTGGCAAGGAAATGCCCTGCCTTGAGCAATTTACAATCAGGCTTGACTGTTTGTTAGTTCTTGCGTATATTTTTCGTCATGACGACGGCGACGGCTCAACCCACACGGCGCACCCAAGCGCAGCGCTCGGCGGAAACGCAGGGACTCCTACTCGACGCCGCCCTCGATTGCCTGGTCGAACTCGGTTACGGCGACACGACGACGACCGTCGTCGCCAAACGCGCCGGTGTATCGCGCGGAGCGCAGCTTCATCACTTCCCCACGCGGGCCAGCTTGGTAGCGGCCGCCATCGCGCACCTGTTCGCCGAACTCACCGCCGAGTACCAGCGCGCGTTCACCGCTGTAGGCGATGCAAAGGATCGGCTACCCGCGGCTCTCGATCTTCTCTGGTCAATGTTCACGCACCCGCGCTACCCCGCCGTCACCGAGCTACACACTGCCGCCCGTACCGACTCGGAACTAGCGGCCGCGCTGCTCCCCATTGCTGAGAATCACCGCGCGAACGTGCACCGTCTCGCCGCCGAGTACTTCCCGGCCGCCGCGCGCAATCGCGCGCGCGTCGACGCCACGTTGGCGATGCTGCTCAACGCGATGCACGGCATGGTCGTGTCGTGGGAATCCTTCGGCGACGGCATCGACATCGACGCAGAACGCGAAGTGTTCGCAGACACGGCACTCATCCTGATCGCCAATCTCGAACGAGACGGGCTCTCGTAGAATATCCAGGTAGGTTTTTGCGATGGAAGCACTTCGATTTGACCTTACGATTCTCGCCATTCCGACCTTCGTCGTCTTGATGCTCATCGAATCGATGATCACCGGCCGTCGCCGCAGCTCCGGCGCACCAATGCGCGGCTACACCCCGCGCGACACAGCGGCAAGCCTGAGCATGGGGGTCGGCAACGTGTTGATCGATTTGTTCATGAAGGGCGTCGCCATCTCGGCGGCGGCAGCACTCGCGACGCTCGTGCCGTGGAAACTCGACTCGACTTCGACGTGGACCTGGGTCGGCGTCTTCCTCGCAACCGACTTCTGCTACTACTGGTTCCATCGGTTCCATCACGAGATTCGACTGTTCTGGGCGGCGCACGAGAACCATCATTCGAGCACGCACTACAACCTCTCGACCGCGCTGCGACAGTCCTGGACCACTCCGTTCACGGGCATGCTGTTCTACATCCCGCTGCCTTTGCTGGGGTTCGAACCGAAGTTGATCATGAGCGCGATCGCGCTCAATACGATCTATCAGTTCTGGATTCACACCGAGGCGATCGACAAATTGGGTCCGCTCGAATGGGTCATAAACACACCGTCGCATCACCGCGTACACCACGGGCGCAACGTTGAGTATCTCGACAAGAATTACGCCGGCATGCTCATCATCTGGGATCGCATGTTCGGGACGTTCGAACCCGAGGTCGCAGCCGTAGACTACGGTCTGACGACGAACATCCACACCTACAATCCCGTAAGAATTGCATTTCACGAGTGGGCCGCGATGCTACGCGCCGCATCGCGGGCCGACTCTCTCAAGAACGCTTGGAACTACCTGGTGCAACCACCCGGCTGGAGCCCCGACGGGCGTACGCTCACTGCATCGCAGATGCAGGAGCGCCTCGAGCGCGGGCTATCGGTGACACCGCACTAGCGCGCTACGCCGACGCTCGGCGCCGCAGTAGTAAGTGAGTGAACGTCGCGATCGTTTTCGCGTCGACGATCTCACCGCGTTCGATCATCGCGACGACGTCGTCGAACTCCATCTCATGCATTTCGATCTGCTCGGCGGGGCCACGATCAAGCGTACCCGTCTCGAGATCGTGGGCCGTATAGAGATGGATCCGTTCATCGGTGAAGCCGGCGGCGGTCAGCACTTCACCGAGTCGCTCGATGCGGCCGGCGCGATAGCCGGTTTCCTCCTCGAGCTCGCGCACGACACAGACCTCGTGACTCTCGCCCGGATCGAGTTTTCCGGCAGGCACTTCCCACATCCATTCACGAATTGGGTATCGGTACTGACGCAGCATGAGCACTCGTCCATCGTCGAGAAACGGCAGAACAGCCGCCGCTCCGGGATGATAGAGCACTTCGAAACGCGCGCGATGGCCGTTGTCCAGCTCGACTTCCTCGATACAGAACCGGCCGATATTTCCATCGCTCAATACTTCGCGACTCATACAAACTCCTACTTTCTCTTGGCGGGCGACTTCTTTCTCGTCACCGGCTTGTGCTTCGCGGATGACGGGTACGGGCACAACGCCCGCAGCGTACATGCGTCGCAGTGCGGTTTACGCGCATCGCACACTCGGCGTCCGTGAAAGATCATCGCGTGCGAGAATTGCGTCCAATCGTCGCGCGGAACGAGTTCCATCAGTTCTTTCTCTACCTTGACGGCATCGGTCTGTTTCGTCAGCCCCAACCGTGAAGCGATGCGACCAACGTGGGTATCGACAACCAAACCGGGCACGGCAAACGCGTTCCCCAAGATCACATTCGCCGTCTTTCGCCCCACCCCGGGCAGCTTGACGAGATCCTCGAGCCGCGGCGGAATCTCGCCGCCATGGTCTGCAACAACGGCCCGCGCCATACCGATCAGCGACTTGGTCTTGTTCTTGTAGAACCCGGTCGAGCGAATGATCGCTTGCAAGTCTTCATCGTCGGCTTCGCTGAGACGTACCGCGTCCGGATATCGTGCGAACAACGCAGGGGTCACCATGTTCACCATCTTGTCGGTACATTGCGCCGATAGTATGGTCGCACACAGCAGTTCGAACGCACTACCGTAGTCGAGCGCGCAACGGGCGTCGGGATGCGCCTGGAACAACGCTTCGACGATCTGCCGTGCGCGCCCTTCACGCGCTGCTTTAGATTCTCGCGGCATCGCCAACGAGTCTAGGAGAAATCATGAGAACTCCAAACACACGCACGAAAATTGCCGCTACGCCTTCTTCCCCGGAACTCGAAGCGGTGCGAGTCGACAGCGCCGCGATGCCGGCCGTCGTTGCTCCGCCTCACCCTTTGCACGGCGGTTCGATCGACATTCCTGCAGTTGCAGGTCTGTTCAATGCGCTGGCGGATTCGGGATTCGCGCCGCTCGCGTTCAACTGGCGCGGCGTAGGAGCCAGCGCCGGCGTCCCGAGTGGCGAAATTGACGATGCGGTCGCCGACTACCTTGCCGCCGTGCAGCACGCATCGGAGGGTGCACCGTTGGTCGCGGGTGGCTACTCGTGGGGCGCGGCAGCGGCACTCGTGGTTGCGGGTATTGCGCCTCACATCGAGCGGCTCGTCGTCATCGCACCGCCCATCGCGATGATGCAAGACAAGAGCGTGCTCGACACGGGACGCCCTCTGCACGTCATCGCGGGCAGCGACGACATGTTCGCGCCGCGCGACCAACTCGAAGAGACGATCGAGTCGATAGACGGTGCAACACTCGACATCATCGAAGGTGCCGACCATTTCTTCTCGACGGGTGGTATCGACCGCGTCGAGCAACGCATTCGCACCCGGCTCGGTACCGACTGAAACGGTAGATTCCGGTCAGCGTCCCAGCAGCCGACTGCCCGGTGCACAGGCTTCGAGTAGACTGCGCCGCTGTTGCGCCTCCAGCTTGTCCACACGCGTGGGCACCGCGCCACGAACGAGCTTCGTGCCGCGCTCAATCCAACCGTCGATTTCCGCATCGAGTTCGAAGAACCTCGCGATACGTTCCAGCCAACGCGCCGGCTCCGCCACCAGCCGTTCGAACGGCACGCTTAGCACGCGCTCGGCAGGCAAGTCGTTCAGCCCCGACATTCCCTTCACAACCTGGTCGTTCCAGTAGCGTCCGAAGTATTGCGCCGGCGGGCGCGACTCGAGAATTCTCGTGATGGGATCGTCACCGCTCGGCGGCGCCGCAACATCGATCGTACCGAGGGCGGAGATCGGCGTGCCGTCATCGAGCGGTGCATCGTACAGAAGGCAGATCGGGAGCCGATAGGCGTGATGTTCGCGCATCGAGAGCGCGGTCTCGCCGCCGTCGCGATGCAGATGCACGAACCGCGCATTCGGAAAGAGCCGTGCCAACTCGTGGGCGTATTCAACCGACGATCCTGATCGCTCGATCCAGTGACGGCGACCGCACCGCTCGCCCAGCCATTCGAACATGCGCCGGTAGTGCGCGACCGGCGCTGAAGGCGGCGCCGCGTCGAGATATTCGACGAGCTGCTCAAACAACGTATCGGGATCTTCCGTCAGACGCGGCAGCATCGATACCAAGATCCACGGCAACGGTTCATCGCGCCGGTAACGGCCCGCTGCGCGATTCGATCGCTCGCCCGGATCGTCGACCGGATCGTCGACCGATTCATTGAAGGGATAGGTGATCTCGGCAACCTCGTAACCACGCCGCAGCACGGCCGTCACGAACGGCTGCTCGGCCGTTACCAATCGACGAAACGCGGGGCCGTCAATGGGGTCGCTAGAGAATCTTCGCGACCAATCCAAGCCCGTGAAGAACTCGAACAGGCTGAGCACTTCGGGATGCTCGCCAAGCATGCGCGAGAGCAACGTCGAGCCGCAGCGCCCCGTGCCGACGATGAATCTTTCTGGTGACTGACCGGTCATGAGAAAAGACACCCGCGCTAGATGTATCAGATGTGTCAGCTCTGTCAGGTCTCTCAGGCCTCTCAGGCCTCTGACGGGTGGACTCACTGTGATCACTCTGCGAGGCTCGCGGCCGACGTGAGCACGCAAGGCAACGACCCGCAAGATATGCAAGATAAGGGTGTTACGGATTCTACAGTTGATACGGGCGAAATCTGGCAGCGGTTGTGCCGCAGTGTCGAGAATCTGAATCGACGCATCATGGTAAACGCCGACGAAGACCCGAGCGGCACCGAGCAGGCGCAGGGTCTGCGCTACGCCGCCGACCTTCTCGCAGCCGGCATCACGGTCTGCATCGAACACGGCGACGCGGACCATCCCGAGTTCTGTCGCATGATCGACCACAGCATGAAGTGGGGACTGGACGCACCCGACTGTCTCTACTTGCTCGCAAGCATAAGCGGCCGTCATCGTTACCGAATCACGGGCCACGCAGGCAGCGCCGCACACATGGACATTCAGGCGAACTGGGGGCACTTCGCCGAAGGCGACATCTCGAAGTGGGGAACGATCTCATCGATCGATTCGACCAGTCTCGTCACAGCCGCCGACGGCACCGTCGAGATCACCTTGGGCGACGGCACACCGGGAACGAACCATCTCGCACTCGATCAGCGCGCCGAGTTCGTACTCGTCCGGCAGTATTTCGGGGACTGGTCACGCGAACGCCCGGCCAACCTGACCATCGAACGCATCGGCCAGGGCCCGGCGCCGGATGCGCCGCAGATCACCGACATGCAGCAGCGCTACGCACGCCTGTGCGACTGGCTCGATAAGAGCGGAGCGCTTTGGGAACAAATGAGCCAAGGCATGCTCACCATGGAACCGAACACCGTGTTCTCCAACGACCCTCAGCTCAGCAGCGAACGCTCGGGGATGCGCGGACAGATCTACTGCATGGGAAACTTCGCGTGCGCACCCGACGAAGCCGTGGTGATCGAATTCGTGCGGCCGCGTGCGAAGTTCTGGACCGTCGGGCTGGCGAACTACTACTGGCAGAGTCTGGACTACGAGACACGACAGAGTTCGCTCAACATGACCCAGGTACAGATCGACGACAGCCAGCACGGCGACGTCGGCGACGACATGGTCCGACTCGTCATCGCGCACGGCGACCCGGGGGTGGCGAACTGGCTCGACCCCTGCGGTCGGCACACCGGCACGCTCATCATCCGCTGCCTACTCGCCGACGCACCCATCTCACCCAAGCTCACGCTGGTCGCGCGCACGGGGCTCGACGATCTACTTCCGCAAGCGACGCGTCGCGTGGATAGAAAAACTCGCGCGGCCCGGCTTCGAGCCCGCCACGCGGGCGTGCTCGCACGATACACTCGGTAGAATTCCGATTCGGCTCAGAAAGATGGGCACAGACCTGCGCTGTGCTGTAGCAATGCGCAACGCGCCGGACCCGACACACGTCGCATTTTTCCAACGTACCGCTGGAACATTGGTACGCTAGATATAGACGTCCGCCTCATCACAAACCCGAGCGGACACAGGGCGGGGGAAAATGCAGAAATTCGCAAGTGACGCGAACATGAGTTCGAACATCTGGGTTCTGGTCTTCGCGGCTGCCGTCGTGATGGTCGCCGTTATCTCGCAGCTTACGGATACGGCGACATGTTATCGCGTTCCGGGATGCATGTTCTTCCGCGGATTCCTGGGTCCCGGCGTCGGGAACATAGGCTTCTAGTTCCCGACGAAAGCGCCGACCGCGCGAGTTCGCGCGGCGCCTAACCGCCGTACACCCAGCCCGAACAGATCTCGAACTCAGCCGCACAATTCGATTCGACGCAGCTCAAGCAGCCGCTACTCGATGGGTTCAGACAGTTCAGCGCGCAGTTCGAAGCAGCGCAGCCGCCCGTTCCACCGTAGCAATCGGCGCAGGCTGCGCTGAGACCGGTGTTGTTCTGTAGACCGGTCGAAATGCACGACGAGTTGCCGGTACACGACAATCCCAACGATTCGGCTTCCGCCCCCAAGTTGACCGACGCACGCACCGTCTCATCTTCCGGATTCAAACAATTGTCGCCGAGTACCTCTGCAAGGCAGATGGTGTAATCGGTGCCGGCCGTCCCCAGCGACGCGATATCGGTGTACACCCGATATACCTGGCCACCGTTCACGGGCACCAAACCACTGGCCGCGCTTCCGCCCACCGGAACCGGAGAAGGCGATGCTCCCGCCGCCGAGTTCGCGAGTAGCGAGCCGGGCTGACCGTCGTAAATGCCGGCGCCGAGCAATCCGCCGCCGCCGTCATGGAAGAGCGTGAGCCTCACGTTGGTAGAAGTCGGCGGCTGGAACAGTACGTCTTCGTCGCCGCCGGATATCGGACCCGCGAGGTCGACGACGTTGCCGTCGCCATCGGTAACGTTGCTAGAGAAACAACTCCCGATTTCCACACGACGCGCGGAGCGCACACAGACGTTGTAGGAACCTGTTCCGGCGCCGGTTACGTCGCACACTTCCACTGTGTAGGTCGATCCGGAGTTGACGAGCGTGAGGCCCGTGCTGCCGGTCTGACCAACCGGAACGTTTCCGGTCGACGACAAGGTCGAAGCACCGAGCTTGAGTTCCCCACGCGCGAGTAGTGTGTCGCCGAAGTCGTTGTGCAGTTCTACGAAGACTTCCTCGGTCACATGCACCGGGAACGAGAACGTATCGCAGTCGCTGCCGAACAGCGGAATGCTGTCATCGCGGCAAGAATCGGTGACGAGCTGGCCGGATTCCAACGTACACGTGGCACTACAGCCGTCGCCGCCGGTCTGGTTGCCGTCGTCGCAAACTTCGCCGCCGAGCACCAAGCCGTCGCCGCAACCGGCCTCGACCACACACACCTCGTAGTTTCCGAAGGTGTCAAAGTCGGACGTATCGACCTGCAAGGTGTACTGAGTTCCGCCTGCGACGGCGAAGGGCGCCGTGACGCGTTCGGTGAACGTGAATGCATCGGGTGTTTCGCTACCCGACACCGGCGTCGCGCCGTTGTACAGCGCTGCGGCCATCGTAGACGTGCCGCTCAGATTGCGCAGACGAACGATGACGTTGGTCGAAGCAGGCGTCGTTAGGCGCACGCCTCTGTCGCCGCCGGCGCCGCTCGCACCGGCGATCTGAACGTCGTCACCGTCGCCGTTGCCGACCGAGCCTGTCGTACAATCGCCGAGCGCTACGGTCGGCGCATCGAGAATGCAGACCTGGTACGGCCCGAACGTATCGGTCACCGCGCTATCGACATAAAGATAGTAGGTGCCGGCTCCGAGCGAGGTCGGTCCGCCGGTACCGTTCTGACCGGCGACTACCGGTCCCGTGCCAAGTCCGGCAACGGCGCTACCCGCGTCGCCGGGCGTCGTCACCAACGAGGCTTCGAGGACGGTGGTCGCCCCCTGTTGATTGGTGAGTTCGATGAACACATCCTGTGTACTCGCCAACGTAAACACGTAGCCATCGTCACTGCCGCTCGGCGAACCGGCGAGGTCGATGCCGTCGGCATCGAGGAACGGATCGATGTAGCCGTTCGAACACGAATCGAAATCGATGACCGTCGTCGGGGCCGAACAGACCGAGCCGACGCATTCGCCCGAGACACAGTCGTCGCCGATCAGACAATTGTCCCCAAGCGCACACGGATTGCAGGAGCCGCCGCAATCGAGATCGGTTTCGTCGCCGTTGATCATTCCGTCAGAGCACGATGTGGGTGGAGGCGGATCGCCGAGCCCCGAGCATGCATCGAACGCGGGAATGCAGTTGGCATCCAAACAGGTCCGGCATGGCGGCGAGCTCTGGTCGATCGCACAGACGCTCGCGCAGTTGAACAGTCCGCACTCTGAAGAATTGCCGTAGCACTGCGCGCATCCGCTGCTCAGCCCGGTCGCTGTAACGACGCAGGCGGCGACGCATGACGGAATGTTCGGGTCGGACAAACATCCAACGGTACACGGCACTGCTTCGGCTTCGATGTCGAAGCTCATGTGCACGGCCTCGTCGGGCGCGTTGTCGCAGGCGCCACTCGGCGGAAGTGTCGTCGTCGTAGTCGTGGTAGTCGTCGTCGTGTCCAGCGTCGTCGTCGTGGTCGTCGTCGCGCCGATGTTGCCGGTACACACGTCGAAGGCAGGAATGCAGTTTGCTTCCACGCACGCGATGCATGCCGGCGCGGTTTGGCTGACAGCGCATTCCCCCGCGCAATTGAGTACGCCGCACTCCGCGGAGTTGCCGTAGCACACAGAACAGGGACCGCTCAGGCCGGTTGCCAGCGAAACGCAATCGCCGATGCACAGTGCGATATCGGGGGCACTCAGGCAGCCGAAGGTGCAGGTAGTGGTTTCCTCCTGTTCGTCGATCGCCGCGAGAATGGTTTCATCCGGAACGTTCGTACACGCGCCCTGCCCTCCGGGCAGTGTCGTCGTGGTAGTAGTAGTGGTGGTGGTGGTCGTCGTCGTCGCGCTACCCATCGTCGTCGTCGTCGCAATAGGCGCATCGGCGCAGAGGTCGAACGCGGGGATACAGTGCGTATCGAGACACGCGACGCAGGCCGGGGAATTTTGGTTGAGCACGCACTCGGCCGCACAGTTCTGGAAGCCGCACTCCGCCGACTCGCCGTAGCACAGCGAGCAACCCGCACTCAGTCCGGTTGCGGTAGAGAGGCAGGCACCGACGCATACGCCGATATCGGGAGCACCGAGGCATCCGAAAGTGCAGGTCGTGGTTTCGGCTTGAATATCCGTGCCGGCCGCGACCGCTTCATCGGGCGGATTCGCGCAGGTAGTCAGAGGAATCTCGCCGGCGCCGCAGCTGGCGTTGATCGTGCCGTCGTCGAACGCGTCGCAGTCAAGGTCGAGACCTCCCATGCGTTTGAGCATGCCGCAGACGCGACAGTCGACCGCATTGGTGATGCAGGTGGTCAGCGCGGAGACATCCGCTGAGCTACCGCAGCCGGCCGGAAAGGCCACCGCGTAGTCCACGCCGGCACAGCGTGACGCGACCGTGGTCGCGAGCTTGCCGAGCTGCTTGCCGACCTTCGGGTTCACGCCGTCGGGTACCACCGACTGCACACAGCTCTCGATACCGACCTGATCGATGATCGAGCCGATCTTCAGCCCCGTCTTCTGACAGCTACTGAATGCACGCAGCTTCGTGGCGATGAGTTTTTCGTAGTCCTTGTGGACGCGCTGCTGGCAAGCGCTCCCGAGTGAGTCCGTATCGGGAACAACTCCGGCGCTCAGATCGACACCGAACAGATCCTGCGACACCCCGGCGTCCTCATCGACGGCGGCATCGTTGACGGTATCGGCATCGGTAAATCCGTACGAGATGGCTGCGCCGCACAGACTCGCTTCCGTCGTTTCTGTCTTGGTACGCGACTTCGCTACTTTGCCGCGAAGGTCGCGGGTCCAACACTGCGGGCCGGTTACAGCCGTGAGAAGCCCACGCGAGCCGTCGCGCAGACAGCTACGTACTTCTTTCCCCTCGGCCTTTACGACTTTCGTGGCGCGCAGGAAGACCTTGTTCACGCACTTCTGCTGGATCGAGTTGAGAGCCTGGGCTTCCGCCGGGACCGGCGCGGCTATCAATAAAATCGCCGCTATCGGCGCGGCTCTTAAAATCGCCGCTGTCGGCGCGGCTCTTAAAATCGCCGCTATTGGCGCGGCTCTTAGAATCGCCGCTATCGGCGCGGCTCTTAGAATCGCCGCTATCGGCGCGGCTCTTAGAATCGCCGCTGTCGGCGCGGCTCTTAGAATCGCCGCTGTCGCGAGTGTGGGGAGTATAGGGATGGACCGGAACGGGTGGATCATCGACGCGAGTCTCCCGTCGCCTCGCGACGACTACGTGAACGGAAAATAGCAGGCATTGGATGCCCTGGCCGCGCGCGGGGCCCGACCACTCGCAACGACTACATCCTGAAACAGGTTCTACGGCCCCAAAGCCCGTGATGTCAAGGGATTCCCAAAGCCTAACAAACATTTGTTTGTTAGGGGCGAGTATCTCTCTGCGAGCGCGTCGGAGGGTTCGGGCGGCAGCGCCACCCGAAGGAGTGGGGGTCGCGGGCGAGCCCATCAGCCGCAGGCCTCGGACGAGCCGACAGGCGTTCCCAGCAGCCGACAGGCGTTCCCAACAGCCGACAGGCGTTCCCAGGAGCCTACGCGTTCCCAAAGGAGCCGAGGGCCAGGCTCGGCGGATGCCTCCGAACGATCGTGCGCTGGATTCGCGGCTCCCGTCGACCTTGCTAAGGTCACTCGTCGTGCGACCGTTTCTTCGTTGCTTGTCAGCGGCCGTATTGGCCTCGTTCTCAGTATGCGCCTCGCCGTCAGGAGCCGAACCGCTGGTCGTTTGCCTCGGCGACTCGCTGACCGAGGGCTACGGAATCGATCCCGCGAAGTCCTACCCCGCCCTACTCGAGAAACTTTTGGCTGAGCGTGGCTGGCCCGATGTCGAAGTCGTCAACGCCGGTATCAGCGGCTCGACCTCGGCGAGCGGACGCGCACGTCTGCAGTGGCAGCTACGCCGCAAGCCCGACGTGTTGATCATCGCGCTTGGCGCAAACGATGGACTGCGCGGCGTCGAGCTCGACGCGAGCAAGAAGAATCTTGCGTCGATCGTTGAACTCGCGCAGGCAAACGAGATTACCGTGCTGCTGGCAGGCATGAAGCTACCGCCCAATTACGGCGCCGAGTACACGCAACAGTTCGAGCGCATGTACGGCGAGCTCGCGTCCGAATTCGACGTCACGCTACTCCCCTTCTTGCTGAAGGATGTCGCCGCGCGCCCGAAGCTGAACCTGCCCGATGGCATTCACCCGAACGCCGAGGGCTACGCGATCGTCGCCTCGACGGTTGCCGATGCGGTCGCACCTCTTCTCAAGCCCATAACTGCTGTTGGTAACTCATGACGTCAGGCGGCGTTCTCCAACCGTCCGCGGGTGATGCCGCTCAGGTCCGCGCTCGCGGCGTGACGAAGCATTTCGCAACGCCCGCCGGAACGGTCGACGTCTTGCGCGGCGTCGAACTCGATGTCGAACGCGGCGAAACCGTTGCAATTGTCGGCGAATCGGGAAGCGGGAAATCGACGCTGCTCGCCCTACTGGCCGGGCTCGACACGGCCAGCGCGGGAACACTCGAAGTCGGCGGGATCGATCCGGGCAGCATGGACGAAGCCGGTCTGGCAGGGTTCCGTGCGCATACGATCAGCATCGTGTTCCAACATTTCCACCTCATGAAGAGCCTCACTGCACTGGAGAACGTGCGGCTTCCCTTGGAGCTGCGCGGCGACGCCGATATCGCTGGACGCGCCGAGCGCGCGCTGGCCGATGTCGGCTTGGCCGCACGCCAAAGCCATTTCCCGGCACAGATGAGCGGCGGCGAGTGTCAACGCGTCGCGCTTGCACGCGCCATGGTCACGACACCACGCCTGCTCTTGGCAGACGAACCAACAGGCAATCTGGACGAGAAAACAGGACGTCGCGTGATGGACCTGTTGTTCGACGTCGTCGCATCGACGGGCACGACGCTGATTCTGGTAACGCATAGCGAGATCCTCGCCGCCCGATGCGCGCGCACCCTGACGCTGAGCAACGGCGTACTGCTTCCCGCAACCGCGGACGCCCGCGCAGGCGCAGGCGCCGGCAATTGAAGAACTAGTTCGATGTCCGGCATCAGACGATTTCTGCGAACGATGCGCATCGCGGTCCGCGATCTCGGACATCAGCGTGGATTCGCCGTATTCTTCACCCTCAATCTGGCACTCGGCCTGGTCGGCGCGATCACGCTGGCAGCACTACAATCTTCGATCGAGGACACACTCGAAGAACGCTCGCGTTCGTTCTTGGCAGCGGATTTGCGCGTCGCTGCAAACCGACCGCTTACCGACGTAGAGCGCGCGCACATCGATCGTATCGCGCAACCCACTGCGACGTCGCAACTCATCCAGCTGTATACGATGGTCGCCGCGCCGCGCCGATCTCGCCTGGTCGAAGTACGCGCAATCGACGATTCATTCCCGCTAAACGGCGCGGTCGTTCTTGCGGATGCCGGGCGCACTACCGCTGACACGTTCCGCCAATTGAGCGAGCAGCGCGGCGCTTGGGTGGACCCGTCGATTCCAGCCGCTCTCGGCGTCACGCTGGGCGAGACCGTCAAACTCGGCGGAGCGCAGTTCACGCTGCGCGATCTCGTCGAACGTGACACCGGTTTGTCGGTGCGCGCCGTCTCGTTCGGACCGCGTATCTATATAGCCGCCCGCTATGCCCATGAGACCGGCCTCATCCAGACGGGAAGCCGTGTCGAGTACCAAACACTGATCGCACTCACTCCCGATCGCGATGCGGCGGCCGTATCGGAAGCGTTGCGCCACGTACTCACCGACTCGGTAATTCGCGTAACGAGCCACGAAGAAGCGACCGCCGGAATTTCCGGAGCATACGAACGCGTCACGAGGTACTTGGGCGCGATCTCCCTGGTCGCTCTATGTTTGGCGGGACTAGCCTGCGCGTACGCTTTCCGCACGTACCTGGCAGGACGGGTTGCCGACATCGCGATTCTCATGAGCTTGGGCGCGCCGCGGCTACGCGCTCAGGGCGTGCTCGTGATCGAGCTCTTGGTACTCGGAACCGCCGCCGCAACGCTTGCCGTCGTTCTCGCCACGCTTGCCCTTCCCCTTGTCGCGCAATCGTTGGCGGACGTACTGCCCGCTCACATCGACTTGGCCGTGCGCCGCAACGAAGTGCTCGCGGCATACGCGATCGCGCTACTATTCGGACCGCTCTCGTGTCTGCCGTTCCTCGCACGGCTCGCACGGCTGCGCGTCGCGGAACTGTTCCAGGAGCATCTTCGCGTCGAACTCGCCGAATCGCGCCTGCGTGATCTCGGCTGGTACGTCCCCGCGATCGTTTTCGTTGCCACGCTGGCGTGGTGGCAGTTGGGCAACCTACGACAGTCTTCAGGGTTCATGGCCATCCTGATCGTCGCTGCGCTGCTCATGGGTCTCGCCGCGCGCGCCATTTTGGGTGGCGCAAGTCGCATCGAAGCGAAGCGCTTGCCACTCAAGCTCGCACTACGCCAGCTCTCGCCCAAACGCCGCGCGTCGCGCACCGCCTTCGTAGCACTCGCCTTGGCGGCTTTGTTGTTGGCGCTGCCGGCTCAAATGCGAGCGCTTCTCGATGAACGACTCGCACCGCCGGCCGAAGGCGATATTCCGAGCTTGTTCCTGTTCGACATACAGCCGGAACAAGCCGAGCCACTACGAACGTTGGTGACGCAGTCGGGAACGACACTGCAGCGCATGGCACCGATGGTGCGCGCTCGCCTCGACGCCATCAACGGCGAGACCGTTGTTCATGAAGACGGACAGGAACAGGCACCGGCTGATTTTCGCGCACGCCGACGATTGCGCACCCGCCGATACAATCTCACGTACCAGGTGCAGCTCGCTCGCACCGAGCAAATTGTCGCCGGCCGCGACTTCTCCGGCGTGTGGGAGTTCGGGTCCGACAGGCTGCCCGAGATGTCGATGGAAGTGGACTTCGCGCAAGACCTCGGCGTCGGGCTCGGCGACACGTTGCGGTTCGACGTCCAAGGCGTCCCCGTCGAAGGACGCATCGTCAATCTGAGAACGGTCGATTGGAACAGCATGCAGCCGAACTTCTTCGTGTCGTTTCAGCCCGGGGTGTTGGAAGCAGCACCAGCAGTGTTACTGGCGTCGGTTCCCGCGCTCCCCAGCGAAACGCGCCGCGATCTGCAGAACGCAATCGTCGATGCGTTCCCGAACATCTCGCTGATTGACGTCACGAAAGGCATCGACCGCGCGCTCGGGTTGATCAACCAACTCCAATGGGCGCTGGGAGCAACCACGTTTACGTCTCTGCTGGTCGGTTTTCTTCTTGTTGTTGCGATTGCGCGCGACGAGGCACGGGCGCGTCGCGCCGACGTCAACCTCTTGAAGGTGCTCGGCGCGCAGCACGGTCTGCTCAGACGCAGTATTGATACCGAGTTCGCCCTGCTCGCACTCGCCGCGACCGCCGTTGGGGTCGGCACGTCCATGGCGATCGGCGCCGTGTTGGCGTACGGATTCTTCGACACCGAAGTTGCCAGTGCATCGTCGACGTCGCTCGCCGTGCTGGGTGTGCTGCCATTTTTGACCGTCGTGACCGCGCGCTTCGCAACACGTTCGGTACTCGCCGGTCGGCCGTCCCTCTTTCTTCGCTAGCGCTGTTTCTTCGCGAGCGCGGCAGTTTCAGCGGCAGCCTGAATCGCGAAGGACCGTCATTCGGAGCTGCGGTTCCTCAGTTGGACCAGCCCTTGCTCTGGGCGTGCTTCGCATACCAAACCAGAAAAGCCGTGACTACCAGTTGCATCAGAACGCCGATCCAGACGTCGACAGAACCCAAGCCAACCACTCCAAATATATGAGCCATTGTCACGAGCACGCCGACCAGCGACACCATAAACACATAGACCGCGGCCGACTTCCTGAGCAGAAGCAATAGGCAGCCAAGCGAGCCGCCGAATACCGCTACCGCAAAAGCTGCGGTCGCCCATACGGGTCGACCTTCGATTATCGGGTGATACGCCTCGGGAAATGAGGCGAGCGAGTCTGCATTCAGCTGCACGACGCAATTGACGGCGCCCATAATATTGAAGATGAGCGTGACAACACTGATTATCCAGAAACTCCAGTGAACGCCTTCAACGGCCTTGTCGTTCATCATTTGCTCTCCCTTTTCGAATGACGTTCCCGAGAAATAGCGGAGACCTCGTTTAGGCCGATAGCGCGGCGGTTTCAGCGTAAGCCTCGAACTCGGCGCAACTCATGTAGCCGAGATTCGAATGCCGACACCAACGGTCGTAGAACGCCTGGATGTACTCGAGGGTCGCTCGCTTCGCCGGCTTCGGTCGGCTCTTCACGGCGGTGCTCGCTACTGCAACACGGTGATGCGCGACTGCGACACCTTCCGCTGTGAACTCCACTTCACCTCGCTTTTTGTAGGGCTTTTCGCGCCGCAACGGCTGGCACGCGACGTGCAATTCCAGTAGCGACGGCAACGAAAAGAGCGCCGTCATGGAGGAAGTAACATGAATCTCAAGAAGGTGGCACTCTTTTTCGTTTTCGCAGATTTCACGGCCTATTCGATTTGGGTAGCGGCAAACGGCGGTGGCCTCGGCGAAATCGTCGGACTGTTCTCGATCAATCCGTGGGTAGGTCAGGTCGCGCTGGATCTCGTGATCGCGCTGTCGTTCGTCGCCGTGTGGATCTACAGGGATGCGAAGGCGCACGGACGCAATCCCCTACCGTGGCTTCTCGCGATACCGTGCACCGGGTCGATCGCCGTACTAGCGTACTTCGCGTTTCGCCCGTCGGTACAGACCGATCCGATCCTCGACAGCGGCCGCTCCGCCGCTGCCCAACGCGCGTAGCCGAACGCAAAAATTTCATCCGACGATCGGGCGACTTCCTGAGGGAGTCGCCCGATTGCGTTTAGTCGATTTCGTACTTGCGCATCAGGCGATAGAGCGTTGCGCGATCGATGTCGAGAGCACGAGCCGCTTCGGTACGCGTACCGCCCGCCTGTTCTAGTGCAGCGTGGATGCGATCACGTGCCGCAACATCGAGGAACTCGCGCAAGCTCTTCGGTTCTTTGCCGTCGCCGCCCGCACAGCCATCACGACCAGCAGCGCCATCGGCCGCGTTCACGGTGTCTCCCGGCGCGTCGAGAACGATATCGCCGAGTTCGATGGTCGCTTCGCGTGCGAGCACGACGGCGCGCTCGATGCCGTTCTCCAGTTCGCGTACGTTCCCGGGCCAGGCGTGCGACAACAGATACCGCTCAACCTCTTCGGCCCAAGACATGCCCACGCGCCCCAATTCAGCGCTCCATTTCTCCAGAAAGTGCCGGGCCAACGGCAGGACGTCCTCGCGACGCTCGCGCAGCGGTGTCAACGTGATCGGGATGACCGCGAGACGGAAATACAGGTCCTCGCGAAAATTCCCGGCACTCGCCTCGACTCGAAGGTCCTTGTTCGTGGCTGCGACGACACGTACATCGACAGCGATATCGGCCGAGCCACCAACACGTCGAACGGTTTTCTCTTGCAACACGCGCAGTAGCTTCGCTTGGAACTCAGCGTCGATATCACCGATCTCGTCGAGAAATAGCGTGCCGCCACCGGCGGTCTCGAACAGACCGCGGTTGCTACGATCGGCTCCCGTAAAGGCTCCCCTCTCATGACCAAACAGTTCTGATTCGAGCACACCGGCCGCGAGCGCCTTGCAATTGACCGCCACGAACGGACCGCCCACGCGGTCGCTGTGGTAGTGCACCGAGCGCGCGACGAGTTCCTTCCCCGTGCCGCTCTCACCGGAAACCAAAACGGTTGCAGGACTCTTCGCCGCGCGCCGCGCGAGATCGAGGGCAGCGCGCATCGCCTCGCTCTCGGCAACTACGCCGTCGAGCGAGTAGCGACTGCGAACCTCGGCGCGCAGGTAGCGATTCTCGCGCTCCAGTCGTGTGTGGTCGAGCGCGCGGTTGACGACAACACGTAGCTCATCGTTGTCGAAAGGCTTCTGTACGTAGTCGAACGCGCCTTCACGCAACGCGGCCACCGCCGTCGCGACGGTCGCGTGCGCCGTGATGAGGATGACCGGCAAATGCGCATCTTTCGCGCGCAAGCGCTTGAGCACTTCGACGCCGTCCAATTGGGGCATCCGTAGATCGGTGATGAGCAAGTCGAACGGATCGGCATCGTACGAATCGAGCGCCGCCTGCGGTTCGAGGAATCCGCGCACATCGTGTCCGTCGCGACTGAGAATCATCGTGAGGATTTCAACCATGCGTTGCTCGTCGTCGAGCACCGCGACCCGCGCCTTCATACGCGCGGCTCCGTCTCGGCACGAAGCACAGTATTGGGCGCCGGCAAATTGATGCGAAAGCACGCGCCACGCCCCTCGCCGCCGAGTCCGCCATTGTCGATCAATTCGATCTCGCCGCCATGGGCCTGCGCAATGCGCGACGCCATGGCCAACCCGAGCCCGGTACCTCTCGCCTTGGTCGTGAAGAACGGCTCGAAGATTTGGTCGATCAGTTCGGGCGGGACGCCCGGGCCATCGTCGCTGACGTCCACACGCAAACCGCCTTGCCCCGCCGAAGCGTGCACGGCGATACGCCCATCCTTCTCAACCGCCTCCGCAGCGTTGAGCGTCAGATCGAGAACTGCCTGCGACAAAAGATCCGCGTCGGCCTCGACCGCCGGCAGATCGTTGTCGGAGGTCAGCACGGCTTCGATGTGACGCCGCTCCAGTTCGTCTGACGCGAGGCGCATCGCTCGGCTGAGGACGTCATCTATGACGATCGGCTTCACCGCCGGCGTCGTAGGTCTTGCGAACGCCAAAAGGGAAGCGATCAATCCATCGAGCCGATCCGTCTCTTCGCGAATGAATTCGCAGGCGCGATAGGCGTCGTCTTGCTGCTTGAAGTGCTCTTGTGCCAGTGAGGCCGACGCCCGAATGACGCCGAGCGGATTGCGCACCTCGTGTGCAATGCCCGCGGCGAGGCGACCGATCGCCGCTAGCTTTTCTTGCTCGATGATCTTTTTCTGCGCGTGTTCGAGTTCTTCGAATTGACGCTTGATCGTCCGCGCGTCCTTGCGCGCCTGCATCTGCGCCATGGCAAGTCGGCCGCCGAAGAAACCGAGTCCCGAATACGAGATGACGAAGAGCGCCAGAACCAACGCCGCCACGTCGTAGCCGCCGACTTCCATCTTGGCGCCGAACGAATCGAACAGTGCGACGTCGAACACGCCAACCAGCGCACCGACGCCGAGCCCTATGAGATCCCACCGAGTCTTACTTGCCTTCACCACGCCATACACCGCCTTGGAGTATAGCGTTGGAAGCAAAACCGCGGCCAGCGTATCGGCCGGGCCTACCGCGGTTTTTGTCACCGAACCAGCCGATTTTTCATACGTTTGGATGCGGGCATGCGACAGGTGTCGCAGCGCTGCTACACGCCGGCCCCGAACCAGCACACAGACAATCATCCCGGAGCAGCAGTGTAAGGCGAACTACGCTCGCTCTAATCCTTCGGCCGGCCGGCGAGATAGGTGGCGACCGACGGTCGGGCGGCGAACGCGTCATAGAACGCTTTCACGCGAGGAACAGCATCGAGCGTGGCACCGTCGATGAAGGACACCATCGCGTTGAGGACGTCCCACACAGCGGCGTCGGCGAACGTGAACGCGTTGCCGACGAAATGTTCGTTCGAACCGTTGCTTTCGAGAAGGTACTCGAATGCCGGCAGCCAGCGCGAGCCCCAAGCGCCGTCGAGAAACTCCTTTTGCTTCTCGGCCGCACCATCGCCGAACAAACCGAAGTACTTCATGCGAAGATCTTCGGCGCCGAGTGTGATCGAGTCCGCGCGCGCGGCTTCTTTCGGATCGGTCGGAGCAGCGCCGTGCGTACGCCCGATATACGCCATGATCGCCGGTCCCTGCACCAGTCGCAGATCGCCGTCTTCGAGCATCGGAAGTGCGAGATAGTTGAGAGTCGCGGGACCTTCGGCGCGCATCGCACCGAATTTCTCACCGGCAACGTGGACGTTCTCGTAAGACACGTCCAAGGCGGCAAGCAGGACGCGGATCTGTTCGCCGCGTCCTCTGATCGGAAAGTAGTGGAGTCGATAACTCATCGGATTTGTCTCTCTTGCCCAGAGCTTGGCGGGGCGGCACCCGGCTACGGATTCTCAGTGTGGGTACCACGCTGCGTGCATATACGGCAAACTGAAGCACGCCCTCTTCTATCCGGCCGCTATTGCCCAGCGAGCCGTGCGCGGCAATATGAACAGTTGCGGCGGGACCTGCTCGGCGTGTCGAAAGAGATCCCAATGTCGCTTTTCCGAATTCTCAGCATCATTCTTCTCATGGCCGCCTGCGCCGCGGTCTATCTGTTCTACGTCGAGCTGGAGCACGGCGATCGTGCTCGCATGGAACGAGACGCCTCGCTCGGTCGCATCGCCGTGGAAGAGATCGACATCGAACACCTCGAACTAACCGCCGGCCATTCGGCTACTTCGTACGCGCTCACGGGTCGGGTTCGCAACGACGCCGCGCTGGCACTCGATGCGCTGATGGTCGAGGTCGAGATCAAAGACTGTCGAGACACCGACTGCAAGGTAGTCGGACTCGAGAAGGTCGATCTGGTACCGGGCGAGATTCCGCCCGGCCAGACGCGCGAAGTAGACAGGACCATCTACCTCAGCGGAGTGACAGGCGTACAGGGCCGAATCCAATGGAGTTGGCGCGTGCTCTCGGCTGCCGCTTCGCCCTAGTGCGATACACTCGAGTCAATACGTGGCACATCCGTTTCACCCCTCCAGTTGACGTGGACCCCTCTGCCTCGTCTGGGTAGGCCAAACGCCATTTTTCTCCGCGCGCGAGTAGGCGTGCATCAATCCGAGCCTCCCCATAAAAAGTAAGCGTACCGGGTACCCCGCGCTCCGGGCCCGTCAGGCATGACATGCCGAAGCCAACGAGATCCAATCGACGTGCGTCCAAGCTCGGCGTACTCGCCGCCGCGCTCCTCATCCACGCGTCCATCGATGGCGCCGCCGCGCAGTCGCTAGATCGCGGATACAACCTCGTCGGCTGGACCGGCAGCACAACAGACATTCTCGCGGCAAGCGCCTCCATCGCTGACGGCTTCAGTGACCTGCGCGTCTACGGCGCCGAGACCGGCGAGTTTTCCAGATTCAGGGATGGCGCCAGCGCTGAACTCAACACCCTGGAAGAGATTCCGTACGGTGCCGGCGTTTGGGTTCTCGCCGACGGGCCGCTCGACTGGGCTGAACCGCCGGTCGCCCCGTCCACGACGGTGGGCCTCGAGGAAGGCCAGAATCTCGTCGCCTGGCTCGGTGCCGACGGCACGGCAATTGAAGATGCGGTATCCACCCTTGGAGATTCGCTGGTAAGCGTTCACGCTTGGAATCCCGCCACGGAACGGTTCGCTGTGTATGCGCCCGACGCACCGCCGGAAGTGCAGGAGGCCATCTCTGTCGATCACGGCGACGCCATTTGGATCAACGTGAGTCGCGCAGTGGATTGGGCACAGACGATTCCGGGTATCGATGCAGCCGGCGCCGTAGTAGACGCGGCCGGTGCCGTCGTCGCGCACGCGAGCGGTGCGACCGTCGAAGTACCGCCCGGCGCATTGCCCGAGGGGGCCGGCATTTCGCTCTACGAGGCGTCTTCGCCAGCTAATCTACCCGATACAGTGCAAACTTTCGGCAACGCCTACGGCATCGCAGCTGCCGGGAGGCTGCAAGGACTCGCCACCGTCCGACTTCCCCTGCCGTCACTGCCCGGCGGTGTGACTATCGATGATGTCGTGCTCTTCCGGATCGGGCGCGACGGCACCGCGCAGGATATCGGCGGTACGATCGACGGCAACACGATTGTCGCAACGACGTCGTCGTTCTCGACAATCGTCACCGGGCAGCGCAACGCAAGCGTCAAGATATTCGGGCCGACGGTTGTCAGCGGCGGTTCGGAATTCGGCGAGCAAGGAAGGTACATCGCCGCTGACTTTCTAGACGGCAGATCCGATACCGGGATTCCTTTTTCACGTTTCGTGTGGACGCTTCAATCGTCAGACGATATTTTCGACGACCACCAGCCGGGGACCCAAAGACACTCAACGGTGGTCAACTATGCCGCCCGCACGACCCCGGGATCGGGAACGATCAAGGTGGAGGCCATCCGCGGCAGCGTATCGGCGAGCGACACACTCACCGTAATGATCAACCCCGATGCATTTTGGATCGACGCGAGAGTGAGATCGGCCGTCATCCAGAACGATCTTCATATTTTCCCCGACGAACCTGCGCTGTTCACCGTAACCGTTCGCAACGGAGCCCCCCCGTTCATCTACCGATTCGAGTTCGCGGACGACGACGTACTGCAAGAATTCGCGCCGAGTCCCGTCACAACATTGACACGCTCGTTCGATTCGCCCGGATCAAAAACCGTACGGATCACGGCCATCGATGCGAATGAGCAATTTGCCGAAACGACCGCAGCCGTCAACATTCAGGGCACACTCGAGGTAGCACTCGACGGTCCGCAGCGAGCTAGTGTCGATGCAACGCATCGGTACGACGTCTCCGTTACAGGAATCTCCCCGCCCGTATCCCTGAGTGCGGAATCCGTAGGCGTTGTACTCGGAGACCCCGGAGTGGGGCCCGTGATCGGCGCCGTTTCAGCGTCCGGCAGCAACGCCTTCGCACC
>JAJCZM010000027.1 GCA_029262375.1 Deltaproteobacteria bacterium
TCACCGAGATCGGGCCGCTGAAATGCAGGCTGGTGTTGTCGAGAGGGGGACGCTCCCTGATTCGATCGACCATGGCGTCGTCATAGAGCGCACGCATTTGCCGCTCGGCTGCCGCGTCGCTGTGCTCCAGCTTCGCGCCGAGCGCGGGCGGAACCAGTTCCATGAATAGCCAGGTGCGATCGCGCACATCGAGCGCCCAGCGGACCTCATCAAATAGGCGGCGCACGGTGACGCGCTCGGCCCGCTCGATCCACGCATCGGCGTGACGTTCCGAAACGACCGGTAACAGTGCGAGCGCGCGTACCCATGAGACGCGACCCGACCGATAGGCCGCGGCCAAGGCGTCGCGCCCGTCGGCCGGATTGCCTTCTATGCGTACGAGCGAGCGCGCCTTTCGCGACGACAGACCCAGCCGTTCGCGAACGTAAACGGCGAGCGATGCGTACCCGATGTGGCGATGCAGGCCGAGCCGCGAAAACGTGGCGAGAAGACGGCCGAGCTGCCAATCAATATTGCGCATCGATGCGAGGACGGCACGCAGCGCGTCGTCGATTTGAGCGGCTTCCATAGCATGCGGGAGATCCGGGAAATCTGGTAGGCCCGGATTCTCGAAATCTCGATCCACCGAATCGAAAGGACGATCACGACCGTTCTCAGCAACGAGCGCTCGCAGGACCTCCCACTCGACGTCCCAACCACTCGCGCGTCGCTCATGCGGAGATTCTGCATCGCTGTCTCGTGTACGCACGTGCGCCCCGAACGCCCGGAACATCTGGGCTACGCCATCGTCGTCGACATCATCGTCGACATCATGAGCGTTGAAGCCGCCGCTCGACAGATTGCGTAGACCCGTCCCCGAAGCCCCTTCCGCCGCAACCAGTTCCAGTGCCTGCCAACCGGCGAGCACGCTGCCCGCACTGCGCGATGCGAGTTCGGAGACATCGCGCCACAACGCGCGCAGATGAGCGGGGCAGTAGATGTGCAGCTCTGCGCGCGGTTCGCCGTCGATGAAATCGAGATCATCGGCGTCCGGCTCGACCGGCGCGAGGGCTGTGCAATCGGGAGTATTCAAAGCGGCGTCGCATCTATCGCCTTCGCCTGCAACGCATTCGTCTGGAACAACAGCACGTGCGTCGGAAGACAGCGATTCCAGAATGCTACTGCCGTCAACTTCAGCTAAGACATCGCGATCGCCGCTTGCTGTACCCCGACCAAGCTCCCTCGCGTGCGCCTCCAACTCGCGGCTCGTCATCGTTTGCGCGCGGGCGATCCAGTGTTCGACATCTGCCGCGCTCGCATGAGCGCAAATCGTTCGAAGCTTGGTCCAGTTGAGTTCGCCTGCGTGAAGCGCCTGGCCAAGTCGCGGCAGTGCTTCGACCGCACGCGCGACCTGCGCGGCCGATTGAATCTCACGCGCGGACAAACCGAGGCGCTCGATCGTGTAGTCGCCCAGCCGTGCAAATCCGAGGCGGTGGTAGGCACGCGTGTCCAACAGCCGCACGGCCAGATGTCCGATGCGCGCACGACAAACGGACTCGTGGCGCGCCACAGCGACAAGCAGTTTATCGACGACAATTGCGGCCTCGCCCTTGTCTATGGCGGCCAGGTCTTCACGAGGAAGCGGTTCGAGAAACGCCGCTGGAACGCGCAGGCGGCGCTCATGGCCGGGGCGTGCAGCAACGCTGGGGTGGGGCAACGGGCCGGGTCGAATGGGCCTAGATTTTCCGAGGTGGGACGGCGATGGCATGGTTGACAACAGGGCGAACATAATAGGGAACTATCCGGTTAACAAACCATGGCACTAGCGCACCATAGTTATTGACTGCCCCCCGTTCGGGTCTACAGTAATGTACAACCCAACCATGGAGGTTTAGTGACGATGGGAAATAAGCCCAAAACTAGGCAAGGCGCGCGGGATTCCCGTACCGGCCAATTCATCCCTGTAGAGGAAGCGGACAAGCGGCCGAACACGACCCAGAAAGAGCGGATCCCGCTGCCTGGGCGTGGCGACACGGACCGTGGAAAGAAGAAGTAGGACTAGCCGGTAGCTAGTTCCTGCATGCTGACAATCGCGGCTTCGGGGATGCTCAGATCCCCGTTGCCGTATGTCACGACACCGGCGTCAGCCTCGCCGGACAGATGCGGAACGATTACCGCGTGTCCGTCCCCCTCGGAAACCAGCCACCCGACGGAGCGACAGCGCACAGACTCTCCATCCTCTTGAATCTCACTGATGCGTCGCCAGCCGTTACCGCTGTGCGAGTCGAGCCATTCGATTAGTACCAGTTTCATTGTTTTTCCCCTGCGGGCTTCGCGCGTACCTTCTTCGGCTTCGGAGCGGAGTCTTCGGGCGGCGGTGCCGCGAGCGCACCCTTGAGGGCCTTGTCTAGTGGAAGCGGGTTGAGCGACAGGCGTGCCAGACGCTCCCTTTGACCTGCCTTTGGCTCGCCTTTAGTTACCTGTTGTCTGCCCATCGTCGGGCAACATATCACAGGTATGTGGGCATTCGTAGATGAGTCCGGTGACGCCGGAACCCTTGGGAGGGGTACGCGATGGCTCGTGAATGCCGCAATATGCATAAAGGACGCGGACGTTGGCGAAATGCGTCGGCTGATGAACGAATGCCTGCGCGCGAACGATTCCAAGCGACAATACCTGCACAGTCGAAATCTGTCGCACGACGATATCCATGGGATAAGCTCTTGGTTGCGTGACGCCCCGTGGGTGGGGACCGTAGTCGCAACTGACACCACGAGCGTCGATGCGACTCAATATACACCCCTTGCGCAACCGGTTGCCCACGAGAACTATGCAAGAAAGTACCTTGTGGAGCGGGTCAGTTGGTATGCCGCGCATGTTGCGGAGCCGGTGAACCTCGTTTTTGAACGCAGTGGAAGCTTGCACGTTTTGGCACTACGCGAATACCTCGGTCGCTGCCGACGGAAACGAGACCCCTTAGATGGGATCTACGACGATTCCTATATTGATTATTTGGATTGGGATTGGCTCAGTCTCGATCGGATCAACTCGGAGCCTAAAGCCAATGAGCGACTCCTTGGGTTCGCGGATTTCTTAGCTTACGCAGTCTTGCGTGCGATTGAACCAAATCGCCAGTGGGAGCGACTAGAGCCGAGTTACTTCGAGGCTATCGAACAGAAACTCTGGCGAGGCCCAGGCGATGAGCCACGACTATTTCGCTACGGCTTGGCATTAATGCCAAGCCCGAAGCAGAAGGAGTTCATCCGAGAATTCGCGTGCTTGAGCAGTCTTTGGGTCGATAAAAAGAACCCCTCCCAGTAGGCATCCGGCCCGATGGTCGGAACCACCGAGAACCCACAAGGAGGGGCATTGCAACACGTGGTAAGTATAGCAGCCAGAGCCGCGCGCAAGTCAAGGGACTAGGGCCCAGATCCCCTTTTCCCCTTCAAGCGGTGTGTGATGGTTGGCGGTACGTAAGCATTTTGCCGTCGGCCGCCTTCAGCGCGATCCGCGTGCGCTCACCGTCCGACACGTTCCGGTAGCTCCACCGAAACGAGAACTCATTACAGTAACGGTGTAGGTGCTCGCCCGATACGTGGTGAAAAGTGCCGGTGACGCCACGCTTAAGCAGCGCCCAGTACGCCTCAATCTCGTTCGTGCTGATCTTGCCCGCGTCCGTCGTGCGTACGTACTGCGAGCGCGCGTGGTTCACCGTCTCGTGGCCGCCCTCGAACTCTGGACCGACTTTCTTGTAGGCCATCGACTCATCGGTGAGCAGGCGCGACTTCGTGGAAGCGTTCGCCTTGAGATGCGTGGAGAGATCGCGCAGCGCCGTCTTACCGCGTCCAAGAGGGAACGACCGAGCACGCCCACCAGGCTCGACTAGCCCGAACACCGCCACCTTATCGCTTTTTCCTTGGCGTCGGTTTCGACGCTTTGCGAGGGGCTGGTTTCCGGGCTTGCCGCCGAAAAAAGATTCGTCCGCGATCACGTCCTTACCCTCGCCGCCAAGCATCCCGGCCAGGGGCTCCGAGTCCATCGCATGACGGATACGGTGGGCCATGTGCCACGCCGTCTGATACGAGCCCAGCCCGAGCATGCGCTGAAGCTGTAGCGCGCTGATCCCCTTCTTGGACGAGCAGACGAGCGAGAACGCTTCGATCCACGTCTTTAGGGGGATGTGGCTGCGATGGAAGATCGTGCCGACGGTAACCGTGAATTGTTTACGGCACTCCTTCGTCCGACACTTGTAGACGCCACGATTGGCAGCCTTACCGCCTAGCTTGGTCACTTCGACCGACCCGCAGTGAACGCACGCCGCACCGTCGGGCCAGCGGATGCTCTCCAGGTACTCGCGTGCCTGATCCTCGGACAGCTTTCTGACTTCCTTGAACTCCATGCCCTGAATACTAGATATTGTGGCGTGGTTTGTCAACTAGATAATTCCCACATAATACGAAAGTGCGCGCGTCGTCAAGCGAAAAGCATCGCGATGAGGACTGCGTTCGTCGCGAACGGCGACGTGCGAAGCCAACGCACGACGATACGTCTTGCGCACCGAAACTGGCGCACCGCGAAACGCTCACCGCAGGTCGCGCGTCGTGCCCGCGCAGCCTAAGCCGCGTACCGAGATGTTCGTTCGCGACCACGTCACGGACCACGCTCTACGTCGGATTCGCGCAGAGCGTCGTTGCAGCGCGCGTCGAACTCCGGACGTGGGATACCCAGAGTGCGCTGGATCAATTCGAGGGCAACGTCGGGCCGCTGCGCCACCCTTCGGAAATCGCGCTCGCGCAGTTCTGTGCGAGATACTCGTCGGCGGCCGCCCGCTCTTCGTCCGGCCAGGAGGGGAGATAATTGGATGAGATGAGTTCGCAGGCTTCATCGCGACGACGAAGGTAGTGGAGAGCGTATGCGTGATTGAGGTAACGGCGGGCCTCCTCTCTCGGACTCGGTAACGCGCTGTCTATTTTTCCGAACGCTTCAAGCGCGTCGTCCCATTCCTCGAGCTGCATGAGAGCATTCCCAAGTCGAAAGTAGTCATCATCGACAGCGAACCCTCGTGCGTCGATTTTCGAGAGTGCAGAGACTTCAGCGACGACGTCCTGCCAGCGGTCGTCGTGGGTGATGACCATTGCAGTCACACCCGTCTTCGAGTTGAGCTCCGAAAGCAGCGACATGACGCCCGCGCTGCAGTCCGAATCGAGGTTGCCGGTCGGTTCATCGGCCAAGACGACCGTCGGTTCGGTCGGTTTCGAGTGTTCTGACTGTGCTGTGGGAGTGTCGCGAGCGATGGCAATTCTCCGCGACGGGGGGAAGCTCTGCGACGGATGTGTTGTGGCGCGAATCACAGGAGCCGTTGTCTACAGCGACGGGCCTTCCGTAAAAGCGTGTGACTGTTCTCGACTACCGCGCGGCAGCCGGTACTTCTTCGCCGTGAGCAGGAGGGAGGAAGCCAATGTACGTACGTCGGATTTTCGCGCCACTATGTTTGTACGCGCTGGTAGCGGTGCTCGTTTTTCCGGCGCAGGTGGAAGCCGACTTTCCAGGCATCGCCAAGAGCTTCAAGACGGATATGACGCGGGCATATGTCCCCTGTGGGAGTGGCATAACTTTCCCGTCTCCTAACACGTCGAGCGTATCGGGCACGCCTGGCTGCGCCCCGCCGACGCCCTACTCGAACTATCTGTTCAGCGACAAAGGGAAATGTTCTCTTAAGATGAAGTCCAGATTCGAATCGCCGTGTTCCGACGGACTCTCGCCTGCGTGTTCCAACTTCATCATGCAGGCGAAATGCTCGGGCATCACCAACCCAGACGGCGTGACACCTATTTTCCGCCAGGCCCGTCTTCCTTGGGTATTGGCGATCATCCTTGTCTTCGCTGTTGTTAACGACCTCAATCGTGAGTCTCTCGTCGATGGGAGCCGCGTGGCTCCATCGCAGGACTACATCACGGTGAGTGTCCCCGTAGAGTTCTTTCTCGAACCCAGCAAGGGAAAGCTAAAAGGGGTTGGCAGTACGATCGAATCGGCTGGTGTCGCTATGGTCGGACCTGGCACGAGCGTTTCGATCATCGGAGCCCAGATTGTCGATCCTAGTGGCAATGTCTTCGCGGTGTCGGGCTCGAGCACGCGCTAGAGAGCGGGGGCCCCGGGGCGCTTCATTCGACCTGGCTGGCACAGTAGACGCTTGGCAACGGAATGTTGTAGCGCCGCTATCCCCGCTCAGGTCGAGCGTGCCGCCTGCCCCGGTCAAGCTGCCCCCGATGTCACCGGCAAGGTCGACCCGTGCGTTGATCGCCATCGTACCCGCGGCATGAGAGATCGTATTCGCGCTACACCGATGTTCGCGGACGACCATGAGTGACGTGTGTCACCCCAACGATCGGTGACATTCAACAATCGGTCGGTTCCACGATGATACCGGTCGTCGTCGTCTACGCACTGAGCAAACTGCCGCTCAGTATCGTCGCCAGATTCTGGAACAGTTTCGCGGCTGAGTTTCCACGGCGCGCACCGCAACCATGTTTTTCTGTCGCAGGCGTCGCGCCTACTGGCAGGCGCAGGCGCGTTCCGCACCAATGATCTGCGCAGCCGAAGTCGCAGCACAGAGGGTTCGCGAGCCGGCGGCGGCGTAGCATCCGCCCGCGACGATACACAGAGCCGGTGGTCCAACCCATGGGGTGCTGGCATCGCCGAGCGCATCCATGATGGCGTTGCAGTTGTCGGCCGAGGCAGCGCCGAAGCCCGCCGTCGCCGGGTCATACACGAGACCGACATCGGCGCAGGCGCCGTCGCAGCTATCACCGGCCGCTCCGAGGTACCAGCAGGCGCCGCCGAGTGCGACGTCACAGCTGAGACTGGCGGAGATCCCGTCCATGCAACTTTCGACGTCGGCCTTTATCGCCAGACCATCGCCCAAAGTCGGGCACGTGGGCCATTTGGCCTCGGCCTTGTTCCACTGCTTGTCGAAGTTGGTGGAGCACTTGGATGTATCGGCGGGTTCGTCCTTCTTGACGGCTTTCGCTTCGGCCTTCTGGAGACAGAGCGAATAGACGCCGACGGCTTTGTTCTTCGCCGATTCGCATTTCTGCTCGGGGGTTGCGCCGGCAAGTGCCAGTGTGGGGAGCAAGACAATCGCGGCAACGGTTGCAAGTCTGATCATGGGGGTTCCTCCGTGTTCGAGCGCCGATGTATTATGGCGCGCGCGACTAGTTCTCGCCAGGCGCGTCGAGGACCGGGAAATACGCGTACCGGACGGCGTGAACCGGTCGTGTTCCGCTGCGGTTCGCTGTAGTCACTCCTATTGAGATGAAGCAAAACAAAACGAGCGTTCGTTGCGACGAACTAGCAGAATGGGATGCGGTGGAGACCGCTGCCCGGATTCGGTCGCGCGAGCTATCGACGGGCGAAGTTGTCGCTGCTGCGATCGAGCGTGCGAAAGCACTTGATCCGGTACTCAACGCCATACCCGCACCCGACTACGAGCGCGCGATGGTTCGCGCGCAGTCGGACGTGCGAGGCCCGTTGGCCGGTGTACCTACCTTCATAAAGGATCTCGACGACGTAGCCGGTCTCGTAAATAGCTATGGATCGCGTGCGCATATGGAGAACATTCCGAAGCGCACTGACAAATTCATCTCGAAAATACTGGATACCGGACTCGTCAGCTTGGGCAAGAGCGCGGCGTCGGAGTTCGGGCTCACCGGTACAACGGAATCCTTGGCGCACGGACCGACGTCAAATCCGTGGAAGACCACACATTCGCCGGGGGGATCGTCCGGCGGCGCAGCGGCGCTGGTGGCAGCAGGTGTGGTGCCCATGGCACAGGGAAGCGACGGGGGCGGGTCACTGCGAATCCCAGCCGGCTTTTGCGGACTGGTCGGACTAAAGGTTAGCCGCGAGCGCCGCTTCACAACGGCGCCGCTCGATCGACTGCCGCTGCGGATCGTCACTTACGGTGTCGTGACGCGCACGGTGCGGGACACTGCGCACTTTATCGCTGCACTCGACGAACGTGTCGCGAGCCGCCGCCTGCCACGCATGCCGCTCGTCGAAGGTCCGGCGAAGAAACGGTTACGGATGGGTCTGATTGTCGATACCCCCACGGGAATCTCGATCGATCCGGAAGTGCGCGCGAGCGTCATCGCCGCAGCCGAGCGCTGCGCTCGACTCGGCCACGAAATCGAAGAATTGCCGTGTCCGTTCGATGGGCAGACGGTCGAGGATTTCTTGATGTACTGGTCCGTCCTAGCGTGGGGAACGATCGTTCAGACTCGACTACAACGAGGCCGAAGTTTCGACATCGAACAGATGGAGCCTTGGACACGCAACTTGGCTCGACGCTTCTCAAAGGATCGACGCGGAGCGTTTTCGGCGTTCAAACGGCTGCGCAAACAAAGCTTGGTCTGGGACCGCCTGTTCAGCAACTACGATGCGTTCATTTCGCCGACGGCGACTGCTGCTGCGCCGCTGCTCGGGCGGCTGGGGCCCGACGTTGCCTTCGATACGGCCTTCCAACGCGTGCGCGATTACTTCCTCTACACACCGGTGCAGAACGTCACGGGCGATGCCGCGGTCTCGCTACCGCTGGGAATGAGCGAGGATGGACTACCGATCGGCGTGCAGTTCATTGCACCCCAAGGCGAGGAAGCGAGGCTGTTGGAACTGGCGTACGAGTTGGAAGCAGACGGAGCCTTCCGCCGCAGACCTCTCTGGCCCGAACTGTACCGCGCGGCGTAGCACGCGATCCTCAGCCAGTCGTCACGGCTTCGCGCAGAACATCTTAGAACCTGAAAAGTTCCCAGCAGGACTCGGGAACGGAGTCGATTTGCACACGCTATGAGTGCCGCCGCAGTCGCTGTTGCTTTCGCAGTACTGCGTGCACGTAGGTTGCGCGCAAACGAAAAAGTTTGTGCAGAAGGCATCCGACCCGCACTGATCGTTCGTACTGCAAAGGCCGGGATCTGCGGGCGGACTGAAACATAAGTAGGTATTGCAGTCCGTGCCGGTCGCACACGTTTCGCCCAGATCGCCCCCACCGAAGGGGAGACCACAGGCGCCGTCGTATTCGTCTTCTGAGGAGTCGGCTACCAGTTGGCAGTATTGGTCGTCGTCACAGTCGGCTTCGCTCCCGCACGTAGTCGCACACAAGCCGTAGTCGGTACCGGGGACTACCTCGAGGCACGCGCCGCCGGGGCATTCCTCGTCGCCCCCGGCAAGCACCGAGCAGAACTCGCTGCATTCGCCGGTCGGCTCGTAGCACGAGAAGCTCTCGCAGGCCTCGCCGGTCTCGCACCGCTCGCCGACGAGCGCCTCACCGCTGTACGCAGGCGAGCAACCGACCTGTAGGTCGCCGCCTTCGGTCACGAACGGAGCGATGCAGAGTTCTTCGGCGTCGCAGTCGCTGCGCTTCGCGCAGGCGGTGACGCAGCGTTCGCTGAGACACAAGTCGGCGCCGCACTCAGCGTTCGTGGCGCACTCGTTGTCGCATTCACAGGTCTGCAAACACGTTCCGCCGTGACAGAAGAAGTTGTCGCCATCGCACTGCTCGCCCAAATCGACGATGTCGTCGCCACAAAACCCGAGCGTACAATCGTTACGGCATCCGTCCGTGTCGATGTCGTTGCCGTCGTCACATTCTTCGCCGGGGTCTGGGATGCTGTTTCCGCAGGTCGGTTCCGGATCCAAACAGGCCGTCGTGTCGAAAAAACAGTTCTCGCTACAGCTCAGCGTGCCGGAAGCCAGTTGCAGTGACTCGCAGGTCGCGCCGCCCAGATTGCCGCCGTCGCACTCTTCCGTGGGGTCGATTCGGCCGTTGCCGCACTCGATGCAGGTGCAGTCGAGGAGGCAGACTTCCGTACACCCGGGCAGTCCGCTGCCGTCACATTCCTCGCCGGGCTCGACGACGTTGTTGCCGCACACCGTGCCCGGACAGTCGCAGGCGTCGCATTCGCCGGGGCAAGCAGCGTCCATGCCCGGCTCGCAATCTTCACCCGGCGTAATCACGCCGTCTCCACAGATCAGGAGGCGTTCAACGGCACCCTGCCCACAAGGACCGCCTGGGTCGGGCGCGTCGTTGCACGGATGCGTACCGGTTAGATGGAAATCCGGGCATTGATCGGTCGGTGGGGTGGGGGGATAGCGTTCGCCGTCGAAGACCGAGCCGTCTTCCGTGAAGCGCCAGAGGTTCTGCGTATCAAGGATGAAGCGCATCGTGACGACGGCCCCGTCTGCTGCAAACGTATAGACGTCCTGTTCGTTCCCTGTTGCGACCGTCGTGCAGCGAGGCGTCACGTAGGTGAGATCGCGATCGGCCACGTACATCTCGAGCGGGGCGACGCCGTCGAAATGCGTGATCCTGTCGCCGGAATAAGCGCTTCCGGAAAGCACTCCGAAGATCTCTTCGTGGGTCTTCTCGACGAACGTTTCGCCGAAGCAGGCGTTGTTGTGGATGGTGATGTCGATCGTTTCACCGAGTGTGACGTCGTGGTTGCTGCTGGGGCCGACGATGCTCTCGCGGACCCTTCCGACCAGATTGCCCTGAGTCACTTCCTGGCAATAGCGCCCTTTGTGGTTTCGCTTGCACGAGATCGGCTCCACGAGGCCGAGCGTTTTGAGCGCGGAAGCCGTGAAGGACCCGAGCTCGCCGGCGCAGCAGCCGTCGTTCACGAGACGTGCACAAGTCGAGCCGATGTAATTCGTAACGACGCCGAGTGCCGTCGTCGTATCGCCATCGCCTATGCCGTCGTACTGCCGGCAGCAGTTCTGATTGCCGAGCGGGTAGGTTCCAAGCGCTTCCGAACGCTGTGCCTGCGACGGGTCGGTCTCGCTAAACGCTCTTGTGTCGATCGCGACCGTGTGACCGGTTTCAGGCGGTTCGGTCGTTCCGGCGTGATCGTGGTCGTGATGCAGATCGTGATGACGATGCGATTCGCTCGGAGAGGTCTGCGCCAGAAGATCATTGCAGGCGGCAGGGTCGGGGAACGCTGGATCATCGTTCATGCCGCAGCCGCCGTTGAACTCCACTTCAATCTCGAACTCGACGGCATCTGCTTCAAGTCGGCCTAACTGATCTGCGCGAAGTTCGAATAGCGGCGCGTCCGGCTGCTGCGGATGCGCGATGGATCCGATCGTCGCGTCGCCCTCGTTGAGCGTTACAGTAAACGCGCCGTCGGCGTCGCTGAGCGTCAATCGGTCGCCCATCCGCACTAGCCAGCCGCGCGCGGGCATCTCGGGCCATCCCACGGAGGATCCGTCTGGAGCCACGACGTAGCCCAGCGCTTCCAGTTCTGTTTGCTGCGCGAGCAGCGTAGCGCGGACTTCGGCGGGGGTAGGCGGAATATGTAGGATCGGCAGCAACGAAAGCGAGCCCTGCCGAACGAGCATGCTGCACGCGTTGCAGGCCAGCGTGATGTCTTGACCCACGGCCGCGGCAAGAATCCTCAACACATCGGAGGCGGTTGCGTCGCCGCTCGCGTCGGTGTCGCAGACGCAGGCGTCGCAGACTTCGAGCCCGACCACCGACCGGAGCGCGAACAAGGCATCGGTTGCGATGGGGACCGCGCCTGCGGAACCGGTGGTCTGCCCACAGCGCGTGTTGGAACACTCGGCCGAGCAGCTCTCGCCGGCCGCGAACGCGGTGTCGCCGTCGTCACAGTCCTCACCGCTATCCACCGTCCCGTCTCCACAGATGGCCCACGCAGGCGGGGGCAGCGTGGCGGGTAGCGAGAAGGCGAGAGCAACGAGCAACGACATGGGCACTGACATAAGCGATTTCACCGGATCCACCTCATGAGTACCGAGAGTTGGCCGCCGGCCGACTTGTGTCGAGCAGCTACTGCTGGGGCAGCCTCACCAGCCAGCCGCACGGCCTGACGGCGGTTCGTCTGGGCGTTTGTACTTCGTGACGGGCAATCGTCGCATCGTCACGTCGAACCTACTATTGATTGGGAACAGACTTTCGCCATCCTCGAGTAGTGAGTTCGATGAGCGGAACCACAAGGAGAGAACCAATGATCGCGCAAGGAGACAAAGCACCCGACTTCGCACTGAAAGACCAGTTCGGTCGTGAGGTGAAGAGTTCGGATTTCAACGGCAAACACAACGTCATGTTGCTGTTCTACCCGCTCGACTGGACCCCCACTTGAAGCGTCGAAGTTCCGGGCGTGGAAGCAGCGTTGAGCAGCTTCCAGTCCGCAAACACCCAGGTTCTGGGTGTCAGTGTCGATAGTGTTTATTCGCATGCAGCCTGGGCCGCGAGCCTCGGCGGCGTTTCGTTTCCCCTGTTGGCGGACTTCCATCCTAAAGGCGCATTAGCCTCCGCTTGTGGCCTGTATCTCGATGGCGCCGGAATCGGTGATCGTGCGACCGTGATCATCGATACCGACGGCGTCGTACAGTACGTAGAGTCCGTCGGTCCCGGCGGGCAACGCGACATCGCCGACCTCGTTGCAACGTGCAAAGCGGTCGCGAGTAACGGTCCTGAGTTCGCGGCGCCGGCAAGCCTCCCCACCGGTTCTGAGCTGTTCGTGCGCGACAACTGTGGCGCATCGCGCTCCGCGTTGTGGGCTTGTGAGAATCTGCACGTGAAGGGGCAGATCGCGATCAAGAACGTCAGCCAAGACGCTGCTGCTGCAGCTGAACTCGAGAAGATCAGCGGCGGGAAACAAGCACCGTGTCTCGTCGTCGGCGGCGAAGCGATGCTCGAATCGGCCGAGATCGTTGGCTACCTGGTCGAGAAGTGTGGGCGCCCGGTAGGCTAGGGCGTACTCGGCAAGACCTACTCGTTTGGAGCGGCGCGGTGCCTGTCGCGGCGCCGCTCCAAGACGGGCGCAAGACGGGCGCAAGACGGGCGCAAGGCGGAAGAAGGACGGGCGAAGGATGCGTGTGTCGAGAACCTAGCCACCGCCTACGTTGCAGTGCAGTGCCTACGCGCCTAGGCTGTCATTGCCATGGAATACTTGGACAAGTTGGAAATCTCGCAGCGCGTGCTCGCTGCCGAACAAAAACGACGAAAGCCCAATTCGATCGAGTATCGCAGGCAGAAGCTTGCGTCGAATATAGAGGAGCAACTCGAGCTCGCGAAGAAAGCCATCAACGGGGACCCGCTCGAACTACCGCGTAAGCGCGGCCACACGGTGTCTATCGTACGTCCTCGAATTTGGTGGCGGACCAACGCGGATGGCCACACAGCCACGGAAGTGTATTACGATCGCGTTGCGCTCAATATCGGCGGGAGAGGGAGAACGGTCGAAGTGGGAAAGCTCAGGAAACTTCCGTCCACCTATAGGATTTTGATACGCGCCGTGCTCGCCGGCGAACTCGACTCATCGATCAAGACAGCACGACTTCCCCGGAGCTAGCCGTCGGCAAGTCCGGGAGCCTTCGACGACCGTCGGCGATAATTCTTACTCCGAAGCGTCGCGCCGATGGGCCTCGCGGCCGTATTGCGTTCTCCGTTGCGGTGGCTACACTCTGCGTCAGCCATGACACGCCGCTGCCGGTCTCCCGTTCTACGCAATGCGACCACTGCCGACCTCGGCGCCCTGCACGCCCTCGAAACCGAATCGTTCCAAACCGACCGCATATCCCGCCGGAGTTTTCGACACCTTCTGACCCGTGCGCATGCCCGGACCCTCATCTTCGAGGACCGCTCCATGGAAGGGGCCGCGGTCGTCGCCTACGCAACGGTTCTCTTCAACGAGCACACTGCGGTGGGGCGCTTTTACTCGATGGCTGTCGCTCCCACCTCGCGCGGCACAGGCTTGGCCCGTAGGCTGATGGACGCCGTCGAGGACGCCGCGCGTAAGGAAGGCTGTGTGAGCCTCAGGCTTGAAGTCTCTCGGAGCAACTCTCGAGCCCGGGCTCTGTACGAGAAGAGCGGCTACCGGCTATTTCGTGAGCTCGACGACTACTACGAAGACCACAGCGACGCCCTCCGGCTGGAAAAGCAGTTGGCGCGACACGGCCCCAGGATGGGGATCACCGTGCCCTACTACCGTCAGAGCCTCGACTTCACCTGTGGACCGGCGGCACTCATGATGGCGATGCGCGCACTCTCGGACGACGTGCGTCTCGACCGTACAACAGAGGTCAGCATATGGCGCGAGGCAACGACCGTCTTCATGACGTCGGGGCACGGCGGCTGCAGCCCCTACGGCCTGGCCTTGGCTGCTCATCGTCGCGGGTTCGCGGTTGACCTGCATGTCGCCAGCGGCGGTGAAACCCTTTTCGTCAACTCCGTGCGCAGCGAGGAGAAGCGCGAAGTGATCCGCCTCGTCGATCGCCAGTTCAAGGCCGAACTCAAAGAGAGCGATGTCCGGGTCCATCGCGGAGCTCTGAACCTTGCGGGTCTGGATGCGGCACTGGCGCGTGCAGCCGTTCCCGTCGTGTTGATTTCGAACTATCGAATCTACGGCGAGCGCGCACCGCACTGGGTGACGGTGGTCGGCGCTGACGACGCGCTACTTTACGTCCACGACCCTTGGGTCGAGGAGGAGCAGGGTCCGTCAATGACCGAGAGCATGGAGCTTCCCATTCATCGGCGCGAGTTTCTAGGGATGGCTCGATACGGTCGAGCCGGGCAGCGCGCCACTCTACTCATCGCTCGGCGGACCTGACGTGAGCAAGCATCTCGTCATCGTCGAGCGTCATGAAGCTTGGGCAGAGCTGATCCCGAGTGCGGATCTCAGCACCGCGAAAGACTACCTGACCGGCGGCAATGGTCTGTCGGCCCGCGGCCTCCGAGTCATTAACCTGTGCCGTCGCTTCACTTACCTTTCACGCGGGTACTACTGCTCGCTCTTGGCAGAGGCGCGTGGCCATCGAGCACTACCGTCCGCGCGTACCGTGCTTGAGCTCAACCGCGACATCTTGGCAGTTCTCGATACCGGCGCGCTCGAGGAACGGGCAAGGCGCGTTCTCGCTGACAGTTCGGAAGGGCGTGTCGTGCTGCGGCTCTATTTCGGTGAAACAGCGCAAAAGGAACTAGAAGGACTCGGCCGACGCATCTTCGAAACATTCCCCGCGCCACTTCTCGATGTTGAGCTGCAGCGCGAGACCGACGGCAATTGGAGGCTTCACCGCGTAAGGGCCGGCGATGCCGAACGCCTAGACGCAGCCGAACGGCTTCACCTGGCCGAAGCGCTGCAACGCTACGTCACCAGACCGCAGCGCCGGGTTCCGGCCGCCGCGACAACGCGTTATGACCTGGCCATTCTGCATGACCCAGACGAGAGTCTGCCGCCGTCCGACACGAGAGCCTTGGCGCGCTTTCGTGATGAAGGTCGCAAAATGGGCCTCGGCGTCGAATTCATAACCCGCCGGGATCTCGGCCGCATCGCCGAGTTCGACGCGTTGTTCATCAGGACTACCACGCGAATCGACCACTACAGTTTTCGCTTTGCCAAGCGTGCAGAAAGCGAAGGCGTGGTGGTGATCGACGACCCCGACTCGATCCTGCGATGTACGAACAAGCTCTACCTCGCCGAGTTGTTACAACATCAGGGCGTACCCGCCCCGCGCACAATCCTGGTACCGCCCGAAGGTCTGGAGACCGCCGCAGCGGAGATCGGCTACCCGGTCGTACTCAAGATCCCTGACGGTTCCTTCTCGCTGGGTGTATTCAAGGCCGACGACGTTCACGCGCTGCGCAAGCTGCGCAGCGAGATTTTCGCGAATGCCGAACTCGTACTGACGCAAGAGTATGTGTACACGCCGTTCGACTGGCGAATCGGCATGCTCGATGGCAAGCCGTTATGGGCATGTCAGTACTTCATGTCCAAGCGTAACTGGAAGGTCGTCAATCATGACGGGCCTAGGATTGATGAGGGCCGGTGGAAGACGCTGTCCGTATCCGATGTACCCCCAGCGGTGCTCGACGCAGCGGTACGGGCAAGCACGGCGATCGGCACCGGGCTCTATGGCGTCGACGTCAAGGAGCTGGCGGATCGCGTCATCGTCATCGAGGTCAACGACAACCCCAACATCGAGGCAGGGGTCGAAGACAAGGTTCTGGGGCGTACGTTGTACCGGACGATCCTCGAATCCCTCGTCGCCCGAATCGAACGAGGTCGTGGCGCGGCGGACGTAGGCCGGCTTCCCGCTTAGTTGAAGTGAAGACTCCGCATCGCGTGTTGCGCTGCACGGTAACGCACGCGGCAACTCGTCTTCGGTCGAACTCTCGTTCAGACTCCTATGAGGTTTGGATCTCTGGGCGCCACGACGAGGGGACTCGTGTCGGCTGTGGCGGGTCGCACTGCGCGATGCGCGGGCGAGGACGGCGTCAAGCCAAGTCTGCCAAGTAGGCCAAGTAGGCCAAGTACGGTGAGTAAGGTGAGTAACGCGACGAAATGGTGGGGGCGGTGCACGATCGAAGAACGCGGCGCGAAGCGCTGGCGCATCGGTCCGACATCGATGTGGATATCCCGCAGCCGGGCGGAGTGGCGGGTGTTCCATCATACCGACGACAACGCTCTGGATTCGAGTCTCGAAATCGCAGTGCCCGTCGATCCGAATTCTCTTCCCGACTCTGATTCTGCGACGCTCGAACGATTTGCGACTGCCGCTGCGGGATCAAGCCTCACCTTGACGCCTGCACTCGCGGACCGACCGATCGTAACCAAGCCCCATGACCCGTTTTCCATCGCGCCCGGCGACACGATACCGATTCACGTGAGTTCGCCGCTCTGGATCGTCGTGGCGTTCGGCTCTTCGGTGTCGGCAGCCGTGCAGCTGCCTGCCTATCGGCCCTCGGACACATGGCTCGGTCCCAACACGCGTGAGGGCGAGTTCTGCTACGCGACGCGAACGACGTGTCGTCTCGTGTTGGAGGAATTGCCGACGCGTCCACATCGAGCGACGACGACGATATCGATTAACAATGCTACCGAGGAGCCGCTTCTACTCGAGCGCCTCAGCGTGCCCGTTACGCGTTTGAGCCTTTATGCTGCACCTGACGGTCGTCTGTGGACTGAGGACATTCGCTTGTCGCGCGACGACATAGCCGACGGGCTCGCCGATTTGGAAATTGCACCCGGTCCGCCGCGTGCGGCGAGGTCGGCGACGCATGTAGCCGCGCCGCGAGAGTCCCAGGACGAATCGCGTTTGGTCCGCGCGTTTAGCGCGTTACTATAGTACGCCGGGCGGGATGGATTTGGAGACGATGAATTCGATGTGGACTTGGGCTAGCGACACGCATGTTCAGGCAGGCGCGCGCGCACTTCTCCTCGTTGGCGTCGGGCTTCTGTTCTCGCGACTCGTTGGCGGGCTGCTGCGGCGCGCAAGCGAAGATCATCTCAGTTCACATGCTCAGCAGCTCGTCGTGCGGCTTGCGTCATACGCCGTTGCGGGGATCTTTATCGTTTCGGCGATGCATGAACTCGGGTTCCAGCTGCACGCGTTGCTGGGCGCCGCCGGCGTGCTGACCGTTGCCGTCGGGTTCGCTTCGCAGACGTCGGCATCGAATTTGGTGAGCGGACTGTTCCTGATCGTCGAGCACCCGTTCGCGGTCGATGACGTCATCAAAGTCGGCGACACGACGGGCGAGGTTCTCGCGATCGACTTGCTTTCGGTCAAACTGCGCACGTTCGACAATTTGTATGTACGCATCCCGAACGAAACGTTGATCAAATCGCAGATCACCAACATGACCCGGTTTCCCATCCGCCGCATCGATCTACAGTTCGGCGTAGCGTACCGCGAGCAGTTGGATCGCGTTCACGATGTGCTTTTCGGCGTCGCCGACCGGAATCCGCTGAGTCTGGAGGATCCCAAGCCGTTGTTCATCGTATTGGGGTTCGGTGACTCATCGATCAATTTGCAGTTCTCGGTCTGGGCCGACCGCAAAAATTTTCTTGCGTTGCGCAACTCGATTCAACGAGAGATCAAGGAGGCGTTCGATCACGAGAACATCGAGATTCCGTTCCCCCAGCGCACGCTGAGCGCCGGGAAAGATTCGCCGCCGCTTGCGATCCGCATCGTAGATAGTGGCGAGCAGGCTGCATCGCAATGATCGGGCTCGACCTCCCTGCATCGGTCATCTGGGTCGGTATCGTGCTGTGTATCTGCCAATCCGGCGTCTTTTCGGGCTTGAACCTCGCGTTGTTCGGCATCAGCCGCATGAACCTCGAGGTGGAAGCTGCTGCAGGGGATCCGGCTGCCAAGGGACTACTCGTCCTGCGCAGTGACTCCAATTTCTTATTGGCGACGATTCTCTGGGGAAACGTTGCAACGAACTGTCTACTGACGCTGCTATCGGACTCGGTACTCGCTGGCGTCGCCGCGTTCCTGTTCTCGACCGTCGTGATTACGTGTTTGGGTGAAGTCATGCCGCAGGCGTACTTTTCACGAAACGCGCTTCGCATGGCGGATCTTCTAGCGCCGCTGCTACGGGTCTATCAATTCGCCCTGTACCCCGTCGCACGACCGACGGGCGCCGTGCTCGACTGGTGGCTCGGCAAAGAAGGGATGGAGTACTACCGGGAGCGTGAGCTGCGTGAAGTCATCCGTCGCCACGTTGAAGCCGACGAGAGCGAGTTGGAACATACCGAAGGGCGCGGTGCCCTCAACTTCATGACCCTCGATGACTTACCTGCGTCGCAAGAAGGCGAGCCGGTGGATCCCGCGAGTATCGTGAGCCTCCCAGTCATGGTCGATCTTCCTGTGTTTCCCGCCTACGAGAACCGTCGAGATGACCCGTTCATAGTCAAGTTGCTCGGGTCCGGTCACAAGTGGGTCGTACTGACGGGGCCGGACGGCGAGCCACAGTTGGTCATGGATGCCGACGGCTTTGCCCGCGACCTGCTGCTCGAAGCGGAGCCCCGCTCGCCTTATGCGTTCTGCCACCGTCCGGTGATCGTGCGGAACGCGGCAACCGACATGAGCGACGTCATCGGCAAACTCAAGATCAGCCCCCAGGGGCCTGACGATGACGTCATCGACCAAGACATCATTCTGGTATGGTCGAAAGAGCCGCGCATTATCACCGGCGCGGACATCCTCGGGCGATTGATGCGGGGAATCGCCAAGCGTGAGAGGCGGCCTTCTTAAGCACTGGCCGGGCGGCTGATCAGCTCCCGCGCCCGTCGCGCTCGCAGTAGCGGGCTCGCACTCAACGCGGCGATACTCAGGTGCCGAAGACGTCGATGTCCTGTTGAATGGGGCACGTCGCTAGAGGTCGTCGCTCGAATTCGGCGACGGATGAGGTTTTGACGAGGCACAGGTCTCTTTGTCAGCATTGGTGCGAACAATGTTACCAATCTGGCCGTCTGTTCGTATCGTGAACTATCGGAACAAGGTCCAGATACCAATGGCAATGAAGCCGACACCGGCCAACGTATGAAGCATGCGCTCACCGATGTACTGAGAAATACCAGTACCAACGAGTACCCCCAAAGCAGAGGCTGCAACCAACGCAAGCGACGCTGCGGCAAAAACCAACCACTTGTTTATGCCTTCGTCGGCAGCAAACAACAGCGTCGCAAGCTGCGTTTTGTCGCCAAGCTCAGCAACAAAGATTGTTCCAAAGACGGTCAGAAATACTCTCCATTCCATGAAAATGACTCCAGCTTCGCAGTGCGTCTATCCCACTGGGCATGAGGGCGACGGCGGGCGATTGTGTCGCTACGCCGTCCAGAACTGAAGCTCGCCTCAGAACCGAACGGATGTGGCCAGATGCACGCGGTAGTCGGGAACCAGCTGCAGCGCAGACGTGTTCTGATATATGGGCAGCTCGAAACCGACATCGAAGTGCAACGCGAGCCCCTGTGTAACGGTCAGGCGCGGACCGAGATAGACGCTTGTGATGCCCGAGTCGGCCACGCGATCGCCGGCCTGCTCGTCGGTGCCCTTCGTCTCACCACTGGCACGGGCCGAGAACTTCAGCGTGTAGTCATGCCCAAGGACCGTGTAGAAGCCGGGTGCAACCGACCACGTAAGGTCGTTGGCATACTGATATTCGAAATCGCCCTCGGTCCTCAGCATGTATTGGACCTCGCCGCTCAAGCTGAACCGATCTCGCGTCCACAGCAACGAGACGCCGACCATGCCATCCACTGAGCCCGTGCCCAGGGCGAGGTCGTGGTCGTGTACTCCGCTGGCCTCGTGATGATCGTCGTCGTCTTCGACGGTGCCGCGGGGACGTGCCGACAGGCCGTGGTCGTCGGCATGCTCATCGTCATCGTCCGCGTGAGCATCCAACTCGGCGCCGAGGCGATCAGAATCGCCCGTAGCCATCTTGAAGCCGCCCAGCAGACGGACAACGTAAACACCCCGGGGGTAGGCATCGCTCAACATATCGTAGTGTGCGACGATCGATGCATCGCCGATTCCGGTTTCGTCGCCCTTCTCGATGCCGCCGCCCTCTGTCGCTCGTCGATAGCGGCGCGTTACGATCGGAACGTTCAGTTGCATGCCCCAACGCTCGCCGGAGGCCCAGCCCAGCGCGACCTGAGTGATCGAACTCTCTACCCACTCACTCAAGGGGTTTGTTTCATCGCCTGTTCCATCTTTTGCGGTCCCGAAACTGGTGAACTGTTGATTGAGCCCGAGCCAAACGCCCGGCTTTTGGTCGGGCATGACATTCGCCGTGTAAACGGCACACAGATCGCATGCCGCCGCAGGTATCGCTGTCATGTGTAGCGCCACCGCTGTCGCGGTCAGTGCCACTGCAGCGCGCCACGGGAATCTCTGAATGCGCATCGCATTCCCTCCTTCTAGTTTTCTTGGGATTCAAATCGCTACTCGAGACAGGGGCAAAGCCCGACGGGCCAACGGCCGTCTCGTCGACTAAGAGACGACAAACGACGGTCACAGACCGTTCCCGAAGCACTTCCGAGATGAGCGAGAAACTAGAGGTTGGGGGGCGGCGTGAGAGGAAGCGCAGGCTGCGCCGCCGTCTTCGCAGCGGCGACATCAGCTATCATCACGACGAGTCGCTGCGAAGCCAGGGGGCGCGACCAAGCAACAACAGGATCGGGTGGAGGTGGGATCGCTCCAAGCGAATGGCCACAACCACAGGGCCTTCGACCGATAGATGCACCGCTATTGCAGCGACATTGCGCCGCGTGGTCCGCAGAGCCACGCACACTCTTTTCATCGTCGCTCGCCACTGCGGCCTTCCCCGGAGGCTTTTCAGCGCCATCGGTCGCCTGGTGGCACCGAGGCAGCGTCGGCACCGGCTTAGCCGGGCTGTCGATCACCGCTGGGGCGCTATGGCAGCCCAACGCATTGGCGGCTCGGTTCCCGCGTTCAGACATGGACGCGCCGATGCGGATTGGCCAGAGCAGGCCGAACCAAACTGCAAACATCACGAGTGAAGTCGCACGCAGGATTCGCATTGCTCGGGTCCGGGCAGCCACATTGCTACGATGCATCCGCAAGTGAGCACGCGCAAATTGCCCGCTGTCCTTCGTCAGAACCTCATCCGCCGGCAGACTCTTGACCAACCGCTGAACAAAGAAATGTCCCGGCGTCCGCATCGCTCGTGAGAAGCCACTGTGGGGCGTACCGGCGTTGGTGCAAGACGGGAAATGCTGCGCCCATCCCGATTCATGCACCAACGCCGTCTGCCTCTACAATAACGTCGTTGTGGTCGTCGACGTTGTACTCGTGGTCGACACCGTAGTGCTCGTAGTAGTACTCGTGGTCGTACTCGTGCTGGTTGTACCGCCGGTTCCACCTACCACTTCATTATCGACGCGGAGATCTCCCTGCGTGTTGCCGGTCGCGGTATTGCCGCTGCCGAGCAAATCCGAGACGCTCGTGATGCCCGCGACTCGGGCCGTGCGAATGCCGTAACGGCCGTTGTTGTCCGCTGCGTTGTTCGATATCGAAACGCCGTTACCGCGCTTCACACGGATTCCTGAGCGTCCGTTGCCGCTGGCGATGTTGCCACCGAGTATGCCGTCTCCGATCTGCGCTGCGTCCGAGCGTACGACGCGAATTCCGGCCCTGTCGTTTCCGTTCACCTGGTTGTTGGTGATGACCACCCCTGTCGCTCGCACTGCCCTTATTCCTTCACGAGCCGTACCGGAGATGTCATTGCTGTCCACCTGAGCGTTGGCCGCCTTCTCGACACGTATACCGCGCCCGCTGGTGCTGTTGGTGATGATGTTGCCCATCACGATCGCCCCATCAGCCTTTTTGATTCGGATGCCTTCTTCGCCACCGTCGATCACGTTGTTCGTGATGGTGGCATCGGGTGCATCGTCATCGATGCGAATGCCGCGCTGGCCACCAACGATCTGAAGACCGGTGATGGTTACACCAACGGATTCACGAATGCGGACACCGTCGTCGTCAACGTCGGGCTGGATTACCGGCAGGCCGGAGCCACTGTCGACGCCTTCGACGGTCAGTCCGTCGAGTTCGCGAACGCGAATTCTCTCCGGGTACGTCCCCGAGAGGATCCGTATCGTGTCGCCCGGGCTTGCGGCGTCGAGGGCGTCCTCGATCGTGGCGTGATCGGTCGGAACCGTGATAACCGCTGCAGCGGCGGTCAACGGAATCATTGCCATCATCGCGATGGCGACGATGACGGTTTGGCTGACTCTGCTTGCTTGTGAACGCATCATTTCTAACCTCCTCAGTTTGTAGGACGTACCCCTGTGGTCGTCCTGGATCGCGTTTGATGAGTTGGTAAGAGCAAAGGCGATGCCACGTCGCCGACCTCAGAAAGCCTGGACAACTGCACGGTCCGCGCGCGTCGGCCAGTGCACGCGGTTGGGAAAAGACCCGTATGAGGGCGATTTCCCCCTGGCCGCCGCAACCGCTCGATCTGTGGGGCAAAAGTCGCACACGGGGGGAATGCCCCATCTTTCTGCATCGCTCACGATCGCTGAGTGCCGTGTTGCCGCGCGCCCCTGAAGCGTCGGAGCACCACGGAACGCTTCGGAATAGGCGACGAAACCTCGAACCGCGGCCGCACCACAAATCGACCATCGATATCGAACCGGGTGGCCGACCTACTGGCATACAGGTTGCTCTTGGAAGACATGCACGTGATTCAACGGATCGGTGGCGGTCTCCTCCTGACCGCCCTAGCGCTTGTTCTTCTCGCCTCACGGTCGGAGGCGCTCATCGTTGCGGCGTCCGCCGCCGACGTCTGCCTGCCTACTGCAGACCCATGCATCATCACGGAGACGGTCCAAGCCGTCGACGGTGCGGTGCTCGACTTCGGCGCACGAGCTGTCGTCGTGAACCCTGGCGGTCAGATCGACGTCGGCGCCGGCACGGTTGTGCTGTTGTGTGGGCACCTCTCCTTGGCAACCGGCAGCGCAACGGCGATCAGCTTGCAGCAAGGCACCGGTGGTGTCGGCGGAGTGCTATCGGTGACGGCTCGCCGCACGTGCAGCGACGGCGTGACACTGTGCGCTACGGAAAACGATTGCTCCGGTCTCGGCACCTGCAGTCTTGGCAGCGGCGCTGCCGACCTCAATGGCAGGATCGACGGCGACGCAAACCCCAGTGCGCAATTCGCTCTGACTGCAGCCGGTAATATCGTCGTTACGGAGTCGATCAGTCTGTCCGGTACCTCTTCCCTCAGCACCGGCGGAAATCTCGACTTGTCGTCGCGGCTCGGATCGATGTCGATCAGCGCCACGATTGATGTCTCCGGAGGTGGCCTCGCAGAGGGAGGCAGCGCTCAGCTTTCGTCGATGAGAACGATGACGATCGCGTCTGCGGTGGACGCCTCCGGTGGCGATTTTGACGGCGGTTCCATCACCATTCGGAGCGACTCGAACGGTACCATCTCGGCTGATCTGCGAGCGGACTCGAAGAACGGTGAAGGATTCGGTGGCTTCATCGATGTTGTCGTCGGTGGCGAACTCTCGATCATCGGCGGGTCGGCTGGCGTGCCGCTCCTCGTGTCGGCTGACGGCAATGGAGCCGGCGGCTTCGGCGGCGACGGCGGTGAGGTGATTCTCGACGCAGGCGGCAACGTAAGTATTGGCGAGTTCGTTGCGGTGCGGGCCCGAGGCGCGATTCCGGACGGATTCGGTGGGGACGTCGTCGTCGATGCAGGTGCGACGCTATCGGTAGCCGGTGATGTGCGAGCCGATGCACGCGGTGCAAACGGCGCCGGTGGCTTCGTTGATCTGCGTGGGATCGATATCTCGCTTGGCCAAACGGCGAGCATCGATCTCACCGGGGGAGGGGGGGGCGGCGACCTCACACTCTTCGCGGCCGATACCATCGCCGTTGGGGCGACGATCGATCTTTCTGCGACTGGTGGCGGTCCCACCGGTTCGCTGACACTGGTATCGGGCGGATCCACTACCGTATCCGGCTCCATAGCGGTTACCGGAACACCCGACCCCAGCGGAGCGAATCTGACCGCCGATACGTGCGCGTTCACATTGATGAGCGGCGCCCTCGTCGACAACGGCGCGACGAACGGCATCAACCGCCTGACCGCACACGGTCTCGTCACGCTCGAGGCGGGCGCAACGATGCGCGCCGACGGCACGAACGGCGTCAATACAATCGTGTACGCCAATCCGTCTCAGCCTCCATCAGTCGTCGCAATCGTGACTCCCGCACCGCAGATCGGATTGGACGAGGCGATCGGCGCATGCACGACTTGCTCGATAGCCGCCGATTGCGACGACGCGAATGTTTGTACCGACGACCTTTGTGACCCTGCGCTCGGGTGTACGAATACACCGAACGCAGTCGCGTGCGATGACGGACTCGCTTGTACCTCGGGTGACGTCTGTACCGGCGGTTCCTGCGTTGGAGCAGTACCGATGGCGTGCAATGACGGAAACGTCTGTACCGATGATGGCTGCGACGATGCCGTCGGATGTACGAATACGCCAAATATCGCTACGTGCGATGACGGCCTCACGTGTACGCTCTCCGATAGCTGCAATGCGGGGGTCTGTGTGGGCACTGCACCGGCCGCATGCGACGATGGTGACGCATGCACGCGCGATTCTTGCGACGACGTCGTCGGATGTATCCATCAAGCGGGCCCTGCGCTCGGATGTTTGGCGTCCGGAAGCTCGAAGGTCCGAGTCCGGATCTCGGACTCGGACAGCAAGGACACCGTCAGTTGGAAGTGGAGTCGGGGCGACGCCTTTACGCACTCGGATATAGGTAGTCCCGCGACAATCACCGACTACACGTTGTGCGTGTTCGACCACAGCGGATCGGTGCCCATACTAGCGACGGAGTTGCTGCTCCCACCCGATCTGCAATGGCAGGAAAGAAGCAACGAGAAGGGTTGGCAGTACAAGAGCAAGCTGGGGGAGCACGCCGGTATCCGTAAGCTTACGCTCAAGCCGAAGTCGCAGGGGAAATCCAGTCTCAAACTCACCGCGAAGGGAAGTGCACTGCCCGAACCGTTGCCGGTATCGCCGACCGCAATGTTCGACAACGACCCACGCGTGACGGTGCAGTTGATCGCGGGCGCGAATATTTGCTGGAGCGTTGACTACGAACAGCCGGCGAGCAACACCGCCGACCAATACAAAGCCAGTCGGAAGTAAGGGGTCGGATCGACCACCTGAGGCACAACCAGCGACGTACTCTCAATACTGGGATCGCTCGCAATTCCATTTCCCGAATCAAACCGGCCGGTTTGCGCAGCAAGGTCGCAGGCCGTTGACCGACACGTCTCGGTAGGCGCTTGGTGTTCCCGTCCGCGCACGCCAAGAGCCCGCGGCCTTGTCTTAGGCTCGGTGTTTGTAGGAACATGATTTCCATGCGCGACTGGGTACTTGCACTTATTCTGGTGTTGGCGTCGGGCTCTGTGAGCTATGCGGACGTGATCGGAATAGGCTGGTCCGAGCCAATCAGTGGCAGCTGGTGGGACGCCGGAAGGTGGAATCCTATGACGGTGCCCAACAATGGGCCGAACACCTACGAGGTCACCATTTCGGAGGAGGCTGACGTCCTCCTGAACTCCGCCAACATCACGCGCATCGACTCCCTCGTCGTCGAACACCGTGCGGCTGTCCTTGCCGTGGAGAGCCCATTGGAGATCGTCGTCGGCGGAGTCTCTATTGATGGCGAATTGAGTATCGGTAGTGCCCTTCGGTTCCATTCCGACGAGGCGACCTTGAGCGGCAGCGGAATGATCCTGCTCGTCGGCGGGGCGATCGAGGGCGTGGGTGGTCCCAGTGGAGAGGCAGAACTGACGATCCAACGATCCGTCTCCGGATCCGGCTCGTTGGGCAATATCGAAATCATTAACCAGACGTTCATTGCAGCCGAAAATGGGGTCCTCTCGATTTTTCCCAACGACAACGGCTTCACGAACGACGGCGTACTCGTCGCCAGTGTTGTCCCACCACCCGCTCCGGCGATTGCCAGCCGGCTCGAGTTGGGCGCTCTCGGTAGAGGCAACTACTTCAACACGAATGGACTCATCTCGGCCGTCGACACGACGGAGGTGCGATTGATCGGCGCACGCATCTTCGGCGGAAGATTGGAGTCAATCGGTACCGGGCGCGTGACTGCCACCAGCCAGAGTCAGCTTCTGAGCGGCGTCGAGTTTGCCGGGGTACTCGATATCAACGCAGGCTCGACCGTCGAGGTCGATGTATTTGTCCAAAACGAGGGAGCCTGGAACCTCAACGGTGAGCCGGGCCTCGGCGCGAACTTGCTGGTTGATTCGCCCGTCGATTTTTCGGGCGGTGGCGAGATCATGGCCTCCGACACCAACTCGAACGGGATTGGTGGAAGCGGGGTCCTGATAAACGAGGATCACATGATCTCCGGTGCGGTGCGGATAGAGGTCCAGTTCATCAACCTAGAGGATGGCGTTCTCTTGGCCGATGCAGGCGCAGTCAACTTTCCGATGACGCTGGCCACCCTGGACATGGTTCACCATGGCGTGGCGTTGGCGTCCCAGGGTGGGACCTTGCAGGTGCATGGCAACGAGGTCCTCGGCAATGGAAGCTGGCGTGCCGATGGCGGCAATCTGTTGACCAAGTCGGTGAACATAGGAACCTGTGGAACACTCAGAGTGGATCCCGGTCATTTGGAACTGGAGAACGCGAAATTTCGCGCGTTGAGCTTCAGGCTCGGTGCCGATTCGTCCTTGACTGCTTTCAAAGGTGGGCAGTTCGGATCTGCGCCCAGTGAGTTCCGACTCACCAGCGGACTCGTCGTCGAAACGCAAGACGAAGCCGCATGGGACGTTGAATGGTTCCCCGAAACCAAGTTCATTTTCTACGGCGGCTTAGCGGCTGAGGGCTGCGAAGCCAGCTCCTCGCCGGGGACGCCCGCCATCGAGATCGCCGGCACCGACGGCGGTGCCGAGTTCAGCTACTTCAGCGACAACTTCGAAATTCCGCGCGTTGTCATCGGCCCCGGCGCGCAGGTACAGCTCGCCGATGTCGTGGACAACGGGAACCGCAACGGTCCCGAAGGGGACACCGAAGCGCTCTACGTTCGCACCCTCGAGTTCTCCGACAGTGCCGGCCGATTGATGCTCAACGGTTTGCCCATTTACTATCAGTTTCTGATCGGCGATGAGTCGCAGATTGTTGACGATTCTCCGGCCGATGAGTGCGGCGACGCGACCGAAGACGGTCTGATCACCGCCTCTGATGCACTTGCCGCGTTGCAGGCGGCGGTAGGCGTGATCGTTTGCCCAGTGTGCATTTGCGACGTCGACGACTCCGGCGCAACGACTGCGACGGATGCCCTGCGATTGTTGCAGGCGGCGGTCGGTCAGCCTGTCGATCTGAGTTGTAGTGCTTGCTGACGAGTCGGGACGGGTCGACTACTTGCAGACTATACGAGTACCCTTCTGAACACAGGCGCGGACGGCCGAATATGCGTCGTCACCCACCGCGAGATCGAGCGTCAGCGGGGACTGAGTGAGTGTCACTAGTGCGACGCCGGTCGCTTTCCAGCTGAGTTTGAACGAGACACCGTTCGAACTCGCGATGAGCGCTTTCCGCGTGCCCGCAATAGTTCCATCAGGATCTCTGTAACGATATCGAAAGCTGCCGCTCGATTGCTCGAACGCGGAACTGAGAAGCACGGAGTATTGCAGGACATCGTCTTGCAGCACGGCCAGCGATGTATCCTCGATACTGGGGTCGATCGTAGACCCACTTCCCAGATCGAATCGACCGCGAATGTTCAGCTTGTCCGGTTTGCCCGACACGCGGCGAACAACGACACGCATCTTCTCGAATCCTCCGGCCGGGCCGGGATTTCCCGCTACGGCGCATTCTGAACAGCCGGTCTCGAGCGGATCCGCAACGCAAACACCGTCGCAGCAGTCGCCTAGTCCGTTCTCGTCGTCATCGACTTGGCTGGGGTTGACGATCCCGCCGCAATTGTCGTCGCAGGGGAATAGTGTCGTAACGTCGTCGGCGGCGCAGGGTAGGTCGCCCGCCAGCGCTGAGGCGTTGCCGTCTTCGAGTGCGCCGTCTGCGTCGGCATCGGCTGCGGAGGTGTTGATCGTAACGGGAAGTGTGCCGAGGATGCGGCTTCCCGAAAGTATATCGACGCGCCCGGAGCCCGAGGCACCGTCGTCATCCAGTGTGATGGTGGCGCCGACCGCAGTCGCCAAGATTACGGTCTCCGTCGAAGTATCCGAGTCGGTGTCGGGCGCGACGATACGAATCCCCGGCGTAGCGATCAGGTCGACTGACAGTCCGCCCGCGTCGGGATCGGCTACGTTGCCCAGCAGATCGACGGGCAGCAGCCGCAGGTCACGTTGCGTTGCCGTGGCGTCGGCGGGCAACTCCAGTTCGCCTGCCGTCAGTACCAATACGCGTGAGCCGCCGGTCGTACTCGGGGCGGGCCTTAGCCACACACGAGCGACCGACCTGAAGAACGCGGGATCGACCTCGGCAAAAAACGCAGCGGCGTGCACGGCCCCGCTGATTGACAGAAACTGATCCGTACTCGGCTCGGTGCCGTTGGTAGGAATGGCAAACGGTGTTCCCAGCAGTGGATGATCCGGCGCCGGCAGGTAATTCTTCTCAGGCGAGAACTCGATCTCGCTCGGTACATCGGGGTCCGGCGCCGGCGAGTTGCCGTTGCCGATCACGCGCTTCGGATCCGGAGGCGGCATATAGGGCCATAGCGTGTGGATTGGAGTTCCATCGCTATATTGCGTTGCCGGGTCCGTTCCTGTGTAGACACCAGCCGACACCACGACGGCCAGTCCGCCGAGACTTGCGGGGGCTGCCACGTGCACGCCGAGGCTTCCCAAGTGCCGACCGGCGCTCAAACTGCCGACCTGGCGGCCCACATAGGCGGTCGCTTCTTGTCGTTCCAACGCGTTGTCGGTCGAGCCGTCGGCGTTGGTGGGACCCACGACACCGTCGCCATCAAGGTCGGCGAATGCGTAGATGGCGATCGGTCGTGAATCCAGATCAGAGTCCGTGACCACGCCGCCGTAGGGCGGACTGCCGCTGCCGTCGCTGACCAATATCGTCAAATCGACCTCGGCACCGACGCCGGTCGAGCCGCCGCCTGCGACAATTTGGGCAATTGTAGGGCCGCCGGGCGCACCTGCCGGTGGCGGAACCGAACTACCGACAATCGAACCGACTCGCACGGCAAGATCGGTGTCGCCGATATATCCGGCGTTGATGACATCATCGGCGGTGCCGAACTCTTCGTCGTCGCCGGGCAACAATAGCGGAAGACCCGGCAGAATCGGGTAGGGCCGGGTGGTAGCTGGATCGACGGGGTCGCCGGTGAATACCTCTTGGGCCGCGGCTGTGAGCACCATCGCTTGCGTCATCGTCAGCAGGGTGACGATGCAGAGCAGTCGACGATGCATTGCCGATAGGCGTTTCATTGGTCGCCCCCGGACAGACCAACGATAGGCACCGATACCGCGTTGCTCGTGAACCCACCCTCGTCGGGAAGTTCGACGTAGACGATCGCCGTCAGAATACCGTCGATGAATAGATCAGCCAGTGAGGCGTGCAGTCGATTCGGTTCGATGCGTAGCAACTCGGCTTCGGCGGAATTCTGTCCGGCGGATTCCAGTTCTGCAATCTCGCTGACCGCAAGACCATCAGCCAGTCCGGCGAAGTTCCCCACTTGGGGCTGACCGCCGACGGGCAAACGCACGAACGTCGTGCCCTGGTAGACGACGATGTTGAGGGGAAAGTCGACCTGTAGCGTATCGTCGAAGCCGAACGCTCCGGTGAGGTCGACGAGCGTGCCGCTACCCACGGGTGCGGCGGTGAATCGCCCGATAGCGAGCACCGGGTCGGTCGCACCGGCGAGACAAGGGCTCGCTTCAATTCCCAAGATCGCGAGAGCTGCGACCCACAGCGCTGCGTAGCGTGCGGCCCGTATACGTTGCGATTTCATCTTGTTCAGCCCTTTGCCCGACTTCGTCGATTCCGTGTCACAGTTCTTGCAAGCACGAGCCGTGCCATCCGGTAGTACCACACTAGCAGTCGTATCGCAGGCAGCTATGGGGCAGGGATGGGTGCACTAGGACTTACTCTGGGCTATTCCCCCCACATGGCGGGGGATTTGCCCCAATGCCGTTCGCGCGTGAAAGCTTTCGCTCACCCTTCGTTTGAGCCGCGCGTCGTGACGACCAGGAAACTCGATGGCTGATATTCTTCTTGTCGAAGACGAAGAGGTGCTACGTCGCTCGCTCGTGAAGGCGCTGGAGCGAGAGAGTCACGAAGTACGCGCGGCCGAAACCGCTGAATCGGCACTAGCCCTGATCGAACACGGACCGCCCGATCTGCTCATCACCGATCAGCGTCTACCCGGCATGGCTGGGCATGAGCTGCTGCTGGCGGTGAAGGCAGCCCATCCTCACGTGGGGGTGGTTCTCATCACTGCGCATGGGACGATCGAAGATGCCGTCACGGCAATGCGCGATGGCGCGATGGATTATCTGCGCAAGCCCATCGACCTTCACGAATTCATTCTCGTGGTCCATCGATGTCTGGAACAGACCGGGCTGCGGCGCGAACTGGATTACTACCGTGCACGCGATCTTTCTCCGGACCAGCGCGACGGCATTATCGGGTGTTCGCCGAGTATAGACAGGCTGCGCGACGTCATCGCACGGCTTGCCAGTTTGGAGAAACGTGACGGAGGAGGGCCAACGATTCTGCTCACCGGTGAAACCGGAACAGGGAAGGGACTGGCTGCTCGTGCGATTCACAAGCAATCTCGCCGTGCCGACAAACCATTCATAGAGGTGAACTGCTCGGCCATCCCAGAGAATCTGCTGGAAGCGGAGTTGATGGGATTCGAAAAGGGCGCGTTCACGGACGCGGCTGCGGCGAAAGCCGGTCTGTTCGAAGCTGCAGAGGGTGGGACGATCTTCTTCGACGAGATTGGGCACATGCCGCTGCGACTGCAATCGAAACTACTCAAGGTGATCGACGAAAAGATCGTGCGACGCTTGGGGAGCACCCGTGATCGCGTGGTGTCGTGTACGATCGTTTCTGCAACACACATGAATCTGGAAAAGATGGTCGCCGAGGGAGATTTTCTCGAGGACCTGTATCACCGTGTGAACGTAGTTCGGGTGGAACTGCCGCCGCTTCGAGAGCGCGAGAATGACGTGATGACGCTGGCCGAGCATTTCATTGCCCAGCATGCACAGGACTACGGGATTGAGCCCCCGCCGCTCAGCGATGACGCCGTGAGTATGATCACAAACCACCATTGGCCGGGAAATGTTCGCGAACTCAGCCATGCGATCGAGAGAGCAATTGTTCTCGGTGTAGGTCGCACGATCGCTGCGAGTGACCTCGCATTGTTGCGCCCCGCGGTGGCCGATTCGTCACTGACCGTGCAGGGAGAGGTCAGTGTCGATTTCGCGGCGGGAGCGATTGATCTCGAGGCTTTAGAGTCGACTTTGATTCGGAAGGCGATGGAGTTCACCGGTGGGAACCAAGCACGGTCGGCGCGGCTGTTGGGTCTTTCGCGCGACGCGCTTCGCTACCGACTCGACAAGTTCGGCCTACGCTGACGCGGCGCTCGCTAGTGGAACACGAACACGGAACAGTGCACCGCCTAGGTCCGATTTCTCGGTTTCGATTTCACCACCGTGTGCCTCGATGATGCGCTTGACCGTCGCCAACCCAAATCCCGTTCCTTTCTTCTTGGTCGTGAAGAACAGCTCGAACATTCGGTCATTGGCATGGGTGGATAGCCCGGGGCCGTCGTCTTCGACCTGCAGGCAGGCGTATCGATCCTGAGCTTCGGTATACAGTGTGACGTGCACCCGGCCGCCCTGCGGGCATGCGTCGAGAGCATTCGAGATCAGTTCCAATACCGCTTGTGCGAACAATATCGGATCGACCAGCACGTTGATCGCGTCCGTGCTCGCGTGTTGTTCCACGCGAATCGCGCGTGACTCAGCTTTGGATCTCGTGTCGCGGATAGCATCGACGACGATCGACGAGAGCGCGGTGTGGCGCACCTGCGGTTCGAAGGGCTTCGAGAAAGCCAGCAAGGCGCCGATGCGCTCGTCGAGACGGTCTGTCTCCGAGATGACATCGCGCACGGCGTCCGCGGCATCTTCGTGATCGATCTCGAACATGGCCAACTGAGCGGCGGCCTTTATCCCCGCAAGCGGATTGCGTATTGCGTGCGCGACGGCGCCTGACAACTCGCCTATCACGGCTAGTCTTTCCTTCCGTACGAGCTCGTTTTGTGTCTCCCGCAGCTCACGGTTGGCGTCCTCGAGCGCCACGTTTTTGAGCCCGAGATTTTGATTGAGGGCATCGATCGTACGATACGATCGAGCGTTGTCGAGGGCGACGGCGAGCTGATCGGCAAGGGTGCGAAGCAACTCTACGTCAGTGCCGGTAAAATAACCGCCGGCTCTCCTGTCGCCTACGACGATCGCTCCCGTGAGCGAGCCCGATAGCCGCATTGGTACGGCAATCGTGCCCTTGCAGGCACGTAGCGCGGCCGCGGCATGTGAACTGTGACCACCGGTCAGATCATCTTCGGCAGTAACTACGTCGCAATCGACGAGTGCGGAGAAGACCGGACCAATCTCGGGGTCGTGTAGTCCGTCGGGGTCGCTGCGGACAGCAGTGCTGTCGCCGAGCCCGTGAAGCAATTCTCCGTGCAGGATCGGAATCGACGACGGACCGAGCACGTAGACTCGCGCAAGCGTCGGCTGCATCGTTTCATCCAGCAGCCGTAGTACGCGTTCGATCAATTTTTCGAAATCCAGAATCCGTGTGAATGTCTGCGCGACGGAGCGAACCACATCTCGATACTCGTAGCGGCGGCGGTCGTATAGCCGATCGACGCCGTCTTGAATGCGCCGCCGACTGGGATTCGTCGCGACAATCAGCCCCAAGATGAGTAGCCCTTCAGCAATCCTCGATGTGATCGGTGTCGCGTTCTCGAACGCGATATCGACGACATTTATTGCGAGCGTGTAGGCGCCGAAGACTAGAGCCGACAGCGTTGCATACACTAGCGTACGTTTGATCGCGCGATCGATATCGAACAGATCGTGCTTGGCTATCGCGTACGCAATGCTCAGCGGGAAAACTACGAAGAGCATCGTCAAGAAATTGAAAGGGAAGGCTATCCCCGCGCCATAGACCAGTGCCAGCACTACGATGGGTGGAGTGAATGCTCCGAGAGTACCTAGCAGGACGATCTTTGTGCGATCGCGCACCGTGCGCGTGCGTGCCGCGAGAAAATGGAAAAGATAGAAGGCGACCGCGGAGAGACCGGCGAGTGCCATCAAGCCGTGAGATGCGGCCTCGAGTTGAAATAGCAACTCGTGATTTGCGTTGAACGCCCAGTTGGAAGCCAGGGCGTGAATGACCGCCGCGCCCGCGACTGCGCAAATAGCGCTATCTTCCCACTGCTTTCTCTTGCGTCCAACGGGAAAGCGGCTCAGCAAGTTCCAAACCGTCACCGGAACGAAGTTGACGAAGAAGAAATAGGGAACGCGAAACCAGTATGGACCGAAGCTGTCCACCGAGGTCGCCATATAGAGCGCGAGATTGGACGAAAATAGAAAGAGCGCTCGGGCGGCAGGATCACGCGGCTTCATGTACAGAACGGTAACGGCGAGGGTGATGAGGACGATGGCGTTGAGCGTGTAGATTCCGATGACGGAGAACCATGCTCGCGCATTGAGCTGCATGACTTCCGTCTCGAGTATGTACTCTTCGCCGTCTTTGAATAGCCGGTATTTAACGCGTTCGCCGGGGATTCGATTCGCCAGGACCGCATCGACTTCGGCGGGATCGCTAACCGACTGTCCGTCGGCCTCGACTAGCCAGGAATGATAACGAAGCCCCGAGTTCACGCCGGTCCAAGTCGAGTCGCCGACCGCGGGTACGAAAAGATTGCTCCAGAGGAAGAAGCCGGGAAACGAATCGCCCAGACGCGCCACCGCGTTCGCGCCGCAGACCATCACGACGGCAATTGCGACACCCGCGATGGTCGAATAGATCAGACCCGGTGTGAATACGCTCGACCGCGCGCGCTGCACCGGTCTCTGTGGCATACGATCGTTTTCAGGTGCGTCCATTGCGAGTAAGAGCCATCCCTCAGGGTATCTTAGCCAGCGCTGCAAGCGCGTGCTATACGCTGGCTCTTCCGCCGTTCGACCTATGGCCGCTGGCATTCTTCGTGTCGGCTCCGCTGTACCTACTCATCTTCGAGCAGCGCGAGAACTTTTCGTTCTTTCGAACACTCGTGTGGGCGATCGTATTCGGTGAGATCACAACGCTTGCGGTAGGCGGGCCTTGGCTGTTTCGTGCTGCCGGCGCGGTGTTCGAACAAAACGCTGTCGCCAGCGCACTGCTGACACTGGTCATCACCGTGACACATGCGGGCGCCTTCATAGGGGCGGGTGTCGCGTGTTGCGCACTCCTACGTCCACTTCCAACCGCAGTGCGAATATTGGGGATGGGATGCACTTGGGTCTCGTTCGAACTGTTGAGATCGACGCTGCTCTATGGATGTCCATGGAACCTACTCGGACATGCGTTCCACAGCACACCCGTGCTTGCGCAAGCTGCCGGTGTAGGCGGAGTTCCGCTGCTGAGTTGGTCTGCAGTCGTGACGGGGGCCGCAATCGGGGCAGCTCTACTCGCTCGACTTGCTGGGGATCGACGAGGCGCACGACTGGCCTTGCTGTTCGCCTGCGTTCTGCCGCTGGTCATCGCCGTGTATGGGCAAGCGACGCTGCGAGTTTGGGACGGCGTCACTCCGCGGGCGACCGTGCGGGTCGGTCTCGTGCAAGCGAATGTAGGTCGAGAAGATCTATGGGATCGTGAGCAGGCTCCCCGATACCTCGAGCAACTCCTCACGATGAGCCGAAGCGAGGAGCTTCGAGAGTCGGATATCATCGTGTGGGGCGAGAATGCGGTGCCCTTCTTCCTCAACGAAAACCCGGACGCGAGTCGTCGTATCCATGCGCTGGCAGAAGAGACAGGTGCGGCCATCATGCTCGGCGCGCCGCGTTCGGAGAGCGACGGTCGCGGCGGTGCGGAGATCTACAACTCATTCTACCTGTTCGAACCGAGTGCCGCGGGATGGCAGACGTACGACAAGACGAAGCTACTGCCATACATCGAGGCCGTGCCCGCGTGGGCGAGTATGTGGGTTCGTCCGTTCAACGCGATCGGCTACACCGCCGGTGTCGCGCCAGTGGTCCTGCGCACCCGTGAACTGAGCGTCGGCCCGTCTATCTGTTTCGAAGCCACCTATCCGGAGCTCGTTCGCCGAAGTGCTGAGCAGGGCGCGCAATTCCTCGTGAATGTGTCGAACGACTCGTGGTTCGGCGCAACATCCGCACAAGCTCAGCACTTCGCCATGTCCAAATTTCGAGCGATCGAGACCGGACTGCCTCTGGTACGAGTGGCGAACACGGGTGTCTCAGCCGTCGTCGACGGGCTTGGGCGTGTCATCGATCGCCTTCCAATCGATTCGGCTAACACGCGTGCAGTTTCCGTTCCGCTCTATAGTGCCTCGCCCCCGATCTACGCGTCGTTTGGCTATTGGTTTGCCTACGCGGCTACGCTGGTATGGCTGTTCTTGTTGGTGTGGGCCTACCGATTGAGCCGGCCAGGCCGCGCTCCCTAGCGCGGCGGTACGCCGCTGCCGAAAACATTGATCGCCTTGTTGAATGGGGCGCGTCGCTCGACGTCGTACTTCGACGGCGAGAAGCTCGACTTGTCCCACAGGACCGACGCTTCGGGCGAAGAGAGACTTGTTCGTAAGGTCGCGCGCGCCTCGTCATCGAGTGCTTCCCATTCGCGCAATAGTTCCTCGAGACACCAAACACGATAGCGCGATGTCGGGACGCGGACGTAGTGGCAATCCTGAATGTCCTGATTGTAGCGCATCGCGCCGCGGCCAAACGCCTCGGCGTTTTGTCGAAGCTGCGCCAGGTGGGTCTCGCTGACTTCGGTTAGTAGGTCGATGACTAGATCATCCATCGATTCGATCAGCTTGGGGCCGTTCGCGTCCGGTTTTGCGTTCCACATTCGCGCCACCCATTCGTAGACGGCAGGCGCACGGTTGCGCATGATCTCGGCGGGCGTTGGATCCTGCCCGAAATGTCTCAGCATCGGGCCCATCAGACCGATGTCTGCGATCGTGAGGGTTTCTCCGAGCACGAAGGGGCGACGCTCGAAGATCGCCTGTAAGCGATCCAGCGCCGTGCGGTAAGTACGATCGGCATGGAATCGTGTTTTGGGCGTGACTCCGTCTCCGCGTACGAAGCCAAAATATTGCCTGAACTTGATGATGTTGAGCGCGAGTATTCTCGGTATTGGCCGATTGTTGGCAATCTCATCGTTGTAGATGGATTCGGCAGCGTAGAGTCGACTCGGGCGATAGCTCCAACGGAAATGCATAGCAGGACGCCAGAGCCATTCGTCGGCGTAATCCTCTATCAGTAGCGCTGCGAATCGCAGCGCAGGATCCGTTGGATAGATCGTCGAGCCGTTGTGTTGCGACTCAAGCCAGGCGATGACGGGCGTGGAGTCGGTCATCCACCGGCCGTCGTCGAGTTGGACGACCGGCATCTGAACGGCGCCCGCGCCGGCTTTCAGTCGCTTCTCGTTCCCGATCGTCGGCGAATAGTCATAGTCGATCGATCGAAAGCGCAGATACGTTTCGAGCTTGCCGGTGTAGTACGAAATCTTGCAGCCGTATACGTGCATTACGGTTTCAGCGTCGTAGTATGAATATCGGTCGCGGTCCTGTCAGGCCTTTCAGTTCGTGGGTGCCGTGAAAATCGAAAGCGATGTTCGAGCCGTCGAGTAGATCGCAGGTCGTGCCGGAGACGAGGACCTCGCCCGCCTGCGCCAATGCCGCAACACGCGCGGCCGCGTGAACCGCTACGCCTCGCGCTTGACTGCCTCGGATCTCGACGTCGCCGGTGTGGATTCCCACGCGCACGCGCAGGTCGAGATCCGCAACCGCGCGGTCCATCGCCTCAGCTGCGTGGACCGCACGGGCAGCACCGTCGAACACTGCGAGAAAACCGTCACCGAGCGCGGCCAGCTCGCGCCCTTTGTGGCGATCGATGCAAGCACGGATTCGTTCGTTGTGTTGACGGATCAACGGCGCCCACGCCTTGTCGCCGACTTCCTCAAGCTTGCGCGTCGAGTCTACGATGTCGGAGAAAAGGATCGTCGCGAGAACGCGCTTGCTCAGATCGTCCGGTGCCCGCGCATAATCGTGTGCGCTGGTGAACTCGACTGAATCCCAGGGTTCGTCGCCGCTGACCCACGCATCGTGCCCCGGAGGGATTTCGTACGCATCCCCAGCGCCAATAGTGACCCGCGTGCCGTCGTCCATGAGTATCTCGAGTGAACCGGAGATCGTGTAGCCGACATGACGATGTTGGCAGGAGCGCGCACCGGTGATCGGCGCCACGTCGGTGGACCATTTCCAGCCCGGTGCGAACACGAACCGGCCGATGGATATCTCGTCGAGGTTGACGACGTTGATGCTTCCGTTGGGGAAGCTACGAACCTCGTCCGGTGAATCAAACCCCTTTCTTTGTAGGCGCGGCATCGGGCGATGTTGCGCCCAGGAGGAGCGTGGTGCAAGCCGTGGGCTGCGCCGACCCACACCGAGCGAATGCTCGTCGTGGGCCGGCGCAGCCGAAGCCTATGTGACTACGGCAGCGACGGTACGTTGATGTAACCGTTGGCCCGCTTCTCAATCACGCCGGGACCCGGGAATCCAGCCGAATTGTTGACGAGCGCACTGTTGGTGGCGACGAAACACCACGTTCCGATGCTGAGCATGCTGGTGGGATCGCCGTCGCCGTTGATGGTCGTACCGCCTTCCTTCATCCACGGATCTTCCAGGCAGTTGGTCGGGAATCGCGCACACTCACCGGCGCCCGCGAAATCATCCGACGTATCCATAATACCGTCGGCACCGGCCTCGCAGCTTGCGCGCGCTGCGCAAGGGCCCGTACAGGTCTCGCCTGTGGGGCAGTCGGTGTGAGCTTCGCAGGGGGAGAGGCTCGTGCTGCAGGTTGACGCGCAGTCGCCGAGCAGTGCCGCGTTTGCAGCCGCCGCCGGGCAGGTCAGGCCCTCCAGGCCGGTGCAATGGATGAAGTCCTTCCTGGTGTCCGGACCACAGATGCCGTCTCCGGGCTCGCCGGGGCGCGGCAGGCATAGTGGCACGCATCGACCGCCCGGGCAGGCATCGCCGCATGTTCCCGCTCCGCAGTCGCCGTTGGTGCTGCAAGTCAGTCCGTTCGTTGAACTGCAGCGCTCGCCTTGCAGCGGGCAATCACTATCGACCGAGCAAGGTCCGGCTGTTGCGAAGCAAGTGCCGGTGTCGCCGCTGCACGCGACGGGGTTCTCCGAGCATGCACCGCCGGGGCAATCGGCCTCTTCGTCGCACGCTGCACCGACGTTGGGTCCGGCCGAGCAGGTCGTACCTTGCAGGCCGCAACCGCGTCCGAAGTTCGCACCGCCATCACAGGTCGGGTTGCAGCTGTTCGGCTGTGTCGGCCGACCGCCGATGCCCGCACAATGGCAGTCATACAGTTCGTAGCCGGTCGCGGTGCAAGGCTCGATGGCATCCCATACGACGACGCCCGAAGTCGAGCCGGGGACGTAGTCGATCGGGAATCCCTGGCCACTGATGTTGATGCCGGGGTTTGCTGCGCAATCGGTTGACATCGCACCGAAGACGGAATCGATGTATGTGATATCGCACGGGGTTTCCGCCGCTACCGACGGTGTCCCTACGCTCCCCAAGCAGATCGGCCGCAAGTCACAGGTACTGTCGCGGCAGTCGGAACTGTCGCCGCTGCAGATCTCATCGACGGCGACGCAATCACTATCGAAACGGCACGAGTCGAGGCTACCCGTGCCTCCCGAATTGCGGCAGCGGCCGGTGCAGGCCTTGTTCTCGTCGAGACCGCCGGCACACTTGCCGCCGCAGACCGGGCAAGGTCGGAAGACGCTCTCTCCCAGATGCTGCACGGAGAATACCGAGTGGTTGAACAAGTGTTCGCCCGTCACGATGTTCAGAGTGCCGGTGATGTTGTCCTTGAAGACCGTTTCGGAACAGACGCCCGTACTCGAAGAGACGACTGGCAATGGCGCACCGTCTTTCGTGATGATGCATCTGTTCGCGGCGCAGCGACCTTGGCAGGCCTCGCCTACGGCGCAGTCCGATTGGAAGTTGCAGGATCCGGTGGCTGCTCCGCCACCGATCGGGTAGCACTGTGCGGCGCAATCTGTGTCATCGAAGCAGGAACTGCCCGCGTTGCTCGCGTTGGCGTCGCAAAGGCCGCAGTCGCTGTCGTCATCGATACCGTCCGGAGCCGTCGAGTAGGAGTCGCACGACGGCGTGACTTCACAAGTACCCGCTGCGCAGTCGCCGTTCGTCGCGCAGGGGTCGTTCTCAGTGGTCACATCGCCTTCGCAATGCGGTCCGGCAGCCGCTTCCCATTCGCACACTGGGCGTTGGGCGCCCACGACGTCGCAGATCGGATCGACGCTGGTCCCGGTACACGTGGCGCCGGTGAACGCGTCGCAGTCGCAGTTGAGGAGCGCGCCGGTGAAGCCGGCGAGGTCCGAGATGTTTTGATCGAATGACGGTCCGAGCCAGCCGGCATCCGAGTCCGTCGCCGGGCCGTCGGCCAGGAAACGATAGCGCGGTTGGTCGGTACAGGTGCAGGCGAACAAGTCACCCACCGGGGCGCAAAGACCGGGACAGGCGGAGTCGTCTGCACCGTCGCATTCTTCGCCGAGCGGCTCTGCATCGTTAGGCGCCTGGTTTACGAGGTTGTCGCCGCACCGGGGCGCGGGAGGGAAAGCGGCTTCGATGATCGTGGCTGCCGACGTGACAGCGCGGTTGACCGAGAGCTCTTCGGTATCGGCGAGCTCGGCGACAGCTGCTACCACACAGGTTTGTGCGTCACCCACCGTCGCTGTGCCGGCCACTCCATTCCCGCAAAGGTCGAGCTGGACGATTTCGACATCGGTGCAGTTCGAGGCGATCGTGTCTACGAGCTTGACCTCGGCCTTGGCGATCTTGGCGGCCGTTTTCGCTTCGGCCTGGCATTCGGCGGGAAGTAGAGCGAGCTTGCCCTTATTAATGTTGTCGCGGCACTTGAGAACGCCTTTGGCTATCGTGGAATTGAGCTTCTGCGCGGCTTTGTTGATGCGCGACAGGCAGCTTGCTGCATCGGCACTGATACCCGACGCATTCGTGATCGATCCATAGATGGCAGCGACCAGGTCTACACCGGCCTGCTCCGCCAGACCCGAGGTGCAGGTACCGATATCGGTCGTTGAAGAGATAGTAGGCACGCCGACTTGTGCGCAGTACGGCCCCGGGTAGTTAATCCGCGTGTGGTCGAAGGGGTTGTCCTTGACGCCGGCGGTACACACGCCGAACGGTGCCGGGCAATCGCTGTCGGTGATGCAGTCGAGGTCAGACAGATTCGAGCAGGCGCTCAGACAGGTCTTTTCTGCGGCACCGATCGTCTTGGTTGCCGACTTTGCATTCTTGGCGATTCCCTTTGCGTCGGGGCACGCGCCGATCGTTTTGCCGGAGATGTCGCTATCGCGGCACTTAGCCGTACCCTTCGCGTAACCGGTGGCCTGCTTCACGGCGGACTTGCCGAGCTTGCCCAGACATTTCTGTTCTTGGCTGGTAACGGCGGCGCTGGCAGCTGTGCTGACCAGTGCGATCGTTGCACATGCGGCAACCAGTGTGGCGATGGTGGTGATCCATCGCTTGTTCGACTCTTTTGTGATGAGCATTACGTGTTCCCCTCGACTCGCGATCCGTCATGACGGACAAGCATACGACCTATATATGGTAGTCCCTTGCGCGCGCAGACCCGGTGACCCGGCTCGGCAAGGGCTGGTCCGCATGGACCGTACCTACACCGAATGAACTTACGGGCTCGGCCTCAAGCTTGTCAATGAGTGTTGCGATTGGGCGTCCAAACACTATTCCGCGGACACTTTGGCACGCAAACGAGTGGGTTGACGCTCGTCGCCCGTGTGGGGGGGCATTGCGAGGGAAACCGGTGTTGAAGGCTCACGCTAGCTTGCGTAGTACCAGCGCGACGTAGCGCAATTCGTGACGCACTGTATCTAACGCCGCAGCGTGTGTGCGGAGCGTCTGCCAGTCACCGGGCGTAAACCCGGCGAGGAGCGGATTGCAAAGAGTCATGACTCGTCGCAGCGGCTTCTTGTTTCCTGCCCAGCAGATGAAACTGAAGCGGCGCTGAATCGCTGCGGTTACTTGCTCGGTCCAGTCGTGTTCTTCGACGGCTTGAAATCCAAGATACGTCGCTTCTTCTCGATATTGATCGGTGGTCCAGAAATCCTCGAAGCGCCAGATATCGCGAACAATTTCGCCTTCGGGCGACGAGAGAACGGCGCGCGAGTCTTCCGTTTTGAAGTTGAAGTCCACGACGACGAGCAGCCCCCCGGGGCGCAGAATGCGATACGCCTCGCGAAGAAACGCTGCACGGTCGAAGTGGAAAGCCGCCTCCAGGCAATGCACTCGGTCTTGGGATTCCGTCGCGAACGGCAGAGATTCGGCGCTGCCTTGGCGATAGTGCAGGTTGCGTGTGTTTCCGTAGAGGAACTGCGCGGCGGAGACGTTATCAGGCAGAAAATCGATCGCTTCAACGTTGGCACTCGGATTTCCCATCGCGATGCGGAACGAGGATCGGCCGCGTCCACACGCCACGTCGACGCAATCGCGCGCGCCCTTGATCGCGAGCAGCTCTATCGAGCGCTTGGCTAGGCGCTCCTGCGCAACATCCAGCCGGAAGGGGCGAAGGATCCAGTCGACGGCGCGGAAGAATCCGAGATTGAGAAATGCTCCCCAACCGCAGGCACGCAGAAGACGGAAGGTGAGACTCGACCCGTCATACGCTTCGCGCGTTGCGGCGCATGCCTGTGTGAGGGGGCTCGGGTGAATGCGGGCGAGAGGGGGCGGTGTCGGTACGGCGTTTTCATCGACGGTTGGGCGCGGGGCGGCGGTCGGCACTTTCTGAGATGGGCAGGTATCGGGTGACGCGGTGGAACGTTGGCTCATGATGTGGGACTCCGCAGGCGTGTTGCCTGAGTCCAATCTACTGTTGCCAAGCGAGACTACGCCAGTAGCAAAGTGGAGTCTGCGTGAGACTGTTCGTGTTACAGCCCATTCCCTGTGCGCCGCAGTCCGGACGGTGCTCGTCCGTCTTCGTCGAGAATCGTTGTCGTAGGGCCGTGCATTGCACACAATCATTGTATGATGAGTACCGATGCGGCAGCGACGAATGCCGGGCAAGAGATCGAGGGAACCGGCAACGCGACGAGCACGGAGACCGTGCGAACGGGTGGGAGTGACCGGATCGCTATTCAGCGCGAGTGGGTGGGAGCGCCTTCGGGCACACTTGCGAATCCGACGTTCTGGCTATCTGTTGTCACGCTCATCGTGTTTGTGGGGACCAGCGGGCTCTACCTTGTTGCCGCGTTGCCCGCTGTGGCCACGAGCGCGCTCAACGCCGTCGCAATCTACCTGGGGTTCACCGTCATGCACGATGCGATGCACGGCGTGGCTCACGAGAATCGCCGAGCGAACGCTTGGCTCGGGCGTCTGACGGCCGCGCTGCTGCTGATTCCGATGCCTCTGTTTCGCGCGGTTCACTACGAGCATCACTCTCACACGAACGATCCCGAGCGGGATCCCGACATCTATTTTCCCGGCGCACCGATGTGGCTGGTTCCGCTGTGGGCGACGATGATCACGTTGCAATACAGGCGTCACTACTACGGGCGTCACTACTACGGGCGCCGGTTGTGGCGCTCGCGTAGTGAGTTGGCGGAGACGCTGTTTGGCGAGATTGCTGGCGTCGCGATCTTCGTCGCGGCACTGGCAACCGGAAGTCTTACATCCGTGTTGGTGATCTGGTTCGCGCCGGCGCTGCTTGCGCTCATCTTTCTCGCGACGACGTTCGACTACCTGCCGCACTATCCGTACGACTCACGCGAGCGCTATCACGACACGCGGATCTATCCCGGTCGCGTCGGCTTCGTGATCCTTCTCGGTCAGAACTACCACCTGATCCATCATCTATGGACGACGATTCCGTGGTATCGCTACCCCCGTGTGTTCGATTCGATTCGGCCGGAACTCGAGCAGCGCGGCTCTCGTATCGGTTGGCGGATCGAGTAGGGGCGCCGCGACCTCTGGACGACCGCGTGATCAGGGCGTCGTCTCTGCGTCGGAGAACTCTCTTGCCCAAGTCACGTTCTCGCGAACGACCTTTGCCGGATTCCCCACCGCGACGCAGTTCTCGGGAATATCGCCGGTCACGACGGCACAGGTTCCGATGGTCGAGCCGCTGCCGATCGTGCAGCCCTTGAGTACCGTACTCTTGAATCCCAGCCATACGTGATCGCCGATGATCACGTCACCGGCTTTGTTGATGCGCTCGCCGGTAGTGAGATCTACGATCGGGTGTGTATCGCTGACCGTGAGATAGATGTCGGCTGATATCTGGCAGTCTTTGCCGATGCGCATTGTGCCGGGTTCATGCAGCGATGCCTGCAACGCAACGCTGGTCGTTTCATCGCCGAGTTCGAATGTCGCGCGGCTCGTCTGGAAGTCGACGCGCAAGTGCGCACGTACCCAGCTGCCGATGCGCATCAGGTTGTCGCTGCCGACGAGTTGGATGAGCGAGCTGTAGATCTGTACGTGTCGGCCGGTCTCGATCGTGTTGCAGTTACCCAAGATGTCGATCGCCGGCGCACGATCGTCGCGTTGCAATAGGAACGGGCGGGTGGGGATTCCCGCTGGCGAAGCGACCTCACCGGGGTCTGCGGCCATCCGAATGACATTGCCGTTGCCCTCGATGAATATCTTGGGCGCGCGCATGTCGATGTCGGCGCCGATCTCGATCGTATTGTCGTTGCCGCGAATCGTGAGCGAGGCGCCCGCTTCAAAGCCGTCTGCCTCGAACCGGCATGAATTGCCGGTCCCCTCGTCTTTGATTTCCATCTGTGTCGGACTCTCCTTCTCAGAACTGAAAGTAGATGAACTCGCCGCCTGCTCCAGCCAGCGCATATGCGATGCCCAGAAGTAGGCCTCCTAGCGCGCCTTCGACCAGTGGGCCCCAGCTGCGTAGCGCAAACAGGCGTTGTAGCTGAGAAACGTGAGGACCCACAGCGCGTTCCGCGACGTGCGAGCCGATGCACAGCGCGACAATCGCGGTCTGGACGGGTGGCCAACCGTGGAGGAAGTCGAACCCGGCAAAGCCGGCGAAAAACTGTGCTGTGGTCGCCAGCGACGGCGCCCTGAACACTGCGAACAGCAACGCTACGGCCGTAAACGTAAGAAAAACCTTTGGCAGGTCACGAGCGGAAAGCGGACGATCTATATCGCCCGCGCGGCCGCCGATCAGCCGATGACCGACAAGCAGAGTTCCATGCAGCACACCCCAGGCGACGAACGTCCATGCGGCGCCGTGCCACAAGCCCCCTAGCGTCATTGTGATGAACAGGTTCAACGAGGTGCGCCGGCTTCCGTGACGGTTGCCGCCCAGCGGAATGTAAAGGTAGTCGCGAAGCCAACTCGACAGTGTGATGTGCCAACGCTGCCAAAACTCCGCCGGATTTCGCGAGAGGTAGGGCTGACGGAAGTTGCGTGGAATCTCGAACCCCATCAGGAGGGCGGAGCCGCGCGCCATATCCACGTAGCCGGAGAAATCGAAGTAGAGTTGGAACGCGAAACTGTACGCTACGATCAGATGATAGGCAGCCCCTCCTACTTGCGGATAGAGAAACGAATCGTTGACAAAGCCGGCGAGTAGAAAGTCCGCGAAGACTACCTTCTTCGTCAAGCCGGCGGCCAAGAGCCAAGCTCCACGGCGATTGCGTTCGCTGGTCGGCGCGCCACCGGTCGTGAGTTGCGGGAACATCTCGGCGCCGCGCAAGATCGGCCCGGCGATCAGCTGCGGGAAAAACGAGATGAACAATGCGTACTGCCCGAAGCGCTCCGTTGGCAGCTCGCGGCTGCGATACGTATCGACCGCGAGGGCGATGATCTGGAAGCTGTAGAACGACAGCCCGAGCGGTAGAAAGAAGTCCGGGACTTCCAGCACGCCGACGCCAAGTAGCGGCACGAGTGAGCGTGCAACGAAGGCGGCGTACTTGAATCCGACGAGGATGCTGAGCGTGAACGCGATCGACGCCGCAAGGTAGACGCGCGGCCGAGCGCTGCGGTGCATTGCTCTGAGCAGCGCATAGTTGACGATCAGGTCGGCCAGTAGGAGCAACAAGTACACCGGCCGCCACAACGCGTAGAAAAGAATACTCGCCGCGAGGAGCACGTGGCCGCGACTGCGAGTCGGTAGTGCGCGGAGGACCAACAGCACCAGCGCCAAGAAAACTGCGTACTGTATCGTATTGAATAGCATCAGCGGGCCTGGCTGGCGGCCAGCAGCTGCAGCTGGACGTAGGGGGCAAGGGCCTGAGCCACCATTTGCGGCCCATCGTGCGGAGCTTCGTGCTTGTAGTGTCCGCCGCCGTCGCGGAATACGGCATCCGGAAGCAGCGCATGAAGGTCCGCGAACTCCGCGCCTGTCGCTTCGGCGAGACGCTGGAGCGCAGCCAGTGTTTTCTCAACCCCCGCGTCGTTGTAGACGCCCACCGCTCGAAGTCGATCTACATTGATGGGTGGTACGTACAGAACGGTCAGTATGCCTGCGGCGCGGAAGTCGGAAAGGATGGCGTGCAGTACTTCGAGCACCCAGTGGTCGTCGTCTACGCCCGCCATCAGGTCGGAGACGTAGCTGCGGGCGCTTTTCGGGTTGCGCCGAGTTGGATCGTTCGCGTCCACCAGCGAGGCTTGAGACAGGAGCAGTCTGGCGTTGCGCGTTTCTCTTTCGGTCGTCCACGAGGTCGTGTCCGCCACGAAGTCTTCGACGGCTCCCCGAAGATATCCCAGTCGAGCTTGTTGCTGGCGTTGCGAAATCCACGTGCTCGCGCCCGCCGAGACGAATGCCTTGTGCAGCAGGAGCGCATCGGCGGTGACACCAAACTTGTGCAGATCGAGATCGACGAGGGTGGCGAACATGCGGCGCGGTTGTAGCCAACCGGCCAGTTCGGGTCGTCGTAGAGCCGGAGGGAGGAGCTCGCGAATGAGGGGCAGATTCGCGGTCACGATCGCGATATCGGGTCCGGCGTCGCTGATGAGGTCTTGGAGGAGGTAGAATCCCGCGGGCGTCATCCCCATCTCACTCAGCGACTCGACGTGGACGCGCCCGCGACCCGCCCAGCTGCCGACCAGAATATTGCGCAGGTGCACGTCAACGGTACGGCCTTTCGGGTAGCCAACGACCGTGGAGTCGCCCATGAATACGACGGAGTGGACGCCGGGGTTTTTCTCGACGGCGCCAAGATTCGCGAGGTGGTGTCGAATTCCGATCGTCGCATCGAGACTCACATCCGGTTTGGCTGGATGCATCGCCTGTCCGAGTGCGAATAGCGTTGCGGCGGATGCAACGGTCGCAGAGACGAAGACCAGCAGTCGGGTGACGGAACGAATCTTGCGTCGCATGGAAATCGGCCCGGCGCGGTGACGTGGACGAGTGCTCGCGCTCGGTTCGCGCGCGCCGCGGCGGCTGCTCCCGACAGGATAGAGTGTTGGCCCTCGGCTGGGAAGAGAGGCCGACCGGGCGACGCCTTGACCGGTACGCGGTTAAGTTCTAGAGCATCCGCAGGGAATTGCTCTCAGGAGACGCGATGGCGACTGCGACCACTACAATCACACCGGTACCGGCCTTTAGCGACGATCTCGAGACGACCGCACCCGCGGGTGAGGATCTCTATGGTTTTTCGCGGTGGTCTGCGGATCTCGTTCGTGTGTTGCCCAACGGTAATGTCGGGCTGTGCAATCCGGCCGTTCCTGATCAGATTCCGACGGACTTGCTGGCTGTCGTGAAGAGTCTGCAGCTACGCGGGATCCGCTCGCCGATCCTGCTCCGTGTTGCCGATTTCTTGAAATATCGTATCGACCGTCTCAACGGCGCCTTCACCGAGGCGATCGACGAATTGGAGTACCGCGGCACCTACCAGGGCGTCTTCCCCATCAAGGTGAATCAGCAAGCGCAGGTCGTAGATCGAATCATCGACTACGGGCGCGTTCACAATTTCGGTCTGGAGGTCGGGTCGAAAGCCGAGCTTCTCATCGCGCTGTCACACGAGCTGGGGCCGAAAGCCGCGATCATCTGCAACGGCGTCAAAGACGAATCCTTTCTGCGCCTCGCGCTCATGTCGCAGCGGTTAGGGTTCAACACATTCATCGTTCTGGAGAGTCCGCGCGAAGTGGACCTCGTGCTCAATATTGCCGACGAAGTGAATATCCGCCCACGCCTGGGCGTGCGGATCAAACTGACCAATACCGTTAGCGGGAACTGGGCGCGTTCCAGCGGCGATCGATCGACGTTCGGTATGACGGTCGCGCAGGTCATGGAAGTCGTCGAGGCGATGGGCGAGCGGGACTATCTCGACTGCCTCGTCCTGCAGCACTCTCACTTGGGCAGTCAGATCGGGAACATCCTGGAGATCCGACAGGCCGTGCAGGAAGCATGTCGGTTCTACTGTGAGTTGAGCGCGGTGGGAGCCAATCTCAGTTATCTCGATATTGGTGGAGGTCTCGGGGTCGACTACACCGGTGAGCACGCGGCGACGGCGAACTCAGTGAACTACTCGCTGGAAGAATACGCGGTGAACGTCGTCGATACCGTAAAGATCGTGATGGACGAGCATTCGATCGAGCACCCGACCATCGTCACGGAAAGCGGCCGTGCCTGCGTTGCCCATTCGTCGATGCTGTTGTTCAACATTATCGACGTTACCGAGTTCACGAGCAGCACTCCCGTCGTCGCCGAAGCGGACGACCATCCGTATCTTGCGAGCATCCTGGAGATCGAAGAGTATCTGTCGCTCGAACGCGTCCAAGAATGCTGGAACGATCTCGCCTACTACCGCGGCGAAATCCGTCAACTTTTCGGTGTCGGTCGACTGAGTTTGAAACAGGCGGCGAAAGCCGAGCGTGCACACCTGTACCTGTTGAGCCTCATCAACGATTTGCTTGCGCGTAACCCTGCCAGCGACGTCGAGTTGCCTGAAGGGCTCGACCTGACGGCCGACATCTACCATGGCAATTTCTCTCTGTTCCAGAGTCTTCCCGATATCTGGGCGATCGATCAGCTACACCCCATCGCACCGATCCATCGTCTGAACGAAACGCCCACGCGGCACGCGGTGATCAGCGATATGACCTGCGATAGCGACGGTACGATCGGTCGTTTCGTCCTGGCTGACGGAATCGCGAGTACGCTCCCCGTGCACAAGGTCGAGCCCGACGAGGATTACTATTTGGGCGTGTTCTTCATCGGCGCGTACCAGGAGACGCTCGGAGATCTTCACAACATGTTCGGCGACACCAACGTGGTAACGATCGGATTAGATGGGCGCGGCGGATTCGAGGTTCTTCACGAGCAGGAGGGCGATACCGTCGCCGAAGTAATGAGCTACGTGGAGTACAGTCCGCGAGGAATGCTCGATCGCTTCAAGGCGATTGTCGAACGCGGCGTTGCCAGTGGGCGTTTGAGCCCGACCGATCGGCGGCACATGATTGCGTCGTTCAAACAGAGCATCAACGGTTACACCTACTTCGAAGGTTCGTAGCCGATTCAGGGCGACGGTAGTTTGTCGATCAGCGCGCGGGCAACGCGCAGGCCGTCGAGCGCGGCGCTGACGATCCCGCCGGCGTAACCCGCTCCCTCTCCGCAGGGGTAAAGGCCGTCAATCCCGAGGCACTCCAACGTATCTCCGCGGCGTGGAATCCGCAGCGGTGCGCTGGTTCTCGACTCAACACCAACGAGGTTCGCTTCTTCGGTCACGTAACCGCGCATGCGTCGATCGAACACGTCGAGTGCGTCGCGCAGCCGCGCTGCGATCGGAATTCCGGCGCCGTCGAGTACCGCGGCGATATCCGATCCCATGAGTCCGGGTTGGTAGCTGCTGGGTGCAAGTGTGGTCGACGGCCGACCGGCACGGAAATCGGTTGCGCGCGTTGCGGGGGCGCGCAGCGTGCCGCCTCCGGCCGTCGCGGCGAGGCTTTCGAGCCGGCGCTGGTACTCGACACCCGCTAGTACACCGCCATAGCCGGCACGGGAGACATCGTCAGGTTCTATGCCCACGACCAATCCCGAGTTCGCGTAGGGAGAATCGCGTTTCGATAGACTCATGCCGTTTACGACGAGTTCGTCGCGCATGGTGGCGGCAGGCACGATGAAGCCGCCGGGGCACATGCAAAACGAAAAAACCCCGCGTCCGTCGCGCGTGTGCGCCAGGTGGTAGGGTGCGCTCGGCAGTTTGGGATGACCGGCGGCGCGCCCGTACTGAATACCGTCGATCAGCGGTTGCGGGTGCTCGATTCTTACGCCGACGGCGAAGCCTTTGGGCTCGAGCGCCACTCCGGCCTCGGCCAACCATTCGTAGACATCACGCGCCGAATGTCCGGTGGCCAGTACCACCGCGTCGCAGCCGCGTTCGCTGCCGTCGGCCAGTTTCAGGCCGCGCGCACGCCCGGACTCGTCGCGAGAGATCGACGTGACGGTTGCACCGAACTCGAACTGTACTCCGACCTGCTCGAGCCTTTCGCGAAGCGCGGTTACCACACGCGGCAATTTGTTCGAGCCGATGTGGGGTCTCGCGTCGGTCAAAACGGCCGACGGCGCGCCATGCTCGACGAGGAGTTCGAGCACATCGCGGACATCACCGCGCTTGTGCGAGCGGGTGTAGAGTTTGCCGTCGCTGTAAGTGCCGGCGCCGCCTTCGCCGAAGCAGTAGTTGCTGTCCTCGTCGACGACACCGTCTTGTTGTAGGCTTTTGAGGTCACGACGACGCGGTTGAACCTTCTTGCCGCGATCGAATACGACACAGCCGATCCCGGCCCGCGCCAACTCGTAGGCGCAGAAGAGACCGGCGGGACCATCACCGACGATTGCGATACGTTCCGGCTGGACCACCTCGCGAGGCGGCGCGGCCGCCTCGTCGATCGATGCTTCACTGCGCGCTGCGACCAGTAGGTGGACCCGCACGCGGCCGTGGCGCGCGTCGATCGAACGCTTGAGTACGACCAACTCTGGGAGTGCGTCGTCCGACATCCGCAGCTTGCGCGCAGATCGTCGGCGCACGGCCTCGTCGTCGTCGGCGTCGTCGAGCGCAAGATCGAGCGTCCATTGTGTTGGTAACGGCACTGGCGAGCGTATCCGACACGGCGCCGGTGAACGCAAACGCGCGGCCATGCCTGTCGCGTGCGCGCAAGGCGCCGATGAACATGTCGGCGCCCGAATGACGCGCTGGTGCGCTAGAGCTTGCGTTCGGCGATGAGGTCTATCGGACTTCGCAGATCCACGGTACCGAGATAGCCGCCACCCGATTCGATCGCGTCGTGGGCGGCGTAGCCCAGCAGTTCTTGGGATCGGCGCGGCAACTCTCGAACGACATCGATCGGGATCGAGAGGTAGTTGTTTTCCTCGGTGCGTAGCCAGCCGACCACGTAGCTCATGTGCATCCCGCGTCGCCAGCTGTCCGCGGTCGTGTTCGGCCCGCCACCGTGGATTGTTGAGCCGAGATAGATGACTGCCGAGCCGGCCTTCATCTCTGCGACAACCGCCTCCGATTCTTCGCCTACGCGATCGCTCGGCCAAAGGTGACTGCCGGGGATCACACGCGTTGCGCCGTTGTCGGCGGTGAAATCCGCGAGCGCGATCACCGCCGCGAGCTGCAGGGGAGGGTGCGGCTTGGGGACGTGGATCCAGACCTCTTCATCGCGATGTAGGTACTGCTGCTCGGCGCCGGGGCCGCGATCGAGAACCTGCGAGATGTTGAGCTGATAGTTCGCGCAGTTTGGCAGCAACACGACGTCGGCGACGCGCCCCATGGTCTCGTTGCACAGGACCTCACGTGCGAACGTCGGCGACTTGGCGGCGACTGCGCACAGGTGGCGAGTATGCTCGCCGAAGAAAGCGCCAACCAACGGATTGACGAACTCTCGCACCGGGCTGACCCCGGCGAGCAATGGATCGAGTTCGGCATTGAAGCGCGCAAGGGTCGTCGAATCGAGCAATTGCTCGATGATGACCGCGCCGTCGGTCATCAGCGCATCGATGATGGTTTCGGTGTTGTCAGTCACAGCCAGACGTTTGATCGCGGATGACATGGTCTCCCCCTGATTCCGTTCAGTATGTTTCGTCGTCAACGTCAACGGATCGACAAATCCACCGCAGCAACTTAGCACTGCTGTTCCAGGTTAGGCTAATGGTTGGACGAGATGGCTAGCGATGCGGCGAGCGCAGCGAGTCGACGATGGATCGGGCCAGCGAGGTGCGAAGTCGGATTTCCACCGCGCCGCCTGTGTTTGCTTGGAACCGACTCGGGTCGAAGCGAATGAGCAGCGTATCGCTGCCGTCGGCGCAGAGGTCGAGTAGATCGCTGCGCGCTTCGTCGATGGGCAGCTCTACGAGCGATCGAAAGGTATTGCGCACGATGAAGCGCTGCTGTGTGAGTACGATGGCGCCGCTGAACCCGTTGCGGCTGAATGCCGAACGCTTGCCGGGCCCGCGGTAGTCGCGCAGCGTGATGGAGCCGCGGACTTTCTCAGCGAGTAGCATGATGCCTTCGCGCTGCAGTTCTTCGCGCAGTGTGTGTGGAAGCCGACCGCGTCTCGGTAGTGTTGGCCGTAACGGCAACCCGCGGGCGTGCCGATCGAGTGCAACCACCAAGGCAACCACGGCGACGCCCGAAGCGGTCACGACCGCGAGCATCGCCAGCGGATCTTCAACGCCAACAAGCGCCGCGATCAGCGATGGCAGTCCGGCGATTGCACTGATCGCGACCAGTAATGAAACGGCACCGGGCTGGGCGAAGTTCACAGTCCAGCCGGCCCAGCGCGTCTGCTTCGGGACGATCAAGCGCGGATCGTCTTCGCAGCGGTAAATGCCCCAGGCGCTCCAGTTGGCTGGGTCATCCCAGCAGGCGAGTTGGTCTTCGTTCGGCACGTTCGTTTTCAGCGAGCCGCGCGAACTCGCGACTCACGATGATTATACCCGAGGGCGAACGGCCCGTTTGCCGATTCGCGCGACCGCTCGATCCGTATCGAACGGCACCCGCGCGACAGGGGTGGCAGGGGATTACCCGGACGGTGGACGTTGCTCGGTTTGGTATGTCGCCGTCTGCTTCCCTTCGTCGTGAATAGCCGCGCAGCAGGGTCGTCATACTTCTAGGTGAGCGAGTGTCGTTGACGTCACTCGCGACATCGCATGGCGAACGCTCTCCCCCTAGTCCGTAAGCAATCGCTGCAGCGAGTGCAGCCGCCGGCGCACCCGGCTTGGCGCCGTATCGTAATCCTTTTCGTGTCGTGTGTCGTTGCGTTCTTGGCGTCGGCTGTTCCTGCGACAGCAACATCATGCATCGATCGGTCCCGTGTCTCTTTGGCAGTGCTGCAGAGATGGGAGACGACGATCGTCGACTACACTGCAATAGTGGGCGCCCCGCCGACACCGGATCAATATCCCGACGGCATGCTAGACACACTGGTGCGTAGCCGTACCTACCGGAACTGGCGACGCGTGCCTCCGAGAGATTCATGGGGCATGCCGCTAGTGTATCGAGTCTACGAAGGCCTCGGCCGCTCGTACGTGCTCTACAGCACCGGCCGGAATCGAATCGACGACCACCTGACCGGCGATGACATCTCCGTGCGCACGGGCATTCCCAAGCATCCCTATGAAACGTGGCCGGCGTGTGGATCGCTCTGGCGCCGCAGCGTGTTCTTCTTCTGGTGCGGTGTCGTCTTGTTCGTGCTCGCTATAGGGCGTGCGGTGTCGATGGCGCGCCGTCGCTAGTTGCAGGTTCTCGAATCGTCTTCGAAGAATGGCGAGGCGAGACCCGTCGGCTGCTAACTACGCTTAGCAGTACAGCGTCGCCCGCGTGCATGGTGCTAACTCTAGGTTGCAGGGTTTGCCCTGATCTTCTCGGGCGCGCGTACTTCCGATTACACTCTTTCCAAGGTTTCCCCTCGATCTTCTCTGTACGCGCGCGGCTCCACGCGCTGGCACGCGTGTTGCTTTGCTACATACCCATGACGTGGGAGGGACGCGTCTTGGAGGCAATCAAGATGAAACTAAGAGTGAGCGGAGGATTGGTCGCGTATTTGGTGGGTACGGCGCTGTTGGTCGTTGCCTGCATTCATGACTTCAACGCTGCGACGAGCGGGTCGATGCATTGGCCGGATTCGGTCGATGTGGTGGAGTGCCCATTGGGCAACTAGCCGGCGGGCGAGCGGACGATGACAGCTCGCGTGTTTGGGATCCGGCGCCGGTCCTTTTCGCGTCTGGCGGCTACGCGCGCTTGCGCATGTACTGCTTGCGCACCTTGCGACCGATGTCGCGTCCTACAATCGCCGATGCGGCGATGACTCCACCGAACAGTGCGCCGGCAACGCCGAGTAGGCCGACATCCTGGCCGGCCAGATAGAGACCGGGCACGGGAGTCTGCGCGCGCAAGCCGCGCTCGCAGAGTCGATCGGGGGTTGCGGCCATTCCGTAGATTTCGCCGTTTTGGTATCCCGCGAAGTGGAGCGTTGAAACCGGAGTAGACAACTCGCAGTAGTCGATCTTGTCGCGTACCTGCGGAACGAAGCGGAACAGCACGTCGAGAAGTCGTTCTGCATAACGCTGCTTCAGAGACTCGTAGCGTTCGCCGCGATGTTGCCAACGCTCGTCGGCCCATTCTTCGAACAGTTCGAACGGCGCCGGTGCCATGACATCGATCGTCGCGCGTCCTGGGAAGCGCTGTTGGAACGATGGATCTTTCGCTGACGCGAACGAGAGGTACGTGACAGGCAATGTCCCATCGGGATCTTTCGCGTAGGCGGCGTGATCGGCTTCGTAGTCAGCGCTCGGGTAGACGAAGTAGTTCGTGCGCCCCAGGCCGAGCTCCTCGGCCGTCTCTTTCAGACCGACGTAGAGGCAGACGTGCGCGATCGACGGTCTCATCTTCGCTCCGTGACGGTCGAGCCCGTGTTGCAGGACCAACTCGGCCGGCAGCAATTTCCCGAACGTCGCCGGCACGCCGGCTGCGCTGACGATGACGGGTGCGCGAAATTCTTTGCCATCGGCGAGCTTCACTCCGACCGCTCGACCGTTCTCGCACACGATCGTATCGACCTCGGCGCGGGTGACGACCAAGCCTCCGCGTGACTCAATGACCGGCAAGATGGTCGCTGCGATGCGCGACGCTCCGCCGACAGGATAGTACGCGCCTTCGAAGTAGTGCTGCGCTACGACCGCGTGCACACCGAAGCTGCTTTCGCCGGGCGTCAATCCGTAGGTAAAGAACTGGCCTGACAGTACGGCGATGAGGGTTTGGTTGTCTGTCAGTTCTTCGAGTACTTCGCGCGTGGTGCGCGACGCATAGTTGACGAATCGTCGCCGCATGAGACCGCCGCCGATTCGCGACACGAAGCTCGGCACCGCTTTCTCAGCGAAGTACCCGCGCGATGCGCGCACGACGTTCTCACACAATTCGATGTAGCGATCGATGACGGCAGCTTCGTTCTCGAAGTAGGATTTGAGCTTGGCGCGCAGCGCTTCTTTGCCCGCCGGCAGCTCGAAGATTTGATCTCCGATGACGATGCGGTCGTGGACGTCGCCCATGAACTCCCACTGGAGCGCGCCGTCGGTGAGTTCGTCGAACATGATGCGCAGATCGGTGCCTTCATGGAGGTCGCCGACATAGTGGACGCCGACGTCCCATTCGTAGTCGCCGTGTCGAAATACGTGCGTGTAGCCGCCGGCCGTGTAGTGACGCTCGAGAACGAGTACGCGTTTGTTGTCGTGTTTGGCGAGTAGCGCCGCAGCAGCGAGCCCGCCAATGCCCGAACCGATGACGATCGCGTCGTACGATCCGTCGGACTCATCGAGCTTGGCTCTGCGATAGGGCGTGCCGATCTTGCTCATGAAGCTTTCTTTAGTGGAGCCGGTGGTCTGACGCCACGTGAGTAGTGCTCATCTTGCGAGACGCGTATCTTAGCGGAGAGGGGTCGGGGGCGCGGTCGCGTTGTCCCGCGGTCTGCAAAATCACTGCGGACCCGGCCGAGCGCGCAGCGCTTCGGGGCCGTCCCGCGATGCGGGCCGGAAGGCGATAGGAGTCATTGGTGACGAAAGTACGATGGATCGCGTTGGTTCCCGTGACGGCGCTTGCATGGTGGCTCGTCCTGTTGGTCGGCATGTTCGTCCACGGAGTCGTCGAGCAATCCCTGTGTCCACCCGACGATTGGATCTCGGAGACTTGCGCCAACGAACCGGTACACCAAACGCTCGACTATCTCGTGCTGACGGTTTCCGGGTTGTCTGCTGTGGTCGTCGTTCTGAGTGCCGTGCTCATCGCCCCCAGGAACAAGCGCGCGGTTGCGTGGGTCGCGTGGGTTGTCGTCAGCGGTGTCGCCGTAGCTGCAACGCTCGCGACGGATGACTGGATTCATGGGTTGGTCGCTACCGCTTGCGGGTGTGCGACGATCGTTCTTGTGTCGAGAACGCGGCTCATTCACCAGTAGGATGAAGCTATGGGCGAACCCAAGGACGCAGCTAGAGTTCGTTTCTTTCCCCCGGGAATTCCTCTGCTCACGATTCTAGTTGGCGCGCTTCTAGATCGAATCTGGCCGCTCGCAGCTCGCTTCATCTTCGACGCTCCACTTCGTTACTACATCGGCGGGATCGTTGTCGTCGGTTCGATTGCCCTGCTCGGGTTCTGGTCCGTTACGCTTTTTCGTAGCGGGGGACAGAGCGAAAACCCGTGGAAACCGACTTCACACATCGAGGAGCGCGGTCCATTCCGCGTGACTCGAAATCCGATGTACCTGCAGATGGTTCTAGTCTGTATCGGTGTTGCGATCGCGTTTGCGAGTTGGTGGATACTGTTACTTACACCTCTCGCCGCATGGGCGCTCCAAGTTCTGGCCATCAAACCGGAGGAGGAATATCTTCAGTCCAAATTCGGTGACGAATATTCGGCTTACAAGCGGAGGGTTCGGCGATGGATCTGAACCTTTCACGCGTCCCGTGTTGATTGCTGTAGTGCACAGCGCGTCGCACCCGGGCGAATCATTCACCGGCCCGATCGCGCTCTCGCAGAACACCCACGCTCGAAGCCGAATTCAGCCGATCAATTCCCCAAGCGTCCCCCGCAACTCAGCAAGAACCTCACTCCGCTTGATCCCCAACGCCGATGCCTCGCCCCACGCAACGCTATCGCAAAGACGTTCGAACGTGAGCAGGACCGCAAGTCGTCGCGCCGGTGGCGCCGGACGAGCGCCAAGCCTTTCGAGCAATTGATCGAGCCACGCCATCTGTCGTTTTCGGCTCTCGATGCGGAAGGCGGCGACGTCGGGATCGGTCGCTGCCAGACCGACCAGCGCGGCGCGGAACCCACCCCAACGTTGGTGATGTCGGAGGATCTCGTTGGTGAGTCGATCGACCAAGCGGTTGCGTGCGCCCTTGCGACCGCCGCCGACGATCGCGTCGATCTTGCGCCACTCCGCGTCTACCCAGAGAAGATAGGCTTCCAAGAAGATCGCGCGCTTGTCCGTGAAGTGCTTGTAGAACGTCCCCGGGGCGTAGCCCGCGGCGCGCGCGATGCGATTCGTGTCGGTGCCTAGATAGCCGACCTTATTAAATGTGTGGGCGGCGGCCTCGATGAGGCGCTCGCGGGTTCGCTCGGGATCACGTGGTTCCGGCTTCTTTCGCGGGGGGTTGCGCGCGGGCTTGCGCGCCGACTTGCGCGCGGCGGCGGTCCTGTTTGCGTTAGGAGGCATCTGGTGATGAATCTATCACTTCGCGTGGTGATAAATCAATCACTCGCTCGCTCGGGAGGATCGCAAATGTCTATACGCAGTAGTCTCAGCATCGCCGACCGTTCGGTGTCGCTCCCATCCGGGATGCGGCTGTCGTACGCCGACATTGACAAAGGCCATCCCGGCACCGGGCGTCCCCACCGCGACAATCCGATTGTCTGTTTACACGCGGTCAGCCACGGGTCGCGCGACTTCGAAGCGCTGATCGAACGAATTACGTCGCGCGGCCGCATCATTGCGATCGACTGGCCCGGCCATGGAAACTCGGAGTCCGACAGCCAACCGACGGCCGCGATCCGTTACGAGGAAATACTCGGCGAGGTACTCGACGCCCTCGAGCTCGATTGCGTTGCGATCGTCGGTAACTCGATCGGTGGCGCGGCCGCCATCCGCTATGCCGCGCGCAACCCAGCCCGCGTGGAGGCGCTCGTGGTGTGCGATAGCGGGGGCTTGGTCGCACCGAATGCGGTGACACGATCGTTTTGTCGTGCGATGGCTTGGGTGTATCGGCGCGCAACCAGGGGCGCACGATGGTTCGATGCTTTCTACCGGTTGCAGTATCGCGCCCTGTTGACGACGGCGCCGGCGGCCGAGCAGCGCGCACGGATCGTTGCGGCGGGCCGCAGCATGGCTCCGGTGCTGGCCGACGCTTGGGCGAGTTTCGCGACTCCTGCCAACGACGTGCGACCGTACGTCGCCGACGTGCAGTGCCGCGTATTGTTGGCCTGGGCGAAACGCGATCCCTACAACGCGTACAGCGCCGCGCGCACCGCGCTCGCCGAGTTCAAGGACGCCGAGACATGCATGTTTCCCGGTGGGCACACGCCGTTTCTTGAAGATCCTGACGCCTTCGCGGAAGCGCTTGTACGCTTTCTCGATGCGCGAGAGGAAAGTCGGCCGAGCGACGTCGCTGATGGGCTGCGCGTGGCCTAGTCCGCGACGGACCCACGCTCGATCGTGTCGTTGGCGATCTCGTCGTTCGAGACGGGGTAGCACTCGCGCTACACTCGCTGGTAATGCGAGCGCGCTATTCACACATGGCCAGAACAACGATCGCGACTGCTGCGATCCTGATGGCTTCGCTCGCGATCCCGATCACTCAGCACGCGACCGTGCTCGCGTCGGATGACGTCGCGCACGCAGCCACAAAAACCGGCTCCGCCACTGACGACCGCGAAGCCACCGACCTCAGCGCGCGCGAGATTCTCGACCGCGTCGACGACATGTTTCGCGGTACTTCGAGCGTGGGAGAGGCCGAGATGACGATTGCGACCGAGCATTGGACGCGGACGCTTTCGCTCGCGTTCTGGACCCACGGCAAAGAGAAGTCTCTGTTTCGCATCCTATCGCCCAAAAAAGAGAAAGGGACCGCTACGCTGAAAGTCGATGCCGACCTTTGGAACTACCTTCCGAAGGTCAACCGGGTGATCAAGCTGCCGTCGTCGATGATGTCTGCGTCTTGGATGGGATCGCACTTCAGCAACGACGATCTCGTGAAAGAAAGTCGCATGGCCGAAGACTACGATTTCGAGATCAGCTTCAACGGTTTGCGAGACGAGGTCGAGCTGATCGAGATCACCTGCATCCCGAAGGAGAATGCCGCAGTGGTCTGGGGCAAAGTCGAGGTCACGGTCCAGCGCAAGACCTATCTTCCGATCTCGGTCGTGTACTACGACGAAGATCTCACCCTCGTACGCACGATGACCTATAGCGACGTGCGCGAACTCGGCGGGCGCATGCTGCCCGCGACCATCACGATCGTACCCCGCGAAAAACCGCAGGAGTCCACGCGCGTTTCCTACGCCACCATGGACTTCGACATCGCGCATGGCGACGATCTGTTCTCGCTGAGATCGCTACAGGAATGAGCGCGGTGTTCGCCTACGCCTGGCGCAACCTGGCGCGCAATCGCCGACGGACGGCGATTGCCATGTCGGCGGTCGCGCTGAGCACGGCCATGATCGTTTTGGCCGTCGCGTTGATCGACGGCATGATCGGCGGCGCAGTCGGCAACGCGACCAATCTGGTGGTCGGAGAAGTCCAGATTCACGCGGTCGATTACGTAGAAGAACGATCCTTCTACGACGCGCTCGATGATCCGGCACATGTCTTGGCCGGGGCGCGTGAACGTGGTGTCGCCGCGTCGGCACGCAGCTATGGTTACGGGCTCGTCGCGCGCGAGGTGAAGTCGGCCGGCGCGTTGTTTTGGGGCGTCGTGCCGAGTGACGAGATCGCGGCGTTCGATCTCGCCCATCACGTCGCAGACGGCAGTGGGCGTTTCCTCGACTCCAAGCCCGAACGCAAGCTGGTACTGGGACGAAAGCTCGCGCGCACGCTTGGCGCCGAGGTCGGATCTGAGATCGTCGTCGTCGTACAGGCTGCCGATGGCTCGCTCGGCAACGAGCTCTTCTCGGTCGCCGGAGTGCTCAAGGCGGTCGGTGACAGCGTTGATCGATCGGCCGCGATCATGCACGCGGATGACTTTAGAGAACTCTTCGTGAGTGACGGCCGTGTCCATGAGGTCGCGTTCAACACCCGCGGTGCGATCGATCTCGCGGAACTCGAGCGCTTCGCCTCGACGCTGGCACCCGACGCCGACGTACGTTCGTGGAGAACGATCCTCCCGATGCTCTCCGACATGCTTTCGCTGGCCGACGGTGCGATGTGGGTCCTGGGCGCCGTGTTCTTTACCGCAGCCGGTCTGGGGGTCATGAACACGATGCTCATGGCGACCTACGAGCGCATGCGCGAGTTCGGTGTCTTGAAGGCATTGGGCGCTACGCCATGGCGTATCGTGCGCGACGTCGCCACCGAGGCACTACTACTGTCCGTCGCCGGCACGGTAGTCGGCCTGATTGTCGGCCTGCTCGGCGCGCACATCCTGCAGATCTACGGAATCGATACCTCAACCTTCGCGGGCGAGACTTCGTTCGCCGGCGTAGCGTTCGATCCGATCTGGCGTGCGACGCCCAATTACTATGCGGCCGCACGTGCGGCCGCCGTCATGTGCGCCGTGGCGGTGATCACGTCTTTGTATCCCGCAATTCTCGCTGCGCGCCTGCGCCCAATCGAGGCCATGCGTCGTGTGTGAACCGAAATGATGGCACGCGTAGTAAGCGTTGCGGTGCTGGCGTGGCGCAGCATCTGGCGGCATCGACGCCGCACCATCATCACGATCGCTTCGATCGCGTTCGGCGTGACCATCGTCGTCTTCGCTGTAACGATGAATGAGGGCGTCTATTCGCAGCTCATCGACGACGCCGTCCGTATGCAGTCGGGGCACGTGACGATCGAGCATGCGGATTACCGCGATGCGCCGGCGATCGACCTGGCCGTCGACGGCGTTCACGAATTGCGCGCGACCATAGAAGCGTTGCCCGGTGTCGAGGCGACCAAATTGCTTGTGCTCGGGCAAGGGATCGCCAGGTCGGGCAGCGGGGCGGTCGGCGTGGCCGTCATGGGTGTCGAGCCCGAGGTCGAAGCAAGAACTTCGCCACTGGCGCGCAACATTGTCGCGGGTGCGTACCTCACCGCCGACGACGGCGCCCGCGTCGTCGTCGGTCGCGGCCTGGCCGATCGTTTGCGTCTCGATGAAGGCAAGAAGCTGGTGGTCGCAACCAACGACGCGCGTGGCGATCTTGTCGAATCGCTATACCGGGTCAGCGGTATCTTCGAGACGGGTGCGGACGAGATCGACGGCTACGTCATCCAGGCGCCGCTCGGGCCCGTGCGTGAACTCTACGGGCTCCGTGGCGACCAGGCGACGCAACTCGGCGTGTTGCTCGACGATCCCGACGAACAGCGCGCGCTGCTCGACGCCGTCTCCGACGCGATTGCCGGTACGAGCGCCGTTGCTCGTGGTTGGCAGCAGGTGTTGCCTGAACTCAGCGCAATGATTCGGCTCGACCGAGTTTCCGATTGGACGTTCGAGGGCATGCTGATCGTGCTCGTGCTGTTCACGATCCTCAACACGTTGTTGATGTCGGTCATCGAACGCGAGCGCGAACTATCGGTGCTGCTCGCCATCGGCACACCACCGCTGCAGCTGCGCATGCAGGTGTTGACCGAGGCTGTCTATATTGGCTTGATCGGTAGCGTCGTCGGGATGGCGCTCGGGACGGCGGTGGCCACATGGTTCGCGGTCAACGGGCTGGATCTACGAGGACTCTACGACGAAGAAATGACGATCTCCGGGTTGGCAGTATCGATGGTGCTGCGTCCGAGAGTCACGCCTGAGATCGTGATGACGATCGGGATGATCGTCTTCGCCGCCACAACCATGCTCGGTGCGCTGGTCATGCGCCGCGCTTCTCGAATCGAGATAGCGGACGTCTTACGCTGAGGTAGGCAATGGCGGCAATCGTCGATATCAAAGGAGTGACGAAGGTCTACGGCAGAGGAGACGTCGCCGTACATGCGCTGCGCGGCGTCGATCTGACTATAGGCGACGGTGAATTCGCGGCGATGGCCGGGCCGTCTGGGTCGGGCAAAAGCACGTTACTCAACATCATCGGTGCACTGGATACGGCGACGTCGGGGTCGGTGGTCGTCGATGGCGAGGACCTCGGCGGCATGGGCGCGGCCGTGCTGTCGAAGCTGAGGCGCGAGCGTATCGGCTTCGTGTTTCAGAATTTCAATCTCGTTCCGGTGCTCACCGCGTTGGAAAACGCCGAATACGTCTTGCTGCTTCAAGGCGTAGCGAAGTCTGAGCGTCGCGATCGCGTTCGCGCACTCCTCACCGAGGTCGGTCTGGGCGGCATGGAAGATCGTTACCCCCGAGAGCTTTCCGGCGGGCAGCAGCAACGGGTCGCCATTGCGCGCTCGATCGTTGCCGAACCTGCTTTGGTGCTGGCCGACGAGCCGACCGCCAACGTAGATTCGGCCACGGGCGACTCGCTCATCGATTTGATGCGTGGTCTGCGCGACGAGAAGGGCGTGACGTTTCTCTTCTCGACCCACGACGCCAAAGTCATGGAGCGCTCAGATCGTCTGTTGCTGCTCACGGATGGTCTGATTACCGCCGACGGAGTGCCGAGCGATGTTCTCCAGCGCGGGTGATTTGATTTCGCGAGCCTGCGTACTCCGGCTGCTCGGGGCACGGGTACTCGCTGCGTTCCTGCTCTGTGCGTGCGTGTTGGGGATCGGTCCGTTCGCAGATTCCGCATGGGCGGGTGACCTTGGGGGGAGTGTACGCGCGATCGTCGCAGTCCTGGATGACTCCGAGTCGGAGTTCTTGTCGCAGGGGATTCTGCGCGTAACCGCCGTCGATAGGCCGAAGCCCTGGCTGCGCTATCAAGTGCACGGCGTACAGACGCTCACCTACACGACCGCTGACGACGGCACGTCCACAGGCTCGCCTTTCTCTTCGAGCGGGGTGCGCTATCGCGCGTTCGATCTCAACTGGGACTGGCTGACCGATTCGCGCACGAGCGCCACGCTCGCGCTTGATCGCGCCGCTGCGACGATTCGTATGCCACGCGCCGATCTCACCATCGGTAGGCAGGCGATCAGCTTCGGCAAGACCTATTTCTGGAACATCCTCGATGTCTTTCTGCCCTTCGATCCCGAGCAGTTCGATCGCGACTACAAGCCCGGCGTCGATGCCGTTCGGCTCGATGTGTCGCTCGGTATTGCCTCGGGGTTCAACTTCGTGGCGGTGGCGGGACCGACGGTGGAAGCCGCAGGTTCTGCGCCTCGCGATAAAGGATTTACCGATGCGTCGTGGTTCGGCTCAGCCGTGCTGGCGCGCGCCTTTACCAACTATCGAGGCTGGGACCTTGCCGTACAAGGCGGCAAGGTGTTCGGCGGTTACCATCTCGGCGTGGGCGTGGTCGGTGAGCTCGGGCCGCTGGAAAGCAGACTCGAGTTCGTACGACACTTTGCCGACGATAGCCCGCCACTGGTGGCTCCTGTCGTATCCGACACCGGCGATGTCGTGCAGCTCTTCGATGGTGACTTGATCGAAGATTCCACCAGTATGGTTGTCGGCACCGGTCACCGCTTCGAGAACAGCTTTACGATAGAGGCCGAATACTTCCACAACGGCGCAGGCGACTCCGATGCCACGTTGGCTACCGTCCTGCGCTCGAGCGCGGGCGGTTTGCTCAATCTCACCGAGAATCTCGCCGGTGTGTCGTTCTCGTACGAACTGACTCCGCTCGTTCTCGCGACGCTCGGTTCGATCGTCGCTCTAGATGACGGATCGTTTCAGTTGCTGCCGACCGTCAACTGGTCGGCCGGCGACGAACTCGAGTTGTTGGCCGGTGCCGTCATCAATAGTGGCAACGGCGGCGTAAGCGGCGTTACGCCGCAGTCTTCGATCGGGTCGGAGTTCGGTGTCGTGCCCAGTCTGTTCTTCACCGAACTGAAGTACTACTTCTGACTCGGGCACCGGGCCGGTTTCGCTTCGCTCGGACTTCTCAACTCTGAGAATGCCCGGCGTTGGGTTTCCGACGTGCGGGAATTCCCAACTTGCGCGTGACCATGCGACGCGGCTCGCGAGACGCGGTACGCGCGCTGTGAGGTCGGCGCCGAGTCTGGCACGGATACTGCTGTGACTTCCCTTATGTCGAACGCATCCAGCAGCGAGCCGTACGTTCTCCCATTCTCTGCGATTACGCTCGACTCCCTGCCGCAGGTGGGAGGCAAGAACGCATCGCTCGGCGAGATGGTCGCATCTCTCACGCAGGCGGGTGTTCGTGTGCCTGATGGATTCGCTACGAGCGTGGCGGCCTTCCGCCTTCATATGGAGCGCGCCGGCCTTGCCGAGTCGGTCTACGAGCAACTCGACGGTTTGGATGTTCGCGACACCAAGACGCTGGCCCGGGTGGCAGGAGCGATTCGCGAGCAGATCGAAGGCGCCTCGCTGCCCGAAGAGCTGTCCGAAGAACTCGCCCGCGCGTATACCGTACTTTCGCGCAGCTACGGCGGTCGCGCGACGGACGTTGCCGTGCGATCGAGCGCAACGGCCGAAGACCTACCGACGGCTTCGTTTGCCGGTCAGCATGAATCGTTTCTCAATGTGCGCGGGGTCAAGGCCCTCGACCGTGCGGTGCGTGCGTGCATGGCGTCCATGTTCACGGACCGGGCGATCGTCTATCGCAGCGCGCATGGGATTGCGCATCGGTCCGTTGGGCTTTCGGTCGGTGTTCAGAAGATGGTGCGCAGCGACAAAGCCGCAGCCGGCGTCATCTTTACGTTGGATACCGAGAGCGGCTTTCGCGACGTCGTGACGATCAGCGGTTCTTGGGGGCTAGGCGAGAGCGTCGTGAAGGGGCGGGTCAATCCCGACGAGTTCTGGGTACACAAGCCCACATTGCGTGCCGGGCATCGTCCGATCATTAAGGCGGAACTGGGAGACAAGCGACTACGGCTTGCCTATGCGACGCACAATGGCGCGACCACTCGCGAGGTGACGACGATCAAGAAGGATCGTGAACGACTCGTACTGACGACGGACGAAGTCCTGCAACTCGCTCGCTGGGCGCTGCTCGTCGAGGATCACTATTCAGCGCACGCAGGACATGCGATGGCGATGGATCTCGAGTGGGCGAAGGACGGCCGCAGCGGGGAACTGTTCATCGTGCAGGCGCGGCCGGAGACGGTGTACTCGCAGCGTTCGAGCGCGGCGATCGACGTCTACACGTTGAAAGGCTCCGGTGAGATACTGGCTCGCGGCAAGAGTGTCGGGAACAAGATCGGCGCCGGCGAAGTGCGCAACATCGACTCCGTTGCCGAACTCGACCGCTTCCACGACGGAGACGTCCTGGTAGCCAAGACTACCGACCCGGATTGGGAACCGATCCTGCGCAAGGCGGCCGCCGTGGTGACGGAACAAGGCGGACGAACCTGTCATGCGGCGATCGTGTCTCGCGAGGCCGGTATTCCGTGCGTTGTGGGGGCGATGGATGCGCGCGAGCGACTTCGTGACGGCGTGGCGGTTACGGTTTCGTGCGCGGAAGGCGATGAGGGGCGTGTCTACGAGGGGCGGCTGGACTTCGACGTAGAGCACGTCGACCCAGCCTCCTTGCCGGAGTCTCCGGTACCGCTGATGTTCAATCTGGCCGATCCCGGAAACGCGCTGCGACTCGCGCAACTTCCAAGCGCGGGAGTCGGTCTGATGCGTATCGAATTTCTCGTCTCTAGCCGGGTAGGCATTCATCCGATGGCGCTGGTTCACCCAGAGCGCCTCGCGCGTCGCGACCTGCGTGCGGTGAAGGCGCGCACGCGGACAGCGGCCAGCCCGTCGGAGTTCTTCGTCGAGCAATTGGCCTCCGGTGTTGCGACGATCGCCGCGGCGTTCTACCCGCGCCCGGTTATTGTGCGGTTCTCTGATTTCAAATCGAACGAGTACGCGGGGTTGATCGGCGGCTCCGTCTTTGAAGTTGTTGAGTCGAATCCGATGATCGGGTTTCGCGGTGCGTCGCGTTACTACGACGAACGCTATAGAGAGGGCTTCGCGCTCGAATGCGAAGCCATCCGACGCGTGCGCGAGGTGATGGGCCTGGACAACGTCAAAGTGATGATTCCGTTCTGTCGTACACTCGAGGAAGGCGAGCGCGTGCTTGCCGAGATGCAGTCGCACGGACTCGTACGTGGGCGCGACGGTCTCGAGGTCTATGTGATGTGCGAGATTCCCAACAACGTGATTCTCGCCGACGAGTTCTCGCGACTCTTTGACGGATTCTCAATAGGCTCGAATGACCTGACGCAGCTCACTCTGGGCGTCGATCGGGATTCCGAGCTGTTGGCGCATGTGTTCGATGAGCGTGACGTCGGTGTGAAGCGATTCATCGAACAGGTCGTTGCGGCGGCGCACGATTGCGGCCGGCCGGTCGGTATCTGCGGCGAAGCACCGAGCAACTATCCGGAGTTCGCGGTGTGGCTCGCCGAGATCGGAATCGATTCGATATCGCTCAATCCCGACTCGCTGCTCACGGTAACTCGGCGACTCTCGTCGTGTGCCCAACGGGCTTCAGCTGTGCGCGCGGACCACCTCGGAGCCGCAACTTGAACGCGCCGTGCTGAGTGCGGTCTTCTGGATCGCGCTGTACCTGGGCGTGATCACCGTGCCGTTGCTGATCCTCTTGTTGGGGGACGCGCCGCCGGGGCGCGGCTTCGTTTGGGATCTCGCCATAGCGCTTGGCTTTGCCGGCGTGACGATGATGGCCGTTCAGTTCGTGCTGACTGCCCGGTTTCGACGTGCGTCGGCTCCGTACGGGATCGACATCATTTACTATTTCCATCGTTACGCGGCAGTCGTCGCGTTGGTGGCGGTCGTGGCGCATCCGCTTCTCATCGTTGCTGATGAGCCGGCTTACGTTGCGTATCTCGATCCGCGATCGGCTCCGTGGCACATGACGTCCGGATTGTTGTCGGTGCTGGCGCTGATCGTGCTCGTGGCTACGTCGGTGGCGCGCAAGCAACTTCACATTCACTACGGCGGATGGCGTTACTCGCATCTGTTTCTCGCGATAGTCGCGGTAGTCGCGGCGCTCGCGCACATCGAGGGCGTTGGCTACTACGCCGCGTCGCCCGCAATGCGTAAAGCGTGGCTCGCGCTCATCGCTTTGTGGACGGCCGTCGTCGTTTACGTTCGCGTCGTGCGGCCGGCGCTCGTGATGCGCGCCCCATATCGAGTTGTAGAGGTACGGCGCGAACGCGGCGATGCGTGGACCATCGCCGTCGAGCCGAGCGATGATGGCGATGGCATCGAGTTCGCGCCAGGGCAGTTCGTGTGGCTGACGCTGCGCTCGCGCCCGTTCGCGATGAAGGATCATCCTTTCTCGATCGCCAGTAGCGCCGAGCAGCCCCGCAGGCTCGAATTTACGATCAAGGAACTCGGTGACTTCACCCGCACGATCGGAGATGTCGCGGTCGGTGAAATCGCGTACGTCGATGGTCCTCACGGTGCGTTCACGATCGATCGTTACGATTCGCGCGGCCTGGTAGTCATTGCGGGTGGGATTGGCGCCGTGCCTATCATGAGCATGCTGCGTACTCTCGCCGATCGTGGCGATCGTCGCCCGGTGTTGTTCTTTTACGCGTGTCGGCGTTGGGAGCGGATGACTTTTCGCGAGTCGCTCGAGGATCTCGTCGCTCGCATCGACTTGCGCATCGTCTTTGTTCTGGAGGAGCCGCCGGAAGCTTGGACCGGTGCGCACGGGCGAGTCACGCAGGCACTGCTGGATCAGGAATTGCCGGCCGATCGTACGCAGTGCGAGTACTTCGTGTGTGGTCCGACGGAAATGATCCGCTCAGTGGAGACCTCGCTCCACGGTCTCGGGGTGCCGCTGGCGCGGGCGCATTCCGAATTGTTCGAACTCGTTTAGCCGAGGATAATGTCATGCGTCGATACCTTGCTCGTTCGGTTGTCATCGCCAGCGCAGTAGCAATTCTTGCGCTGGCACTGGCGTTTGCGAGGATTCAAAATGGGTGACGCGGATGTCGACTAGAACAGTACTTACATGCGCCGCAGTCTGTCTGTTTGCGATCGCGTGCGATGATGGGCCAGCACGCGACGCGCTGAGTGGTGGGCCGGCGCAGGCGCACGAAGCGCTTGAGCGGACAGAACCAGCAGCCGTTGTCGCGACGGCGGCGGCGCGACAGGTCTCGGCCGATGCCGGAGATGTCGGCACGCACGAGCTTGGCCGCGCCGTTTACGCGCGCGAACGGTGCGAGGTCTGTCATTCGATAGCGGGTCAAGGTAACGCCCGCTATCCGCTCGACAACGTTGGCCGTAGACTCTCGGCGGACGAGATTCGCAAATGGGTCATTGCGCCGCGCGAGATGAACCCCATGGTTCGCAAGCCCAAGTTCGAGCTATCGGAGTCGGACCTGGCGGCACTGGTTCAGTTCTTGATAGCACTCAAGGACGAGCATGCGCTGAATAGCGCGACCGGCGCGCGCTAACCCACGACGGGTTCGTCGGCCAACGTGGGGAGTTCGTCCCCGCTGAGCGTCTCCTTTTCCAGCAATCGCTGCGCCGTCTCGTCGAGCGCTGGGCGGTGTGACTCGAGAATGGCGACGGCGCGCTCGAAGGCCTCGGTGACCAAGTCACGCACGGCGCAGTCTACTTCCCGAGCTGTCTGCTCTGAGAAGTCACGTCGCGCCGGCATGTACTCGCCGGGCATCTGAAGGAACGTCGAACGTTCGCTTTCCAGTGAGACCATGCCGAGCTTGTCGTCCATGCCGTAGCGCGTGACCATGCTGCGGGCGATGTTGGTGGCCTTTGCCAGATCGTCGGCAGCGCCCGTAGAGATTTCCGCGAACACGATCGTCTCGGCTGCGCGGCCGCCTAGGAGTACGGCCATCTTGTTTTTCAGTTCGCCGTCGGACATCAAAAAACGGTCCTCGGTCGGACGCTGAATGGTGTAGCCGAGCGCACCGATACCGCGTGGGATGATCGATACCTTGTGTACAACCTCGCTACCCGGAAGTGCGCGGGCCACCAGGGCGTGGCCGATTTCGTGGTAGGCCGTGACCTTGCGCTCGTGCGGATTGAGCAAGCGGTTTCGCTTCTCGAGTCCGGCGACGATGCGTTCGATCGCAAGATTGAAGTTGTCCATGCTCACTTCGGTGGCGTCTTGGCGTGTTGCCAAAATGGCTGCTTCGTTGACGAGATTCGCAAGGTCCGCGCCCGTGAAGCCCGGCGTGAGTGCGGCGATGCAGTCGGGGTTGGTGTCCGCGGCCAGGTGCAGTTTGCGCAGGTGAAGTTTGAGTATCGCTATGCGTGCCGGCTTGTCGGGGCGGTCGACGAGAATCTGGCGATCGAAGCGACCGGCTCGCAGTAGAGCCGCATCCAAGATCTCCGGTCGGTTCGTTGCGGCAAGTAACACGACGCCGTGGCTCGGATCGAAACCGTCGAGTTCGGAGAGAAGCTGGTTCAAGGTTTGCTCCTTCTCGTCGTGCCCGCCCGCCATGGGGCCGACGCCGCGCGCGCGGCCCATCGCGTCGAGTTCGTCGATGAAAATGATGCAGGGGGCTCGCCCGCGCGCCTGTTCGAACAGGTCGCGCACGCGTGCGGCGCCGACACCTACGAACATCTCTACGAACTCACTGCCGCTGATCGAGAAGAATGGAACGCCCGCTTCGCCTGCAACCGCTCGCGCGAGCAAGGTCTTACCGGTTCCCGGCGGTCCGACCAGTAGAATTCCCTTCGGCAGCCGGGCGCCGAGACGGCCGTAGCGGTCGGGCTCACGAAGGAACCCGATGATCTCCCTCAACTCTTCCTTCGCTTCATCGACGCCGGCGACGTCGTCAAAGGTGATCTTGACGTCTTCCTCGGCGTAGATCTTCGCCTTGCTCTTGCCCACCGACATGAGGCCGCCGCCCAGGCCGCCACCCTGACCGACTCGTCTGATCACGAACATCCAGACGGCGAGGAGAATCGCGGTCGGTAGGATCCACGAGAGTATTCCAGTGAGCCACGTGTTCTCTACGGCACCGGTGAACTCTAGCCCGTCCTCCGCCAGCCCGTCGGCCAGTTCCGAATCGACCCGTACCGTGGTGAAACGCGGCGTCTCCCCCTCGGCGGGATTGAGGATCGTGCCGGTGATCCGATCGGTGCCGATCACGAGATCCGTCACGCGCCCATTGTTTCGGTACTGGAGAAAGCGGCTGTAAGAGATCGCAGCCACTTGGGTGTTCTCGTACCAAGACTGTCCCAGCAGCACGAGAAGCCAGACGCCGAGCACAACAAACCAGGGGTTCCAGCGCTGAGGCATGAGATCCGTCAGCGACGGCTTTGTCGGTGGCGGATCGGTGTTGGTTGGAGTGTCGGACGTTTTCATGACCCGAGTGCTTCCTACGCGCAGCGCGCTTCGGTGCGCGAGCGCTTGATCGGTGATCCAGCGTCGGCGCGACATCTATTCCAATCGTTACCGTTACGACCGTTCGGCGCCAGCCTGAGCGGTACCATTTGCAGCCGCGAGGCGTGTACAGGCACGTGAGCTGGCGGCCCACGGTGGTTTTCCGACGGCGCGCGTCCGTTGTAGATTCGCAGAGAACCTCAGAAAGGAGACGCATATTCCTTCAATGAAGAAGAAAGCAGCCCCGGTAACGGTTGATCTATTCGAACAGGCAGTCGAGCGGCTGGTCGCTCTCGGCAAAGACGCGGACGTATCCGACCAACTCATGGCCGGTCTCTCGCGTCCGAAGGCGATGTTGTACGCGTCGCTCCCCGTACGCCTTGATGACGGGTCGACGGAATATTTCGATGCGTTCCGGTGTCACTACAGCCAGTTGCTAGGGCCGTCGAAGGGCGGCATTCGATTCCATCCGGACGTGAATCGGTCGGAAGTACAGGCACTCGCGCTGTGGATGACCATAAAGTGCGCGCTCGTCGGATTGCCTTTCGGTGGCGGAAAAGGCGGCGTCACGGTCGATCCGAAAGCGTTGTCCAGGATGGAGCTCGAGCGATTGTCGCGCGCGTACATGCGCGCGATGGTCGATTTCGTCGGGCCGGACAAAGACATTCCCGCGCCGGACGTCCAGACCAACGAGCGCATCATGGGCTGGATGCGTGACGAGTACGAAGTCATCAACGGCGAGCAGCAGCCGGGAGTGATCACCGGTAAACCGATCACGCTCGGCGGAAGTCTCGGTCGAACGGAAGCCACCGGCCGCGGCGCGTTCTTGTGCACCGAGTTCCTACGAAACAAAGAGGGGAAAGCGGCGGAAGATCTCACGGTCGCCGTTCAGGGGTTCGGCAACGCCGGCTACCACATCGCGCGCTTGCTCCAGGAAGCGGGATATCGGGTTGTCGCCGTGAGCGATTCGAAGGGCGGAGTGTTTGCAGAGGCCGGCTTGGACGTCGAAGGCGTGTGGGAGGAGAAGCAAGCAACGCGCTTGCTCAAGGCGGTGTACTGCGACGGGTCGGTCTGTGAGACCACCGATCACGACAACATTACGAATGCCGAACTTCTGGCTCTGCCGGTCGACATTCTGGTTCCCGCAGCGATGGAGAACACGATCAACGCCGACAATGTGAAAGCCGTCAAGGCGGATTGGATTGTGGAAGTCGCGAACGGTCCGATTTCCATGGAGGCCGATCTACTACTGTGCGAGGCGGGGAAGGTCGTCATCCCTGACGTTCTCGCGAATTCCGGCGGCGTGATCGTCAGCTACTTCGAGTGGGTGCAGAACAGATCCGGCTATCCGTGGTCGCTCGACGAGGTGCGGGAAAAACTGGAAGCGAAATTGAGTACGGCTTTCGAAGAGGTGTGGCAGACGCAGCACCAGCGCGAGCAGATCAGCTTGCGAAGCGCCGCCTACTCGATCGCGCTAACGCACCTGGACGGGGTCTTGCGTGCGAAAGGCACGAAAGAATTCTTCCGCAACGGTACCTAGCCTGGAAACGCTTCGTCAGTAGTTGCGCAACGCTTAGAAACGGCCGCTGAGAATCGCGTTCGTCGTGCGCGTCATGATCGCGGTGGCGCGCGCGATCGAATGCTTGCGCTGGGTACGCAGATGTTCCCACGTCGTCCAGCTGAGGAGAGCGGCCGCCGCGTCGCGAATGTCACCCCGATCTCGCTCGTTCATGCGGGACAACTCTTTCTCGAATAGTGTCGCGAAGTCCGACGCTCGCCGTCGGCGTGCCCACGCGTGTCGGCGAGCGATGCCGGGAGAGAACGGTTCATTGAGGTTGGCGGCGCGGCGCACCGGGGTCACGTGCTCGAAGACGCGACACCATCGCGCCATGTAAGAGTCCACGCGCTCGGCAAACGGCGCATCGGCGGCGACCAGGTCCGGAACGCGCGAGATGACGGATTCGATCTGTTTCTTAGCGACTTCGTCGAAGAGGGTCTCAACGTCGTCGAAGTGGCGAAACACGGCACGTTCGGATACGCCGGCTCTCGCCGCGATGTCGCGAATCGGCGGTCGGAGTTGGCCTTCCTCGAGGAGCTCGAGAAACGACTCGGCGATGTTCTGCATCGTTCGCACCGAGCGGGCATTGCGCCCGTCGATCTCGCCCGAATCGTCCCTTCGGAGTTTCGTAGAATCGTCCCTTCGGGACTTGGCCGACTCCTTCTTGTTCGTCTCTTGTTCGCGCACGCTCGGGTACCGCTGCTCAACTGCTCAACTATTGTCAGCTTCTGTGACAGCTGTCTAGTGGGCCGAAGGCGTGCAGGGCCCCCGGATGAGTCGTTCCCAGGCTATCCCGCGCGTGTCCTCGGCGCACGGGTAGGGGACTGGGATTGCGTCGCAACTCGCCGTATTGCGGGCCCCAATCCAACGCGCCGCGTCGGCCCGCCGGGTTTCTAGTAACAGCGAGCCGAAAGACTATTGTCACTCCGGCTGACGATTGATACTACTGAAGCTGAATTCGACTCACTCGCCCCAGGGGGCAAGGACTGAGCTTGTGAATAAGACCGACAAGACCTCTCATCGCTTTCTCGGCGCGCTCGTGGCCGCTGCGCTCGTGCCGATCCTTTGTGCTCCGGTTGCGGCGCAGCCTGATCAAGATTGGGTGCGCACCGAGACGCGCGATGATTGTCTAGATTACAATCCTCTTCGCACGGCCTATTTCGGCGAGACGCATGTACACTCGGCGGCTTCGTTGGATGCAGTGATTTTCAAGACGCGAACCACACCGCGAGATTCCTACGATTTCGCTCAGGGGGCTGTGCAGGGTCTGCCGCCGTACGACATGTTGGATAACCCATTCCGTACGTATCAGCTCAAGCGTCCGCTCGATTTCATGATGTTATCGGACCACGCCGAGGGTTTCGGTGAGACGTTGATCTGTGCCGATAACACGTACGCGGGGTACAACGACCAGATCTGCGTAGACCTGCGGGCCCAAGTCGATCAGGCTCCGCAGCCGCCGGGACCGATCCCGCCGATCTTCTTGCAGATTTTGGGACCATTGGCGCAAGAGGATCCGATGCGATTTCCTCAGCTTTGCGGTCCGACGAATGCGGACTGCCTCGCTGCCGCGACACTCGTTTGGCAGGACATGCAGGACGCCGCCGAAGAGAATTACGATCGCAGCGATGCGTGCTCGTTCACGACGTTCATCGGCTACGAGTACACGCCGCAACCGAACGGAGACAACCTGCATCGCAACGTCATGTTCCGCAACGAGATCGTGCAAGGCCATCCGTTCACCGCTTTCGAGAGCGCCAATCCGGAAGATCTCTTCAACATACTCGATGCCGAGTGCACCGATCTCGCGAACGGTTGCGAGGTGCTGACGATCAGTCACAACGCGAACGTCAGTCGAGGGCGAATGTTCGAGAACACGATGTATGACGGGAGCCCGATGACGCCTGCCTACGCCGCGCAGCGCATTCGTCTGGAGCCGCTGGCGGAAATGTTCCAGAACAAGGGCAGTTCCGAGTGTAAGTATCTGTGGACCAGCTCCGACGAAGAATGCCAGTTCGCGTCGATGGGACGTCATCAGAACTTCGGTGCCTACCAGCCGAACGCGCCCTTCGAGGCGCTGGGCTTCGTGCGCGATGCCCTCAAGGAAGGCTTCGTCCTGAAAGAGGCGCTCGGTGTAAACCCGTTCAAGCTGGGTTTCATCGGTAGCACCGACGGGCACAGCAATCTTCCCGGTGCCGTCAACGAGGAGGACTTCTCCACGCACGGCGCGATAGGAGCGACCAACATGTTGCGCGAATGGGCGCTCGAGAACGTGAACACGAACGGCATAGATTCGAATCCAGGCGGTCTCGCGGTCGTATATTCGGAAGAGAATTCTCGCGACGCGCTGTTCTCCGCGATGAAGCGTAAAGAGACGTACGCTACGAGCGGACCGCGTATTAACGTCCGGTTCTTCGGTGGCCGCATGCCGAAAGACGTATGCGAAGACGTCAACCTGATTACGGAAGGCTATAACCGCGGAGTTCCCATGGGCGGCGATGTCGGCACCGTGAAGGGATCGAAGAGCCCGTCGTTCGTCGTGACGGCAAGCAAAGACCCGGGCGGCAACGGCGAACCGAGCGTGCAGTTGCAACGCATCGAGATCATCAAGGCGTGGGTCGATAGCGACGGTGTCCGCCAAGAGGCCGTGCATCACGTTGCAGGCAGCAAGAAGCAGCAAAGCGACGCGGATGTCGATCTGTCCACCTGTACGCCGACGGGCAGCGGTTTCGACAGTCTCTGCGCGGTGTGGTCGGATCCGAAATTCGATGCTACCGAGGACGCGAGTTATTACGCCCGCATCATCCAAAATCCGACTTGTCGTTGGCACCAGTATACTTGCAACGACAACGCCGTCGATTGCAGCGACATCCTTTCCGTTCCCACCGAGTTCCTGCCGTGCTGCAACACGGCGGACGCGTGGCCGAATACGGTGCAAGAGCGTGCTTGGTCGTCGCCGATTTTCTACATTCCTGAGTCGACGGGAATGCAGAAGGCGCAGGTCAAGTACGGCAAGAACGGCGGCGACGACAAGCTCAGAATCCTCGCAACAGTTGGTCGTCTCGACGCTGATTTCGATATCTCGCTGAACGATCTCACGCTGGTCCTGCGCGACGACGACGATATCTTCAACGTGACGATTCCCGCCGGTACCTTCACGCCCGTCGGTAACGGGACGAAGTTCAAGTACAAGGACTCGACAGGATCGCTCGGCGGAATCAAGACGGCGTTGTTCAAGACCAGCACCAAGAAAGCGAACCAGTTGAAGATCAACACCATCGCTATGGACTTGTCGGCCGCCGATCAAAGCGATCACAAGGTCGAATTCGAAGTCTCGATAGGCGCCTATCAGTCGGTTGACGACACGCTCTGGGTGTATGATGGGAAACGCCTGTCGGTGCCCAAATAGCGCGACGTCGCCGCGACTGACCTCTTCCGGGCTGAGCGGTGTTGCGTGCATCGCCGCTCAGCCCCTCTTCGTCTCGCGCCGCGGCTAGCGCAGTGCGGGCAGGGCGCGCTAGAATGTAGGACTCCCCCCGCGCGCCTGGAACGACATCACCCATGAACCGCTTTCTGAGATCTCCCGCAGTGCATTTTCTGCTGATCGGTGTTGTGCTGTTCGTCGCGCAGTCGCTCGCGTCGGGCAGGTCTACTCGTACGTTTGCGGTTCGTGAGCGCGTACCGATCGTGGTGACTGCTGAGGTTCTCGCTGAACTACGTGCGCGCTTCAACGAGAGCGCTCCGGGTGAACCAACTCGGTCGCAGTACGAATACATGATCCGCCGTTTCGTTGACGACGAGACTTCCTATCGTGAAGCGTTGGCGATGGGGATGGATCGCGGAGACAGCACCGTTCGCTATCGTCTCGTAGAGAAGATGGAATACCTCGGTGAGAGCGAGGAAGGCGATCCGCTTGAAGAGACTGTCGAACGCGCGATTTCGCTGGGTCTGAGTCGGGCCGATCCTATGGTGCGCGGGGCGATGATTCAGAAGTATCGCATGCTCGTGCGGTTCTCCGGTTTCGAGGCCCCGAGCGAAGCGCAGCAACGCGACTACTATGAGCGCAACATGAGTCGCTACGACCGACCGGCGCGTGCGTCGATCGTTCACGTGTACTTCAGCCGCCAGGAACGCGGCGCCGATCAGGCGCGCCTCGATGCCCAGTCTCTTGTCGCGCGAGCGCGAGCCGGCGGATTGAAACCCGACGAACTGATCGACGATGGCGACGTGTTTCTCATGGGCCACACACACCGCGCGCAGTCTCACAGCGGGATGGCTCGGCTATTCGGTACCGATTTCGCGCAATCCGTGTTGGCCGCACAAACCGACGGTTGGATCGGGCCTGTGGAATCGGCGTTCGGATATCACGCGGTCTTCGTTTCTGACGTCAGTCCCGAGGGTATCCTGGAGTTCGACTCGGTCCGCTCGCAAGTTCTCAAGGCGCTCGAGGACGAACTGCGAGAGAAGCGACTCGATGCCAAGCTGGCCGAGCTACGAGACCAGTATCAAGTGGTAATCGAGTGGGGCGATATAGTTCCGGCGGGTGAGGGCTGAATTGGTGCGCGTTCTTGCTTACATCGCTATCGCGCTCGGCCTGCATTGCGTGGTCCCGCCGGCGCACGCGCACCCGTTGGCGCCCGGACTCATTGAGCTCACGGAAAAGAGCGACGGAGTGTTCCGGGTCAAGTGGCGGCAATCGATCTACAAGCTTCCCGGTACTGCTGAGAAGCGACCTGTTTTCCCTTCACATTGCCAAGCTGTGTCGGTGGCCGACGTGCTCGAAGACAACGACTCGCTGACCGCTTACTGGGACGTGGATTGCGGTGCTGTCGGAATCGTCAATCAACCGGTCGGCGTTGACGGGCTCGCCGATTCCAATACGGATGCACTCGTACGAGTCCTATTTGCCGATGGACGTGTGGTTCGCGGCGTCGTGACGCCCGAAGATCCTTTGTTCATCGTTCCCGAGCGCGAATCACGTTGGTCGTTGGGGCTGAGTTACGCGAACCTCGGTTTCGAACACATCTTGTCGGGTCTCGACCATCTGCTGTTCGTGTTCGGGTTGTTGTTGCTGGTCGGTACCACGCGATCGCTGCTCGCAACCATTACCGCTTTTACCGTCGGCCACAGCGTTACACTCAGTCTTGCGATGTTGCAGATCGCCGAAGTGCCGTCGCGGCCGGTTGAAGTCTTGATCGCTGCGAGCGTCTACGTCCTCGCGGTCGAGCTCGCGCGTGCGAAGCCGCAGGGCGCGTCGCTCTTGGGGCGAAGGCCATGGCTGATGGCGGCTGGGTTCGGATTGTTGCACGGGCTCGGATTCGCGGGTGCGCTGCGCGAGGTCGGCCTGCCCGAGCATGAGATTCCGCTCTCGCTGTTCTCGTTCAACGTAGGCATAGAAGTCGGACAGATCGCGTTCGTTGTCGCGATGTTGATTGCCGAGCGGCTATTCTCCCGCGTTATCGCCGTGCTGCCGCCGTGGTCGAAGCGCGTGCCGCTGTATGTCATGGGGTCGCTTGCTGCGATGTGGATGATCGAGCGCAGCGTCGCCGCACTCGGCTAGGGGATTCCGGAGGGACCTGGGCTCGCCAAATTGGCGCGTTGTCGTCACACTCGCCATGGCCTGGTTGCGAACCACCCAACGACTCCCATGACCGAATCACTCTCACTTGGCGACGCGTTCTTTCTTCTGACCGAAAGCGCCAACACGCCGAATCAGGTGGGTGTGTTGGTGAGGCTCAAGCTTCCCGACGACGCGGGCCGGTCTTTCGTCGGCGATCTGGTGAAGTCGCTTCGTGAGTACCCGGTCAGCCAGCCGCCGTTCAATCGACGTTTGGCGAAGGGCTATCTCAGCGCCGTCGCGCCCGCGTGGGAGACGGCCGCCTACGTCGATCTCGACTATCACCTGCGTCACTCGGCACTGCCGTACCCCGGTACCGAACGAGAGTTGGCGGTCTTGATTTCGAGACTGCATAGCATTCCCGTCGACCATCATCGCCCGATGTGGGAGTTCCACGTCATCGAAGGGCTCGATAACGATTCGTTCGCGCTCTACATGAAGATGCATCACTCGCTTATCGATGGGGTGGCGGGTGCGCGACTGATCTCACGCTGGACGTCGAAGTCGCCGGAGCGTGTGGATAGCTACCCGCCGTTCTGGGCAATGCGGCGAGCGCGCGCCGCCGAACACGAGCCTGCGCCGGATTCGGCCGCGCAGGTACACAACATGTTCGAGCAGATCGCGAACCCGTTGGCGTCGGCCATCGGTGTGATCGGTGCGACGGTGCGCACCGTTCGCGGATCGCGCAGTCGTTCGCTCAAAGGACTCGTCGGTCCGTACGAATGCCCGGAGACGGTTCTCAACGTCGCGGTCGGGCCGCAGCGCCGTGTCAGCACGGTGAGTTTCAAGACGTCGCGCGTGCGCGCGGTCGCCAAAGCGCTCGGTGGCACGCTCAACGACGTCGTCATGGCGGTCTCCGGCGGCGCGCTTCGCGGCTATCTTCTCGAACTAGGCGCGCTTCCCGATCAATCGCTCACGTCGCAGGTGCCGGTATCGTTCCGTGCCAAAGGAGACGACCGAGCCGGAAACTCGATCGGTATGGTGTTGGCCTCGCTAGGCACCAATCGAGCCGATCCGCTCGATCGCTTCGAGACGGTCAAGCAGTCGATGTCTTCTGCGAAGACGCTGCTGAGCGATATGGACGGCACGCAGATCACGGCCTACAGTGCGGCGCTGACGCTGCCGTTCGCGATCGGTCAGATGACGGGGCTCGGCAACACGAGCCACTTCCCGATGTTCAACGTCGTGATCTCGAACGTCCCGGGACCACAAGAGAAGCGCTATCTCAACGGCGCCGAAGTGATCAGCATCCAGCCGATTTCTTTCGTGCTGCAGGGACAGGCGCTCAACATTACCTTGTTCACCTACGCCGACGAGATCAGTTTCGTCTATACGGCCTGTCTCGAATCACTGCCCGGCGTGCAGAAGCTCGTTCCGCATACGCAGACGGCGCTCGAGGAACTCGAAAGCGTCGCAGGTACGGCGGGAACGGCCTGTCCTGATTCCTAGAGATATTCGCAGAGATAGGCCGCCGGCGAATCGGCGCGCACGTCGAAGCCGCTGTTCGCTGCGACTTCGAACGAGGTGCCGGCGGGGTAGTGGCGCCATTGGCCCTCGGCACCTTCAATCCATAGCTCGCCGCTTATGACGGTCATGCGCTCGGCGGCTTCGGTGCCGAAGTGAAAGCTGCCGGTGTCGATCACACCCACGGAGCTGCGCCTTCCGTTGCGCTCGAATCCCACGCTCTGGACCGCGCCGTCGAAGTAGTTGTTGTGACTAAGCATGAGCGGCTGTTTAGCCGAGACGCGCGAGCCAGCCAATCGCCGGTGGGAACGCTTAGCCGGCCGCTTCGATCTTGTCTTGCGTCTTGGTGTCGAAGTCGTCGGCGTCGTGGCGTTCGCGCAGCTGGTGCTCCGGCTTGCCGAACACTCCGTTGACCATGCGTCCGCGCGATACCGCTTTACGCGCTTCGACGACGTCCATCCAGCGTTTCACGTTGGTGTAGGTGTGGGTCTCGAGGAACTCGGCCGCGTTGTACACGGCATTGGATACGACGCCGCCGTACCAAGGCCAGATCGCCATATCGGCAATCGTGTACTCGGCGCCGGCCATGTATTCGTTGTCGGCCAGGTGTCGGTCGAGAACGTCGAGCTGTCGTTTCACTTCCATGGCGAAGCGGTCGATCGCGTACTCGATCTTGATCGGTGCATACGCATAGAAGTGTCCGAAGCCGCCGCCGAGAAACGGCGTCGCGCCCATCTGCCAGAACAACCACGAAAGACACTCGGCACGGCCGCGCGGATCTTTCGGGATGAACGCGTCGAATTTCTCGGCAAGATAGAGAAGCATCGCTCCGGATTCGAAGATTCGTGTCGGCGGATCGGTGCTGTGATCCATCAGCGCCGGAATCTTCGAATTGGGATTGGCCGCGACGAAGCCGCTGCCGAACTGTCCGCCGTCCATGATGTTGATGAACCAGGCATCGTATTCGGCGCCGCTGTGACCGAGCGCCAGCAGCTCCTCGAACATGATCGTGACTTTGATGCCGTTCGGTGTTCCGAGCGAGTAGAGCTGAAACGGGTGCTTACCGACCGGCAGATCCTTTTCATGGGTCGGACCTGCGATCGGCCGATTGATGCTCGCGAACCGACCTCCGCTCTCGGTGTCCCATTTCCAGATCTTCGGTGGCGTATACTCCGATGACTCGCTCATGCGTTCAGTTCCTTCCTCGCGGGATATTGGCGCGTGCGTGCGCGGGCCGAGCATCGCAGACGCGTGCGCTTCAATCCAGCGGGAAGCTGTCAGTCACGCTCAGTCGGACCTGGCCTTCAGTTGCGAGATGTCCTGCTTATCGAACGGAGTCGTATACACCGCCTCAAAGCACAGGCCGGTCGTCGTGTTCTGTGCCTGCACGATGATCTGCGGTCCAAGACCAGCCAGGTCGGGCATTTGTAGATTGGCCCCCTTGCCCTTGAACTGAATCTTGGCCTTGAGCGCTTCGTCGGAGCCCTTGAAGCCGACTTTCGAGACGCCGCTAGGCGCGGCGGCCTTGTCCTTGAACTTGTAGCCGGTGCTCGTCGCCTTCCAGCAGGGCTTCGGCTTGCCGGGCTTGCCGCAATCCTTGCCGCCGAGAGCAAGAGCCGTGGCGACGTTCGTCGAGCCATCGTAGACGCAAAGCAGGTAGTCGTCGGCCGTCGTCGGGTCGCCGAAGTCTGCGAACGTGGTGAGCGGTCCCTTCGACCATTTCCACGAGAGCTTGCGCTTGCTCGGGTCTGCGTTGTCTTTGTACTGAAGTTTCGACCCACCGGTAGCCGGTACACGGCAGCCGGCAACTACGGTCGGGCTGCACGTGTCTGTATCGCATGCGTCTCCGACGCCGTCTGCGTCACTGTCGCCTTGTCCGGGGTTGGCGACCTCGGGGCAGTTGTCGTTGCCGTCGGTGACGCCGTCTCCATCGGTATCCAGGGCGGATGTGACCGACGTGACCAGTTGGATTTCGCAGGTCGAGGAGCTTGGGCAATCCGCGTTGCTCGTGCAGGTCGTCGGTACGCGGACGATGCAGCGTGCGCAGTCCGCGTCGCTTGCGCAGCCCACTGTCGTGTGGCGCTGGCAGGTCGAAGTGGGCACATCGCAGGTGTCGGCTTCGCAGAACGCGCCTTCCTCGCACGTGTCGAGGTCAGGATCGCACACTAGGCCGAGATCGCAGCGGCCGGCCTCGGTCAGAACGATGAGGCTGTTGTCGCGAACGATCTGCGGATCGAGCTCTCGGTTTTCGTCGAGTCGCCCGGCCGATGTGCACTGGTCCTCGCAGAAGTCGTAGACCTGCAAGACCAAGTCATCGGTATCGCCTTCACCGCTCAGATCCAGACCGCCGTGGTCCTGCTCACGCGTCAGGAAGTACACTTTGCTGCCATCCACGCGGAACGGACTGCGTGGATCGCAGGCGGCGAAGGTGCAGCGGGTCAGCGCGATGCCGCTGTTGCGGATCTCACCCGTGACGATGTCGAGTACGAACAGGACGTTGTCGTCGATGTCCTCGTCAATGGGAGAGTTTAGCGACACGTTGCCGTCCCGGCTTTCATCGACCTCGACCGCGACCAGCTGAACGTCGCCGCCGCAACGCGGATCGTTGACACGTTTTCCGATTACGATGCCACCGGGATCGTTACCGCCCTGGTCCGCGACGAGCGCGTGACCGAAATTGTAGGAGGTGGCCGTCGCTGCGTCGTAGATCACGGGGACGAAGCCGTTGTAGAAACCGTCGCCGTTCAGATCGGCCGAACAGTAGTCCTCACCGCCTTCGTAGGCACGCATGGCGAACACGTCGCCTTCAGCCTCGAGGGAGTATACTTGGAGAGCTTCGTCCAGGCAGAACGTTCCGGGATCCGGCAGCGATTCGTTCAAGACGGACGACACGTACGTCCACCCGCAGCTGCCGATCGGGTCGCAGATGTCGTGGACGTAAAGACCGTCGCCCGAAGTGGCCGTCGGATTGGGGTTCAGAAAGTCGTAGGCAGCGGCCAGGATCACCGTGTCGCCGATTGCGGCCGCCCCATCCAGGACGAGGTTCACGGGAGCGGCGTGGCCGTCCCAGAAGTGGACCGGAGCATCGGTGTCGGCGAGATGTACCACACCGTCGCCGTCCAGATCACCGCTCGGGCAGCTTGCCGTACCCGGACCGCTGTTCTCGAATACACCGAACGTGGCCTTACCGTTGGCAACGCTGAAATTGACGGCCGGACAGAGGTTCGTCAGCGTGCTCGTATTCGTATCGAACACTCTCAGCACATCGTCGTCGAGCGTTCCGTCGGCTAACAACGCATCGGCTCCGAGCGGGTCGGTGGGGTCGACGCGGCGCATGAAGACGTCTGCCGCCGAGTTGGTATCGAATCCGATCAGGTCGCTGGCTTCGCTGGTATAAGCAACCAGGGGCGCGCGACCTGTCGCTCGACCGAACGCAGTGACGTCACCGGTCGACTGCGCCATGGAATCATTCACGTTGATACGTTCGGTCGTCCGGGTTGCGAGCGTGTGCACGAATACGTCGGTCGCGCCGTTCGTGTCGCCGCCCGCAAGGTTCGTGGCATCGCTACGAAAGATCACCTGCCGGCCGTCCGTAGTGAACTGCGCATCGTATGACGGTCCGTTGGCCTGGGCACCGCCGCTCACTACGCTTACGCGCCGGGTCGTCCCGGCAAAGTCGTCGCGGTAGAAAATGTCGCGTACACCGTTGGTATCGCCGGGCACAAGGTTCGTTGCGTCGCTTTCGAATACAACCTGGTTGAAGCCTATCGACGATGGATTGAACGACGACCCATTCGCTTCGGCGCCCGTACCGCTGACGCTGAGGCGGTCGGTAAAACCGAAAGCGCTGTAGAAAATGTCCGTCGCGAGGTTCGTATCGTTTGGGATGAGGTTTGTCGCATCGCTCGCGTACACAGCATGCCCGGTCGGCGAGAAGCTGGGGCCGTCGGGTTCTCCACCGCCGTCGGCGAACGTGACACGGGATGAACTACCGAATCCCGTATGCCGCAAGTAAATGTCCGCGAAACCGTTGGTATCCGGCGTATCGGTGAGATTCGTAGCTTCGCTGACGAAGTAGAGCAGGACATCCTGACCGGTGAAGACACCCGAATACGACGGCCCGTCGCCGGTACCGCCGCCGAAAGCCTCACTGACGAGTTCCACGCTCGTCGGTGCCGCCGAACCATCGCCGATCGCAACGAACACGTCGGTCGCGGCATTGAGATCGCCGGCAACCACATCCGAGGCATCCGACTCGAACAACACACGAAGGTTGCCGAGCAGGCCGAAGACACTGGTCCCTCTCGAATCACCCGTGGTGATCTGAGCGCCGATATCGCTCAGGCTGTAGCGCACCGCCAGTTGGCCGACGGGCTGCTTCACGAAGACGTCGGAGTTACCGTTCGTATCGCCGCCGACCAAGTTGGTCGCATCGCTGGTGAACACGACGAAGTCGCCGTTGTCGGACACGAGCGGTGTATAGCTGTCGCCGTTGACCTCGTTGCCGATGAAATCGGTACTCACGCGACGCGTTTGTTTCGCTGCGATCGCGACTTCACTCGTCACGAAGAACACGCGACCTTCGGAGACGGCCAGCGGTCGAGCCTCGAGGTCGGGCTCCGGCGAGACCGCGATTTGCGCGCCTCCCGTGAGGTCGTTGCCGGCTGCATCGAAGATGCGAAGGATTCCGTCCTCGGTGTCGCCGTCGCCTGTCATGTCGCAGGAATTCTGACCGCTCTCCGATTCGACGAAGTAGAGTAGGTCGTCCTCGGTCGTTCCCGCCGGCAGCAGGATGCTTCCGATGTTGGTTCTCAACACGGCGCGCGACGTCGGTGTGCCTGAGATCCCGCACGTTAGCGGTGGCGCCTCGAGCGGGCCGAATTCGCCGGTCAGCGGATCGCGGCGCCCGATGACAACGTCCGTGGCATCACCGTCGTCGTTACGATCGATGCCGTCGATGCGCTCGGTGATCGTCATGTCCGCCAGCTCATCGCGTGCGACCAAATCTTCCAACGGAACCGGCGGGCCGGCTTCCAGTTTGTAAAACACGCAAGGACCGTCGATTCCGCAGTCACCTGAACAGCTCGCACTCGGATTGTCTTGGCACATGCCGGTCAGGCCGTTGGCGCTACGCGGTAGAATCACCGGCCCGATGCCGCCCTCGGAAACCAGGATGCTGAAGTCGAACAGGGAGTCTCCGCAGAAGCCGTCCGGGCAATCGAACGGGCCGCTGCATGACGAACCGTTGAATGCACCGCCAACGCAGCTGGTGGGTTCGCACGTGCCGCCGGGGCATTCGCTATCGATGTTGCAGGGCATGCCGGCGTTCGCACCGGCGAGACAGGCTTGACCGGTATCGCTACCGCGCGCGACACGTAAGATGGTGTATGGAGCGTCCGCCGTGCCGAACAGTTGCAGGTAGGAACCGACGGTTTCCTTCGGTTCGAAGACGGGGTCGAGCTTTCGGCCCTCCGGTGAGAAGGACCCCACGAAGGTCGAGCCGGTGATAGCCAGATCGAATGCGATGTTTGCGCGCACCAGACGCGCAGCGGGCTCGCCGTCGAGCAACTCGCGAATGCCGTCCCAGTTGAAAGGTATATAGAGGTTACCGACTTCGTCGAGTGCGAAGTGGATTTCGTCCGCGCCGAGCAGCGGTTCGCAAGGCGGCTCGTCTTCTACGCATTCTACTTGGTAGTTGTTCGGCGGTGGTAGCGCGACCAGGCCTGAGAACGTGATGCCGCGCGACGATGTCGAGCACGACCCCGACGTGTTGTAGAGTTTGTCGACGCAGGCGAGCGTTCCGCTCGCAGAAGCGCAGTCGGCAATGCCGCAGGTAAGCGGTTCGTTTGCGTCGGTGACTACGACGGCGACCGATCCTGTCAGCGTGCGATCGTTGTCATCCGGCGCGCAAGTCCCGCCGTCACAATCTGCACTGTCGCCGCAAGGTGTGCCCGGCTCGGTTCCCCCGACACATCGTGCATCGGTATCGGGGAAGCGGAAGCCCAGCGAGCGCACGCCGCTGCGGTCGACGATTTCGACATCGGCTTGTGCTTGCGGGAGACAAAACGCGGTACCGCCCGCGCCGAGCGCTGATTCACAGCCGGCGATCTCGGAGGCGAGTCCGGCGCAGTCAGCCTCGGCCGTGAGAATGACCGCCGTTGGATTGCCGGCCGGCGGCGTGAAGAGAATCGTCACGACATGATCGGTTTCGAGCGCGCTCAAACCGAGTGAGCTGTCACAGTTGCGCAGCGAGACCTCGATTCGCTCGCCGGGGGCTGCGAACGGTCGGTTCGTCTGACCTTGCGCGCCGTCGAACAATGGGCGGACACCGGGAATGAGGTTGCAGGCGCTCTCGGCGGGTGTGATCCAGACGATCGAGAGCAGTGCCGCGCTACCTAGTAGTGTTGCCGCGTGTCGGCGGCGAAGTATATGCAACATGGAATTCCCCCTCCAGATCGAGCAGTGCGAAGAGTATCTGTGCAGTTACGCCGACGGTAGGAGAATTCTGGTTTCGCGAACACTGCGCTCGCGATTTCCCCGTTCGCGCTTCTGAGCGAAGTGACGCGTCTGTACCGCCGCGCGTTGCATGTGCGGGGTTTCCCTTATGCGGAATCTTGGCGAAGGCGGGCTGGTGTAGTAGCAGAGTTCAACCGGGCTCGTTTAGCACGACGTTCGCAACAACCACGAGGGCAACGCAATGCATGTGATTCGAATATCCACCGCCATTTTCTCAATACTCTTCGTGGCAGTGAGCGCGCACGCAGCCGGACCGGTCTCGGTTACGGCATGCGGCCAATCGTATGCGGGGGAGGGATCTCTCGTTGCCGACCTAGATTGCAGCGGCTACGCGGGCGATGCCGTATCGATCAAGAAGGGATCGCTGGACCTCGCCGGGTTCACTCTTACTGCCGGACTACAGCACGGCATTGTTTGCGAGGGGCGTTGTTCCGTCGATGGCGGCGGAGGTAGCGTCGTTGGTGCCGGCATTGATGGTATCCACAATGCCGGCCGTCGGCTCGCCGTCTCGGATCTGACGATCTCGCTCAGCGGTCGCAACGGAATCGGTGCGCCCGGTACGTTGCCCTACGCGGTGAAGCGCAGTCATGTGACCGTCTCTGGTTCGACGATCAGCAACAGCGCAGAGCGCGGAATCAATTCACGCAAAGCAAGCGTTAGCAATTCGACCATCAGCGGGAACGGGCTTTCCGGTCTGTATATAGCGCGGAACCTCGACATTACGGACAGCGATGTCAGCGCCAACGGGAACTACGGAATCTACTCGGAAGGCAAAGTTCTGGTTGATGGCTGTACTGTGAATTCGAATTCGAGGACCGGCGCGCGTGGAATTCGCGGTCTTCGCGTCAGCGCATCGGACGTCTCCGGCAACGGACGCAACGGTCTCGAGTGTCGAAAGATCCTGGTGACGCTGTCGACAGTAAACAACAATGATCTGTACGGGGCCGTGAGTAGTCGGCACGTTACTTCTTCCGACTCGACGATCTGTGGCAACTCCGCCGGCGATTTGTACCTCGTCACCGAGCCGAAGATCTCGCTGACGACAACGCAATGTGCAGGGCATCCTGATTGTCTGCCCTGTCTGTAGCTGTTAAAGGCACTGTCCCATCGGAACGTCGTTTCGTTGCCAGTATCGCGAAGCGCTAGCGATATGCGAACCCGTCGATGACACCGGACTATTCTCCCGGATGAGCGTGACATGCTGAAGATTCGAAGGTCCGATGACCGAGGCCTCGCAGACATTGACTGGCTGCATAGTCGCCACACGTTCTCGTTCGCGGACTATCATGACTCCGAGTTCATGGGGTTCGGTTCGCTGCGCGTGATCAACGAGGATCGCATCGAGCCGAGTAGGGGATTCTCGACACACGCTCACCGAGATATGGAGATCGTCACCTACGTTCTCGAAGGGGCGCTCGAACACAAAGACAGCATTGGTAGTCGCGGCGTCATCCGCCCCGGCGACGTTCAGCGCATGTCCGCGGGCACGGGAATCCGCCATAGCGAGTTCAATCATTCCGAATCGGACGCGGTGCATTTGCTGCAAATCTGGATTCTGCCGCAGCAAACCGGCCTTGCGCCTGAGTACGAGCAGAAGGCGTTCTCGGATTCGGACAAGCGTGGAGTGCTGAGATTGGTCGGCTCTCGTGATGGGCGTGATGGTTCGGTGGTCATCCATCAGGACATCGACATGTACGCGGCGCTATTGTCTGAGGACGGTTCAGCGAGCCATGACTTGGATGCAGGACGCGCCGGCTGGTTGCAGGTTGCGCGCGGAGAGATCGAACTCGGCGAGCACCGACTACAGGCCGGGGACGGTGTCGCAATCGAAGGTCCGTATTCGATGCTAATGACCGGCGTTCCCGGAAACGGCGATGCCGAGGTCCTGTTCTTCGACATGCAGCACGACGGATGAATCGCGACCGTCCCGGCCGATTCACCGCTACCGGAACAGAGCCACCCCCCAACCGGTAGCGAGCTTGTCCTAGTCGGTTTCGCAGTGTTACGGTCTAACGATCTTTGCGTTAGGATAGCCGACCATGCTGCGACCGACTCGACTCAATTCATTGCTCGCACAATGCGTCTGGATCCTCGCCGGGGCGCTCGTGCCCGATGCGGCGATCGGCGCGCTGATTCCGAGCGGCGACGAAATTGCGATCAATAGCTATACCACCGGCGCGCAGCGCAACCCGGTACTCGTGGCGGCGGGTGATGGCGGTTTTATCGTCGTCTGGACGGATGACCGACCGAGCGAAGGCGGCGTAAGTGTCCGTGGGCGATTGGTTTCCGGGGATGGTCTGCCGCTTGGCGAGGAGTTCGCGGTCAGTGCCGGCACGGTATCGACGAACGGCCTTCCCGACATAGCTGCTACGAGCGATGGCAGCTTTGTCGTGGTCTGGCGCAATGTGCCATCCGGTTCCACCGTCCCGCGCATTCGCGGCCGCAAGCTCGATGCCGGCGGTGTGCCCTCGGGCCAGGCATTTGCGGTCAACACGGCTCGGGCGATCGGTGGCAACTACTATTTGGATCGCCCGGCCGTCGCGCAGGCGGGAGACGGCGGTTTCGTCGTCGTGTGGGCCAGCGGGGTCGACGACGGTGTGGCGACGCCGGAGATTTACGCGTTGTCGAGACGCTTCGATTCCAACGGCGCGCCGTTGGGTGCCGACCAGTTCATCAGCGGCATGCCGGGGCCTTTCGTTTCCAAGCGGGCTACTATCCGTAGCGACATCGCTGCTTTGGCTGACGGCAATCTGGCCGTCGCATGGTGGCAGGGGGAACCGGACCCGTATTCGTTTCGCGGACTGGTGCGGTTCCAACGTCTTGCCCCCGACGCCACAGTGCTCGGCGATTCAGAGTTGGTGGCTAGAGGTGGAAGGCGCGGCCCTCGCGTGATTCGCGACTCCTCTCCCGGTCAGTCGCAGGTGTACTGGCGTGCTGTCGTCGGCGAAAGGTTCGACGCATCAGCTTTCGAAGACCTACGGCAGCGCAACTACTCAGACACCGGCGAGGCAACGAGCGGAGAGATAGTGCTGGCTTCAGATCTTACACAAACAACCGCACCCGCTGCGCAGGTGCGCGAGATGGCGGTCACGCGTATAGACGACGAGCGCGTCGTCGTCGTCTGGACAAAGGCAAGCACGCAGCCCGTATCGCAGGTATTGCAGGTATTGCAGGTATTGAATGCTACTCGCGGCACCGTCGGCGACGAGAGCGCAGGAATCTTTGCCCGAGTGTTCGACAACGAAGGCCGGCCGCTCGGGCGCCCGCGCAAAGTCACGTCGGATGAGTCCTTGGATGCCGGAGCACCCGAAGTCATTTCTTTGGGCACGGACAAGGTTGCGATCGCGTGGGCCACAAATAGCGAAGGACCGTCCAGCGACGTCGTTGCGCGCGTGTTCGACCTGGCTTCACCCGTCTGCGGCGATGCAAACGATGACGGAGTCGTCTCGGCGGTCGATGCGCTGTTCGCCCTCGGAGCGGCCATCGGCACGCAAGCGTGTCACCCGTGCATTTGTGACGCCGACGGATCCGGAACGCATTCCGCATCGGACGCGCTCGGCGTTTTGCGAACTGCGGTCGGATTGCCGGCCACGATGTTATGCCCGCAGTGTGCCGAGGACGCCGCTCTCGCGTACACTCTCAGTGAGGCCGACGGTTGTGCCGGCGTGCACCTAGAAATTCCCGCGACCGCGCTACCCGACGATACCCGTGCGCTGGCATGTGAAGTCGATGCCGACCTTCTTGCTCTCGGCTGCGACGTCACTTTGGTGCGAGCTGATGACGGGCTCGTTCTCGACGCACGTGACTGTTTCTTAAGCGATTCGAGATTGTTTTCATGTGCGGGCAGCGGGGATCTCGCCGAGATCGCGCGTACGGCGGACGTAGCGTGTGGTTGTAGCTGTGCGCTCGAATGCCCGGCACCACAGCTTTGTGTAGACGTGGAAGGCGTTGCGACGTGTTCGGCAGAGCCCGCGGCTTTGACGGCTACTCAACGCACCGTCGAAAGGTCCGTGGCGACAGTGGCGGGAGACACCGAGTCTGTTGTTCCCGCTTCGTCGGTCACAACCGTTGAGACGGTTCAGGTCGTGACCAGTTCCACATCGACGACCCATTGCGGAACGTGTTGCCAGCTCGAAGAGAGCGGCAGTGTCGAGATCGAAGACGAGCTGGTTCTGACCGAATTGTTGGTGCGCGTTCAAACGACGGCAGATCCGGCGTTTTTCGAGACTTGCTTCTTCTGCGATCCGGAGTTCGGCTCGATCGTCGCGCTCGACGACGGAATCGCGTTTTGTCTGTCGTCGCCTCGCGGGGTCGAGACACCGACGACGATCCTGTGCGATGGTTTCCGAACGTTCACCGGACCCGGCGAAGTACTGCGCGCGCGAGGCGAGAACTTCGAACCGATCGACCCGTTGCCGGCCGTCATCGTTGGCGGCGGCGAGTAAGCCGGCGTCGTTCGCTTAGCTCCTGCGGCCCCGTGCCTGTCGGTTCGCGTCCAGAGATGGCGCGGAGCGGGTCTTCTACGAGCTGCGAAAGCCTCGAAATTTTCCAAGACGCGCGAGAATCTTTATTCCCATTTCCGAGATCTGGGAATGTGTCAGTCGGTTCCGCTGCCGCGCGCCGCGCGCAGCCTCTGGTTTGTTGGTCGGGAGGGCGCCCCGGGCGCGGATCGACGCAGCGCGGCCTATTGTGGTAGCGATGTTCGCGAGACTGTGAACATACGGCACGGTTCGTGCTGATTGCTTTGTAGGGAGATCACGATGCCACGAGCATCGCGCAAGCGGACTGCCGAGCGTTGCGACCCTCAATTGTCTCACCGCAGTCTTCGGCGAGCAGTTATCTGTAGAGCCGCGTCACTGGCTATGTCAGCGGCAAAGTGTACGTCCGTCGTATAGGGAGGTTGTCATGTCGAAGTCGCAACAGGCTGGTAACGAGAGAGGGAAAGTCGAGCTTCGTCTCGGCGATGGCAGCATCGAACTTCCGACCGTAACGGGCACGGAAGGTGAGATCGGCATCGACATCGGGGCGCTACGGTCTAGTACGGGAATGATCACGCTCGATCCCGGATACGGCAATACGGGAGCCTGTCGCAGCGCGATTACGTTCATCGATGGCGAGAAGGGCATCCTGCGTTACCGCGGCTATCCGATCGAAGAGCTAGCCGAGAAGGCGTCGTTTCTCGAGGTTGCGCATCTTTTGATCCATGGCGAGTTGCCGACGACGGCGCAGCGCGAGTCGTTCGAAAGCGAGATCACCCACCACACGCTACTGCACGAGAACTTCGAGCGGTTCTTTGGGGCGCTGCCGAAAGATGCGCATCCGATGCCGGCGCTGGCGGCTGCCGTTGGAGCCCTGGCTACGTTCTATCAAGATCCCGAGGACGAGGATGACGCGTTGGTCACTGCGATTCGGCTGCTCGGGAAGATGCCGACGATTGCCGCCTACTCCTACAAACACAGCATCGGACAGCCGTCGATTTACCCGCGCAACGACCTGGACTACGCCACGAATTTTCTGCACATGATGTTCGCGACTCCGTGCGAGGCCTACGAGGTCGATCCCGACGACGCGAAGGTGATCGAACTGATGCTGATCCTG
>JAJCZM010000028.1 GCA_029262375.1 Deltaproteobacteria bacterium
GAAAGGATCAAACTAAAGACGCTCGAAGCGCGACGCTTGCAACACCGCAAACGCGCTGCATAATGCGATCAACCAGATGAGCCAGACTCTCTCTTAGATTAAGTCGCCTTTGGCGCCAAAAACCCTGACGACGGACAGTCATGTGCTTTGCGCCGACGCGTTCGGGCAAAGGCGTTGGGCTGGTTATACCGACCTTGCTCACCTGGACCGAGTCCGCCGTCATTCACGACATCAAGGGTGAGAATTGGCAATTGACCAGCGCCTGGCGGGCGCAGTTTTCTCATTGCCTGCTGTTCAACCCGACCGATCCGGCAAGCGCAAAATACAATCCTTTGTTGGAAGTGCGCAAAGGCCGTCACGAGGTTCGTGACGTTCAGAACATCGCCGACATTCTTGTCGATCCCGAAGGCGCACTGGAGCGGCGGAACCATTGGGAAAAGACTTCACACTCTTTGCTCGTCGGCGTGATCCTCCATGTGCTCTACGCCGAAGAAGAAAAAACGCTCTCCTGCGTTGCTGCCTTTCTGTCGGACCCGTCACGCTCCTTCGAGCGAACGTTGCGAGTGATGATGGACACAAATCATCTCGGTACGGAGAAGAACCCACAGGTTCATCCGGTTGTCGCGCAGGCCGCGCGTGAGCTTCTCAACAAATCCGAAAACGAGCGCTCCGGTGTTCTTTCGACCGCCATGTCATTCCTTGGGCTCTATCGTGACCCTACAGTGGCGGAGACGACGAGTGCCTGCGAATGGCGGATCGCCGATCTGATGGACGCGGAGCGGCCCGTCTCGCTCTACCTCGTCATTCCACCCTCGGACATCTCACGCACAAAGCCGTTGGTGCGTCTGATCCTCAACCAGATCGGCCGCCGTCTAACCGAGAAACTTGAAGGGCAGATAGGCAAGCGCCATCGGCATCAACTTTTGATGATGCTGGACGAGTTTCCAGCGCTCGGGCGGCTCGACTTTTTCGAAAGCGCGCTCGCATTCATGGCTGGTTACGGCGTCCGCGCCTTTCTGATCGCCCAGTCGCTCAACCAAATCTCTAAGGCCTATGGCGAGAACAACGCGATCCTCGACAATTGCCATGTACGGATTGCCTTCGCCACCAACGACGAGCGGACGGCAAAGCGTATTTCGGACTCGCTCGGCACGGCGACAGAACTCCGCGCGCAACGCAATTATGCAGGTCATCGGCTCGCGCCCTGGCTGGCCCACGTCATGGTCTCGCGGCAGGAGACCGCACGACCGCTTCTGACCCCCGGCGAGGTCATGCAGCTTTCGGCAGACGAGGAAATCGTCATGATCTCTGGTCAACCGCCGATCCGGGCGAAAAAACTTCGCTACTTCCAGGACGCCAACTTCACAGGCCGGGTGTGCCCCCCGCCGGGCCTGTCGGCGGATGGTCTCTATGCAGATCATCCGCCTGTCCGCCCTGACGACTGGGCCGGGCAAGTGTGCCAGCCCCATGCTGAACTCCAGAAGCCCTGGTCCGAACTCGTTTCGGGCGGGGAGGACGATGATGGCGGCTTGAATCGCCATCCGGCGCTTCCCGATGAAACGCCTGCAAAGCCTGAGCCCGAACAGGGGCCGGATGCAGGTCTTCTCGATGACGAATTCGACGTGGTTCAAGCCAAGCGCATGGATCAACTGGCTCGGAACGGAGCAGCCGTCCAGCGCGCTCACGCGATGAACACAGGCGTTGGAACGCAGGCCGATGATGACCTGTTGCCGAGTTTTTAGAGGAACGCCCATGAAACCCCGCCTCAACACTCATGTCGCCCACGAGCTCTTCGAGAAAGTCGAAATCGCCGCCAAGCGGCCCGGTGTCACCAAAGCGGCTGTTGTCGAGGCTGCGCTCATGGGCTTTTTCTCGAAGGAGTTTGACGATCAGCGCGATGGTGTGTTGATCCGGCGGCTTGACCGCATGACCCGGCAATATGACCGGCTTGAGCGCAATCTCGCGATCACCAATGAGACACTCGCACTATTTATTCGCTTTTTCCTGACCGTGACTCCCCCCTTGCCAAATACGGATCAGGACGCCGCTCGCGCACTCGGCAAGGAGCGTTTCGAATATTTTGTCACACAGCTCGGACGCCGACTTGCGGGCGGCAAAAACATGATCAGCGATGTGCTTGACGAGATCAGCGCAGGCGAGAGCGACTTCTTCACGCAGGAGGAAATCGACGCCCTAAAGGCCGTGAAAAATGCGGCTTCTCCAGACAAGCAAACCAATGAAGCGGGAGAGGCCGATGCGTGATCGTTTTAATCCAACGACGCTTGATCGCCAACGCACCATGTTGCGCACAGCCATGGGGCCGGCAATCGCCGCAGCGTTCGCCGATCCGGCAGTAATCGAAGTGATGGTCAATCCCGATGGGAGGTTGTGGATCGACCGCCATGGCGACGGGCGTATCAATACCGGCGAACAACTTGGCGCGGCGGAGGCCGAGCGGATCATACGGCTCGTCGCGAGTTATATCGGTCAGGACTGCCATGGTGAGCGGCCAGTGGTTTCGGCGGAACTGCCTGAAACCGGTGAACGCTTCGAGGGCCTTTTACCGCCGGTGTCTCCAGCGCCGTGTTTCGCCATCCGCAAACCTGCAAAGGTTCTCTACCGGCTCTCCGATTATGTCGAGGCGTGCATTATGACACAGCCTCAGGCCAAGGCGCTTGCCGAAGCGGTGGCGTTGGCCAGAAACGTCATTGTCGTCGGCGGCACCAGTTCAGGCAAGACGACACTCGTCAATGCGCTTCTTGCCGAAGTCGCGACAGGCGGCGACCGGGTGATCCTGATTGAGGATACGCGCGAACTTCACTGCGCGGCGGAAGATTGCGTCAGCCTGCGGACGAAACCCGGCGTCGCCTCGCTTGCCGACCTCGTTCGCTCGACGCTCCGTCTGCGGCCCGACCGGATCATCGTCGGCGAAGTTCGTGGGCCGGAAGCCCTCGACATGCTGAAGGCCTGGAACACTGGCCATCCCGGCGGCATCACCACGCTACACGCCAATTCCGCTCATGCCGGGCTCTATCGGCTCGAACAACTCATACAGGAAGCGGTCGTTACCGTGCCGCGCCGACTAATCGCCGAGGCGATCGACGTGGTTGTGTTTCTCAAAGGCCGTGGCGCGGGCCGACGCGTCGAGACTGTCGCCGCGCTCGAAGGTCTGACCGCTGACAATGATTACCGCCTGACCTCGCTCACCCCCATCCGTCTTATTCCAAACGTCTGACATGAGGAAACAGCCATGAACCCATTCGTATCCAATCTTTGCCGCCGATCCCCGTATCGGTGCGCCGCTATCCTGGGACTAACCGTTGGTTTTGCGCTGGCCTGGCCCGGCGCCGCCCATGCCGCTGGTTCGGGCATGCCCTGGGAGGCGCCGCTCACTCAAATCCTCCAATCCATCGAAGGGCCGGTCGCGCGGATCGTCGCCGTTATTGTCATCATTCTTACAGGGCTGTCGCTTGCTTTTGGCGAGTCCTCCGGCGGTTTCCGTCGGCTGGTTCAAATCGTTTTTGGACTGTCCATCGCCTTCGCGGCGACGAGCTTCTTTTTGTCGTTCTTCTCCTTTGGCGGCGGGGCGCTGATCTCATGAGCGGATCAATCGACAATATTGCGGGGTTCGAGATTCCAGTACATCGCGCGCTCACCGAGCCGATCTTGCTGGGTGGTGCGCCGCGCAATGTGGCGATCATCAACGGTACGCTCGCCGCCGCCTTGGGTCTTGGCCTCCAACTCTGGCTCGCGGGGCTCGTCGTCTGGCTCGTTGGTCATGGCGCCGCTGTCTATGCGGCGCGCAAGGACCCGGTCTTTATGGATGTGCTGGTCCGGCACGTCCGCCACAAGGCCATTCTCTCATGTTGAACCTCAAGGAATACAGCGCCCGGCCTGCGCTGCTGGCCGACTATCTGCCCTGGGCCTGTCTAGTTGCGCCCGGCGTTATTATCAACAAGGACGGCAGCTTTCAGCGCTCGGCGCGTTTTCGCGGTCCGGACCTCGAAAGTGCAACTGAAGCCGAACTCATCGGCTCATGCGCACGGATCAACAACGTGCTGCGCCGCTTCGGTTCCGGCTGGGCGCTATTCTTCGAAGCCGAACGCCACCCGGCAGGCGACTATCCGCATTCGGATTTCCCCGACCCGGTATCGCATCTTGTCGATGAAGAACGCCGCGCCGCCTTCGAGCAATCAGGTGTGCTCTTTGAGAGCAGTTACGTTCTCACCTTTGTATATCTTCCGCCGGTCGAGAATGTTGGCCGGGCCGAACAGCTTCTGATCGAGAGCACTGGCGACAAACGCGGTCTCGATTACCGTGATCATCTGGGTACTTTCATTCAACAGACTGATCGGGCGCTCGATCTGCTTGGCCAACTTATGCCGGAGGTCGAGAGGCTCACCGACGAAGAAACC
>JAJCZM010000029.1 GCA_029262375.1 Deltaproteobacteria bacterium
TCACCGAGATCGGGCCGCTGAAATGCAGGCTGGTGTTGTCGAGAGGGGGACGCTCCCTGATTCGATCGACCATGGCGTCGTCATAGAGCGCACGCATTTGCCGCTCGGCTGCCGCGTCGCTGTGCTCCAGCTTCGCGCCGAAATCGGGCGGAACCAGTTCCATGAATAGCCACGTGCGATCGCGCACATCGAGCGCCCATCGGACCTCATCAAATAGGCGACGCACGGTGACGCGCTCGGCCCGCTCGATCCACGCATCGGCGTGACGTTCCGAAACGACCGGCAACAGTGCGAGCGCGCGCACCCATGAGATGCGACCGGACCGGTAGGCTTCGCTCAAGGCGTCGCGTCCCTCGGCCGGGTTTCCCTCGATGCGTACGAGAGCGCGCGCCTTTCGCGACGACAGACCCAGCCGTTCGCGTACGTAGACGGCCAGCGATGCGTACCCGATGTGGCGGTGCAGGCCGAGGCGCGAAAACGTGGCGAGAAGTCGGCCGAGCTGCCAATCGATATTGCGCATCGATGCGAGGACGGCGCGAAGCGCGTCGTCGATTTGATCGGCGTCCATAGTATGCGGGAGATCCGGATCTCCGAGATCTGGGCACTCGAAATTCAGATCTCCGAACTTTCGATCCGTGGCAGTGCAATGCGGCGTATTCTGGTTATTGGCGTTCGATTCGGAAGACAGCGCGGATAGCGCGTCGATGCCCCCTGAATCGACATTTCGCGAAGGTGTAAAAACCGGACTTGCGTCTTCAAGATTGCCCGCAAGACCAGAACCATTCGTAGCAACGAGCGCTCGCAGGACCTCCCACTCGACGTCCCAACCGCCAACGCGTCGCTCGCGCGGAGATTCTGCATCGCTGTCTCGTGTACGCACGTGCGCGCCGAACGCCCGGAACCTCTTGGCAATGTCGTCGTCGACCTCAAGAACATCATCGTCAATTATCGGCTCGCCGCTCGACTCACCGTTCGACACGTTGTGCAGACCCGTCCCCGAAGCCCCTTCCGCCGCAACCAGTTCCAGCGCCTGCCAACCGGCGAGCACGCTGCCCGCACTGCGCGATGCGAGCTCGGAGACATCGCGCCACAATGCGCGCAGATGAGCGGGGCAGTAGATGTGCAGCTCTGCGCGTGGTTCGCCGTCGATGAAATCAGGATCATCGGCGTCCGGCTCGACCGGAGCGGCGTCTCTGCGCTCGGGAGTACTCAACGCTGCGTTGCATGCAACATCGGCTGACGAGTTGCGATCGCCGATTGGCGCCGCCCGACCGACGTCTTTCGCGTACGCCTCCAACTCGCGGCTCGTCATCGTTTGCGCACGCGCGATCCAATGTTCGACATCTGCCGCACTCGCATGAGCGCAAACCGTTCGAAGCTTGGTCCAGTTGAGTTCGCCCGAGTGAAGCGCTTGGCCAAGTCGCGGTAGTGGTTCGACCGCACGCGCGACCTGCGCGGCCGATTGAATCTCTCGTGCGGACAAACCGAGGCGCTCGGTCGTGTAGTCGCCCAGCCGCGCAAATCCGAGACGATGGTAAGCGCGTGTGTCCAACAGTCGCACGGCCAGACGTCCGATGCGCGCACGACAAACGGACTCGTGGCGCGCCACAGCGACAAGCAGTTTATCGACGACAATTGCGGCCTCGCCCTTGTCTATCGCCGCCAGATCTTCACGAGGCAGCGGTTCGAGAAACGGCGCGGGAACGCGTAAACACGGCTCCCGATCGACGCGCGCAGCACGGCGTGCCGCGCGGGACGGGCCGGGTCGAATGGGCCTTGTTTTTTCGAGGTGTAACGGTGGTGACATGAAGAACACCAGGGGCGAATATAATACGAAAGTGCCCGCGTCGTCAAGCCAAATCCATCGCGACGCGAACTCTGTTCGACGCGATCGGCAACACGCATAGGCGCTGTACGGCGATGCATTGAGCGCACCGAAACTGGCGCACCGCGAAACGCTCACCGCAGGTCGAGCGTCGTGCCCGCGCAGCCTAAGCCGCGCACGGAGACCCTCGTTAGAACGTTGAGATGATAGATGTCGAGCGATGCTAGGAATGGTTGACGTGACTACCTACCACGCGCGAGCTCCGCGTGAAGCGTCGCCGTGTGATGAACTACTCGCTGAGAAGGTGCCGGGCGATGGAAGCGAGCCAGGCCAACGTAACGAGCCAGACTACGAGCACGATTGCCGCACCGACCCAGCTGACCTGACGAGGCTGCGACAGTAGTTCGGCTGCCCTAGCCCGATGTTCCGCAAGCACGGCCGGCGGAATCAGACGAACAGCTAAGGCGAGGCCGAGGGGGACGAGCAGAAGGTCGTCAAGGTAGCCAACGATGGGAATAAAGTCGGGGATGAGGTCGATGGGGCTGAGAGCGTAGGCGACGACGACGGCCGCGACCAACTTTGCGGCCCACGGGACCCGGGGGTCGCGACAAGCGAAGCTGAGCGCGTGCACATCCGCCTTGAGCGTGGCGGCGCGCGACTTCCACCGGTTGATTCGAGAGTTCAGCAAGGGGCTGGCCTGTAGTCTCCGGTAGGCCGGCGCGCTTCGACCTCACACGAACGTCGCCCATTCCTCTAGCGGTGCTCGATCGGACACGAGGCGGTTGACGTTTGCGTCGGGGTCCTTGTAGCCCAGTGCCACACCGCAAAAGATCGTCAGCTCGTCGGCGGCGCCGACGAAATCCTGGACCGCTTGGGCACGCATCGCCCACGACTCTTGCGCGCACGTCGACAAGCCGGCTTCCTCGGCCAGCAGCATGAAGGTCTGCAGGAACATCCCGAGGTCCGACCACTGCGGCGGGCCCATGATCTTATCGACGAAACAGAACAGTCCTGCCGGCGCGCCGAAGAACTTGTAGTTCTCGGCCACGCGCATCAGGCGGGCGGTCTTATCCGCTCGCTCGATCCCGAGCAGGGCGTACATGTCTTCGCCGATCTTGTAGCGAGCGGATCGATACGGCTCCTTCAGACTCGGCGGATAGATGTCGTAGGCGGGCGCTTCGAAATCCGTAGATTCCAGATGGGCCGCAAAACGATTGGTCGCGTCACCGTTGATGACGAAGATTCGCCAAGGCTGCAGGTTCCCGCCGGACGGTGCGCGCGAGGATTTCGTCAGCAATTCAGTGATGAGTTCATTGCTGACAGGCTGATCGGTAAATGCGCGGATCGAACTGCGGCGCGCGACTGCTTCGGAAACATCCATGCTGGCTCCTGTTGCGGGTGTGGACGAACCACCCATATGTAAGCCGCAAAGACGCGCGTGACAAGGGACACGGGACACGGGACAAGAGACAAGCGAAGGGGGGCCGCCCACCGACGGCCCCCCGTGCCTTACTGAATATCCTTCAGAGAGAGTTTCCAGCCCCTGTTGGTCTCGTTCCAATCCGCTACCAAGAATCCGATACCGCCGCCCACGCCGTACCACTGCGTGATCATGTGCGGCTCGAGCGCGAGCGAGAAGTCCCCGTAGACTTTGAGTTTGATCGGGAAAGACGGTTCGCCGCTAACGTTACGGAAGCGACCGGTGAGTTGGAAAATGCCGCCCGCCAGGCGCGCGGCCTTGTCCTTGTACTTGAACCGCGTCGGCTGACCGTTCTTGTTGCCCGACGGAGCCAGGGAGCCTGCCGGCAGCGTGATCGAATGGACCAGCCCCGAGGTGTTGTGTAGATCGAAAGTGAACTCTTCAGCCGTAGGATCGAAGCCCCCGAACGGCGACAGGATCCGCCCGTGCATCTTGAAATAGTCCGGCTTGCCGAAGTTCCCGAAACGGATGATCGAGGGATCGTCCTTGATGTCGAGGCAGGGGACGGTCACGAGCAGGCACTCGGCGCTGCAGGTCGGGCCGACCGCCAGCGAACAATCCTCGTCGCCGCAATCGACGAGACCGTCGCCATCGTCGTCCATCATGTTGTCGCAAATCTCCAGACCGGCGTAGTCGCATTCCTCCATGCATTCCGGATCGATCATGCCGTTGCCGCACTTCGCCTCTTTGATGGGGCCGATGCACAGAGTCGTGGTCGTCGTCGATGTCGTTGTGGTGGTCGTCGTCTGGTCGAAGCAGACACCGACCATTTCGTCTTCACCGATTCCATCGTCGTCGATCGAACCGCCAAACAGATTGAGTTCGACTGAAAACGCACCGCCTGGCGTAAACGTGAAACCGGGCAGGGCCGAGAACGGACTCAGGCTGAACTCGATGTCGGGAGCTGCGGCACTCGGACTGGCAAACAACGTCAGCGTCACGCCACCGACCATGATGGAATCGCCGGGGAACGCGCCCACCGAAGTGAAAGGACAGCCGCCGCCGAAGAACCCGTCCGGGCAGCCGGGGAAGATGTAGTCGTAGAGATCGAAGTCCGCGATGCTGGCGCCGACTGCAGATGCGACGCCAGCAACGACGTCGCCCGGTCCATCGTCCGGACAGCCCGGCGACTGCGTGGTATCGAAGACAACCGCGAAGGATTCCGTTCCGCCGAGGTCGGGCTGGTCGTTTCCGAGTAGAGACGTGAGTTCAGGCCCAGTCACGCCGGGAAAGCCATCGTTGTCGGCGTCTCCACAGATCGTGAAGCAGTCGATGCCGACGTACATCGTGTCGGTCAAGATGTCGTACTGAAGATAAACGCCCTGCATGTCCCAGCCGCTGATATCCGCAGCGAGGAACGGAGGTTTAGGCATTCCCACGTCCGGAATCGCCGGTACATCGCTGAAGAACATGGCACTCGGGTCGGTGAAGTCCGCAGTAGCATCCCCCGTGAACAAGACCGGAGCCGCCGCGGCGGGCGATGGTAACAACACGACGAGCGCGAATAGAGCGATCGGCAAGATTGCCAAGATTGCCAAGATTGCCAAGATTGCGAAGACAGATGAGACAGGATGAGTTGTACGAGCCACGTGCATTCCCCTTGCAGTTGCGAGCAACGATCAGGGTCCGCCTATAGCTGCGGAACCGCAACGTTGCCGGATAAGATGTCTTCTCGCGGACGAGAGGAGGGTGCCTGGCAAGGGGTGTCGTCCGTGCTCCAGCCATATCCGCTCGGACGGCGAACCGTCAATTGGGCTTAGGTCGTACTGGTAGTCCCGAATGGTAGCGAGGGTCGCGTGGCGAACGCCTGTCGCTACGGGCCTGCGCAACTACACGAACCGCCGAGCGCCTGAGTACATACGTCACCGGGAAGAGTGCAATCGAGGCCTCCGCAGCCGGCATCACACGCGGCCGGTGCAGCGCAGAGGCAGAATCCATCGAAGCCCTCGAAATTCATCGCGCGGCATTCGTGCCCCGGCGAGCAAGCTCCGCCGCAGGCCGGATAGTCCGCAGACGGCGAGCACAGCACAGGGGCGCACAAGAATGTCGGGTCAGGAGGAAGAATCGCACACGCGAAACCCGGCTGGCACACACCAATAGCCGTCGGCCCGCACGGGTCGGGGTCTATGCAGTGACACGCGTTGCCACCGAGGCTCGGCGGAGCGAAAACCGGAGCGCAGACTCGGCCCCCGCCACAAGCGGCGCCGCAAACCGGGAACGGGCTGACGGCGCATTCGTCGAACGTCGTCGTGGTAGTGGTCGTTGTGGTCGTCGTAGTAGTCGGCGGCGCGGTCGAGCATGACGGATTGGCGGTGCCGTTCTTACACACGAGTTTGGCCGCAGCCGATCCGACCGCTTTGTACTTGCAATCGCCAAACTCGGAGCAATGACAGAACTGCTCCGCGCCGTTCGAAACACAGTAGAGGGTATAGACGTTGCCGCTCGGTGCACCATTGGTCACGATGTCCAGCGGCAGATCGCCGACGCCGCGCGCCTTCAGCGAAAGCCGCTTCGCCACGCGAACATCCAGTCCCTTCGCCTGCGTGGATCCGTTCGGCGCAGCCTTGTTCCGGAATTTCGAGCGCGCCGCATCGTTCGTCAACCAACCGCTGGCTGCGTCGTAGGCTCCGGGCGGGACGAGGAACGTCCCCTGCGCAGCGTCGTAGGCGATCGTGACGAGAGCACTGATGGCGCTCGGATCGGTTCCCGAGCCTTTGGTGATCGCGGCGTCTTTTGCAGTGAAGACCACGCTCGCCTTCGAGGTCGTCGCGAGTTTGTCTACGACCACGAGCTTTGTTGCGTCGACCCCAATCACCTGGGCGGCGGCCGCGTGCGCGACGGCGAGCGCGGGGAGAAAGCAGGCGAGGGCGGCTATTCTATGCATCGTGGCTCCATCCCCTGCACGTTCGGTCTAGCGCCACGCCACGCAGTGTGTCAAGCCGGTGAATGGAAGCTGAGCTGCATCCCCACTGGCAACGAGACGATTGTCTCCTTCCGGGATGCGCGGCTAGGATCCACATATGCCCAAAGCCCCCGAAAGCCAGCGACACCCGCTCAACGGTATTCGCGTCGCCGACTTCAGCCGCGTACTCGCAGGACCGTTCTGCACGCGCATTCTCTGCGATCTCGGCGCCGACGTGATCAAGATCGAGCCGCCTTCAGGCGACCTGAGCCGCTTTCTAGGTCCACGACGTCGCAGCATGAGCGGTTACTACATGCAGCAGAATTGCGGCAAGCGGAACGTCTCGATCGATCTGAAGACCGAGCGCGGACGCGAGCTGGCCGAGGGCATCATCGACCATTGCGATATCCTCGTAGAGAACTTCAAGCCGGGCGTGATGGACGACCTCGGCCTCGGCCATGAGACCGTGCGCGCCAAGCGCCCCGAACTCATCTACTGCTCCGTCAGCGGCTTCGGTCACGAAGGGCCCTGGCGAGATCGACGCGCCTTCGCCGGCATCGCGCACGCGACTACGGGCACGCTGTATCGACAACTTGCCATCAGCGGCGCACCGGCCTTCGACAGCGTGCTGGCGGTAGGCGACACTGTGTCGGGATTGCAGGCCACCATCGCCATCATGGCGGCGCTCGAGTTGCGCCGCCGCACCGGGCGCGGCCAGTTCATCGACATGGCCATGCACGACTCGCTACTGGCCATCCAGGAATGCGCCAACTTCTACCTGTTTCCCGACGAGGGCACTGAGCACGATTTCCTGTGCTCGTGGGTCTATCCCTGCAACGGCCGGCTGATAGCGATGCCGCCGGACCCACGCGCGCATTGGGACCGTCTGACAGCCGTCATGGGCCGCCCGGACTTGGCCGACGACGAGCGCTACGACACCCCGGCCAAACGCGAGGCCAAGCTGGACGAACTCGAAGCACACATCGCCGGCTGGGTAGCCGACCAAGAGAGCGCCGACCAGGTCGTCGCCCGGCTCGAGGCCGCGGGATTCCCGGGCGCGAAGATCATGACCATGGGCGAGGCGCTCGACAGCGAGCAGACGCGAGTTCGCAATATGACGCCCCAAGTCGATGACCGAAGCGGGCGCGCGACACGCGTGCTCAACAGCCCGTACCGGTTCGTCGATGAGCTGCCGGCCGAGGCCGGCGTACGCGGAGTTCCGGCCTTTCGCGGCGAGGACAACGCCGAGGTCTTCGAGGAGCTACTAGGCTTCGGCAAGAGCGATCTGGATGACCTCGAGCGCGATGGGGTGATCTCGACCCGACTGCCGGAAAAAGACTGACGGTCCCCCGATCGAGCCGCGCGTGAGTTTCGTCACAGTCGCCATAGGGGTAGGTTGATCGGCCCGGCGCCGGCCAGTGATGGCACGACGCCGCGGTGCCGCGACAATCATGAAATTATTAGACGCAAAGATGGCTCCGAACAGCAGACGCGTTCGGATCTTCCTGGCAGAGAAGGGGCTCAACGTTCCTGTACAAGCGGTAGCCCTCGCCCAGGGCGAGCAGCACGAGCCGGAGTTCCTAGCCAAGAACCCGATGGCACAAGTCCCCGTTCTCGAGCTCGACGACGGTTCCTGTCTGGCCGAGAGCGCCGCGATCTGCGAGTACATAGAGGATCTACACCCCCAGCCCCCGCTGATCGGCGAAACCGCCGCACAGCGTGCGGAAACCCACATGTGGGACCGTCGCGTCGAGTTGGGGTTCTTCGATCACGTCCTCGGCACGTTCCGCCACACGAGCCCCTACTTTCACAAAAAGATGCGCCAGGTGCCCGAGTACGCCGAGTGCTGCCGCGAGGCAGGGTGGAAGCGTCTGGCTTGGCTCGATGGGCATTTCGCCGACAATACCTATCTTGCCGGCGACCGCCTGACGGTGGCCGATATCACGCTGTTGTGCGCCGTGGATTTCGCCACCGTGATTGGCGAAGGCTACGACGAGCAGGAGTTCCCGAACCTCACCCGCTGGCACGCCGATATGACGGCACGCCCCTCATCGCAGGCCTGAGGCCACAACGAAAAAAGGCCGAGTGCACGTTGAGCTTTTCCGCCGCTCAAAGCGCACCCGGCCACCTTTCTTCGTGACGCCCGCGGGGGGCCGATTCGGTCTAGAATCCCTCGATTTTCAGCGACTTGGCGTAGAACTGGAACACGAGGTGCCAGCCGAGAAGAATCATCACGAGCAGGCCGATGTAGCCGCCGAAGCCCGCGAACGAGGTCGTGTGGCTGTTGATCATCATCCACACCAACGGCACCGACAGGTAGGTGTTGTGGCGTGAGCGGCCGCCGGCAAGCGCGAGCAGCGCCGGATCGGGCGCCTCACCGTTCTTGGTTGCGGTAATGATCTTCTGCTGGGCAGGCCAGATGCGGAACCAGACGTTGAACGCCATGGCCGTCCCCATCATCGCTCCGATGTGGATGTTGTAGGCTCGGTATGAGAACCCGGCCCCTTCGGCCATCAGGATCACGACGCCGGCGATGATCGCGAAACCAATGCTGTAGGCGACTTTGACGTTGCCGGCCAGCGGGCTCTTGAACAACGCGTCGTAGATGAAGACTCCGAGGAAGGTGAAGGCGATCGAGGCGATGGTGGCGGCGTTGTACTCGCCGGTCATCGGGTCGTCGAACAGAATTCCACCGTGATAAAAGACCATGAGCAGCAACAGTACGCCCGTGATCCACGTCCAAGCGGCTCCCCAGCGGAACCAGAACAACGCGCGAGGCATCAGCTCGGGCACCGTCGTCTTGCCGACGCCTGCTTCTTTCATCTTCGCGGCGAACGGGATGTTCACGAAGTTGAAGAAATACAGATAGCCGATCCAAATAATTCCGGCGATGACATGCAGCCACCGGAGTAACGCGTTCACAACATCCATGGACTCCTCCTCAGAGACTCGAAAGTCGTTTTGGTATATATGCGAGGAGCGCGAGAATCCACACGCGCGCAGCCGGCCGGCACGAGTTGTACCGACTCGCGGCCCTAGCGACCGCCGGAGATGACGGCGGCTAGGCCCATATGATCGGAGTTCGTGCCCTCTTCAGGGCCGAAGTTCACGTACCAGGCCTCCTCTTTCGGGAAGTCACGAGAGGGAATGGAACAGCGCGTCGCATGGTTATCGACCATGTCGTACATCGTCACGGCCGGCAGGAACATCTGCTCGTGCGGGTACACGGCGGTCGTCGCCCCTGGGAAGGGCTCACGGCCGATCTTCCACTGGTTCACCCAGGACTTCCACAATTCCCCCTTGTCGTTGTAGAGCTCGGTGAAGGGGATGACGAGACTGTTGCGATCCACGTACAGCACACGCTTCGAGTACACGTAGCCGGGCAACCGCGAGCGCCCCTCGATGACGAACATCTCGCGCATCTCCCACGTGTCCTCAAAGATGAAGTCACCGGACCCGGGCGCCCACTCGCCGGGGAAGTGACGCGAGTGCATCGAACCCAGTAGTCGCTTGGTTCCGAGCAGCTTCCAATCCATCCACGCGATGTTGCCCGCGTAGCCGGCGAAACTATCGATATCGACATCCGACCCGAACAGCGCCTCCGAGCGCTGCGCGGTCGAAAGGCGGCGCACGCGCCGCGACTGCGGATAGTAGAGCCAGCTGTCGTCCTGGCGGTCCGGGGAAATGTAACGGTTGTATGTAATGCCGACGCCTTTGAGATCGAACGGCTCGATCAGCGGGGAAATCGCTTCGCGGTAGCGCACGCCATCGGGCGTATCCCAGGTGTGAACGGGCTCATGATAGAGGCGACCTAGGTAGTAGAGGCGGCGATAGTGGCCGATGAGAAATTGCTTCTCGATCCGCATCGCCGCATCCGGATCGAGTGCGCCGGTATCGCAACTGAAGTTGCGAATGTCGAGGTCGTCGAACGACATGCGGTTCTCGTAGTTGAACATCAACTTCACAGCCGCATCGGCGTCGTTCTCATCGGTATCTGGAAACGGGAGTCCGGCGACGTAGTTCTCGAGCCTTCGCTTGTTGCTGCTCAGCTTCACTTGGGCCGAGTACTTCTCGGTTGCCTCGAGCCGTTTCGGCTCTAGCGGAATCCGTACCGGATCAATGACTTCGATCGGCATGCCGCGTCGCACCGCCCAATCGATCGAAGGAGCGAGGTACTTCACATGCTCGTCGACGTTCGCCCGATTGATGATCGTGCCGGCGTCGGGATCACCCGGTCGTCGATCGGTAACGCTGGTGTGAGAAATGGCCACTTCGCTGGCGCGAAGATGCATGCCGGACGACTGCCCGGCGCTCACGTACGGCGGCGCGCACGCAAAAACGCTTACGACCAAAAACGTCAGGAATGACGCGCAAGCGCGGTGTCGCGGGTGTGTCCTGCCGAGAGAGCCTGCAATCGGCATGGCGTCCATTACAACCGGCCATGACTTCGGTCAACGAAAAGACAGGTGAGGGAGACGAATGCCTAGTCGCGGGGCGACGATAGTCCTAGCGACCGCTGTTGATGATTGCCGATAGCCCGACGTTCGACTCGTTCGTCCCGACATCGGGGCCGACGTTGAGGTACCAGCCTTCTTCCTTCGGGAACGAACGCGAAGGGATCGTGCAGCGTGTCGCGTGATCCAACTGCATGTCGAACATGGTAACGGCCGGTAGAAACTGTTGCTCGTAATCGTAGACCGCAACCTTCGCGCCCGGGAAGGCCTCGCGCCCGATCTTCCACTGATTGACCCACGCCTTCCACAGTTCACCCGCGTGGTCGTAGAGCTCGGTATACGGAATCACGAAACTGTGTCGATCGAGATAGATCACACGCTTCGAGTACGCATAGCCGGGCAGACGCGATCGCCCTTCGAGAACATACACGTCGCGCATCTCCCAGGTATCGTCGAACACGAAGTCGGCCGGCGGCTCGCCCCACTTACCCGGAAAATGTCTGGAGTGCATCGAGCCGAGGATGCGTTTGCGGCCGAGCAGCCTCCAGTCCATCCAAGCAATGTTGCCGGCGTATCCGCCGTAACTGTCGATGTCCGTGTCTTGCCCGAACAAAGCTTCGGAACGCTGCGCGGTCGAGAGTCGACGCGCACGTCGAAGCACTGGGTAGTACAACCAACTGTCGTCTTGGCGCAGCGGATCCAGAAAGCGATTGTATGTCAGACCGACGCCCTTGAGATCGAAGGGCTCGATCAACGGGAACAGCGCTTCCTTGTAGCGCACGCCGTCGGGCGTCTCGTGAGAGTGAATCGGCTCGTGGTACAGACGGCCGACGTAGTACAGACGCCGGAAGTGGCCGATCAAGAAGTGCCGCTCGACGTGCATGGGGCCTTTCGAAAGCAGCGAGCCGGTATCGCAGTCGAAATTGCGTACGTCGAGGTCATCGACGACGATGCGGTTCTCGTAGTTGAACATCAACTTGACGGCCGCGTCCGGATCGTTCGAATCGGTGAGCGGGAAGGGAAGTCCGGCAACGTAGTTCTCGACGCGAAGCTTGTCGTCACTCAGACGTGCCTGCGCGGAATATTTCTCGGTCGCCACCAGCCGCTTGGGTTCCAGCGGGATCGGCAGCGGATCCACGACCTCAATGCGCATCCCGCGCTCAATGGCCCACTGGATCGACGGCCCGATGAACTCGCTGTACTCGCCGACGTTTGAGCGATCGATAACGAGACCGGCCGGAGGATCGCCCTCGAGCCGCGGCGTGACGGCCCCATGCGCGGCGCCGGTATTGGGAGCGGGCTGGGCCATTGCCACGTCCGCCACGCCCGACGAAGCGAACACGGCCACAATGGCCACGACCGCCACAACAGACCGAATCGCAGCAATGACCACCGAGCGAAGCATAGAGCGTCAGGTAACTAGAAGGTCGCGCACGCGTCAACGACCGCGTCAATCCCCGCACATTGGTCCGGCACGCTTTCTCGGGTAATCTCGGTCGTTTCGCAGCGCCCGAGACTCCCCGCGATGGCACGTCGCGACAGGACCCCATGAGCAGCAGAGAAGACAGAACGACACTCCTCAAACGATTACTCTCCGAGCGAATCCTCATCGTAGACGGCGCGATGGGCACCACGGTGCAAAGCCTCGACCTGGGCCCTGAGGATTTCGGCGGGGTCGAACTCGAAGGCTGCAACGAGTACCTCGTCATCACGCGGCCCGACGCAGTGCGCACGATCCACGACCGCTTCCTGGAGGCGGGGGCCGACATCATCGAGACCGACACCTTCGGCTCCACGCCGCTCGTCCTGGCCGAATACAACCTGGCCGACAAGGCACGCGAGATCAGCCGTCTTGCCGCCGAGATCGCCGCCGAGGCGGCCGCTGCCGCTTCCACGCCCGACAAACCGCGTTTCGTCGCCGGATCGATCGGGCCTACGACGAAAACCATTTCGGTTACCGGCGGTGTGACCTGGGACGAGCTATACGATTCGTTTCGAATTCAGGCGCTCGGCCTGATCGAGGGCGGCTCCGATCTGCTGCTGATCGAAACCAGCCAAGACACGATCAATATCAAAGCGGCGCTCGAAGGCATCGATGCCGCGCAAGCGGAACTCGGCACGAATCTACCGATCGCCGTGCAGGGCACCGTCGAGACGATGGGCACGCTGCTGGCGGGCCAAGACATCGAGGCGCTCTACGTCTCCCTCGCACACCGTGATCTGCTTTGGATCGGGCTGAACTGCGCGACCGGCCCCGACTTCATGACCGACCATCTGCGTACGTTGGCGTCGCTGTCTCGCTTTCCCGTCGCCTGCATTCCCAACGCCGGATTGCCCGACGAAGACGGGAACTACAACGAGTCGCCCGACATGCTCGCCGCCAAGCTGGCCAAGTTCGCCGACAACGGCTGGCTGAATGTCGCCGGCGGATGCTGCGGGACCGTCCCAGAACACATCGCCGGAATCGCGAGAGCGCTGGACGGCAAGCCCCCGCGTACACCCGATCCGCCGGTCCGCTCGGTGGTCTCAGGCATTGAGGCCTACGAGATCGACGACGAGAAACGGCCGATCATCGTCGGAGAACGCACGAATGTTCTCGGCTCTCGCAAGTTCAAGCGACTGATCGCTGAAGGCAAGTTCGAAGAGGCTGCCGAAGTCGGTCGTGCGCAGGTTCGAAAAGGCGCCGCCATTGTCGATGTCTGCCTACAAGACCCCGACCGCGACGAGATGTCGGATGTCACGACCTTTCTCGAGATCCTCGTCAAGAAGATCAAAGTCCCCGTCATGGTCGACTCGACCGACCCCGAAGTCGTTGAGGAATGCCTCAAACGCCTACAGGGAAAATCAATCATCAATTCGATCAACCTCGAAGACGGTGAAGAAAAGTTCGAGACTGTCACACCGCTCATGCGCCGATTCGGTGCGGCTGCAGTCGTAGGCTGTATTGATGACGACCCAGAACAAGCACAGGCCATCACGCGCGAGCGCAAACTCGAAGTCGCCCAGCGCTCCTACGATCTGCTGACGACGAAATACGGAATCGAGCCCGAGGACATCATCTTCGACCCGTTGGTCTTCCCGGTCGGCACGGGAGACAAGAACTATTCGGGGTCCGGCGTCGAGGTCATCGAGGGCATTCGTCTCATCAAAGCAGCGCTGCCGCGGGCGAAGACGGTTCTCGGTATATCCAACGTATCGTTCGGTCTGCCGCCGGCCGGCCGCGAAGTGCTCAACAGTGTTTTCTTGCACCACTGCGTCGAGGCGGGCTTGGATCTCGCGCTCGTCAACGCCGAGGCACTCGCGCCGTACAGCCGCATTCCCGACGAAGAGCGCAAACTCTGCGACGACCTGATCTGGTGGCGCGGCGACGACCCAATCGCGACCTTCGCCGAGCACTACGCCGACAAGAAGGTCGGCCCCACGGAGGACGAACGTAAGCATCTGTCCGTGGACGAACGTCTCGCGCTCTGCATCATCGAGGGCTCGCGCGAGGGGCTGGTCGCCGATCTAGAGACAAAGCGCGAAACGATGAGTCCGCTGGAGATCATCAACGGCCCGCTGATGACCGGCATGGATGAAGTCGGTCGCGCCTTCAACGCCAACGAGATGATCGTTGCCGAAGTGTTGCAGTCGGCCGAAGCCATGAAGGTCGCGGTCGGCCACCTCGAACAGTTCATGGAAAAGAGTGAGTCTTCGGTGCGAGGACGGATCGTGCTCGCGACGGTGAAGGGCGACGTGCACGACATCGGCAAGAACCTGGTCGAGATCATCCTGTCGAACAACGGCTACGAGGTCGTGAACCTCGGCATCAAAGTGCCGCCGGAAGATCTGATCGCTGCGTACAAAGAGCATACCCCCGATGCGATCGGCCTCTCGGGCCTGCTCGTGAAGAGTGCGCAGCAGATGGTGATCACCGCGAAAGATCTGAAGGCGGCGAACATTGACTGCCCGATCCTCGTCGGCGGCGCGGCATTGTCGACCCGCTTCACACGGCTGCGCATCGCGCCGGAGTACGAGGGCATGGTCGCGTACGCGCAAGACGCCATGACCGGCCTGGATCTAGCAAAGCAGCTCGGCAGTGAAGACGGCCGCGCCACCATGCAAGAAGCACTCACTGCCGAGGCTGCAAAGCTCGCCGCAGCGGAAGGACGTCGGCAAGCGAAAGCAGCGGCGGTGACCGACAAGGAATTCGCTCCTGCTGAGATCGGTCGCGACAACGAGATCCCGTCGCCGCCCGACCTCAAGACGCACGTGATCGACAGCTACGACCTCGGCGAAGTCTTCGACTTCGTGAATCCGATCATGCTCTATACGCGCCACCTCGGATTCAAAGGCGACTTCGCGAAGGCGGTCGAAGCGGGCGATCCTCGTGCCGTCGAACTGCGCGACAACGTCGAAGCCGTGGAAGCCGAGATGCTCGCGCGCGATGACATCAATGCACGCGGCGTGTATCGCTTCTTCCCGGCACGATCGAAGGGAACCACCTTGGAGATCCGCAGTTCCGCGTTCGACGACGTGCTCGGCCGATTCGAATTCGGGCGCCAGCAGCGCGACGGCGGTCTGTGCTTGACCGATTACGTGTCGCCCGACCGCAAGGACTACATCGCCATGTTCGCGACGACGATCGGTCCCGGCATTCGAGATCTGGCAGAGAAATGGAAGAACGACGGCGACTATCTCAGGTCGCACATCTTGCAGGCGCTGGCTCTCGAAGGCGCCGAAGCGATGGCGGAGCTGCTGCACCAGAAGCTGCGCACGATGTGGGGATTCGCCGATCCATCCGACATCACCAACAAGGATCTGTATCAGGCACGCTATCGCGGCGTTCGCGTCTCTTTCGGTTACCCGGCCTGCCCGCGACTGGAAGATCAGACCGAACTCTGGCGTCTGCTCGATCCGACCCCGCACATCGGCGTCGAGCTGACCGAAGGCTGCATGATGGACCCGGAATCGTCGGTGAGCGCGGTGGTGTTCCACCATCCTGAAGCAAAGTACTTCAGTCTGAGTGAAACGGACGTGGAACTTCTCGAGAAGCGTCTGGCCAAATAGACCCGCCCGTTCGACCCGTCGTCGGCGGCAGACCAGGCGGCGCGTCGGGCATGGCTTGCGCCGGCATGAGGCGACCGATCAGGACACCGAGAACGACACCGGCCACGTGCGCGACATTGTCGCGCCCAGGGCCGAAGCCGATCATCATTCCGTAGAACGCCGCGAGCGCCCCGAGACGTTGCCAGCTCTTGAAGCGGCTGTCGGGATTCGGGCGCATGGCGTTCCCGCCCAGCCCGCCGAGCACTCCGGCTATCGCCCCCGACGCACCCGCTTTGAGCCCCATCACCGGATAGAGTTCGTGGCTGATGACGTTCGCGCCGACACCGGTCGCCACGAACAACACGAGGAACCGCCAGGGCCCCAGCGTGTGCGCCAACGGCGGACCGACCAATAAGAACGTCCCCATGTTGGCGATGATGTGCGCGCCGTCAAAATGCAGGAACACCGCTGCCAACAGCCGCCAGTACTCACCGGCCTCGACCCGGCTCCAAGAGATCGCGCCGTAGGCGAGCATCGTCGATCTCGCACCGCCACTGTCGCCGAACTGCGTCGCTGCAAACATTCCCGCGCACACAACGATGATCGCGATCACCATAGAACTGCCACGCCCGAACCATTTCTGCGGCGCCGTAACGGTGGGATCTTTGAATGGATCGGACGGACGGTGCGCACCGCCATCCTCGTCGAAGTGAAATCCGTACGGATACTCTTCGGCGATCAGTCGCCGAGCCGCATCGTAGCCCAGCGGATCTACGTAAATGGTGGCGTTGTGCGCCTCGTCGAGCAGCTCCGTGCGCGCAGCGATGCCCTGAGAGAGAAGTAGCGCCACGACGCGATTGGCTTCGTCGGGCGCAAGACCGAACAGCAACTCGGAGCTCGCCTTGCTCATGAGGCGAGACTGCCACAAGCTATGGCCCATGGACACCAGGACGCATATCGAGCAGAGGCTAAGCGAGGCGTTCGCGCCCGTAACGGAGATCGACGTCATCGACCAGAGTGCCGCGCATGCCGGCCATGCCGGCGCACGCGAGGGCGGCGGACACTTCCACGTAATCCTCGTCGCCGAAGCCTTCGAGGGGAAATCGCCCGTCCAACGCCAACGTGCTGTCTACGCAGCCCTATCCGAAGAAATGAAGTCGACCATCCATGCCCTCTCGATGAATTGCATGTCACCGAGCGAATACGAAGCCGACTGACCCGATCCGACTACACTCGCGTGACCATACTCAGCCTAGCGCCCACAAAACCTACGTGACTGACCGAAGGCTTCGAGACTGCGAGATTTTCTTCGCCGCGCTGCTTGCGCTCGCCGCCGCCCTGGTCGGTAGCAGAGCGCTCGGCCGATTCGTGATGGAGGCGGGCCCCGAGACGTTTGCTCCGAGCCTCGTCTCGCGCTTCGGCCACTCGACCACGATCGCGAACTTCTCGACGTTCTTCGTGCTACTGCCGGTGGCTCTCGTATTCATCGCCATCGGGATTCCGTTCGCACTGCGAACCGTGGCGGCTGCCTTCAAGCGAGAACTCGAGTCGCGCGAATTGGTCGGGGGCGTCTTGGCGCTACTCGCCATCCCCGCGCTGTTGTTCGAAGCGCGCCTGGGCGGCACAGGCTTGATGACGTTCGGCGCAACGGCGTCACTGGCGTACTGGCAACTTTGGCCCGCTCTGGCTGTCCGAGGGCGTCGTGTCGCCGATTGGACCGGCGCGCTGGCCGGCGCTTCGGCACTCGGATTGGCATACTACGAATGGAGCTTTCTCGGCGGCATCGAAGCGAGTCGCTTCGTGGCTCCGACCTTCCTGGTGGTCTGTTTCTACGCGGGTGCGACCGGCGTTCTGCTGCGACTACCGACGGCAGTCTCGCGGGCGCGATCGGGCACGGTCTCGTCCATCCTCATTGTTGGAGCAAGCGTATTGTGGCTCGTGGCACCCCAGCTGCGCCAGCACGGCGTGAGCGCGGCGAACGCCGACGCGCTCGAATTCCGGGTCAGCGCCATCGCCGGCGTAGTCCTGCTCATCACCTCATTGTTCGCGCGCCGTCGGGCCTGATTGCTGACAGGCGTCGCTCGATCCGGTACGCTGAGTCGGTATGGGAGACGGTCACGGCTTCGCAGAGAGCGATCAGTGGTTCGCACGCGCCGAGCGGGTGATCCCCGGCGGCATCTACGGACATCAAAGCCCGGCGCTGCTCACCCGCGGCGAGTATCCGTCCTTCATGCACAGTGGCGATGGCTGTCGCCTGCGCGACGTAGACGGCAATCGCTATATCGACTTCATCTGCGGCTACGGCCCCATCGTGCTGGGATACAACCATCCGGCCGTCGAAAAGGCGGTCGATCAGCAACGCCGTCTCGGCGATACGATGACCCTACCGTCGGTGCGAACAGTGGAACTGGCCGAGCGCCTGGTAGGCATGACGCCCGGAGCCGAATGGGCGATGTTCGCGAAGAACGGCTCGGACGTGTGTACGTGGGCGCTGGCAATCGCGCGCCAAGCCACAGGACGAGAGTTGGTCGTGATGGCGGATCACGCCTACCACGGCGTACACGGCTGGTGTAACGGCATTACGAACGGTTTCCCGGACTCCGACCGCGCATCCGTGCGCGCCGTTAAGTGGAACGACTCCGCCCAACTCGAAACGCTGCTCGACCAAGACGGCGAGCGGATCGCGGCCGTCATCCTCACGCCGTTTCGCCACGAAGCCTTTGAAGACTCGGTCATGCCCTCGGGCGAATACCTCGAGAAGGCTCGAGCGCTGTGCCACCGTCACGGCGCGCTGTTGATCTCCGACGACGTACGCACCGGATTCCGCCTCGACATGGGTGGCTCGATGCAGAAGTGGGGCGTCACGCCCGATCTGCTCTGCTACTCGAAAGCGATCGCGAACGGACATGCTCTCTCCGCGCTGCTGGGCAGCGAAGCGCTTCGCGATGCCGCTTCCAAGGTCTTCGTCACGGGCACGTTCTACCTACAAGCGGTTCCGATTGCGGCGTCACTGGCTACACTGACTGAACTAGGCGCAAGCGGCGCCATCGATCACATGCACGCGATGGGTCTCAAACTCTGCGAAGGTCTCGCCGAGCGCGCCGGCGCAGCCGGCTTCGATGTTCGGCTGAGCGGACCGCCATCGATTCCGTACATGCGCTTCACCGACGACGGTACCGGGTTCGACCGAAGTCGCGTGTTCTGCGGCGCGGCCTCTCGTCTCGGTGTGCTGTTTCACCCGCATCACAATTGGTTCTTGATGGCCGCACATCAGGAAAAGGACATCGACGAGGCACTCGCTGTCTCAGAACAAGCATTCGCGAGCGTCAAAGCCGCGTTCTAGAGACAGTGTCAAAACCTGCAAACGTCAAGCTCACGCACTTCGGGCGCAAGAGCGGTAAACGCTACGATACCGATGTCTGGTGGACCGAGATCGACGGAGACGTCTGGATCGGTACCCAAGACGTCTCACGCAATTGGTTCCGCAACGTCGAAGAGACCGGGATCGTCGAACTGAATTTCGGTGAAGGGCCGAGAGCGTTCGTCGTCATACGATGTCGGTCCGAGGAAGACATCGCGCGTTTCGAGGCGTCGATGCTCTCGAAACATCCGATCGGCGCACGTGTGATCCGATTTCTCAGCCGCGGCAAGAAGCTGGGCTGCTTCAAACTTCAGCCGGCGAAAGAGTAGGGAAGTCCCAGATGTTCGAGCGACACTTCTTCGTCTGCAACAACTGCCGCTCGACCGAAGCCGGTCTACAGTCTTGTAGCGAGCAGGGCGGTCAAGAGATCTTCACCGAGCTGCTTCGAGCTCGACAAGAAAACCGAATGGTCACGCAGGTGTTCATCACCGAGACGAAGTGCCTCGGGCCGTGCCCGGAGCGCGGCGCAACGGTTGCGGTCTATCCCGACAATGTTTGGTATACGTCGGTGACGACCGACGATGTCGACGAGATCGTCGAGAAACACATGGTGGGAGGGGAGCCGGTAGAGCGCCTACGCGACCCCCATTGGCCGGGCTGAGAACGGTCGGCCTGCCTAGCGGGCGACTTCTTCCGCGACCAGATCTCCGACCTCGGCAGTCGAGTAGCCCATTTTGCCGGCATTCATCGACTTGAGCTTCTTGCTCATCACGTGAACGATCGCCTGCTCGACCTTGGCAGCCGCCGCATCTTCGCCGAGATGCGAGAGCATCATCTGACAAGCTGAAATGGCAGCCATCGGGTTGATGACGCCTTTGCCGGTGTACTTCGGTGCCGAGCCGCCGATGGGCTCGAACATCGAAACCGACTCGGGGTTGATGTTGCCGCCGGCCGCGATGCCCATGCCGCCCTGAATCATCGCGCCCAAGTCAGTGATGATGTCGCCGAACATGTTGTCGGTGACGATGACGTCGAACCACTCAGGGTTCTTCACCATCCACATGCAGGTTGCATCGACGTGCGCGTAGTCGCGCTTGATGTCGGAGTAGTCGGCCTCGCCGATCTCATTGAACGCGCGCTCCCAGAGATCGAACGCGTAGGTCAACACGTTGGTCTTGCCGCACAGCGTGAGCGTCTTTTCTTGATTGCGCTTGCGCGTGAACTCGAACGCGTAGCGTAGGCAACGCTCCACACCCTTGCGCGTGTTGATCGACTCTTGCACGGCGATCTCGTCGGGCGTGCCTTTCTTCAGGAAACCGCCGGCACCGGCATACAGTCCTTCGGTGTTCTCGCGCACGACGACGAAGTCTATGTGTTCGGGACCCTTGTCCGTCAGAGGCGTCTCGACGCCGGGGTAGAGCTTGACCGGTCGCAGGTTAATGTAGAGGTCCAGTTCGAAGCGAAGGTGGAGAAGGATGCCTTTTTCCAGGATTCCGGGCTTCACGTCAGGATGCCCGATCGCACCCAGGAGGATGGAATCGTATTGGCGCAGCCCCTCGACGGCGCCGTCTGGAAGCACCTCGCCGGTCTTCAGATAGCGATCGCCGCCGTAGTCGAGATCGGTGGTTTCGACCTTGAAATCGAACTTTTCGGCTGCTGTTTTGAGTACTTTGACGGCCTCGGCCGTCACCTCGGGCCCGGTACCATCACCGGCCACTACCGCGATCTTGTGCAAACTGGGAGTCCTCCTGAAAAGGTAGATCGAACGACGAGCGCCCGACCGAGCGCCGATACTAACCGACCGAGCCGTGGCCACAAATGAGGGCCCGGCCTAACGGACTATAAAGAAGATGGGTTGGGGGATGCCGGGTTGGAGGTTGAGAAACACGAAACAGGCTGTAATACTGCCGATCCCGGGCACCTCAGCCCGTAGACTGGAAGATACACGGCGGCGTACCCAAGTGGTTAAGGGAAAGGTCTGCAAAACCTTCATTCATCGGTTCGAATCCGATCGCCGCCTCCATTTTCCCCTCGCTCTCGCCTAAGCAGGCGCTCCCAGCGCCGCGTTGATGTCTTCGGCGGTGACGGGCTCGTAACTCGGCGGATCGCCGAGTCTCAAGATCTCTCGCACCTCATCGATCGGCTTTTCGAGCATCGCTTCCCACTCGACGGCCGGCAGGAAGCCCGCGTCGCGCCCACGGCGATAGCCCTCGCGAATCGTCGGCAGCGGAGCGCGAAAGCCTTCGCGCCAAAATCGCAGATAGGCGAGTAGGGCGATGAACCCGATTCCCAGATTGCGCGTCTGCGCGTACGTGAATGCGAGCAACGCGTCTTCGCCTACGAAGTCACGACCGTAACCGGACGTCACGTGCCAGAGATCGTGCATGTCACGCAGCCGATTGCTCAGACATTCGGCGCGCTCGTCGTAGAAGACATTCTCTTCGCCCTTACTGGCGCCTTCGAGACCATCGGCCGTGATCTTCTCTGCGTCCATGAAGCACGCGTACTCGTAGCCGAGCGTGCCTACCGGCATGGCGCGTAGGCGGTCGCGGTCACCGAGTGTGACGAGAAGCGACCTCTTCGCTTCCAGTACACGACGACCGGCAGGATCGGCCATCACGCGATGGAAAAGCCGCGTGTACTGACGACTCGACGACAGCGCGCGAATGATCGTGAACACGTGCGCGGTCTCTTCCGGATCGGCAAAGAGCTCTTGCATGGCGCGCCACGCGACCAAGGGTCGCAGGCGGCGCTTCTTCACAATGGGCGAATCAGCCATGCGATGATGGTGGCCCGCCGCAGGGCTGGAGTCAAAGGTAAGATAGGGTGCTGGTGCGCGTTTGCTCACACCCCCACGGTGGGTAGGCCAAGTGCGCCGGCCGCCTGGGCCTGGCGCTTGTCGTGGGTGGCGAAAACGAGGTCGGGGGCGTGTTGCTCCTGGAGGAGTAACGCGCTGGCAAGGTGTATGGCATCGAGCGTTTTCACCGGGGTACCCATCGGCAATCCGGCGCGGTGTAGAACCGGACGGGAGATATCGACCAGCTTCACATACCTTTCGAACGTCGCGAGTTTGGACTGGAACTCGACTACTTGGGCGTCCTTGGCCGCACCCGCGAGGCGAAGCCGCTCGATAGCTCTACGCGCTTCCACTCGCGCGAGTTCGCTCGAATAGGCCTCGGACCACTTGCCCCACTCGCCGAGTGGTTTCGCTTCACCAAAGATCACCCGCAGGAGCGTGCTCGTATCCAGATAGAACCTCATCGCTGGTCGCGATCCTCTCTCAGAAGTTTCACGACATCGACCTTCTTGGACAGCCGGATGGGCTTCATGTCGCGAAGCTCACGGATATCACCACCTAGCGGATCGCTGATCACGAGCGCGTCGTGGGACTCTTCCAGCGGAACGAGACGTGCGATGGGTGTTTTGCGATCGCAGACGACGACCACTTCGCCACCGCGTACCTCTGTAAGGTAGGCGCTGAGATGCGCTTTCAGTTCGGAGACCGTGACTGACTTCATGGTCACATGATGACCATATATGGTCGGCATGACAATCATTAGAGTCAGCAGAGCAGACGCGAAGCGTAGAGCGCAATTCCACGCAAGGACTATTCGACGACGACTGCAGGCGCGGATCGCGCCGAAGCACGTTTCTCGCTTGAGACCTGCGAACTGCCAATCGCCTCCCGGACGAAGTGACGGCATTTCGTAACCGCTGCTAGCGCTGCGTCAGCTGGACGATAGGGATCGTCCGGTTCACCTTCGCAGCATCTTGCCGATACGTCGCGAAGGCCGGGAAGATGCGATCTGCGAGAATCCACAATCGCTTGCGATCTTCTTCGTCGTCGACCGACACCGCCCGCATGGCGATGCCGCCGAACACAACATCTGGATGCGCTCGAAGGTTGTGGTACCAGGCTGGGTGTCGTGAGTCCCCGGCGTTCGACGCGACGATCGTGACCCGATCGCCATCATTAAAGTAGATGATCGCATTGCGCCGATGCGCACCGCTCTTCGCACCGCGCGTTTCGAGCACAGCCGTCGGGAAGACGAGTGTCGTTGCGAGGCGGCCCCGACTTACTCGCAGTAGGTATGGATCGAGTCTCCACGAGATGTGTCGGGAGATGAATTTGGCCAGGCGCGTACAAGCCAATGCCGAATAGGCTCTAGCAAATACCCCTGTCGGGCGGCCGGGGTCGACGTATCTGAGATGTGAATCCGGCCCGGTCATCGGGGAGTACCTGATACAACCATGGCGGTAGATGGGTGGCAGGACAATTAGAGATCTGGAGACCACGCCGCACTCGCGGATCCACTATTGTTAGAGCTGCGAATCCCGCCGGAACAGCCCCTGCGCGCCCCTGTCGTCGTCGCAGCGATTTCTCGCTAGACTTCGTGACTGGCAATCGCCTCCCGGCCGGGGTGGTGGAATTTGGTAGACACAGGGGACTTAAAATCCCCTGACGCTTGCGTCGTGCGGGTTCAAGTCCCGCCCCCGGCACCAGGTATTTTCGTCACTTAGCACCGCGTAACAGCTTCTCACTTTCAGCACGTGCCCATTGCTTGCCCCAATTTTGCCCCAACGGACGGAAGCGCAGACCGTACAAGAACCGGCCGTACAGATCGGCCTCCCTGCAAACCAACCCCCGCAGAAAACGCGGCTGAGACGCCCCCGGAAAAATCGAAACCCCCGTGGCGGGTGCGGGGGGTGCCAGCAGCCTTTGGCGAGTTCGTCGGTTCGGTGATTAGAGAGATCATGCGGCCGCGCGATTGAGTGCCGCCTCACCGTGGCGGGCAAAGATTGGGGTCGTTAATCGTACTGAGGAACCCCCCCTTGCACTTCTCTCGCCTCCTGCGTTCACAGGAGGCGGATAGTGCCGGCCGGGCACGACACTTGCCGTCGATCCACTGCCGCCAGCAATGCTGCTCGCAGTCGGCGACCTGTTTGGCATTGCGTATGAGCGCCTTCTCGTACTCGGCGTATCCCGCCATCGCGGCGACAACGATGATCGGCGCAAGCAGGAGGACAGCACCGCCAACGCGCTTGTCGGTCCAAACGAGACGGGCGACGCCGGAGACGCCGCGCCAGACCATCGACAGCCAATACTTCACACGGGGCAGTCTATTCAGGCTGCGGGCCGGTGACTAGTCGCCCGACCGCAGCCGGTCGGGCCGGGGCTCGACGCCGTGGCCACGGTCGGCGCTGGGGTTGCTGCCACCTCGGGGCAGCGTATCGCGTTCTTGTCCCTCTTGAGGCGACGTAGGCGAAAACAATGGTGTGACCGCCGCAAAACCCATACTCCAAACTCATGCTGCGGACATGGAAGGACTATGCGGTCGTCGTTGCCGTTTCGTTGGCTGCGGGATGGTTTGTGTACTCGTCCTTGTACGCTTGGGTCGACGTTCGATACGAAATCGACAGGGATCGGGTTGAGGGACCTGCAAATACGCCGCTCATCTATCGCGTCATAGATCGCCCGTGGCCACTCAAAGACCATTCGACGCCGCTGCATTGGTGCAGCTTCGTCGATCCGGATTACCCTGAAGAAGAACCCGTCCACGGATGGTGTGAGAAAACCAAGGACGGCGGCTGGTGGCTCGATTGCTGCGAACGTCCGTACTGCGAGCCGCGAACGTGCCCGATCGACACCGCGCACTGGGAGTAGCGGCGGCCGACCGCCTATCGAGAATGGGCCTCGCCGTCGTATCCCGGCGCGCGTCGTCGCGGCGAGGACAGGGGCCGTTATTTGTCGTTGGTCGCCCGCTCAGGTCGATAGACTACCTCACCGCTCCAATGGTCGAACGCGCTGCGGGAGTCATTGCGAGTAGGCGTGAACCTCGGCAGCAAACTGCACATCAACGCCGCCGTGACAATCGCAACCGAAAGCATCAGTGCCGCGCGGTCACTCACCAACTCCCCCAGAATGCCCAAACGACGCGGCCGAAGTAGAACAGCATCAGCCCTCCGAAAATCGTCCATAGCGCGAGAAGTGCCCCGGTATACACGATTATTTCGACGAACAATCCGACGAGGGTCGGAGGCGTTCCGTTGATATGCCCGTCCGGCCCTTGCGGGTGGGGCATCCACGCGAGGATTGATGTCACCAACCAAACCAACGCCCACAACGCTGCACGATCTAGGTCAGTCATTTTATGTCATAGCCCTCGAGAAACTTCCCGCGGCCCTGGCCAAAGGGCTTGAGCCCACACCCCCGTACTTTCCGCCTTGGCACCATTGCGTTTCGCCGGTCCAGCGGTCGAGCGTAACGAACAGCCACGGGTCATCGGGGGCATCAAGCGCGTGCATTTCCCAACGCGGCAGCGCGCCGTGCAGAAACCCAGCGAGCACGACGGCTATCGCGAGAATGATCGCTGTGCGGCCACTCAAGATGAACGCCCGAACGCGTTTACGGCTTCCCTCTCCGCAGCACGCAGTAACTCAACGGCATCCTGCAATGCCCGTTTCTGTTCCGACTTCGTGTTGCAGAATTCGTGAACACTTCCGCGCGCGCTCATGATGATCGCGGCAACTATCGCGAGCGTTTGTCCCCTCTGCGCTGAAGATAAAAATTCTTCCATCAGACCGCCCCGGCTTCGCCCTCGAGTTCAGCAGTGGCCAACTCGGCCAACTCGCGCTCGATCGCCGGCAACACATCGGCAACAATCGCCGACGCGCTAGGGGCCCCATCGGTTTGCATCGCGCGAACAAGCGGCACCTTTCTTACAAACAGCAACTCATTGGATTGTATCGTCACGTCAGTCCTCCGTTGGTTGGGGGCATCCGTAGGTAAGCGACCGGCGCAGTTCACGCCAGTGCAAGTGCTGCGCCCAGGGGGGTGGGGGACGATTGGACGCCCCAACCCTCTCAAGGCGCGATTCAAACCTACGCAAGGGACGAGGAGTTTGTGTACGGGATCGCGATGCGTGGAACGTCCAACGGCAGCGGATGCGCGACGCCCAGAATGCCTGTTTGTTGCAATAGCCCTTAAGAGACCGCATGGCACAATAAGCCAAACGGAGGGAGACCATGACAACCGAACAACGATTAGAGCGCCTCGAGCGAACCGTGCGGCGACAACGCGTCGCCCTTACTGCGATCATGGTGGTTGCCGCCTGTCTCGGCGTCATGGGCGCGGGCGGGGATGATGTTTCCGCGGTGATAAAGACACGAAGGATCGAAGTGCTCGACGATGCGGGAAAACTCTTGGTCGCGGTTGGCTCCGTCAAGGGGGATGCGGTGATTGCTCTGTTCAACAGCCAGGGGACGGTCCTTGCCACTATCGCTTCGACGGCGAAGGGCAACGGCGAAATCACGACGTTCAATCCCCAAGGAAAGACACTCGTTTCCCTCGTTGCTACCGAAGGAGGGAGTGGGAATGTTTCGACGTTCAACGGGAAGGGGGGACGACTTGTCAGCATCACCACGACCAGGGGCGGCGATGGGATAGTTGCGAGTTTCGACCGAACGGGCGGCGTGCGCGCGCAATGGCCCTAGAACGAACGCTTAGACTGCGTTTGTGAGCGTCGCGAGTCGTCTATCTCACCAGGGTTCACGGGGTCGCCGCGCCGGAGCTTAAAGTGGATCGTTCGCTGATGGTTCTGCGTCTGGCTTGACGTTCGACGAGGGCGGCACAGAGAATCCATGACAGCGAAAAAAGACAACGTGAAGCGTGTTCTACGTTCCGTACTGGTCGCCGTGCTTGCCATTGCTGCCTGGGCGGCCAGTGGGGCCGCCCCGTGGGTTCTCGGATGCGCTTTCGCGATCGTGCTCGCTGTTGCGATGTTAAGCTACTCGCTCGAACAGGATGAGGAACGCAAGTCAGCGATGGCTGGGCAACTTGATGCTTCTGCCAAGACGTTGCTTCCCCACGAGTTGCCGAAGATCGAACTCGGCGATTCTGGCGCGATCCTGGCTTTCTCTGGCCCCAAGGGCGACGCACTCCTACGCATGTTCGGTGATAGCTCACTTGTGATCGAGAACCGAGATGGTCAAGTCGAAGTCTCTACAAAGGTGAAAGATAGAGAAGGGACACTCATCGCCGAGTTGGTCCGCAACGAATGGTCGATAAACAAGAATACCGCGTATGACCGGAACTACTCGACAGACGCTCTCGAAGTACGCGACTCGACTGGCGACATCGTCCTTCAGGTCCGCGCTGCTGGCGATAGGATCCAACTCCAGGGGAAATTTTACGGCCGCAACGACAAAGGAGTCGGCATCGGCAAGATGATAGGTCCTGATGGAAAGGTTGGTGGTTGCATTGAGATTACTGGCCCAGAGCGTCCAGAGATGCGGCTGCACATCGAACCGATCTTCAAGTACCCCAGCAGTCAACATCTCGGACAGAGGGCGTGATCCGCTTCTACCGAGTAAGCCATCGCGGCCGCGTCTTGCTTCGCTGGATGCCGCGCTTTGCAAGTAGCCCAACCAGCCATTCCTATCGTCTCACTCATGCACGACGCGGATTTTCTCTTCAGTGGAGTCGCGGAGGCTACTCACCGATTTGATCGACGATTAACACTTCGAACGTCATATCAGACGCTTCGCCATCGTCATCTACAAATAGGGACCGAATATTGCGCTTTTGAGGTAAGCGGTCGGTGATAGTTGCCCTTGTGTTCTGGACTATTCTGCAAATCAATGGCTAATTGTCCGTCGTACCCAGCATTGCAGCCGAGATGCCTAGTCGAATTGCTCGTGCTGTGGCACAGCCGGGTCCGCCTGGAGGATGTCATCTGATGGATCCAGAGACTCCGAAGAAAGCTTCGAGCTTCTGGCGCTGGGTTGTTCCGGCGATCGTCGTTCTCTTCTTTGTTGGTGCCCGGCAGATGCACCCCGGTGGCATCCAGGGTCTCGTGTTCGGGTTCAGAGCAATTTGGACAAGCTAGGCCGGTAATCTAAGTCACACTTCCAGCCCACCCCGGAGGGTGATCATGGGCAAAGAAGGAAGTGCAGACAAAACCATCCGCGAGATCCGTAGAAAGACTCGCCGCAAATTCTCAGCAGAAGAGAAGATCCGCATCGTGATCGAAGGACTGCGTGGTGAAGAAAGTGTCGCCGCGCTGTGCCGCCGTGAAGGTATCTCGCCGAATCTCTACTACCGCTGGAGCAAGGACTTCATGGAGGCCGGCAAGAAGCGGCTGATGGGCGACACCGAGCGTGAGGCCAGCAGCGTGGAGGTGCTCCACCTTCGCAAAGAGAATATGCAGCTGAAGACGGTGACCGCCGAGTTGGTGCTCGAGAATCGCACGCTCAAAAAAAGCGTTGTGGGTGCCGACGACGAGGACCTCGATACATGAGGGTGCCGGCCGACGAGAAGATGGAAACCATTCGGTTGGTCGAGGGCTCGGACCTCTCCGTCACGCGAACGCTCAAAGAGCTCGATGTCGGCAAGTCGACCTACTACGGCTGGCTTGCCCGTTACCTTGATGGCGGTTTCGATGCGCTGCACGACCGCAGGCCGGTTGTGAGCAAGCATTGGAATCGGATCCCAGAGCGCACCCAAGCGCACGTGGTCGAGCGCGCACTGGCCGAGCCGGAGCTTTCACCGCGTGAGCTGGCTTGGCGGATCACGGACCGAGACCGCGAATTCGTCTCGGAATCCAGCGTCTATCGGATCTTGAAGGCGCACGACCTGATCGAGTCACCGCAGTTTGTGATCATGCAGGCTGCCGATCGTTTCCAGAATCCGACCAAGCGAATCAACGAGCTTTGGCAGACCGACTTCACCTATCTGCGCGTGGTCGGATGGGGCTGGTACTACCTCTCGACAGTCCTCGATGACTATTCGCGTAAGATCCTGGCGTGGAAGCTCGGGCCAACGATGGCTACGAGCGATGTGAAAGAAACGCTGGACCTCGCGCTTGCTGCCACGGGTATCGAAGAGGTGCGGCTCAAGCATCGTCCTCGTCTGCTTTCGGACAACGGCCCTTGCTACGTCTCGGGCGAGCTACGGTCGTATCTAGAGCAGAACAAGATGGAGCACACGCGCGGCGCTCCGTACCACCCGATGACGCAGGGAAAGATCGAACGGTGGCACCGCACGATGAAGAACGTCGTGAAGCTTGAGCACTACTACTCACCGGGGGAAGTGGAGCGAGCGATCTCGCGTTTCGTCGAGTACTACAACCACCGTCGTTACCACGAGGCACTGGGCAACGTGACACCGGCCGACATGTACGCAGGCCGCCAACGAGAGGTCCACACGCAACGAGATCGCATCAAGCGTGAGACGCTGGCAAGACGGCGCAAAGAGAATCTGAAACGAGCGGCATAGCCGCCATAACCGCTGGAAGTGTGACTAAGAAATCAAGCCTAAAAGTCCGAGATGCTTTGACGACGAACACATAGAGTGACTCGACGTCGCTTTTGGAGCGTGCGTTCAGAGCCAGCAGATCGAGCGTCGCGACCAATTGGAAATCGATCGGCTGTGCGAACGTGACATGGTAGACCTGCCACACGCAGCCGTTGGTAAGGACCACCCATTCCGTACCCTGCTTCGCGGCGTAGTCGATCGCCTGGCGCGTGTGACCGTCCTTCAAGTCGAGGCCAGCAGACTTGACCTCTATCAGCAGTTCTAGTGAGCCGGCAATGTGGATTGCGAGATCGCAATAGGTTCCGCGGATCGCGTGTTCGGCGGTGACTTCCTCGTACTTGTCGTATCCGAATACCTCCGACAACACGTCAGTCACGATCTTAACGGTGTCAGCCTCGCTGACATCGCGGGCGCGAGCTCCGCTTAGAATCGGCTGGAATCGCTTTAGGCCCGCAGCGATTCTCTTTTGAACTTTCGCAGGTACTTTCAACATCACATCTCCGCCCTTCAATAACTGCAGGCATACTATCCGCGACGCCAATGATCACACCAGCGGCGAGCTACTAATTTCGTTCATGAACACGACGTGCGGCTTTAATGACATCCCCGTCACTGGAGCAGCGGGGGAATTCCATTATTCTTGAAATGTTGTCGCTTGTTCGTGCAATGCGAACCGGCGCGCGTCCGAGCGTGTCGGCGTTGTTGCTGGAACTTGTCGAGCGGTGCCGCGCCGAGCTCGAGAGCGAAGCGGGGGCGATCTGATGTTAGGAAAACGCCTAACCCCTGCTAAACCTGCTGAGCGCGTCATCGTCACCGACATCCAGATGCCGTTCGGGTCGATGGTCATGTTCATGGTGAAATTGGCGGCGGCGACTATTCCGGCAGGTGTGATCCCATTTCGCCTCATAGCGGTGCTGTTAACGAACACTTTGAAAAGCATCGTAACTGCTCGCCGTCCCCCGTCGGTGCACGCTGGCGAGCATCGGGATTTTCAAGATTTCAGTCGTCGAGGAGTTCGCAGGGGAGCGTGATTGTGCCGGGATTGGCAATGGCGCGGCGGGCGGCAACGCGCAGATACTCGG
>JAJCZM010000030.1 GCA_029262375.1 Deltaproteobacteria bacterium
CCGAGTATCTGCGCGTTGCCGCCCGCCGCGCCATTGCCAATCCCGGCACAATCACGCTCCCCTGCGAACTCCTCGACGACTGAAATCTTGAAAATCCCGATGCTCGCCAGCGTGCACCGACGGGGGACGGCGAGCAGTTACAGTAAGTCATCGGCTACGCTGCCTCCGCGTAGGCTGACGGGGGACCCGATTCAGTTGCTTGTCAACCGCACAACTCGCGATCCACAATCGGTGCCAGCTTATGTAGCTGATCTGCATAAACCCAATGGTTGTAGAACCCCGACAACGATGACGTCGGTCTGCTGAATATTGGCTCACCTCTCGACTGCGCCTCAGCAAGGCCAACCTGACCGATAGCCGGGCCGCCGCCCGCCAGCCTATAGGGCAAGCGCAGTACCCAGTCGTTGTGGCAGTAGTAAACGCATACGGTGGGGGTGATGACGCAGCCAGGAAAGAGCTCGTCCCATTCCGGGGGAGACACAGCTGCACCGCATAAGTGAAGCTCATCAACCGCGTCAGCCCCGCCACAAGCCGCGAGACTTGCTAGGACGTGTAGGGCTCCCAGGGAATGCGCGACGACGCGAACGTACGCGTACCGGCTCTTCAGAGTGAGTAACAAGGCGCGCAGCGGCATGATCTGTTCGGAAGCTCTAATCCGTGCCTCATGGAATTCCTTACGAAGCGTATGCAGAAGAGTCACGGGGAGTACGGCTCTCCCCGCCAGTTTCCCTCCTAAAGCGAAAGCTGTTTTGCCGATGCCTGCGGCTTTGTTGGTACTTACAGCACCGAGTGCGCGCAGCGCCGTATAGCCAACATGAGCGGAGGGCCAGCTATAACCATATGCGAGCCCACCCCATTCATGTTGCGATACCATCCTGGCGTGCGGATCGCGCCATCGGTCGAAACCAAAACCCTCCGAACAAAAGCCACGGACATAGATGGTCACGTCCTTCGATTTCCGTACGTCTGGATAAAGTGATTTCCCGATTTGTTCCAGACCGAATCGATTCGACTTGTAGTCCGATTCCGGTCCATAGCGGCGCTGCCAGTCTTTGATCGGATCTTGCACGGTGTTTATCTGCGCAGATACGGCGGCCAGGATGCGAGCGATCGTTGCGACCGACGCCGCGCGAGGCTTACGCTGGCTACTCAATGGTAGACCCGACATCCCTGGGGCATGTCAAATGAGCGTCGCTACCCCGTAGTGTGCCAAAACCCGGCCGAACGAAAAGCATCTCGTGGGCATGTGATTGCTCCCTCCGAATCCGGTGCCAGTTCTGGTGCCAGTTAGGAATGTAAAACGACCGTAACTGACCGTAAACCTCGGAATGACATAACAAGCGTAAGTGCCCGCCACGCAACCCAAAACCCGCACTAGTCCTTGTCTATGTGAAACGCTCCGAAGCCTCTCTTAATCCGCAGCTCGTAGGTTCGACCCGCTACACGCCCTACCACTTTCTCCAATCTTCCCCGCCGTCAACCCCGGGACCTCCAGATCCGCGGGCTACGACGGCCGTGAATACAACCGACGACCACTACCTGGTCGTCGGCGATGCGGTAGTACAACGTGTAGGGGAATCTCGGAAGTGGTGCGGCGCGGGTTTCGCGAAATCGAATCGGATAGGCTGCTGGGCTACGTTGAAGTCGAATGGTCGCTGCGTTCACTTCCTCGAGGAACTTCGCGCCTAAGCCTTCTCGTTGTTGCTCGTACCAATTGAACCCGTCCTCGACATCGGCGGCAGCAGCCGGCCGATACAGGACCCGCTTCACGAGTGACCGTTCTTCAGTCGTGCAAGGACCTCCTCCCAGGGAATCCCTGAGTGTCCTTCGCGGTCTATTTCATCCAGTCGCCGATCGAGCTCCGCGCGTTGAGTGGGGGTCAGAGGCACTCCGCTGGGGGCATCACTGAGGCTTTCCCAGATCCGATCGAGTAGATCCAACCGCTCGTCTTGCGAGAGCGCTTTGATGTCGAGCGCCGGCTTGCTCATGGGGAAAAGAGTGCCACGATTCCTGCTGAACGACCAGCGGCTTCGTGCAGGTCATGCGTCATGAGAATAGCCGTTGCGCACTCGGGGCGGCGTATTGGGAAAAGGTACGAAACCCGACGCCTCGGCTCGCGTCCCGTGCGCCGTGCGCTAGACGCCCAGCTTTCGCCGCAAGGCCGAAAAATCGAACGCCGTTGCCGTCTCGGTGGTGCGCTCGTGCGCTTCCATGTCGTCTAGCAGCGCGGCGACGGCCTTTCGGCCGCCGGCGGTTCGCACCGCTTCTCGCGGCGTGCGCTCTGCGAGCGCGGGCAGCGGTTGGTCGATCCAATCGCTGTAGTGGCGCTTCTTGTACTCGAGCACGGCGCGGTCCAGTTCGGCTTGATCTGCCGCGCTCCGTGGCGATTGAGCCGACTGCGCCGACTGCGCTGTGCCGGCGAAGTGGTCTTCGTGCTCGTGTGCCACCGCTTCCCATCGCTTGATCAGGTAGCGACCGACGCGTTCGTCTCGAAGGCGCTCGATGGGTACGGCGCGCTTGCGACGCACACGTTTGCGCGCACGCGCGGCGACTTCTTGCGCGAGCTCCGAGGGGAGAATCTGAGGATGACCGCCGCACAGTAGGGACCGACCCTCCTGATCGACGATGCGTGCGAGCACGGCGTCGCCTGGGCGCAAAATCTGCGACGCGCTAGCTTCCTCTACGCGACGCTCTTCGTGCGAGAGAAGGTCGCGTAGCATCAGGCTTCGTCCGGCGTCGACCTCGACGACCTGCCATATCGACATCCACACGTGCGTCTGGGCCGAGAGCCAACCGTGCGCTGCTTTCGAAAGTTGCGTGCCGCGTTCTTCGAGGAACCAATCACACACGGTGCGTCCTTCGACGAGAAAGTGATAGACCGACCAAGGCACCGCCAGCATCAGTGCCTCGGAGAAGTCGTCGAAGTCACGAGCGAACCGAAACCAGAGATCGCCGAAGCGTTGCTCGGCGAAGCGAGACATTTCGCGGATGAGCGTCCGTTCGAGATCGCCGTGAGATTGCGGCGCGTCGCGGGCCGGCGAGGGCTGTTCGGCGGCACCGACGGCACGCTGGTGGCACTTCTTGTATTTCTTTCCGCTGCCGCAAGGGCAGGGATCGTTGCGGCCGACCTTGGGTTGCGCGGCGCCGGTCGGTGCCGGTGCCGCGTTCACGTCGAACAACCCGACTGCGTGGTACGGTAAAGTTAAGCGCACTTCGAGATCGTCGGAGTCGAAGTAAGACTCACAGAGCGGGTCTAGGTGGTCATCGGCGAAAACGCGGGAGTGCTTGGAGCAAAAGAGCGCCAACGAGGTTGCGCAGGCGGCGGCGATTCGCAGATCGCGCTCGACGAGCGGGCGTTCGACGCCGTCGCGCTCGTGCCTTTCCAGTTGCGGGTAGGCGCGCGCGTCGGCAACCGGCCATCCGTGTTCGGCGATCTCGCGGCGCATGCGACCGGAAAGATCGGCGCCGCGCGCGAAAGTCAGCGAGAGCCAGTCGCTTCCGAAATCCAGTTTACCTCTGGACGTCGGCGGTTCATCGGCCATCCGGCAGAACCCCTCGAAACCGGCGGGTGATGAGAAGATGAGAATGCCGAAGCTTTGGCCCAGCGCGCCGATGATAGAGACGCACGCGCCGTCGACTCCCAGTGCGGGAATGTCGAGGCGTACCACATGATCGTCGTGGACGTGGCGCCACGGGGCGACCGTCCACAGCCGCTTTGCCGCTTCGAACATGCGCGCGACCGTCGCCGGCGTTACGGCGTTGTCGCCTAGATAGCTCGCGTCGTCGGCCGAGCCTGCGAAGGACTCGGCCATTGCCGCCAGGACCTGGTCCAGCTCGGGAGTGGGGGCGACGGTCACGGTGACGTCGTCGCCGAGCACGTCGCGTACCTCGGCCGCGACATCGTGATCTTCGACGCGTACCCGAAGGGGACGTCTGCGCGGGCCGGCCGCCGGTTTCTCCAGCGCGGCGAGCAACACGCTCGCGACCGCACCGTCAATCTCTTCGGGCGGCACGACTTTCTGGCCGACGACGAGACCGTTGTCGCCGTCGACCCACAGAACGAGACCGGGACGATACGGCTCGTCGCGATCGGTGATGAAGAACGGCGGCGTCACGCAGCCGCCGACCCATTCGCTGGAGTGTGGTGTACGCGAAGCCACGACTGCTAGTGAGTAGGCGGCTTGTGGGCTGGATGCAAGGGGCGGCGTGAGCGGTTTTGTCTGGGGGTCGTTTTTTTGGAAGCAGGTCAGCGACGCTAGCAGCCAACCGGATAATCCGAAGCCTTTACGGGCCTAACCCCAACCAAATTAACCAACGTCTCCACCCGCCGCTCCGGCACCCCCAACCCAATCCATTCCAACAACCCAACATCCGGCCGGCTCCACCAAAGATACGGCAGTGAGACTTGTTCGTCGGGCACGACAAACCCGGCGCCGCGTACAACGGCAATGTACTCTTCCGCCGTCTTCTGCACGTCCATCGGATGGCGAAACAACAACCGTATAGGCAGCGAGTGAATGTAGCGCCGCGTGGATTCCGCGAACAACAACAGTCCACCCGGTTTCAATACGCGATGGAACTCGGCCATCGCGGCTTCCTGTTCGACTAGGTGATGAAATGTCTGGTGACAGAACACGAGATCGAATTCGCCATCGGGCACATCCATGCGTGCGGCGTTGGCCGCGTGCAGGCGGACCTGGCCGGCGCAGCTCGCAGCCGCGGCGCCGGCACGCGCGTTGAGCCGGGGGTCGGCATCGAGGCCGACAATGAGATCAGGTGAAAAACGTCTCGACAGTTCGGCGAACGAAAGACCGTAACCGCACCCCACGTCGAGTATGCGCGGATACCCGCCGGTACGCTCCGGCATCAGCCGCTGCAGATCGTCGAGCGCGCGGCACAACACATTGATCCGCCACGTGTCGGTTTTCAGAAACCAATTGCCGAATCTGGTTTCTTCAACGAAAGGGGCGCCGCAGTCCTGTCGCTGCGTTGCTGCGGTGAGGTCAGCGGGCGTCACGGTTGCTACGTGATCGAGCCTATGGATTTCAGCGGATCGCCCCGCGGTTGTTGGCAATCGACAGGTGGAAGTAACGATGCGATTCGGGGTTTGTGAAACTCAGTGCGCTCAGGCGACGAAACGCTTTGTCGAGAAGTCGAGCTAATTCGTCGACGTAAGAACGGAACTCCTCCTGGTCGCTAATGTGTAGGTACCAAGTCTTTCGTTGGCCGGCCGTGGCGGCGCGGATCTCTTCGTCCAGCTCGGGTGCGCCCGGCGACGGGAGATTACCCCGCAGAGAATCCCACACGGTGATCATCGTCTGCTCGTTTTCAAGAAAAACTTTGCGGCCGATGAGCGTGACATGAAACGCTTGCAGAAGCGTAGCCTCGGACGGCAGTTCCCAGTCTGGTTTCAGGCCCTGAATCTCACAGACGATGCCGCCTCCCGCCATCCAAGATACGTGGGTGGCGATCTGGGTTTTTCCTAAAGCCGTCATAAGCGCTTGCGCAAGGGGGCAAATACCGCCGATACCGGTACTGTTTGTACCCTGCCGTTGTACTCAGAGCCATTTCGTTTGCGCGAACTCCGGCTCACCGTCAGATCAAAAACCGAGTCGAGAGAACCCAGGTTGCGCAGAAGGAGACCGCCATGCACCTCAAACCAAGCCTTGTCGTCGTCGTTATCTTGGTTCTTGTTGCGCTTCCGCGCAGCAGTGATGCACAGGCGAGTGCGTATCGAGATCTCCCCGAGCGGCGCGCTCAGCTGCAGGCAGATCCACCGCCGCAACTCGTGAAATCGATCTACTTCGACCTCTTCTTGGCCTTCCCCGATTGCCGGTGGTCGGACTACCTTCTGCTCGATGGAGTCCTGCTGCCGGCGGCGAGAGTTGCGTGTTCTGCAATCGCCGGGGATCGGGCCGAAGAGGAGTGCTTCGAACACGGCTTGACCTTTCGTGACGGTGCTCTCTGGGATCGGCTCGAAAGCTATCTGAACAAGACGCAACGGACGCGCTCCGAAATCATCGCGGCGACCATACAGTTCGTGCGCGGCGTGTTGCCTCAGCCCGAAGAGACGCTGGCCCGGGAGGCCGACGACCCCGAGACCGCCTACAATGCTTTGGTTCGAAGTTGGCGCACAGGACCCATGTGCCGACCCGAACGGGACCCACGATCCATACCGACCGAAGTCCATCCAACCAACAAAAAAGGAGGAACCCCCGAACCATGAGTACCTTAGAACGCGCCGTCGCCATCGCTGCGGAAGCACACAGCGGACAGCGCGACAAAGCCGGCGCCCCGTACATTCTTCACCCACTGCGTCTCATGCGGCTGTGAGCTGCATCATAGTCACCGCAAGCGTCGTCGTTACCTATCTGGCAATACACAGGTCATCGCAATGCCGACCCGCAGCCCCAATCGCGTCCGCGTTCGATCATGGACGACGAACACGAGAACTTTCTCGCTCGGCGAAGGCCGTTTGGCATTCTGCGTTGGGGATACTCGAGAGTAAGAACGGAGGCGCTAGCGGTCACGACGCGTGGCACTCGCGAGCACTATGTCTGCACCCACAACAACATCCGAGGAGAATGACGTTCAAGGCATCAGCGCGAGTGAAGCGTTCCTAGGCATCACCGTGCTCACTGTTTGGCTACTACTGTTTCTAGGCGGGATCCTCATTGACACAGGACCGTTCCGGGAGACGTTGCAGAGTCCAGGCGAACTCGCGTCAACCGAAATCGCCTCGAACGGCATGGTCGTGTTGCTCTTTTACACGGTTACAAACATCGCAATCCTCTGCTGTCTCGCTTCGGTAATGGGAGCTATCGGCCGTCGCGCGCGGCTAGGCGTAGATCATCGCCCCGAACCGCTGCAGGATAATGTTAACCCGTATATCTCGGCACTTTTCCGCGGCTTTTTCATCTACCTCTCGCTCGTCTCCGGTCTCCTTGTTCTTACCGAGAGCCCTTTCGAGGCTCCGAGTTGGCAAACTTATCTTCGTCTGGCAGGCAGTCTGTCGCTGTTCGGCTTCGTGGCGAGCTACAATCCTGCGATATTCGGCGGCCTGATGTTCAAAGCGAACTCACTGCTCGATTCGAATGGGCATCAGACGAGCGGCTCAGCAACAAACGTTGCGTCGGATGAAGATGCGTCGCCTACACCGCCGCACACGTTCGATACCGCCGCTCGCTCGCCTGCAGGTGTACTGCCCTCACTGGACGACCCTGAGATCAAGTTAGGTGCGGGTCGTGACTGATAGCGCCGAAACGCGCCCAACGGTGCTCCCCGTGCTGGGCGGGGTCGGACTAGTCGTTGCGATCGGCTGTTTGATTGGCTTGTACCAGGTTGGTCCCGAATCATCGTTGTCGTTTGGACTGTTCCTCGGTCTCTGCGTCTCGACTCTGATTGTCCTAGGTATCCTGGCGGGTCTGGCCCTCCGATCTCTATCCACCAATCTGCCGCCCTTGTTTCTAAACGTTGTCGCCAGCTTGATAGCCGCGGTGTTGACCCCTGCCATAGTAGGACGCGTCACTCCTGACGAGACAGGCCTGAAGCAACTCATCGCGGGTCAACCGCGGGTAGTAGACGAACTTAGGAAGATCGGGGAGCGCATCGACGGACTTGTCAAGGGAGCGCCGTCGACGGATGCAACGACCCTGAGGGAGATCGCTACGCAGCTCGAGTCAGTTCAAGAAAATGTGCAGCAACTCCTGGGCGATCGCCCTGGCCACGGTAGGCGTGGCCAAGTTCTATACGTCCCGTCGACGGAAACGTATCGTGTGCTACGGGCAAAGCCGATCCTCTTTGACGTTCGAAGTCCTCTACTGCTCAAGCACAAGAACCAAGCGGCGCTGGAAGGCCTCGATGCATTGTCGCGCGATTCTGAGCAGTTTTTGATCGAGGTCCATGGCCATACCGACAGACATGGTGACGACGCGAGCAACTTCAAGCTGGGCTATGACCGTGCTCTAGCCGTAAAGAACCATCTCGTGGACAAACGCGGAATCGACGAGGCCTCCGTAGCGGTATTCACACACGGTGAGCAACTCCTTCTTTGTACGACCGAGACCTCGGCCTGCGACGAAAGCAATCGACGAGTTGAGGTCAAAGTCTTCAAGAGAGCGCGAGATTCTTCGTCGGCAGATTCTGAGGAGCGAAGAGCGCCTGAACACATGGCTAGGGCGTTCGAGCACCTATAGAGATGGATCGGGCAGCGTCCGGAACGTGGACTACGCGTTGACGACGTCTCTCGTTCTCTGTGTCGGCGGCGCGACGGATATTGGGGGTTCAGTAGTGGCAACCGTATATTTCGTAACCAATCGAAACCCGAACAGGAAATCGAAGCCGACGAACTTCGGTAGTCGGCCGAACGATAACGGCTTCGACGAACTCCGATTCGGGAAGGCGACGGTGGACAAGCGCGGAAGCAAATATTCCGTGAAAGGGATCAAGATCTATTCTGAACGCGCTGGTGGGTCCGGTGGTCCAGTGCTCGGCAGTACCGCGTGCTTCTCGGAACTGCGCGCGAAGATGCTCAAGGGGGAGACCACGGTCGCGTACGTCCACGGTTACAATACGTCGTTTCGAGAGGCGCTGGTCGGCGGCGCAAAGATCGCTGACAAATGGGCGGTCAGCGGCACGACGAATGTGGTGGTGTTCTCATGGCCGTCCGATGGAAAGCTCACGCCCTTCGTCGCCTACCGAAACGATCGCGACGATGCGAAGGCATCCGGCGGCGCGCTATCGCGGCTCATGCTCAAGTTTCGGGACTTCTTGAACGAGATCGAGCGCGGTGATGAATGCAAGGCCGAGGTTCATCTGGTCGCTCACAGCATGGGCAACTACGTCCTTCGCCACGGCGTGCAGGCCTACAAAAAGCGCGCGGCGGCGAGCAATCTACAGCCGCTATTCACGCATTCTTTCCTGATGGCGGCAGACGAGGACCACGATGCGTTCGAGCACGACCACAAGCTGGCTCAGCTGCCGGAATTCTGCGGGAACGTGCACTGTTACTTCAATAGCGGGGACGCGGCGCTCGTCGTGAGCGACAAGACGAAACACAATCCGACACGACTCGGCAATAGCGGGCCCTCCAAGCCGCACGCCGTTCCGGGGAACGTCAACGCAATCGACGGTAGCGCTGTGCTCGGCGGGATTCTCGAGCACAACTATTTCACCGACAGCGCTCGCATCATTCGCGACGTGCGCGATGTGCTATCGGGCGTGGCGTCGGATCAGATTCCGGGACGGCGATATGTGCCGGCGCAGAATCGGTATGTGCTTGGGTAGTTCGGCGCACTGGTTCTGTTCGATGGAGCGCCGGCGCCTAGATTTGTGACTCCCGACACATTGTCGGATTGACTCACATTCGTTGCGCCGACCAGATTGCAGCGCGAACGACTCGGAATGCGTTCTTATCTTATCCAGGCCGGCATCGTCGTCAGTCATCGCACGCCCAGGCGGCAGCCGCCGCCATCGGTACGCGCTCAGCGACACGTATCTCGGATGAAAGTAAGTAAGCGGGCTCCGACGCCGGATTGCGACGGGAGGGGAGCGTCTTGCAGAATCAAAAAAGGTTTCTCGGTAGATACGCGACGGCGGCCTGCGCCATCGCTACTGTCGTCGTCTTGGTTGGTACGTCCGGGTGCTTGTTGCCACGTACCATGCGCGTAGATCGCGGTAGCATTCCTGAGTTCCAGGACGATCTCGTTGCGTTCCGTACGACATACTACTTCCGCGTCTTCGACCAGTGCGGCGGCAGGCGGCTGGCCGATATGTGCGAGGTGGCGCAGGCGGAGTGTGAAGCGAAGGCCGAGGCGTGCAGCGGCGCGGCCAGCGGCTGTGCCCAGTTGGCCGACGAGTGCCGAGACGCCTATGAAGTCTGCTTGTTGCCGGCGTCCCCCAGCGGCGACGCGCTGTATCGATTCACGATGACCGGCAAGGCGAGCCCCTGGGACAACATCCACTTCGAATCGGGAACGTTGCACAAAGACGAGATCGATCCTTTCGGCGCTGGAATTGAACGCGACTCGGAAACGGGGCGTTTCTACCACGTCACTCAGCGGGAGAATAAGGCACGCGCCGACTACAACGCCACGTATGAGGAGCTGAATCGCTTGTTCGCGGAGCTAAAGAAATTCGATTCCGACCAGGAACCTAGCGAGGCCGTGACCACGGCTAAGACAACACTCACCAAGCTCATCAACAAGAAATACGAGGCTCTGATCGCGACCACTGTGCGGGAGGAATCGGAGCGTGAACAGGCCGATCAACTTGGCGTTTGTGCCGAAGGCGCGTCGCGCCAGGGCTTCCAGATTCTCGGCCCCGAAGGTTGGCGGACGTTCGATCAGGATGAGCGCCTGATTCTCGCCATGACCGCGAATGCTGAACCGCTTATCTCTACGTTGAGGGAGCTCTCGTCTCGCGTTACCAATGCACGCGCGACCGACGAGGCCTCGGTAGTTCCGCTACTGACCGAGCAGAATCGAATCTTGAGAGCGCAGAGACTGCTCGACCGTGACGTCGCGGCCGAGAACGTGGTGAGTACCCTGCATAACGTGGCGAAGGAGCTCGGCGATGAACAGTAACGCAACGACTCGTTGGATCGCACGAACGCTCGGCATGGTCCTACTCGTATCGGTCGTGATGACGACGGCCGGTTGCGGCATTCATTCCGCCATGACGGGCGCCTCATCGATGCGCGTTGAAGTCGACACTTACATCGGCCCGCTATCGCGCGAGTGGGAGCTGCAGTGGGCGGAACTCGAGGCGTTGAATGGAGAAATCTCCGGTGCGCTCGACATTCTGGCTGACGATATCGAGATCACCACCTGCCGGCTGGGGTGCTGCGGGCCCTGCGGTCGTACTGACTGTGGTTCGGTGGGCGAGCGCTACGACGTCAAGGTGAAGCCCAAGAACCTGAGGAAGGACAACCTCTACGAGATCTGCCCGACCTTCAAGAAGATGGCGACGGACGTGAAGATACTGAAGCTCCGCGCGGACGGTCTATCGCCACAGCTGCAGGAACTCTCGGACTACGTGGCAAGCGTCCGACCGGCACTCTCGAAGTATCGTGACGAGGCCGCTCGTCTCGGGCAGGCGGTCGCCCGTGTGTGGGTTCCCAAGACCGGCCCCGTCGCGAAGGAGCTTCAGGAGCTACAGACGACGATCGACGGTCTCGCGAGGAGCGTGCAAACGGCTAAGAACGCGGATGCGGACTCTGTGTTTGTCCGGGGCGTGTCCGCTCTACGCGAAGACGCTGGATCGTTGAAGCAAGCGCTGTCCGACTATGATGAATCCTTGCTCGACTCGCGCGCCGGTGCGCTCGATGTCTGGCGGGATGCGAGCGCGTTCAGCAGAGAAGTTTCGGCACTGGCGACGGAGCTTGCCAGTCGTGCTCCTCGAAAGCTCGCGTTCTCGTCCGGCGTATCGCCGAAGGAGTCATATGAATGGCAAACGGGTTATGACGACGAAGCTGGTCTTTCCACCGATCCGGACTTCGAATCACGACTCAACTATCTGAAGAACGCCGCCGCCCTGGCCGAAAGCCTGCGGACCCAATCACTACTCTGGATCCAACAATACGCACCCAGTGCGCCGAAAGAGATGCGGGCGAGGATCACTCTGGCCAACTATGCCGCCTTCGCCAACGAACTAGCGAACCGGCTCGGCTCTCGCGCGGACGCGTTGCTGAAGCTCGAATCTGAGGATGCACGCACTCTGCAAACGGCCGTTATGCTACGCGACAGCGGTAGCACCGAGTTCGTGAACCTCTACGACTGGATCGACGCGGCGACTGATCGCTCGAGACACAAGCCGCCGGACCGAGTCCGGGTCGTCCAACGTCTCATCGACGATACGAACTGGGAGCACGTCAACACCGTGTATGCCGGCGGAATCGGAGATACGACCATCGCGTTGATCAAAGACGATATCGGCAACTGGAATCTCAAATCCTTCGACAACCGTCCGGGGGATCTCGTCGAGGCCTATACGAAGGCCGGCGTGGCTGCACTCCAGCTTGCTGCAAAGATCGCGGTAGATAGTAGCGGCGCGGGGCCGGCGATTGACGGCGCGCAGCGCCTGCAGCAATTCGCCGACCAGATGGCATTCGGCGGGTCGACGGTCGCGGCGTCCAGCCCTCAGATCGAAAGTCTCAACGGGCACACCCTCGCGCAGCTCAACGACTTGCGCACGCAGTATGAGAGTCGCAGCGGGGAGATCGGAGCCGAGATCGAGACCGCCGCAGGGGACCTAGCGGGTCGCGAGTCCGTTCTCACATCGGCGCGCTCGGCGATGCAAGACGCGAGCGCGAACAAGCGCGCGGCTGATGAGCGAGTGACTCTGGTTGCGGGGCAGTTGGAGACGGCTCGGGCGCGGCTTACGGCGCGTCTGGACCCGGAGTCCGTCGATCCCGACGAAGACCAAGAGGACCGCGATGCTGCGATCGAAGAAGCGAGAGCGGAAGTTGGCCGGCTGGAGACCCAGCTCACCGCCGCGCGAGCCGATGCTACTGCGCAGTCCACGGTGGCGAAGACGACGGAAGACGAGTTCGCGAAGGCGTTGCTCGAAGAAGCGCGCGCTCGATCTGCGCTTACCGTTCTCGAGGCGGAGCGCGACGGTTTACCCGGTGCGACGACAGCGGAAGCAAGACGAGTTCTTCGGTCCTACTCGGATCTTCTCAACCGCATGGCTGCGTCGATGACGCCGGAGCCCGGCGACGAACTGCCTCAGCCGCCTGGGTGAGGAGTACGGTCAGTCCCGCCGCCGGCCCTGCCTCAAAGCATCCAAGTCGAACAGCGTCTCCAGGCTCTCGCCCAGAGCGGCGGCAATTCGCAGCGCTTCGCCTACGGTGGGCATGCGGCGCGCGTTCTTGATGACATTGAGCGACGATCTCGATATCTGCGCTCGCTCGGCCAGTTCTGAGTCCGTCCAGTCTCGTAGGTAGAGGGCACGCGAGATCGCGTTGCGCGGGATGTCTGATTGCTTAGGCATCGTTACGGCGTGTGTTTTGCCCTGGCGCGTGTCTTGAGGAGCCGCTCGCGGGGGTGACGGGAAAAGAAACCGAGAACACAATGTCCGTGGACTGCTCGAGCACGTCGGCGATCGCGATGGCATGGTCGAGTGGAATGTCGCACGCGCCCCGGGCGAGTCGGCAAATACTGGTGTAGGGAATTGCAGTCTCGCGAGAGATGTCGAGTAGCGACAATCCCTCTGACCGCGCCAACTCGCGGACCCTATTTCGAATTGTGTGCTTCATCGCGGCCTACCTCGTGTCGGTTTGACCGTACACTTCGGTACGCGGCTGCGAAACACCTAGGACTATCGATATTCCGTGGCCTGCGCCGGTATCGACGCGCGACAAGTGGTCATTCGTTCGAGTCGGGTAACACGTCAACCATTTGGGTGCCGCGCGCGATGTCGGCGATCTTTCCATCACGCAAGGTTACGATTCGATCGCCGTACGACGCGGCCTGCAAGTCATGCGTAACCAGGACGACTGCGCATCCGCGGTCTTCCGTGGTCCGTTTCAGCAGTTCG
>JAJCZM010000031.1 GCA_029262375.1 Deltaproteobacteria bacterium
CCCACCGCGAACTATCGCGACAACGGCCGATAACTATTCGTTACGTAAACCTGCGGCTTGATGCACGCGGCGGCGGGGTGGGGCGATAGTTATCGACGGCTGAGCCGCGCTGTGCCCTGGCGGCCCTTGAGTACCGCAGCATCCCCCGACCGAGTCGACGTCAATTTGCATCACGATCGCGCGAACCGCTGCGATCGCAGGCGCACCCGTTCGCGCCGAGACACACGAGAAAGCTTGAATTCGCAGGGCACAGACGGGCTCAGCCGTCGATAGCCATCACCCCACCCCATCGGCGCGTGCATCAGGCCGCCGGTTTACGTAACAAATAGTTATCGGACGATCGGCGATAGTTCGCGGTGGGCCTTTGGAATGCCTAGCCGCGATCGAATCTACGTCCGTTCTCGACCTAGACGCATCACTCACTCGCGCCCCGAGCGACGAAGCCGCCAGCGTGCTCTCGATAGTCAGAGCGCGAGGCGAGCGCCGGCAGTGACCCCGCCGTTAGTCCAACGCACATATACCCCACGGGATCGCAGGCAATACGAATAGATCCGTACTGCGATCACAGACCGTGTTAAACGCCTTCGGCTTACGCTTGCTCTCAATGTCGCCGCACTGAACCGTGACATGACACGTCGGATGGATCATATTGCCGAGGGCAATAACGTTCTTCGTCTTCACGCGCTTTGCTGTAATTCCGCCGAACGCGTTGTCGTTCACAGTAGAATCAAAAATCCGAGCGGAGCCAAAGTTAGCCTGAATGCCATCCGGGAACGACAGCGGGCTGTCCTCGCACGGGCCATTCCATGCCGGGCAACCATTGTCGGATATCACGGAGGCATCCACACGAATGCTCTTGCCCGCAGCGACACCGTCATTGATATTCTCAACGATGGTCGAGTTCTCTATTCGCACGGCGCGAAACCCATCGACACCCCGGATGAGATTTCCGCGAATCGTTGCGTTAGTAATACGCACACGCCCCAACGCATTGACCCCATTCAGTTGAGAGTTCTCGATCGTTCCACCTCCGAAGATCTTGCAACTCCCCTCGCAAAACACACCGTGCGTTGCGCTACCAGTAATGCTGAAACCCCTGAGGTCTAGCTTACCCCCGCGAGGTAAACCGATACCGCTCAGCATGGTTCCCGTACAATCAAGATCGTTGGTCAGATACTGCTCCTTCGCACTAGAACCGCTGCCGCACGCAGAGATCGGCTCAGGCTGTCCAGCCCACACCCCACCCGCGGCCAGCGATATCGCTAAAGCCGAGACACAGAACGTGCTAACCAGCGACAACCGCAATCCTATATTCACAAGCCTGACTCCCAACGAGCATATACCGAGTCCTATCGGATGTCGGCCCATCACTACCGCCACCCAAGAAGCACCCTAGGCGGCCGGTAGCGAATCGGCCCTAGTGCGTCGTAACCGCGACAATGTCACCGTTGCTGTCCAATACTTCGATGTGCCGAATCTCGCCACCGAGCGCACCGGAGTTCACTCCACAATTATCAATCGAAGTCGAAACGGTCTGATTCACCTGTCGATTCTTGTTGCCGGAAGATTTCTTCACGTCGAAGTCGACAGTCCAATTGCAGTTAGTATCACGTCGAATCTTCTCCGTGCCTAGATAGTCGTATTTATCCTGCAACCAAATTTTCACTGTGAAGCGGTCATTGTCGCTTTCATCCCAGCTTGCCGGCCCGCACCCATCGCCGCCGCTACATTCGGTATAGTCATCGCATGGCGCTTGCACGCCATCGGTATCCCAACATGCGCACTCGTCCTTGCTACCGAATTCGGTAGTGCAGTCCAGCCCTGGCCGTAGGTCCAGTGCGTCCAAGCGCAATGACACCTCAGAGTCGTCGACTTATACGGTCCCGCCGGTGAACACCCAAACCGACTGAAGGTCCATCGACCCGGTCGTGCAGTCCGTTGTCGACGTGTCCGCATTGCACTCTGCGTACGGCATCGTTAGTGGCGCCTTGAACGATGTGCTCAACGATATCGCGGATGCGTGGTCTACGGCGCAAAGGGAGAGTAGAAAGAAGAGCGATATGCTTGCTGATAGTAGACGTTTCACAGTGAACCTCCGTGGACCTACACGGCCCAATCTAAACGAGTTTTCATTTCAGAACTCCTCCTCTGCCGCCCTCCAGGGCACAGCTCTACCAGACTGGCTATAGAACCGTCCCCCCCGTCAACCCTTCGCAATCTAAATCAGAAACCCAACGACCGTCTATTGGGGAACTCGGCTACGCAATATTCAGTACGCAGAATCCCCATCAGCGCGCAGGCGGGGGCTACCAAGCAAGTCCCCCACCTGCCGCGCAGCACATCAGCCGACCGCGCCTAAGTCGCCAATGGCGCGCTGCTTCGCTCGCTCAACGATCTTCTCGATCTCCGAACGAACCTCTTCACGCTCCTCTTGGGTGAGCTGAATGTCGCCGCGATCGCGCAGGGCTACGACGGCGTCCATGATGTTGTCGATTGCCAACGATAGACCGTTGACTATTTTCAGGATGGTCATTGCATTGCTCAATGTACTTACTCCTCTCCGTTCCGTGACCGGCTACGCTCGGTCAGTCTCGTAGCTCTCGCGCCACCATGTACCTCGCAACCTCAAGGGCCGCGCTCTTCGCCGCATCGACACCGAGCACGAGCCACTTGTGATCGTCGGGCGAAACCGGTGGCCCGCAACTAAAGCTGCACTCGCGGCTAGGCGTTCCAAAGGCCCACCGCGAACTATCGCGACAACGGCCGATAACTATTCGTTACGTAAACCTGCGGCTTGATGCACGCGGCGGCGGGGTGGGGCGATAGTTATCGACGGCTGAGCCGCGCTGTGCCCTGCGAATTCAAGCTTTCTTGTGCGTCGCTGCGCAAACGGGTGCGCCTGCGAGCGCAGTGGTTCGCGCGATGCTGATGTGAGTTGTGGTCGACCCGGTCGGGGGATGCTGCGGTACTCAAGGCCCGCGCGGGTGAGCGAGTCGCGCGAGAGTCCTTTCGATTGCAGCCGCTGCGGTCACCACGGCAACCGGCCGCATGCGGCCACCACATCGCGGGCACTGTAAAGCGTCCACAGCGAACGTATTCCTCAGTAGTACGGCCCAGCGTGGGCGCGCGGTTGCGGGTACGGGATTCTTGCCCGAGTCGGTAGTACAAACGGGCTTAGGAACGACTTTGTCGCGATAGGCTGCCGCCGGTGCGAGGATGCCGTGGTATCGCAACTGATGCGCGCGCGGCGGCGGGATCTGCGCGGCGAGCCGGGCCATCAGCTCTTTGGGTTCGAAAACGACATGCGTGGTCCCATCGTGCCAGGGGGTGCGCAGTTTGTAAGCAAGGCGACGATCGGGGAGTTGTTCGAGGCGCTCGACGGCCACCGCCGGACGCGCGGTGTATCGGCATATGCGCGCGAGCCGTTTTCGATCGCTTCGTGGTACGAACACACCGGCGTGAAGACTCATGCCGGCGGCTACGGCCGAACGGGCGCTCGCCGAGCTCGATGGGCTCGCGCTCGTGGCTTCCACCGCGCGGCCGAATCGTGCGGTGCGCTGTCCGGCGCGTTCGCCATCGGGGACGCGTCCTTGCACTGAAGCAGCATAGAGGCGGGCCAGCAGGGGATTGTCGCGCGCGAGCGGGTCGACTTCGTCAGCGTCGCGGTGCTCCCCGAGTCCGTGCGCTTCTAGTGTGCGTGCGATACGTCGGGCGGTGTCGGTCAGTATCGCTAGAACCTCTTCATGTGTTGGTGCGGGCAGCGGCAGGAAGTCCACCGTGCCGGTTTTGTGGTCGATCGCGTATAGCCCGTCGAGTACCAAGGTGTGGAAGTGGACGTTTAGGTTGATCGCCCCGCCGAAGCGCTGGATCAACGTCACGGCGCCGGTTGCAGGTTGACGTGACTGGCGATGGCGTGCCGTTTCTTTGCACGATGTCGATGCGAGGCGAATACAGACTTGATGAATGCGCCGAGTACCGGGCCAACGAGCTCGCGGTCATAGGCCAGCCGGTAGCGCAGTGAGTAGCGGCGTGTTTTCGGCACGCAGCGAGCGTCGCGCGCACGTCAGGTGCCGCCGATGCCACAGATGTACGCGAGAGTAGAAAAGAGGCGGACGATAAATCCGGTGTGATTGCCGCCGCCCCGCCGCTAACCGCGCACCACGCGCCCCGGAAGCGCACCGGTATGCTCGCCTTCTCGAAACGTCGTCTGGCCGGCGACAATCGTTGCCTCGTAGCCGTGTGCTTTTTGGATGAGCCGCGACGCACCGGCGGGCAGATCCGCTACCAACTGCGGCAAATCGAGTGACAAGCGGTCGTAGTCGATCACGTTGATGTCGGCCTTCTTGCCGGGGACGAGTTCGCCGCGATCGTGCATTCCGTAGAGTGAGGCCGTGTCGCTGGTCATCTTCTTCACAGCCCACTCGAGCGGGAGCTTTGGTCCGCGCGTGCGGCTCTTGGTCCAGTGTTCGAGCAGTGACGTCGTCATGCTCGCGTCGCAGATTGCGCCGCAGTGAGCACCGCCGTCGCCCAGTCCGAATGCGCTTAGCGGGTGCAGGAGCATCTCACGCGTCGGCTCTAGATCGTAGTTGCTGTAGCCGAGTAGCGTCAGCATCAACAGTTGGCGTCCGTCGAGTTCGAGCAGCCAGTCGTACAGTAGATCGTAAGGCTGGCGCCCCTCACGAGCGGCCGTTGCTGCGAGACTCTCTTCGGGAGCGGGCTCGTAGTTGGGGTGATCGCCGAGGCGGAAGATCTTGTCGAGACCGTCCTCGATCATCTTCATGACGACCTCCAACTGCGGAATCGGATAGACCGAATCCTCGCTCAGGATGCGCCGTCGAATCTCCGGGTCGCGCAGCCGTGCCATGCGCTCCGGCATACTGAGAAGGCCCAGCTCGCCGTACGTAGGTCTGAAGCTGAACGGATGGAACGTCGAGTGACCGATGAGCAGCGTCGTCGGGCGCGATCCGACCTGCGGGCGTAGCATGGCCCCCGTGTTTCTCTCCGCTTCGGCGCACAGTTCGAGCAATCGGCGCCAGTCGTCCGGCGCCACGTCGTGTTGTACCAACGCGAAAGAAACCGGTCGTTTGATCTCTGCCGACAAGCGCGCCATCCAGTCGATTTCTTTGTCGGGCGCCGACATGTCTTCGCCTTGCACGCCGGCCGGTGCCAGCTCGACCAAACCTTTGCCGAGTTCACCGAGCGTGCGGCAGATCCCGAACAGTTCGTCCTCGGTCGCGTGCGTTCCTGGGACGACTTCGCCATCGACCGCGCGGTGAACCAGCGTGCGAGACATGGAAAATCCCAGTGCACCGGCGCTGATCGCTTCCTTCACGATCGCAGCCATCTCGACGATGTCCCTCGCGGTGGCGGGTTCGTTCTTGGCGCCGCGTTCTCCCATTACATAAGTGCGCACCGCTCCGTGTGGAACTTGGGTGGCGATGTCGAGCGCCCGCGGCATGCGCTCGAGTGCATCCAAATACTCGGGGAAGGTTTCCCACTGCCAATCGATGCCTTCGTGTAGTGCGGTTCCGGGAATGTCCTCGACGCCTTCCATCAGACCGATCAGGAACTCGCGTTCAGTGGGTCGAACCGGCGCGAAGCCCACGCCGCAATTGCCCATCACGACAGTCGTCACGCCATGCCAGCAAGACGGTGTGAGCAGCGGGTCCCAGGTCGCCTGGCCGTCGTAGTGCGTGTGAATGTCTACCCAGCCGGGCGTGACGAGCTTGCCCTTGGCACTGAGTTCTTCTTTGCCGCGACCGGACACCTCGCCGACTGCACTGATCTTTCCGTCATCGACAGCAACGTCTGCATCTCGTGGCGCCGCACCGGTTCCGTCAACGACCGTGGCGTCTCTAATGACTAAGTCATGCATTGTCTGTCTCCCGTCCCTGCTTGAATGGTTCGAGCGATACTTCGATCGCGTCGTCGGTGCGCCGAATCGGATAAGCGGCTACCGGCTTGCGTATAGGATGCGCGATGGGCGTGCCATCGCGTACGTCGAGCTTACCGCCGTGCAACGGGCACTCGAGAACATGGTCGGTGAGCCGACCCTTCGATAGAGGTGCCGACGCGTGTGGGCAGCGGTCGGCGACGACATAGGGCGTTCCCGCGACGTTGCACAGCAGCAGCGGCCTGCCGTCGATCGAGAACGGGCAGGTCTCGCCCTGCGCGGGCATCTCGACGTCGGTCCGCTTCCACTCGGCGGCGTCAGCCATCTTTGTGATCGCCGATGTAGCGCATGAGCGTGTCGTGATGATGTAGGATTCGGATTTCCTGCTCGCCGAGGTGCAGGGCCTCGAACGCGCGCGACCGCATGCCCAGTTGGATGCGCGGCAGATTGTAAAGGTCCTCGTCGAGCAGTTCGCCGCCCTCGAGCAGATCTTCCGTAGCATCTCCGTCGGATACACGAAGGATTTGTTTCTCGGGGCGTGGGATGTCCTGATCGGGCGCGTTCACCAGATTGATGAAGTCGAACAGCATCTTGTTCGGATCTTCCGGGTGAGGGCGGTGGGTGAACACCCAGAGAAACAGTGAGTGCGTATTGAACGTGACGTTCGGAAAAATCGTGTAGTGAAAGTCGTCGCACATTTGCGATTCGTTGAGACCGCTGAAGTCGGCGCCGAGCATGGGCGCCATACGACGGACGGTATCGGCGAACGCGGTACGGGCGTCGGCCACCGAACCCGAGAAATTGGATGTGTCCACGCCCACCCGCTCCAAGAACATCTTGAGCACGCCGTCGGTTACTGTGCCGGCGCCTTCGTGGCGCGGACTGGGTTGCAGTTCGGGGAAAATCATCCGCGTGTGGCGTTCGTAGCAGTCGTAGAGCGTGTTCACGTCGTCGCTGAATTCCAACGTCCACGCGTGGGTCGCCGCCACGTGATAGGCCTCGTTGAACGCATCGACCGATGTCTTCCAGTTGCAATCGATTTCAATCGTCACGTCGAGAGCGATCTTCCAATTCTCCAACGCGTAGGGGGCGAGATGATCGGGAACGACGCCCAAGTACTCTTGTAGTGTAGGTGCAGACTCGTCGAGGCAGACGAACACGAAGCCCGCCCAGGTGTCGCACCGGACCGGGCGCAGGCTCAAGCGCTCGGCGGGAACGCCTTGGGGAAAGCGCTCGGCGTCTACTGCGTGAATGAGCGCGCCGTCGATGTCGTAGCGCCAGCCGTGAAACAGGCAGCTCAGCTCTTCGGCGTGTCCGCGGCCCGGCTCGCGCAGCCTGTTTCCGCGGTGCATGCACACGTTGTGGCGGGCGCCGATCGATCCGTCGCGCTGGCGCAGTACGAGCAGCGATTCGACGCCGATCTCGAACGTCAGGTAGTCGCCTGCTTGGGGGATGTCGGACTCGCGACCCGCAAGCAGCCAGACTCGGGTCCACATGCGATCCCATTCGAGGCGGGCGAAATCGGGGCACGTATAGCGTGTCTTCGGAATGGGCTCGTAAGCGAGGTCCGGTGCGGGCGCTCGCTGCATCAGCCCGAGAGTTTTGCCGGGAGCTTTGGGGGAAGGGGGCGGCGTTTCCATTATTACTCGGCCTATTCGGCTCGCATGGCGTACTTGGCAAGCTCGGGCGCAGCCGGAATCTAGTCGATTGCGCACCTCGAACCAATACGCGTGTGTGGACACAAGTGGCGCCGGCCGGTTACTTGACCTCATGGGTATAGCCAACGTCGAAGCGGTCAACCAACTCAAACAACTCGACGTCGAACTCGAGGAAATCCTGACCTCGTTCGACTCCAACTACGCTTGGAACTACGGAACGGTGAAGGAAGGCCTGCGTGACCTCTATGAGAAGGCGAAGCGCGAGCAATGGAATGGCACGGAGCAGTTGGCGTGGGACACCGATGTCGATCCCGAAAGGGGAATTCTGCCCGATTTTGCGAACCCGCTCGTTGGCTACGCGCCGTACGAAAAACTGAACGACCGAGAGAAGAACCGAGTTCGCCACGGCCAGATCTCTTTGCAGCTCTCGCAGTTTCTACACGGCGAACAGGGTGCGTTGATCGTCGCTTCTCAGCTCGTCGGCGCCGTCCCCTGGATCGACGCCAAGTATTACGCGAGTACGCAGACCATGGATGAAGCTCGGCACGTCGAGGTGTTCGGCCGCTACCTGCGTGAAAAATTGGAATGGCAGTGGCCCGTCAACGACGACCTCAAGGAACTGCTCGACGCGACCATCACTGACAGCCGTTGGGACTTCAAGTATCTCGGTATGCAGATCGTCATCGAAGGGTTGGCAATGGCTGCCTTCGGCAATCTCTATCAAATCTCGACGGAGCCGCTTCTCAAGGATCTGATCCACTACGTCATGCGCGACGAGTCGCGTCACGTGGCCTTCGGCGTGATGTCGCTCAAGGGCTACTACACCGACATGTCGGAGGCCGAGCTGCGCGAGCGCGAGGATTTTCTGATCTATTCGTGCGAACTGATGCGCAACCGTCTCGTCGGCGATCAGATTGCTACCGCGATGGGCTGGAACCGCGACGAGGTGAAAGAACTGGTGCTCAACTCGGCGATCGGCAAGGCGTTTCGATCCAGCCTGTTCAAGCGTGTGGTGCCGAACCTGAAAAAGCTCGGCCTGTTGACGCCGCGCGTGCGCGAGGCGTTCGCGCGTCTAGACATCTTGCAGTTCGAAGACGCCGACCCCGAGGCCGAAGATCGCGCTCTCGGATTGGCCTAGCGCCCGCGCGGGTCGGACTCGTATTTCGGGCTGCGATGACCGTACAGCAGGCCGTCGCGCTCGCTGTAGAGCATGCCGAACGCGGCTTGGCGGGAGAGGCCGTGCGCCTTATCCGCGATCGAATCGACGACCTGTTCGAGTGCGGCCACGATGATCATGGCAATCAGGTTATCACCGCCGCCCGATCCCTCGGCGACGCTGGCCGAGCCGGTCCATAGGGTCGTTGCGGTTTTCGTATCGACCAGGCGTGCATCGACGGACACTCGGGTCGTCGATGTGATGACCTGATATTTCTGTCCCCATTCGCGAATCGTCACGTAGAGCACGGCGTCCGCCCCCAAGACCTCGTACAGCTTTGCCGGTGACACGGTGTGCATCTCGCCCGGCGTCGGCAGTCCGTTGTCTTTGAGCATCTGATCGACGACCGCCACGGGGAACACGTAGTAGCCGGCTTCGGCGAGCGGCATCGTGATCGTGGAGAGGAAGGAATAGGGCGCGTTGACCTCTACCGTTTCGTTGAGCGGCGGCAGTACGACGATCGATCGCGGTTGGTGCGCGCGGAACGTCGTGTAGTCGCGCTGCTTGGAACTGCACGCGCTCGTGGCGAGCAACACGACAATGACGGCAAGCGTCGCGAGCCGTCGCGCGGTTCTCGAGGCGCTCATCGCTTCATCCTTTCGAGAATGCCGTCTACGAAGTGGCTGCTCTCGGGGAAGAGTTCTTTCTCTAGCGCGAATTCTTGCGCTGCAGCATCGACGCGCCCCTGCGCGAAATACAGGTAACCCAGATGCCCATGCACGCCCGGCGCAATTCGTTTCCCTTTTGCGGTCGCCCGCTCGATATCGCGATTGAGTGCTTCGATCTGTCGACCGGGAGCGGCTTTGCCGGGATTCTCGTACATGTCGTAGAGAAGCTGCTCGTAACTTCCCCACTGGTAGATCGGTCCGCCGCTGCTACAGCCGGTCGATAGAAAGACGACGGCGGTCAGCCATATTACGCTGGTCGCCCATTTCACGATCGCCGCGCCGAGGCGGCTGCCGGCGCGCATCAGCCGGCGAGATTCGGAGTCCACTCGCCGCGCTCCAACCCGTCGACGAGTGCATTTACGGCTTGCGTGATCGCGAGGTTGAGAACCTTGCCGTTGAGTGTGGCGTCGTAGCCCGACTTGCCACCGAAGCCGATGATCTCACGATCGCTGAGCGCGTACTCACCGGCCCCCTGAGCGGAGTACACGATTTCCGAAGTACGCACATCGACCACGTTGAGTGCGACCTTCGCGTAGGCCATCTGTTTCTTGCCCGAACCCAAAATCCCGAAGAGTTCGACATCGCCGGTAGTGCGTCTGCCGAATTCCGTGACGTCGCCCGTGATCGCAACCTGCGCGCCGATGAGTTTCTGACTCGTGCCCGCGAGTTTGGCTTCCTCTTCGATGGCGCTCATGTTCTCGCGGTCCATCACGACGAACCGGTTCGATTGTTGAAGATGGGTTTTGAGAATCGTCTTTGCTTGGCTGCCGAGGCGATCGGGGCCTTCCGAGAAGATCCCTTGCATGTACGCGGAGCGGTTGTCGAAGCGCCCGACGATCATTTTGTATTTCGTTCCCGAGTAAACCGTGCCGTGCGACGCGACGGTCTGGGGCGTCAGCGTGCGATGCGACTCGGTCGCACAGGCGGTGAGGGACAAGCTCAGAGCGGCCGTCACGGTGACGATTGCCGCCGGAACGGCCGCCGTTTGCAGCGATGAACCATTGACGAACGATGTGAAAAGAGTGCGCATCACAGAACCTCTCGGTGTCTTAGTTTGACGTGTCATCTGACTGTCGTGCTCCGCTGGTGCCGTACCCGCGTGAGTCGGGAACGCCACGGCGGGCAAGCCTTCAGAGCCTAGCATGGTCCGCCCGCGGTTTCCCCTGCAAGCGCGATGCCGACAGCTTGCACAAACCGACGCGGACGCCGACCATAGGCGAATGAGTGACCGACCCATAGTCAACATCAGCGAACTGGAGTTTGTACCTACCGGTAACGGCAATGAGTTCCGGGCGACCGTGGCACCTATCGCTGCGCGCCTCGGTGCCGACAAGCTCGGATACCGAGTCGTCGAGCTGCTGCCGGGCTGCAAGGCGTGGCCGGCTCATCTGCATCATGTGAACGAGGAGATGTTTTTCGTGCTCAGTGGTGCGGGAATTCTGCGCTACGGCGACGAAACGTTTGCACTCAGCAGCGGCGATGTCGTCGGTTGTCCGGCTGGGACGGCCCACGCGCATCAAATCATCAATACCTCGGATGCGCCGCTTCGATACCTTGCGGTAAGCACGATGTTGGAGCCCGAGGTCTGTGAGTATCCCGACTCGGGCAAGCTCGCGGTGATCGTCGGCAGCGCGCCCGGAGGCGACCCCGAGGTGAGACGTCTGCATTCGATGCACCGAACGGCAGATCGCGTCGATTATTGGCTCGACGAGTCTTAACGACTACGCTGACGGCGGCCTGGGACCGGGTGCGTTTGTCGGCTTGTCCGATTGCCCGCGCAGATCTTCATTTTGATGACTATTGCGATCGACGACATACGGCGACGGTTGGTGAACTACACGCCGCAACTCTCTGACACGAAGTACGAAGATACCGACGTGCGGGCTGCCGTGGCGGTGGTGGTGAATTCGGAGCCCGACGACTGCGAGCTGTTGCTCATTCGTCGCGCCGAACTCGAGGGCGACGTGTGGTCGGGAGACATCGCGTTCCCCGGTGGGCGTGTGGACTCCGCCGAAGAAGCGCCGCGCGATGCTGCGCAGCGCGAAACGCTTGAAGAAGTGGGTCTGGACCTCAATGCCGGCGAGTACGTTGGGCGTCTCGACGATCTCACCGGGCGAACGCACTCGGTACTCGTGTCGGCGTTCGTGTTCGCCATCGAGGGGCGGCCGACCATAGAGAAGAACCATGAAGTCGCCGACACGCGTTGGCTGGCGCTTGGCGAGATCGGCAGTCCCGATCGCCAGGTGTGGCGCGAGTTCAATTACCGGGGCGGTTCGATCGAGCTACCGGGTATCCGTGTGTTCGACGACGATCGTGCGCCGGTGCTGTGGGGATTGACCTACCGCTTTCTCGAAGTGTTCATGCGAATTGCCGGTCAGCCGATTCCCAACATGCCGTGGCGATCCGACCTGTAGCCGATGGCCTTGTGCCGGGCACGTGGCTTCGCCAAAATCGCGCGGCCAAGCGATCAACGTATTCAGCGAGGCGATGATGCGATAAGACAATGAGTATACGAGCCTATCCCCCCACCGACACGCTTGAAGAGCGGTTCCGAGCGTCCGCGTACGCCGGCAAACCTATCGAGCTATTCTATTTGATTTCGGGCGTCACCGACGCTGTGCGACTTCGCGGCCAGCTCGAAGCTGCAGCCCGACTAGGTGGCGCGGTCGTGCGCTTCTTCAGCCACATCGATCAGCTGCTGATCGGTCAGGGCGCGCAGCCTTGGGAGTACGCGGCGGTGGTTCGCTTTTCCTCCCCGCGCGCTGCCATCGAGGCGGCACGCGACGATACCGCAGAGATCGATGCCGACCGGATCGCGATCTATCCGATCGCCGAACGACTGCCGCCTGCGCCGCTTCGCCTGGCCGCCGGTTTGCTGCGCCCGTTGGGGAAGCTTCTCGACACCGGGGACGCCGATCTGGGCGCACAGAGGTTGTTCTCTCAACGTCCCGACGTCGTGCCTACCGCGCAGCAGCTCAAAGAGCGTGCGGCCGATACTCGTGAGTGCGCAGTGTACTGCATCAACTTTCTCAGTTACCGCGAGAAGGCGATGTATCGCGATGCGCGCCCTACGAAACTCAGCGGCGTCGATGCGTATATGCGATACGGCCTTCGTGGTTTCGCGGCCGTACGCGCACTGGGCGGTAACGCGGTTTTCGGTGGACATGCCGGCGCGCCGCTCGTCGATGGCGGCGATAGTGCTGTCAGCGGTGATTGGAGCGACATCATCATCGTGCGCTATCCGACGCCGCGCGCGATCCTGAAGCTCTCGCGCATCCCCTGGTACAACGGCGGCCACGTGCACCGCGATGCGGGTATTGAGAGAACCGCACTGTTGGTAGCAAGCGACGTCGCCTGAAGGTGCGAGGAACAAGCGAGTTCATGCAGATAGCAAAAGGAATCCGCCATCTGACCGTCGCGTTGCTCGTAGTCTCGTTCACTGTGACCGGTTGTGAGCAGTTCCAAACCGCGATGATCAAACGCGGCGTGACCCAGATTGCCAACGCCGACCGGATGGACTGGCTCGACGACGGGGCGCTCCATCTCATTCTCTGCGGCACCGGTTCACCGCTTCCCGATCCGAAACGCGCCGGTCCGTGCGCGGCAGTGATTGCCGGCGGGCAGTATTTCTTGATCGACGCCGGTCCCGGTTCCTGGGAAAACGTGCAGGTCTGGCAGCTACCGCGACCGCGCTTGTCGGGCGTATTGCTCACACATTTTCACTCCGACCATATCGGCGAACTCGGTGAAGTCATCGTGCAGAGCTGGATCGGCGGTCGCGCCGCGTCGCTACCGGTCTACGGACCGCCTGGAGTGGACCGCGTCGTCGAGGGGTTCCAACAAGCGTATTCCTTCGACACCGGCTATCGCGTGGCCCACCACGGTGCGGAAGCGTTGCCGCCGGCCGGCGCGACCGCGCAAGCGATTACGGTCGCGATCCCCGAAGACGGCGAGAGTGCACTCGTACTGGACAAAGACGGCGTGCGCGTCACCGCGTATCGCGTGAATCATGAACCGGTGACGCCGGCGTACGGTTATCGCTTCGAGTACGCGGGTCGATCGGTGTTCATCACCGGCGATACGGCGAAGAGCGACGGAATGCTCGCGGGCGCACGCGATGTCGACGTATTGTTGAGCGAAGTCCTCATATCTCGTCTCATTCAAACGAGTACGAAGCTGTTGGCCGAGGCCGGGCACGACCGGCTCGCGCACATGGGCACCGATCTGCTCGACTACCACATCTCTCCGCAGGACGCCGTTGCCACGGCGATGGAGGCCGGCGCCGCGATGGTCGTGTTCACACACATCGTTCCCATCCCGCCGAACGCAATCGCGCAGCGTTTGTTCCTGTCCGATCTCGATTCCGCGTACGAAGGCGACGTCTTGCTCGGCAATGACGGAATGCATTTCATTCTTCCGGGAGGCTCTTCGGCGATCGAACGTTCCGATCTAGCCGAGTGACGCACACGGTATGCCCGCATCAAGAACTGTCACCATCAAAGCCCGTTTTCATGGACCGCCCAAGTCGGGAAACGGCGGATACGTTTGCGGAATTTTGGCCGCCGAACACGGTGCTCCGTGTGATGTCAGGTTGCGCCTACCTCCTCCGCTCGACAGGCCGCTCGCGGTCGAGCGGCTCTCGGACTCGACCACCGTACTGCGCGACGGCGATACGATCGTTGCGGAGGCGCGCGATGTCGATTCTGAGTTTTGCGCGATCGACGTTCCGGCCCCCCGTTCTCTCGAAGAAGCACGCGCGCTGTCCAAGCACTTCACCGGCTTCAAAGCGCATGTTTTCCCAACCTGCTTCGTCTGCGGCCCCGAGCGCGAACCGGACGACGGATTGCACATCTACCCGGGGCGTACTCGGGTCGATGACCCGGTCGTCGCGGTTTGGACGCCGCACGCGACGCTGGCCGACACAGACGGCAACGTCGCCGAAGAATTCGTCTGGGCGGCCCTCGATTGTCCCGGCGCCTTCACGCGTGACTATCAAGACGACGGTCGCTCTACGTTGCTCGGCAGTTTGTCTTGCTCCCTATTGCACCCGGTCGCAGCCGGAACGCCGTACGTCGTGAGCGGCTGGGCGATGGGCGACGAGGGACGAAAGGCGTACGCCGGCACCGCCGTGCACGGCGCCGACGGTAGGCTGTGTGCAATCGGAAGGGCGACCTGGATCTGGATAGAGCTTTAGTTCGCGTCTATTCGAAACGCGCCGGCTGAAATGCGCTGGTGCGAACACGCTAGCGCGATATGATGCCGTTCACGGCTCGATCCCCGCCATGACACTGAGCAAACAAGAACTCATCGATCTGCACTACGCGAAGTGCCTCCTCGAGAATCCGGGTCTTGCCGCCAAGCTGACGAATACGATCGGCGTACCTCTTGAACGCGGTTTTGCGATGTTACCGGAGCGCTGGTCCGACACGATTGGCGACGTGACGGCGCGATCGATCGAGCGCGCACTCAAAGTTGCACTCAGTACGCTCGACGCGCGGCCGGCGTTGACTTCCAGCGAGCGCTTCCACAAATTCGCGGTCGCCGCCACCGGTGCCGGCGGCGGCGCGTTCGGCCTTCCGGCTCTCGCGGTGGAACTACCGATCTCCACGACGATCATGCTGCGCTCGATCGCCGACGTGGCGCGCAGCGAAGGCGAGAATATCAGCACGGCTGAGACGAAGGTTGCGTGTGTCGAAGTATTCGCGCTCGGCGGCCGCACGGAGGGCGACGACGCGCTCGAGTCCGCCTACTTTGCGACGCGGGCGGCGCTTGCTCGCGCCGTGAGCGAAGCTGCGAGCCATATCGCACAGAAAGGTCTGTCGTCACGAAGCGCCCCCGCGCTGGTACGATTGGTATCGCAGATCGGATCGCGTTTCGGCGTCGCCGTCTCCGAAAAGGCGGCCGCTCAGGCGATTCCCATTCTCGGCGCAGCCGGCGGGGCGTTGGTGAACACACTGTTCATCGATCACTTCCAAGGGATGGCGCGTGGGCACTTCATCGTTCGTCGCCTCGAACGTGCGTACGACAGCGAGACGATTCATCACGAGTACGCCAAGCTCTCCACCGATCGCTAGTACCAGCGTGTATCCCGCCTACGGTTTGCCTGAAGTCTCTGGACTGGGCCTCGCCCACGGTGTTCTATGCGCGCACTGACTGCCCATCACCGAGCATAAGGAGCCCCCATGCGACTGCACGACTTTCTAGACTACAGAGCCCGCGAGCAGGGCGACACGCTGTTCGCGGTTCAAGGCGACCGGGGAATCAGCTACCGCGACGCGCGCGACGAAACCTACAGGATCGGTAACGCGCTCGTCGGCGGTGGGCTTGCGATCGGCGATCGTGTTGCGATCTTGTCGAAGAATTCGATCGAAATGGCGCTGCTCTACTACGCCTGTTCGCGCGCGGGCGTCGTACCGGTCCCGCTCAATTATCGCCTCGCAGCTCCCGAGTGGGCCTACATCATCAATGACTCGGAATCGAAGTTGCTTCTCGCCGAGCCGGAGTTCTGCGAAGCCATCGCCCCGCAGCTCTCAGAACTGGAAACGGTACAACGCCGAATCGCCATTGGTGACGGTGGCGGTGAGTGGGAAGGGTGGAATACGTTCGTAGATCGCGGAGAGGTCGTCGATCCCGGCAGACACATCGAAGACGGAGCCGACGTCTACCAAATGTATACGAGCGGTACGACGGGTCGCCCAAAGGGCGCGATTCTGACGCACTATGCGCTGAGCAGTCAGCTTCATCAGGCCGCGGTCGGGATTGCAGTGCGCAATCGTGAGCGCGTTCTCGTCGTCGCTCCGATGTACCATGCGGCGGCCGGTATCATGACGTTCGCTACCGTGCACGCAGGCGGAACGCTCGTCATCCAAGAAGACTTCGATCCTGCGGCCGTTGTTCAGGCACTATCGGAGCAAGACATCGCCGCGGCGCTGCTCGTGCCGGCGATGATCCAGTTCTGCCTCGTCGCCGTCCCCGACGTGCGTGAGCGCAGCTATCCGAGTCTACGGCTCCTAGTCTACGGTGCCTCGCCGATTGCCGAGCAGACGCTGCGCGATGCGATGGAGGTTTTCGGCTGCGGGTTCGTTCAGGGCTACGGGATGACCGAGACCACGGCCGCGGCGACGTATCTCCTGGCGGAAGATCACGAGCGCGGGCTCGCCGGCGAGTCCAAGTTGTTGTCGTCGGCGGGACGCGCGTTGGTAGGCACGGACGTCGCGATTATGGGCGCTGAAGATCGTATACTCGCGAACGGAGAGGTTGGCGAGATTTGCGTGCGTGGCCCCCAGAACATGCGCGGCTATTGGAACCTGCCCCAGGCGAGCGAGAAAGCGCTCGCCGGCGGTTGGATGCATACCGGCGACGCCGGAATCATGGACGACGAGGGATTCGTCTACATCCAGGATCGCGTGAAAGACATGATCGTGTCGGGCGGAGAGAACATCTATCCGCGTGAAATCGAGGATGTGCTCTATCAGCATCCCGGCGTTGCGGAGGCTGCCGTCATCGGGATCCCGAGCGAGAAGTGGGGCGAAGAAGTGAAGGCGGTCATCGTCGCCAAGCCGGACGTCGAGGTCAGTGCCGAAGAACTCATCGACTTTTGTCAAGAACGCCTCGGCGGTTACAAGCAGCCTCGCTCCATTGACTTCATCGACGCGCTACCTCGTAACCCCAGCGGCAAGGTCTTGAAGAAGGACCTACGAGAGCCGTACTGGAAGGGCCACGACCGGCGCGTAGGCTAGCGCGCGGATCGGCGGGAAGAGACACAGCGATGATTTCCAAATTCGACGACTACGCGATCCATCAAAGCTTTACGCCGGTCAATGAACCCGGGCCCAGCGATCGCAACTTCTATGATCGCTATTGGTTTAACGGATTTGATGTGGACGGGGCGTTCACGTTCGAGTTCGGTTTCGGCATCTATCCCAACAGGTTCGTCCAGGACGGACACTTCGGTGTCGTCATCGATGGAGTACAGCACTGCTTTCACGCGTCACGGCGTGCGCCCAAAGAACGAAGCGAATCGACGATCGGCGCGTTGCGTGTCGAGATCGTGTCGCCGCTGCGAACGGTACGCGTGGTGCTTAGCCCCGGAGCGGGGAACGACACGCCGCTGAGTTGCGATCTGACTTTCGAGGCGGTGACCTGCCCGACGCAAGAGCCCGAGAATCTCATGTTCGACGATGGCCGACTGATCATGAAGAACACACGCTTCACGCAGTTCGGTCGCTGGCGCGGTCATTTTGTGGTCGGCGATCGACGTGTCGAGGTCGATCACACGACGACGCAAGGCACGCGCGATCGGTCTTGGGGAGTCAGGCCGGTCGGCGAGTCCGAGGCCGGTGCTCCGAGCCGGCTCAATGCCGAGCCGAGCGTGTATTGGTCGTGGATGCCGATCCAGTTCGACGATATTTGCACGCAATTCGGCTCGTTCGAAGATCCCGATAGCAATCCCACTCAGATCAGCGCGTGCATGGTGCCGCGTTACGACGATCCGAACGCGGTCCCCGAAGGCGAGGAGCCGGGCCACCAAGAGCTCATCGAAATCTCACACCACAATCATTTCGAGTCGGGGACGCGACGCCCGGAACGCGCCGAACTGCATTTCACGGATCCGCGATCGGGACGTTTCGACGTCGAGTTGGAGCCTCTCATTCGCTTCTACATGCTCGGTGTAGGCTATCAGCACCCGGAGTGGGGACACGGGTTCTGGAAGGGCGAGTTGGCGCACGCGTACGAGTCGTTCAGCGTCGAAGATCTCGACCCGCTCGACTACAAACACATCCATCTGCACACGATCTGTCGCGCGAAAATGAAGGGGCCCGACCGCGAGCGAGTCGGGACGGGGATTGTCGAGACGGTGGTGTTCGGTCGCCACGACCGCTCCGGCTTTCGCGAGCTCCTCGATGGCGCGCCCTGAGTAGACGTCAGGCGCCGACTTCGTCCAGCACTTTCGCGAGCAATCCGCTGACGGTGTTGTTCAGGTGAAAATCCGAATCCTGCTCGATCAGTTCGTAGTGCTTAAACTGATTACCTAACCGGATCATGATGACCGAGAAGCGGAACGCGGCCCAGACCTCGTAGTAGTCGATCGTCGAGCGGGCGTCGAGGCCGGTCAATTTCTCCCAGCGCGCAATCGTCTCGTCGCGTTCCGGCAGGCCTTCGAGGCGCTCAGCGCCGATTCCCTCGCAGTGGTGCCGATCTACGAAGAGGAACCAAGCCAGATCCGCGGCAGGGTTTCCGAGCGTCGCCATTTCCCAATCGATGACGGCGATGCAGCCGCTGTCGTCGAAGATCTCGTTGCCGATGCGCGCGTCACCCCACAAAAGACGCACGGGCTCGTTGGTGGGTTTATTCGCAAGCAACCAGGCGTACGCGCGCTCGAACAGAGCCGACTCCTCGCCGTCGAGCGCCCAGTCGAGAAACTCGCGGTAGAAATGCAGCTGCTGGTCGATGCCCGTTGCGCCGCGTGCAGGCTCGTCGAGGAATCCGAAGTCCAGCGCCTGCCAGTCGCAGGTGTGTACCTGGGCCATCGCTTCGAGCCCCGACCACCAGACCCTTGCGCGCTCAGCGGGGGCCGCGTCGAACATCCAGCCTTCCATGTGATAGGGCGGCCGATCGGGTGGGATCCGTCCTTCGAGACGGTCCATGACGTAAAACGGTGAGCCGAGGACGCCTTCGTCCTCCTCCAGCCACAGCATGGTCGGTACGGGAACCCCGATACTTGCGAGCGTGTGCATGCAGCGGAACTGGATGGAGATGTCGTAGACGGGAAAGACGGGGAATCCGGTCGGTTTCAGGCGCACCACCAAAGGGTGGGACTTGCGCCCGCTGCCGTCGTCCCACTCGGCGTCGAACATGAGGGTATCGCTCGAGAAACCCGTATCTTGCGGACCGCCGAGACTGGTCAGCTCGACGGGCGCTTCTACCTTCGCCGTGAGCCAGTCCCTGAGTTGGGCGGTGGTTTTTTCGATGTCTCTTTCCTGCGGTTGCGGCATGTAGCTGAGCTCCCTCGTCCGGCAGCGGATCGTGCCAGATCGCGCCGTGCACTCAACCGACGCGTCGGCGTACGGCGAGTTTTAGAAATTCTTTGGCTCGCTGACGCGACGGCCGGTTCGAAACGCGATAAAACAGAGGGCCGGCACGCGCGCGCGAACTTGGTCCAGCGTCGTACGGAGTCTCCCTAGCAGGCCTAGCGCAGACCCCGTAGACGCGCGGTTACAAGTGTCACATCGAACGTTTTGTCGATCCGAGCTTCGGAGCGGCAACGTCACGCATGCGTCGTTACTCGGACGTTGCTCGGCATGAAACTCGGAGAATTTGACGAATTTTGCGCGCACTCCGCATGCACGATCGCTGGCACGCGTACTGCTCTAATTAACCCATCGCCATCACGGCGGTTGGCGCATGCGAGAAAGCATGCGTTTGACGATCTGCAGCAGCAGCCTTTGCGGAGGGGCGGAAGCGATATGCGGAACGGGGGTTCAACGAGCGGCCGTCGTCTTTTGACGACGGCCGCCGTTATCATCATTGGTGCGTTTGCCGGCGGCTGCACGGAGCCGGCGCAAGCCGCTTCTTACTATGTGTGCGACTGCCTCGAGGCGGCCGACGCGCAGTGTCTACCGGGCGACGACAGCGCCGACGGTCGTACGCCCAGCTCGGCCTGGCGCAGTTACGACATGGCACGAACGGCGTTCAGCGCGATCGAAGCCGGCGATCGTATTCGATTCTGCCGCGGTGGCGCATTCGACGCCGGTACCAGTGGCCGATGGGTCAACGACGCTTGCCGCGTCGATCGTCCATGCACGATTACAGACTATCTCCCCGGTTGGGCCGGCGGCGACGAGATGCGGCCGGTGATCCGGCAGGAGCGACCGGGCGGCTACGGATTCGCATTCGAGAACGGTGGTCCGGCTCGACATGAGGAAGGGTACGTTCTGGAGAACCTCGATATTCGTGGTCTCGTCGATGGGGGCTCCGCCCGATTCGGCGTGTTTCTCTACAACGACGTAGACGATGTCACGATACGCAACGTCCACGTCGAAGGCTTCAATGTCGGCGTGCACGTGGGCAGCTCGAACGAGTGCGCCGAAGATGACGCTGTCTGCGACGGTGTCAACGATCGGATCTCGCTCATAGATTCCTCCGTAATGTACAACAGCGAGCAAGGCTGGCTAGGTGGTTCGAGCGGGTCGGTCATCGAAGGGAACTATTTCGAAGGCAACGGCACGCGCGCGATATTCGATCACAACATCTACGTCAGTAGCACCGTCGCAGAGACCGTCGGGATGCGTGTGGTAGGGAATCGCTCGTATCGCTCGGCGCCACAGGCAGCCGGCGAATGCGGCGGCGCATCGCTGGTCGTACACGGGAATCACACCGACCTGGCGATTTCCGGCAACACCATCTGGGAAGACGTTGGCGCAGCGCAAGAAGAGTGCTGGGGCATTGCGGTGGATCCGGGCTACAGCAGTGCAGAGGCGTTTACCGACGTCATCGTCAGTGGCAACACCGTTCGCAACGTCGGCAATGTCGGGATCGGCGTTGCCGCATGTGTTGCATGCACGATTGAAAACAACGTCGTGGTGAGCGAGCAGGCCTTCGCGGTGCGCGCTATTGCAGCACCCGATCGTACCGCCGGCGACGGGGATGCCGAGATGACCGGTGTGACGGTGCGTAGCAACTCCATCTACCTCGCCGGTGATAGCGACTCGAGCATCGGCATCGTCATGAGCGGGGAGGGTACCGGGCACAAGGTGGTGAGCAACGCGATTCACTACGCAGGGGCAGGCAACGACTTCAGCTGCCTCAACGCCACCCTCCCGACCGGGGCCTACGACGTCATTGACTACAACGTCTGTCACTTCCCGCGGGCCGGTTCCGGGGCTGAATGGGCCGACGGTATCGGCGGCACCGCCGATCGATCGCTTTTGCGCTGGAACAGGCAAACCGGTTTCGATGAGCATTCGAGGATGGCCGACCCGGGGTTTCATGCTCCCGGAGCCCCCGACTACGACTTGCGAGCAACAGCCGAAGACGCCGACCTGATCGGCGCCGGCGATCCCACCGAGAGCTCGCTGTATGATTTCTTTGCGCGTCTACGCGGCGGCTTCCCCGATGCGGGCGCCTATCAACAGGGCAACGCGGTGCGCTCGAGGCAAAACGACGGCCTGCGCCCACGGCAGCGGCGTATGCGGCGTCTGCGCGACGCTCTGACCACCTGTTCTTGCGCTCGCGCCCGTCTGCGTCACGATGGCGATGCAGGCCATGCCGCAGAGATCGTCGGCAGCGATGGGATCACCGCGCCGCCGCGTCCGATCGCCAGGGTTCGTGCTCAGCTACGCAAGTGCCGAGCGCTGCTGCGAGCTGATCGAACCTCGTAACATCTGCTTGGGCGGGCTACGTGACTGACTGCGCTGCGATGCTTCAGCAGCAATACGTGCGTGTCGTTTTGCCCTAATTTTTCAGGCTGTTTTGGGTACTTCTGGCATACCGGTTGCTCCTACCAGCGCACCGAACGCGTTACTGACGCGCAGCTTAGGAGCCGAGAACATGAACATCCGATCCCGATCCAACGATACCGACCGCAAGAAGGGAATGCTGAAGGTAGAGCTTCATTGCCATACTTCAGCAGACCCCGTCGACAACTTGCCACTTGATATCGTTTCGACGATCGAGCGGGCCGCGGAGTTCGGCTACGACGCCATCGCGATGACTCATCACGATGCGTACTACAAGCACACCGATGAGGCGCTTGAGGCGTCAGAGCGCACGGGGGTATTGGTGCTTCCCGGCGTAGAGGCCACGCTGGACAACAACGGCCACGTGTTGATCATCAACTGCGGCTCAGAGGTCGAAGGGATTCGTTCCCTCGACGATCTCGCGCGTATTCGCAGACCCGAGCACCTGGTGATCGCTGCGCATCCCTTCTATCCCGGCTTCGGATTGGGCGAGGAACTGCTCGAGCGCTACTCGACATTGTTCGATGGGGTGGAGTGGTCGCACTTCTGGAATCACTACACGATTCGACCGAACCTTCGCGCCCATCAGTTCTGTCGCCGCCATGACCTTCCGTTGGTCGGTACCGGTGACATCCACGTACCTTCTCAGATCAACCACACTTACGCCTTGGTGAATGCGGAGAAGAATCCCGCGTCGATCACCGAAGCCGTACGAGCCGGCCAAGTCGAGCTGGTGACCGAGCCACTGAGCTTCTTCGAGATGGCATCGTTCTTTGCGGAGTTGACCTGGCGAAACCAGCTGACTTCGACGAAGTTCTGGAAACAGCTCGGCCACGATCTGTTCGACCGAGGTCGCCCGGCGAGTGGCGGACTGACGATCCCGGACGCAGGCCAACTGGCACTCAGGCCGCTACACGCGTAGTCGGCACGGTTCAAGCGCTAGCTACTTCGACGGCTGCGACGCGCTGCTTGCGCGTTTGCGGCTTGTCGTCTTGGTTTTGCGCACGCGCTTTGCGGTCGCACTCGACCTGGTCGTCTTGCTGAGCGGCTTGCCAGCGGGCTTCGCGGAAACGACCTTTGCCGGTATCCCGACCGCGCTCGCGCCGGCCGGCACATCGCACAGTACGACACTGAGCGCACCGACCTTGGCACCCTTGCCCAGCGTGACGCCGCCGAGTACCTGAGAATACGCGCCTAGTTCGACGTCGTCTTCGAGGACCGGCACCGGCCCGTCCTCGTGCCGATTACCGAGCGTACAGCCTTGGCGAAACGTACAGTTCGCACCGATCTTGGCTTCGTTGTGCACGAAGATCCCGCCGAAGTGATGAATGCGGAACCCCGGTCCGATATCGACACTCTTAGGAATGCCGACGCCCACCAACACCTCGGTCGCTCTGTAGAGCAGCCAGTACGTCTTGTCGAAAATCTTCTTCTTCAAACCGGCGGGAAGGTTGTCCACGCGGCGGCCGAAACGGTAGACGGCTACCGCCCACAGTGATTGTTCACGCATCCACGGCTTGGCGCCGTAGCGAGCCTTATCTGCCTGCCAGGCTGCGTCGTCGGCCGCCTTCGTGGGGGCTGTGATGGCCGGCGCTTCGGTTCGGGTTTTCGCAGCCGCGGCGGCCGCTTTCGGCGGGGCGGTCTCGACGGTCTCGGGTTTGGCCGGAGCATTGTCGGTCGCAATCGGCGCGCGCGATTTGTGAGCGCCCAGCGAGGTGCCGCGGTTCGTCATGTAGCGCCACTGGCCGAGAACGTGTGCGAACTTCGAAATGACGGTGAGCCCGCCGTAGGCGGCAGCGAGCGCTAGCGGTTGTCCGTTGCGACTTGCCCGCGCTGCTATGCGAAGACTCTGTGCGGGAAGCGCGAGGAGCCCGGTGCCAACGACCGCGGCTGACATCGCCGGCCCACCGGCTGCGGCGCCGACCATACCGGCGGAGGCGATGGCGGCGGGCAGGCCGATTCCCCAAACGCGCGCGCTTTTGACGGTGCTGACAAACAGTTGATCGGGGCCCGAGCCGAATCGGGTCGCGACGTCGAGTGCGCCGTATCCGGTGCGGACTTGGCGGCTCCACCATTGGCGGAAACTCAAGATCGCGGAATCGTGCAGGCACATGAGCGTGTCCACGCGGCGAATCTTCCAGCCATAGCTGCGCAGACGTTGGCAGAGTTCCGGCTCCTCGCCGGCAGCTACCGTGGCGTCAAAACCGCCTACCTTTTCGAAAGCGCTGCGCTTGATCATGAAGATCCCGCCGCAAGCACTGACTTCGCCGATCGTCTTCGCCCACTCGAGATCGCAGAGGCGGTTGTATATGGAGGCTTCCGGAGATTTCTCGTGCAAGAGGCCGCAAACGGCCGCCAGCTTGGGCTCGCCACCCAGCACGTCTACCGCACGGTCGAGCCATCCGGCGTCGAGTTCGCAATCGCCGTCAACGAACTGCACGCAACGGGCGTCGGGGACGAGCTCGGTCAGTCGTGCGAAGCCGGCGTTACGAGCGCGCGCGGCATTGAAGGGCTTCGACATGTCCAGATCGACGACGGATGCGCCGAGCGACTGCGCAAGCTCACCGCTGCCGTCGGTACTGGCGGAGTCGACGTAGACGATTTGCGCGCGTTTGCTGTCGACGGAGAGCAGGCAGCGGCGCAGACGCTCGCCCTCGTTTCGTCCGATGATGACGACGCCGAAATCTTTTTTGCTCTTCTTGTTGGCCTTACTCGTCTTTCCAGTACTGCTCATACCACCCACACCGTCCACTCCGCTCGTCTTGGTCATGTTTCCTTGGCCCGCCATCGTGCTGATCCTCCATCACTCATCACCCGTCACCCATCACCGTCGGTCGCGTTCGTCATGAGCTACGGCACAAATGACGACACAGCGGATGGACGGTCACCCTCCAGGCTAACAAAACAGGCGACGATGGCGCCGGGAAAACGTCACCGGGCCGATCGGTGAGGCGTAGTATGTAGGGTGGGGGTATTTCAATGCTGCGTAGTCTACGTCGCGTCTCGCTTGTCACATTTTCGCTGTTCGTCGCCTTCTGGGTCGCTGAAGGGGTCGTTGGAACGGTAGCGCCGTTGCCGAAGGCGAATCTGCGCCTGTATCGAACGGACCCGTATCTTCCGTACGCGCTGAAGGGCTCGATGTCGCAGCTCATCGACACCGGTGAGACGCGCTGGACGGTCCGCACCGCGGCGGATAGCTCGAGGATGGGACCGGTCGAACTTGCTCCTGGACAGCCGCATCTGCTCGGTCTGGGCGATTCGTTCGCGTTCGGATACGGGCTCGATACCGAGGAAACGACGTACGCAGTTGCTACAGCGAATGCCTCGATCCCGCCGATTCGAAACTATGGAGTTCCCGGTTACGGGCCGGCGCAGTATCGCGGAATGCTCACCCGACACGTAGAGGATCCCGGCTTGCTGGGAGTCGTACTGACGACGTATCTGGGCAACGACATCCACGACACACTCTGGGACAAGAACGTCCCGGTCGTCGACGGATTTCTCACCTACCACAAGGCGGGCTTGCGCAGCGCATTGGCGACACGCAGCCAGATCTATCGAATCCTCAGCAACACCGCGCATCGTTTGGGCATCGGTCGGGGCGCCGACTCGATCGAACTAGAGCGACAACTCATGGATCCGCGTGCGTGGCAGACCGGTGATCTCGCTGAGGCGCGCCGTGCCTATAGACTGGAGATGGTCGCGATACGCGACAGCTGTCGTGGCCGAGGGATCCCCTTACTCGTTCTCATCATTCCGCCTCATGCGGCGATCGACGACGCCCTGCGCGACCGATTGCTCGCGCAACAGGGCGACGTGTCGGTATCCGAGGAGCTGGACGCACGGTTCGCCGTACGCGAAGTGCGCAGTATTCTCGACGAACTAGGCATCGAATTCGTCGATGCGACACCGGTGCTGGCGAAGATGGGGAAGAACGTCTTTTTCCGCTTCGACGGCCACCTCACGCCTTCGGCCGCACGGGTGGTCGGTTTCGCGCTCGGCGAGCGATTGGCGGAGATGACCTGGCGTGACCCCCAACGCCTCGCGCGGCGTGACTGAGCCCGCAGAGTGAACATATTTCGAACTGCCGAGCGGCCCGCCTGCCAAACTCGGAAACGCAACGCGAGCACAGCGCATGCCGTGCGCTACGCGGCGCTCCAAGACCGTCTGCCCCCTAACTCCGTATCAATCGCATAGGCCGCATAGGCGTCACAATCACGTCGATGTAGCGCATTTGTACGATGTGCGATTCGATGGCGAGCGCCGAATCGTCAAGTTAAACGCAAAAGATAGGGGTTTTCACGCAGGGGTTTTTCCGGAGGCCCTGGCACTCCAATTGCTTCTGTCTAGTCGAGCGTGCAGATGGGCACGCGAGCATCAGGAGACCGGAAGAAGTCAGTCATGTCCGTTTGTAGTCCCCCTGCTGTGGGTTGCGGCCTTCCCCCAGGCCGCAACCCAATCCTCACGATGGTCATTGCGACGACCTTCGTGATGCTCCTTTCGAGCGGGAACGTTATCGATGGCCGACGGTTCGTGGATGCGCATGCATTTGCGGCTGACAGCATCGCCGACGGACTACGCGACGTGGTCATGACGCGCGGATCTCGGTCTCGAGATGCTTCGTAGAAAGAGACCAAGAACGTTGTGAGTGTGCGCTCGTCTGAGGCGAGACATTTCCCTGTGTTCTGCAATCGACTCCCCTCCGCTTTAGTCGATCGTGGAAGCCAGACGAGACCTGCACTTACAGTGCCGGATGCAGCGGGCTGGGCGTACCCCCCGACCGGCTCGCTGCATCCGGCCTCAGTATTGGAAGCAAGCGGCGGTGGTAGATGAGAATTCCCCGACTTCACCCGAAAGAACTCATTGCGATCACCCTGTGTGCCGCCTGGATAGCCATGGTGGCAACCCCGTCCATCGGTTGGGCCGCGCGACGCATCGCTGATCCCACCACCAAGTGTCAGATCCAGCGCCTCAAGCAGGCTGCCAAGTACGCCAAGTGTTTACTGAACGCCGAAGCGCAGGCCGTTCGATCTGCGAATACCGCGCGATTCTCGGACTGCGAGCAGAAGTTCTCGCAGACTTGGGGCGAGGCTGACGCCGCGGGAGGCTGCCCACCCGATTCCGATCTCTCCTACGTGCGCAACGAAATGGAGTCCGCGGTGTTCTCCGTCGCGGTATCGATCGAAGCAGGCTTCGTTGGAGCAGGGACGTTCGTGGATAACGCCGACGGCACGATCACCGATCCGACCACAGGCCTGATGTGGGAAAAGAAAGATGAATCGGGCGGCCTTCACGACCGCGATCGTCAATTCGAGCGTATCGTCAGCTGGGTTTCCGTCGATGATTGGATCGACGAAGTGAACGGCGAGGATGGAATCGGTTTCGCCGGCTATGGCGACTGGCGACTCCCAACGATCGCGGAACTACAGACGTTGATCCGCCACGATGCCGCGCATCCGGCCACTGCCAACGAATTTGACGACAGCTGTTTCGATGGCTGCACGGTTCTGACCTGCAGCTGCACGTCGTCGGGCGATCACTACACTTCCACCGGCTATGCGTTCTTCGATCCGGACTACAGCTGGGTCATCAATTTCTTTGACGGGCAAAGCAGCGCCGACGCGAACTGGACCATGAACTTCGTGAGACTGGTTCGCGAAGCGAACTAGAGCGAAACGGACGGCAACGAAAACGGGGTCGGTGCTGTATGCGCCGACCCCGTTTCTATTGGCCCGTTTCTATTGGAAGGGCAGTCTTGGTGCGTCCGCTACGCGGCGCCCGCACCCATGGACGGTCTGCCGATATGCCCGTGCCCGCTATCGCTCGGCCCGTTGCGAATCCGATCGGAGATGATCTTCAGGGCCAGGCGCGTCAGGTAGCTGACGTCACGTGCGTAGCGACCACCGAGTCGTCGCGGTTCTTGAAGGAATCGATAGAGCCACTCGACTCCGAAACGTTGCCACATGATCGGTGCGCGCTTTACGCGACCGGAGATGAAGTCCAGCGTGGCGCCTACTCCGATCACGACTTTGCAGCCGAAGTTTTCGAGGTACTTCCCGAGGAAGATCTCCTGCTTCGGCGTTCCGAGTGCAGCGATCAATAGATCGGCTCCGCTCTCGCGGATCAGTTGCGCGGTGGCCAGGCAGCCTTCCTCATCGTTGAGGTCGATCATCGGAGACGCAACGCCCACGATGTTCAGTCCGGGGTGCTTTTCACGCATGATCTGCGCGGCGCGTTCGCCTACGCCGTCGGCGGCACCGAGCAGAAACACGCTGCTCCCGCGTTCTTCCGCGACGGCAATCAAGGGCATGACCATGTCCGATCCGGCAACGCGTTCGGCGATGGGTTTCTCGAGCAATCGGGAGAGCCACACCAACGGTTGCCCGTCGGCGGTGATGATTGCCGAACGCGAAAGCGTCGAACGCAATTCATCGTGGTGACTCGTCACCTCGAGAAAATCCAAGTTTGCGGTCGCTACCTGGCGCGGCGTCGTTTCACCGAGCCAGCGATCGATTAGCGAGATGGTCTCGTCGAAACCGAGGCGCGACACGCGGAGCGCGTCGAGTTGTACCTCAGGAATAATCCCGCCCTCGCTGGGCGAAAGCTGGCACGCGTCTTTGTCTTGCGTGCTCATCTGACCTGACCGGCCAGAACGAGCTGCTTGAGCCGTCCGAGCTGCCACTGTTGCAGATCCGTGCGGAACGCCGGGTCGCCGTAGCGCGGCTTACGTTGGATCGCAGCCTTCAGATAGCCGATCAGGATCAACAGGCCGCCGATGATGTACGGCTTCTCGGCCATGCGCAGTCCTGCGCTCGCAATCATGTAGGCCGGATGCGTACCCATGAACCATTGCCCGAATCCCCAACGCATGCGGCCGCGCAGTACGTTCTTGTCGGATGAACCCATGAGACGGTGATGAATGATGCTGAGCTCGGGGATCTGGAAACTGCGCGTCTTCCATCCGGCCTGACGCGCTTTGTGGAAGTCGATTCCGTCCCACATGACCTCGGCGACCAGTCCGCCGATCTCTTCGAAGCATTGGCGCTTGTAGAGTTTCCATTGGCCGGCGACCATTTCATCGATCATGAACTCTTCGACGACACCGTCTTGCTCGGGGCGATAGACTTTGCCGCTCGCCGATCCGAGTTTCTCGTCCGCATCGAACTCTTGGATGATGCGCTCCAGGTAGTTGGGTCCGAAGCTCAAGTCCGCGTCGAGCTTTCCGACGTAGTCCCATTCGATCTCCGTCGTTTCGAGCCCGTCGTTGAACGTATCGATTACGCCGCCGCCGAGCTTTCGAAAGCCGCGGTCGCCGCGGCGTACGAGACGGATCCAGCTGTACTGTTGGGCGGCTCGTTCGACGATTTCGGCAGTCGAATCGGTCGAGCCGTCGTCAACGATTACCCACTCGGTCGGTAGCAACTTCTGCGCGGCCATCGATTCGATCGTACGCGGAAGAAGCCGTTCTTCGTTGCGAACTGGAGAGATCACGACGATCTTCGGTGTACTTTGCTTCTTGCTACTAGATTTCTTGTTCTCGGCCATGTTCCGTTCCTCCACAGTTACAACTAGCTGGATGGGTACTGAAGCACGCTCTGTGCCAGCTCTTCTCTAGTGTTGCCTGCATTTTCCTAGTTCCGATCGGCCATGCGACGTACGAATGAGTGCGTACGGCGGGCGGACGATTCGCAATTGCCGCGGCGATGTCTATGTCGCCGGGGTAGCCGCCGGTCCGCCGAATACGACATCGCCTGGGGCATGGTCGTTCGGTGTGGCCAGCATCAGTTTCGCCAGCGATTGCGCGTTTCGCATGGCGTTGAATTCTGCATCGACGAACGCGCGGCCGCGCGCGCCGATCTGCTCGCGCAGTTGTCCCGACGAGAGCAGACGCGATATCGCAGTCGCCAGTTCGTCAATGTCTTCCGAGTTCACGAGAAACCCCGTGTCGTCGTTCTCAATCAGCTCGGGGATGCCGGAGATTGGGCTCGATACGACCGGTATACCGCAAGCCATCGCTTCCATGAGGCACACCGGGATACCGTCGACGTCGCCGCCATCGGGATCTATTCGGCAGGGCAGGACGAACGTGTCGCAGTTGCCTAGTTCACGACGTACCTCGTCCTTGGCAATGGCTCCGAGGAACGTGGTGTTTTCGGTCAGGCCGAGATTGTCCGTCAGCTCGGTGAGCTGCACGCGTTGGGGGCCGTCGCCGGCAAGGCGAAGCTGCGCGTTGGGAATCGTCTTTACGACCTCGGCGAAAGCGCGCAGTAGTAGGTCAAAACCTTTCTTGGGCACGAGCCGCCCGAGTGCGAACACCAGGGGGACGGTACTGGCCGAGCTGCCTTTGCTGGGTGCGAAATCGTTGAGGTCTACACCGCAATGAACCAATTCGACCTTCTCACCGATGCTCCCGAGTTGCTCCCGGAAGAAGCGTTGGTTCGCCTCTGAGATCGTCACGAACGCTTTCGCACGCGAGATTTTCTCTGCCAGCAGCGAGGCTTCTACGTAAATGTCGTTGGCGTGCGAGGTTACGCTGAAGCTGATGTTTGCCCCGAGCGCCGCGTACATGCCGACGGTAGCGGGGGAGTGCGCGAAGTGGATGTGAAGATGCGACACGCCCGCCGACTCCAAGCGAGGCGAGAGCGAGAGGCCGGCCACCGCTTGAACGAGAAGACGAATTCGTTGTCGGTTCGAGCTGAATGTGCCGAACACGAGATCTCTTACCGCTAGGCCCAGAACGGCGAGCGTGCGGATTGGATGTCGCTCGAACATATGGAGAAATCCCAACAGCAAACGACCGCTATCGCCGTACACGGTGTCCGTCTCTGCAAGGAAGCGTCGTCCGTCCGGAGACACATCGTCAGGATCTACGGGGTGAATCGAGAACGGAGTGACCGATACGCCTTCGTTGCGCAGCGCGAGAATCTCGCGATACACGAACGTTGCCGATACCGAGGGAATCTCAGAAGCGAGATAGGCGACGTGCGGCTGATTCACTACCAAGCTCCTACAGGCATTCCGAGTGCCGACTTGGCCACGCGAACGAGCTTTCGGCTCGCGTGGATGGCTTCGATGGCGAGCGATGCATGGACTCCGTAGTGCTTACGGAAGTAGATACGGCGACTGTCGGTATAGAATCCCAGTGAGAGGCCGGACAGCGTCTCTTGGCCCGACACGGCGACACTCGAGCCGCCGATGTGCACGATCGACACCGTGGGAAGATGTCGGACCTCCCAACCTGCTTCGCCGGCGCGTTTACACCAGTCGGTCTCTTCGTAGTAGAGGAAGAACGATTCGTCGAGAAGACCGATGTCCTCGAGTGCGTCGCGACGCATGAGCATGCAGGCTCCGGAGATCCAGTCGACGGCGCTCGATTGCACGGGCTGATCCGTGCCCATGTCCTTGATGCCGATTGCGCCGGCGATCGGCGCCAGGTGTCGCGCGAATTCCTGCTTCACTGTCGGGAAGTTCTGCGTGCTGACCTGAGGATTTCCGGATTCGCACGTCAGTTTCGGCCCCACGACTGCGGCCTTAGGATGCGCGTCGAGTTCAGCCAGCAGGCCGGCGATGGTACCCGGGTGCACGACGCAGTCCGGGTTGAGGAGCATGACGTGCGGGGACTGCGACCGGCGAATCCCCACGTTGCACCCGCGTGCGAAGCCGACGTTCTCATCCAGCGGTACGACGGTGACCGTCGGGTAGGCGGCTGCGATTTCTTCGGCGGTTCCGTCATCGCTGCACGAATCGACGACGATCACTTCGACCTTGCTGCTGGGCCCGTCCGGCAAGTAGCCGTCCGCCGCGAGAGAGTCGAGGCAGCGATTGATGACGCCCTTCGACTTGAAGGTTACAGTGATGATCGTGAGATCAGGGGTTTTGTTCGTGTTCATGCCGAGCTTGCCTCCGCAGCAGTAGGATTGGTCCGACGAGACACGAGCTTGCGAGCGAACTGTTCGATCGCTTCGCGTTCAGACGGATCGAGAATCAAGAGAAAGGATGTTGCCGTTGCGCCGAGTCCGACGATTCCTGCGCCGACGATGACTTCGGCGACTAGATAGGAGCGCGCCGTACCGGCCGCATCGCCGGCGAGTAGGAATGCGCACACCATGGCCCAACCAAGGGCCGATGCGGCGGGGCCGACGACGTCGCGCAGAAGCGCGTCGCGTGGAACACCGAGTTTCGGTAGTGCGAGTACCAGTAAGAGGGTCGATGCCGCCGCTTGCGCGATCGCGGCACCCGTTGCGACGCCGACGATGCCGTAGTGCATCGCCGCGAGCGGGATTAGCGCTGCGCCCACGATGAGCCATACCACGGTGTACATCAGTTCGAGGCGCGGCTGGGCCAGCCCGCGAAGGATGGACGTGGCTGGTCCGGTCGTCAGGTGGATGTAGGCCGATATCGACAAGATGCGCAGTGTCCAGATGACCTGCGTGTGTCCTTCACCGAGCCAGGCGGTGACGATTTCGGGGGCCATCGCTACCAGAAACGCCAACGGTGCCGCAGCGGCGATTGCGACCGCGCGTGTCGTCGTCCGCAGCAGGCCACTGAGTTGTTCGGCGTGTTTTTCTGCACGACCTCTCAGATCGGCAGCTGCCGGAACGAGCGGTGCGAGCGCATGGGTCGGTAGCGCGGCTGCCAGCGTCACCAGCTTGCGACCGAGTTCGTAGGAACCAGCCGCCGCCAGACCGGCGAGGTGGGCGAGAGACAGTCGCTCGAGCGACGTGATCATCAGGTGGATGATCCCGAGCAATTGGATCGAGCCACCGAACTTGAAGATGTCGGCTGCGATCGTTCGGTCCAGCCGGCCGGGCATCGCTTTGAGTCCCGGGATCTCGCGGCGCGCGTAGTAGGCATACACGGGGATCGGCGCCACCATTCGGATTGCGTAAGCCAGCGAAAGGGAGGCGAGTCCGCCGCCGAAAATGAGGAAACCGATGATCAGTACGGCCTCCAACATGAGCGCCGAAGCATCGACCATCTTTACGCGGGGATACTGCTGTAAGGCTTCCAGCGTGCTTTGGTAGCCGCCGAAAACGAGCGCAGCGAATGTAGCCAATACTGTGATTTGGAAGGCGAGGACGGCTTCCGTGTAAAGCTCCGGCGTGGTGCCGAGCACGAAAACGATCTTATTGGCGAAGATGAGCAGCAATCCGCCCATCGCGAGGCACAAAAAGAGTCCTAGTGTCGCGGTAGTTTGCAGAACTGCATTGACCCGATCATTGCGTCCGGCAGCGCGGTACTGGGCGATATAAGATATGGCCGAGCTCGTGAAACCCATTCGATGTAGGCCGAACCAGCCCAACGCGACGAAGAGAATCGACCAGAAGCCGTAAGCCTCCAGTCCGATCTTCGCCAGCACGAACGGTGTCAGCAGGAAGCGCGTTCCGAGGTAGAGAACCTGAGAAAGCACTCCGGCGGCGGAGCTCTTCGCGATGCCCCCGGCCGATGAGACATCACCGCGGTCGGTGTTCTGCGCCGCTGCGTCGGCGTTGCTGTTCGCTAGGTCCGCGTCGATTTCCGTTGGTTTGTCCATGCTCTCCGCACGGCGGGCCGTATGTCGTGCGACATGGCATCTGCCTGTCGTTCACGACCCCGGGCTCCGGCGCGTTGACGCAAGGTGCAGAGAGCGTGCCAGCCCTAGTCCCGCGCGGTTTTTCCGCGGAAGAGCCTTCAGAGCGCATGGTAATCTATAGAGATCCCAGCACGCGGGCCCGCTACGCGTGCGTGTGAAAGCAGGCCGTGATGAACCGCATGAGCTCCTACGCGTCAAAATTCCGACGAAGTGCGTTATCTTTTGGCGCATCGACCGACACACACGAACGGCACCCGGCGGGTTGGTTGTTCCGGATCGGCACAGTGGTGCTGCTCGCTCTCACGATTGCCGGCTGTGCTGCGCTCAAGCGTCAACCGGAAGGTTTCGTCAACGGCCACGAAGCCATCATCGCGGGCAACCAACACGCCTCGAGTGATGTCGATCCGCGATTGCTGGAGCGACGTTCGACGCCGCATCCCGTCACGCCGTCCTATCGGCTCGGACCCGGTGACGAACTCAACGTGATGATCATCGGCGAAGATGAACTGTCGGGAATCCACAAGATTGGTCCGGACGGTTCCATCGTGATGCCGCTCATCGGCGACGTGTCCGTCGATGGTTTGACGCGGGCCCAAGCCAACACGCTGGTCGCCGACAGGCTGCAGCCCTTCTTTGACGGACGTCGTGACGTCGCGATCGAAGTCACTCTTTACGAGAACAACAAGGTCTACGTGCTCGGGCGTGTCGAACAGCCGGGCATTGTCGAACTCACGGGTGAGGGGACGCTGCTGCAGGCACTTGCAGAAGCCGGCGGCCTACCGGTTCGTGAGTATCGAAGCTATCTCGCGCGCGCTGCGATCATCCGCGGGCGCGACGAAATCCTCTGGGTCGATCTGATCGATCTGTTCCAGAACGGGAACCTGCAAGGCAACATCCCACTGCGAAACGGCGACATCGTCTACGTTCCCGATTCGGAAGACACCATCGTCTTCGTGATGGGAGAAGTCGTGAATCCGGGGGCGATCCCGATCAAAGTGCGGCTCAACCTCACACAGGCGTTGGCGCAGGCCGGTGGTCCCACCGAGGACGCCGATTGGGAAGCGGTCTATCTGATTCGTAGCAAAGAGCGCGGCGGTCCCGGTGAGCCGGTGCGCATCAGCCTGGCCGACATCATCAAGCGCGCCGACTTCACGCAGAACTACGTCCTGAAGTCCGGTGACATTCTCTACATCGCCCGCAATGGTCTCGCCGATATCAACTACTACTTGCGTCAGCTCCAGCCGGTCACCGAGCCGCTGGGTATCTACACGATCCTGAAACAATAGAAGCGACGAATGGCGGGTAGAGGAAAAGACAAAGACAACGAAGAGGGCGTCGGCACACTGGCGCAGCTCTTGGATGTCCGACGCGAAGTGTCGCTAAACGGCGGCCCTTCCGCGACCTCGCACGCGTACGAGTCGGAGGACGACGGCGTCGATCCCGTATACGTCGCGCCCGGCGATAGCGGTTTTGAGCCGCCGGACATTCCCGCCGGAGGTGCGATCGGTGCGTTGATCGCGGCCGTCGTCGCGACCTTCAAGCGCTACGGCCTGATCGCAGCCGGTATCTCATTGTTCCTATCGGTTCCGATCGTCCTGATTCTTCCGAGCAAGTTCAGTCCGACCTACAAGGCCGAAGCGGTTCTGGAAGTCGATCCCGTCAAACCGCGTGTGCTGTACACGGGCGAGGAGTGGCGTGCGACTTCGATTCACGCGTACTTCAACGATTACTCCCGCACGGTGACGCATCTTGCCGTCGAGAAGCGCGTGATTCAGCGTGCTGTCCGGCATCTACAACGTCGCGGTGTTCCGTGGGCGCCCGATGGAATGCTCGAGAGCGAGCGCGTGAATCACCTGCGCTCTCGGATCAAACCGACCTTGATGCGAGAGACGCATTTGCTGCTCATGGCTTTCGAGGGGTCGAATCGCCGCGTAGTCGCACCGGTGATCAATACGGTCTCGCGTGCTTTCCTGCGCGAGTACACGCACGAGACGAAGGTGAAGAACCTCCATTCGTATCGTCTCTTGATGCGCGAACGTCGACGTCTATCGCGCGAACTGCAAGAGACCTACGAGGGACTCGACGTGCTGACGCCCCTGATCGGCGGTGCCGATCTCGATAGCAGGCAGCACATAGTGTATGAGCGATTTCTCACTCTCGACGATGCGGCGACGAAGCAATTTCTGCGTCGCGCTGAAGTGGAGGGGAATCTCGTCGCAGCCCGCGAGCAAGCGCAACGGCTACTCGGACCGCTGCCTGAAGGGGACATTCAGGCCGCCGTCGCAGCCGATACGGTGTACCGCGACGTGCGTCTTACCTTCGGCCGCGTTCTGAGCGAGCACAAGGGGACGACTGCGGGACTCACTGAAGATCACCCGCTGCGCCGCAAGGCGCAACAGAAAATCGAAGTGGCGCGTACCGACATGAAGCGCATTGCAGAGCAAGTGCAGGAGCGAGTTCGAGCACGCCTTCGCGCCGAAAAGAATGCCGACGCACGTCGAATTCTTGCCGAGGCCGAGGAGGCCTACGACGCCGTCGTGCACAGTGAGCGAATCATGACGGGCGGACTCGACGATGCGCGTCAGACACTCAAGGAACACGGTCGCGCGATGTTCGAAGGCAGCAAGCTTCGCTCGGCGTCCGCGCGACTGCTCGACTCGATCGATACCGTCGATCGGCGAATCGAAGAGTTACGTATCGAAACGCGAGCACCGATCCGGATTTCGATGCGAACACCGGCGTTCACGCCCGGGCACCCGGTCTCCGACAAAGGCAAGCTCATGGGCGTTGTTGCAGGCGCCGCGATTTGGATGTTGTCGTTCGGCATCGTGTTGGTGTCGTCTAAGTTGCTTCCGCGCGTCTATCATCCTTACGACCTCGAGAGCAAAGAAATCCGCGTGCTCGCTCAAACGGACTGGCCGCGCGGCGCCCGTGCGGCTGCGTCGATGTTCCAAGGCCTCGAGCGAGTCCTGGCGCCGCGTCCTCTACAGCTCCTGTTCGTTCCGGCGAGTGCTGCCGACGCCGAGGCGACCGAGACTGCGGCCGACACGCTCCTGCGCTATACGGGGCCGGGCTTCCGAGCGTTCCATCTAAAGCTTGCGGGTGAACCGGAAGGCATCGACCGTCCGAGAGATCCCGATACCGGGTTTCCACAGGGAGAGCGCACGCAACGCGGCGCTGTTCGCCTAGGCCCTGTCGCGCCGGCGGAGAACCTGGACTTGGTTCTCACTTCGGCGGATTTCAGGCGGCGCTTCAGTATGAAGTCCGCGCTTTACGATGTCCGGATCGTCACCACGCCTCCGCTCAACGGCCGGATCATCGACTGGCCGTTCTTCCGTCAGGGCTACAAGGTCATCGTCGTTGCGACGAAGGGCGTTACGAAGGGTGGTCGTGTCAGCACGACGGCCAACGCAGTACGAAACGGCGGCGGCGAAATACTCGGTGGCATCATCGTAGAGTCGAACCCGGCTCAGAAGCGACGTCGCTGGCAGTTTGGTAGCAAGACGTGACAGCAATCGTTCTACTACCGATGCTGATCGCGTTCGTCGTCGCGCAGCAAAAGGGATTCCGGCACACCTGGATCTACGTAGCGTTGCCGGCGCAGATGCTGTTCCCGGCCTACTACTACATGGAGCTTCCGATGATCCCGGAAGCCAACTTCTGGAACTTCACGTTCTGTGTAACGTTCGCCGCGTTGCTGCTGAGCGAGGACCGAAAGCTCTACAAGCTGCACTGGGTCGATCTGGTGGTGATCTTCTACATCATGTGGACGGTTTATTCCGAGTTCGAGAACAAGAACTGGAAGGACGCGCAGAAGGTCTTCGCCAATCAGATCATGGGCGTGTGGATCCCATACTTCTTCGGGCGCGTCATCATGATGTCGAACAGCCTACTGGTTTCGACGTGGACGATGATCGGTTTGCTCGGAGCAGTCATAGGTTTTCTTTCTTTGTACGAAGCACGCTTCGGGATGAACCCATTCGACAAATGGCTGCGCAATATGTGGCCGTGGTACGTCGGTTGGGATCGCGCGCTCTACCGGTTCGGGCTGCGGCGTGTCCAAGGCCCCTTCACTCACGCGATTTGTTTCGGGTTCTGGTACTCGATGACAATCCCCATCCTTCTTTGGATGAGAGACAGGAAACTGCTGAAGGGATGGGTGGCCGGCGTCGGGATTCCGTTGGGAAACGTCGCCGGCATGCTCCTCTCCGGATCTCGCGGCCCGTGGATGGGCTTCGCTATCGCGTTCGGCATCATGCGCATCGGCTGGGTGAAGCAGCGCGCTCTGGCGGCCGGTTGTGTTCTTTTCACGCTCGTCGTCGGTACTGCGGCGGGCTACCAGAGTTTCATGGAGTACGTCAGCATCGATCGCGCGACCGCTCAGACGGAGGCGCAGGAAAATGCCGCCTACCGAAAGGAGTTGCTCGACAACTACCTCGAGGTGTTGGCGACGAGGCCGAACATCGGCTTCGGGCGTAACCGCATACCGGTGATCAACGGCCAGTGGTCGATCGATAATCAGTATCTGTTTCTGGCGCTCATCCACGGTTACCCGGCCGCCTACGCTTTCGGGTTGTCGATGCTGCTGCCGATCTTTCTATTGTTGGGGAGGCTGGCGAGGTCCGATCCCGACAATGACCTCGGTCGCTTGGGTTGGGCGGTAATGGGCGCCATCGCCGGCTCGATCTTTACCCAACTCACGGTGTTCGCTGGTTCACAGACTGAGCAACTGCTGTGTACTCTCGAAGGGATGGGCATCAGCATCTTGATTCGACTCAAAGCCGAGGCGTTGGTCGAAGCCGAGGCTGAGAAGGAAGCCAAGCGCGCGCGCCGCGCGGCGGCGCGGCCCAGGCTCGCGGCCTGAGGCGAATCCGCCGCATCGTTACCGATCGCTAACGGGTTGACGCGCGCATCGGACGTTCGTGGTGCTGCGCGGTCGATCCCCATTCCCTTCTAGTCGATTTAGCCTAGATAAAACCCCTAGTTCCGCCCCTTTGCCCGATTCGGTCCTAGAGTCTCTGCGCCGCACGCGGCTGGCCTCGCAATTGCTTCAGTCAAGCGACGTCGCCGGCTCCTGCGGTGCTCCCCCGGGCACGAATGCCGGCATGAATGAGATGGGAATGGTTCCAACAGCCTACTTGGGTGAGGCATCGCTGTGCGCTTCGCCGCCGCGAGATCGCCGGGCGCGTGCGCGCTGCGCCGAGTTTCTAGCGACGCTCGCCAGCTCGACGCGCGCGCTTCGAGCGCGCTCCTACCGAGTCACGAAACGATGGTTCGACCTCGTTTTCGCGGCCGCAGCACTCGTCGTGCTTGCGCCGGTCATGGTACTGATCGGGCTCGCGATCCGAGCGGAAGGCCGGGGCCCGGTGCTCTTTAGCCAAGAGCGGGTAGGGCGAGGCGGACGCCGTTTCCGAATCTACAAGTTTCGCTCGATGATCGTCGATGCCGAGACCAACTACGTCGAGCTACGCGGTCGCAGTGATGACGGCGGCGACGTGCGTTTCAAGATGCGCAGCGATCCTCGACTGACGTTGGTAGGTCGTGTGCTCCGTCGATTCAGCCTCGACGAGCTGCCGCAGTTCTGGAACGTGCTTCGCGGCGAGATGTCCATGGTGGGGCCGCGCCCACCGCTCCCGTGCGAAGTGTTGAAGTACGATGCCGGAGCGCGCCGGCGACTGCGGGTAAAACCCGGACTGACCTGCATCTGGCAGGTTTCGGGGCGCGCCGATCTTCCCTTTGATCGTCAGGTCGAATTGGATCTCGACTACATCCGCCAACAGTCGGTTGTTCTCGATCTCTGGCTGATGGCTCGTACCGTGCCTGCCGTTCTCAGCGGCCGCGGCGCTTACTAGAAAACGTTCAGCCATAGCTGTCGGTCGTATGGGCCACCCGCGTGCACCATGCTGCGAGGAGGTGCACTAGCGTCTGAGAAACTTCGGATCGAGCGCGTGAAGCATGGTCGCCAAGAGGGTGACCGTCGATATCAAGCAGATCGCCATATCGAGTGCGACCAATTGGCCGAATGCGCGATTGGGCGGAAACTGCGAGAGCGAGAGTGCACCGAATCCCAGCATCACCACGATCGCGTTGAACAGTATCGCAACGCCCGTCGTGCTCATGGTTTCCCGCATGGCTTCGTGCGCGGGGAGACCGAGACGTCGATTGCGCCGGTAGCGTACGACGAAATGGATCGCGTAGTCGATACCGATGCCGATACCGACCGAACTGATCATGGCAGTGGCGACACCGAGCGGTGAGCCTATCCACGGTAGCCAGCCGAAGTTCAGTACGGTGGCGAAAGCGACAGGAAGACAGGTCAGGATCCCGCCGATGAACGATCGGAATACGAGGCCCGCGATCAGGGCGATGACGATCACGGCGATCGCGAGACTGGCGATCTGACCGTCGATGATCATGGTGACGAACGAGAGGGTGAGGCGCGCATTTCCGGTTAGGTGCACGTCCACGCCCAGTGGACCGAAAAGAGATTTCGCGAACTCGTTTACCGCGCGTATCTCGCGCGATACGAGCGGCGAATGATCGGATCCCAAATTCCCGCGGACGTTCGCCGTACGGTACTCGTAGTCGATTACGTCGTCGAGGTCGCCGGGATCGCCGGAAATCGAATAAAGCAGCAGATACTGTGCGATCAATTCGCGATCATTTGGAATGATATGCTGGGCCTGGTCGCCACCGTTCATGACGGCGTTCATGCGCTGCACGTAGTCGGCTATCGATCGGGTTGCGCCGGATTTTCCACGATCGTCAATGAAATCTTGCAGGCTCTTGATCGCGCGCAAGTGTCGCGGGGCTTTCCAGGCATCGACCTCGTCGGCCGTGAGCACCAGGTTGAACGGTTGGCTGCCGCCAAAGCGCGCAACGAATTCCTCGTCGGCCGTTTTCACCGGATTCCCTTGCGGGATGTTTTGCAGCATCGAACCGTCGACCTTGAGTTCTCCGAGGCGAACGAGACAAACGGCGGCAAGTAGGATCGACGCGGCCACCGCAGTCCACGGGCGCTCGGTGACGAGCCTGGTGATGTGGCCGATACCGCGCGCGAGTGGTTGTCCCGAGTCACTCTCACTACGCAGGAGGCGGGCGGCGGCGCGATGGGGGCGTGGAAGCACGACGAGAAATGCAGGGAGAATCGTGAGCGAGAACAGCAACGCGAGCATGACGCCCAGTGCCGTCAACACGCCAAGCCATTTCACTCCCGTAAGCGGAGAGATCGCGAGTGAGGCGAAGCCGGCCGCAGTGGTGAGCGATGTCAGAACGAGCGGTGCCCACAATTCGTCCATGGTTTCGAGCGTCGCGTCGCGTGTAGACACGTGCCGCCCGGAGCCCAGTTTGAGCAGAAAGTGATGAATGACATGGATTCCATCCGCGACACCGACGGCTACGATCAAGGTCGGCAACAACGAGATCATCGGCACCACCGCCGAGCTCAACGACATTGCGACGCCGCCCACCCATAGAATCGAGAGCAGTACGACGAGCGCAGGCAACGCCGCGCCGCGTGCACAACCCAGGATGATCCAGAGCAGCGTGATCGACGTTGCCAGAACGATCGGGAACATGCGCTCGATGTCCAGGGTGGAAAGTCTGCCGAGTTCGCTCTCGACCACGGGTCTACCGGTAATCAAGATCTTGGCGTCCGTGCTCGGAGCCTCAGCGACGATGCGCTTGAGCTGCGCATAGGCCGCGTGGCGATCGGAACCCGCGACTAGCTCGGCGATGATGACGGTGGCCGATCCATCCTCCGATACGAGAGTTCCGCGCATCATAGGATTGGCGAATACCGCGGCGCGAATTTCATCTGCCTGCAGTTGGTCGCGCGGTGGGGTGTCGAAGAAGGGGGCGACAATGAGGTCGTCTCCTTGCGCAGTAATGTTGTCGGTTTCAGAGAGGCTGACGAGGTCCTCGCCGTCCACGGCTTCCATGGCCATGATTTCGCTCGAAAGATGATCGATGAGCGATAGTATCTCGGGGGTGAAGACTCCGTCGGGCATGTCGCGAACGACGAGTAGCAGCGCCGGATCCTCGATGCTGAAATATTCCTCTGCCCACAGTGCGTAGGCTCGTTCCGCGTGATGCTCGGGCATCATCGACTTGATGTCGGTGTCGATGACGAGAGGTCTTAATTGGCTAACCGGAATGGCCGTGGAAACGACTACCGCTGCGATCACGATCCAAGCGTGATCGATCACGTACCGGTTGAATCGGTGAGCCCACTTCGCCACGAGTTGTGTCGCTTGCCGCCTCGGTTCCCCCGCAGTGCGCGCATCAAAAGGAGGCGCTCATCGCGACGGATCGCTACGTTCGCTATTACCCGGCAGGAGCAACCGCAAAACGAAGCCGACTCATCCCTTTGGCCTGAATCCCGACTCGTGGCAAGCGAGCCGTGCTATTCGAAGCCGATGTCGAAGCGCTCGCGGTACGCCGAGAAGCGTTCTTCGACCTGCCCGCGCTCCAGTCCGTACTGCTCCAGCGAGTAGCCGTGCCGGCCGTGTTTACCTTGGGGGTTTGCGTTGAGCCAGCGTGCGATGCGCTCGCAAGTGTTCGCACTCAACTCGAGATCGAGTGCTTCGTAGAGACGGCTCATCGTCTCGAGCGGCCGACGCATGAGATCGGCGTATGCGACGTCGATGATGCGCCCGGCGGGGACGCGTTCGCGCAGCTCGATTGAGTGATCGAGTATGCTCGGCCAGGTTCCGTACAGAACGTGTTCCCCCAACATTTTCGGATCGACGTTGCGAAGGAATATCGCCCGCGTATGCGCATACAGGCTGCAGTTCGATGGTATCGCCGCTAGCGGATCTCGATGAATGTGTACGATGCGTGCGTCGGGAAACACATCCAGGATGACGTCGAGCGCGTACATGTGCGACGGATCTTTCAGCACCATGCGCCGACCGTGGGGGCGCCGGTGTTGAATGAGTTGAAGCTGATGCCGGTAGTGTTCGTACGATGCTCTGCGATCGATGCCTTCGAGCCACTTCATATAGCGAGGAACGTGATACTGAATGTCCCATTGTGGAGTGGTGAACGTGTGCATGAACAGCATCACGCATTCCTCGGGACTATCGGCCTCCATCGGATGAATGGCCTGATAGCACGGCGACGTATATTCGAGTCCACGCAGCATGTTGGCCGTTCGCCGCTCTTGGTCCGCCGGTCCGCCGGTCGCGGGTGCCGGGTCGAAACCCTCCCAGTATTTGAGACCCCGGTGGTCGCGATCTTCGGTGAGCAGGTTCAACAGCAAGGTCGTTCCCGTGCGCGGCATCCCCGTTACGAAGATCGGCGGTGGTAGCTCCGTGTCGAGGATTTCCGGTTCCCGTTCGAACGCCGCCGACATGCGCAACTGGGAGCGTACGAGGCGCAGCGTATCGTGGTAGGCCGCGATGCGACCCGCCAGGTGCAGATCGCTCTCGTAGCGAATCGAGTCGAGCAGTGTGCGCAGCGGACCTTCGAACAGCAGTGTTTGATCACCGGCCGATCCCGCCTGTTTACGCGCGGCGGCAATCAAGCGGTCGGGAGACAGAGAGACCAGACGACGGAACGGGCTCCCGAGGCGATTGAACCAGCGAAGTCCCTTCGGTTGACCGCTATCGACCGAAGAGAAAGTCGTGAGGTTCATTCCTCCGGTGTCTTCATCCCGCTGCGTCATCGTGAGTGCGTCGCAAGTAGACGCGCAACGCAGACTAGCGCCTATCGTCGGAGTCTCGCAACACGCACTAGGAAAATCGGTGTGTGAGTATCGAATCGGATCGACGGTCGCTACAATGGGCACGTCGCCGGCTGGGAATGTCGCGCGACACGAACCGGGCTCGGCGGCAGGGAAGAGGAAGTGGGCATGAAAATGTGTGTCGTAGTAGGAGCGCTCGCTGGAGCCGTTGCATTGATCGTTTCTTTTGCGGCGGCCGACAGTCCGCTGCAGCCCGTCCCGGCCCCGCACGAGGCTGCGGTCGCGACCGTCGCGCCGGTGGCCCGACTTTCCAACGAGCTCGCGAGCGAACTCTCGGACGAATTGTCGGACGGATTTTCGATGGAAACGTCCCTCGAAATCGATCTCAGTCGCGGTGAGCACGAACCAGAAGGATTTCTCGGGCGCATGGCCGCCTTCCTTGGGCTGGTCGAAGAGGATCAACCCTTTAAATAGGCCGCTCCGGGCGCTACAGTTGCTCGGTTTCTACTTGAACCGGGGAGCGTCCTAGAGTGCACGACATAATCATCCGAGGCGGTACCGTCATCGACGGTACCGGCAGTGAACCCACCACGGCGGACGTCGCGATCGATGGCGGGCGTATCAGCGCGGTCGGCAAGCTTGCCGAAAGCGCAAGACAAGAGATCGACGCAGACGGGCTCGCGGTCACACCGGGCTTTGTCGACATTCACACACACTACGACGCGCAGGCGACTTGGGATCCGCATCTCACACCGTCGGGCCTTCACGGCGTCACGACCGCGGTCTGCGGCAACTGCGGTGTTGGCTTTGCACCCGTCAAGAAGGATGAACACGACTTCTTGATCGGCTTGATGGAGGGCGTGGAAGACATTCCTGGCGCCGCGCTTTCTGCCGGAATCCGCTGGGATTGGGAGACGTTTCCGGAGTACCTCGACGCGTTGGATCGCGCCCCGCTCGCCGTCGATCTCGGCACGCAGGTTCCTCACGGGTCCGTGCGCACCTACGTGATGGGAGAGCGAGGCGCCAACAACGAGCCGGCAACACCCGAGGATATCGAGGCCATGGCGGCGATCGTCGCCGAGGGGATGTCAGCCGGAGCACTCGGATTTTCCACGTCGCGAACGATCATGCACACGGCCGTCAACGGAGATCCGGTTCCGGGTACTTTCGCAGCCGAAGACGAGCTATTCGGGATCGGCCGTGCGCTTGGCAAGCTCGGTACGGGTGTCTTCGAACTCGCCGGTGCGGGTGCGGCCGGCGAAGACATCCTCGCTCCCAAGCAAGAGATGGATTGGATGCGACGCCTGTCCGCCGAGATCAAGCGGCCGGTCACGTTCGCGATGCTCCAGGTCGACGGCGCCCCCGACCTTTGGCGCGAACTATTCGAAATGTCGGAGCGCGCCGCCGAGGAGGGCGCGATGATCTATCCGCAGGTTGCCGGCCGACCGTTCGGTGTGCTGATCGGTTTCCAGAGCGACTTCAATTTGCTGAGTAAGCGGCCTACCTATCAGGCCATTGCAGAGCTGGATTGGGACGAGCGTATCGCGCGCCTTCGAGATCCTCAGATCCGTGAGAAGATTCTCTCGGAAGACATTGAACTCGAAGACCCGCTGGAAGCTTACGTCTACTCGGCCTTCGATAAGGTCTTCAAACTCGGCGAGCCGCTCGACTACGAGCCGGCGCCCGATCGCAGCGTCGCAGCGATCGCCGAGCGCGAGGGACGTCGTCCGATCGAAGTCCTGTACGATTTCATGCTCGAAAAGAACGGCCGCGAACTGCTCCTGTTCCCGTTGTTCAACTACAGCGGGCTCAATTGCGATCCCATTTACGAGATGATTCATCATCCACGCGCCGTACTGGGTCTCGGCGATGGCGGAGCGCACTGCGGAGTCATCTGCGATGCCAGCATTCAGACTTTCATGCTCAGCCACTGGGTGCGCGACCGCTCGCGCGGTTCGCGCATCCCGGTCGAATTGGTGGTCAAGCGTATGACCTCCGATACCGCGGCGCTCTATGGATTGCGCGATCGCGGTATCGTCGCGCCGGGGATGAAAGCCGACCTGAACGTGATCGACCTGGAAAATGTCGGGCTCGAGTTGCCCGAGATGGTGCACGATCTTCCCGCGGGGGCGCGTCGTCTCATGCAGCGAGCGCGCGGCTATCACTCAACTCTGGTTTCCGGACAGGTCGTCATGCAGGGAGGCGAACCCACCGATGCGAGGCCCGGTCGGCTGATTCGCGGCGAACAAGCCGGCCCGAGCGTCGCGCGCTAGCGCCGCGACGACGCTCACAATGGCGAGAAAGTTCGAGATCAACGTTGCGGAGTCGGTTCTCGAGGATCTACGAGAGCGATTGGCGCGTACACGTTTGCCCGACCAGATCGAAGGCTCCGGCTGGGCGTACGGCACTGAGCGCGACTATCTCGCAGACCTCATCGAGTACTGGCGTACCGACTACGATTGGCGTGCGCACGAGCGCCTACTGAATCGCTTCGATCACTATGAAGACGACGTGGACGGACTGCGCACGCATTTCATCCATCAGCGCTCCAAACACGACGATGCGATTCCCCTCTTCATGTCGCACGGGTGGCCCGGATCCGTCTTCGAGTTCTACAAGATCATCGATCCCCTGGTGGACCCCGAGTCGCATGGCGGTACGGGGCGCGATGCGTTCCACGTCGTGTGCCCGTCGCTGCCGGGATACGGCTGGTCCGAGGCTCCGCGCGAGCCCGGATTCGACGTTCAGCACATGGCGGCCTGGGGCAGCAAGCTCATGGCTGCGCTTGGCTACGATCGTTTTGTTGCACAGGGCGGAGACTGGGGCGGACCGATCTCCGCCTACATCGGGCGCGACAATCCTGACCACTGCATGGGCGTTCACCTAAATATGGTTATGGGGTTTCCCGAGGCCGGCGACCCGCACGCATTCGACGGACTGAGCGAGCGCGAGTTGGCGGGGCTGATGAAGATGCGTGAATTCTTCGCCACCGAAGCAGCCTACCAGCAGATTCAGGGGACGAAGCCGCAGAGTCTGGGGTACGGTCTCAACGATTCCCCCGTCGGCCTGTGTGCCTGGATTCTAGAAAAGTTCCACGCGTGGTCCGACTGTGACGGTCATGTGGAGAATGTCTTCACACGTGACGAGATTCTCACGAACGTAATGATCTATTGGGTCACCGAGTCGATTACCTCGTCGATGCGTCTGTACCGCGAGACCTTGCACAGCGGCCTCATGTCCAAGTTCGAGGGACGGGTGGAAGTCCCCGTCGCCGCTGCGATCTTCCCGCAGGATATGATCATGGCACCGCGCAAGTGGGCCGAGAGGATTTACAACATTCGCCAGTGGACCCACTACGAACGCGGCGGCCACTTTGCGGCACTAGAGTTACCGGATGTGTTGATCGAAGATATCCGACGCTTCGGCCGCGTCTTACGCGCCGACTAGTTCTTCCAGAACGCGCGCGTGAACAGTACGAACACCGTGTAGATTTCCAGGCGTCCGACGATCATGCAGACGGACAAGATCCATTTGCAGGCGGCGGGTAGCTGGGCGTAGTTCTCGGTCGGGCCGACCAGGTGAAGGCCGGGTCCGATCGAGTTCATGGCGCTTATGACGGCGGTTACCCCGGTGATCAAGTCCACACCGGTCGCCAGTACGCCCATCGTCGCGAACACCGTCGTCGTGATGTAGAGCAGGAAATACCCCAGGATGCCCTGCATCGTCGACGTCGTGACGACACGTTGGGCGATCGTCACGGGTTGCACGACGTTCGGATGCAAGAGCTTCTTCAGCTCGAGCATCGCGTTCTTCATCACGACGAGAACACGAATGACCTTCACACCGCCGGCAGTGGATCCTGCGCAACCGCCGAGAAACATGAGTAACACCAGCAGGAACCGCGAGAAGTCCGGCCAGATGTTGAAGTCGTCCGTTCCGAATCCCGTCGTCGTGATGATGGCCGCCGTTTGGAAGGTAGACGCACGAAACGCCGACGCGAAACTCGCGTAACCGCCCACCTGCATCAGGTTGATCGTGATCAGCAGTGCAAACACGATGTAGATCCCGACGTAGGTTCGCACTTCGGTTGACTTGAGTAGCGGGCCCGGCTGGCGCCGCAGGAATGCGCGGTACAGGAGCGCAAAACTGACCCCCGACAAGAGCATGAAGAAGGTCGTGATGCTCTCGATCGCCACAGAATCGAAGGCGCCGATGCTGGCGTTGCGCGTCGAGAACCCGCCCGTGGCGACCGTTGCGAAGCTGTGGGTTACCGCATCGAACCACGACATGCCGAATCCCATGAGGAGCGCGACGAGCACTACGGTCAGGCCGACGTAGACCTGCCACAGTCGTCGTGACGTCGAGACGATGCGCGGACTGAGCTTGTCCGTTGCGATACCCGTCGATTCGGCGGCGAAGAGCTGCATACCACCGACCGCCAGTTCGGGCAGAATCGCAACCGACAACACGATGATTCCCATACCGCCGACCCAATGGGCCAGTGCGCGCTGGAACAAATGCGCGTGGGGTAGCATTTCGATGTTCGTGAGAATCGTAGCTCCCGTGGTCGAGAATCCCGAAGCAGATTCGAACACGGCGTCTGTAAAGGACGGGATCGAGCCTGAGATCCAGAAGGGGATCGAACCGAACGCGACGAGCACGAGCCATGCGAGTACGACTCCGAAGAACCCCTCGCGACGCGTGATCTTTCTGCCCGTAAGGCCGCGCCTGCCGCCCGCGAACTGTAGTCCGGAACCGGTGATCAGCGCCGCAAGGGCGGTAGACGCGTAATGCTCCCATACGGATTCTCCGTACATCAGGCCGATCGCCATCGGGGCAAGGAGCGTCACCGCGGCGAAGTAACACGCGCGACTGAGAATGAGGATGAGTGAAGGCGAGCCCATTCGACTATCCGAACAGCTCTCCGACTTTCGCGACCACACTGCGCAGCGCAACGATGAACACGTGGTCGCCTGGTTCGAGCTGAGTGGTTTCGGGATCGGGAACGATGATCTCGTCGTTGCGGATGACGACGCCGATTCGAGAGCCTTCCGGCAGCTTCAGTTTCCCCACCGGTTTCTCTACGAGTTTTTTCGGCGGTCGCTGATCCAACTCGAAGTCGATGAGTTCGCCGAGGTGATTGCCGAGCATGGTCGTCGACACCGTCCGGCTCTTGCGCACGAAATGGAGGATCGAGTTGGCCATCGCGCGTGGAGGCGAGATCAGTGCGTCGATTCCGGCGTTACGGGCAATCGCACCGTAGTCTTGGTTGCCGACGCGTGCGATGACCTTCTCTGCTCCGTAGTATTTGGCTGTGATCGCGCCGAGTAGCGACTTGCTGTCGTCGTCCACGAGGACGGCAACCGCTTGGTGCCCGTCTCTTATGTGTTCGTCCATCTCGGCCGGAAGCATCCCGTTGCCGTGGATGACCGTGCATTTTTCGAGCTTTGCCGCGATTGCTTCCGCGCGCTCCATGTCGTGCTCGACTACTGTGACGTCGAACTTGAGCCGCGAGAGCGCCGATGCGACGTGTTCACCGGTATCGCCGCCACCGATCAGAAGTACGCGCTTGATGTGTACGGGATCGGAGCCTCCGAGTCTCAGTACGTCGTTGATTTCTCCCGGGACGCAGAGCACGAGTACTCGGTCGCCGACCTGGAATCGATCAGTGTCCGTCGTGATCCGTAACTCGTTGCCTGAGAGCGCTCCGACGATCGTGCAGTGCGACGGCAATTCGGCGGACAGTTCGGAGATCGATCCGAACGCGAACGCGGAGTGTGGCTGTACCGGGAATTCCATCATCACCAGTGAGCCGCCGGCCAACGAGGACACTTGTCCGGGACCGTCGTACTGCAGCACGTTCACGACTTGCTCTGCTACTGCCTGCTCCGGGCTGATCAGCAGATCGACACCGTACTCCGCCGCGTTGAGTGCATCGGTGCCGCGCAGGAATCGCGGATCACGGACGCGACAGACTGTTCGACAGTTCGGTGAAATACGTTCCGCCGTCATTGCGGCGATCAGGTTGGTCTCGTCACTGTGGGTGACGGCAAGAAGAAGATCGGCCTTGTTCACGCCGGCGCGGAACAGCGCGGCACGCGAAAAGCCGGTGCCGTGAATGACTTGGACGTCTAGCTGGTCGTCGAGTTCGCGGGCGACTTTCTCGTCCTGCTCGATGACGTAGACGTCTTGTTGCTCCTCGGCGAGCATTCGGGCCAGGTTTCCGCCCACTCGGCCTGCCCCGACGATGATGATGTGCATTGCGAACGCCCCGTTTGGTCCGGCCGGATCAAGCTCCAGCCGACGGCCGAATTCTAGCAGTTCCGTCGTCGAAGCGAGACCGAACGGGCACAAAGAAAAAGGCGGGCATCCCTGGGGAATGCCCGCCTGTCCGATCCCACCGCTTTCGGCCGGAAGATCTGCCGATTGCTGCTAGCGACCGGCTGCGATGATTGCCGACAGTGCGAAGTAGTCGGCCGTCGTACCCGCCTCTTCACCGAGGTTGATGTACCAGCCCTGCTCACCCGGGAATGTCGGGCTGGGCAGCGAGCAGTGTGTTGCGTGCTCGAGCTGGAAATCGACCATCGTGATCGACGGGTTGTAGCTGACGTCCCAGTCGAAGCCGTACTTGGCTTCGGGAATCGGCTTCTTGGCGAATTTGTAGTTGTTCACCCACATCTTCCAAAGCTCGCCTGCATTGTCGTACATGTCGGTGGACGGAATGCGGTAGACGTCTTGGTCGATGTTGATGACGCGCTTGGAGTACGCATATTGAGGAAGCTTCGACACGCCCTCTACGACCCAGACCGTTCGGGCCTCCCACTTGTCGTCGTGCATGAAGTTGGCCGAACCTTCGGACCATGTCACCGGCAGGCTCTCGGAGTGCATCGAACCCATGATCGTGCGCTCGCCGAGGTACTTCCAAGACATCCAAGCAGGGTTACCGGCATAGCCGGCGTAGCTGTCTTGGTCGGTATCCTGGCCGAACAATGCATCAGATCGCTGTGCCGACGATAGACGACGCACTCGACGAAGCTGCGGCAAGTAGAGCCACGAATCATCTTGGCGAGTATGGTCGGAGTATCGGTTCGAGGTGAAGCCGGTTCCCTTTAGATCGAAAGGTTCGATGATCGGGTAGAGCGCTTCTTTGTAGCGAACGCCGTCCTTGTTGTCCGGGTTCTCGGGTCGGGGATCGACCTCGACGCGCTCCATCCAATATAGGCGACGAATGTGGTCGATCAGAAAGTGTCGCTCCACGTGAAGCGGGTCGCCGTCTCTACCGACCGCGCCTGTGTCGCAGTCGAAGTTACGTAGGTCGAGGTCGTCTACCGCGATCGCCGCATTGAAGTTGAAGATGACCTTCTCGGCGATTGCCGGATCGTTCGGGTCGATCGTTGCGAACGGAAGACCGGCAACCATATTCTTGAGGTGCGTTCTGTCTTCGCTCAGCTCGACTTGCGACGAGTACTTCTCGGTCGCCTCGAGGAAGGGCGGCGGCAGTACGAGCTTGCCGTAATCGCGGACCTTCATCTTGTAGTCGCGATCGATGATCCAGTTGAGCCCCGGCGTGAGGTAGTCCGTGTACAAATGCTGGTTCGATTTGTCGATGACCACTCCCGCTTTCGGGAGTGCCTGCTCGGCTTGCGCGGGCATCGCAGTCGCGAACATCGCGAAAGCGACGGTGCAGATTGCGATCAGCTTACTGATTCTGACCATGTCCTGGTGTCCTCCGGTCGGGCGCGGGGCGATGTTCTGGTCGAGTTGGTCGATCCGGTCCCCGCGCAACGGCGTTTTTACCACTAAACCATCCGCCAAAGCGAGCGAGCCACCCCGTCCGGTTGCTGCGAACCGTAACAACTTGAGATCGAAACGGTTTTTGCGGTCGCCGAGGACGAAATTCGACGCAAATCGGCACTCGATTCGGCTCTTACACGTGTTGCGACAGCCTGCTAGTTTGCGAGACCCGCGCGGCCGAGACTTGCGTCCGGTCGCCGCACGAGGGTCGCGCTTGGCTGCGTGGCCCGCCATGACGAGGCAGGCTGAGTGTCATTACAACAAGTCGTCGGTCAGACCTTCGGTCCCTACGTGTATACCTACGGCCCCCGGGAGGTCATGCTCTACGCACTCGGGGTCGGAGCCGACAACCGGGATCTAGACTACTTGTATGAAGCGCGGGGCCCGCGCGTGTTGCCGACGTTCTTCGGTGCCGCTGCGTTCGCGGATTCTTGCGACGTCGTTCTCGAAGCGCTCAATTTGGCCGGTAAACCCCTGATCCACACGGATCAGGAACTGATCCTGACCGGCGACCTTCCGCCGGCGGGTTGCCTGGTCAATCTGCTTACCGTTACTCGCGTTCATGATGCCGGTACCGGTGCGGTGATCGACGTGGAGTGTCTGACCGAGGTCGATGCGCAGCCGGTGTGCCGAACGAAGGTTGGTCTGTTTGCGCTCGGCGCCGGGGGCTTCGGCGGCAACGGCGCGCACGACGCTGAGCGCCACCCGCCGCCGGCGCGTCCGCCCGACCGCGTGATCGCGATGTCGACCCGACCCGATCAGTCGCTGTTGTATCGACTGAGCTTCCTGCACCCCATCGAGCCGGGCAAGCGTGGGCAGCAAGCCTGCGATCCGCATGTGGATCCCGAATCCGCGCGCGCCGCCGGTTTCGATGCGCCGGTGCTGCACGGCATCTGTACGCTGGGATTTCTCTGTCGCGCCGCCATGGCCGAGCTCGATCGTATCGGAGCGAAAGGGATGTCGCGGTTCGTTGGCCGATTCACGGCGCCTGCTCATCCGGGTGCGTCGCTGACCGCAGAGATGTGGCACCACGAGCAGCGCATTGTTGCTCGACTGCGCAGCGACGACGGCGCGGAGGTCATCTCCGATGCGGCCGTAGACTTCGATCGCTGACGCATCCGAATTTCGTTGCCATCGTTCACCTGCTACGAGGGATATGCCATGAGAGATATATTGGGATACGCCGGGAAAACCGTCGTCGTTACGGGTGCGGCAACGGGAATGGGCAACGCTGCGGCACGCACGCTCGTGGACCACGGCGCCGAGGTCCATACGCTCGACGTCGCTGCGGTAGACATCAACGGTACGACGAATATCGCTTGCGATCTCGGCGACGCCACTTCGATCGAGGCGGCCGTCGCCAAGCTTCCAGCGCGCGTGGACAGGCTCTTCAACTGTGCCGGTGTGCCGGGGCCGCCGAAGTTCAGTGAGCTGCAGACGACAATCATCAATTTCGTCGGATTGCGTCATGTGACGGAAACACTCCTGGGTCACATCCCTGATGGGGGCGCGGTTGCGAGCATCACTTCTGCCGCCGGGATGGGCTACAAAGGCAATCTCGAGCGCATCAATGAATTGCTCGACACCCCCGACTTCGGTGCGGCCACTGCTTGGCTCGAGGCGCACCCGGAAGCGAACAACGGTTATCTATTCTCCAAGCAGTGCATCACGGCGTATACGAAAAAGCGTGCGCACGAACTCGTTGATCGTCGCATCCGCATGAACTGCATCAGCCCGTCGCCCACCGATACGCCGATGCTCTCTGATTTTCACGCGCAGGTCGGTCAGGAATTCTTGGAAGAGCACTACCTGTCGCCGGTCGGTCGCAACTCGACGCCGGAGGAGCAGGCCGAGCCGTTGATTCTTCTCAACAGCGACGCCGCCCGATTCGTCAGCGGGCAAAATCTATTCGTCGATTTCGGCTATGCCGGCGGGGTCGATCTCGGTCTTCGCGAAGCGTTGGGGTTGATCTGACGCGACGGCATCCGCAGTGCCGGCTCTTGCTGGTACCGGGCACTTGCTGACGACTCATCATGTTGGTTGCGATGACAGGGGCCTCCGGGTTCGTCGGCTCGCATACGCTGCGCGCGCTGGCGGATCGTGGGCACACTGTGCGCGCGCTGGTGCGTGATCGTGCAAAATTCGAACGGCTATTGGCCGCGCGCGGCCTCGCTCAGCCTGAGATCGTCGAAGGTGACATGACCGATCGTGCGAGCGTGGCGGCGTTGGTCGAAGGTGCAGAGTCGGTCATCCACACGGCGGCTACCGTTGCCTTCGAACCCGGACTGATCGAGCGGATGCACGCCAACAACGTCGCGGGAGTAGAGAACGTCGTCACGGCGGCGCTCGAAGCGGGGGCACGCTCAATCGTCTATACGTCGAGCGTCGCGGCGATCTTTCACGGCGGGTACCCGCCGATTACCATCGACGACCCGGTCGCAGAGCCTGACAATCCGTATGGCAAAGCGAAGGCCGACGCGGAGCGCGCTGCGCGCTCGCTTCAAGAGCGCTCCGATGGGCGACTGTCTATTCTCTATCCGCCGGGGATTATCGGCCCGGACGACCCCGCGTTGAGCGAATCGAACAAAGCGTTCCTGATCTACATTCGTGACTGGGCGCCACGAACGACCGGTGGAATGAGTCTGGTCGATGTACGAGACGTTGCCGAGATTCTTGTCGCGGTTGCCGAGCGTGGAGGGGATGGGCGCTATCTATTCGCCGGTCTGCAACTGGCGTGGGAAGAGATCGCCTGCGTGATCGAACGCGTTACCCGGCGCGCGGTGAAGCGCAAGTTGTTACCCGGCCCGCTGTTGCGCGGTGCCGGGCGGTTGTTCGACGCCATGAAGACGGTCGCGCCGCTCGATTTTCCACTGACGCTCGAAACGATGACGTATGCCACACGCTGGCCGGGGATCGTCACCTCGCCTGCAGCCGCCACTCTCGAGCACCAGTATCGAACGGCGGAGCAGACGATCGGTGACCTCGCGCGCTGGCTCGAGCACGAGGGGCACATCGACAAAAAAGCCCGCGGCGCGCTGCCGCCTTGGCCTGTGAGGGCCGGGTAAGATGGCCTGTAAAGGCCGGGTAACGTAACTTTGCTAGCCGAATACGTCGATCGCAAGATCGACGGCCAGCACCGTCATCGCGACGAAACCAATCACGAATCCGACGCTGCGGATCGGTCGCAAATCGGCGTAGTAAGCGAGCATATGAATCGCGCGTCCGGCAACGAAGGCCCAAGTGCAGTTCGCGGTCATACCGGCGCTATTGCCCAGCAGCATCGCCGCGCCGGTGACAAGAACGAACAGCGGCAGATTCTCGTTCGTATTCGCCTGCGCTCGTGTGGTGCGGAACAGTGGATCGTCATGTCCGCTCTCCACCGGCATGCCGGGGGTGTGCTTCATTCGCATCGCCGTCAGGTCGGCGACGAGCGCCTGAGCGATGTACATGAGGGCGATTACAACCCAGCCGGTGAGAACGCTCGAGTACGTGATGGCCAATTCGCTCATCGTGTTATTCCTTGTCCGTCGACGGGACGTTTGAAAAGTCAGGCTCGCGTCGTTCGAAGAACGCTGTGATCGCTTCTATGTTCTCGGGCGAGCCGATGCGATCGATGAATGCGGCGTCTTCACGCTTTCGTGCAGCACGAATCTGGGCGTCACGTGCTGCCATAACCAGCTGCTTCGTCTTGCGCATGGATCCGAGCGGCTTTTTGGCGAGATGTCGTGCGCGCTCGACAGCATTGAGGACTACTTCGTCGGCTTCACAAAGATGGGTCGCCAAGCCGAGTTCTGTCGCACGTTCAGCGGTGATGAAATCGGACTCGAACAGAAGGTCGACGGCGTTGCGATGCCCGATGATGACCGAAAATAGATAGCTGCTCGCCGCTTCCGGTACGACGCCGAGCGTGACGAACGGGGCCCGCAGCCGCGCGTCCTTCGATATATAAACGTAGTCGCAGTACAGGAGGATGGTCATCCCGATTCCCACGCCCACGCCGTTGACTGCGGCGACGAGCGGCTTGTCGAAGTCGCATATCGCATCCATGCATCTGCCGAAGTAGTTCTCTTGCGTGCTATCGCCGGTGTCGATCGCGTTCATCTCACCGAGATCTTGGCCGGCGGTGAACGCTTTGCCGGCACCGGTCAGAACGACGACTCGAACGGCGTCGTTCGCTTTCGCATCTACGAGTGCTTCGCGGAAGTCACACCATTGGGCGGCGTTGAAAGCGTTCTTCTTGTCGGGGCGATTGAGCGTGATCGTCAGGACGCCGTCTTCGAGTGTCTCGAGTACGGTTTCGCGTGTCTGCGGTGCCATGACGCGGGACTCCATTCCAAACATCGCTGCCATGCAAGTCTGCGTCTAGTCGGCGGCTACTCGACGTTCCCGCCGAGCAGGCGCGTGCGTGCGCGACGAGGATCTCTCAGAGGCGCAGCACGGAGCGTTGCGAGTTCACCGGCGCTGTACGCGCGGAAATCACTGCCGCCTCCGAACTCTTCGATCACCCAGTTCAGCAACTCGGCCAGGCGTTCGTCGTCCAGTGGTGCCTGCGCGACCCCGGGGACGGATCCTAGATACTCTCGGCCGCCGGGCAGCGAGACGAGTGCGAACGTTTCAGCTAGTGACGGCACACCGTTATTGCCGCGGCCGTCGAAACGGTGACAACCTGCGCAGCTCAAAAGGTAGTCATGTTCGACGCGCGTGCGATCGGCGGCTGCTTCTTGCTCGGTTTCTCGCCCGGTTTTTTGGGCTGCGTGAGTTCGAGGCGCGGGAAGGACGGCGGCTGCGAGCCAGCAGCCCAGCGCGATGAACACGACGAGTCGCGTGCTCATTTCTCGGGCTGGCCCTCGACCGCAAGACCGATCACCATCGCGGTCGAGCAATTGTAGATCTGCGACGACGCGCCGGCGCACCAGTTGATGTCGTTGTTGCGGTACGGGTGGTACATCGGCCGCTCGCCTTCATTGCGATTGCAGAAACATCGGCCGCACGGATTGCTCCCGCAACAATCGTTGTACCAGATCACGTAGTCCTTGTTGTCGAGCGGATTGCGACAGGTGCCGATCCACGACGCGGGCGACATCTCTGTCCCGGGCGGGCAGGTCTTGTAGCTACCGCCGCAACAGCCGCAGAGAAAGCCGTCGATCGCGCAGTTGCGCCAATACTCGCAGGCGTTCGGGTCGCCGACAGGACCGTCGATATCTTCCGGCGGCGCGCTCGCTCGAGCGTTGGAGGCTCGCCCGCGCGCAACGGGTAGCAACGGCAGCGCAGCGGCGCCGGCCATGAGTCCGCCGAGTTTCGCGAGGAAACTCCGGCGTCCCATCTGTCGCGCCATGTGCCGCGAGGATGACTCCATCCACTTATCGAGCAGGCTCATGCCGCTTCTCCTTTTTCCACACCGACCGCGTCGTCGGTGTTGTTTCCTTTACGGACTGCTTCGTCTGTGGCGGACAGATAGTCCTGTATCGACGCATGCCCGAGTCGCTGTGCTTCGAACAGGCTCTCGAGGTGCTCGCGGGTGTTGACGATACCCTTGGCGCGAATGACTCCGCCGTTGTCGATCAACACGGCATAGGGGAGCTTTCCGATCCCATACGCCATGCCGACATCGGACGACAGGATGTAGGGGACTGCACCGAGTCCATGGCGTGCGATGAAGCGTCGGTGTTCGCTCGGGTCGCCGTCGCTCGCAAGCAGTACGCGCGGTGTCGGCGCTTCCGATCTCGCGGCCGCTAAGAGTATCGGAAGCAGCGTCTTACAGACCGGGCAGGTCGGTGAGAGAAAGAACAATAGCGTGGCTCTGTCGGCGTCGGCGGGCGCGATTTCGATCGGCGAGTTGTCGATCGCAGCCACTTCCATCGACGGTGCCTGGTCGCCGACCGCCGGGCCGCCCGCGGGCATCAGCGCGCCCACCGGCGAGACGCGCTCGTGAAGCAGTCCGACTTGTCGCGCGAGCGCGAGCACGACGAGGGATAGGCCTACTACACAGATCCAGAGAAGAACGTTCGAGATGATGAGCGCTTGCGTCATGAGTGCACTCTCTGTCGCGTCGTGCGCGCCGTGACGGTTGTGAGGATGGAAGCAGCGCTCCATAGCAGGGCGATGCACGAGAATGCGCCGAAGACCGTTGCGCCGTCCAGCCAAGTCAGCGTCCGGGCGGTCGTTGTGGTCAGGAGGACGGCCGCCGCGACAATCAGGACGGCGTTGCGAAATAGTAGCAGGGGACCGATCGGTTGGTTGCGAGTCAGATCCCCACAACCGCAGTCGATCTCGCGGCGGCCGCGTAACAGGTTCACGGCGATGCCGGCAGTGTAGGCGACGAGCAGCGCAACGGCTCCGCTTGCCGCGAATTGTTGGAACCCGGCCTGGAACTCACCGATGAGGAAAGCGCTGCCGACGATCAGTTCGCAGGCAATGAGCACGCGAGCGATCGGGACGACGATACGCTCGGGCATCACCCGGTACGCGCTCAAGATCGCGCGGAAGCGAGCGATGTCGCGTGTCTTATGGTAGGCGGCGGCCAGAAAGAGCGCCGACAGCGCCAGTCGTAGCGTGAGGGCGAGGGCCGGATCCATCAAGGGACCTCCATCAACCCGCCGGAGATCCCGGACTCTTCTATGTCGGACATGTGCGTGCCGTCGTGGGCATCTAGAACACCGATCGCGCCGATCTCATCGTGGCGCACGAACATCAACGGCTGGTCATCCGCAGTGACCACGATGCTGTGGGCGCCGAGGTTGGGAAGTACTAGTTTCAATATCTTGTGCCCGATGCTGTCCGCCGGGAGTTTTAGGACGGGCCGTAGGAACGCCGGCAGTAGCGACGGCACGTCGAAAGTGTCACGCCGCTCGCGTGTGTCCAGGTCGAACGTCCAAATCTCGCTGCCGGGATCCTTGTGGGAACCGCGAGCGCCGGTGTGCATGAGCGCGTAGAGCGTTCGCGACTTGGCGTGGACCGCCAGGTGTTGCTTGCCGCCGGTCGTCCAGTCCGCCTTGCGTTCGCGGTCGGTAGTGAGCGACCAGCGCGCCCGTGCAACCGGGATGTTCGGCTCCAGGTCCACTTCGTTCAGGTGCCCGTCGAACGTCGCGAACAGCCAGCGCGTACCGTCGCGTGCGCCCTTGCCGCTCACCGGGTCGTTCACGGAATCAAAAAACTTCGCGGTGCGTTGTATGGCAGCCAACTTACCGGTGTCGTCGAGGTCGATTGCGATCATTGTTCCGTCACCGCAGAGCATTCCGAAACGGCGCGGCGATACGGGATAGACCTGCGTGCAGCCCGCAGTCTCGATTTCGGTGACGAAACGACGCGCTTCCAAGTCTACGACGCTGACCGATGCCGCCGGGATCATGTTGGTGATGACGAGGAAACGCTCATCGTCGAGAAGGCCGGTGAGGGCGACCGAGTGACCCGTTTCTTCCTTGAGTGTCGGCAGTTCTATTTCGCCGGAGATCTCGAGCGTTTCGCCGTCGTAGATGGTGACGTAGTCGGTACGCTTTCCGCGATTGCCGTGCGCATAGATGGGTTCGAGTACGTAGAATTCGCCGCGCTTGTGCGAAGTATGAGGGGTGATCCCGCCGAGACTCCACGTGGTATCGAGCATGCCGAGCGCGTTGCCGGTATCTCCGTCGAACAGAATGCTATGACGGAAGAGGCGGTCGGCTACCCACAGTGTGTGAGGGCCCAGTTCGCGACGGACCGTCGCTGAAATACCGTGTGGGTCGGGATCGACGTCGGCGCCTACCGAAACCGGAGCCTGCTGCAGTTCGACCTGAGCGAACCCCGTCGTGCAGTGTACGATGATGAGACCTACCGCGAGGAACGACGCGCCGAGTAATCGCATAGCCACGCCAGGCAACCTAACAGCCGTTTCGGCTACAGACAACGCGGGCTGCCCCGGCTATGCAGGCCGGCACGCAAGTCGGGACTCAGAGCATTGAGGTGTCAGTATCGATGCCGAGCAGCACCCGGCCGGCAGTTTCCCAGCTCTGATCGCCGACGATCATGTGCTGCGTGGCTACGTGTACGTCGCGGAAGTAGCGCTGCAGCGGCGATGTGCGATAGACCGAGGTGCCGCCGCCCAGCGCGTACATCATATCTACGGCGCGCGCCGACGTTTCCATGGCATGCGAAGCAGCCAGGCGAACGTCGCGTCGATGCGCGATCTCGACCTCGCCGTTTTTCTGTGCGAACGCATAGGCGGCGGCGACGACTTCGTAGAGATAGCTACGCGCGCCGGCAACCATTGCATGTGCACGTGCGACGTCCGCCTGCGTGCGCGACCGTGCGGCCAGTGTACGAACACTCATGCCGGGGACCTTTCCGCCGGCGAGCTGAACGAGTTCGTCGATTGCGGCGCGTGCGAGTCCCAGCCCGACGCACGAGATTCCAATCGCTAGAAGTCCGAAGATCGGGAAGGTGTACAGTGGGCCGGCGAGCGGCTCGCCGGCGGTCAGGTCCGCGCTACGCGAGTGAGGAATCGAAAGTGCGTTGAACGAGAAGTCCGTGCTGCCCGTTCCGCATAAGCCTGAGACGTTCCACGTGTCGTGGAACTCGACGTCGGCTCGCGGAGCGAGGAACATTCGTGACCGCGGGATACCGGTGGGTAGCAGATCCGGCTCGCCATCGCGTAGCACGAGACATCCGCCCATGATCCAGTCGGCTCCTTGTGTGCCGGACCCCCATTGCCATCGACCGCTTACAGAGTAGACGTTACTAGCTGCGGGGGCTGCGGGGGCCGCTGCCGGGGCCAGCGCTTTGCCGCGCGGCGCAAAGACGCCGCCGAGGACGCGCGTCGGTTTGTCGAAGATTTCCGTCGCCTGCAACGGGTCGACGTAGGCAAGCACGGCGCCCGAGCTGGCACCGATAAACGCGCACCAAGCGGCCGATGCGTCGGCGGTCGCAAGCGTCTCGACCACGCGCATCATGATAGTGGGGTCCTCTTCGAGGCCTCCATAGACTCTCGGCACGCATAGCCGATAGAAACCGGCATCGGCGAACGTCGCAACGATATCGTCCGGAAGTCGACGCAACGCCTCGATTTCATCGCCGCGTGCACGCAGCGCGTCGTGCAACGCAGCAGCGGCGCTTACGATCTGTTCTCCCGAAGGTTCGCTCATGCGCGAAGTCCGAGCCGGTTGGCGATGTTGTTTTTCTGCATGTTCGAACTGCCGCCGACGATCGGCATGCCGAGCAGATCGCGGACGTAGCGCTCCATGTCATATTCGCCGCACAGGCCGTAGGCGCCCATCACGCGTTGGCATATCAGTGCGATCTCCACCGAAGTGTCTGCGACGAACAGTTTCGCCATCGAAGTCTCGACGCTGCAAGGCCTTCGCTCGTTCGCCAGCCACGTCGCGTGATAGAGCATGTGACGGCAGGCCTGTAGCTTCGTTCGTGCTTCGACGAGTTCGTGGCGTACCGCCTGATGCCCGCTGATGGGCTTGCCGAACTGCACGCGCTCTTGGGCGTACTGCCATGCATCTTCGACCGCCGCGCAGGCGACGCCGAGCGTGTAGGCGGTGATCTCCAGTTTCTCTACGTCGAGCGCTTCGCCGGCAAGCATGTTCCAGCCTGTTTGCCAGCCCGCTTCGCCGCCGACGATCATATCGGATGAAATCTCGGCATCTTCGAATACGACGTCCGAACTCAGAGTGTACCGAATGTTGATGTGGTCGATCGGGTGCAGCGAAACGCCGGCGGTTCCTTTGGGAATGAGTACGAAGCTCAGGTTCTTGTAGCGTGCTTCTTCGGGACCGGTTCTGACGAGACAGTAGATGTAGTGCGCGAACTCGGCGCCGGTGCACCAACGTTTACTGCCGTTGATGATGAGTTTCTTTCCGTCGTCCGTGCGCACGCAACTGGTCTTGACCGACGCGAGGTCGCCACCGACGTCGGGCTCGGTGAGTCCGTACGCGAACAGCAGCTCGCCGCGCGCGAGTTTCGGTAACAGCTCGCGTTTTTGTTCTTCCGAACCGTTCTCCGAGATGTTGATCCCGCCGTAGAACGTACAGTGTATGAAGGGACCGACCGCTGCGCCGCCCCGACGTGCTAGCTCTTCGATGACGGCGACCGCGGCCACGAGATCGCGACCTTGCCCGCCGTATTCCTCGTCCACCGTCAGGCCGCAGACGCCGAGATCCGCGAGCTTGCGGAACAGCTCGGGCGGTGAGCGATGTTCGCGATCCCATTGCCGTACCAACTCCCGCGGCATCTCCGCGTCAACGAATCGCTTGATGGTTTGGCGCAGCAACGCGATGTGTTCGGGTTCGTCGGTGAAATAGCTCATTTGGCTCGGTGCAGAGAGGGCGTCGCGATGTCGTGGCGTCTCTGCCGCCACAGTCAGCGCCGATACTGCCCGGATGTCGCGCCAAATGAAACGGGGTGGGAGATGCTACCGATCCGAAGACGTCGGTAGCGAGAGTCGCTCTAGGCGCTCTTAGAAAGAAGAGTCGAAAGCCCGGTTCCAGCCAGGGGAGTTCCAGCTTCCAGTATTCCAGCGTTCACCGGCGTGTGCCGTGAAGCTGCCGGTTTCGAAGTACTGCATGTACGCGTTGACGCGATTGATGAGCTGATGGGTTTCTGCGTAAGGAGGCGTAGCGTTGCCGTGGCGCTTGACCGCGTGCGGGCCGGCGTTCCATGCCGCGGTGACCAACGCCGCCGAGCCGTTGTAGTCGGCGTGGTAGGTCGCGGTCAGGTACGAAGCGATGAGCAAGTTGACCGCCGGGTCGTAGAGATCCTGTGCGGTGAACGACTCCAGCCGATCTCGATTGACGTAGAGAAAATCAGCGCGCATATCGAGCAACGCCGCGACGGCATCCTTTGCCGTTTCCGGCATGATCTGGGTAAGCCCGCGCGCGCCTTTATGTGATGTCGCGTGATGGCGCGCCGAACTTTCGCCGAGCACCAAGGCCCGAACGTAGTTCGACGGAACGCGCGCGCCGCGTTTTCCGTAGCTGAGCGACGCGAAATGCCGGATCAAAGGATCGTACTCAAGGAGTCGTGCGAGTTGACTGCGGCTCGGTGCGTGGCCTGTCGTGCGGGCCGCGGCCGCGGCGGGTCGGCAAGGCGTCGCCACCAACACGAACGCGATCGCCGCTGCGAGCAGAGGGACCACGGCGATCCGCGCGGCCGACAGTGCGTGGGGGAGCGTGGTTCTTCTCATCATCATCATCGTCAACGAGGGTTCGACAGTCTCGGCGAGGGCCGGGCTTGCCCGATCCGTGCGGCGGGCAAGCTAGGTATGACGCTAACGCCTGCGGTCCGAGATGGAAAGACGGCCGCCGTCGATTTTCCATCGATTCCGCGAAGCGGCTTAGCCCTGCTCGGTCTGCGCGCCCTCTCGTACGACTATCGTCCAGGTAGACTTGATGGATGCCAAAAAGTTCGCCTTGCGCTCGCAGGCCGACTCTTCAGCGAAGCAGGGCACTCGTGGGATAGCCTGAGAGGGGAATTCCTTTAGATGCGGGTGCTGGTAGCAGACGACGATGCGGTGATGGCCGCGCTCCTGGGTGAACTACTCACGACCTGGGGGCACGATGTGGTCACCGTTTACGACGGTGAGCAGGCCTGGCTCGCTCTGGCGGACGGAGAGATTCGACTGGTCGTGAGCGACTGGGAGATGCCGGTGCTCGACGGCCCCGGTCTGTGCCGCCGACTGCGTTCCGGTGCAGTGCCGCACTACATCTATGCCATTTTGGTCACCGGCTACACGTCCGACGAGGATCTCGTGAAAGGAATGGCCGCCGGCGCCGACGACTTCGTGCGCAAGACGCCCTTCAGTCCCGATGAGTTGCATGCGCGTGTGCGTGCCGGTGAACGCATCTTGGCACTCGAGGGCGAACTC
>JAJCZM010000032.1 GCA_029262375.1 Deltaproteobacteria bacterium
TCCCGCCGCTGGTGCTGCCTTGGGGGGAGTCCGTATTCTTCGGTCCCGGCTACTCGGTAGCACGCCTGGGCGCCACTGCCGCGTTTCTCCTGTTGATATCCGGCATGGTGCTCTCGGACGTCATGCGCACCAACCGCGTCACCTTGGACACGATCAGCGGGGGAGTCGCAGTCTACCTGTTACTCGGATTAGTCTTCGCCGAGGTCTATGCACTGATTCTCGTCACCGACCCCAAAGCGATTCTCTTCCCGATCGCCGAGGACAGCAGTCGAACATCCGCCATCGCGTACTACAGTTTCGTGACGCTAACGACGCTCGGCTACGGCGACATCGTCCCTGTGAGCAAAGCGGCGCGAGCGATGGCTTCGCTCGAAGCCGTTGTGGGGCAGGTCTACCTGACTGTCTTGGTCGCGCGGCTCGTCGGCCTTCACATCTACCATGCGAACAACCGCGCCGACGACTAGCTGGCGAACTGTTACTCGGCGCCGACGACGTTCTTGCGTTGCGCGATCATGAGCGCGAAGAACCAAATCGCGGCAATGAGAAGTCCGGCCGATTCACGCCCTACTTCCGACTCGATCCAGTCGCGCTGAAACAGTTCGGGCGCGAGATAAGCGAAGCCCGCCGAAAACGTGAGTGCGAGCGCGGGCAAACCGAGTGGCACGCGGCCGAGCGCAACTACGAGGGAAACCAACGCCGGAGTCGCATAGATCACTGCCCACAGAACTCCGTCTGGGTCGTTGTATTGAACGATTCCGAAACCGGCGAATACGATAGCCATCAATCCCGCAACGATTCTCATCGTGACCACCCCTCTCCTTCCTCCGACACCTACTGCGCCGGCTGCTCTTCCTTCTTCTTGCCCATCCCACCAAGTAGGCCACCGATGACCTTGCCGATATCGCCACTGACGTCGCTGCCGTTCTCACCGCCGAGTAGGCTTGCAGCCGCCTGGCCCAGCCCCTTCGAGATATCCACATCCAACTGGGCCAGAGATCCGAGTTGACCGGTGAGATCCTTCACGATGTCCGTGGGAAGACCGCCCGACCGGATCACAGCGTCCAGTATAGTCTTCGTGAGAACGTTCGTCAGCTCAGCGGTGGTCATACCTCCGGACTCTGAGCCGACGTTCTTCAGTCGAATTTCCGGAACCGTGACGTCCAGTTTCGTTACGTCACCGAGCAGACCGAGCGAGACCTTCGCAGCGATGTTGGTGACGACCAGTTCATCGATGATCAGCTGCTTGGCGCTGGATGGCGCGTCGCCGGCCGGTGCCTTCCCCGATTCGAGTCGACTGAGATTTGCGAGAATCTTGTCGTAATTCGACCCGCCCTTCTGGCGGAGCAGGGTCACATCTACATCAGTGATCGTCACTCGTGGAATGCGGATCGTGTCCTCCAGCAGCTTAGCAGGAGGGACACCGAGTGCGGCGCTGCCCACACGCAGAAAGTAGGGCTCCTCGAAGCCGGTGGGATTGCGCACCGAGAGCCCCGACATTCCGAACTCTCCGGTCTGGAGCTTCAGCCGTACGGAGTCCACCTTGGTATCGACACCCAGCGCATAGGTCGCGCCTTGTTCGATTCCGCTCTTCGCGAGCTGATCGAGATACAGAACCGCACCACCCGCGGCGACGAGCACCAGAACGATGATGAAGACGATGAATTTGAATAGTGCTTTCACGATGATCCTTACCTATCAGCCGACGCTAACGACCGATACGCCCCCGAAGAGCGCCCGGTCTGCCGACTACCAACACAGTGCTTAGTCACGGAACCGGCGGTAAGAAGCCTGTACCGCGTTCGAGTTCCTCGACCAACCAGCGACCGAGGCCGAATCTGACTAGCGACTCGATACGGTCGCTGCGCCAGTGCAATCGCTCATTGCTGAAAAACGGATCCGTAATACTGCTGGAGGATTCAAAGGCGGCAACCGATTCGCTCATCGCCCGCTCAACACTCGGCCGCGCCCCCATACGGCGATACCAAGCCGTCAGGGCTTCGTAACGCTCCGGTATCGGCGCGCCCATGAACTCACCGAACGCGAGATGCGGCAGGACGGCGATGTCGGCACGAGAGAAGCAGCCGCAGAGGTATTCCCGCCCGCCCAACATGTCGTCGAGAAGACCTGCGTACTCGGCCAGTAGCGACTTCGCTCCGTCGAGAACGTTCGGATGCTCCTCGGCCATCTGCGGCCGGAAGATACTCAGTAGACCGATCACGATAATCACGGCATCGAGCTTCGTGTCGGCCATCAGCTCGATCGCGCGCGCACGGGCTCGGTCCGCGGGATCGCTCGGAAGCAGCGGCGGGTCGGGATGACGCTCGTCGAGGTACTCACAGATTACCCGCGAATCGACGACGACCGTGTCACCGTCGCACAAGGCCGGCACCTCGCCGCGTGGGTTTATTTCATGGAGCGCTTCGCTGTCGCTTTCGCGCATGACCGTATGGGACTCGAAGTCGAGCCCTTTCTCATACAGGCTGATGCGAACTTTCAGTGCGTAAGGGCTGAGCGGATTGTCGTACAAGTGCATAGAGGCTTCCTCACTACGCGGCGCACCCCCCTCTTAGCAACTGACAGCGCCGACCGCACGCACACGTGCTTCATACGCCGCATCCAGGCGTGCATAGATCGGACGATCCGGCACGGGCTGCAGCGAGTCCGAGGTCGCGCCAGAACCAACCGTACTCCTGGGTGGGCCAATTAGCGCACCGTCGAGCATCCGAACGGGAATCATGCGTGCACCGGTACCCGCAAGGAAGACTTCGTCGGCGGCCAGTAGGTCTATTCTCGTCATGCGACGCTCTACCGCTGGAATCCCATCGCGCGCACAGATCTCCAGGAGTGTTCGGCGCGTGACCCCCTCCAGCGCCCCGTCGGTAACCAACGGCGTCGCAATGACCCCTTCTCGAACGGTGAACACATTCGCACCGCTCGCCTCCGCCACCGCGCCGTCTTCGTTGAGGA
>JAJCZM010000033.1 GCA_029262375.1 Deltaproteobacteria bacterium
GCGACCGCATTCGTGCCTTGGCCTCTTTGATGATCTCGCTCGTGGATTCGCCCCCTCGCGACGCCCCACCGTCTCGGCGGGAAACGCCGAAAGAAAGGGCCCCCATTAGTGCCGTCGAGGCGTTGTCGCTCGGACCCGGGCTAGCCAGGTGGGTGCTTGGTGTTCGGCTGCCTTAACCGGGGGGCTTTCGCCCTTCCAGCATCAACCGAAGGTGGGCTCCCTTTCGAACGCTTAACGGTCTGAGCACTATCGCCTGTAGCCACGAACACCACAGGGGCCACTAAGGCTCATTCTGTCGGGGCTTGATCGAGGGAAGCGATGACTTCCTCTACTCGGTCAGAGAGGCGGTCCAGCGTTCCGTCGATGCTCGACCCCGACTCTCGCAGTTTGTGCAGCTCGTCGGCAATCGTCAAGGCCGCAGTCAACGCTAAATTGAGGGTAGTCACCCCCTTGCGCCCCTGACCGAGCTCGCTCATCTTCTGATCTACGAACGAAGCTAGCGACCGGACGTAATCTTCGTCCTCATCACTACGGATTTTGATCTCTTGGCCAGCAATATCGATGGGTATGTCGCGCATCATGACTCGAGCTGCTCCCAATCGATTTCCAGCGCATCGAAGCGCTTGAGCAACGCATCGACCTTCTTCTTGGTGTCTTTTCGCTCGCCGCGGTACCGCTCGAGTTCGGCGGTGAGACGATCGACATCTTCACGACTCTTGGCCAGTGCGCGACTGAGCATAGCTTGCCGCCCGGCCGCTTTATCCAGCCGACCTGCCAGTTCCTCGACACCGCTTTCGAGACGGCGTAACGCCTTTAATTCCATACCTTTAGCCCGCTCATCTAAGCCACGACTTGCAGAGCGAGTTTAGTAGTCCGTGAAAAGCGCTGTCAAGCAGCCCTGTGTGCAGGAGAAACGTCGAGGAGAGCCGCTTTTCCACCCGCGACGCCTATGTCTCGCTAGGCCGAGACGGTCGGCAGATCGGCCGTAGATTGCGACGACGTCGCCGCAGGTGCGGCCGTCGCCGAGTCCACCTCTGCGAGTTCAAGTTGTTTCGTCATCTCCACGGAAACGATTTTCGAAATCCCAGGCTCTCGCATGGTGACACCGTAGAGCATGTCACAGGTCTCCATGGTCCTCTTGTTGTGCGTGATGATTACGAACTGCGAACGCTCGCACATCTCCCCTACCATGCCCGCAAAGCGACCGATGTTGGCATCATCGAGTGGAGCGTCCACTTCGTCGAGCACACAGAACGGGCTGGGCTTGTGCAGGAACAGGGAGAAGATCAGAGACACAGCCGTCAGGGCCTTCTCGCCGCCGGAAAGCAGATTCAGATTGCCGAGCTTCTTGCCCGGGGGTTGCACAAAGATCTCGACGCCCGTCTCGAGTAGGTTCGCCTCATCGGTGAGCGTCAGCCAGGCTCTGCCGCCCTGGAACAGCTTCGGGAACGTCTTTTCGAAGATTCCGTTCACCGAATCGAACGTCTGTTTGAATCGCTGGCGAGAGAGACGATTCAGTCGAGAGATTGTACCGCGAAGCCCTTCGATGGATTGATCGAGATCATCGCGCTGCGAGGTCAGCTCGAGCAGACGCCCCTCGAGTTCCTCGAGTTCGTCGACGGCACCGACATTGACCACACCGAGCCTTCGCAGCGACTCACGAGTCTTCTCTAGCAGCGCTTCCATCGCACTAGCATCCTCAATGGGTTGGGCTGCCGTCGCAGCGGCATCCTCGGGTTGGGCTGCCGTCGCAGCGGCATCCTCGGGCTGGGCTGCCGTCGCGGCGGCGGCGGCGGCCGGGACACTCTCGCTGCGCAACAGAGTATCAAGCGCATCGCCCATACGCTCTCGTGCGGCGTCTTCAATCGACTGCCGCTCCAGATCGCACTCCTTGAGCTTCAGCTCCACGCTACCGCGCGCGTCTCGTACATGTTCGATCTCAGCCAGCGTCTCGTCGAGCCTCGCTTGGATAACCGCAAGCTCGGCCCGTATAGATTCAACGAAGTCCTGCGCCGCCTGATGCGCGGCCTGCGAAGCCTTCACCGCCTCCTGCGCACTATCGAGATTGAGGTCCGGAGCAGCGAGCCGCTCACCGGCGTGCTCGACGTCGCGCCTGTCGCGCTCCAGGCGCGTTTTCAAACTGTCTCGCCGTGATGTGAAGTCTGCAGCAGACTGTCGGACAGACGCCAGACGCATCTCGCATGACTCTCGCTTCTGGCGCGTTTCGGCTTCGCCGACTCGTAGAGTCTCAAGTGCGGCCGCACGCGACTTTCGCTCACTCTCGAGACGGCTGCGCTCGTCTCCGCCCTGCTCTAGCAAGCGCTCCCGTTGCCGGATCTCTTCGGCCGCCTCTTCCAATTCTCGTACTAGCTCGCGGTCGCGCTCGCCGATCCCCGCATACTCGCGGTCGTACGCGGAGATCTCACTCGCAACGGCCGCTCGTCGTTCTTGGGTGCGCCCGAGGTTCTGTCGCTGCAATTCCGCGTCGCCTTCGGCGCCCACCTTGGCGACCGTCAGCTCGTGCACCTCACGATCGAGACCTGCGACTTGGTCGCTGAGCGCGGTCGCGCGCACGTCCACCGTCGAGACCTCGTGCGCCGCACGTTCTGAATGCGCCCGGGCAGTAAGTAGATCGGCTTCGATGCCTCGCAGCTCGGAGCGCCTGACGAGTATACCTTCATCGAGCGGTCGGCCGCTTCCTCCGGTCACAACCCCGGCCGCGTCGAGGATCTCGCCCTCCTGCGTCACAAAGGTGTGGTGCGTGCCGTTGTCACGCCAAGCACTGGTGGCTTCTTCGAGCGACTGCGCCACAACGACCCCCGACATCAGTTGGGCAACCGTATCGCCGTAGCCGTCCTTCGCGCGCACGTGACCGCTGAGGGCGGAAAAACCCGTCGGCACGGGAGCTGTGCCCTCGTCGGTACGTCGAGGATTCCTGGGAATGAAGCTCGCGCGCCCCGCACCTGTCTCACGCAGGTATGCAGCTCCCACGATGCCGGCATCGGAGTCTGGAACGATTACGTACTGTAGGCGTTCCTGCAGCACGGCTGCGACTGCGCGCTCGTAGCCGGACTCGATCTCCAACACGTCGGCGATCACGCCGACAGCACCAGTGCGCTCGACGCCGCCGTTACTCATGAACGCACGCACGCCCTCGCCATACCCGACGAACCCCTCGTTGAGTTCACGCAAGGAGCGCAGCCGCGAGTCAAGTCCGGAGACTTCGCCGCGCGCCGCCTGCAATGCACGCTCGCTCATGGTCCTTGCCGTCAGGACTTCCTCGAGTTCCACAGCGGCTGATTCTTTTCCGCCTGCTGCCTCCTCGAGTTCACGCCCTATGCGTTCGACCTTCTCCTGTGCCGCGATGACATCCGAGTCGAGTCGCGCAACCAGCGTATCGAGAGAATCTCCCTCATCGGTGAGTCGCTGTTTGCGGGCCTTGATCTCTTGACGGGAACGCTCATTGGTCGATCGTTCGTTCGTGAGAGACGCACGACGTGCTAGGGCATCCACGAGTGCGCTCTTGGATTCCTCAAGTTCGCCACTGAGCCGCGCCAGCCGAGCATCGACCTCGCCGGCGGAGGACTCGGCAGCTTCGCGCTCACCAGCTACTTTTTCGAGCCTGCGACGATGCTCCTCTGCTTCGGCAAGCACCACACGTTCGTCATCTGCGCAGGCGGCCAATCGCGACTCGACTTCCGCCAGCTCAACGCCCCCATGCTCACAAGCCGTGCCGAGTTCCTCGACGCGATCGCTCAGATGGCGCCGCTCCTGCTCGAGGTGCGAGAGTCTCGCCTTGGATTCGTAGTACGCGCGTTGCGCAGCCTCAGCCTCTCGCTCGTTCTCCGCGCCGCGCGCCCGCGTCTCGTCGCGTGCGCGCGTGGACGCATCCACGGCGGCGCGCAATGTCGCATCCCTCGCGGCGACATCGTTCAGTTCAGCTTTTGCCGCCTCGGCACGCGCGGAGACCGTTCGCAGCTTGTGCAGCGTCAGACGTCCATCCAGTTCTTCTTCGGCCGCCTTCAGTTCTTTGTAGCGCACCGCGCCGCGGACTTGACGCTTGAGAGACCCCGCCTGCCGTTCCAATTCTTGAACGATATCGCTGACACGTAAGAGATTGTTCCGTGTGCGCTCGATCTTGCGTTCGGCCGCGAGTTTGCGACTCCGATAGAGCGTGGTTCCAGCCGCTTCCTCGATGAAGAGGCGCAATTCCTCAGGCTTCGCTCCGACGATCTGACCGACGCGCCCCTGCTCGATGATCGAGTAGGCTTTCGTGCCGACACCGGTACCGAGGAACAACTCGGTGATATCACGAAGCCGACAGGGTCGGCCGTTGATCTGGTACTCGGATTCGCCGGACCGGTAGAGGCGTCGGGTGACTTCGATCTCCGGAACGTCTTTCAACGCCGCCGCGATATCGGGCTCGTCGTCGACGCTCTCGGCCTCGATATGCTCAAGACTGCCGTCGTTATCGAAGGTGATCGTGACTTCCGCCGCGCCGAGAGGACCGTAGCGCTCGTTGCCGGCGAAGATGACGTCTTCCATCGTCTGGCCGCGAAGGTGCTTGGCGCTCTGCTCTCCGAGCACCCAGCGCAACGCATCAACAATATTGGATTTGCCGCAGCCGTTCGGACCGACGACGCCTGTGATGCCTCGAGGGAACTCGAGGACGGTTCGCTCCATGCACGACTTGAAGCCTGCCAACTGAAGCCGCTTTATCTTCACCTACCGCACCATCCGCCCGCGCCGCAACAGCTAGCCTCGCCACACACGCACCATGCGTCGCAGCCTGTGGACCGTTCCCCGCCACACACGGCTCGAAGTCGGGGAAACTTTAGAAAATTCTCCATGCGCCCTCTCAAGTAGTCAAGTAAGTCCAGCACATGGACCTGTCAGTTGGCCGCTACTCGTCGCGGTCCAACTCCACGTTCCAGTAGGCCTCGTCAATGCCACGTAGGAATGGCTTCCACTCCAAATACCCAGGACCACCGATGTTGCGAGCGACAAAGGGAGTCCACGAGGGCCGCACCGGTGCCTTCAACAACTTCATGCCGGCCTGAGAGGGAGTTCGCCCACCCTTTTTTCGATTGCAGTCCAGGCAGGCACACACGATGTTCTCCCAGGACGTAACCCCTCCCGCGGTCCGCGGGACGACGTGATCCAGGTTGAGCTGGCTGCGCACGTACCTATTGCCGCAGTACTGGCAGCGGCTCCCATCGCGAACGAAGATATTGAGGCGGCTGAACCGGACATCTCTGCGCGGAACGCGATCAAAGGCGGTGAGCAAGATCACCCGTGGAATACGAACAATCCCACCGACCATCCCCACGCTGTCGAATCCTGCGGTAGAGAGCTCGGACCAGTCGCGGAAGTCGAACGTCCTGTATTCCTCGTCGACAGCCTTCGCGACGCCCCGATAGAGCAGCGAGAACGCTCGCCGAACCGTGGTGACGTGAACCGGTAGGTACGACCGGTTCAGGACCAGGCTCTTGGAACTCAGGAATCCTGTAGGGAGAACTGAGACAGCCATACAAAAAGGCTATCAGCGCCCGGTCGGCAGTCAAGGAAGACAACATTGATACCGCGTCGGGCTGTGCTAGCTTTGCGCGTCCGAGAATCGCACGAATCGGGACTGCGCGACGCGCTTTGCCGACACTCGCGAACACGGCATAACTTGGAGCAGCGCTCATCTGGGGGGCCGAAACACCCCCCATCTCGAGCCGACCGCGCACCGGCGCCTCCACCGGAAGAAGAGATCTACTGTGCGTAAGCAAATCATCGTCAATTCCTCCTCGGGTAGTGAAGTCCGCGTCGCGTTGCTTGAAAACGGCGTCATGGCCGAGGTGCACATCGAGCGCAGCGGCGACGATGCCGGCGCTGGAAACATCTACAAAGGCAAAGTCCTGCGCGTCCTTCCGGGCATGCAGGCGGCATTCGTAGACCTGGGCGTCGAAAAGGCCGCTTTCCTGCACGCCGCCGATGTCATCAATCCAGCCGAGCAACGACGCGACTCCGGAAACATCGATAGCGACGAGGTCACCTACGAGGAAGCACGCCCGGGTCGAGACCACACCCCCATCGAGAAGAAACTGCGCAAGGGCGACGAGGTGATCGTTCAGATCGCCAAAGAACCCATGGGAACCAAGGGGGCGCGCATCACATCTCACGTGTCGCTGCCCGGAAAGTACCTGGTCTACATGCCGACCGGACACCAGGTCGGCGTCTCGAAGCGTATCGGTGACGATCGCGAACGCCGGCGCCTGCGCGACATCGTCAGCGGCGCGCGGCCCAAAGAAGGCGGAATCATCGTACGCACCGCCAGTCAGGGCCTCTCCAAGCAGGACATCGTCGACGACATCCGTTCGCTAGAGAAGACCTGGAGCACCATCAACGCGAAGAGCAGCAAGGCCAAAGCTCCCGCGCTCCTACACAGCGACCTCGACATCGTCCTGCGCTGCGTCAGGGACATGCTCAGCCCGGATGTCGACGAAATCGTCCTCGACTCTCGCGACGACTACGAGCGCACCCAACGATTCGTTGAGAGCTTCATGCCGGACGCGGCCGATCGCGTCGCGCTGCACGACGACGTAGAGCCCATCTATGATCGCTACAGCGTCGAGGAACAGATCAATCGAGCGATGGAGCCCAAAGTCTGGCTCCGCTCAGGCGGCTACCTCGTCATCGACCAGGGCGAAGCGCTGACCATGATCGACGTCAATACGGGACGATTCGTCGGCAAGCGCAGCCAGGAAGAAACGGTCCTCAAGACGAACCTCGAAGCTGCCGTCGAGATCGTCAGTCAGCTTAGGATGCGCAACATCGGTGGCATCATCATCCTCGATTTCATCGATATGGATGATCCCGAGAATCGCCGCAAGGTATCTCGCACCCTCGAAGATGCCCTGACGCGTGATAAGGCGCGCACGAGCATTCTGCGAATCTCGGAACTCGGCCTGGTTGAGATGACCCGGAAGCGAACGCGCGAGAATCTCGAGCGCCTTCTGTCAAGCCCGTGCCCCTACTGCGACGGTCGCGGCCGGATCAAGTCGGTATCGACGATCGGTCAGGAGATCCTACGAAAGATCCAGCGCGAAGCCTCTCGCGGTGGGCGCAACGGGTCGCGCATCACGGTGCGTGCGAACCGCGACGTGATCGGCTACCTCTACAACGATGAAGACGACACGATCCGGAACCTGCAGCAGCGACTATCGCGCGATATCACGCTGAAGGTTGCCGAGAAGTATCACCAAGAACAGTACGACGTCGTATCGGCCTGATGAGATTTCCAAGATTCGCTAGGCGCTCAGCGGTCGCTCTGGCCGCGCTCTTCACGCTGCTCTCGCCCGTCTCGGGATCGTGGGCTGGAACGATCTCATTCGAGATCACGTCGACGGTCGATACGGCCGACGGCGTTCAACTGACGCTCGGTCTCAAGAACGTCGGCGACGAAGCTGCGCGTATGGTGCGCCCTTCAGCCGTCCTAGGTGAGGCGCGTGTCACCGGCGATCCCGTCAAAATCCTAGGACCCAACGCCAAGCAAGAATGGGTCCTCAAAGTCTCCGACGACGCGCTGCCACGTGGTGCGTACTCGCTGATTTCGCGCATCGCTTACGAAGACGCCAACGCGTACCCGTTCGAAGTCCTTGCGGCGGCTCCATTCAACGTCGACGCGAACAAGAAGCGTGCGGTCGCGGGCGCGCTTGCGCTGCCTCAGATGCGGGGAAAGGACGAGGTGACCGGCGCACTCACGATGCGAGTGCCGAACGATCGCGGCCGCCGATACGACATCAAGCTGATCATCCCTGCCGGCGTGCGTGTAGACAAGGCACACCACACCGTTGACGTTCCGGCGAATGGGCAACTTCGGATACCGCTGAAACTGCGCAACGTGACACTGCTCGAAGGCAGCAGCGTGAATGCGTTCGCGCTCGTCACGAGCCTCGACGAAGACCCGCCGCAGACCGACACACTGCGGGGAGTCGTTCGAATCGGCAAGCCCCCGGCGGCGTACACCACATCCACTTTCGTATCGCTGCTGCTCGGTTTGCTCGTCTATCTGATCGCGCTCGAGATCATCGCAGGATGGCGCCGCACAAACGGCGCCCCGCAAGACACATCAACGTGGTCTGCCATCGTCGACCAGCTTCTCGCGCTGGGTCCGTCAATATTTCTGGCAAGTCAGTACCCGTGGGACGCGCTGCTGAGCCCCACAACAGCGGGAGGCGGCGATATGGCATCGCTGTACTACCCCACGAAGCTAATGGCCGAGGAGATGCTCCCGAGCGGCCAGATCACCGGCTGGACGATGGGAAACTACGCAGGTTTCCCCATTCTGCACTTCTACTCGACGCTACCCTTCGCCGTGATAGCGCTCCTCGGCCAGATCTTCCCGATGCAGGAGACCTTCAAGGTCGTCACGTTGACCGGGCCCACGCTGCTCCCGCTCGCAGCCGGCTATCTGTTCCTCAAGCTGGGGTACGGACGCGGAGCTGCTGCGATCGCTGCAGCAGCGGTGCTTCCCTTCCTGCTGCAGCAGGGCAACTCGATGTGGGGCGGGAATATCCCGAGCGTACTTGCCGGCGAATTTTGCCACTCGCTCGGTCTGACGCTCTCGTTGGTCTTTCTGGGCACGCTACACGAAGCCGTAGACCGGCGTCGCTCTTGGGTGACCCCCGCGCTTCTGCTCGCCATCGTCGGCTTATGTCATACCTTCGCCTTCATCTCCGCAGTTTGGTACTCGCTGTTCTTCGTCTGGCCACGGCGTGGAGTAGTCGGACGCGCCGCGCCGGTCGTCGCCGTTTACCTGATGGCGTTCCTACTACTGTGCTTCTGGGGGCTCCCGCTACCGCCGCGCCTGGTCTTCACGTCCGAGTGGAGCATGATCTGGCGAATCAAGGAGTGGACCGAAGTCCTCCCCCAGGCGCTGTGGCCCGCCGGAATCCTGGGCGCCATCAACGTCGTCTGGATGTTCCTGAGCGAAGTCTACCGCCTCGCGACTGGCGATCGTGCGGAGCACGGCGGCGCTCGATTCCTGCTCAAGCCTTTCGACGTCGATAAACAGGGACTTCTTCTCTTCGTGATCGGAGGCGGTCTGCTTCTCTATTTCCTGGCACCGGCGGTCGGCTTTCCCGACATCCGCTTCATCCCGGTCTCACAACTCTTTTTGTGCCTGTTGGCCGCCGACCTGGTCTTCTGGCTCGGCGGTGTCCTGGTGCGCCAGCGCGTCGTGTTCGCTGCCTGCATGATGGTCGCCGGGCTGGCGTACAGCCACGCCCACATGGGCTACGTCCCGTCCTGGCTGAGCTGGAACTACGTCGGCTACGAGGGCAAGCCGACCTGGGACCTGTTCAGCGCGATTAACGACCATGTTCGTGGCGACCTCAACGATCCACGCGTCGTGTTCGAGCACTCGCAGGCGCACAACCGATTCGCGAGTTCTCGTGCTTTCGAGAACCTGCCGTTGTTCTCCGGTCGGTCGACGTTGGAAGGCGTATTCCATCAAGCGTCGCCCAATTCCCCGTTCATCTTCTACCTCCAGTCGGAGGCGTCGGAGCGTGGATCCGGCCCGTTCCCCCAGTACACGTACACGCGCATGGACCCCGAGAAGGCTCTGCCGCACCTGCGCGTCTTCAACGCGACCGACATCGTCGCGGTTTCCGACAAGGCGAAAGAGGCCTACGGCGCGCACCCGAGCTTCGAGAAAACATTTGAGCAAGGCACATATGCGGTCTTCCATGCGGCGGAGGCGGACACGGGTTACGTCGTCGCGGCCGAGAACGAGCCGATCTTGTACGACGGCCCCGCGTGGAAACTCGCGTTCTACCGCTGGTACAAGCACTACGACATGCTCGATATCCCGCTGGTTCCGGCCGAGCTAATCTCGGACGCCGACGCGCGCGAGTTCGAGCTTCGTACCGACTCGATCACACGACTCGAACGCAAGCCGATCAAGGGTGACTGCAAGATCGATAGCACTCTCGAGCAATACGCGATTCGGTTCACGACGACCTGCCCCGGCCGCCCACACATCGTGAAGGTCTCGTACTTCCCGCGCTGGCGCGCCACTGACGGATCGTCGATACTGCCGGTCTCGCCGGCTTTCATGCTCGTGGTGCCCAAGAGCGAACAGTTCGAGATGGTCTATGGTCGCAATGCGATCGATCTAGCCGGACTCGGAATATCGATCGCTGGGTTGCTCCTACTGATCGGCTGCATCGTGAGCCCGCGTATGCGCGACTCCTTCGAGCGGATCGTGATGATCCCGCTCGCCTGGCTACCGCGCTTGTTCGAATCCCATCCCAAGATTCTCACAGCCGCTCTGCTTGCCGCGATGATTGCTGGTGGATGGACGACGCGCATCACGCTGCGCCGCCCGGACGCCGAGTATACGAAAGCTCAGGAAGCATACCGAGCGCGGGACTTCGACGTAGCGATCGCCCGGTTGGAAGACTGGGTCTCCACGGATCGCGATACCTTCAAACAGGCGACATCGCTTTATCAACTCGGCGTTAGCTATAGCGAGCAGAAGAACTTCTCCGCCTCAGCGTTGGTGCACGAACGATTGCGTTTCCAATTCCCGAACGTCGACTATGGGGCTGGAACCCTTTACCACCTCGCCAACAGCTACGCGCAACTGGGCGACGGCGAACGCGCGCGCGAGTACGCCGCGATCCTGGAGAACGACCATCCCAATACGAACTGGGGTCCCAGGCTAAGGCGAGAGCATCCGAGTGTGTTTTTTGCGCCCGGCGCGACATCCGACGACAGCGCCGACTAGGGAATGACTAGTTCGAGGCCTTTGCCTCAACGTCTTCGTCGACCGGGATGGTCGCGCTGGCCTCGAGAGCCCCGAGCCGCTCGAGTGACTGCGCCGACCCTTGGAAGGCTAATAAGGCGAGG
>JAJCZM010000034.1 GCA_029262375.1 Deltaproteobacteria bacterium
GCTCCAAAGTGGAAAACGCTGTACCGCCGGCGAGAGACCTACACCATTGGAACCGTCCCCGCCGGCGGGCTCTTCCTGACAATGGGCGCCGACGTTCAAGGGAAGTACATCCAAGGCGAAGTGGTGGCATGGGGCAGAGACCGACAAAGCTGGTCCATTGACGTCCCATTCTTCAGCGGCGACACAACAACCGAAGAGCCTTGGGCCGAACTCGAAAGCTATTGGCAAAGCACATTTCAGCACGAGCTAGGTGCGCGGCTCCCAATCCTAAAGCTCGCAATCGACCGCAACTTCAGCACGCAAATAGTCGACGCTTGGGTTAGGTCACAAGGAACCAACCGAGTGATCGGCGTCCGCGGAGAGGAGAAGCTCCGCATGCCCATCGGCATTCCCAAGAAGTCCGAGGTCAAAGAGAACGGGAAGGTGCTTCGACGCGGCGGGCAGTACTGGCCTGTGGGAGTGTCACTTCTAAAGAGCGAACTCTATGGATGGCTCAAGCGGGAAGAGCCGCTGCATCCCGAAGTGGACGGCTACCCCCCTGGCTGGTGTCACTTCCCCCAATACGGCGAAGAGTTCTTCAAGCAACTAACAGCCGAAGAGATACGCCTGAAAGTCGAGCGTGGCTTCAAACGCTACATCTGGGAGAACGTGCGGCCGGGCAACCGAAACGAGGCGATCGACTGCAGGGTTTACGCTCGAGCTGCTGCGAACTTGCTCGGCATGGACCGTGCTTCGGAAGATGATTGGGACGCATGGGAAGCCGCGATCCAAGCAGGCGCCCCCGAACCCGCAAGTCGGGATCAACCCCAATCCCAAAAGAAACCCAAGCGGAACAAGAAAAAGGGCCGAGGCCCCCGGACAACCTGGTAGGCGTCGCCGGCGCGGCGGAACTGGCCCTGAAAGCTCTGACCGCACTGTTGCAAATCCCCCACTTTCGAGAACGGCAGAATCAATGGCAAAGGGATCTCGGCATCTGCTTAGGCCCGCTACAATGCCGCCAGAGACCAACGGTCTCTATCCCTCTTAGATTCGGGCCATCCCCCTCAGGTGGTCCGGATCTTTTTTTTTGGGGCTCTACGGCAGCTCCGCCAGCTGAAGTGTCGGGTTCAACCTGCTGGTGTTCTCAAGCCAGGTCTTCATTTCCGCCCTGGTGATACTTCCACCCAGCGACACCTGAATGCCCCCCAGTTGTCGATTGATGTTGTCGATGGCCGCGCGCTGCTCCGCAGATGACAGTCGAAGCTCTAACTCCAAGTCGTTGAACCGCTGCTGGATAAAGAGTCCCCCGCCGATGAGGAAGACGAAGCCGGAGAGCACGGCTCCAAGAGGAACCCACGTCTTGGCACTTAGATTCGATGCAGTGGACGCTGCAGAGCTTGAGTTGGGCATACACACAAGGTGCATTTGCAGGCTCTCACGGCAACGGGTGGGCGGTGCAAGCCCCCTGCCGCACCTATTGCACGCTTTTCGGTCATCGGGACTCTGGGAACCATGGCATTCACCCAGGCAGATCTCGACGCGATTGAGGAATTGATCGCGGAAGGAACGACCAAGAACAAGTACGAGGACCGCGAGGAAGTCATTGACGGCCTCGATGGATTGCTCCGCCGGCGAGACTTGATCTTGCGCTCGCTCGGCCAGTCCAAATCCAGCGGCGCCGTGACCGTCCGTGTTTCGAAGGGACTCGGATGAATCCCATCGATCGTGCAATCAAGGCGGTTGCTCCTCGAATGCACCTGCAGCGCCAGCTGGCCAGGGCCAAATCGGACTTGCTCGACCTTGGTCAGAAACAGGCGCGCAGCTACGAAGCCGCGAGCGGCGCATTCCGTCTGGGCAACTGGGGAATAAACAACCTGAGCGCCAATGCTCTTTCGCTTCGATCCCTGCCGCGCCTCCGTGCTCGAGCACGCGAACTCGGCAGGAACAACAGCTGGGCCGGCAAAGCCCCCGAGGTCGTCGCCTCCAACCTCACGGGCAAAGACGGGCTGATGCCCATCCCTGTTGGCGTGACTAAGAGCGAGACCAAGAAGTTGATGAAGCTCTGGAAAGAGTGGACCTGCAACCCGCTAGAGATTGATGCGGAAGGCGACCTCAACTTCCTAGGCCTCCAAACGCTCTGCATGGAGAACATGGTTGAGTCGGGCGAGTTTCTACTCCGCCGCAGGCAGCGACGCCTAAGCGACGGGCTGGTCGTACCACTACAGATCCAAGGCCTTGAGCCGGACCACCTGGCCGACGAGCTCGGCGAGATCCAGTCACCAAGCAATGGCAATCGGATCATCCAGGGCATCGAAGTCGACAGGCTCAATCGTCGTGTCGCCTACCACCTTCACAAATCGCACCCGGGGGACAGCTTCCCTGAGAGCTTCGAGTCTGCTGCTGTGCCCGCGGCCAGCATCATCCACGCATTCCGGAAGAAGCGCGGCGGTCAGATTCGGGGAATCCCTTGGGGCGCGCGCTGCCTTGTGCGCCTTCGCGATTGGGATACGACGGTTGACGCCGAAACGACTCGCGTTCAGGCAAGCGCAACCCTCGCTGGAATCATTCGTCGCATCGAAGGCTCGGACGGCCCGGGCCTGACAGGCAATTCGGCTTCTTCCGATACCGAAAAGCTGATGGAGGAGCTGGAGCCCGCGACGTTCCTGCGCCTGCAGGACGGTGAAGACATCACCATGCTCAACCCCTCGGGGTTCCCAGAGCTTGAGGTGTATGCCCGACTCACACTCCAAGAGATCGCGGCCGGCTTCAACATCCCCTACTCGGCGCTAACTGGCGACCTGACCAAGGTCAATTTCAGCTCAGCCCGCGTTGGCCGCATGGATTTCAGCCGGATGCTCTTCAACTGGCGCAACACGATTCTCATCGCAAAGGTCTGCGACCCGGTTTGGAAGTGGTTCATGGAGGCGGCCGTCTTCTCGGGCAAGTTCGACCGGCCCGTAAAGGCTCGCTGGACTCAGCCGGCAACGGAGTTCCTCGAGCCCGTGAAAGAGATGGCTGTGATCAAGGCGCAACTGCGGTCGGGAACCCTCTCGCTCTCAGAGGCTTGCCTGATCCTCGGCCGCGACTACCAGGAAGTGGTTGAGGAGCTTGCTGCCGACAAAGCCACCGCTGAAAAGCGGGGCCTTGTCTTCGAAGCCTTTCCCGACCACCAGCCATCGGCGGGGGCCTCACCGTCCAAGGCCGCTCAGGACAAAAAGAAACCTACCGCAGGGTCCAAGAGCGGCAAAGAAGACGAGACCTCCGCCACCCCTTGATCGGGCCCCCCCTTTCGCAAGGCTGATTTTCGATGGCCAAACCCAAGAGATTCAAAGTCGAGCCGAATTCGGAACAGCCTCTGTCCACGCGGGCAATGGTTGCTCCCGAGTCCTACGACAAGGCGAAGGGCACCTTTGATGTCGTGTTTGCCACCGAAACACCAGTACGGCGTTGGGGCATCCGAGCGACTGATTGGCAGCCCTTCATGGAGATCCTTGGTCTAAATGAGGGCGAAGCGAGGCTTGAGCGTTTCCAAAACGGCGCGGCACTGTTGGACAACCACGGCTGGGCAAATACCACCGGGATGGACAACCAGAAAGGTTCGACCGTCCGAGGCACCGCTCGACTTGAAGACTCCGACAAAGGCCGCGTTGGAGTCGTCACCGCCGGGCTTCTCGATCACAAATCGAACGATCGCATCAGAGCAGGCGTCGAGCAAGGCCACTTCAACAGCCTTTCAGTTGGCTACGAAGTCTTCCGCTATGAGGACGTCACCCCAGATGGCCAAGAACACCCGCGCGTTTTGCGCGCGATTGATTGGGAGCCCTACGAGCTCTCGCTGACCCCAGTACCCGCTGATCCGGGAGCCAAAGCTCGCTCCAAATCAGAGACCCCAAATCCCGCACCCACAATGGACGAAGACGAGAACGTTGAGCCGAAGGCCAACAACAACCCCGAAAACGCTGAGGGTGAAGAGTCCGTCTCTGGCGAGCGATCGAGCGCGACCGCCACGGCAACTCCGCCCAAGCAAGACCCCAAGGCACTGCGCCAAGAGGGAATTGAGTCCGAGCGCAAGCGCACCGCTGCAATCCGGCAGCTAGTAGAGATCTCTGGTCTTGACCCGGCCTCAAAAGACGTTCGCTCAATTCTCGAAGGCGAACTCTCCGTCGATCAAGCCAGGGAAAAGCTCCACAACATGCGAGTAGACGAGCAAGAAAAAGAGGGCGAGATTCGCTCTCACAGCGGCGTCGAAGTCGGTTCTACCGAGGGCGACAAGATCCACGAAGGAATCGCCAATGCGATTCTTTACCGCGCCAAGCACCGCGGCGATTACATTCGCGACGACGAGCACGACATCGACGCAAAGATCGAGAAGCGCTTCAAGCTCGACGAAAACAGCCGCCGGTTCCAAAGCCTCGACCTGGTGGACCTAGCTCGGTTCTCGCTGCGCACCCACGGTGTTCGTGGTGTCGAAACGATGTCCAAGCACGACGTTGCCAGGCTGGCGATGCGATTCCGCGCACCGAATGACGGCGCCGGCATGGACTTTGGCGAGCGCGCCAACTCCACTGGAGACTTCGCTTCCATTCTGGCGAACGTCCAGCACCATTCACTGCGCCGGGCCTACATGGCCAATCGGCAGACATTCCGCCCCCTCACCAACTTCTCGACTGCTTCCGATTTCAAGGAGATGTCTCGCTCTGGTTTCGGTGGCGGCGAGAGCCTGGTCGAAACCCCCGAGGGCGCGAAGGTCACCTACGGAACGATCGGAGAGGACGACACCAAGTTCAAGGTTCGCAAGTTCACTCGCGGCTGGAAGGTCACGGGCGAAGCGATCGTCAACGACAACTTGGGAGCCTTTGCGCGCGTGCCCGGCAACTTCGGAAACGCGGCAAGCCGTTTGGAGAGCAGCCTCATTTGGGGCCTCATCACCTCCAACCCGGTGATGCAGCAGGATGGCGTCCAGCTCTTCAACGCCGCTCACGGGAACCTCGGTACGGCTTCGGTGATCAACATCAACGGGCTCAACGCCGGCATGGCCGCAGTGGCCACGCAGCGAGGTATCGACAACGAGGAGATCGACCTCGAAGCCAACTTCCTGGTTGTTCCGTTTGCCAAGCAAGCGGTCGCTTTGCAGTTCACTACCGCAACGACTCCGAACGCGGCAGGCGACGTCAACGTCTTCGCCGGCATGCTGAAGCCCATGTCCGAGCGCCGGCTGGACACCGTTTCCGAAACTGCCTGGTACCTGGTGGCTTCGCCCCAGCAAGTCGAAGGCCTCGAAATGGCTCACTTGACCGGCTACGAGAACGGCCCGCGCTTGACGCAAGTCAACGATTCCAGCGACTTCACCATGCGCTTTGAAGCCATGCACGTTGTCGGCGTCAACATGAACGACTGGCGAGGCTGGTACCTCAACCCCGGCCTGTAACCGGGTACCTCCTGAATTCTCCTTGGTGTGAGAGGGTGGCACCCGCCCCCTTGGGTGTCGCCCTCTCTGCCTTCCCCGAACACCTAGTTGTTGAAAAGGTTTGCTAACCGGGGAGTCGCTCGCTGAGCGGCTCCCCCACCCAGCCCCCAGAAAAGATGTCCAAGCAGTTACTCCAGGAAGGCGTTCAAACCGTCACCTACACTCACAGTTCGTCGGTTGTGGCAGGCGAGCAAATCCTGACCAACACTGGCACCAAACGGGCAATGCTCGTTGCAATTGCAGATGCCGACGCAGACGTTCCCGCCGCCTTTCTTTCGCAGGGAGTGTTCCGCCTCAACAAGAACGGATCCTCATTTTCGGCCGGCGACGACGTCTATTGCACGACCGGCGGCACGATCACCAGCAGCGCCAGCGGCAACTACTACGTCGGCTTTGCGGTTGCGGATGCAGCCGGTGGCGACTTGACCGTGGACGTGCGCTGCCACGGCGACAAGGTCGATCAGGAAGCCTAGACCGATTGGCCTCTTGGGCGGACAGGGAGGCGCGCCTTCAAGCGCGCCTCGTCAGGAGGTTCAAGGACAGACAGTCTTGGACCTACACGCCCAACGGAGGCTCTCCGGTAGAAGTTGAAGTCATCTGGCGCGATGCCGCTTCCAACCCCAACCCCGCCGACACGATGGAAATCGTGTCAACCGAGCCAACCATCCATCTAAGAGCCGCTGATCTTCCAGAACTACCCCGAACCCGCTCCGGAATTTTCACCAAGACTGAAACGGGCGAGACGTTCGAAGTGTCCAGAGTCGAGCCCGACGGTGAGGGCATGCTGACCATCTACCTACTCAAGTGATCTCCGCCAGAAAACTCCTGCGAGAAGCCTTCGTCAAGTACGTCACGGACGCTGAAACCGTGCTTGGCGATCGCGTCTATACGGATCGAGTGGTCACTGATCACTTTGACAGCGCCCTGGCCCAAGCGCTGATCATGACTGCGAGTGAAGAAGTGGAAGTCTTCGAAAACTCACCGCGCAAGTACAAGCGGACTTGCAACCTGAAGCTTGAGGCCGTGGTCCCGCGACCGAGCAAGAATGTGAATGTTGCGAACGTTGCATCCGATTTGGCTGACAACATTGAGTTTGCAATCAATACAGCTCTTGAGTGCGGATTGCCGGGCACTCCGGACTCACTGATGTTGGTTGGAAAAGACACGGGACTCCGGTCTGTGACTGAAGAAATCCGTGAGCTCGATTCGAGCCGCCCACTGGCCTCCATCGAAATGACTTGGGAAGTGACGTATCTGGCCGAAGCGCAGGCGGACGGCAGCGACATTTCCAAACTCTCATCCGTTCACACGTCCGCCGAGCTCGAGGGATCGGTTGAACGCGAGACAAAGACCGAACTCTGCCTCTAACGCACCATGGAAATCGTCCACCTGAAACCCGCCCGCGCGAAATTGAAGGTCGCCATTCCTGGCGTCGTCAACGGCTACCTGCCCGAGGACGGGAAGGAAGTACCGCTCACCAATTACTGGCGCCGACGCCTGATCACTGGGTGCGTGGTGCGCGTGGAAACCTCTACGGCGTCCGCGCCGATGACTGACAGCGAAATCGACGCTGTTCCAATGCTGGATTCCAAGAAGACCGGCAAGCAAAAGCCGCAGAAAGCCTAGGCCATGCCCCCCATTTCATTCCCCCCCGAAGTGCCGGTCGGCAGTCGCGTACCCTTTTTCTACGCAGCGTTCGACACCAGCCGTGCCCAGCAAGGCCCCTCGATTCAGCCCTTCCAGGGGCTTGTGATCGGTCAGCGTACGAGCACCGGTACCATCGCCGCGCTGACTCCCAGCTTGGTCCTTTCGGCAGACATCGCCGGCGAGCAATTCGGCTTCGGGAGTCAGTTGCACCGTATGGCCGTCGCCCTCTTCGCCAACGATCGCACCATTCCTTGGACTTTCGTCGCCCTCGACGACAACGGATCGAACAAGGCAACGGGAACAATCACCATCACCGGCACCCAGACCAAGGCGGGGACGATCTTCCTCTACGTCGCCGGCCAGGCGATGCAGATCCCCGTCGCAGTCGGCGAAACCAACAACGATGTCGCCACCGCAATCGGGGCCGCAATCACAGCCCTGCCTGGCCTCCCAGTCACCGCCGGCGTTGCGACCAACGTCGTCACGTTGACGGCCAAGAACGCGGGCACCATCGGCAACGACATCGACATCCGTACCAACTTCTACCCCAACGATCAGAAAACCCCCGCCGGGCTTGTCGTGACGATCGTCCCCATGGCCAGTGGAGCCACGGATCCGGACTACTCGACTGTTTGGGGTGTCGTCGGCGAAGAACAGTTCAACATCGTCGTCAGCGGCCTGGCGACGAGTTCCGCCTACACGGCGATTCAGGACGAGCTCGAAGCCCGCAAGGGACCCGATGAGCAGCTTCAGGGCATCGGCTTCTTTGGAGTCAGCGACACGTTCTCCAATTTGGTGACTCTCGGTAGCGGCAAAAACACCGGCTACATCAGCACCATAGGCATGGACGACGCCATGCAGCCGCCTTGGGAGTGGGCAGCAGGTGAGGCAGCTAGGGTTGCGGGCTCTGCGCGCAACGACCCGGCTCGCCCGTTCCAGACTCTGGAGCTGAACTACCTAATCCCCCCGCCGGCGACCTCGCGATTCACCAAGCAGGAGCGCGAAGTACTTCTGCAAAACGGGATCTCCACATTCACCGTCGATGCTGGAGGCAATGCTCGCATAGAGCGCGCCATCAGCATGTATCAGAAGAACGAGGCAGGCGCCGATTCGACTGCGCTGCTGGATCTCAATACCCCGTTCACTCTCGACTACATCCTGTACGACCTGCGCACCCAGACCGCTCAGACGTTCCCCCGCCATAAGCTGCGCGATGATGGAAAGTCGCTTCCGGCCGGCCAAGCGATCGTCACGCCCAACATCTACAAAGCGTTCGTGGTCTCGCTCTTCGAAGGCTGGGAAGCCCTGGGGCTGGTCGAGGGAATCGATCAATTCAAGCGCGACCTCATCGTCGAGCGCAACATACAGGACCCCAACCGCCTGGACGTTCTTCTTCCCCCCGACCTTGTCAATCAGCTGCGCATCGTTGGCGCGCTGATCCAATTCCGACTCTAGGAACTGAGCCATGGCAGTATTAGAAACTGGTTCGATTGAGCTGATTGTCGGCGGGCGGCTCCTGTCGGCCAAAGGCTCATTCACCTGCAACGCCGGCACCCCGATGCGGGAGCCCGTCTACGGTTCAAACCAACAGCTTGCCGCCTTCAAGCGAGCTCCACAGGACTCAAGCATCGAAGGCGCAATCACGCTCACAGATGACGTGGACCAGGCGGAGATTCAGCAGCTAAGCAATCAGCCTGTAACGTGTCGGATCGGCAATAGGGCCTTTGTCTTGCGCGATGCCTCCTATGTAGGCGAAGGCCCAGTCACAACTGACGAGATGGAGATGTCCGTCAAGTTCGTTGGCGTATCTGGAACCTGGGTCTAATGGACGACGCCAAGCAACTCAAAGAGCAGGTAATTGAGCAGGCCTCCACGCTCGAATGCCTGAACAGCTTCAAGCTGCCTAGCTTCAACGGTCAGCCGGACGATTTTGGACTGCAACCGGACGGCACTTTCAAGCTCAAGCTGACTCATCCGATTGACCTGGGTGACGGTGGTGAATCGAAGGATTCCGTGACATTCAGGCGACCGCTCGGAAAGGACGTGCGCAATTTCCCGACTGAGGACACGGTAAAGACGTTGCTGGAATATGGCGCTAGCCTTTGCCTTCTGACAACCCTCGAGGTTGACCGGATGGACGGGCGCGATGCGATGAAGGTCGTGAGTGTCGCGCAGCTTTTTATCGCACGCCTCGCGACTTAGAAGCTTGGTGGGATTCGCTGGCCGTCATCGCCAGCGCGTTTGGTTGGGGGCATTCGGAGTTGATGGCACTCGACGAGAAGGAGGTTGAATTTTGGATTTCGAGAATCAACCGACTTCGGAAGCGCCGGATGATTTGAGCTAGTCATGGCCGCCAACAAGAAGTTCGTACTGCCGATCGTCATCCAGTCAGTGGACAGGGCCACTGCTGGAATCAACTCCGTGATGTCGAAGATCCGGCGCGGTAGTTCTCGCCTGGCGTCATCAACCGGGCTGAACAAGATCGGTGCACAGACCCTCTTGCTAGGTGGACGGCTCGGCAATGTCGGGAGCCAGGTGCTTGGATTGGGCAGGAAGCTCGGACTGACCGCTCTCGTTGGGGTGGCTGCCGCCGCGAGTCTGGTCACTTCCTACGCGCGCGCTGGCGACGAGATCGCCAAGACAGCGTTCAAAATTGGTCTCTCGGTCGAGAGCCTCCAAGAGTGGCGCTTCGCTGCAGAGCGCTCGGGGATCGAGACTCGCACCCTTGACACCGCCATGGCGCGCTTCACCAAGGTCATGGGTGAGGCCGCCGAAGGCACAGGTGAAGGTCTATTTGCTGTTCAGAGGCTGGGCATCAACGTCCACAACGCCAGCGGCGAGCTGCGCAGCATGGACGATCTGCTCATGGAGACCGGCAAGAGCCTGAGCACCGTCGAGAACGAGGTCGAGCGGAACGCCATCGCCATGGATCTGTTTGGCCAACGGGGATTGGCGATGATTCAGCTGCTCGGTAAGGGGCCTGAAGAGCTGGAGAATTTGCGTGCGAAGGCCCGCGAGTTGGGCTTGATCATGTCCGCCGACGCGGCCAAAGGCGCCGAGGACTATCAGGATGCTCTGACCAACCTGCAGGGCGCGGCCGCCGGAGTTCGAAACATCTTCGGTTCATCGCTACTGCCGATCCTCACCCAAGGAATCGCCAAGCTGACGGAGTTGGTTGTCGCCAAGCGGCCGGAGATTGTGAAATTCGCAACCTCATTCGCGGAGCGGCTGCCAGAAACGCTTTCGGATCTGAGAGAACAATTCCGCTCGCTGTTGTCGACGATTCAGCCCGTTCTCGACATCGGCGGCTGGCTAATAGAGCGCTACGGAGCGGTAAAGGTCACCGCAGGCATTTTGGCGGTGGCTCTTGGAGGTCCACTGCTGGCTGGGTTGATCGGCGTGACAACCGCGGCTTGGGGCCTGACGGCCGCTCTGCTCGCCAACCCAATGGTATGGGTCATCGGTCTGGTCGCTTTCCTGACCGTCAAGTTTGTCGGCTTGCTCAAGAACCTGCATGCCGGTGGTGCTCGGCTGTCTGACACCTGGCAGTTGCTGAAGATTGGAGTGGGGCATGTGGTTGAATTCATGCTCTCCAGCATTCGCAAGCTTGAGAGCGTGCTCCCCGAATGGCTGCTAGATTTCTTGAAGGGAAACCCGGTCACGGGTGCTGTGTTCAAGGTCGCGAACGACAATCCAGCAGGCAGCATTGTCAACCCTCTCATAGAGCAGCTGCAAGAAACTCAGCAGGCTAGAGTAGACGAAGCCAATTCTCAGGCTGCGGCGCAAGCTGGAGAGCGCAAGCTCGTCGTCGATTTACGCAGCGATCTGCCCGAAGGAATCACGGCTAGCCTGGGCGCTGGCTCGGATCCCGACATCGATTCAAACCTTGGATTCGCTTTCGGGGGAGCCTAGTGGGCTGGCTCGAGGATCTGCGCCCGGCCACCTTCGATGGAGCCGGCTTCCATGTTGAGCGCTGGGGTCACCGCATAGGAAGGCAGGCAGCAATTCGCCGCTTCCCCCAGCGCGACGCGCCATCGCTTCAAGACACCGGTCGTTTGCCACGCGAGTACCCGCTTTCCGGGTTCGTGATTGGTGACGACTTCCTGGTGGACAAGGCGCGCCTCGATCGAGTCGTAGAGTCCCGACCCGAGGGCTACCCCTTCGCTTCGGGCAAGCTGCTCGAGCATCCATTCCTCGGCAACCTGAAAGTCCACTGCACCCGACTCAACTGGACCTATTCGAACAGCGAAGGTGGCTTCGCCAGGTTCGAAGCGACGTTCATTGAAGTTGGAGAGGATCC
>JAJCZM010000035.1 GCA_029262375.1 Deltaproteobacteria bacterium
GCGCTCACCGAGTGTCGCCATCGCGTCGACCGCACCCTGTTCCAAATGCTTCATCGTTCACCTCCGCGCGCATGAATCCGCGCAGGGGGAAAATCCCAAATTACAACACCGCCGACAAGACGGGGCGCGGCGAGTAGTTACCCAGAACTGGCACCGGGTTCGGAGGAGTAATCACATACCCACGCGATGCTTTTTCGTTCGGCTGAGCTTTGGCAGCACACTACGCGGTCATCACAACGTACGAGAAGCGTTGGGGCCGAAGTAAGACAGAGGGACTGTGCCGCGAACGACTCGCGAGTCTTAGTTCGGCGCGCGAGAGCCTGCGCACAGTCTCGGGAAACCACCGCCGGCGCCACGAAGTGAGAATACCGCATCGTCGCGAGATCCTGCTTTCGCTTCGCACACTCCTCAACATGCGTGTGCGTCAATGGGCGGCGCTTCGCTGCTCGTATCGTAGGAGTTCCCGTCGGATCTTCTCGAGTTCACGCCGCTCTACTTCGTCAACGTTCCCAGCGAGAAGCTCAAGATTCTCACCCGCTAGGCGCAGTGAATCCATAAACTGTGGCTCAGAGAGCTGAGCATCGAATGCCCGCGCAGTGGACCACCTGCCGATGAAGTCGGCAGGCGTAGAGGCCTGCGCAAGCCCGAACAGAGCAAGTTCCGCGTGGATCACCCGAACACGCTCGGCCCAGTCGTCGTCGAGCTTAGCAAGCTTGTGATCGGCCAATGGCATGCCGTTTCGGCGCCACAGAGCCTGGACCTGTTGGATCAGCGGCAGGACCACACGGGATTCGAGCTCAACAAAGCGACCAGCCATCACCTCGTAGATGCTGCTTCTCGTCCCAAGGAGGCGCGACAGTTCTTCTGAAATCGAGCGCGCGTGTGCGGCTTGCTGGTTCGCTACCGCTTGAGCCGTCTCAGACTTCGCGACCGCTTTCGCACTCAGGTCCTTCATTTCCGCGGACCGTGCCTCGAGAACAGCCTGCAAGTCAGCAGCTTCACGGCGCACATCGGCAGCAGTGCGTTGCGCGTAATCCTGTGCTCGATGTAGAAGCGAAAGATAGAAACCCGTAACTGCGGTGATGACAATTGCTACGGCGGCGAGGTAACTGCGAGGGAGGCTCGGCGAAGCTTCTTCACCTTGCCCTCCAGCCGAAACCGCAGCGGCCCAGATACTCGCGCCCGCCGAGAAACACGCTGTGATCGCCAACGTCGACCATAGCGTCCAAATAAGCCCGTCCAAGGCTACGGCCCACTCACCGGCCACTTTCCCGTCCCAGGCGGAACGCGTCGCATTGAGGCTGCTCTGACACAGGATCGCGGCAAATACGGCGAATGCAAATATGGCAACGCCGACAAGAATCTCGGTATCGGTCGCCGAAGTCGGCTTACCCGCTGGGCCAAACTCCCAAAGACTCCACGCAAGACCAGTTGCCACAGCGATACCACCGAGCCGAAGCGCTGCGCGACTGACAAATATTGCCGCGCTCCTCAGCATTCGCCCGACCATTGCGCCAGGCCCCGACCGGATTGCGCAGCCATGTAGCCACACATCATTTCCCACCTCCGGCAAAACTCATGGCACCCTGCCGTCGAGCCAGGCTGCGAGGTCGCTGTGATTCTCTTTGCGGATGTAAGTGATCGCGCCAGGCCCGACGCGCAATTGGAGTTCCCGCAGTTCCTCTTCATGCAGTTGCTTGAGGTCCCGCCAAACTGTGAGGAGCGCGATCCGACTCTCTGGCACGCCACGCTCCGATGCGAGCCACTTCGCGAGCGCGAGGCCGCAGAACTGGTGATCGCCGATGTGCCGTTCGGGCCATTCCTTGTATTTCAGGCGCGCGGGAACAGGCATATTGATATCCAATAGAAAGCGCATCCCTGCGACGTCGTCGGAATTGCGATCCACGAAGGTCATCAGCAACTCGACCGCGTTGTGACCGATAAACTCGTTGACCCGAACATCATGAGAACTCGTCGCCACAACAGAGTTGAGCGTATCGAGAAAGAGCGGCTCATCGTCAACGTAGCACACCGCCGATGTGGCCTGGCTCGCGAGATCCTTGTCACCTCCAGCAGGAAACGCTTCGACCAACAGCGTCCGAGGGGGTTCCCGTATCGCTCCTGGCGCGGACACGATCTCCGCAGGTGGCGCCGGAGGTGGTGGTGCTGCCTGCCGCTTCCGGGCATTCGAGTATGGGGAATACGCCGCCACAGAGGCATCAGAATCCGCCGCAACCGCAGTCGGCGTATCGCGCAAGAGTCGAAGCTCAAAGCAAACCTGACGCTCTGGATCATCGCCGTAACGAGCGAGTTCACACGACATCTCAGTTGCCTCGCAGAGCCGATGCACTACGGCCAAGCCTATGCCGCTGCCCGTGGCACTCGCGGGATTCGTGCCACGTTCGAAGGGCTGAAAGATGCGCTCACGATCCTCGCGCGGGATCGGCGAGGCCACGGTATTCTGGACGCGCAGACGCACTTCCGTCTGATCCGAGAGAATCGCTAGACGGACTGGATCTGACGGCACACCGTACTTACAAGCGTTGTCGAGCAGCGTGAAGATGGCCTGGAAGATCGCGTTCTCAGAGCCCAGGACCTGCAGGGAAGCCGCGCTGTCGACGTCGACGTCAACGGTGATCTCTTTCTCGTGGTGGGCAGCGAGAGTCGACATTGCGCGCTGAATGCAATCGGCCACCGAAACGCTTACGGGTGACGAGCGCTCCTGATCGTCGCCAAGAAAGCGAATGTTCGTCGCCATGACGTCCTGATACTCAAAGATGCTCTTGAATACCTCTCGCTGCGCGGTCGGTAACTCCGCAAGCAACCGAGCCAGGTCACGATGACGCGGTACGATCTGATGGGCTAGCGCGCGCGCCATCCAGTAGGTCTGCGCCTGAGCCAGGTCCCAGACATAGAGCGGCATGAGGCGCATTGCAGTCTCTTGGAGAGCCTGAACCCGCGAATCGCAAAAGTAGTTACTACGATCGCTACCAACGACGAGTATCCCCCGGCGCCTGTCGCCCTGATGAAGCGGCAAACCGAGCCAGCTGCCTAGATCGCGCAGCGCTTCGAGATCTTCGCCGAAGACACGCGTTAGTCGTTTATGGTCGAGAGGAGGAACACTTCCTAGCCACGACTGTACGTCGTGTAGAACCGTAACGTCAGAAGCCGCTCGGTCGTATGGCGACACTTGTCGAAACTGTCGCCGCTTCGCATTCCTCGCATTCCAAACCGCACCGGTCCCCGCCCACGCTTGCAGATTCCCATCGTTGTGGACTCGCACCACGTAGAGGTCACGAAGGCGGTTGCCAAGACTCGCCTCCCAACCGCTCGCAAGCTGAATCAGCGCTTGCGTCAACCCCTCGCGCGCGGTTCTCGCTTTTGCGGCATCGTCGAGCGTTTGGGTGAGAATCTCGTCCCAAGCCGAACGCGTATCGGCCGCAATCACGTCGAGTTGATTGGCGATGGACTCAATCTGCGAAGCGAGAGTGTCGCCCATCATGGCGCTCATCTCTTCCTCGGAGATTCTCTGCCCGTATGGCCGCATTGCAGCCTGATCGTAAAGCTGGTGGTCAGTTCGACGATCAAGCGTCAACAATCCGCACGGAGCACCACCACGGTCCCACACAGGCACCCAAGCTCGATTCTGTGCGTTGCCCCACCTGAGCGTGCGACATCCTCCCGCACAGCCAGGATCAGCATCACTGACATTGCCCAGGTTCCACGGAATCGTCGGAGAGCGAAAAATATCGAGCAGCCGGGCGCGTTCCATTACGAACTCGTCGTGCCGCCATGACATTACCGAAGCATCGAAGCCACTCCCCGTTTGCCAAAGCGGACGCACAATATGCTCGCGCGAGAGCGGCGGCGAATTGCTACTCTCCTGCGAGTAGAGTGGCTCCATTGCATACAAGCGTACTCGTGTGATCCCCCAACGATCACGGAGCGCGCCGGAAAGCGAAAGCATTAACTGGTTGAGATCCCGCGATGCTCCTCGAGGATCGGTACGTGCAGGCGCTATGGCACCATCTTCAAGAGAGATCCTCGGCTGTGGTGGCGCAGGCACATCCGTTCGAATGCTCGGGCGTTGCGGAATGGGTTGGCTAGGCTGTGCGCCGCTCTCTTCGTGATCCAGTACGTCGGTCCGAAGAACATCGCTCAGAGCCTCGGCTAGCCACGCTTGGTCGAAGTCATCACTAACCGTGCCGCTCAGCCGGTCGGGGCGCAGGAATTCATCTTCGAGTGCTCCCGAATAGACCAGTACTACTCTCGATTGAGCCTGCGCCCGCCCTTGCAACCAGCGCCATAACCAACCTTCTGGTGCAATCGTCTGGTCGCACAATAGAACAAATACACGGCGGTCTTCGGGAACCACGGGCAGATCCCAACCTCGGGTTACGGAAACAGCCCACCCAAGATCAGACGCCCAGTCCTGCCAACGGCGCTGTAGCTCGCCCGTCTCAGGCGTAACGATGACTAGTAGTGGTCGATGAGTCACTCGGAGAGCCTCCCCGTACGGCGTCTTGTCAGAACCGCCGGCCACGGCATGCTCTGGTGGCCGATACGCAAAACGGTGCAACCGCGCGCCGCACTCGCGCATCACGATCGCTCACATGCTACGAGATGACTCGTCTCCCAAGGCAGCGCAATTCAATTGAGCAGTGGTGTGACGCACGTCACCGCGGTTGTCACGCGCGCAACATAGGAATTGTCAGGCAGCGCAGATCAGACCGTACGGAACGGGGCCAGCCCAACCCGTCCACCAGTTCGGTAACACGCGCACCATCGCTCGAGCATGTGCTAGGTTGGTTGCGTTCTGAGCGGACGTCTAGGTGCGTAACTAGACCGTTGCTAAGCATGACGGTGTAGATATTGCGCGAGTAACCATCGTGTTCGTGGTCCATCACTAATCCGAGCTCGACGCCGTCGCCGTCGTATACGCGAAAGCCACCCGCGGCTCCGTCTTGACCGTCACTGCCCGGATCACCTTGCACGCCTGCATCACCTTGCGGACCCGCCGGTCCTTGCTCGCCTTCCAAGCCCAAGCCCGCCGGATCGAGCTCCACCTCGCGCGTCTTACAGACCTCGCGAATCTTCACCGATGTATTGAACGTACCGTCGCTGCGTTGCTTCGCACACAGGACAACAGCGTTGGCGGGTATTGTCAGCGCCAGTACAAACACTGCCATTGATATTGCCACAGTGAATATCTTCATACGTCCCTCACATCCAGATGCATTCGTTCGAGGCAGACAACGTTCACCGACAGGCACAGGCCCGCGCGCCATCAGCGAAAATGGCGGAACTAGTCGTCGGTGGCGCTGTGCAGTGAACCCGAGCTGGGAATAAGCTCACGTTCGCAAAGCACCCGAAGCCACCTCCACACGTCGAACTCTGATTCGGGCCCGCAGGTGCACCCAGCGAGCCCAGCAGGTCAAAGCAAGCGGTACTGGTTCCGGTGGATCCAGCGACGGTATCGGTTGCGGAATCGTAGAGCATGCCGTTACTGCTACAGACAGCATCGCAGCTCTGACCGGCTAGACCTAGAAACCAGCAATTGTCCTCGAATTCGAGTGCGCCGTCTGGGCACTTTGTGCATCCGTTCGCATCGAAGCGACAGCCACCGGTGCATGCGAGAGTCCCGCCGCCGTGGCTAAGAGCGACGCATGAGGAGCCGTCCAGGTCGGAACCGTCGCACTGTTCGCTGACAGCATTGACCACACCATCGCCGCAGGAGTTTCCTTGGCATGCTGCCAACTCTGCGTTGCAGGTTGTCAGGTCGCCCTCGCAAGTCTGAAGATCCGCTTCGCAAGGAGCACACGACTCAGCGCAGATGTTGGCCGCGCCGCCAGTGACATAGCTTGCCGCCCAGTCCGTGTAGAGAGTGCTCGTCGCCTCGGCCAAAGTCTCGTCGGCACCTGGCGGATCGGCACATTGGCCAGCGCCTTTCGTGTCGGCTTTGCCCCAGCCGGATAGAAACTTGTCGGCGCATTTCGCAAGTGCGGCGGTATCGATCGGTAGCCCTCGCAGTGCAGCCTTGGCTTCAGTCTTGGTTCGGCAAGCGACGTACTTGCCCATCGCCTTTACCTTTGCGGATTGGCACTTTGCGATGGGGTCGCCGGCCTGCGCCGAAGAGATGGACAGAAAGACGATGGACAGTGCCATTACAGATGAACGGATGTTGAACCCCACGTACGTGCCTCCGGCCCACGGGCTTGGATACACTTACGAATAGTACGGTGGCGAAGCTGACGATAGTCACGGCTCGTCCGCTCAGGTGGGTGCGGTTGCACAGGGACAACGCCTTGTGCTCGACGTGAGCTGGCCGATCACTGTTGTACCAGGAGAGGAATCTGCAAATTGTCGCAGGGGCGGTTGTCTCAGTCATGTTGGCAGAGAGGGTCGGGGCAATTCAGGGGATTGCTTGAGGCTGACATCGGGTGAAGAATCCGGCGGAATGGATTCAGATCAGGGAATTTCTCGCATCGGTAAAGGCAACTTCTGCAAGAACTGCGATGCCCCATGGGGCGATACTCGCCGCTGCACAGGGTGTGGCTCCGTTGTTGCCTGCATACACTTCTGTAGCTGCAAAAATTGCGGAGCGGAACTCCCGAACGATACGACTCTCTGCCCAGAGTGCAACACCTGGGGCCCCATCAAGCTTCGCGATATGCTCCCTGGTAAAAGTCCCAAGCCCAGAGATGATTCGGAGATCACCGCGCAAGCAGCCGACACACAGGAGAAGCTGGTCAGCTGTCGACTCTGTGACGCGCGAGTGTCGAATGTCGCGGAAGTATGCCCCCAATGCGGCGCTCTGACGCCGGGCAGCACCACCGCCCGCAACCGCCCCGACGCACTTGTCACTCAGGCGCCGACAACGTTGCAACCGAGCAGCACCCCCGCCATCGCATGGGATGCCCTAAAGCGCTCGGTAATCGCCGCTCTCTGCATCGGGCTTTTCATGGCCATATGGTACAGCGGACGGAACGTCTCCGAGAGCCATGCGACCTGGTATACGAGCCAGTTCATGATCTGGACTTTCTGGATCGTATTGTGCGTCAATCTACTCCGGTCATTCAGGGCACGCGCCAACCGGAAGCGGCGAAGCGACTGACAGGCATTCTCGGCGATGGCGGCCGCCCGTGCATTCGTGGCGCCCCCGCTCCCTTCACAGGCCGACTCGCGAACCGCCCTGGGAGTTCCAGAGTTTTCATTCACCACCTACGCCTTCGCACCCCGCTGCATGCCCTCCGCCATCTCCAAATAACGACAAAACGCATTCGCAAGCCTGATCTGTCTGGGCGACGCGCAATCGGCGTTGAACAGCTGCGGGCTACCGACGACCACCGCCACACACTGCGCCCGCGACGTCGCCACATTGAGCCGATTAGGACTGAACAGAAACTCCATCCCGCGCGGCGCTTCTGCGACCGACGAAGTCGCCAGCGAGTAGATTACGATCGGCGCTTCTTGCCCCTGGAACTTATCGACCGTGCCCACGCGCGCGCCATCAGGTAAGGCGGCGAGCAGGCTCGATACCTGGGCGTTGTAGGGAGCAACAATCAAAATATCTTCGAGACGGACCTTCTTCTTGCCGCCCTCTCGCCCACGCCATTTCGCACCCGACGAAAGCAGCGCGTCGACGAGCTCCGCCACTACCGCAACTTCCTCGCTCGATTCGTTGCGGTTGCCCACGTGATCGACGGCCACAAAGCGAAGCCCCGCACCATCGAACGGCGCCGGACCTTCGATCAGTTGTCGCGCGCAACCCGGACGTGACTTGAGGCGCGCGTCGTAGAAGAGCTCGGAAGTATACTCACAGATGCTGGGATGCAGCCGCCACGTCTCGTCCAGGAACAGCCCGCGGTCGCTGCTAACGGTATGTGTGTCGCCCAAGAGATGTTCGAGCGCCGAAGCATCGGCGCCCGGCGGATGCGAGCCTTTCTGTGGCTGCTCTAGTTGTTGCGGATCGCCGAGCAAGACGACACTCTTCGCCGCCGCGGCCATCGCCAACAGATTGGCCAGCGATACTTGGCCGGCCTCATCGACGACCAACACATCGATGGCACCACGCAGCTCGGGCCGAGCCCAGAGCCATGCTGTGCCGGCGGCCAGATCGACGTCGCGTGCGAGAATCGCCGCTTCGACATTGGCCGATGTGGTCGCATCTACCTCAGCGGACTCGCAACGCTTATCCGCCGACGCGCTTTGCATCGCGCGCAGCGCGACCTTCTCGGCTCGCGCGACCTCGCACACGCCATCGAGCAGATTGCCGATGACTTTGTGGCTCGTCGCGCTGATACCGACCGTTTTGCCGGCGCGTACCATATCAACGATCATGCGACTGCCGGTGTAGGTCTTGCCGGCGCCAGGGGGACCTTGGATCGGTAAGACATCGCCGACCAGTGTCGGCGCGAACGCACGCGCTGCGGCGACGATCTGCGACTCGTCATAGCCTTCGGCCAGCACCGGCGCCGCTGTGCGAAGCAGGATGTCGCGGCCGCAACGAAATGCGCCGGCGACGTCCATACCACGCTCGACGACGTCTTCCGCAAAGGCTTGCAGGCTTTGGCGCAAAGCAACGTCGTTCACGTCGTCGTTGGGGATCAAAGATTCTGGATGCGGCGCATCGGATGTTATCGCGCGTTTGAGGTCGATCGTGCAGGCAGCGGCATCAACGTCGATCACCGTGCCCGGCGACCCACCCGTCGCCGGATCCACCACTCGCGTCCCTTCCCTGATGTCGAAATCCTGCGCGGGAAACCGGTACCGATGCACGTCGGATTTCTTAATCGTCTCGACAACTCCTTCGTAAGTCAGACCGGCGATGGGAGTGCGCTCATCGACCAGCTCATCCATCGGCAGATCGAGAAGCCTGAAGTATTCCCACCACTGCGCTTTCTTCTCGCGCCGATGCCATTCGAGCAGCTGCGCAAGAAGCCAACGGGCATGCTGTTCATCCGAACGATCATCGCGCTCGACCGGAACGTCGCTCGTCAACGCCTCGATCAATTGCGCAATCCGTTCGAGATGCTCCTCTAGTTCGTCGCCCGCTTCACCGGATTTCAGGTCCGGCCGCGCAATCGCTTCACCGAACTGTTTTTCGGCTTCACCGCGTCGCGCTTCCAGCCAGTCGCGTAACAAAAACGTGGAAACACAGTCATCACGATTGTAGACCTCGATCGCATCTCTAATCGCAGCGCTATCGTCGTCGCCGGCCGTCGTGCCAAGCTGCAACGCCGCCTCGAATGCGACCCGCGCACGCACGGCCTCGACCAGATCAACATCGCGGTCGTACTCGTAGAGCGGTTCCAGTTCCTTGATCGAGTAGCTCTCGGCCGACACACGCACGGCCTCGGCAACAACCCGATATAGATCCACGAACACGCCCGCACGCAGTAACTCATCAAGCTCGTGCTCGCGCGTGGCGTAGCGCCCCATCAACCGTTTGAACGCCGTCCGTTCGTAGTGGTTGTAGTGATAAATATGAAAGGACGGATCCTTGGCACGCCGCTCCATCACCAAATCGATAAACGCCTCGAACTTCGCTTTCTCGTCTGTCTGATTCAGTGCCCAGTAGGCACGGTAGACGAGATCGTAACCGTTGGCTTCGAGGCGTGTGACGTCGCCGCCGTCGCCAATCGAGAGGGTCGTCGACGCCGGCGCGACGACGCCGAACAAATACTCCAGCCCTTCGTCGAGATAGTGCGGCGCACCCTCCAAATCCAAGAACAGATCGTTCGGTGATGGTTCCGGCAGACGCCCGAAGCCGTACTCGCCCTCTACCAAGTCGAGCAATTCATAGAGCACTTCGCCCGCATCGCGGCCTTCGACCTGAAGGCGCGCTTGCTCTCGGATCTTTACGAACGCCGCCCGCTCAATCCCTGCGACGGTCTTCGACTTACCGATAGGCAGGCGCGCAAGCTCTCGCACCGTGTTGACATCGCTGTCATTCAAAAATTTTCGCTGACTGCGCGAGATCCGTGCCACGAGCGACAGATGATCGTCGTCGTGGCGGCGCTGCGCACAAACCGAGCTCCAATCGCAGACCGAGCAATGTTCCACAGGCTCGGGGTAGGTCTGCGGTGTTGCGACGACAGCCTCTTCAAAACGTCGGCTGGTCGTACGGAAGTAGGCCGCATAATCGGCGACCCGATGTTTATCGAAAGATTGCTCGGGACCACCGAGTGCCAAATACATCAGTTCGGGAACGACGCCCTGCGCATGCCCCAGCAGCTCGGAGTAGTGTGCCGTTTGCAGCACGGCGCGCGCCTTCGCCTCGCGAGAGAGTTTCGCGTCGATGATCTCGTACGACCATTCTCCCAGATCAGACGGCAGATCGACCTTGCGCAAGAAGTCGGGGCGCCCGAGATAGTCGCCGTGTAGGAGAACTCCCTGATAGATGAGACCGGCACCCGACTGCATGGCCGCCATCGTCTTTGCGCAACCGTCTTTCCAAACCGCGATCGGGTTCGCAGGGTCGTAGTCGCAGCGCTCGATCGTCACGACCTCGAGCTTGCCGCCCTGGGTGAGCGAATCGAGCACCCGCTGCTCGTGCTGATCACCGCGATCCTTTAGTGCTTGCAGCGCCGGATCGTCGTATTTGGGCCGCTTCGAACCGCCGCAGGCAGCGGCGCGCTCTTGCTGAGTCAGATGGCCACAGGCTGCGAAGTTGCTGATGTCGGTAGACGAGAAGAGAAACCCTTTGTCGTGAGCCTGCATGCCATCCTCCTTTTGATATCTGCGCAGCTCTGCGACCAGAACGACGCCGCGATGCCGCAGTACCCTATTAGGTTTAGCCCGCGCGGTGGGTCAGAACGGGACCCTACGGCGGCGCGATTCGGACGAAACATGCCCGTTTCGGCCAGCCTAGGGCGAAAGCAGAGCGAAGATCACACTTGCCGGCAAGGCGATCGCAGCGAACTGAGAAGGAAGCGCTGCATCCAGAGCCCCATAGCTTGAAATGCAAAATCCACAGAGGCGCCGACGAGATCGGCGGTAGCTGTTACGAACTCGAGGCACAGGGAAAGCGCCTCGTGCTCGACGTCGGCTGGCCCATCACCGCTGCGCCCGGCGAAGACGTGCAGCTGCCGCAGGTAGCCGGTCTGGCCGATGGCCGAGATGCCTCGCGTTAAGCGGAGAGTGCTATCGCCCCGCGCGCGACGCTCGGAAACTCACAGAGCGGACACAGGACCAACTCGACCATGTCGCGAGCGCACGCGGAAACGATTTCTCATACTCGTCCTCAGTCATCGTCTACTCGCTTTTCGCCCACAGACAGAGGCTGCAGGGACCTCTGTTGATCGAAGTTGTTGTTCTAGCCACTCGCAACATACCCTGTTACGAAAACCGGGACTGCTCTTTTCGCGTGCAGCCTCCGCAGCCTCCAGAACAATGCTGGTGCGAATAGTCCAGCGCTGTCCCGGATGAAAGTAGCTCCGTCGGGCTCGCCATTGAGCGTGTCCCCTTTTTTCGTCGCGCGGAATCAGGATTCTATCGGCCCCAGGCCGACTGAAGATTGGCATCCAGAGTCCGACATCGTCCAACTTGCGGCAGCACAGGAAAGGATGTGTGCCGGCTACTTCATACGATCGATACTCCACGCTGTTCGAAGCCCCTCTAAGCTGCAACACGGTGGGCTCAAGAAACAGGACGAGCCCCGCTTCGAGTTCGTCGGGTTGAATACTGATACGCGAGTCCGACAATCGGTATGTAGGCACGTTCATTTGTCGCCAACCTGCCGATACCGATTTCTAATCTCCCATCGTCCGTCAACTTCCTCAGACTCTAGATCGTTCGCTTTGCATATCGCCTTGATGCCTTTCACCAGGCCGTAGCCGGCGAGCCCGGTTAGAACCGGAACCGACGCAACAACCCCGATACCCGCCAACATAGTGCCCCCACCCACCGTCGCTAGGCCCGAGGTAATGCCCGCCGCCGAGAGGCCCGCGACAGAACCCGACGCACTGATGGCGCCCAGGCTTGCGCCGATACCAGTAGCCACTCCACCGCCCGCACCGATAAGCTCCGAAGCGTGTTCGCGATCATCCTCAGATACGGCCTGAAACCGCGCGAGACCAATAACCTGCAACGCGTAGAGCTGATCCATGAACTCGTCAGTCGGCACGCTCGTACCCGCTTCCAGTCGACGCACCGTAGCCTCCGAGACACCCAGTAGTTTGGCGAATTCACGCCGACTCATACGCGCTATCTTCTGGACGAGCTTGAGCTTTTCGCCACAGTTTTCCGGGGTCACCGGCTCCTCGAACTTCGCCCGGGTCTCTTCGTCAGGATATTCCCAAGGCCCTTTCCTACTTGCCATAAATCGCGCCTCCGTGCGTTTTTTCGCGTCATGCCGCAAAACCTTGCCTACATTACGCATGGATACGCACTGCGGCGCACCCTGTCAAGCGCCAGGCGCATTGAGCCAACTGCGACTGGCCTGCCGTTGGCGTCGCCCGGCGAGCGGACCTCGCAAGCCGCCCCTAACCGCACATCCACACCACCGGCGTAGACGCCTGCCCCACCGGCTGGCTCGCAATCTCCCGCAACAGCAGCGACGCACTGCATGCACAGGTCCACGCATCCGCCGACGCCCTCCTAACCGCTACAACCGGCGTGCACGCGTTGGCCATCGACATCCCCATCGGCCTCACCACCTCCGGCCCACGCGACTGCGACCTACAAGCACGAAAGGCACTGGGCAAGAGACGCAGCAGCGTCTTCCCCGCCCCCCTCCGCGCAATGCTCCGCGCACGCACCTACCGCGAAGCCTGCAACATCCGCTACGAGATCGAGCGCAAAAAAATCAGCAAACAGACCTGGGGAATCATGCGGAAGATCGTCGAAGTCGATGCCGCATTGCGCCGCGATCGGTCTCGCCAAGACTGGGTCCACGAGGTACACCCCGAACGCTGTTTTATGGCGTGGAACGGCGGCGAACCGATGGCCCACAACAAGAAAACGAAAGACGGGCGTGCTGAGCGGCGCACGCTTGTGGAAAGCCACTTCGGACCCGACGCCTTCACGTCGGTGCGCAGCCAATTCCTAAAGAAGGTAGCGGCAGACGACGACATCCTCGACGCCTTCGCCGCTCTGTGGACCGCCGAACGAATCGTCGCCGGCCGCGCACTCACACTCCCCTACCCACCGCCACTCGACAGCGAGGGCCTGCGCATGGAGATGGTCTACTAACCCGACCACAACACCCCCCGCATGCCTTCCGAACTCTCCTGGATCGACTACGACTCCGAGCAGCGCGACCGCGTTCGCCGCATCCTGTCGATGGTCAACGAGCGCGAGACCCGCGATGAGTTGGGGCTCGGCGGCATCCGCGACAGCATCGCCGATCAACTCTTTCCCGGCACCAGTACGATCCAGACGCGCCTGCGCTACTTCTTCTTCATCCCGTGGATGTATCGCGATTTGGAACTGCAACAGATTCCGTCCCGTCGCATGGCGAAGGTCGCCCGTGAGTACGAGATGCAACTCATGGACGCTCTCATGGCGAACGACGAGAAAGACGGCGTGTTCGGTCGCGAAGCCGGCCATGCGCTCAAGCGATTGGCCAGTTCGGTCTACTGGGCAGGTCTCGGTTCCTGGGGGCTGCGCCGGTTCACCGGTTCGCAAGAGGACTACTTCGCCTCGGTCGACGGTCTGCACAGGCGTCGTCGCCATGAGCGTCGTCGCGACGACGGCGAGCGCGAGCACGATCCGACGACGGAAACCTGGCATCCCGATCTACCGCCGCCGCCCAATGGCTTTCCCGATGAAGCAACGCTCAGCCTCGCACCCGCCGAAGCCGAGCTCGTACAGGAGTCCATCGCTGCAAGACACCGCGACTCACTGCTCGCGCTTCTGGCCGAGAACGCATTCGAACCGATCCCCGATGTCGAGCAAATCTGGTTGCATCCGAGCCTCGCAGATTTCACCCCGGCGCATCGTCTGCTCATCACACAAGGCCGGCTCTTCTCACACGTGATGCACGGCGCAGCGCTGCTCTACAATCTTTTGCTTACGCGTAAAGCCGGCAAGGACTCTCTCGCTGAGATTCACGCCGCGAGTCTCTCGCAGTGGTCAGACGAACTCGACCCGGCCGAGATTCGCAGTTGGCAATTGGACGGCCTGTGGCGATGCACCGTCGACAACGGCCACTCGATTACGCGACGCACGATCGGCTTCGTCGAAGGCTGGCTGGACCGCGTCGTCGCGACCGGCACAGCGCTCGACGGCGACGAGCCGGCCGCCCGACTGATCGAAAAGCGCGAGCTCGCTCTAAAGGGAGGGCGCGCGCGGTTCGTCAACCGCCGCGCTTTGGATCAGTACAGCGGCCGCGCAGGGCTGGGCCGACTCGGATACCGGTGGTCCGGCACCCGAGCCTTACTACTGGACCTACACGACGGCCTACGCGACGGCCTGCACGACGGCCTGCGGAGCGACTCGTAATGCTCGACCCCGAGCAACGCCGCCTCTACGTCGACGCGCTCAAGTCTCCCGAAGGCTATCGTTTCGATTCGGCCATCGCCGCAACCTACTCGCTCGACCTCGTCGCACTCCTCAGCGTTCCCCTGCACCTGCTGATGTTCAGCAACGAGCTTTCCGTCGACGCCATTCGCGATCCCGTCGCCGTGCTCGAAGCGCTGCGACGCACGTCCGAGCGATTGACGGTGTACTGTCAGGCCGGGCAGATTCACGCACCGACATCCGATCAGCTCCTTTACCCCCTCGTCGAATCAACGATCGTCGAAGTCACGGCACCGCGCGGCGGAGCGTTCCATCCGAAACTCTGGCTGTTGCGGTTCGTCGGCGACGAACCCGAGCAACCGGTGCACCTACGGGCGCTCATCCTCTCGCGCAACCTGACTTTCGATCGAAGCTGGGACGTGTCGCTTCGCCTCGATGGCGTCGTCACCTCACGCAAAAACAAAAACAACGATCCACTGGCGTCATTGGTACGAACGCTACCGACGCTCGCGCCGCACGAAACGACGAGCGCCGCCAAAGATCAAGCAGAAACATTTGCCGCCCAGGTGCAAAAGACGCAATGGGAACTCCCCGCGGATTTCGACGAACTCCGCTTCGCCACCATCGGTCTTGCCGACGGCGGCTGGAAGCCACCACGCGCATCGAAGATCGCCGTGATCTCGCCATTTTGCGAAATCGCAGCGCTCGATTCGCTGAGCGCGGCCGGCACTCGAATCAACGCACTCGTCACGCGCACAGACACGCTGGAACGCCTCGGCGCGCCGGTGTCCGAACTAGCCGAACGAATCCGCGTACTAAAAGACACCGCCGAATCTGAAGACGGCGAAGACACCGCAGACGGCCATGCCGGCCATGCCGGCCATGTCGGCCAAACCAGCCAAGACAGCCGAGCCGCCCAAGCCCACAAAAACACCGAAGACAACCACTCCGCCCTGCGCGGACTCCACGCCAAGACCTACATCTGCGAAACCAACGGCCGCACCTGCATCGCAATCGGTTCGGCAAACGCAACCAACGCCGCGCTACTCGCAGGATCCAACGTAGAACTCATGGCCGAACTCTGGGGCAGCACGCGCCGCGTCGGAAGCATCGAGTCCATCCTCGCCGATGACGCCCTGGGCAAGATCCTCGAACCGGCCGTGATCCCCGAAACATCCGATGCGCCCGACCCCGCCCGTTTAGAAGCCGAGACTGCACTGGCGAACACACGTAAGGCACTCATCGCCGCCGACCTCCACATCACATGCGAAGCGCACGCCGACGCTTGGCAGCTGATCCTAAGCGCGAACGGCCCCGTCCCCCTGGCAGGCATCGCAACCATTCGAGCGTGGCCGATCACGCTCAGCGAATCGGGACACGCCACCGACGCGCGCCAGTTAGAAATCGACACCACCATACCTCTGGGCCACGCGGCAACCGCCTCGATCACCGGACTCATCGCGTTCGAACTACGGGCCGAAGCCGTTCCGCTAAGAGAACGCTTTGTACTCAACCTCCCGATCCACAACGCGCCCGCGGATCGCTTTAGCGCCATCACGCGCACCCTGGTCAACAACCGCGAAGGCTTCCTTCGCTACCTGCTGTTCCTGCTCGCCGACCTCGGTGATTCACGCCTGAGCAACCTGCTGCTCGGCCGCAACGGCAATTCGTCGAACCCGTTCGGCGGTCTCGGCCTGGCGCAAGCGCCGATCTTGGAACAGCTGGTCACCGCACTGATTCACGAGCCCACACGCCTACACGCCATCAAGCGCCTGATCGAAGACATCGGCGACAGCGAAGACGGAACCCCCATCGTCCCCGAAGAATTCGCCGCCCTATGGCGGACGTTCGAACCGCTGCTCGAGGAGCCACCCGCATGAGCGCTGGTACGGTAGACGTCGAAGGCATCCTTGGTTCGCTCAAGCAGTTCCAACGCAACACGGTCGACTACGTCTTTCGGCGGCTCTACACCGACGACAATCCAACGACCCGCTTCCTCGTCGCCGACGAGGTCGGGCTCGGCAAGACGATGGTCGCGCGCGGGCTCATTGCCAAGACGGTCGAGCACCTACGCCGCGAGACCGGCGTAAAGCGTATCGACATCGTCTACATCTGCTCGAACGCAGCGATCGCCAAACAGAACATCAATCGGCTCAATATCTTTCGCGACGCCGAGTTTCAGCACGCCACGCGGCTGACCCTGCTCCCGGTCAAGCTCAAGAATCTGCGCGACAACGAGGTCAACTTCGTCAGCTTCACGCCCGACACGAGTTTCGATCTCAAGTCACGAGGCGGCCGTGTCGAAGAACGCGTGCTGCTCTACCATCTCATCAAGGGCCCGCTGCGCATGGACGGCCGTTCCCTGTCGCGCGTACTGAGATCCCGGGTCACGGGACGCTCCTGGCAACAGCACGTACGCAACTTCAACGAAACGATAGACCCGACGCTCAGGAAAGCCTTCGTCGCAGCCCTTCGCGCCGACGCCAAACTGCTCACAGACCTTCGCGACTGCGCCCACGAGTTCACGGCACTACGCCGACGCCAACCCAGCCGTGAGCAGAACCAACGGCGCAACGACATCATCGGCCGGCTACGTCACACCCTGGCGCGCGCATGCGTACGCGCACTCGAGCCCGACCTGATCATCCTCGACGAGTTTCAGCGCTTTCGTCACCTACTCGAGATCGACGACCCCGACGACGCCACCCAGCTGGCGCAAACGCTGATGACCTATCGCGACGAAGAAGCGGAGCACGACGCACGCGTCGTACTGCTATCGGCCACGCCCTACCGCATGCTCACCTTGCGCAGCGACGAAGAAGAAGAAGACCACTACGCCGACTTCATCCACACCATGCGCTTCATGATGGAAGGCCGCGACGGTGCCGTAGAAGCGCTCGAAGCAGATCTCAAAACGCTGCGCCGCGGACTTCGCAATCAGAACCGTGACACGGACACGGACGCGCTGGCCGCGCGCGAACGCGTCGAAGCGCTCATGCGGTCGGTCATGGTGCGCACAGAACGCGTGTCGGCGACGCTGCGCCAAGACGCCATGCTCACCGAATCGCCGCGCCCCGCGCATCTCGAAACCGACGACCTGCGCCGCGCCGCAGCGATCGGCAAAGTCGCGGCGCTGGTCGGCGCGGGCACCGTGGTCGATTACTGGAAGTCCAGCCCCTACCTGCTCAACATGATGCGCGGCTATCAACTCAAACAGAAGTTGAACGAACAGAGCGAGTCGCCCAGCAACGAACTGCAAGCTGCTGTTCGCGCTGCCCTGCCCTGGTCGCTGTCGACCAAAGCCATCCAGCGTTACGAGACCATCGATCCCGCCAACGCGCGCCTACGCTCGCTGCTCGCGGACTACTTGGATACGGGTCTGTGGCGCTGCCTGTGGTTGCCGCCGTCGCTACCGTACTACGAACCGCAAGGGCCGTTCTTCGAAGTCGGCTCGGCTACGAAAGCACTCGTGTTCTCCTCGTGGAACATCGTACCGGACGCCATCGCCGCCGTGGGGTCCTACGAAGCCGAGCGACGCATGCTCGAACGCGACCAAGACACACCGCCCTACGACCAGCTCCACGAGAAACGCAGCCACCTACTTCAGTTTAAGAGATCGGGTGACCGACCGACGGGGATGAACTCCTTGGCGCTGCTCTACCCCAGCCCGACGTTGGCCGGGTTGATCGACCCGCTCGCGATCGCGCTGGAGGTCGGCGCCGGTCGCTTACCGAACGCCAACGAGATCGTCGCCGTTGCGCGTGCGCGCGTGCGCACGGCACTCGTCGACGCCGGCGTCCCTATAGATTCCACCGACACAGACGGCCGCATCGACCAGGCCTGGTACTGGGCCGCCCTCGCCTACCTCGACCGCGACCATCAACCCGCGATTACGGACTGGTGCGACGACGAAGGCGGTTGGTTCAGCGCGATCACCGACGCCGAAGACGGCACGAGCAGCGGCTTGGATGCGCACCTGGAACACTTCCTGGAAGCCGCACGTGGGACGCTTGAGCTCGGACGCGTCCCCGATGACTTGGTAGACGTCGTCACAGAATTCGCGCTCGCCGGCCCGGCGGTCTGCACTCTGCGCACGCTGAGTCGGTTGGTGCCCGAACGCGCGCTCTCCGATCGCGCGATGCTCCAGACCGCCGCGCGCATCGCCGACGGCTATCGCAGCCAATTCAACGTTCCGTCGACAAGCGCCATGCTACGCGCCGAACGCCCGTCTATTCCGTATTGGCGAGTCGTGCTGCACTACGCGCTCGACGGCAACATCCAAGCGGTGCTCGATGAGTATCTTCACGTGCTCCGCGACGGATTGGGCCTGACCGAGCGACAAGACGACAGCGCCTTGGCCGACATCGCCGACGCCGCCAAAGACGCCTTGTCGCTGCGCTCGTCGCGCGTACACATAGACGACGTCGCTGTTTCAAACGGACGTATCGACATCACCCCAATCGGTATTCGCTCACGCTTCGCCCTGCGCTTCGGCGACATCAAAGACGACACCGACAAAACGCTCGTGCGCGCCGGCACGGTACGCCAAGCATTCAACTCGCCGTTCCAACCGTTCATCTTGGCAACGACGTCAGTGGGCCAAGAAGGACTCGACTTCCACCCCTACTGCCACGCGCTCTACCATTGGAACCTACCGTCGAACCCCGTCGACCTCGAACAACGCGAAGGCCGAGTACACCGCTACAAAGGCCACGCCGTTCGCAAGAACGTTGCGCTCGACATCTCGATGGCAGGACTGCTTGACGACTGGGACGGCCGAGGCGATCCATGGCAGTTCTTGTTCAGCGCTGCAGCCGCACGCGTTGAAGATCGCGCCGGCGATCTGATTCCATACTGGATCTATGAAGTCGAAGGCGGCGCGACGATTGAACGCAGGATTCCGGAGCTGCCGTTGAGTCGGGAGGTTGGCGAGCTTGAAAGACTGAAGCGTGGGTTGGCGGTTTATCGGTTGGTGTTTGGGCAGCCGCGGCAGGGGGAGTTGATGAGTTATTTGGAGGAGACGGTCGAGGCGGAACAGGGCTCGTCGCTTGAGGGATTGAGAATTTCGTTGAGTCCGCCGGGACGCTGAGCGAGGCGGTTAGGTTCACTCATCGTCGAAGTAGTCTGAGTCCATCTTTGGGATAGATAAGTAGATATGGGTTATAGAGTTCCGCGAACAAGTTGTCCTTGCCCACATCCTCGCAGTATTCGAGTTCAGAGCAATTTGGACAAGCTGAATTGTCACTTCGGGTTTATGCCGAAGGCGAAGGGATTCTTCAGTGAGGTGTGGGGTACGGAACCGATTGAGCCGCGCAATAATAAAAGACCCTCGGTGGGGTACCAGAGGGTCTGTGAGCCGGCTGTCTTGTGGACTTATTTCGCGCCGGTACGAAGTTCGAGCTTCGTGATCGCGTCCATGATCATTTTCGCCCCGCGGTAGCACTGAGCGAATATCAATAACAATTCAGGATCGCATCGACGATGTTCCAGTTGTTGTTCTATATCTCTTATTGATAATCGAGTTGCATAAACCTTACGTCGGACGACGTTAAGGTCCACTGCTGATCTCCTCTGGGTGTAGGGCGCGCATGATTCTCGCGCCACGTGACGTAACTAAGTCGTACATGGTACCTCCACGCGCAGAGAGTTTGGGCGGCCAGGGTGACCGGACCTGAATATGTAGACTCTCTCTGCGTGCCCAATATACCCGCGTGCGCGGTTTTCCGAAAGGCCCACTTTGGTATGCGAGGCAGGCAAGGCTGACGTCTCCGCGCACCACATGCACACGACGATGCTGGGACGAGCCGTCGCCCCCTCCTGGGCCGGAACGAAACATTTGCAATTCAATATAGTTGCGCCCCTCGACGATAACTCGGAGTGGGGATATGGGCTATCTATCCTCCTCCAATGCGGCCGACCCGTGCACGAGGAAATTCAACGAACCGGCGCTGGCGTTGGCCGCTATTGGGTGACACGACTATCAACGCGCCATGGAGTCGGACTGCGCTGAACCAGGGGCGACATCTCAGGGGCCGCGAAGGAGCTCGTTGGCCGCGATCAGAGCGCAGCGGCCCCCCAGTCTGCGCGAACATACAACGGACGAGCCAGCCTAGATCTCACCACTCACTAGGATCTCTTCTGATAATGGTGACACATCGATGACTGATACCTACAGAATGACGGTAGACCTAAACGTGCTCGATCACCTCGGGATCAACCTCTACAGCAATATTGCCGCCGTCCTGACTGAAGCCGTTGCGAATGCCTGGGATGCCGATGCTGAGCAGGTAGATATCAAAATCGACCCGGACGGCAACTGGATAGAGATAGTCGATGACGGGATCGGCATGTCCGTCGACGACATGAACAACAAGTACCTACGGGTCGGGTATCGGCGCCGTGATGACGATTCTGAGCATGGCAAGACTACCGCGAAGGGTCGCCCAGTAATGGGCCGCAAAGGTCTCGGCAAACTTTCCTTGTTCTCGATCGCCAATGTAATCGAGCTTGAGTCGGCTGCCGATGGATCGGCTCACGGTCTTCGCATGACCGTGGCTGGCATTCACGAGTCGGTCGAGAAGAAAGAGCCGTTCTATAGTCCTGAATCCCTTGAGGCGGAACTAATCGGCGTAACTAAGGGAACGCGCATACATCTGCGCGATATCAAACGCCAGCGTCTCGGCCGCGGAGCATCGGCACTGCGCAAACGCCTGGCTCGCCGCTTCTCGGTGATCGGGGAGGCACATGGGTTCAAGATCCATCTCGACAGCAGCCCGATCACCGCTTCCGATCGCGGCGACCTTCCAGTGGTGCAGTTCCTCTGGCAGCTAGGCGATGACGCGCTCGACTTAGCTTCCGCGCCACAGCTGCTGGAAAACGAATCGCTTTCCAATGCGTCAGAGGGATGGGATCCCTCGTGGCAAGTCAGCGGCTGGATCGGCACAGCAAGGTTTCCAAAGCAGCTCGATAGCGAGGATGCGGGAAACCTAAACGGTATCGTCGTCTTCGCTCGAGGTCGGCTATTTCACGAGAACGTTCTTGACAAACTGAATGATGGACGGCTCTACACGAAGTACCTCACCGGGCAGATCGAGGCAGATTTCCTCGATACAGACGATGAGGCGGATATCGCAACCAGCGATCGCCAGCGGGTCCAGGAGGATGACCCGCGGTATGCCAAGCTGATCGCTTTCCTAAAGTCGCGCCTAACAGAGGTCGAGAAACGCTGGAACGAGTGGCGCGAGAAACACGAGGTCCAAAAGGCCAAGGACGAATCCCCCGCTCTGAGGGAGTGGCTGGATTCCCTGGGTGGCGGTTTTCGAAAGAGCGCGGAGACGCTCATCGCCAAACTCAGCGCGCTGCCTGTGGACAACGAGGAAGATCGTAAGCTGCTGTACCGACACGGGGTTCTTGCGTTCGAGAGAATGAGACTAAGAGGATCAACGGAAAAACTCGTAGCCAGTGTCAAAAGCGTCGACCAACTGTTGGTACTCCTTGCCGATCGCGATTCACTGGAGGCGTCGCTCTACCGCGACATTGTGAAATCAAGACTTGATGCGATTCGGAACTTTGAGACTTTGGTCGACGAAGACGCCAAAGAGAAAGCGCTCCAGCAGTATCTCTTTGATCATCTGTGGTTGCTCGATCCGTCCTGGGAACGAGCAACCGGCAGCGAGTTCATCGAGAGCCGACTCCAAGAAGCAGGCGTGATCGTCTCTGACCTCACGAAAAAGGAAGCGCTTGGCCGCGTAGACCTCAAGTATCGAACCACGGCCGGCAAGCACATTATCGTGGAACTCAAGAAGGCAGGGCGGCGGATGAAGCTGATCGAACTCCAAGAACAGGGACAAACCTATGTCGACAAGCTGCGAAAGATCCTGGCGGCACAAAACGAGACCACCCCAAACATCGAGGTGGTATTCATCCTGGGCAAGCCAGTCGAAGAGGAAGCGTCGAACCCCGAACGCTTGAAGGCTTCGATGGAGGCGATCTCGCCCGGTAGCCAGGTCATTCACTACGACACTCTAATTCAGGGTGCGCAGAAGGCCTACTCGGAATATCTCGAACAGAGCAAGACACTCGACAGACTTGAGAGAATCGTTGAGGGGATTTGAGTCACGGCCACATGCCAAGGATCATTCCATCCCCTGCGGTACCGGCCGAAGTCTTAATCTTCGTGTCCGTTCAAAGCCAAAGCCCCGCCGGCCAGACTGACCTAAGCAATTTCGCCGCGTGTGCTCGGTACGCGGCCGGCACTTCCGCTGGCAGCACAATCGCCGCTAACCCGAATCCAACAGAACCTGCCGAGCCGTACCGATTCGAGAACCTGCCGCCAGTTATGATTGTCCGCAAAGATGTTAAATGTACGCAACGCGGAGTGCGAGCGGGCTTGCAGCCCCTTGTGATCGGCATTGATTATAATGCAGGCCTCCGCGTCCGCCTGGAACACCGCTTCAATATCGTCGTCTACGCCAGGTTCGCTAGCCAGGCACCAAGCAGCCGCACTCCACCAATCATCGAGAGATACGCCAAGCTGTTTCGCAAACTCCTTTCGGACTTCAGGTTCCATATCTGCCAGCGCGGCAAACGGCCGTTCAACCCCATGCCGCGTTGCCCACGTATCAAAGAAGTTCTCGTCCATCAGGTCTCCTCGTAAGCGCTCGTTCGATTTGTCCGCCGCGACACTGATCGCTCCACCGTAGGTACCGGCCGCGGTAGCGTCACTGACCAATCCTCAAGTGTTACCAAGCCGCGAAAGTTCTGTGTACTAGGGATTCCCCGTATGACTTTCCTCACAAGCCCGCATTCCACTCAAGGATATCGATGAGCTAACCTCCCCCTTTCCGGAGTCGCTGCTATCTGACCATGCCAGAACCCGATCTAACCTCCTCGTCCACCGACATCCCCGACCTCGGCCAACTCGTCCGCGTCCGACGGCGCCAATGGATCGTGAGCGACATCGATCGCTCCGATATTCAGGCTGATCCGCTGCACCCTACCGGCCAGTCGGCGCAGCATCTGATCAAGCTTGCGTCGGTTGAGGACGACGGGCTCGGCGAAGAGCTCCAGGTCATCTGGGAGATCGAGCCGGGCACGCGGACTTACGAGCGTATGTCGCTGCCCACGCCGCATGAGTTCGACGACCCCGCTCGGCTCGATGCGTTCATTAATGCGGTGCGCTGGGGCGCGATCCAATCGGCAGATGGCGGTCAACTGCAGTCGCCCTTCCGCGCGGGCATTTCGATCGTCGATTATCAGCTCGATCCGGTCGTGCGGGCGCTGCAGATGCCACGTGTGAACCTACTGATCGCCGATGATGTCGGACTCGGCAAGACGATCGAAGCGGGTCTGGTCGCGCAGGAACTGATCCTGCGCCAGCGCGTGCGGTCGATCTTGGTCGTTGTTCCTTCTTCGCTACAGATCAAGTGGCGCGACGAGATGCAGGAGAAGTTCGGGCTCGAGTTTAGAATCGTCGACTCCGACCTGATGCGCGATCTTCGTCGCCGGCGCGGGATCCATGCGAATCCGTGGACGCATTTCCCTCGCCTCATCACGTCGATCGATTATCTGAAGCGCGATCGGCCGATGCGGCTGTTTCGCTCATGCCTACCCGCGCCCGGAGAAACACCCTGGCCACGCCGGTTCGATCTGATGATCGTCGATGAGGCGCACAACGTCGCACCAGCGAGCGGCGGCAAGTATGCGACCGACTCCGACCGCACGCTGGCCATCCGAACGCTGAGTCCTCACTTCGAGCACAAGCTGTTCCTCACCGCCACGCCACACAACGGCTATCAGGAAAGCTTCACGGCACTGCTCGAGCTTCTCGACGATCAGCGATTCGCCGTTGGTGTTCCGCCCGACGAAGAGCAACGCAAGGCCGTCATGGTGCATCGGCTAAAGACAGAGATCGTCAACGCCGACGGAACCAAGAAATTCCCCGAGCGACGCATTGAAGCCATCGAGGTCGCCTACACAGACGCAGAGCGCGAAGCCTATGCGAAGCTCGTCGAATACGGCGGGCTGAGAGCCAAGACGAAGAAGTCGGATGGTGGAAAGATCGCGGCCGACTTCGTGGTGACGCTGCTCAAGAAGCGCATGTTCTCGAGCCCAGCGGCCTTCGGACGAACACTGGAAAAGCACCGACAGACACTGGCCGGCGTGGGCAAAGAGACGAAACCTAGAAAACGCCCGACCCCGGGTATTCTGCGGCGCCAGCTAAACAGCATCGAGGAAGACTACGCCATCGATGAGGTCTACGAAGAGCGCACCGATGAGGTCATCGAGCTCGCAACCGAACAACTCGAAGGCGTGTCCGCGCGTGAACGCGAGATTCTCGACGAGCTCTCCCGCTGGACCGAAGAGTCCGCCGGCCGCGCAGACTCTAAAGCAAAAACGTTCCTCGAATGGCTAGAACGCACCGTACGCCCGGATGGTGAGTGGAACGACGAGCGTGTCATCATCTTCACCGAATGGAGCGCTACGCAGAAATGGCTGCAAGGCATGTTGGCAGGCAAGGGCATGGCCGCCGACGATCGTCTGGAGACGATGTATGGCGGCATGGACACCGACGATCGCGAGCGTATCAAGGCCGCGTTCCAAACCGATCCACGCAAGGCCGGCGTGCGCATCCTGTTGGCCACCGACTCCGCCTCCGAAGGCATCGATCTGCAGCGTTGGTGCCATCGCGTAGTCCACTACGAGATCCCGTGGAATCCCATGCGGCTCGAGCAACGCAACGGCCGCATCGATCGGCATGGGCAACGGGCTGACAAAGTTTTGATCTATCACTTCGTCGGCAAGGGCTGGCAAGAGGCCTCTGCTGCCGGTCAAGAAAAAGGATCCCTCGAAGGCGATCTTGAATTTCTTTCGAAAGCAGCGAACAAGGTCGAAGCGATTCGCCGAGATCTGGGCAAGGTGGGCCCGGTCATCGCACGCCAGATCGAAGAGGCCATGCTCGGCAAGCGGACCGCGCTCAACACCGATAGCGCTGAAAGCGAAGCGAACGAGATTCGCAAACAGTACGCGTTCGAGCGCGATCTCGCGCGTCGCATCGGCGAGCTGGGCGACCGCTTGAACACATCGCGCAAAGAGCTCCACGTCAGCCCGGAGGAAGTCCGCGCCGTCGTCGCGATCGGTTTGGAGCTTGCGCATCGACCGCCGCTGCGTGACGCCGAGCTCGAAGGCGTATGGCCCGACCCGACGGGCAAGCGCGCGCACTGCCCGGTGTTCCGCATGCCCACACTCGATGGCAGCTGGGCGAAATGTCGCGTCGGGCTGCGCCACCCACACACCCAAGAAGAACGCCCAATCACGTTCGATCAAGACGTCGCTGCCGATCGCGACGATGTCGTACTCGTGCACCTCCAGCATCCGCTCGTGCGACTGTGTCAGGGAATACTGCGCAGCGAGGTCTGGGCCACTGGCGAACAGAAGAATCTCGAACGGGTAACTGCCTGTCTCGTCGAAGACGGAAGCCTCGACGATCCCGCCGTCGTAGCGCACGCGCGCTTGGTCGTCATCGGCGGCGACGGGCAACGCTTGCACGAACAGATCATCACCGCCGGTGGCACTCTGCGCGACGGGCGCTTCGCCCGCTTGAATGTATCGGAGACCGCCGCGGCACTGGCGGCAGCTACGCTCGAAGAGCCTGGCAAAGCGGTGAAAAAGAAACTCATCGACGCGTGGGCAAGCGTCGACGACCGGCTGCTGCGTTCGCTGGAAGTACGCATGACAGATCGGACCAAAAACTTGCAAGAGCGCTTCGCGTCACTAGCCGAGACCGAAGCCGAGAAGTTGGGCGCGATCATCGACGAGCTAGAGCGCAGTATCCGCGACCAACTCACCGCAGAGCCGCCCGAGCAGATCGAAATGTACACAACGGCGGAACAAGAACAGTTGGAGCGCAACCGAGACAGCCTGCATCGACGCCTCGAAGCACTCCCCGGTGAGCGTGAGCGCGAGACGGCGGAAATCCGACGCCGCTACGCGAACCCTGAGCCACAGCTCTTCCCCGTCGCCGTTACGTTTCTCGTCCCACCGAGCTGGAAAGGCTGACAGCAATGGCGACTCGCAGACGAAGAAATAGCGGTGCATCCGGTATCAAAGGTCACCACGCCGAATGGCTGTCGATGCTCGAGGTATCCGGGCCGTTCCTCTCATTGCCTGTTTTGGTCGATGCGTTCCCGCAAGAGCTCGATGTCGACGACTCGAAGGTCGCGGCAAGAACCGGCGTTGCCTACGAGGAATGGCTCGCTGATCACGACGATCCCGACATTCACGCGCAGTGGATCCGCTTCGTGCTCGACGAGATTCTCGAGTTCCCCGATTCCGTCATTCACGAAGCATCGGCGTTCGACGATCTACTGCAGGTGCGGATCGCCGAGCACCACGTCGTTCTCGAACCCCACTACGTCATCACCGAGCCAGGCAAGAAGGATGCCCCCGGCACACCACAACTACTCATTCAGGTGACCGCACCAGGCCAGAAACTCGACTCGCCGATTCCGGGACAAAACTGGAAAGCATCGCCTGCCACACGCATGGCCGAGCTGTTGCGCGGGCACGGCGGTAAGCCGCTCGGGCTACTCACCAACGGCGATCGATGGATGCTCGTCTCGGCACGCCCCGAGCAAACCGCCACCTTCGCGTCGTGGTACGCAAACCTTTGGACGGAAGAACGACTGTTGTTCCGGGCCTTCCGAAGCCTGCTCGGAGTTCGTCGTTTCTTCAGCGTTGCCGACAACGAAACACTGCCCGCCCTGCTCGAACGCAGCGCAGACGAGCAATATGAAGTCACCGATCGATTGGGCTTGCAGGTGCGCCGCTCGGTGGAACTTCTGGTCTCGGCCTTCGATCGCATCGACCGCGATCGCAAGCGAGAACTACTCACCGATCTCGAGGAAAAGGACGTCTTTCAAGCCGCCGTCACCGTCATGATGCGGCTGGTGTTCTTGCTCTACGCCGAAGACCAAGACCTGCTGCCCCGCGGCGATGCGCTTTGGGACGAGCACTATGCCCTCGGCACCCTACTCGATCAGCTTCAGGCAGATGCAGATGCAAAAGGAATAGAAGTCCTTGAGCGGCGCTATTCGGCCTGGTCGCGCCTGCTCGCGACATTCCGCGCGATCTATTCGGGGATACGCCACGAGAAGCTCCAGCTGCCTGCCTACGGCGGCAATCACTTCGATCCGGATCGCTTTCCTTTCTTAGAAGGCCGTAGCGCGGGCACATCTTGGTCGAGCGATGATGCCGAGCCGCTGTCGATCAATGACCACGAAGTTCTGCAGATACTCCGCTCTCTACAATATCTCGAGACAGCCGGGCCACGCGGCGGCACGGCCGAGGCACAGCGCATTTCGTTTCGTGCACTCGGCGTCGAACAGATCGGTGGTGTTTACGAGAGTCTACTCGACCACACCGCGGTTCGAGCGACTTCGCCGGCGCTGAGTCTACAGGGCGCGAAGAACCGCGAGCCGGAAATCTACATCGCGGATCTCGAGACGCAGAAAGCCGCAGGCGACGACAAACTGGTTGCCTACCTCAAAGAAGAGACGGGCAAGACCGCCAAAGCCATCGAGAAGTCGCTCGGCTACGCGATCCCTGCCGACGATACGGATCGATGGATATACGCTTGCGACGGAAGCGAGGCGCTTCTCGAGCAGGTGCGCCCGTATGCCGGCTTGGTGCGTGAAGGCGATGACCATCGCCCGGTCATCATCCCGAAAGACAGTATGTACGTTACCCAAGGCTCAGATCGCCGAAGCAGCGGAGCGCACTACACGCCCCCGTCGCTCACCGAGCCAATTGTCCGATACACACTCGAGCCCCTGGTCTATGAAGGCCCGGCCGAGGGCAAGCCCGAAGAGGAATGGAAGCTTCGCACGCCTCGCGAGGTATTGGCGCTGCACGTGTGCGATCTCGCCATGGGATCGGGTGCGTTCTTGGTCGCGGCTTGCCGCTACCTCGCCGAGCGTTTGGTCGAAGGCTGGGAGGAGTGCGAGCGTGCCAATCCAGGCAAAGTGCTCGTCTCGCCCGAGGGCGATGTCTCCGAAGGCGACCCGAGCGAATCGCTGCTCCCCATCGATCCGATCGAGCGCCTGGCCGCCGCACGCCGTTACATTGCCGACCGCTGTCTGTACGGCGTGGACAAAGACCCGATGGCCGTCGAGATGGGCAAGCTCTCGCTTTGGCTCGTCACGCTGCAGAAAGGCAAGCCGTTCAACTTTCTCGACCATGCGCTCAAGTGCGGGGACTCGCTGCTCGGAATCTCAAGCCGTAAACAACTCGAGTACTTCGACTACTCCGCTGAGGGCGACGGCCAGGATTCGCTCTTCGGCCGATTCGTTCGTGAGGCGGTGACCACAGCAATGCAGAAGCGCGAACAGCTAGAGCGCATGGCAGTCACTGACGTCCGCGTCGCCGAAGAGAAACGACGATTGCTCGACGAGGCCGACAGAGCTCTGGATGCGGCGCGATTGGCCGCCGACGCTCTGACCGCGGCCGCGCTTTCGACTGCCGGCGGTAAAGCCTCGGACGATGAGACGCGCCGTATGGTGCTCGCGACTGCGGCTGGCAACGCACTGGCAGACGATCTTGATGAAGCCACCCGCGAGGAGCGCCTCGCCGAGCTCAAGCGCCAGGCACGCAAACTCCTCGACGAGGGCAAGCCCGCGAGCGAACGTGCCCGCAAGCCCTTCCACTGGCCGCTCGAGTTTCCCGAGGTCTTCGAGGACGGAGGCTTCGATGCAGTCATAGGTAACCCACCGTTTCAGGGGGGATCGAAGCTGACCGGTATCCTCGGGAGAGATCTCCGGAATCATCTCATAGATTCGATCGGTGGCGGGACCACGGGGCTCGCTGATCTGGTTGCGTACATGTTCCTTCGCGCAACCGAGCTCCTACGGCCAGAGGGGGCCTCCGGGTTAATCGCGACCAACACAATAGCGCAAGGCGACACGCGCGAAGTCGGTCTCGATCGATTGGTAGGAAGGGGGAGCGCCATTACCCGCGCGGTCTCAAGTCAGAGTTGGCCGGGGCAGGCCAGCCTGCAAGTTGCGATCGTCTGGTTAAAGAAGACGCCGTGGGCAGGACCATGTTACCTCGATGGAGAGAGGGTGAGTGGGATCACACCGCAGCTTGTTGTTCCTGGGCGGGTTAGTGGCAACCCGTATCAACTAGTATCCAACGCTGGAAAATCCTTTAAGGGCGCTGACGTAAACGGGATGGGCTTCGTTCTTTCGCCCGAAGACGCAAAGCGACTAGTAGAAACAGATCCGAAGAATCGCGACGTTCTGTTTCCGTACTTGCATGGGAAAGATCTCAGCTCTCGCCCCGATCACTCGCCGAGCAGGTGGGTGATCAACTTCCACGACTGGCCACTCACGCGAGCAGAAGACTATGTGGAATGCATAGCCATCGTACGGGAGAAGGTGAAACCAGAGCGAGAAACGAACAACCGGAAAGTGTACCGAGACTACTGGTGGCAGTACGCGGAGAAGCGGCCGAAGCTCTACGCCACTATCGCGAGCATGGACAAAGTACTGGTCCGAGCACGTGTAAGCAGTACCCACGCCTTGGCATTCGTTCCATCGGGAACGGTAATGTCGGACCAGGTTACGATTTTTGCGACATCGAGATTTTGTGATTTTTTGCTGCTGCAGTCCTCGGTTCACCAGAGCTGGCTTGAGCGCAATGCTTCAAGCATGGGTAAAACCATTAGATACACACCCTCCGATTGTTTCGAGACGTTCCCTTTCCCCGACGAGATCAGTGACTTGAACTCGCTCGGCGAAGTCTACTATTCGTATCGCATTTCTACTTCGAGAGACCGTCAGGAGGGCGCGACTGAGATCTACAACCGCTTCCACGACCCGGCCGAGACGTCGGAGGACATCGCCAAGCTTCGAGAGCTCCACATCGAGATGGACCAGGCCGTCGCCGCCGCCTACGGGTGGAACGATCTCGACCTCGGTCACGGCTTCCACGAAACCGACCAGGGCATCCGCTACACCCTGAGCCCACCCGCCCGCCGCGAAGTCCTCGACCGCCTCCTCGAACTCAACCACGAGCGCTACGCCGAAGAAGTCGCCCAAGGCCTCCACGACAAGAAAAAACCAAAGGCAAAGCAAAAGACGAAGTCTGCACAGACCCACCAGACCACATTGTTCGACGCACCGAACGACACAACGCCCCCAGCTGGCAAGTCGACCAAGAAGCGCAACTCGTGACCAACCTCCTGCGCTGCTAGAACACCCCAATGCGCACGAACCGCCTTATTGAACGGATAGAACATGCCTGAGCTACCACCCGAAACCGACGTCCAACCAGCTACACCCGCCAAGGTACTGAGCCCCACCACCGGCAAGACGACCGTCCGTGACGAGTTCGTAGAGCTGGTGCTGAAGAATCTCGCCGGCCCAGCACTCGGACCGAACGAGGAAATCGAAGACGCCCGCCCTTCAGATCGTTACGTGCTCGGTATGCTTGCCCCCGGCGGCCAGACGGCCGAGTGCGAAGAAGACGAAGAACTTGCCGAAGCCGGCACAGGCAGCGCCGAAGAAGGAACGACGGAACCCGGCACACCGCCGACGCGCACACCGGTACCTTCTTCGCTAGGACTCAGTTTCTCGGTTGCTGCGTCTTGCACGCAGTTGTCGGTCCGCGCCGCCTGGGGACGCTACGAGCGAACCACGAGCGAAGAGCTCATTGACGAGAAAACCGACAAGCTGAAACGTGTTTGGCGGCGGATTCCTATCGAACCGCAGCCAACGACCTTGACGCTCGGTTCGGGCGCTATTGCGCCAATCACCCTATCCAAGGCCGAGCCCGAAGTCGTGCTTCAAGGCCTGGTGCGTGAACGCGACGGGATCAAGATCGTCTCGCTGTTTCTCGTCAATCGCCAAGAAGAAGCCGACAAACTCAAGGACGAGAAATGGATCTTTCAGCCCCGCCTGGAGGTCACCGCGAACGATGGTTCGCCCGTATTCATTCGCCGAGCGCTCAGCCACGAACTCGCCGACGCGACGAGTGAGTCCGCACGCGAAGCGGCAGAGATGGGGATGCTCTACCGCCACGATGTGGAGTTCGCGATCGGCCACGGCGTCGCTGTCGATGCGGAGCAGTGCAAAGACGACCCCACGCGCGCGCTGCGGGTCGCAACACGCATCGTGCCCTGGTTCGAGGTCCCCCAACAGACCCCACCGACGGCGGAAGATAAGGGATTCGAAAAACTCGCGAACCTCACCATCGACATGAAAGAGTTGGCCCACTGCGATGCAAGTGAGCTAACCGCGCGACTCGAGCCGTTGGTAGGCGCTTATCGCGACTGGATCGCACGGCAGCGCAGCACCGTCGAAAAGGGCGAAGACGGCCTGGCCGAACATCAAGCGGTTGCGAAACGGGCCCTTCAAAAATGCGACGAAGCGCTCGAGCGGATCAAAGAGGGCATCGAGCTGATCGGCAGTAGCAGCGATGCGGCCCAAGCCTTCCAGTTCGCGAACCGGGCCATGTGGCTGCAGCGCATACGATCGATCTACTCGGAGCAGGCCCGACAGAAAAAGGAGCCTGACCTCGACGGGATCGATGCCGATCCCCTCAACCACTCTTGGCGCCCCTTCCAGCTCACGTTCATCCTTCTCAATCTTGCGGGCACCACCGATCTCGGCCACCACGACAGAACGCACGAGACCGAAGCAACCGCGGACCTGCTCTGGTTCCCCACCGGCGGCGGTAAAACCGAAGCATATCTCGGCTTGACCGCTTACATCTTCGCGCTTCGCCGACTCCAGGGCCCGATCGAAGGACGATCGGGCGAGCACGGCGTCGCAGTGCTGATGCGATACACGCTTCGGTTGCTCACGCTGCAACAGTTTCAACGTGCGACGGCACTGGTCTGCGCTTGCGAGACCATTCGCCGCGAGGATCCGGCGAAATGGGGTGAGACGCCATTCAGAATCGGACTGTGGGTTGGCAAGAAGGTGACGCCCAACACCACCGAGCAAGCTGCCGAAGCAATTGCCCAGAAGTCAGGGAAGAACTTCGACAGGAACGCGGCCGCCGCAGGCACCCC
>JAJCZM010000036.1 GCA_029262375.1 Deltaproteobacteria bacterium
TTGGGTGCCGCGCGCGATGTCGGCGATCTTTCCATCACGCAAGGTTACGATTCGATCGCCGTACGACGCGGCCTGCAAGTCATGCGTAACCAGGACGACTGCGCATCCGCGGTCTTCCGTGGTCCGTTTCAGCAGTTCGAGCACCGACTCGCCGCGCAGAGTATCTAGGTTGCCGGTGGGTTCATCAGCCAAGATCAACTCGGCTTGTGTGGCCAGCGCGCGCGCGATCGCAACGCGCTGCATCTCGCCCCCCGAACGCTGTTCGGCGTAGTGGCGGGCGCGATGCGACATGTCTACGGCAGCAAGCGCGTCGGCGACTCGCTCGTCGACCTCGGTGCGCGGCAGCCGGCGCGTGCGAAGAGGCATCGCGACGTTTTCCTCAGCCGTGAGCGTATCCAGTAGGTTGAAGAACTGGAGTACGCAGTGGCGGTAGAGATGTTACGCGCCGTCATCGACGCGCGTCGTGACACTCTTACCGATGAGCATCCGGATACACTTATCGCGTGCGGTCACTTGGGGTATGCGCTCTTGCTGAATGGCGAAGCGCAGGCGGCGGCTCTCATTGTAGGACCTGCGCTGCAGCTAAGCCTGCGAACCCATGGTCAAGCTCATCCGGCGAGTATGCAGTTGGCGCTTGTTGCTGCACTCGCCGAGCAATAGCCGGATGTTGTGAAACGCCGATGCGGCGGTTGTGCTACGTGGAATGAAAACAAACCGCCCCGTCCGCGGCCTCGTGTCATTCTGCTGCTGCTTGTCTCGATTTTTCTCTTGCAAATTTTCCGAGCTTCCGAAGTTCGCGCGGTTGTTCGAACAACACTCGGCCATTCCCAAGTTTGATGATGCGTTGATAAGTCTCGTTTTCTGCCCAATATGCGCCGTCCGGGCTGCCGTGGCGTACTCCATACTCACTGGGGTTGTCGTAGGAATTTATCCAAACCGTGACTTCCCAGCGATCGTCGATGATGCCGAACACGCTGTATTCGTCGCGTTGTCCCGTCCGGTCCGGCTTGAGGAAGGATATCATCAGCTTCGCCTCTTCGAGAGATGTGGTGTCGCGTTCATTGAAGCTGAAATAGTTCCAGAGATCCTCGAGCCTTTCTTCTGTCGGGCCGAGGTTTCGAAGCTCTGATCGCAGGGAGCTGACGATGCCGAAAATGCTGATTGAGTGGAGTGCGGCCGCACCAACCAGGTCAGCCCCCAGATCCTCGGTCGGTCGCCAGATCACGCGATGAATTCGCTCGCCTTGATCGAGCCCGAAGTCCGTGAGGTCTATTTCAGCAGCGTTGATAGCCCTGCCTCCTCGTTCCATGTTCAGCGGCTTAGGTACGTAGCGATTGCTCTGCCCGTTGATCTCGACCTCGAATTGTTGCGGCTGGCCGCCTTCGAATATCACCAAGTCGGCGCCGCTGCGGTTCTCGACTGCATTACTCGAAAATCGAAGTTCGATGCGTGTGGCTTGCTCCGGCGAATTGATACCGGACGCTAGGTTGTCACCCGCGACCGCCCCCAATAGGTCGTTCGCGCCCAGTAGATCGGGCAGAGGCCCGGACAGCAGCGTCGCTTCGGCCGCGTAGTCTGCTGTGGTGAGCTGGTAGCGGACGCGCGGTTGCCAGGGGCTATGGGCGAACGCGATTCCGATCACGAGCGTGATCATTGCTCCGGCCAGTCCCCGTGCCAGGTACAGCATTCGCCTCTGTGTGTCCTTGCGACGGAAGAACTTCATGACGGCAGTAGAAGTCTCCGCTGCCGTGTCCACGAGCGGCGTTAGGACGTCCGCGTCGTCCAAGTACGCAGGAAACGAGGTAGAAGGGGTAGATTCAACCAGGATGGGCAGAACCCCCTGCTCGGGTCTGGGCCAGCGTTTCGCCGCAATTCGAAGCTCGCCCAGCGTGTGGCTGCGTGGTGAAACGGAAGCGGGCGAAATCAGAAATACAAACAGTTTCGCGTTGTCGAGCGCCTGTTCGAGCCGAACATCGTACGTGACGTCAGGTGAGCTTTTCGCTTCGCTGGAAAAGACCGTGTGTCCGCTCTCGATGATCGCTTGAGTAATCTGCTTCGCCATAGCCTCGTCTTCGCTGGCGAATGAGAGAAACACGTCCGTTTGCTCTGGCAGTACCGGCGTTTCCGGGCGCGACGTAGCTTTCGTCCCGTCGCTGAGCGGAAGGCCTGCTTGCAGACGCGATAGGAGTTCATGGCAGCTGTCTCGGACGGTGCTGGTCGGTCCATCGAGCCGAGCGGCGATAGTCGCGTCAGCCGACTGGGCCATAGGTATCGCTTTCTTGCCGAGCCACCCCAATGCCAACGTCGCACCGTGCAGCCTGCGCCGCCAAGCGGGGAGTTCTTCATCACGGTCGGTAAGGACAATGACCGCCTCATTGCTGCGTACGTTGTGCGCGACGGCACCAAGCGCGAGGGGTCGCGGCAGATGGAGTTCGCGAACAGTGAGCGACGTCCACTGTGATTCCGGCGGCAGCGTACGCTGCCATTTGCCGACCTTGCCTTCCACGTCGGGAAAGAGCGCGCCTAGTTGGCCTTGGGACCTCGCTATGCGGGCGTGTTCGGTTTCGAAGTCAACCTCGGTGGGTAGCACCAGAGTCACCGGGCCCAAGCGCCACCGGGTAGATAAAAAACCGAGTGCCGCGAATGGAAGAGTTTTGGGGTCGACAAGTGCGACCACCCAGAGGCCTCTCGGCGCTTCGGCTGGTGGACCGATGCGCGATAGGAGCAGGCCGTAGACGAGAGTCGCGATGGCGCCTGCAACGTAGGCTGAAGAAAGAGCCGAAACTCCGCCGCCAATCTGAGCGAGACTCGCTTCTGCGATCTCGCGCCCTTGTGACATTGCGAACAGGCCGAACAGGGCGGTCGCCAGAGTCCAGCCGGCTCCTAGACCGAGCACCGCATCGGCGTGGGTTTCATCGATGAGGCCGTCCAGTCGTCGGCGGGCTAGGACGGTCGGGCAGGCGTGAAGCGCAACACCGCTTACCAGAAACACTGCTATACCGGTCAGGGTTCCAGCTACGGCCGGGAGGGCTTCGACGGGTGAGCCGAGTAGGTAACGAGTCAACAGACTCGTAACGATGTTGGAGGATAGCCAGCCAAGCGAGAGTGCCGCCATCCATGCAAAGGCGCGAAAAAGACTGTCGCGTCTGGCTGCGAGGATTGCTGAACGGTGGCGCCGTTTAGTACTCGGACGGCGGTGTAGCAGTCGGACAACGTGCCATGCGAACCAAGGTGATAGAAGAAGGACGCCCTCAAGCGCCACGCCCACGGTAGCACTTATCTCTGCCCAACGAACGAAGCTCTCCAGTGGTAGCAGCATGCCCAGAGTGAATACGGCGGCGAGGAAGGAGAGGGCACGACACGCAAGTCGGCCACGCCAGCCCACCGCGGGTCGTAGCGATCGGGCTAACGGCTTCGGAGTTGCGACGACTGCGTTCATGCGCGTGTCGTTTGCTCAGACCTGTACTTCGCCATGTCGCTTCGCTGCCTAGCGGTCGAGATTGACGATGCGAGCCAGCCTGCGGTCAGGGGGACAAAGGCTATGACACCCCACCACCAACCCAAGGCGGAAAGCCGCGTTGTCTTCAGCGACAGCCAGCTCTGTGTCGTCTCGGGGAATGGGTGCGGTGGGATCTTCACCACGTACGCGGCGTTGGGTTCCCAGAGACGGGGATAGTTTGCGGTGTCCGTGGCGGTGATTGTGCCGGTGGAGCCGCTTTGAGACGTATTTTCGCCGGTTGTCATCGTGGCGACTACTATCCGTCTCGCATCTGGTGCGAACTGGACATCCGTAACCTGGCCGCGAACTTGAACAGGCACTCCCGTGAGGACCCCCGTATCTGCATCCCAGACTCTGGCGGTGCCGTCTCCGGACCCGGTCACGATGCGCGAGCCGTCGGGGCTGAACTGAGCGTTGTTGACGTAGGCGTCGTGTTGTAAAGGCTCGGTGATGGGCAGTCCTGTCACCGCGTCCCAGACTCTGGCGGTGCCGTCGCCGGACCCGGTCACGATGCGCGAACCGCCGGGGCTGAACCGAGCGGTGTAGACCTCTCGGTAGTGTTGCAGGGGCTTGGTGATGGGCTGTCCCGTCACTGCGTCCCAGACCCTGGCGGTGTTGTCGTCGGATGCTGTCACGATTCGCGAACCGTCGGGGCTGAATTGTGCGTCGTTGACGAAGTCGCCGTGTTGCAAGGGCTCGATGATGGGCACCGGCACTCCTGTGACCGCGTCCACCACCCTGACCGTGTCGTCGGAGGTTGCTGTCACGATGAGTTCGCCGTCGGGGCTGAACTGAGTGCTGTTGACACCTCCCGTGTGTTGTAAAGGCTCGGTGATGGGCTGTCCCGTCATTGCGTCCCAGACTCGGACGGTACCGTCGCCGGATCCAGTCACGATGCGGGAGCCGTCGGGGCTGAACTGTGCGTTGTTAACGAAGTCGCCGTGTTGCAGGGGCTCCATGATGGGCCGTGCTGTCACTGCGTCCCAGACCCTGGCGGTGCCGTCGATGCATCCGGTCACGATGCGCGAGCCGTCGGGGCTGAACTGAGCGGTGATGACACCTCCGTCGTGTTGTAAGGGCTCGGTGACGGGCAGTCCTGTCACCGCCTCCCAGACCCTGGCGGTGTTGTCGTTGGATGCTGTCACGATGCGGGAGCCGTCGGGGCTGAACTGAGCGGTATGGAGGCCGTCTTCGTGTTGCAACGGTGAAGCGATGTTCAGTCCTGGCGCCGCGTCCCAGATCCTGGCGGTGTTGTCCCGGGATGCTGTCACGACACGTGAGCCGTCGGGGCTGAAGTGAGCGTGCAAGACGGTTTCGTTGTGTTGCAAGGGCTCGGCAATGGGCAGTCCGGTCGTCGCGTCCCAGACTCTGGCGGTGTGGTCCGCGGATGCTGTCACGACGCGGGAGCCGTCGGCGCTGAAGTGAGCGTCCGAGACTGCTCCGTCGTGTTGCAAGGGCTCGGTGATGAGCAGTCCGATCCGCGCGTCCCAGACTCTGGCGGTGTTGTCCGAGGATGCTGTCACGACACGCGAGCCGTCGGGGCTGAACTGAGCATCCCAGACGACTCCGCGGTGTTGCAAGGGCTCGGTGATCGGTCGTCCTGTCCGTGCGTCCCAGACTCCGGCGGTGTTGTCCGAGGATGCCGTTACGACACGCGAGCCGTCGTGGCTGAACTGCGCGTCCCAGACGGTTCCGTCGTGTTGTAGATCAACCCGCCGAGCCGTATCCTCGAACAAGATACTGCGGGCGTTAGGGGGAAAATCGGCTGCGGGAGTCCGAACGACGGCCGCTAAGGCAATTGCAGCTGCTACCAACCACGCTGTCCCGGCGATGCTCGCCCAGCGTCTCGGTCCTCGATAGACGAGACCCTCATGAAATCGCAGTCTGTCCCACAGCGCACGCAGACGGCGAATCGCGTCTACTCGGCGCGGCGGGCGGCCCGGCTCCAGCGCACGTATCCATTCGTGCCACTGTTCCGGTACGCGTAGCGCCAGCGCCTGCGGCGACATGCCGCTCATGAAGCCAAGAAACAGCGTATCGCCTGACGCGTCCGGTGTTTGATCTACAGCGGCTCCGCCCGTTGAGATCGCAACTTCGGCCGGCCGCGTGTCTGCCGGCGCGAGACGGGTCAGCTTGGCGTCAACCGCCGATCGAACTTCTTCTCGAATGCTCGACGAGACACTGGCTAACAGAGTGACGCGCAGCCAGCTGGGCATGTGTTCTCGGCGAATCCATGGCAGCCGCTCGAGGAGACGGTAGTTGCGCGCGAGGTAATAGCCCAGGTCGCGATCACCGGCCCCGCTTTGCCTCATGAACGATTCACCAAGGTGCAAGACCAACTCGTGTTTGATCAGTGGAGGCACAGCGCAGCAGCACAACCAGAAGAAAGCGTTAGGGCCTAGGTAGAGTTTCAACTGCACGATGAGCTGTGAGAGTTCGGCAGGAGGGGACTCCGACAGCAGCGCATCTTCGGAGGTGTCGTGGATGATTCGCGGGTACCGTTGCGGGCTCTCCAATTCTATGGGCGGCAGTTTGCCGCTGACTAAGAACTGCGACCAACCGTCGAGCGCGTTCTCGTCGATCGGAAGGAGTAGGAAGCCGAGATCATCGATGCGATCGGCGCGATCGGCGCGCTGTATGGAACTCTCGAGTGCTCCCCAGCGTACGGGCTCCCGCGTCGTGAAAAAGACACGGTGAGGCCAGCGAGAAAATCGAGCGGCCAAAGATTCGGGCGTACGATTGCCATCTTGATCCACCATCCAAGTACCGTCGGAAACGACGATCAATCGCTGGCCGTAGGGTGGAGATGGCAGGGCGCTAAGAGCAATCCCTTCATGCTTCGGCGGCGCTCCACGCGGTACGACGCGAATCGTTCCGTCGCGTTTAACCAGTCGTCGGATATCCAGATCCAGTGCTTCCGACTCTAGCCGCTGCGACCAATAAACGGGTAGCTCCTGATCACTGTCGGCTTCGACCAAGATCAGATAGGAGGGCATCAACTTGGTGTCACGGTATCGGGCGGTGGGGACGCCTAAGTTGAGCGTTGTGGCTTCGAGCGTTCGTGCGAGGTCCAGTTGCGGGCGGCGACTGAGGCGCCGGATTTCGGATGCCGGACCTCGCACGTGACGACTGAGCCGGCCGCCGGTTTCGCTGAGCAACGGCAGTACGAGTCGTTGCGCGCGAAGCGCATCGGACCAGCCGCTCAACGGAAGCGTCTCGGCAGCGTTCTTCGCTCGCCCGCCGGTCAAGATCCGAGGTCGCATATCGAACATGAGCAAGAACAAGAACGGAGTTCCCAACAACAACCACAACCATCGCTCCATGAGTTGGTCGCTGTAGTAGACCGATGGGAAGTAACCGTAGATTGCGATCTCGTCCGGATTGCGCTCTCGAGGTCCGGGAATCGGTGGAGTTGGCGCCGGGGTCGGCTGAGGAGTGGGGAGTGGCGATGGGTTGACCGGAGTCGGACGTCCTGGCTGCCGTGTGTTCCATATTCCGCCAGCGACCGCGATCGCAAGAGCGGCGATCGCAGCCACCGCGCCCAAAGCGATTCGCGAACGCCCACCGCTCTCTTCGTCTTCCCCGCGCTTTCCCTTCTCTTGCAATCCCGACGGCGGACGCTGCGCTCCATCTCGTTTTCGCGGCCATCCAGCGACCCATTGCTCGAAGGCACGGGCGAACTTCTCCTGATCGCTTTTCGATTTGCACAGGACGGCGCGGAGCATGGCCTCGAGCTGCTCCGGACGCTCGAGGTCGGAGTTATCTAGAGCGAGTTGTTTCAGGAGTCTGGCGGCATCGATGGTCTCTGCTGTACCGACATCGACGCGCTCAGCTCGAAGCGCTCGGATGAGTTCGTTGAGGCTGCGCTGGCCAGAATCCGCGGGTCGATCCACGTTACTGAACGGTGCCGTCTATGAATCTGCCGAGCGAGTCGAGGAGCGACGAGCGATCATCGCGGTGCTTCGCGAAGGCGGCGAAGGCGCGCCGTACGATCGCGTGATTGCGATCCATCTTGTCTTCCGCAGCGTGGTCCTTGCTCTGGCGCACGGCGCGAGACCAGTCGATCAACTCGGATGGCCCGGCTGAATAACTCATCGCAGCGCCTTTTTGCTCCCGCTCTCGAACGAAGAACTGAAGCATGTCTTCGAAGAGCGGCGGTAGTGGGCTGCCTGGTGCGCGGCTCTCCGGTTCGGTAGCGATTGTCTCAGGGAACACACGGGTCTTGACGATTCGTCGTAAGGTCTGCTCGTCGGGATCGTCGATGTGGCAGTAGACGCAACGTCGCAAAAACGGCGGCGGCAGTTCTCGCTCCGAGTTGCTCGTAATTATTATGATCGGCCGGATGCCCGATTCAGGTTCGGTCCTCAACGATGAACCGGGTATCTCACGTATCGGGACTTCCAACCGCTCGATCGCATTGAGCAGATCGTTGGGGAAATCTCGGGTCGCTTTGTCGATCTCGTCGATTAGTACGACACTCGGAACGGAGGCCTGTGCCATAGGCACGCCCGGGAACGCCCTGTCCCACAGAGTCTCGCGTCCGCGTAACTTCGGGTTACTCCTGATGATCGCCTTCCCGAGCGGACCGAAGCTGAGGAACTCTGCCAGCTCCTCTATGGTGCCGGCGTTCTTGGCCACGTAGCCGGGCTGCCTGGTGGCAACCTGCCGCAGTAGATCGAAGCGATAAAATAGATCTGTCGCTTCGCTGAGCGATTGCGATTCGAACCTGAGTACGGGGCCTAGGTTGAACTCCCATGCAACGCGTTCTGCGAGTTCGGTTTTACCGGTCCCGGGATTGCCGGTCAGCAACAGCGGCTTCGAGAGGATGAGTGCTGTATTGACCGCGTCTGCTAGATCTGAAGACGCGATGTAACCTGCGGGATGTCCGGGAGCCGTAACGTCGGGCTCGGCGAGGCGGTTCTCGCCAGGGATCCAGTCCCTGATCTCGCCCTCCCATGGGTGAATAAGTGAAACATCGAGCTCATGTCGGTAGCCGCTCCCGACGAAATGAAAACTGTCCGACCTGTCCTTCAACTCAGTCTCTCCTGTGATGGCGAAAATCTCTCAGCCTTGCGCACTCACATGCAGATGTCGCAAGTCGCGGTATGTTCGAGGACTCGCATGATCGCGAGGTTGATCTCCTCTGCGTGTTGGTCCGCTGCTCGCTGTTTGCTCGTAAAATGTTCCAACGCCTGTCCCGCACTGTAGACGCGCTCGCCTTTGAGAGGGTGCCAGCGTGGAAAGTCGTCGAGCTTGTGCTCGCCGACGTCGTGGGAATACGTCAGGCGGATGCCACTCTCCATCGCGGCCAGCCAGACCCTACAGGCGTCAGGACGGGCTTTCGCTTGGTCGAGTACCCATTCTAGTTCGTCGATGAGTTCTCGATTCTCGGGATGGAGAAGCGTCGCAGAGAGAACCGTTACGAAATCAGTCGCCTCAGCCGTCTTGTTAGATTCTGTGCTCTGCCGCGCCGCCAGTCTGGTCGTCGGCGTGCCGGCAGCAGGATTGGTATCGATATTCGATTTGATCTCCCTCTCGTCACGGTCGCGTGCGTACGTTTCGAGGCGCTTGCGGAAGGCGGACACCCATTCACGCGAGAATCCAGTATCGTCGATGTGCCAGAGTGCGTGAAAACTGCGCCTGGATTTAATCGCAGGGCTGGCGTACGCGGCGGTTTCGGTATTCGTGAATTGTGCTGCGCGCATGTCGATGCTTGGTGGGTCACTAATTCCCGTTACCGTTCTTATAGAACCGCGCGTAGTCGATCAATCAGTTGCGCGAGCTGATCCGATAGTGCTGAGTCATCCTGGTAGGCGAGACGAACCAGCCGTCCGTATTCATCGAATGGCCCGAGAAAGTTGAGATCGCCCGTTGCGCGAAGAGTCGCGTTGTCGTCCGTGAAGTCGCCGCTGGACTGGCTGTCGTTGAAGCGGAATAACTCCGGCGAGATAGTCTCGGCCATGACGAACAGCAGCAGCGGGGCACCATCTCTCAGGTAGCGCCCTACCGCTTGATCGAGTTCCCGCCGGCAGTTCTCGGAGAGCCAATAGTCGGTCGTGAGAATCGCGACGAAGTGGCTCGTGCGGGCCAAGGCCTCGTCGATTTTCGAACGCCAGGCAGCACCACCTGGGTTGACCCGGAGATCTTGGTCCAAGAACGATTCCAGTTCGAGGGCAGCGGCGACACTACGAAGACGATTGTGAAACGCTCTTGAGACCTGCGTACCAGGCACTCCTCTGTTGTACGAGATGAAGACCTGCTTGTTCACATCACGCCCCCTATCCAGCGGATCGCTGTTGCCGTTTCGCGCCCTAGGATGCCGCGTCGTGCCGCAGCAGATCGCGTACTCTCACGGATTTGACGAGTAGACTCCAGCGGTTCGCGGGTCGGAGTCGGCGTAAAAGCCACCGCGTCTTGCTCCCCACGGGCGGTCTTGGTTACGGATCCAGCTCGCGGATCGCAGTGACGATGGAAGTCGTGCTCCAGCTAACAAGCTTGTCTGCTGCGCCGGATACGACCGATGAGACCTGCTCGCTTGCCCATGGACGGATTGCGACGATGGGCTTGTCGTAATCCTTCTTCGCGATCTGAATCTCTCGTTGGATCCACTTGCTGTAGGTTGCGTACTTGCCGGCCATGATGAGAACGACGTCACAGAAGACCATCTTGTTCTTGATTGCTTCGTAGAGCGCCTCGGTGTTCGCGGCGTTGTGGACCGGGTCGTTTTTCGGAACCGAGTAGTTCTTGAATTGGAAGTTCGGCGCGGCATTCAGGAGATCAACTAGGTTCTTGTACGCATTCCCGTACGACCATGAATGGCTAATGAACAAACTCCTGGACTTCAGCGTGCGCATCTTCTCCGCTCCTTACTTCGCTCGGGTGATCTAGGCGCTATCTTACTTCTCGTTTCTCGTGCCCGTACATGTGGACAGGCGAACTACTCAGAAGATTCGCTACGCTGGGTAGTATCACGCCTGCACGATGATACGTTACGTGCTGGCAGACGTAAGCTATTGCTGTGAGCTGGATCACACGGCTAGTGCAGCCAGCTTGTCAAAGGCGACCGCCGCGTAGGAGCCCATATGCCTGAGCAATCGAGGATGGGAATGAACGAGTTTCGAGACGTCTGCTTCGTCATCATGCCCTTCGGCATCAAGACGATTGGGACCGGTGATGATGCTCACGACGTCGACTTCGATGCGATCTACGACACGCTGTTCGCGCCCGCGATTCAAGCTGTTTGTTTGCCGTCGAGCGAAGGTGGTGGGCGACTCCGTCCAGTTCGTACCGATCGGGAGTTTCACTCCGGGCACATCAGTCAGGAGATGTTCGAGTACATCGAGTATTCGCGTTTCGCTCTGGCCGACATCAGCGCGATCAATGCCAACGTGTTCTACGAGCTTGGTGCAAGGCATCGAGCACACGAGTCGGGCACCGCGATCTTCCGGCACGGCAACGCGGCGATCCCATTCGACATCAATCAGATCAAGGCCTTTCCCTATACCCTCGACCCACGAGAGAATCTCGTCCAGTCGCGAGAACTCGTAACGAAGGTCCTCTCGAACTCGCTCGAGCGAAACGCGTGGGACAGCCCAATCATGTTGGCGTTGCGCGCGCAGAAAGAGGCCCCCGACAGCCTGCAGCGCGTGTTGATGGACGCTGAGAACGCGTTGCGCGCCGGCGAGCCCGAGGAGGCACATAAGTGCTGGGTACGAGCGGCCGAGTTGGATCCTAAGAACCCATTGCATGACATCAAGGCGAGCGCGTATCCGAAGAGCACGGGTGACTGGGATGCCGCCATTGGACTGCTGCACGCCGCGCTCGCCAAAGAGGCAGCGATCGATCGAAAGAGCGGGGAGCCCACTTATAGCGATGCCTATCGGGAGCTCGGCGTCGCGCAGAACAAGAAGGACAACAAGATCATGCCGCGCGCCGGCGAGGAAGCGCTGCGTCGGGCAGTCCACTTAGCGCCGGAAGACTTCGATGCGTGGGCAAGTCTCGGCGGTGTTATGCGCCGAGCGGATGACGACGCCGGTGCGCTCGCTGCGTACGAGAAAGCCGTTGAGGTATCCAAGGGGCACCCGTATCCGTTACTCATGATGCTCAAGATACGCGCGAAGATCGCTGGCGAGTGGTCCGTTGACGCGAAGACGGCCGTGATGATCGGCGAGGCGAAAGGTTTCCGTTCGGCTCAGGTGGGGAACGACCCGCCTATTGACGTTCCGTGGTCGTTCTTCGACTTGGCCGAGATTCAACTTTACCTGGGACACGAAGAAGAGGCGCTTGCGGTTGCGTGCACGGGGTTGGAGCTAAGTACGGTGGACTGGATGCCGGGTACGTTCCTCTCTGCGCTGGAGATGCTTCCGCAATCCGACGCGTTGACAGGTCTATCTGCACTCAAGGACGCCGCGCGTAAGCGCGAAAAGGAGCTATCGAATGGCTGATTCCGTGTTGCACTGGGAACGGCAGGGGCAGGGTGCGACCGCCGTAGTCTTCATCCATGGCTTCGCCGGCAAGTCTGCCGCTACGTGGGGAAAGTTTCCTTCGTTCGTGTGCAGCGAGTCGGCGCTCGATGGCTGGGATGTGGCAACGATGGGCTACTCGACGAGTCTGGCTCCCGGCCTTCTCCAGGGGATCTGGACCGGCAGTCCGTCGCTTGAGACATTGGCCGGATTGCTCGCCGAGCTCGTGCAGTCGGGTGACCTGCGCGAGTATCGCGGCATAGCACTGGTGGCCCACAGCATGGGCGGCCTCGTTGTACAGCGCGCGCTGCTCGACTCGCCGCAGCTGCGCCAGCGAGTCTCTCACGTCCTTCTCTACGGAACTCCGAGTGACGGTCTCAAGAAGGCGTTGTGGTTCAGGCGCTGGAAGCGTCAGGTCTACGATATGGCAATCGATAGCTCGTTCATCACAACTCTGCGGGAGGACTGGGCTAGCACTTTTGCCGATCCGAAATTCGTCTTCCGAGCGATAGCAGGCGACGAAGATCAGTTCGTACCGCCAAGATCGTCGCTCGGGCCGTTTCCAAAGCGGCAACAGGGCGTTGTCACAGGGAATCATCTGTCGATGGTGAAGCCGGATCACGCGGCGCACCCGTCGGTGCAGTTGATGGTAGCGGCAATGCAGGGGGAGGCGGCGCCAGAGGGGCCGTGGGACTCGGCGCGCTTGGCCTTGGAGACCCTCGACTTTCAAGATGTTGTCGAACGGCTCCTTCCAAAGATGGAGGGATTAGAAGACGGCAATCGCGTCACGCTCGCGTTGGCACTCGATGCGCTAGGGCGCGGGAACGAGGCGCGCGCCGTGCTCGAGGCGGTAGGTCGGACCGGCACCGATGCGCAGGGCGTTCTCGCCGGTAGACTCAAGCGGCAATGGAACAGCGACGGTCAAAAGGATGATGCCGAACGCGCGTTAAGCCTCTATCGAGACGCCTACGAAACGTCGAGGGCGAATGCGAACGACGAGCAGGCTTACTATCATGGTATCAATGTTGCCTTCATGACTGCGCTCTACTTGAACGACCACGGTGAAGCGCGGACCATTGCCGACCAAGTTCTCCGGCACTGCGACAACGCGCAACAAAACCACTGGTGCTTGGCAACAAAAGGCGAGGCGGAATTCTACCGCGGCCAGTGGGATCTCGGTTTAGAGAGCTATGCCGCGGCCATTCTCGCCCGCGCTAGCCCGCGCGAGATCGAGTCGATGTACCAACAAGCCGAGCTAATCATCGACTCCCTCGCGCCAGCCGATAAGCGTGACGAACTCGGGAAGAAGCTGCAGAAGGTCTTCGGGTGGTAGAGCGCCTCGCGTTTTTCAGAAGGAGTTTAGGATGTCGAATGGATTAAGCTTCGTCGCCGCCGTCGAGCAGTTCGCGCTGGCGGTCGATATTGTTGATGAGGGAACGAAGAGCGAGTTTGGTCTCGTCCTGGAAACTTTCTTTGAATCTCAATCCGTCGCCTACTACGAAGTTTCTCTCGACGGTGAAAAAATCGGAGACCGACCCGGGCTGCGTTCGGTATGGACGAACGAAGAGCCGACAACGTGGCCTATCGGGGAAGGCTACGCACTCCACTTGAGGGAAACGGTTACAGCGCGTCGCGTATCATGCGTCACTGGGCAGTTCCCGATCTACGCGAAGCAGACGGGACTAGTCGAAGGGCTCCTCGGGCGAGAAGCGGCGATTCGGAATCCGAGTGTTCACGACGTTCGCTCCGCGGTTCCGAAGGAAGGCCTAACGTTCATGAGCGCGGATCGAGAAAACTATGTCGGTTTTGTGTCGCTGGTCTCTGATAGCCATGAGTCGGTCCGGCGCGCGAGCTACGAGGTTGCCGGGATGCTGTCGGTGAAGTGGCTCGACGGCTACGAGGAGAGCAACTAAGGCTTCCAAAGGCCTATCCCGATCTATCGCCGATGCTCCGAGGTAGGCGCTCGTAGCTCCTATAGGCCGACACGCAAAGTCGCGACGGTATCAAACCTGCGCCTGAAGGAACTGTCGACCTCTTTGAACGCATCGGCTGGCAGAGATTGCCTAGTTAGAGCGGGCTTGGACTGTCGAGAGAGAAACACGACATCCGCCGGCGGGCGGCTCTTCTGCAGAGGATACCGAGAGGTCTGGAAGCATCGCTAAGACATCTCGTTTTCGACGGCGAGGCCGATCACAAGCCGCGAGGGAAGGAGCTATAGGTGCGGCTTCACTCGCCAGTATCTATAAGGCCGCGGTAGCGCACGAACTCTTTCTCGTCCTCAATCCGAAGACTATTGATGAAGCGCACCGTACGCCAGGGCTCGGGGAACGGTACCTTCAATAACAAAAGCGTCTGCAGCGCCAGCCGGGTGGAGTAGGCCATGGGTCGCCAGTACTTGAGAAGCGAGTACCCGCCGTCGTAGCGACAGCCCCCAAGAAACGCGATTACGCCGGCCCGCACATCGGGGTCATCTTCGAGCCCCCATCCAAGATCCTTGCTGAGCAGCAGAGCCATGAAGGTGTGGATCATGTCGGGCTGCTCGTCTTTGCCGAACGCGAAGCCGCCTTCCGCCGCCATGCATGTTTTGACGAAATCCCGAACGGCGTGGAGCGAGCTGCTAAGATACGTCCATCTCTCAAGAGCGCCCGTATCCGAGTCGCGCAGAAGCCCCTCCCAGTCCGGCTCCGGATCCTTTACGTTATACCGTCGACGAAGCCACTGCTCATGGGTAACGCGGATACGGTTGACAAAGAGGCACGCGGTAAGACAACGACCAGCGGCGACGCCATCGAGTGCGAACGACGCAGGCTCATCACTGGACGCATCCTGCTGGCATTTCTGAACGAAAGTCACAACTCGATCGAAGAGGTTGTCCTCTAACTCCGCGCCCAGGTACAGAGAGACATAGAGCGCCAAATGTAGCTCGATGATCGTCGGCGGCTCGGACTCACTCGTACTTTCCAGTATCGAGTCTAACCGGTTCAGTGTTGATCGCTTGATTTGCGCTTTTCGTTCGGCGTTCTCGAGGAAAGTCCAACTCTTGAGCTTGTCCGGCGACAGAACATCGTGGCAGCCGGCCCCCTCGAGGGCCTTGTAAATTACGATCGCGGAACGCGTAGCGTAGAGTTCGCCAGTTGAGTCCGCGTCGTCGTTGTTGCGATATTGACCACTACTCGCATCGTAGAGCGAGTCCACATAGTGGAGGATTGCCGGCTCAACCTCGTATTCCCCCTGAACTCTGCCGAGTCTCTTGCCCTCATCATGGGTCATTTTGAGGACCTCGACCGCTTGCGAGGTCGAGTCCATGTCGCCCTTCGACCAGCCTACCATGCTCTCCGCGAACGTCTTCGCGAAATATACCCACCGCGTCTCGCCATAGCGGACGGCACCAACAGAAGGGTTTTCCTTCCTTTGAGGCAGTGGGGCTTTCGCAGTGAGTTCGGCTCGCACTATCTCTTGCGCGCGCGAAACGACGCGCTTGCGAGCGTCGTGCTCTAGAGGCGCAGCCAGGCTGACGTATGGTAGGTCCAGCCGGGCCGCGATCGTCGGGGAGTAGATATCGAAACGGCGCTCCAAATGGTCGGCTGGACGCCCATCAGTGCGCAAGATCAGATTGACCGCTCGGAACCCGTCGTAGATACGGTCCGCGACCTCCTCGGATCGGGTCTCGTCAAGCAAACCGTCGATCTCGGACAAGATCGTGCCTAGCCATTTGTTGACTCTATCTTCGTCGGGGGCCAGACCCTCCAGATTGAGGATGCCCCTCTCAAGCAAGTGCGCGGGCTCACCCAGCCGTTCCCATTCTGCTTTCGCGCCGACGCTCATCGCTCCTCGCTAGTTGGCCAAATTCTGGGGGTGGCACTGGAGTCCCCATCATCTTGTTCAGGTGATCCAAAATGATTGTGGGGGAAGTTCCGCGCGAGGCGCGTGAAGGTCGAACTCGTCGAACCGTTCGCGCCGTTGTGATCTGGTTTCAACTGATCACTCATGTAGTCGTTGATTCGTTCGGCTGTCAGCTGAGAGAGCCGGCGCAGTGTGGCCGACGCATGCTGAGCGGTCTCCGCGTAGTACTCCAAATCCTCGTGCTCGAACTCAGTACCTTCTCTGGCCTGGAGTCGCTGGCGACCCCATTCTTCCAAATCATCGATGCTTGTGGCCGTTGGACATGTCTCTAGGCGTCGCTTCCGCTCGAAGTCGAGTAGGCACCGAAGTCCCCCAACGAACCGTCCCCACTCGTCCGCAGCCGCGGATTGCGGTAGGAAGGACCACGCAACAGTCGACGATACCTGCTCCAGGCTTTCACGAACACGAGCGCGCACGGGGGTTGGAACGTCGTTGTCGTAATCGAGCGCCTTCTTAACAGATTCTATGCTGCGACCGACGGCCTCAAGCCGATCCGCCGCCCGATCGCACTGTAGAGAAGCCTGCCGGAGCTGCATGAGTTCGGCCAGGTACGCGAGGGACGCATGGCGGTAGTGTTGCGGATCTTCCACCGGATCGATCTTGAACAGGCGATCAAGCTGCGTGTCTTTACGGTGAGGAACCAGCGCGGTCCGTGCGCGTTCGCGCAGTGGCAATGCCCCCTGTGGGTAGGGATTTTGCCAGTCTCGATTGCCGATCGCGCTCCGGCATTCCTCGAGAAACGCTCGAATCGTTTCCATTTCGGCGGTGGCGTCCTCCACCGTCGGCGCACGGTTGGTTCCGGATGTCACATCGATCTGCAGCAGGTAGGAAACGAGATCCGTGTTCGCCCGTATGTTGTTGATGTTAGCTGGAGTGGCGCGATCACCATGTCCAGGTCTGCCACCACGAAAACGAACTAGCTTGAGGAGGCGCGCGAGCCTGCCCTGATCTCTTCCCTGAAGGTGGATAACGAGCGTGGAACGACCCATGCCAGCAGGACTGCTTCCGGTGTGCGGTTTCGCCGCCCACCAGTAGCCCAACTCGAACCAGAGGTTGCCAGCGGCAGAACACGGCCTTCCGTCCGCCGAGTTGAGCGCGATCACTGCGTCGGACTCCTGGACGAACTTCTCAAGCTCGCCAAGCCATAACGGGCCCTCCGGTTTCTCATGGCGAAACGTGTCGAGCATGCGGACAGTGACTGTTGGCATTTGTTGCACGATACAGTCCCGCAATCTTGCGCGCTGTTGGTCGGCCTCGTCCCCCTGCCACAGCAAGAGAACCGTCAATGGTCTCGCTCCCTCCGGCATACTGCTATGCGCTCCCCCTGCGAACGAGTGACGCCACGGCCTGTAACCAAACGGCAGAGGCGCACGAGGCGGCGGATCCGATACGGAACAGGGGCAACCTACAGATACAGCTCGAGATCATCATCAACGATTCACTAACCAACCTTCCGGTCGTACCAAGTACTCTCGAGCTCGTGCTGCACCATCTCCTGGACAACGCTCGCAAGGTCGTGCTTCGGCTGCCAGCCCAACTGATCTGCTATAGCCAGAGGGCTGCCAACGAGAGTCCGGCGAGGCCCGCTCTCCTCTGGCGCGTATTGTGCCCATTCCGCGATCCCAAGACATTGGAATGCACAAACGAGGAAATCTCGGAGAGATACGCCTCGTCCCGTTGCGATGACGAAATCGCGCGGCTGCGACGGCTGCCTGAGCATGCGGACGGCCGCATCCATAGCGTCTTCTGCGTGCGCGAACTCGCGTCGCTGATCTAGGTCGCGTCGCCGCATCGCGCTTGCGGCGATGTCGCTCTTCAACGAACGCGCGATCGAGACCACATCGCCAATGATGTCGCGCGCTGCGTATCCGCGCCTGCGAAGTCGAGACTCGTGACTGAAAAGGTAGCCGCTGCACGCGAATACGCCGCGCTTTCTATACTTGCGAACGAGGACGTCAGCCTCTGCCTTCGTTTTCGCGTAGTGATTCGACGGGCAGACAGTCGCGAGCTCATCTGCGCCGTCGACGCAATCTCCAAAGACGAGGCCAGTCGATGCCTGGAAAAAACGCGTGTCCTTGCTTGCGGTCGCGATGGTCGCGAGCAGCATCTCTACGAAGTCGACGTTCACAATGGTCGCGAGCTCAGGCTGGGCATTCGCCGCCGCGACCGATGGAACCGCGGCCAAATTGTAGAGTTCGTCGGGGCGGAACGACTCAATGAACGATCTCGCACGACGCGGAGCCTCTGCCGGTTCGACCTCGATCAACTCCACTGCGTTGGACAAGCGATACGGCTCTGGAATATCGGTATTGGCCGCGCGCGCTTGTCGAATGCTTCGAACAAAACCCGCGACTTGATGACCCTGCTCGACGAATCGCTTCGCCAACAACAGGCCGTCTTGGCCGGTGATACCGGTTACTAGAATCCTGGTTGCCACAACTTCACCCTGGGAGCTATCGGAACGCCGAAACTAGCGGCTAGAGCCACCACCAGAATGCACGTTATGCCCGCCATGGGCGAGCCAGACAAGCACGGCTGGCTCGCCCGTGGCTTCGAAGCAGGTCGATTGGCGAATCTGTGATGTAGCTCACGGTCGCCGTTGTGGCGCAGCAAACGCCACAACCTGCTATACGCCCAAGTGAATAGCGAGCCGTTCAACCGCATCTGGAATGGCCTCGCGATAAAGGCGGTAGAGCGCATGGACCTCGGTCTCGACCGAGGCAGTCGATCGGGAATCGATCGCCCCGCACAGGCGTTCCGTTACTGCGTCGATGGACGCTTTCGATGGACGGCACTCGAGGCGCACGGCCCTAATCAGCCTGTTTGCCGGCCCCTCCATCTTGATGATGCCGACACCGATCTCCACGAACGACTGGATCAGGGGGCGTTGTACACCGAGCCGAGCCATCTGTGCAGACATGGTGCTCGCGAGCCATCGTTGAAGTGGACCCGGGAGGAACGCCTGCTCCAAACCGTTCGGCAGCGAGTCCGTAAGGAGGTCAATCACCTCTTCGAGCGCAGCCGGATCAGCGCTAAGCAGTCGCAGCAGTGCCTGGGCGTGCTTGAGCGCTGCGTCGTCTGCGTATTTGACGAAGAGGCGCGCCTCTTGCGCCAGAACTTGCGCGTGAACGCTCATGAGGAGGGAAAGCACGACTGGGTGTCGCACAAGCACGAGCAAGCGGGCCTCGATATCGCCCATAGCCGGCGTGTTATCCGGCATCGGCTCAATCGGCGGTTCCTCTCCCGCCCCCTCTCCCTGCCCGACGGTTGCGGTGTTCAAGCGCTCGCCGGGTAGATTGCCCCCTATGGCGAGACGGTTCGTGTCCAAACGTACGAGGTCGCCGTCAGCTATTAGATTCGCGAGAACCTCTGAAGGGCGTTCTGTCGTGCAACCGATATCTCGAAGGCACTCGGGGAATGCCGTGTCCATGATGGTCCCCGGAAATCTGCCGTCGGCGATTGCGCGGCGCACTAGCCCAACTGCAACATCTACCTCTTGCGCATCGTTTCCGACCATCACTCGCTCGTGCCAGAGGGCGGCGAAACAGTCAATCGGAGAGACGTTGTCACGAATGTCGATCGAGGTTCAGGCTGCGCTGCGGCTGCCGCTTCACTGTTGCCGGGCATCGAACGCGTTGCACTTCGCCGCGTGTAGCGACAGGAATCTTTGCGCTGCACCCAGCGATTTGAACTCCTGGATCCCCCGTTCTCGACGGCGAGCGATCTGCGTATCAAACCTGGCGATCCAGTAGCGGATCGACTCGTAAGCTAACTGGAGTCCGCGGTCAGCCCGCAGGTTGCCTTCGAGGTGGGGGAGGCGGAGTTCTCCGGCGCGCCGCCGATCTATACTCTCCGAAACAGAGACGCCCACTGCACGGCTGCGGTCGTCTGGACTTGAGGGCGGGCGAGGAAGCGCTTGATTCCGCCTCGTTTGGTCGCCGTCATTGCGAACCGGCCGTGCTGGGCCTACTCGCGACCGAGTGCCCCAATCGGGATCTAGATCCTTAGCTGCGAGAGGCACTGCCGAGAGGCGTCTATCGGTTTCTACGCCACGGACTGAGCACGCATCGTTGTGAGCTGTCTCACTGCCCGTTCGCACTGTTCTCAATTCGCAATCTAGTCTAGCTTCCTGCCTTCCGCGCAGTTATCGCTGGGGCGCCGCGGAGTGGAAATCTGATGCATATGAACGTCCTCGTCGTCGGAATGATCTTCGTAGCCGGCTGCCTCGGCGGAGCGCTCGCGTTCGCGACTGCCGCCCTGCGCGGCGCGAACGCACAAAAACCCAACTACTCGTGGTCCCAGCGCGGGCTCACTATCGTGATCGCAGGATCCGCGGCCGTTATCTTCTGGACGGTGTACGGACCGTTTGCCTGCGTCGCGGTGTTCGGTGCGCCGTGCGACTATCCTCCCGGTCTCACCTACGGCCAACTCTTCGGATCCGTGCTGACCGGCTAGGGAGGTGGCTGGATCCTGACGAGTTCTTACGACCGAGGGGACTTGGTGCGGGCCGAGCAGGCCGCTCGCAGTGACTACGCGAGCGGCGTCGACGAAGAACTCAACAACGCGGCGGTGAACGATGGATAAGACGGATCCCGCCGCAGCTATTCAACACGTTCGTAGGCTCGTTGCGGAGCTGCGCTACGCTCATGCGATCGATACGCCGGACTTGTTGCGCGAGATCACTCTGGGATTGAACGAGGTGCGCGCTGCGAAGCGGCGTCGCCACCAAACGCCTTCCGGGTACGGCGGTCTGACCGACGCGTGGCGAAACGAGCAGGCCTATCGCGAACTCGAAGATCGCAATCGACGCGTCGCCGATGCGTGCAGACAAGCGTACGACTTACTCGAGGGCGAGTTGGCGGTTACGCAGGAGATGAAGATAGTCACCGATGCGGTGATCGATCTACAATCATCCGGGCGTGCCGCTCCGTCCGGTGTCGACAGCCCGCGACTGAAGCTGGACGAAGCCAGGGAGCGTATTAGCGAAACGCACGCCAAGTTGCAGCGTGCGCTCTATCTCTTGGGCGAAGCCGCACGTAGCGCTGAGGTACAGCGGTAGGCGGTCTGCATGTTCTTCCTGCCGGCGCAGCTGGCGGCGATGTGATGCGTGTCACATTGGGGTAGGGCGCGGGCATAGGCTTGTCGAAGAAGAGGTTGCGAAGCCCGGCGACTGTCGTGCCGACCTCGACTCTCGTGGACCTAAGCTGCATCTGAAGCGCATCGCCCTGGGGGTCCCGCGGTTCTCTAGACAGCTAGAGGTCAGTATGAGAGGTGCGTTCCAACACCCCGGATTTCGTCTCGCTACCCCCGACCCAACTACAGGAATTCCCCAATGGCCCTACCGAGCGACCCCATGTTAGTTCTAGGTCGATGCCATCCCTGCCGCTTCCGTACAACCAACCGAACCGCCGGCCTAAGTGACCGCTAGCGACCCGAAGGACCCCGCCCAATGAACCACGCCATCCTCGCCGTCGCCGCCACTCTCATCTTCTCCTCACTCGTAGTCGTACCCTCAGCCGACGCCGCCAAGTGCGAAGCCAAAAAACTAAACTGCGCCGCCAAGAAAGCGACCGGCCTGCTCAAGTGCCACGCCAAGGCCGAGAAGGCCGGTACCGTCGTCGATCCCGCGTGCACGGCGAAGGCGATGACGAAGTTCGACGATCCTACAAAGGGCTGCATCGCCAAGGCCGAAGCGAAGGGCGGCTGTCTCGTCACGGGTGTTACCGCCGCCCTCGAATCGACAATCGATATGTTTATCGACCCCAACATCGTGCCGACGCTTGATACGTTCTTCCCCGCGGTCATCCTCGGTGGGAGCGTTTGTGTGTCGAAGAAGAACAAGTGCGTCTCGAAGAAGACGAAGGGCTTGTTCAAGTGCTACGCGAAAGCCGAGAAGAAGGCGCTTCCCGTCGACCTGTCCTGCTTGCAGAAGGCGATGGACAAGTTTGACGGCGGAGCGACACCCGCCAAAGGCTGCTTTGCCAAACTCGAAACGGGCAACGATTGTCTGACGTTCGCAGATGCACCGGCGATTGAAGCAGTCGTAGACGTGTTCATTGAAGATGCGGTGTGCCAGATCATCCCATCGTCGTGCCCGACGACTACCACGACAACGTCTTCGACCACTACGACGACAACCGTTCCGAAGCTGGTGTTCGCGACCAGCATCAACTTCGACATCGGCGACATCGCAAGTCTCGCCAACGCCGACGCGGAGTGCACCACGCTAGCGAACAACGCGGGAATCTTGGGAACGTTCATGGCGTGGTTGTCTGACAGCACCGCGAGTCCGAGCACGCGCTTTACCACCCAAGCGACCGTTCCTTACGACCTTCCCGACGGCGTGCGTGTGGTCGACAACTGGACTGACCTGGTAGACGGCACGATCCAGAACCCGATCGATGTCACCGAGAACGTGCTCCCCATCGGCGGAACGCTGGCGTGGACCGCAACGCTTAGCGATGGAACCGCCGCCGCAGATCATTGCGACGACTGGCTCAACGCCGGTGCGTCGGGCCTTCAGGGTGGGACGCTCTCGACCGACAGCAACTGGACGAACACGTTCGTGAGCGGGTGTAACGACAATGGGCGGTTGTATTGTTTTGAGCAGTAGGATGGGCACCGGCCAAGTGCCCCTTGGGCGCTACTGCTACTCGCGTATTGCGGACTCTCTAGTCTGCGCGATAAGAGTACCATGTCGCCAGCGTTGCCAGACGGCGTTCGCTCGCCAGGGAGAGAACTAATGGACGAAAGGGGATTGATTGGTTCCCGCGCAAGGCAGCGCATCCGCGCAATACGAGCGTTGCTCTTCTTTGTTGCCGTCGTGCAGGCGTTCGTCGGTTCGCTCGCAAGCGCGCAGCCGGTTGCAGTCGGCCCGGAGTTCCAGGTGAATACGTACACGACGTTCGATCAGTACGGGTACGGCGCCGGTCGGGCGGTTGCCCAACTTGATGACGGTTCTTTCATGGTTGTGTGGAACGGCTTCAATGGAGCGACCAGCATCGACGTTCTCGCTCGCGTGTACGATTCGAACGGCGATGCCACTGGTTCCGAGTTCCGTGTGAATACCTACACGACACAAGCCCAAACTGATGCTGCGGTCGCGTCGGCCGGTGATGACGGTTTCGTGGTCGTGTGGACCAGCGCACAGGACGGTAGCTATCGCGGTATTCTCGGTCAACGATTCGACGCGCTCGGCTCCAAGGTGGGGAGCGAATTCTTCGTAAATACGTATACGACCGGGTCTCAGAGCCGACCGGTTGTTGCGGGTGACGCTAACGGTGGCTTCGTTGTTAGCTGGCAGGGCGGCTCTGTCGGCGGAGATGGATTCGATACGCTTGCGAGGGTGTTCGGTGCCGACGCGCAAGGCATTGGTTCCGAGTTCCGAGTGAACACTCATACTACTTCAGATCAACGGTACGCCACGCTCGCGTTTGCAGACGACGGAAAGTTCGCGGTCGTTTGGAATAGTAGATTCCAAGACGGCAGCGGGTCCGGTGTATTCGCGGGAATCTTTGACTCCAGTGGCGTTCAAATCGGCAGTGAATTCCAAGTCAATACCTTCACCACATCGGGCCAGTACTATCCTGTCGTGTCGGCGGGCGTAGATGGTGAGTTCGTCGTTGCATGGACGAGCCCGCACGCAGGCGAGCCTTACTATGGAATCATCGCGCGTCGCATTGGCGACAATGCAATGCCCGTTGGTTCAGAGTTCATCGTGGGCCCAGGGACGGTGCCAACGCAGTACCACGCCGCCATCGCCGCGGGCGACGATGGTGGGTTCGTCGTGGTTTGGGAGGGCTATGCGGGGCCGGCGTTAGGATACGAAGTTTTCGGCCGGCAGTTCGATGCCACCGCAACCGCGGTCGGCGGCCAGTTCACGGTCAACACGTACACGAGCGGCGGCCAGGGCTACTCCTACGGTCCGGCGATTGCGACGGACGGCAGTGGCGGGTTCGTGGTCGCTTGGCTGAGCGAAGACCAAGATGGCGATGGCCTCGGGATGTTTGGACAGCGCTTCGAGACGAATCCGGTCGGATGCGGAAACGGTGTCGTAGAGTTAGGCGAAGGCTGCGACGACGGGAACATAGTAGACGGCGATTGCTGCTCCGCGACTTGTGCGTTCGAGCTTAGCCTCGAATGCATTCCGTCGTGCGAGACCGCACCGGTGATTCCCGTCGCCTTCGAGCAGCGAAGAATAAAGGTGTCGACTACGGAGGGTAGCCAACGGTCGCTCGTGAATGGGAGTCTACTCATCGGCTACTGCACGCCTACGGAGCATTCCGTCGTGGAGGAAACGATTCTCGAGGTGCTCGGCGGGCGCTTCTATCTCGATTCGGTTGATACGGCGCAGGGCCCGTCCGGTGAAATTATCCTGACGGTCGATCCCGGCAGCACGGAGGCAACCGTCCGCGCAAACGGCACGGTCAAAGCTAGTCTAGAGCTGCCGGGCACGATGATGTACGAGCTGCTCGATGACACGGTCGGCGTTACCGAGTTCGGTGACTACTCGGAATCGCCCACCGAGCCAATTACGGCTGCTGTCGAGCTATCGTTGCGCTACCGCCCCGACGACTTTGCGTACAAGACCACCGCGACCATCGATTTCGGCCTCGGTTCGCTACCGCGTGCTGCGCAAGTACGTGCACCGCCCGGCGGCGTTGAGCCGGAGAAGGTGAAAGAGAGGAGCGAGTACTTTGCCGAGAAGTTCCGGCGCACAGATGAAGACATCGCGGATCATTGCATAGAGTTCGTGTTTGACCCCGAAGGCGAAGATCCGATGGATCCGCAGACGCTGTGGCAACCGCACTTCGACACGATGTTGGCGGAAGCAAGGGCGATTTGGCTGCAAGCATGTCGAGTGCGGATACGCGGGCGCGTCGATCCGAAGGAAAAATGCGGCAAGATAACCTTGAAGACGGACGGCGCTAAGGGCGGTGGCGGTCACTGCAAAGGCATCGGCGCCGGTTACGGCGCGAAGATAGAGATGGACCTCGAGGTTCTCGACAAGTGTGCCGCAAACGACGGCGTCACTACCAGTTACTCCAAGGTGCTGGCACATGAACTTGGTCATGCGTTCGGTCTACGACAACAGGAAGGATCCGGCGGGTTGATGGACAACTGTGCCCCGTCGGCAACTCTCCCCGAGAAGTGGAACAACAAGAACAACTGCAAGAAGGTCCGGCAGGGCCGCACCAAACTTACACGCATCGAGTTCGTGCAGGAATGTAGTCCGCCCGGCACGGAAATCATCGAGTCCGAGTGCACCATCGAGAATGACACCGGGGAAACCGTCAACGACCTGCATGTCGAATTCAAATCGGGCGGTACCTGGGTCAAAGATCCGCCCGCTGGCCAGCCGGAGAGCATGGGCCCTTTCCCGAATTTCAACGGTGAGCAGACGAAGTTTCTAAACGCCGCGGGCGCTGATGTGAGCGAGGGCGGTGAGATCACCTTTACCGTTCAGGGCATTGGGCAGGCACCGGAACTCAAGCGATGCTACTGGACGAAGGACGGGAAGAAGACGCCGAAACGAGGCTCGAAGAAGAAGTGTAAAGCGAGTTGTGTGCCGGTCGAGTAGGGAGGGGCGTGCGCTCGGCTGCTACGCCGAGGAAATGGGGGCAGGACTCTATAGCCGGATGATGAGTCGGTACCCAGTCTGGCCCCGCCGCCGTCGCTCCGGCTAAGCTATGCCCGTGACCGACTGCGACGACCCCGCCGCCAACAAGGCCGTAGTCCGTCGTCTCTTCGAAGAAGTCATCGACGGCGGTCGCCTCGACCTCGCTCCGAGTTTGCTGCGCGCCGACTACATTCAACACAACCCGTCTGTGGGGCAGGGGGTTGCAGGCTTCGTCGCCTACTTCGAGCAGCTCGAGCGCACGAAGTCTCGGCTGCGCGTTCAATCGACGCTCGAAATCCGACACATGCTGACCGAGCACTGGGATGTCATTCAGGGCGCGGCGTGTTGGCGGGGGTGGCGCTGCTTAGGGCGGGGCGAGCCGTCGAAATGGCATTAACTCGCCAAATCCGGCGAAAAAGCTTGCTATACTACAATAAGTCGCCATATTAGGCGGGTTATGAAGATCTCAGCCCAACTGACCGACCAGGCCATCCTCCAAGAACTAGGCGGCCGCCTGGCGAGTGCGCGCATCGACGCCGACCTCACGCAGGCTGCTCTGGCCGAGCAGGCCGGTGTGTCCAAGCGCACGATCGAGAGGTTGGAGTCGGGCGAAGTGGCGACGCAGCTCGCGGGGTTTTTGCGCGTGTGCCGCGTGCTCGGTCTGCTCGAACGAGTCGACGCGCTTGTGCCGGAGTCTACGCCCGGGCCGATGGCGCAGTTCACCCAACAAGGCCGAAAGCGTCAGCGAGCGAGCGGCAAGAAGGCGGCGGGCAAGCCCAAGCAATGGACTTGGGGTGAGTCGCAATGATCGCCAAGGTTCGACTTTGGGGGCGCACCATCGGCGCCGTGTCGCTCGAAGAGGGGCGCGACTTCGCCGCGTTTCAATACGATCGCGAGTTTGCGCAGAGCGAGATCGAGATTTCGCCGCTCGCGATGCCGCTCAGTACAAAGGTCTATGAGTTCCCGGCGCTACCGAGCAATACGTTCCACGGTCTGCCTGGTCTGCTAGCGGACTCGCTGCCCGATAAGTTTGGCAACGCATTGATCGATGCATGGCTTGCCACCGAGGGCAGAGCGCGGGAGGACTTCCGCGCAGTGGAGCGGCTGTGCTACATCGGCACACGCGGCATGGGCGCGTTGGAATTCCAGCCCGTCTTGGGACCGCGGCCGCGCACGGCGACAAAGATCGAAATCGACGGGCTAGTGCGCTTGGCGAGCGAAGTGCTCTCTCATCGCAGCAACTTGCACGCGCACTTTCACGGCGCCGGGAAGAAGAAGGCGTTGCGCGACATCCTTCGAGTCGGCACGTCGGCCGGCGGTGCGCGGGCCAAGGCGGTGATCGCGTGGAACAGCACTACCAACGAAGTGCGTTCCGGTCAGATCGAGGCGGGTGACGGCTTCGATTATTGGCTGCTCAAGTTCGACGGCGTGGCCGGGAACCAAGACAAAGAACTCGAAGACCCGAAGGGATTTGGCGCCATCGAGTACGCCTATCATCTAATGGCCAAGGCGGCGGGCATCACGATGAGCGAGTGCCGCCTGCTCGAAGAGAACGGCCGACGTCACTTCATGACGCGGCGTTTCGATCGGCTGGCGCGCGGCGAGAAACTGCACATGCAGTCGCTCGGCGCGATGGCGCATTTCGATTTCAACCAGGCCGGTGCCTACGGCTATGAGCAGGCGCTGTTGACGATCCGCCAACTGGGACTCCCCATGGCAGCCGTCGAAGAGCAGTTCAGACGCATGGTCTTCAACGTCATTGCGCGCAATCAGGATGACCACGTGAAGAACATCGCCTTCCTGATGAACAAGCAGGGCGAGTGGTCGCTCGCGCCCGCGTTCGACGTGACCTTCAGCTACAACCCGTCCGGCTTGTGGACGGCTACGCACCAGATGACGCTCAACGGGAAGCGTGATGACTTTACCGTTGAGGATTTCCGGGCGTGTGCGAAGGTGGCGGTGATGAAGCGTGGGCGCGCGGCGATCATCATTGAAGAAGTGCGGGCTGCGGTGATGCGGTGGCCGGAGTTTGCGGCGGAGGCGGGGGTCTCTGGGGAATGGTGCGAGCAGGTTCGGGTGGCGCATCGGGTGGCTTTGCGGGGGGAGTGAGAGGCGCGGGAGATCGAGGATTGGCGCGGATCCTGCTGGGGGCGTTAGTGGGATTCATCTCACAGTCGGTTCGTAAGTCCGATGACGTCGCGCCCACAAGCCGCGGGTGTCGAGCACTCGTACACAAGTTGCGCGGTTTCGTTTGGAATCTGCTCCCAGAGCTTCTCAGCTTCTTGTTCGGCCGAGTTCCGGCACACTACGGGGTAACCCGTTGCGGTTCTACTAGTCGCCTAGGTCAAGGTGCGCCGTTTTGAGGCGTTCGGCTAAGCTGTCCGGTATCGGTCTGTACCCTAGATCGGCGCTCCGACGCTCCAAGAACCACCGCTGGTGACGCCGGCTGTGTGGATCCCGCGGGCCGTAACAGAATACGAGGACGCATTTCGCGCCACATGGCGGGGCGCTGCCGTGGAGAAGGCGCGCGTCGAAAACTATGCAATCGCCAGCGCGTACTGGAAGGGACACGCTATCGGTTCGAGGAGAACGGTGGGACTCTGGACACACTCGAAAGTGCGATCCTGATCTAGCGGAGTCGTAGAGGTTCACCGCAAGCCGAATTATTCGGTATGGGTGTTCGTGCTCATCCCAATCGGGTCCGACACCAAACCGTTCGCGGTTAACGCTGTCTCGATGGAGGGTCGTTCCTACGTTGACGTGGATATCAGCCTGCTGGATCCATGCGATATCCGTACCCGATGCATCAGCGGCAAGCCCTCTAAGCGTATAGTCGAAAGGCAGCTCCCAACAAGTCTTATGTTGTGCTACAAAATCTCCCTTTGAATACCTGGCTGGATAGTCTATGGGATTTACAGGAAACGTCGTCGCCGTCACGCGTCGGTAGTGTTCGAGCCAGTCCACTGAGAACGCTTGTTCCACCACCGCGAACCCGAGCGTTCGCACCTGAAATGCCAGTTCTGAAGATGTCACGCGATATCTATTCTTGCCAGTAGTAGTCGCCTTGCCAACGGACGGGATCGTCGTCGAAACTCAGGCAATCAAACCCAAAAACGCTCGGTTCGTAATCCGTATAGAAGCTCAGGGCACGGGCCAGCGGATCCCCGTAATCGAATCGCGGTAGGCGGTGCAAACTGAGCAGCGCAGCAATCGACTCAAGATATTCGTCGAAGGAGTGGCTGCTGAACTCTGCTCGAATCGGCTGGACTACCGGTGACCCGCTCCATGGGCCAACACCATCATTCATGGTAGGCATCCCAGCACACATTGCTTCGACCGTAGCTGTGCTATTTGCAGAAACACAAGCCGCGAAATTCGGTAGTATCTCCCGAAGCGGCAAACGCGAATTGACGATCTCAACAGGGACGTCCTGACTGGAAGAATCGAGCGGATGCGGACGATACTTTAGACGCTCCTGGCCCCAAATCTGACAGCACTTTTCTACCAGCTCAGCGTTCGAGCTCGTACTACCGCGAAAATACCTCGCGCGGTCCCCAGCGTTCTGCCCGATAATGAGGATATCGTCCGCGGTTGGGTGCCAGCGCCGCCCATCGGCGCAAAGCGCACGCGCCATGTCGATATCTGCCGGCGTAACGGGTGGCAGTTCGTATGCCAACTTCGAATTGCCAGAGTAGCCCCACGGGGCGAGATAGAAGCCCACGTCCGTCCCCACGCGCCCCGTCTCGCCCAACCACCGAAACATCGCACCCTCTCCGCACAATAGCTTGATACCCGCATCCATGATGTTCATCGAGACATGCTCAAGATGGCGTCCCCACTCCCACTGCGGCGCAATCTGGAGAGCGACCGATACACCTTCCGACACGAGCGCGTCTGCAAGTTGCAGTGGGCCAACGCCGCGGTCGTTCAGAGATACAACTTCTATGTGCCGGTCGGCTAGGTAGTTTGAAAGAAGTGATATCTCGCGAGGTTCGCAGTACACCTTCATCTGCGAAGCCATAGTGCGCCGATTCCATACTCGAATACCACTTCGAAGTATGGGTACGTGGAACGAAGTGTAGACCACAGCCGATGGACCTCTACATCCGGCGTATCTGCGCGATCTGCAATGTCGTGGAACGCAACCAGGCCGCCGTCACGGACTAGTCCTCGGTAGCATTCCCAATCGGCAGTTGCGCCAGCAAGAGTGTGGTCTGCGTCGATAAAGATCGCGTCAAGGTCACGGCCGTCTAGAATGCTTTCGACTTGGGACTTCGCGTCGCGCGACTGCGAGTCGAGCAGTAGAACGTGTGCTTGATAGCCTTCGGCCGTGAGGGCGGCAGCTACGTGCTGCAACTCGACCTCGCTCGACGAGATCCCCCAGGCAGCGCCCGGCAGATCGAGGGCTATCAGTGTCGAGCCAGGAGGAAGGAACGCTGCCGCTACAAACAGGGAGCCACCGTGACGGCACCCGATCTCTAGGTAGGACACGGGGGTCTGGGCGAGAGAGTGGAGGAGATGGCAAAACACGCCGAACTCGTCGGCCGACTGCGGGAACGGAACGCCAAGATTCGAGAGTCGTTCAAGACGGTCCTCCAGTAGCGCGCGCGTTCTACTAATTGGCGTCATCCAGGTCTAGTATCACAGTCTCGACACATCGGGCATCACCCCGCAGCGTGGTGCTGGCGGATTGGGTTGTCCGCTCGCGGGAATGTGACTTGGTTCACACTATCGGTCTGTGACGCGATTCGATTTCGCTCTGATCTAGTGTTGACGAGGCACAGTAGACTCCGAGGTGTCAACGCCGAACACGCTGAGAATCAGTTCGGCTCGTCATCTCGCACGACGGGGTCGTTGCCAAGCTTGCGCGACTTCGAGGAACTACTGGCCGAACGGGGACACCAAGTGTCCTATGAGTCGACCGCCGCTGGGTTGCCAAGTTGGGTACGCAGATCGCGCGCTGGCTTCGCCATCATCGGCCTCGGCCGCACTCGCTGTGGCAGCGCGGCGAGGCTTTTGTCTCGATGAACGGGAAACGCATGTACCCGTGGCGCGCGATAGACCAGGACGGGAAGATCCTCGATGTTCTCGTGCAGGCCAAGCGTGACAAGAAGGCGGCGCTCAAGCCCATGGGAAAGCTGCTAAAGAGGAGCGGTTTGGTGCCGCGCACAATCGTCACGGACAAGCTTCGTTCCTACGCTGCGGCCTTCCAGGATCTTGGTCTGACTGCCCGACATCGCTAGGCTTCGTTGGAAGAACAATCGCGTCGAGAGATCGCATGTGTACGTTCGCCGCCGCGAACGAAGGATGCAGGGATTCAGGTCGCCCGGCGCAGCGCAGAGGTTCCTCTCGCTACATGCGACGACGTACACTCCCTTCAACACCCACCGTCACTTTCTCACAGCAACTCAGCACCGAAAACGCCGACACTAAGCCTTCACGATCTGGCGTGAAGCCGCTGGGATCATCGCGTAAGTACCGAGACGGCAGCAGCGAAGCTCCAACCGCGATCAAAAATCGTGACAAAGCCTTTGACGAGGCACAGTTAGTAACGCCAACCAAGAGAGTACCCATGTCGGCCAGGACAGTTCCGTCCGGACTTGTCCTTATGCGGACGCAACGTGTTGTCAGCCTTCTTGCGCTTGAACTGCTTTCTGCAATACGAACACTCAACAACATACTTCGGTCCGCCAGAGTAAGCCGAAGACCGTGGCCGACGATTTCTTGTCGACCGACGAGCCGAAGTTCTTCCGCCGCCGAAGTAACCTTTTCCGCTGTTCTCTCCGGCCTTCGACAGTTCGATTTCGAACCGCGGTTCAAACGACTCATCGGTGATCTCCGGGGCGACCACTTTCGGATTTACAAGAGTTTTTATTCCCGGCCCTGAGCTGCCTCCAACCCGATCCCAGACATAGAAGTACTCCCTTGGTCGTCTTCCCGAGGGGCGTTTGTACACCAATGCGTACGGTTCAACTAGGCGAGTTACTCCGTCGTACTGCAATCGGATGAGTTTCCTTTCCGCTCCAGCCTCCAGGAACACATTGCGCAGCTCGGCAGGGTAAAACGCATCGCTAACCCATTGAGAACCGCCAGCAACCGCTCCAAAAACGCTTTCGATGAAACCCGAGTAGATTGATTGAGCCTTTTCGAAATCCAGACGGCTTTGGACGGGACACACTATGTACCTCTCCCATGCAGCTTTGAAGACCGGGACAGGCAATCCTAAGAGGATTTGTCTCGCTGAACCAGGACTGTCGCCGAATATTGTCTTCCGGAGGAAGACCCGGGCAATTTCAGCTCGGTTCAACTCAATACTGTCATTGAAGAAGGCCGCGTAAACGAGGTCGTACAGATCATGCGAATGTCGACGTTGGATGAGGCACTTGAGCTTGCTTGCAATGCCTTCTTCGATAGCCACGCAACGCAGATCGACCTGGCAAGCGTCGGCGTCTGTATACGGGTGAATGAGGGGAACATTCACGGGCTCCATATAGAGCTTGTCGAACTCCGTGACGTCCATCCGAACCGAGATTTCAATCGAGCTGTTCTCGCCGTAGAAATCCTTAAAGAACACCTTTCCCTTGTATATCTTCCGATCGGTGTTCCTGCCTTGATTGGCCCTCGCGGACTCGGCGATGCTGTTGCGCTCCGGCATAAACTGAATACCAGAAGCGTCCTGAGCAACGGAACAGCATTCGTTCAACTCAAGAGCGAAACGTTCCAGATCGAGAGCTTGTTGGGTCGAGAAATCGAGATCCGACGAAAACCGAGTGTTAGGAAAGTAGGCCTTCCGAAAGCAGTTGCCGCCCTTCAACACCAGGAGGTTTGATAGGTGGGCATTGTTGTAGATCGCGAATAGCAGCCAGCCGAACACGTAGTCTCGCTGGAGATCAGATGTATGTATTTCGAACTCGTCCGCTTTGGCATCTATTTCGTCACGGTCAATCATCGAGGAAGTATCGCACGTGTCCCGGTGGGATTGTCACATTAACGTAAGTCGGTTTGGCCGGACCACCAGACCTGGTCGTCCGTGCTGCGACGGATGGCTAGATACGGTGCAGTCCGGCGACCGAAATCGGTTAGCGTGACAGTACCGTCACATGAGGGGATTCGCCGACCTCGAGATAGTCCCGCCGTGCGTTGCACCGCGACCCGTCGTCGCTCGTCGCGGTAAACGTTACTTCAAGGGAAGTCGAGACTTCGGAATTGCTATAGATTCTTTCACGACCACGCCTCCCGTGGTTGTGTGACGCATGACACCCTATATGAATCGCCCCGCATTTTCCGGAGGCTCCATTTCTTGAAAGGATGGAGCTATGGGAAGGAAAAGCAGGTACTCACCTGAGGTACGAGAGCGATCGGTCAGGATGGTTCTCGATCACCAGTCCGACTACGAATCCGAATGGGATGCGATCCGATCGATATCGGGCAAGATTGGTTGCTCACCGGAAACACTTCGCAAATGGGTGCGTCGAACTCAGACCGACGAAGGAAAGCGGCCCGGTCTTAGCACCGACGAGCGCGAACACGTGAAAGACCTCGAGCGCGAAGTAAAAGAACTTCGACGCGCCAACGAGATCTTGCGCAAGGCATCAGCGTATTTCGCACAGGCGGAGCTCGACCGCCGACCCAAGTGATGGTGGCGTTCATCGACGATCACCGGGACGAGTATGGGGTCGAGCCGATTTGCGCGTTGCTGCCGATCGCCCCCTCGACCTACTACGAGCACAAGGCGTGCGAGCGTGATCCTTCTCGACGCTCGAAGCGTTGGCATCGCGATGTTGAACTGCGCGGGGCCATTCGTAGCGTGTGGGAAGAGAACTTCCAGGTCTACGGTGCGCGCAAGATCTGGCGGCAGCTCAACCGGCAAGACCAACGGGTCGCACGGTGCACGGTTGAGCGATTGACGCAGGATATGCAGATCCAGGGAGCGCGACGCGGTCGTAGCTTCAAGACAACAATTGCCAGCGAGTCGGCACATCGGCCGGCCGATTTGGTCGCACGTGACTTCACGGCCAGCTGCCCAAACGAACTGTGGGTGGCCGACATCACCTACGTCGCAACATGGACCGGTTTTGCCTACGTCGCCTTCGTGATCGATGTATTCGCACGGATGATCGTTGGCTGGCGTGTGTCAAATTCCTTGAAGACGGGCTTAGCGATGGATGCCTTGGAGCAAGCGATTCAGTGTCGCCGCGACACGAAAGGGCTGGTGCACCACAGCGACCGCGGAACACAATACCTATCGATTCGATACTCAGACCGTCTCATCCAAGCAGGCATTGAGGGCTCGGTGGGAAGCGTCGGCGACTCGTACGACAACGCGCTGGCCGAGACGGTGAATGGGCTGTACAAGACCGAAGTGATCCGGCGACGCGGCCCCTGGCGCAACGTCGATGATGTGGAATACGCAACGCTCGAATGGGTTGATTGGTTTAACAACCGCCGCCTTCTCGAGCCGATCGGCTACGTGCCGCCGGCCGAGTACGAGCGCGCGTACTATCGAAACGTGGAAAGTCCGACCATCGGGGTCGGACTCAACTAAACGAGTCTCCGGGGAACCCGGGGCGATTCAATAGCCACCTGGCGTATCCAGCCTTCTTCGCAGCACCGCACAAACCCCCATTGACGAAGCCACCCCAGTCTCCTAAGTCGAAGAAGCCCCCGGGCCTTCTCTCCCATGCCAAAACCTCGATTACTCGCACTCCTCGTACTCACCACCGCGCTCGGCGCAAGCCTCTACACGAACGTAACGCTCAGCAGCCGCCTAGATAGCGCCCAAGCAACAGTCCGTCACCTCGAAGGCCAGGCACTCGCCGCACGCGCCGGTCTACCAGATGCCGCGCCGGAAACCGCCGCAGCAAACGTCCCCGCACCAGCGCCACCAACGCCCACAGAAGCACGCTGCCCCGACCCGATACCCTGCCCCGGCCCGGCCGAAGTCGAAGTCGTCGTCACCCCCGACGGCCGTCGCCTACGAAACGAAACCGACCGCGAAACCTACGCCCGTGATCTCCTTACCACGCAGATCGACGAAGCCTTCGCCGACGAACCCATGGCGCCCGCGCAGCGCCAACGCGTGGTCGAGTTGCTCCTACACGTGCGCGAGCTGCGCGGCGAAAACCGTGGTGGCAATATGCGCGACGCCCTCATCGACGCCGAGACCGAGTTCCTCGAAGAGACCGGCATGGCGGTGGGCGAGTTCCTCGACACCATCGCGCCGCGCGCACCCGCGCGACCAATCGATGTGTCGAGCGGCACGGTAGCCGAGCAGCCCGGCGATGAACGCAAACGATTTCCAGACGAACTGTCGCGCCGTCTCGGCGTGACCGAGCCCGGATCGCGCGAAGTGCTCGCCGAAGACGGGACCTGGCAACCAACGGAAGAGTAAATGCGTAGCCGACTCCAAGCGTTGCGAACGAACTCGCGGGCGACACGCGTCGCCGCTACGATGGCGATACGCATCGCCGCTGCGATGGTCATACTCACGGCCGCCGCCGTCGCGCTTGGCTGCACGCTCCTTCACCCCACCGAAGCCGATGCTTTACAAGGAACCGACATCGCCGGTTATCTCGGCGACGACGCGGTGAGCGTCACTGAGCTCGATCAAGCGATTGCGGGCGCCGCCGCGAAGACCTGGCGTGAGATCGATGCGGTCATTCGTGCGGCGGGGCAGGGGGTCTGCCGCCAACGGGCGTACGACGAACTGGATGCGCGGCAATCGTCGGAGAACTGGCGCATCGCCGCCTGGCAAAGTGCGCAACCGACGAGCGAAGCAGTCGCGGCCTTCGTGCGTGACAATCCAGATCTGTTTGCAGGCGTCGATCCCGACGACGAGCTAGTCCGTCACCGCCTGCGCGTCGAGCGCTACCGAACGGCGATCGGCGCGGCCGCCGACGCCGTGATCGATGGGCGCTTCAAACTCGAACTCCCCAACCTAGCCGATCCGCCGACCGGCGAGCCGCAGCTAGCCGAGAAAGTCGGCAATTGCATGAGCAGCGCCATCTCGCGCGACGAGATCGAGCGCTTCGCTGCCTATCCTTTATATCGCCGCCGCGCCGAGCTCGTTTCGACCATCTGCGCGCAGTTTGAAATCGACTACTCCAATCCGCTTTTGCTCTCGCGCGAGGCGTCGAAACAGGGCCTCACCGTCGAGCAGCTATTCGAGAAGGCCGACGACGCGGCCGAGCCGGCGACAGCGGCCGAGATCGAAGAGGCCGCTCGCAAGCGCTACGGCGACGCCGACGATCTCTCGCGCATGAAAGCCGAACTCGCGTTACAAGCGTTGCGACAAGGCGATGCGCGCATGGAACTGGTGGAGCGACTTCGAGCCGCAACGACCGGGCGCTGCACGCTCGATCTACCTAGCGCGCCGGTCGTGGCGCGCGCGACGCTTAAGATGGGCGATCTCAACGCGCTCGATGCGCGCACCGCGCCCCCAGAGCCAGCCGCGCGCGCGACGCCGACAACGAGCGCTACGGGCGCATCCCCGCAACACAACACCCGCCTCCCCGTCGCCTACTTCGCCAACTTCCGCTGCCGACAGTGCAAAAACGGCTGGGACGTCGCACGCGACACCCTGCGTGCATACGACGAGCGCATCGACTTCTCATTCGTCCATCACTTCCCAGCAACGGTCGAACCGATGTTCGCCGACGCGTTGGCCGCGCAGTGCGCATCGCAAGCGGGCAAGCTAGACGCCTGGGCCAAAGCCTACTTCGCCAACGCAGCAGCGCGCCCGACCGCCAAGCAACTCGGCCTCGACAACAAACAATTCGACGCCTGCATCGCCGACGCAGCAACCGCAGTGAAAGTCTTGGCCGACACCGATGAAGGCCTGCGCATGGGCTTTCGCGAAGCGGTGCCGTCTTGGGTGATCGGTCGTCGTCCGCGCCGCGGCTACCAACGTGCGGCCATCGTTGCCGCCACCATCGACGAAGAACTCGAAGCCACTTGCAGTCTCGGCTTCCGCAACCACTCGGGAGCCGTCGGAACCCGCGATCGGGCCGCGGGGGAATTGCCGAAAGACACTGCGACCGACACCAAGGTCGCAGCCAACCCGAATCCACAATCATGGATGGTAAGAGGACAGAAGGAGGAAAGATGAGAGACCAGCGTCAAAGAAGATGGAGACTGGGCGTAGTGACTACGGTCGCTGCCGCGCTCGTGTTTGGTTCTGTGTTGCAGTCGTATGCCAAGCCGCCGAGGCTGCAGCCGACACGCATCTACAGCATCGGTGACAGCATCACGCGTGCGTTCGATTCCAACGGTATAGGCGACAACCTGAGCGAGTCGTGGGCCAGCGGCTACTTCGGGTTTTGGGAATGGCTGTTCGGCTACGAAAATGTCGATAGCCACAACCAGCGCGCCGACGACGCGTTCGGTGTGAACAGCAACGTCGTGGGTGCGGTCAACGGCGCCGACATGGACGACATGGACGGGCAGGCGGCCGGCGGTCTCGGCAGCACGCCGTACTATGTGACGGTCGAGCTCGGCGGTAACGACATTTGCCAGGACAGCATTGCGCAGGTGCCCGACCCGTTGACGTACATCTACGATTACATCGACGGCATCGCCGTGCTCGATCCGAGTGTGTGGGGAGTGGCCGGCGGTCTGACGGGCGGCGCGACCGTGTACACGGCGTCGGTGCCCGACATCAAGCAGCTCTACGATGTCGGTAAGAACCAAACCGGTATATTCGGGTTGGACTGCGAAGCCATTTGGTTGCTGACCTATCTCGGCTTCCCGTGTGGGTCGATGCTGTCGCCGGGCACCAGCGAGGCCCAGCGTCTCGCATTGCAGGCGACCAATCTCGGCTACAACCAGTATCTCGACATCATCTCGAATGCGGCCAACAACCTGTCGAGCAAGGTCTACTGGGACTACACCTGGGAAGTGTGGAACTACCAGGTGCAGGGCGGAGACATCTCGAGCATCGATTGCTTCCATCCGTCGAGCGACGGGCAAGAAGCACTCGCAGCCGCGACCTGGGCGGACGGGCCGTTCTCGGCCTTCTAGTCGCGCGTTCCGTTCATAGCATAGAGGCCGGGCCGATTCGTTTTGCGGCGGATCGGCCCGGCGCCCTCTTTGACTGGCCGATGATCGGTCGCGTGAGGCGCGGCCCGCGTCGCGCTGGGCAGACTTCCGCCGCGGTGCTACGTTTCCCCCCGATGCCGCCCTGCAGCCCGGGCTGGGCGCCCGTTCAAAACAAAACCCACCGGGAACCGCCAACGGGGAATGCTCATGGAGCGCCACCGCAAGGCCGAAATTCAGTCGGCCGTTAAGAACAAGGCCGACAACCAGTCGGCCGTCCAAATGCCAGACCACCAGTCGGCCGTTCAGAATGACGCCGACCGCCACGCGGCCGTATGCGACAAGGCCGACAATCAGTCGGCCGTTCAAATGCCCGCCCGCATCGCCATCCTCGCCCTAACGATGATCGGCCTACCGCTCGCCGCGATACTGTTCGCAACGGTCGAGAGGCCGAACGCGGCCGATGTGCAGCTCATGCCGCTGGGCAATCTGTTCCAGGTCAACAGCTTCACGACCGGTAGCCAGAAGGATCCGCGCATCGGCGTCGATCGTCTCGGGTGGTCAATTGTCGGTTGGAATTCCACCGACCAAGATTTCGACCTGCGCGGTGTGTACACGCAGCGGCTCGACATGAACGGCGCGTTCGAAGGTAGCGAGTTTCGCGTCAACGCGACCACTACGGGAGATCAGGTCGTCAGTGGTCTCCAGCAAAGAATCTTCGGCGGCATGGTCTACACGAATTTTAGCTGGACCGGCCCCGATGCGAGCGGGCTCGGGACTTTCTTTCAACAGTTCGTAGACGGCGTGGCCCTCTCGCAGGGCGATTTCCCGGTCAACACCAGCACGGCGGGTACGCAGGCACCGTCGTCGACGTTCTTGTCCGAACGTGGAATCGGGATTTACGGGGGAGTGTGTTTTGAAGGTGCCGCGCAGATCGGCGGCGATGCCAGTGACGTGTTTTGTACGAGCAGCGATTATCTCGCCAATGTGTCGGGGCCTTACGGTCTAGAAGCAGGCCAAGCGGGAGACGCCGCCGAGAATCCCGTGCGCGCGAGCGGTGTGATCCCACCCGAGTTCCAGATCAACACGTACACGAGCGGTTACCAGGGACGTCCCGCTTCCTGCGGGCTTCCTGATGGCGAGTTTCTCGTTTCATGGGTGAGCTTCGGCCAGAGCGCCGGCAGCCCGTCTGTTCATAGTCGGCTCGTCGATGTCGATACGGGCGTGATCGGCAGCGAGTTCAAAGTCAGCGCAGACAGCAGTGCCTATGGTGACTATCCGACGAACTGTTGCAGCGACAACGGCTTCGTCGTCGCGTGGCACGCAAGCGGTTCGCCGTACGGCAGTTTCGACGGTAACGGGCCGGGCATCGCCGCGCGTCGCTACGATTTGTCGGCGCAGCCGGTCGGTACGGAGTTCCGAGTCAATACCTACACGACCGGCGCACAGGTGAATCCGCGTTTGGCGTGTGATTCCGCCGGCAACTTCGTTGTCGTCTGGACCGGTTCCTACGGCATCAAAGGGCGTGCCTTCGCGGCCAGCGGTGAGGCGTTGACCGCTGAAACGGATCTATCGTCGACGTCGTCGCGGCCGGTCGTCGGGCTCGACGACTCGGGCAACGCGACCGTTGCCTGGACGGACGCGGGCGGTGGTTTCGGGCAGGAGAACGTCGTAGCCCAGCGTTTCAGCGTTCCGGGCATCACCGGAGCGACGACGACGCTACCGCCTACGACGACGCTGCCGCCAACGACGACACTGCCACCGACGACAACCTTGCCGCCGACCACGACGACGACCACCACCACCACCACGATGCCGGGCAGCGGCGTGTGCGGCGATCCGATTGACCCTTCGTCATTGAAGTTCGGTGACAGCCCCAGCGTCATCACGGCCAGCGACGCCTTGCTCGCGTTGCAGGCGGCGGTCGGTCTTCAGAGCTGCGCGCTGTGCGTGTGCGACGTCAACAATTCGGGCGCGATCACCGCAGGTGATGCGTTGTTCATTCTCAATGCGGCGGTGGGATCTCCGGTGACGCTCATGTGTCCGCCGTGTCCGTAGGAGGGCGGACGCCCCCCGACCGAGTGAGGCGACCGCGGCCGGCGCCGAGCGGCATACGACGACATTCTCGTCGTATGTGAACGCGCTTCGCACGCCGAACACCCCCACCCGAGTCCACGCGTGCCGTACCGCAAACCTATTCCCGCCCATTCCCGCACGCATGCGGCCGAGTACCCTGACCCCCACACGTCGCACGTTGTCGAACGAGCCATTTTCCCCCTTGCCAGTCGACGCCGGTTCGGCCTACTTTGACCGCTGGTCCTTCCAGTTCCATGACCGCGCCGCCCATAAAACGCAGCATCGCTCTAGCGACCGCTTTCTCGACGCTTCTGCTCGCCCTGTCGCTGGGGACTGCCTCGGCCAATCTGACCAAGACCGAGCAGGCTTGTGCCCGCAAAATCGGCTCGGGTTCGGGGCGTCTCAACGCAAAGGCGGTGAAAGCGATTTCGAAGTGTCGCAACGCCGATATCTCGGGCAAGACGATCGGTGTTTGTCCGGATGCGAAATCGATATCGACCATCGACAAGGCGGCGACGAAGCTCTCGCGCACGGTAGAGAAGTCATGCGGCAGCACCTGCAGCGGATCGCCGACGATCCCTTGTCTGGCCGACTCATCGTGCCCGCCGGCAGGAGCAACGGCCGAAACCTGCGGCGGTCTCGTCGGCAGCGATACATCCTTTAATATAGCGAACCTGGGTTTCCCCGGTGCCTTCTGCAATTCGATCATCGGTGGGGCCCTCGCGACGAAGGCGGAGCTTTCGACCTGCATCGACACGGTTTCGCTCGACGGTGCTGACGATTTCGTCGATCTCGTCTACGGCACCATCGTCAACGGCTCGGGCATCTCGACCTCGGCCGCGTCTTGTCTCGAAGCCATTTCGAAACCCGCCGGCAAGCTCTCTTCCACGATCGTCAAAGGCGTCGGCAAGTGTCGCGACGCGATCAACAAGGGCAAGGCCTTGGGCGATCCGACCAGGTGCCGCTTCGAAGATGCCAAGCTCGTCAAGAAGATCTCGAAGATGGACGGCAAGTTGCTCGATGCAATTGACAACAAGTGTCTTGACGCCGACATCGTGCAGTTGGACCTGTGCGGGAACGGTCCCGCCGGCACTGCCGATCGAAATGCAGCGAAGGCCTGCTTGTCGGATGCGATAAGCGAGCTCTCCGATACCGATGCGTTGCCGGGCGATCGTGTGTACGCGGCGGTTTCGATCATCGAGGCGGCGTTCCCGCCGCGAGCGAGATGCGGCGACAACGTGATCAATCAGGGCAAGACCTCGACGTTGCCGCTGGGAGAAGAATGTGACGGCACCGACCTCGGTGCTTGCGTGGGAAGCTGTGCGCCTGCGGGAGACGCCTTTCAGTGCACCTGTAACAGCACGCCGCGCGCCAAATTGTTCGTCGACTATCTCGGCAACATCGGCACCGATACCGACGCCGGTTGGACAGGGCTCTCGCACAACCAAAAAATCGCGCAAGACTCCGGCTACATCACGACGCTCGAGAACTGCGACTGCGGCGGTTTCACCGATGCGACGTGCACGGGCGGATCCTCCGACCCGGTTTGCGATGCGGTCGGTGCGCAACTGCCCAACTGTTCTTGGGAGCCGGGCAGTACCACGCGCTGCGACGCTCGAGGCAACGGGAACGGCGCCGACGAAGACTCGGATTGCTGGATCTGCGACAGCTTTGCGGTCAACGCAGGGGCGGGCTGTACGAGCGGGTTGGATTGCCTGTCTCAGTGCCACGACGGCGCCGGCACGCCTTCGGGGCCTTGCACGAGTCAGAGCGATTGTACGTCGGGCGAGGTTTGCCGCGGCCGTTGCGACAGCGAGCAGGTCTGCGACGTCACCTATGACGGCGGCCCCTTGGCCGTGAATACGGCGGGCACAGCGGTCTGCACGGTTCAGGTCTACAAGGAACCGATCATCGGTACGCGCAATATCGTCACCGGCGAGCACGAACTGAACTATCAACTGCTGTCGCGCGTACATCTCGCTGAGAGCAACTTCCGGCCTTGCCCGGTCTGCGGCGGGTTCTGTGTCGGCGGTAAGAACGACTTGCGTGTCTGCCAAGGCAGTTGCTCGACGAGCGGCGATCCCTGCCGTTTCGACAGTGAATGTGCGGGCGGCGAGACCTGTCTCGAAACGTCTCCGGACTGTCCGGGCGGCAGCTGCGAATTGAGTCTCATCTGCGGTGCGATCGAATCCGACAATCCCGGGCTCACCGGAACGCCGTGCAACATCGACTACACCGATCCGCTGTACGGCACGCTGTCGAACGATTGTCCGCCGTCCGCGTCCAAGAACATCACCGGCACCGGCTTCGAGATCGATTTCTTCCCGTCCACGCACGCGCAGATGACCGTGCCTTCGACCACGCCGTGCACGGCGGTCGGCTTCGAACTGCTCGACTGCCCATGCCCGACAGACGGTGGTGCGCCGACGATCCCGAACTCTTGCGCGCCGGCATGCGACGCAGGAGGCCCCGATTTCGGCATCGGCTGCGCGGTCGGCAATTCGGCCGGTCTCGGTTCGTCTTGTACGGGCGGCGTGAACATCGGTCTTCTGTGCGATGAAGACGGCGACTGCCCGGGCAGCGCTTGCTCGACCAATCCGACTCACTGCAAGGGCGATCCTGCTTTCGACCGGTTCGCGTGTTCCACGAACGGCGACTGCGGACTCGGCACATGCGAAGACGCGTGTCCCGGCGGCCGCTGTCTACCGTTGTGTGTTGCCGATCCGCTAGACCCGGAAGACGGCCTGTGCGCCGACGGCCCGCCGACGTACCACTGCGAGGGGGCATTGTTCCAGTTTGTGTCGTGCAGCGAAGCCGCAGCGAACGCGACCTGCACTTCGATCTGCAGCTCCAGTGGCGATCCCTGCGACAGCGTCGACGACTGCCCGACGGGTGAAACCTGCGACGGTCTTTGCGGCCGCGCGCAGTTTTGCGAGGCGGGCAACGACGGCAACATGGGCTCGTCGGACGACCAGGAAGGCGCGGGCAACTGCGTCCCCGATGAGCGATCGTGTTTCCTCGATCCGATTCCGGGCGAGGGGGGGTCGACCATCAATGGAAAGGGCGACCCGACCAACTGGTTCTCGGTCGGTTCCTATTGCTTCAGCAGCACGATTTCGTCGTTGATCAACAACGGCGCGGGCTTCGGTGGCCCCGGGCGTACCAGGCGCA
>JAJCZM010000037.1 GCA_029262375.1 Deltaproteobacteria bacterium
CACTTTCGAACGATCACGTTGTGTACGCGTACGAGGTGTTGCGCCTTCGCATCGCCCAACGTTTCCGTGAGCGCTGTGAAGTCATCGATATCGGTGAAGAGAACCGTCAGGTCCATGTCGCCGAGCTGGGCGGTGAAAGCACCGAGCGTATCCCTGGCCTCATCGAGGCCGAGGACGTTTCTCGCGACAGGAACCACGAGTCCGAGTCCTGTCTTAAGGTCCATGACCTGTCTCCCGCACTGGGCTCCACGGCGCCCCACCATTTGGGGCACCGGTACCGAGCGCCGTCGCATTGCGACCGCTGCGCGATTCGTCCCCGTGCTTACCGGCACTGTACACCGTGCGGGGTCGTATCGCAATGCGTCATAATGATTGGTTATTCAAAAATGGGAAATATTAAAGCATGACTAATGTTTTGTATTTCCCGGTACATAGTAGCGACGGTCTCGGACCCCGATTGATTCACCGCTAGCCCAGTTAAATCGCGCATTTCCGACCCTTTTTTCGTCGACACGGCAGTGTCGGCCTGACAAACGTCCAGATATGAGTTCCGACGCGCGCGCTGCCATCGAAACGCTGATTTTTTCTTACGCCGAGCGCCTCGATTTGGGTGATCTGGACGGGGTGGGGCAGTTGTTCGCCGACTCGACATACGGGCCTGCCGGCGTCGCTGAGCCTCTGCGAGGAGCTCAGGCGGTGACCGAGATCATGCAGGCGTCGATCCAGCTGTACGACGGCATTCCGCGAACCAAACACGTCACCAGCAACCTGATCATCGAGATCGACGGTGAACGAGCGCGTGCCAGGTCCTACTTCACCGTGTTCCAGTCGGCCGGCGAGGTCTCGCTACAGCCCATCGTGCAGGGGCGCTATCACGACACGTTCGAGCAAGAAGGCGGCAACTGGTGCTTTTCGGCTCGCGTGGTGTTCATGGATGCCATCGGCGATGTGAGTCGGCATCTGAAATTCGACCCCTCGGATTTCGTGGCCGACTAAGACTCGGAGCGTCCGCCGGCAGATCGGCGATAGTAGGCCGCGGCCAGACCCGCAATGACGAACGGCACGACTTCGGGCTTTTCCACGATGTTGGTTGCCGACGTGATGACGAACACGCCCCAAACGTAGTGCGTTGCCAGTGATTCCAAGAAGCCTGCGCGCGCTGCGTCCGTCGCCAGACGGTTCGCGGCGGCACCGATGGCAAGCACGTAGATGAAGACATAGCCGAGCCCGCCCACCGCGACTGTCACCAACTCGAACTCACGCGCGAACTGGGTTGCCAATACGCCGAGCGCGGTGAGGTGGATCGTGTGAGACGATGCGAGAAGTAGCAGTAGGTATCGATAGTTACGTATCGCCCAGGCGGCGGGCGATGTTTCCGTCGCAGTCTCGGTAGCTGTCTCGCCCGCTGCGATCGCGGTGAACCAAGGGCGCAGATACGCCAGAAGAAACACCAACATCGAGATGCGGCCGGTCCAGCGAACGACGGTGGATACTGACCTCTCGTCGTACCCTCCCGTTCCGACCGTCAGTGCGATGTAGATCGCGATGACGAGCGTACCCCAGCCGATGATACCGGCCGACTCCGCCAGAGGGACCCCGAACACGACGGTCTCGGTGCTGCTCTCCTCTTCTGGTTCTTGTGTCGGGTGCTGGTCCATCGTTCTCAGTCCGACTGCGAGGCGCGGCTCGCGGGTAGTGGGTCGTCGTTCATCACCACAGCTGCCAGCCCTTCCAGCCAGAGTCGATGGGCTCGCCGGAGCACACGTCGGACGGGAATACGTAGTAGCGAGGGGAATAGCCCGCTTTGCGCCTCTTGCGTGACCACGCGGCAGCCGTCGGCGACGGGGTCGATGACCCAGCCGTGGTAGGCGTGCCCGCCCGGGCCCTCGCCGCGCCATGCGAGACGATGCGGTGGCTTGAATTCGGTCACGTTCGTCGTGACTCGAACGCCGAAGGTACGCCAACTGAACTCGGTGTCTTCGGCCAGGTCCGGCCCGCCATCGTCAGCGAAACGAAGTCCGCGGCAATGCGCGTAGTGTTCGTGCCAGTGTGATGCACGAATCAGGTGCTGCCAGACTACTTCCGGCTCCGACGGGATATATATCTCGTTGTGTATGAAGACCGGCGCCGTCGAGGGGTGCAACTCGGGGGGCCACTCGATATCGCGTGCGGGCATGGCATTGACTACGACGGTTCGGCCTGCCCCGCAAGGCGAGCGGCGATGCACACGCCTGTGGGATGATCGTTGGAGTTATCTAGTCATCCTGGCGAGGCTGGCGGTATGCTCGCGTTGTTTGGCGAGCGGCGGTGCAGTCGCGGTGGTCGCTGGCACGCGCGGACGGGCGTGCTACATCTGCCGACACGCATTCGCAGCGCACGAGCAAGGCAACGACAGCAAACGGAGTAACGTGTAGTGGCGCTAACCAGTGAACAGCAGGTCGAACTTGACGCCGTAAAGGAACAGCGATTCGAGACGAAGCGGGTGACCGTTCCCGAACTCGAAGAAGTACTCTACGAGCCTATTCCCGTCCTCGATCATGGCTTCATCCGCGTCGTCGATTACATGGGCGACGATGCCGCGATCGTGCAGGCTGCGCGTGTATCCTACGGCGCGGGCACCAAGCGTGCGCGCGATGACTCCGGCCTGATCAACTATCTGATGCGCCATTGGCACACCTCTCCTTTCGAGATGTGCGAGATCAAACTGCACGTGAAGCTGCCGATCTTCGTTGCGCGACAGTGGATCCGGCATCGCACTGCCAGCGTCAACGAATACTCGGCGCGCTACTCGATTCTCGATCGTGAGTTCTACGTCCCTGATGCGGCGCATCTCGCCGGGCAGTCGTCGACGAATCGTCAAGGTCGCGCGGATATTCTCGAGGGCGACGAAGCCAAACGCGTTTTTCAGATCCTCAAAGAAGACGCGGAGACGTCGTACGATCACTACGAAGAAATGCTCAACGAGAACGCCGAAGGTGAAAAGCTCGATGAGAATCGTTCGGGCTTGGCGCGCGAACTCGCACGTATGAACCTGCCCGTCAGCTTCTACACGCAGTGGTACTGGAAGACGGATCTCCACAATCTGATGCACTTCATTCGACTGCGCGCAGATGCGCACGCGCAGTACGAGATCCGCGCTTATGCGGACGTGTTGCACGATCTGTTGGAGCGGTGGGTGCCGATCACCGCGAGTGCCTTCGACAACCATCGCGCCGGAGCGGCGAACCTTTCGAAGAACGGGCTCGCGGCTGTTCGTGCGATGCTTTCCGGCAAGAACGTCGAGCCGGAAGACGTCGGACTCTCGAAGCGCGAATGGCGCGAGTTGCGCGAGCTGCTCGAACTCGACTGAACACGGGGCGGGATCTAGCTGGTCAGGCGACGCCTGATACCGCGTCTCGCGATCGCGAGCAGCAACGTCGATAGCCCTACGATGTAGGTCAGATCCCATGTCACGAGAGGAAGCGATGCGTTCCCGGAGAACGCCGCGCGCGCGAGCCGCACCGGGTGAAGCAGCGGCAGGCACTCGGCAACCCATTGCCAAATCGGGGTGAGTCGTTCGTCTAGCGGAAAGAACACGTCCGAGAACAGAAAGAGCGGCGTCAGAAACAGCGTGAAGTAGAAGCTGAAGTAGTCGATCGTGTAGACGTTCACGGAGAACGCCATACCGATGCTGGCGAATAGCAGGCCCGTCAGCATCAGCACGGGGATCGCCAGCAGACTGTGCGGCAACGGAGCAAGCCCGAACGCCACTACGATCAAGAAGAATGAACCGCCGTAGATGCTCGCACGCGTTAGCGCCCAGAGTATTTCACCGGCCAACACGTCGTCGGGTTCTATCGGCGTCGTGAGCATGGCGTCGTAGCTCTTCTCGAAGGTGAGTCGCACGTAGACGTTGTAAGTGACCTCGAAACTGGCGCCGTTCATCGCCGAGACACAGACGAGACCGGGCGCGAGAAACGCGACGTAGGGCATGCCGCCCATCTCTTGGATATAAGCGCCGACACCGATCCCGACGGCGGTGAGATAGAACACGGGCTCGAAGAAATTCGGCAGTAGGTTCCACTTCCACGTGCGCGAATACATCGAAGCGTTGCGACACCATACCGCGAGCGCGTGTCGAGGCGACACGCTCATTCGCCCAGCTCCAGGCTGGTTCCCGTCAGCGCCAGGAATACGTCTTCAAGAGTCGTCGGACGCGCGATGATGTGAAGTTCGTCGTCGGTGCTCCGCGAGCGAATGTGATCGATGAGCGCGACGGAGTGATCGACGTGCAGCATCAGGCGCTCGCCGGCTCTGAGTCGGTGCACCCGCATGGACAGTCCGTCGAGTAGTCGGGCTTCCTCCTGAGGGCTGCAATCGAGTTCGATCGTGTCCTGCGCCAACGTTTCGGCAATCAGTGTACGTGGTGCACCTTCGGCAATGAGTTTGCCGTCGGTGATGATTCCGACCCGGTCGCAGAGGCGCTCGGCCTCGTCCATGTAGTGCGTGGTCAACAACACGGTGGCTCCCTCGTTGCGCAGAGCACGCACGCGCGACCACAGCGCGAGCCGCACGGCGGGGTCGAGCCCGGTCGTCGGTTCATCGAGCACGATCAACTCGGGCCGATTCACTAGGGACAGCGCGATCGCCAAGCGCCGCTGGAAACCGCCGCTCAGGTCGCGCACCGGGACGTCACGATGGGATGACAGCTCGAGAAACTCGATGAGTTCGTCGACGCGCTGGTTGATGTCGGCCTCGTCCATCAGGTGATAGCGTGCGAACACTCTCAGGTTTTCTTCCGGAGTGAGCGGCTCAATGAGCGAGTTGTCTTGCAGCGTGACGCCGAGGCGGTTGCGAATCGACCGGCGATGCTGCGCGATGTCCAGCCCGAAGACCTCTATGCGCCCGCTGGTCGGGAAGGTCACGCCGTAGATCATTCGTAGTGTCGTCGTCTTGCCGGCGCCGTTGGGGCCTAGCAGTCCGTAGCAGATGCCTTTCGGCACCGTGAGGTCGATTCCGTCTACCGCAACGCGGTCACCGAATCTCTTGTAGAGGCCGCGGATGGCAATGACGGGTTCGGCAAGCTGATCGTTCGCGAGATGCACGCTCAAGCAATACCGGCTGCGCCTGCCGTGGTCGACAGCCGTGTGAGGCCGTGCTCAATTGGTCGCTCGCGTCGTGCTCCCAATGGAACCATTTGAGATCTCAGTTCTCGTCGTAGGCGGATTCGTAGCCGGAATCATCAATACGATGGCAGGCGGTGGCTCGCTCATCACTGTGCCGCTGCTGGTGGCGCTCGGGTTGCCCGGCACCCTCGCGAACGGCACGAACCGGATCGGAGTGCTGTTGCAGAGTGCGGTCGGGGCGGTCCGATTTCGCGCCGAAGGAGTATCCGGGTTTCGCGATTCGGTTCCCGTTTTGCTGCCGCTTACCATCGGCTCGGTAATCGGTGCAGTCGTCGTATCGCGACTTACCGACGCCGCCTTCGAGCGCATGTTCGGTATCGTCATGCTCGCGCTACTGGTTCCCGTGCTTCGCAGTACGGTAGCCAAGAAGGACGGCCGCGTGGTCGAGCCTTGGAGCGCATCGGTCAGTACGGCGGTCTTTTTTGCAATCGGGATATACGGCGGCGCGGTTCAGGCCGGTGTCGGAATCCTGCTCGTTTTGGCACTGGCGCGGTCCGGCTACGACCTGGTCAAAGCCAACAGCATCAAGGTCGTCGTCGTAGCGGTGTTCACCGCTGCCGCCGTTGTCGTCTTCGTGGCCCAGCGCCAGGTTGTTTGGCTGCCGGCGGTGATACTGGCGGCGGCAACCTCGCTCGGGGCGACGCTCGGTGCGCGGCTTGCGGTTCAGGGCGGCGAGCGAGTGATTCGTCCGGTGCTCGTGGTCTCAGTCATCGCGCTCGCCGGCAAAATGCTCGGCATGTACTGACACCCGCGACGGTGTATTCCCTGCGTTGCGGTACTCCTCGTAGTCGCATTCGTGGCACAGGCGTTGCTTCTATCAACCCGGCTCCACCACCGGTGGAACGGACCAAGTTGAGGAGGGCGGGGTGCTCCCGCACTGCAATATGGACGGCTTCGAGAAAGCGATCGGCGATACAGCTGTGAAACTGAAAGTAGATCTGCACGTTCACACGGCGTCGGATCCCGTTGACAATTTACCACTCGACATCGAATCGACGATCAAACTCGCTGCCGCCAACGGTTATGACGCCATAGCGCTCACGCATCATGATGCGTACTTCCACATTACCGACGACATAGCACGTGTTGCGCAGCGTGAGGGGGTCATCGTAATGCCCGGGATCGAGGCCTCACTCGACGACGGCGCACATGTACTGGTCGTCAACTGCGGTCCCGAGATCGAAGGCATCTCGAGCCTCGACGAACTCAATGAGATTCGGCGGCCGGAACATCTCATCGTTCCAGCGCATCCGTTCTACCCCTGCTTCGGACTTGGCCGCGAGAAACTGGAGCAGTGGTCGGACCTGTTCGACGCGCTCGAGTGGTCACACTTCTGGAACAAATATTTTCACCGCGCGAATCTCAACGCCGCCAAGTTCTGCAAGCGACGCGGCATACCGCTCGTAGGAACCGGAGACATCCATCTGCCCCGGCAGATCAACCGTACGTACTCGCTGGTCGAGGCCGACCGGGACCCCGTCTCCATCGTTCGGGCGATTCGCGCCGGTCGCGTGGAAGTCGTGACCGAACCGATGTCGCTCGCCGACATGGCGCTCGTGATGGGCGAGCTCACGGTACGAAATCAGTTGCTCAGCCCGCGTTTTTGGAAGCGCCTGCCGACCGTATTCGCCGACGTATACGGGCGTCGTCCGCATCGCGCGCACGCGCTCGAGAGCTACGCGTGACGCCGCGCCTGCGCACAGTCACTAAGTCCTTGATTCGGCGTACGAAATTGTGCGCTCGATGGTGCGTTTAGCCGTTGTTTGAGGCGATCGTTCCTCGAAGTATTTCGATGACGGGCGCGCCTGTTGTATGCCGATGAACTGTTACATGCCGGTCAGCTAGGGAGGGGAACGTTGACATGACACTAGAAGATCGAATCTCGCGTTTGGAAAACGAGAACCGAAACCTCGCGCGTACGATGGTTGCGTTGTCGGGTGCCGGTGGTGTTGCCGCCGCAGTTGGATTCGCCGGTGGCGCCGGAGCTGCGGCAACTACGGTCGTGCTTGGCGTATCGGGAGCGCTTCTTCTATCGGCGCGTGCTGCGTTCCGCGTACGCAACGTCGTTCAGGCGCGCAAGTTCGAGGTTGTCAACGACATGGGACAAGTGCTTGTCGCACTCGGCGAGACAGCAGAAGGTGAGGGTGCCGTCGCCACGTACAGCGACCTCGGAAAACACCTCGGTCATGTGACGCGCGTCGATGACGACGCGATCGTTCTGCGCAAGCCTCGTGAAGAGTCGACCACCGCCGCCATCGAATCGCCGCGCAACCCTCGTTTGGAGAGCAGTCACTAGTTACTAGTTACCTGGGGCCTAGCGATAGTCACGCGTGCCGGCGTGCGTCTCAGTGTCCGGTCGGTTTCGGTGAAATCTTTCGCTGTTCCGGGTCTCGGTTCTGACGGAAGAGCACGGCAACATTCCCAGTCAATCCCGCCAAACCAGCTCGCAGACGCTCGGTCAACTCGGCCGCAATGACCTTGCGCTCGTCGCGGTCGTAGCCTTGCAGCTTCACCTTGATCAGTTCGTGATTGTCTAGCGCACGGTCGGCCTCGGCGCAGAGCGAGTCTGTCACGCCGTTCTTCCCGACCACGATGACCGGGCGGAGCGAGTGGGCGAGTCCGCGCAGGTGTTTGCGCTCGGTGCTGCTCAAAGTGTCGTCGGCCATGGGCGCAGAAGATGCCGACGACACTGCGAGCAAACAAACGTCGGGACCTCGTTCAAGCCGCGAGAGTCGCCTTTACGAGCTCTATCATCTCTGGTGAGGCCTTTTCCGGCGATCCGCAGTCGAAAGGAGGCTGCGGGTCGTACTCGATTCCGAGTTGAACCGCCTGAGCGAATTCGTCGCCCGCGATCTTCGCGAACAACGTGAGGGCCATGTCGATTCCGGCGGAAACGCCGGCGCCCGTGATGACGTTCCCGTCGATCACGACACGTTCGGGCGTCGGTACTGCGCCGAGCTGCGCAAGCGTCTCTCGCGCGGCGAAATGCGTCGTGGCGTTCCTGCCGTCGAGAAGGCCTGCCTTAGCCAAGATCAACGAACCCGTGCAGACCGATGCGGTCCACGTGGCATTCTCGTTAACCCGGCGTATCCAATCGATCACGCGTTCGTTGTCGCGTACCGCCTCGTCGCCGGGGCCGCCGCCCACCAGGAAGATGTCGGCCGAGTCTATCTCGTCGATCGAGTGATCGACCGAGATGCCGAGCGACTTCATATCGCTGCGAACGACGCCCTTGTTCTCGGCGACGAATTTCAGGTCTGCGCCGGGCAGACGCGAGAGCACTTCGTATGGGCCGATCACATCCAATGCGGTCATGTTTTCGTACAGAAAAATTACGATGTTCATTTCTTGTCTCCGTTTTTTGTCGGCGCGTGTTCAGACCAGTCCGGCCTTTTTTGCGAAGGGATCCCAGTCGGCGTCTCGGTGCCATTCGTACTCAGTCACGTCAGCGATGAACTCGGCGGTCGCGTCGTCGTGTAATCGCCGGACGATGTCCAGTGCCATGTCGATGCCGGCCGATACGCCGCTGGACGTCGCATACTTCCCGTCTACGACCCATCGCGCAGCCTTTACCCATTCGACGTTCGGTCCCTGCGTGATGACCCACTCGAACGCCATCTTGTTTGTGGTCGCGCGCCGACCGTCGAGACGGCCCGTGCGCGCCAGTAGGCTCGTTCCCGTGCAAACGGTCATGACGAGTTCGGCACTGTCCGAGCGTGTGCCGATCCAATCGAGCAACGTCGCGTTCTCGACGCCGGGGCGTGTTCCTTGGCCGCCCGGAATGAGCAGCATGTCGAGATGCGGGCAGTCTTGGAGGTTGAACTCAGCATGCGTCGCCGGGCCCTGAAAACTGCGGATCGGTCCGGTCGTCTCTGCGACGGTCACCAACGTGAGCGTCTGGTCGAGATGCCCGAGGATTTCTACGGGGCCGGCGACGTCGAGCGTTTCGAACCCCTCGAACAGCAGCACTCCGAGCCGTTTTTTGGGTGTATCGCTCACGATGCCTTCCTTTCTCGCGTCCGCTCGAAACGGCGCCTGTAGTCCTGAGGTACGACGTTGAGGTGTCGCTGGAACGTACGCCGCATACGCTCCGCACTGCCGAAGCCCGACGCGTCGGCGATCTCTTCCAGAGACAGCCGCGAGTCTTCCAGCGCCCGTCGGGCTTCGTCTACGCGTGCCTTCTCGACGAACTTCGCCGGTGTCATGCCTGTTTCTTCGAGGAATACTCTGGCGAAGTTGCGCGGGCTCATGGCAGCACGTTCGGCAAGTCGCTCCACGCCGAGGTCTTCGCCAGGGTGATTCACGATCCACTCGGTCACGCTCGCCATGCGGCCGGCGATCTGCGACTGGGCGTCTAGATGCGCGCTGAACTGCGACTGCCCGCCGGGTCTCTTGAGAAAGAGAACGAGCTGTCGCGCGACGTTCATCGCGAGGTCGCGACCGTAGTCCTCTTCCACCAGGGCCAAAGCGAGGTCCATGCCGGCGGTGACGCCGGCTGAGGTGTAGATGCCGTCTTGCGCCACGAACAGGGCATCCTCATCGACGGTGATGTCAGGGTAGCGTGCGGCCAAGTGCTCTATATACGCCCAGTGCGTGGTCGCGCGCCGGCCTGCGAGAAGTCCTGCCTCTGCGAGCACGAACGCTCCGGTGCAGACCGACGCCGTGCGTCGACTCGACTCGCGCATCGCGCGAACCCACGCGAGCAGCTTACTATCACGGATGATTTCGGTGGCGTCACCGCCCGAGATGACGAGCGTGTCGAGCGAGCCGCGCATACCGTGGAAGGACCGGTCGGGAATCACGCGAAGCCCGCACGACGACCGCACGGGTTGCGTGCTCGTCGAAATGAAAGTGGTTCGGTAGGCGACCGGAGCGTCGCGGTGCCAGAGCGCGAGTGTGCGAATGGCGTTGTCGAACACCTCGGCCGGCCCTGTGCAGTCGAGAATGTTCATACGGTCGTAGACGAAGATCCCTACTTCGCGCGTCTCGATGGGTGCGGCGGTGTGCCTAGCGTGTTTCCTCGGGGCCATGACCGGCAGAGTACGGCCATTGGCGAATGGCTGCAATGACAAAGGACCGGCAAAAACTGCCAAGCCTGCCAACCCTGCCAACCCTGCCGAGATTGCCAAGCTTGGCGGGCGTCGAGAGTTCCGGACCGGCCGGAATACTCAGGATACTCGGGTCGTTCGGTATCTTCGGTATCCCCGGGATTCTCGAGATACCGCGCGGGCTCAGCAGCCGCAGTCGCTGGTGTCGGACGTGGCGGCGGCTGCGCGCCGGCGGCGTCCCACTACCAGCAGACCCACCGAGGCCAATAACGCGACGGGGACTGCCGTATCGATCACGCCCGCGACGGCACCGGTCGCACTTGCCAATCCGAGGGCTCCCATGATCGCGGCCAGCGCCGGGGTGGCGCAGCAGATCGCCGCCGCAACGGCGGCGGCCCCACCGAGTGCACCTGCGCGCGTGAGCGTCGTCGCAGTGGCGGTTGCGTTCGGCGTCGAATCGAGCGGCCCGGCGTGGATCCATTTCTCAAGGAAGGCCTTTGTTCCTTCGGGGCCGGTTAGTGCGAGCGTGACAGGCTCACTTCCGCTCACAGCATACTTCATGAAGCTGCAGCACTGCTGCTCGAACGCGATGAAGGCGTCGATCTCCGTGCGCGTGGCCGCGCCGTCGGTGAACGTGATCGCGTAGCCGTCGGGCAGCTCCGTGATGCTCACACGGCGAGCGAGCAACCCGTTCATGAGTTCCCCGAGGCGCGCGGTTTGCTGTTCGTCGGGCAGGGTACAGGCGACGGAGCAGGCGTCGGCGCCGGTCTGGTCATTGGTTGTTGTCATCGTGGTCTCCAATTCAGTCCGCTTCGCCCGTTTGCAGGCCGTCAAGAACGTCGCAGCGCGATAGGTCACCGCCGCAAACGCAGGTTTCCATCAGTTCGCCAAGCGCGCTGCGAATGGCGGTGAGGTCTCGAATCTTGGCGTCGAGTTCGCCGCACTTCGCGCGCGCGAGTTCGGCGACCCGCGACCGATCCGAGTTCCTGATGGTGAGAAGCTCTTCGATCTCCTGGAGAGAAAAGCCGAGCGCTTGCGCGCGCTTGACGGCGCGCACCAGTTGCACGTCGGATGGCCCGTAGTAGCGGTATCCGCCCGTCGAACTGCGTGCGGGTCGCAGTAGCCCGCGCCTCTCGTAGTAGTGAAGTGTCTGTACGTTTACGCCGGCTGCTGCGGCAGCGGCCGCGACCTTGAGAGGCTTGGCTTCGGTCTCCATATCGAAAGCATACACTCTATACCTAGGTATAGAGTCAAGCGCCGACGCCCGGAACGCCCGTTGGGTGGCCGCTGCGCACATGCTCCGCACAGGATTTGCACAGGAATTGCACAGAGATCGCACAGGATACGCAGAGGATTCACGGCAAATAGGGGAAACACCCGACTGCCCCTGCGCGTCAATGGACAAAAATGTGCGCAGACCGCAGATTGGACGGGTCGGCAAACGGCGACAGCCCGCCGGGTTGCCGATGGTGGCCTTACTGCCATCTGCCTCACAACGCCGAGCGGCTACCCTCCGCCTCTATGCTGCTCGGACCAGGGGTCGCAACGCAGGTTGCGACCCCTTTTTTCGTTGTGCAGGACGCGTGCGCGTCAGAGGTCGTCGCGATCGATGGCGGCGAGATAGTCGCGCAGCATCGGTGCGGAGCGGAACTTCTTCAGAATCAGCGTCCGCTTGAGTCCGCAGCAGATCGATTTTACCCAAGCCGGCTGCTTGGCGTAGTGCTTTCGACCGCCGACCGACTCGTGAAACAGCTGGATCAACTGAATCAGATCGTCTTGTAGATGCCTGCGGCTGGCGCTGCCCCAGTGGAACATGTCGACCAGCTTCACCTTGAAGCCCAGGCCGTAGCGCGTGACGATCACGTTGTCGCTATGAAGGTCACCGTGGTACTCGCCCGCCGCGTGGATCTCGGCCACACCCACCACCAGTGCATGCAGCAGATGCAGCGCTTCGAAAGGGCTGAGGCGTTTTCCGGGTGCGCGCGCCACCAAATCGCTCAGAAGCTCGCCCTCGACATACTCGCTGACGAGAAAGGGGATCTTTTGACCGCGCCAGTAAAATGCGTCCTGGGTGTGGTACTGGATCAGGATCGAGCAGTTGCGCAGGCGGTTGAGCTTGCGGGCGTACGACCGGATGGTTCGATTGTTGGGGTTTCGCTCGGCAAAAAAGATCTTCGCGGCGCGCTCGATTCCGGTCGAGGTCTCGGTGACGTGGTAAACCTCGCCCTCCCAGCCGTTCCCGAGGAGATCGCCGACGACGTATTTACCGGCGAGTTTGCGCCCGGATTGTAGTTTGAATGCTCCGTCTGGACCCACGTTGATTCGAACGACCGCGATCAGCCGTTCTCTCCGTCGTTTACGTCGAGCAGAGAATTGTTGCCACCGTCGCGTGCTCTCTCGTACCCCGTTTTTGCGCGCGACGCCCTCCTAGGCGATATATCTGCGAGACCGCCAAGCTTGGGGTTACGACTTATGAGTGAATATCGCGCACCCGTAGAAGACATCCGATTCGTCCTGGACCACATTGCCGGCATCGACCAAGTAGCCGCGCTACCCGGCTTCGAGCACTGCGACGCCGATCTGGTCACCGGGATGCTCAACGAAGCAGCCCGCTTCATGACCGAGATCATGTCGCCACTGAACGAGATCGGCGACCGACAGGGGTCGCAGCTCAAGGACGGCGAGGTCGTTACGCCCGACGGCTTCAAAGAAGCGTACAAGAAGTTCGCCGCAGCAGGCTGGAACGCTGTCGGATTGGATCCGAACTACGGCGGCGGCGGACTTCCCTACACGTTGGCCGTGGTCATCCAAGAGATGCTGGCCTCGGCGAATATGGCCTTCGGCTTATGTCCCGCGCTCGGAGAAGGTGCGATCGAGTCTCTGCACGATCACGGCACGGAGGAACTCAAGAACACGTTCCTGCCGAAACTGGTCGGCGGCGTCTGGACCGCCACGATGGACCTCACCGAACCGCAAGCGGGAAGCGATCTCGGATCGCTACGCTCGACGGCGTCCCCGCAGGGCGACGGCACCTATCTGATCTCGGGCACGAAGATTTTCATTACGTACGGTGATCACGACCTCGCCGAGAACATCATCCACCTCGTGCTCGCGCGTGTACCCGATGCGCCGAAAGGAACGCGCGGCATCTCGTGCTTCATCGTGCCCAAGTATTTGGTGAACGAAGACGGCTCGCTCGGCGAGCGCAACGACATGCATTGCGTGTCGCTCGAGCACAAGATCGGAATCCACGCGAGCCCCACCGCGGTCATGTCGTACGGCGAGAACGGCAAGTGCGTTGGTTACCTGATCGGAGAAGAGAACGAAGGACTTCGCTACATGTTCACGATGATGAATCGTGAGCGCATCTTCGTCGGTGCCCAGGGGCTCGGCGTCGCCGAACGTGCCTATCAGCGTGCGGTGGAGTACGCGCTGGACCGACGTCAAGGTCGCGCGATTGGCGCGGAGTCACCGACCGGTGAAATGTCGCTTATCGTCGAGCATGCCGATGTACGCCGAAATCTATTGACGATGCGTGCGCATATCGAGGCGATGCGCTGTCTGCTCTACACGGCCACTGCCGCGGTCGATAATTCTGAGAATCACGCTGACGAAGCCGTGCGTGAAAGCTCCGGTGCGCGTGCAGCGCTCCTGACCCCGGTTGTGAAAGCGTGGCTGAGCGACCTGGGCGTGGAGATGTCGTCGATCGGCATCCAGATCCACGGCGGTAACGGTTACATCGAAGAAACCGGAGCGGCGCAGCATTGGCGTGACGCGCGTATCGCGCCGATTTACGAAGGGACGAACGGCATCCAGTCTTTCGACCTGGTGATGCGTAAGATTCCGATGGCCGATGGAGCCGTGGTGCAAGAGTTCATCGACGAGCTACGCGGGATCCAGACCGAGGTCGAGTCTTCGGGCAGCGCCGTAGCCGAGGTGGCCCCGTATCTTGCGAAAGGAATTCATACGCTCGAGGAGGCGACCAGTTGGTTGCTCGCGCACATCGGTGACGATAAGCGCGCCGTCGCCGCGGCGGCCTCACCGTACTTGCGGTTGTTCGGTTACGTCACCGGCGCGGCGCTGCTTGGGCGCAGTGCGGTGATCGCGCAGACACTGATCGCCGACGGCGACTCGACGCAGTCGCTACCCGCAAAGATCACGGTCGCGAAGTTTTTTGCCGAACATCTGCTGCCGCAGGCCGTCGCGCAGCTCGCTGCCGTCACTGCCGGTGACGACGCGCTCTTCGAGATTCCGGCCGACCAGCTCTGAAGCGGCTCTACTGCTATGGTGCGACGACAACAGCCGATGACTAGATGTTGAACGAAACCGCTCCGCGGTAGTCTTTTTTCGTTGGTCTTCGATTCGGCCGAGGCGATCATACCAGCACCTCGGCTTCTCCATAACCGTCGTTCGGTGGTCCGAGAGGATCATCAAACCACTACCTTATGGAAGAGTGCACGATGACCCCACTACGCCGACGCATGATCGAAGATCTGCGCATACGAGGTCGCTCAAAGAATACCATTGATAGCTACGTAGGCGCCACTCCCCTGTGATGCCTAGCCACCGCCACTACGATCAAGAAGTCCGTTCCCGGACAGTTCAAAGCCAATGCGCCTTGATCGGAGCGGTCAACAGCCACCACCTCACGCCGCCGCCGGCGACCGCTGCCAACTGCACGGCTTTAACGCAGGACTCCAAACGCGCGGATTCATGATGCCGGTCTCGATAACGTGTATTCCCGCTGTCTGGCTTTCGACGAGCGTTGGTCGGTTGACCGGAATGTAATGTAAGGAAACCGACTTCCTGCTGTCAGCACCCTGCGGGCCTCGACTCTACGGTGCGTGCATCACTCCGGATCGCGCGTTAATTTGTATGGACACTGCCCGCTGAGGGTAGGAGCCGAATCGAGGAGGAAGTGATGCTCGAGTTCTCTCCTTCGTGTAAGCGAAGCGGGCGACACATTGGTACGTTTGCAGCTGCGCTCTCGTTCGTTGCCGTTACGTCGGTCGCTGCGTTCGGCGTTTCCAAGGAACGCGTTGTCACCGCCACCGGTTCGGAGCATGGCGCTCCAGGTGCGTTTGCTCCTTCCATTCCTGTTTCTAGGGCGAGCGCGCCCGACTACGTAGCGGGACGCCTGATCATCAAGCTTTCGCCCACGCTCGCAACCAGAACCCGACGCACGGCAACATCGTTCGGCGAGCCCGGCCTCGACCGCCTTGGCAGGCGGTTCGGATCGCGAGGCCTGCACAAGCTCTTCGATGGTCGCCGTGAGCGTCTTGCACGTGGCGGTCCCGGCCCCACGCTGCGTGCGGCTCGAGCGCCGGTGCTGGCGGTGGCCCCAAAGCTCGACGATGTCTACGTGTTGGACCTCTCGCCGAGCCTCGACATGGAGGCCGTTGCGCTCGAGTACGAGCAAGTAGCGGGCGTGGAGTACGCCGAACCCGACCGGCTGGCTTCGGTGAACTACCTTCCAAATGACCCCTACCTCACGAGTTCCGGAGCGTGGAAGCAGTCGTTCTTGGATCTGTGGGGCCACGACCTTCTCAACATGCAGACGGCCTGGGACATTACCGACGGCAGTGGCATCCTGATCGCGATTAGCGACACCGGCGTCGACTTCACTCATCCCGATATTGCCGGCCGGGCTTGGGTGAATGGTGATGAGATCCCGGGGAACGGCGTCGACGACGATGCCAACGGATACATCGACGACATCAATGGTTGGGACTTCGCGAACGAGGATTCCGACCCTACAGACGACCACGGCCACGGTACCCATGTCGGCGGAACGGCCGCTGCGACGGGCGACAATGGGATCGGAATCGCAGGCGTTGCCTACGCTGCAGAAGTCATGGCGGTAAAAGGCTTGACCGCCGCCGGAAGCGGCTCGATTACCGCGTTGGCCGGCACCATCGTGTACGCATCCGATAACGGCGCGGACGTCCTCAACGCTAGTTGGGGCGGGTTCGGTAGCTCCGATACGGTTGACGACGCAATCGCGGTTGCCCGTGCGGCCGGCATGGTCGTCGTGGTTGCCGCCGGCAACTCCTCATGGGATGCCTCTGGGTTCTTCCCCGCGAGCAACCCCCAGGCGATCACGGTCTCCGCGTTCGACTCGTTGGATCAACCGGCTTTCTTCACCAACTTCGGCCATGCCATAGATGTTGCCGCTCCCGGAGGCGGCGACACGGAACCTTCCAACAAGTATGAGCCGTTTCGGTCAGTTCTCTCTTTGCTCTCGTCGGAGAGCAATCCGTCGATGGCGCCCAGTCAGCTCATCGTCGATGATGCCTATCTTCGCCAGGCGGGTACGAGTATGGCGGCTCCGCATGTCGCAGGTGCCGCTGCACTCATCCTTGCGAATCATCCCGAGTATACGATCGAACAGGTGCGTCAGGTCCTGCGTGCAACAGCCGACGATGTTGGTGATCCCGGTATGGATTCTTTTGCGGGCTACGGTCGTGTCAACGTAGCGGCGGCGCTCGCGGTCGATAGCGTGCTCGATCTCGATATCGCTTCGCCGGCGACCGGAGACGTTGTCGGGGGGATCAGTATCGACATCGTTGGAAGTGCCGACGGACCCGACTTCGCGTCGTACGTCGTCGAGTATGGCGAAGGAGAGTATCCAGCGAGCTGGACGCAGATCGGCGCCGTGCAAACCTCTCCCGTTGTCGGCGGGATGCTCGTGAACTGGGATGTTTCGAATGTTGCCGACGGCGACTATGTCGTGCGCGTCGTAGGAACTACGACCCTCGGAGACAGCTTCGAGGACCGCAGTGTAGTCACAGTCGACCGACTCTTCGTTACCGATCCAACGAGCTACAGCATTCACCGAGGTGGAGGCGAGCAGATCGGGATCCACGGCAGCGCTTATGCTCCCGGTTTCGCGACTTACAAGGTTGAGTTCCGAACGATCGAGCCTGATCTTACCGAAGGGGCGTGGTCGTCGGCTGGCATGACGCTTGCCGGTGGTGGCACCGATCCGGTATTCGAAGGCCTGCTCGCGACGTTCGATACCAGCGTCCTGCCGGAAGCGCGCGACATCGATCTACGGGTTACGGTACTCGGCGACGCGCCGACGTCCGACACGTTTTACCACATCGTCGTCGACCCGGACCTGAAGGCAGGCTGGCCGTACCTGATCCCCGGTCTTCCGCAATTGTTTAACAGGATGGAAGGGCACGTCACATTGGCCGACGTCGACAACAACGGTACGAAGGAAATTCTCGCTGCATACGGCGACATGGTTTTCGTGCTCAACCACGACGGTACGGACTACTTGGGTTGGCCCCAGGTATTCGTCGACTTCCCCGACGACCAGTACAACATGTATACCGACGTGGCTCCGGCTGCCGCGGACCTCGACGGCGACGGCGATTTGGAGATCGTCGCCACGGATTCTGAAGGCATATACATCTGGCATCACGACGCCACGCCGATGTCCGGCTGGCCGCGCCAGTTTACCAGCGTGCTGGATCCGCAGGGCAACACGATCACCGGGCGGCCCTCCGGCGATTTCGTACTTGCAGATATGGACGGCGATACACTACCCGAGATCATCTTCACTCTTTCTCGAGGACTGGTGGTGATGGATTCAGCCGGCAATTCGCTTCCGGGTTGGCCATGGCAGTTCAAGGAGTTGCCGACGAACCCTTGGACGCCGTTCCCTGCGGTGGGTGACATGACAGGCGACGGCATTCCTGAGATCGCCATATTCCAAGACCTAGGGCTTAGCGACCCGATTTATCTCTACGTTTTCGATGCCGCCGGCAATGTACTGGAGAACTATCCCCGCCGGATAACGCGCAGCCACGTCCGAGACGCGGCGCCCGTGCTTGCCGACCTGCGCGGTCCGGACGGCGTGCTGGAAGTCGTCGTCAATCAATCAAAGGCGAAGAAGCTGCGCGCTTACGACTGGCAGCGGAAGAACGTGCGACTGAAGACGAAGATTCCCGCACTTACCAAGAAGGTGACCGGCGCAGGGCGGTTCAAGTCGAGACAGGAACCACTCAGTGCAGGGGACATCGACGGGGACGGCCTAGCAGAAGTCTTCGTCGGGACCTACTGGCCCGACCCGCGTCGAAGGTGCAAGGGAAGTTACTGCACGACCACTTTCCTGCTCGGGCCTTTCAAGGGCACGCATGTTCTGCAGGCGGTGAGTGCGACCACGCGCGCGCTTCCAGGATGGCCGGCCGTCTACGAGTACACTCGCGGCGACAACGCACACGGCCCGGGATCGCCGGCCATCGGTGATCTGAACGGAGACGGTGAACAGAACGTGGTCGTGGGAAGCGGGATGTGTTGGTCGGCTCCGAATTACGAATATCACCGGTGCTACACGCTCCACGCCTACCGGCCCGATGGCAGCTATCTGCCGGGATTCCCGAAACCGACGCCCGCGCCGGGACCGACGGCGTCGTTGATGCCTGCCATCGGGGACATCGATGGCGACGACCTCAACGAACTCGTGTTTGTCGATTTCGACGGTCGCGTCCTGGTCTACGACATCGACGGCACGCCGGGCGCCGAGCAAATGCAGTGGCCGATGTTCCGCGCGAACGCGGCGCATACGGGCGCAGCGGCACCTCTTCCCTGACAGCGAGGAGGTTCGAGACCCGGCGGGTAATCGTGTTCGTGTAGTCCGCCGGTTCTGCTGCTCGCCGCTCGCGCCTACGGACACGTACAGTCGACCTGACAAGCTCCGGGGCACAGCGCGTCGTCTGTACCATCGCACTGCTCGGTCGCGTTGTTCACCGTGTTGTCTCCGCAACGCGGATTGACCGTGCTCGGTATGCAAATCTCTTTCTCGCGCCGAAGGCGGGGGTTCCATCTCCCGAACTGATCGTGTGAGTGAACATTACCCGGTCGAACCGGTACAGCTGCTCGCGCGCGGTAGCACATCTGATGCACGCCCTTGTTGAGAACGCCTTCGCTGTTCTTGTCGCTCGCTACACAGAGTGAGACCGCCTTTCGGATCTCGACCGAATGCGTTCCAAACTGATCCTCCACGTTCACCACCGTCCCGCCAGGGCACGGCCCCTGCTCAGCCGGCGGTAAGCACCGCCGGCTGAGCAGGGGCCGTGCCCTGGCCCTGGCGTGCGGTCGATCAGGACGGAGATCTCATCGACATTCTTGTCCAGCCACGACGCAGCAGACGCGTGGCTGAGAAGGTCTTTCGCAAGTTGCTGAAGGGCGAGGGGCGCGAACCGAGGACGATCGTGACCGACAAGCTGCGGAGTCATTCGGCCGCGCATCGGATCGCGATGCCGTCGGTGGTTCACGACACGAAACAGTACGCGAACAACCGGGCCGAGGTTTCGCATCAACCGACGCGGCAGCGGGAGAGACAAATGCGAGCCTTCAAGTCGGCGGGCGGGACTCAGCGGTTCTTGGCCGTCCACGGCCTCGTGGGGAATCTGTTCCGAGTGGGGCGACACCTGTTACGTGCGGTTCATCATCGGCTCTTTCGTCAGCGCGCCTTCGAAGTCTGGAACACCGTGACATTCGGTTAGAACGTTGAACTCGCTGTCGGCTTCACGGCTTGCGCTCGGCCGAACGTCGGTAAGTTGACAATGCCCACGCCACTACTGAGCCGTCGCGCTGGTTTACGTAAACCTTATCGGCTGTTGCCGATACTTCGCGGTGGGCGTTTGGAGTTCCCACTCTACCGCGTCGGCATGCGGCCAATCATTGCCTCTCTGGGGGGGCGAAGAGGCGAGCACGGCGCCCCCGAACCCGGAATTGCGTTGACGGCAATCCGCGCCGTTTGGTAGATAAATGGGTATCATGTACGCCCACAATTTCTCGATGACGACGTGGATGGCGCCTATGGTGATCTCCACGATCTTGTCGGTGCCATTGTCTGCTTCCACGACTCCAGCCGACGTCGTGCGTTGCAACAAGGACATCAGCAAGGCCACGCAAAAGCTGAGCGGCTCGTACGAAGCACGTCTCAAGCGGTGCTTCTCACGCGGCCAGTCCTTCTGCCCGCCCTTCGATCTCGGCGTCGATAAGGCGCGCAACAAGATGATCGCCAAGATCGGCAATCCGAATGGGTCTTGTGCCGCCGCCGTTGCCGGCGGGCTGTCACTCGACGAGCTCGGACCGGGCCTCGAGTGCACCGACATGGTTCAGTCCAACGGGTGCGGTACGAACAACGGCCAACTCGAGAACGTCAACGACCTCGCGCTCTGCCTGAACTGTGCAATGGATGCCGTCAACGGTCGGCTGCAACAGAAGGTCGCGGCCGACCTGGAGTACACGTTCAATGCCAATGAAGCGAAGTGTCTGCGTTCGATGTTCATTGCGACGATCAAGATTGCCCGTAAGGGGCGCAAGGAAGTCGCCAAGTGTGCGAAGGATGGTGCACAGCCGTTTGCCTGCCCGGTACCCGACGACCCGGAATCCAAAGTAGGGAAGGCGTTGGCGAAGCTCGGTACGCGGGTCGCCAAATGCAGTGACGGCGGTGGCGTGCCGGGTGTCGTCGCGTCGGCAGTGATGGAGCGTTTGTGTCCAGACCGCGCGAGCCAAGACAATGCCGATTTCGAGCTGTGCTTCGCCGGCGTCGCAAAGTGTGCCGCGTGCTTGTATTCGAATCTCGCTTTCGGCCAGAGCCAAAACTGCTCGGAGTTCGCCGGCACCGGGTGCCACGAGACATCGGTCTTCGCAGGAATGGCCTACGTGGTGAACCAAGACGACGATACGGTCACCTACTACAATGCCGACGGATCGCTGCTGGACATGGACGTCGCGAGTTCCTCGTTCCCCGTAGGCTCGGTCCCCTCGGATGTAGCCGTGAACCCGCACGACGGTATCATCTATGTTACGAATTCGGCCGACGGCACCGTTACCTATTTGGACGCTCGAAGCGGTGCGCCTTATCTCGGTTCTCCGGCCGCTTCGACGTTCGCCACCGGAAACAACCCGGTAGCCGTAACCTACACGCAGTCTATCGATCGCCACGAAAGAACCGTGTTCGTACTCAATCAGGGAGATCAGACGGTCACACTGTTGCACGGTCGGTCGGGCGAGCCGATACACGGCGATCTACCCAGCTCGACGTTCCCGGTCGGCAACGGGCCGACGGACGTGTACGCATTTCCGCAAGCGCTGGGAAAAGCGGCCGTCGCGGTTACGAACTACGATGACGATACGGTAACGACATTCTCGCGCGACGACCGCGACTATAGCTTTGGTGACCTCGCCAGTTCGACATTCGCCGTCGGCGACGGCCCGCTCTCGATCAGCCCCTTCGGCGTCATGAATAAGCTGGATGACACCTTATCGACGATCAGTTCGTCGGGCACCGTGTCTTCGACGGTTGCGCTGTTGCCCGGCGCGCACCGTGTGGTTCAGAACGAGTACAGTTTTCCTCCCGAGAGCAACTTCTTCGTAGACAACCCGAGCACCTGGGCGCTTACTGATACCGGCGACATGGTGTTCCTGCGCAGCCTCGCGCACCAGACGGCCGGTACGCTCGCGCAGTCCACGTTCAGTCTCGGCAACGGAGCAATCGACCTCGCTACCGATGCCTTCCCGAGTTCTCCCGAGGCGGCTCGCTATTTCGTTCTGCTCCAAGGCGACGAGGAGGTTGCCTCTTTCCACCCGGATATTACGGCCGGTTCGCAGTTGGGCGTTCCCGGGTGTCTGATCGCGGGCCTACAGGTCGATGCCGGTACCGAGCTGGCGTATCTGCTGTGCAAGTCAGGAGAGGTCGTCGTGCTGGATGCGACTAACCCGGCATTTGCCCTGGGAACCCAAGCGGCATCGACGTTCCAACTTCCCGTCTACGACGTCGTCACCGATCTGGCGCTGGATCCAATCTCCGGAAACCTCTACGTCGCGAGTTACCGAGGAGCCCCGCACGACGAGTTTGGTGTGACCTACGCCGACTCGGCAACGCTCACGCCGTCTGTGGGCTCTCCGTACTCCGCTGGGCCGATCGTGGGAGCTGCGATTCCAGCCGTTGCCACCCCCGTAAACGTTGCCGTCAACGGTACGGCGGGGCTGGCCTACGAAGCAGACCTATTGGCGGGCGGCATGGTCTATCTCGACAACCTGATCGGTTCATACGTCGGCGGCAATAAGGTGGCGGCCACGCTTTCGCTCGGTACGCAGCCGCACGCGATGGTTTCGAGCGAAGCGTCTGCGCTGACCTATGTCGTCGATCTCGAAGACGACACCATTACCTATGTTGACGCGACGAGTGTGGACTACGCCGGTATCGACTACGCGAGTTCCACACTGGCAACGGGCGGGAGACCGATAGAGATCGCGGTGAACGATTCGGCCGATCGCGTGTACGTTGCCAACTCGGACGATGCGACGGTGACTTATTTCAGTTCGGCTGCGCCCGGCTATGCCATGGGGACGCTCGGTGCATCGACGATCGCAGTCGAGGACGTGCTGAGCGTCGCTGCAACTCCGGCCGCGAACCTGGTCTATGCCGGCAACGATCGCCTGGTACTTCTCGACGCTACGACCGGTGCGTACATCAACGGCACGCTCGAAGATTCCGACTACCCCACGCGCAATGCACGCCTGATGGGAGTCAACTCCACCAGCCAGATTCTGCTCGTAGCGACCGGCTCATCGCTCACCTATCACGACGCAAGCACGGGTCTGTATCTCAACTGGAGTCCGACCGTGAGTACGGCAGCCACCGGATCGAACCCCGTTGCGATCGAGGTCATGCCGTAGAGCGCCATCGTGCGGTAGAGGAAGCGTTGAAGGAGGAGTCATGCACACAGTTCTATCGACACTAGCCTTCGCTTTGTCGGCCACGGTGCACGTCGCGCCGGCAACGGCCTTCGTAGATTTCGGCTAGGTCACCGACTCGCCCGCGCGCGGGTTGACCCCCGACCACAGCGGCAGTTGGCTTGGCTTGCGATTCGCGAGTCCGGCGTAGGCGATTGCGAGAGCGCGAAGACCGCAGACTTCGGTGCCACTTGGTCTACGCCGGTAACGATCCCGGCGTCGTCGGACGTGGGTGCCTGCGTCACGCGAGTACGTGCTGTACGTGGCGGTTCGTGATCGACTATTTGGTGATTTGAGAGATTTGATTGAGGGAATCAGCGTTACGTCGACGTGGAGTTGCCGAGTGCGTTCTAGTGAGCGCTGAACACAAGGATTGGGCAACGATAGGAGAAACCCGTGACAAACGCTCCAACCCAAAAACTGGGTACCATTGGCTTGTCGCTTCTCGGCGTGTGGATGATTCTGGACGCGGTCGCCGACCTGATATTTTACGTTCCTCTTCTGGTCACGACGACCACCGACTATGTGGGCTGGGGGCAGCTCGCATCGCCGGTAGTTCACGTGATGCTTGGTGTAGCGCTCGTGTCGCAGCGCGACAGCCTTTCGGCGACTCTTTTTCCCGGCGATTCCGACGTGGAACTCGATGCAGTTCCTCCCATGCACGATTTCGTCGTCGCACTGCTCGGCGTCTGGCTCGCAGTCACCTCTTTCGCGCGTGCTGTACAAGTGGAGTTCGGACTAGTTCATCGGTTTTCTATTGAGTCGAAGTCGCTCTTCGTCGGCGATCTGCCCACCTACATGATGACTGCGGAAGCCTGGTCTCAGAGAATCCCACATCTGGTCATGTTGATCTGCGGCTTGGGTTTGGTGCTCGGTGCACGTGGCTTGACGCGGGCCTGGTTCTCCGCGCGCGGGGTTGAGCGTGACGCGTGAAGGATCTCCTACCAGGACCCCGACCGCATGTGGCGCCGATTATGTCCGACCCCAACCCGACCTTCTTCCCCGCACCCGCCGACTTCCGAGCATGGCTCGAAGAGCACCACGCGACGACCGACCACCTTTGGGTGGGCTACTACAAGAGGGCGACGGACAAGCCCTCCGTGACTTGGGAAGACACGGTCGAGGAAGCGCTGTGCTACGGCTGGATCGATGGGATCCGGAAGTCTCGCGACGACGAGAGCTACATGGTTCGCTTCACACCACGCAATCCGAGGAGCGTCTGGAGCCAAAGGAACATCGATCTCGTCGAACGGCTCACCGAGGAAGGCCGAATGAAAGCTGCGGGTCTCGCTGCCTTCGCCTGCAAGGATGTGCACCCCGATAGCGGCTACGCGACAGCCAAGTTGGACGGAGCGTTGACGGACCGGATGATCGCCCGATTCAAGGAGACCGCGGGCGCGTGGGAGTTCTACCAGGAGCAACCGCAAGGTTACCGCAGGCAGGCGGCGCGTTGGGTGACCAGCGCGAAGCGTGAGGAGACTCGAGAGCGACGGCTGGCGACGCTGATCGACGACTCGGCCAACGGTCTGCGCATCAAACAGCTTCGCAGGGGCTGAAGCTGGTAGCTCGGAATCGTTCGACCGGCCAGCGGAACGCCGATCCGTCGGGCAGCTTTGTCGAGCTAAGCCCGTGCTGCCGTTGTTTCACTCTAAGAGGCTGTTACTCTGAGTCACCCGGATCTCGAGACTACGGATGAAAAGTACAATGAAAATACTCGTGATGGTCGCCCTAACATTGCTAGCCGGTACAACGACTGGTGATGCGTTCGAAACGGCGGAAGAAACGAAAGCCTTCTCCGATAAGATTGTCGGTCTCTTCGTCCAAGAAAAATTCGTGGAAGGGCTAGATCTCACGAAGGCACACTGGCCGTTAAAACCGGTCGAGATAGATGGGTTAGCCAATCAGATAGATCAGCAGTGGGTGATGGTGCGGCAACGATTCGGTAACGCTACGGGCATGGAATACGTGAAAACGGAGCGAATCGGTACGTCTTTCATTCGTCACTCCTATCTACACAAATTTGCCAATCACGCTATCTACTGGCGCATCGATTACTACAAGCCGACGGACGAATGGATTGTGAATTCTATCGTTTTTCTCGATCAGCTTGACGAGCTGTACGAGTAGGATCTGCGGCAAACCCTGCGACATCGAACAGCCGCTGCAAGGGAGGTTGTATGATCAACAGCATCCTCGGCCTTCTAGTTCTAGTAGCCGACATATGGGCGATCTTGAACATCGTCCAGAGTGGTGAGTCGACGACATCGAAGGCCTTGTGGGTGGTCCTCGTCCTCGTGCTGCCCGTCATCGGCTTCATCATCTGGTACGTCGCCGGACCCAAGTCGGTCTCCGGCTAGGAAGTAGGCGCGGCGCTCAACTGCGAGAACGTTTGATCGGGCCGAAAGCGCCCAAGAACAGCAGCCCGAATCCGAACAGCGTTGCGCATACCTGGGTTGTGTGAGCGCGTTTACTCATGGTTTCGTTTCATCTCGATAGCGTCGAGAGTGGCGAGGGCGAGACGATCGTTCTCGTACACGGCTCAGCGAGCGATCGCCGAACTTGGGACACTGTCTCCTCTCGCCTTTCGACTCGATACCGAGTGGTCGCCTACAGCCGTAGGTACCACTGGCCGAACCCGAGCATCGAGGATGGCGCGGACTACTCGATGCCCGAGCATGTCGGGGACCTTCGCCAACTCTTGGCCACACTAGGAAATCGGCCGGTACATTTGGTCGGACACTCGTACGGCGCGTTCGTGGTTCTTCTTCTCGCACTCGAATCTCCCGATGCTATTCGATCGATGGTATTGGCCGAGCCTCCGGCGATCACACTGTGGGTTAGCAACGATCCCAAGCCACTCGAAGTTTTGAAACTACTGACCCGACGACCGGCCGCCGCCGTGGCACTCATGAAGTTTGGAGCGACCGGAATTTCTCCCGCGAAGGCAGCAGCTAAGCGCGGAGATATGAACACTGCGATGACCGTCTTCGGCAAGGCCGTACTCGGAGAACGGGCCTTCGCGACCTTGGCGCCCGAACGTTTCGAGCAAGTCTTGGCGAACTCGTTCGCCGCCGAGTTCCTGGGGAGCGGGTTTTCGCAGCTGTCCGAAGAGCGAGTACGGGCGGTTCGAATACCAACGCTCTTACTGTCAGGTGAGCAAAGCCCTCCGCTGTTTCGCCATCTGGTTCGGTTCTTGGGAGAGCTGATCCCGAGCGCCGAAACGGCCGTCGTACCGAACGCCTCGCACATCATGCACGAGGACAATCCTGGCGTGTTCTTGGACCGCGTCGAGTCCTTCCTCGAACACGTTGACCGCTGAGCGCTGAACAGCGGCTAGGCATCCAAAGCCCCACCGCGAACTATCGCCGATCGTCAGATACCAATTTGTTACGTAAGCCGGCGGCCTGATGCACGCGCCGACGGGGTGGGGTGATGGTCATCGACGGCTGAGCCCGTCTGCGCCCTGCGAGAGAACTTTTCGGAGGACTACTGTGCCGTTAATGTGATTGGGTGACCCGCTCGCGAATCGTATCATGCACGGCCAAAGGTCGGTGCGAATGGGTGACAGTGCCAGCACGTCGGTTACGAGGAGAAAAACTTCTCGGCGAGAACAGCCTTAGACCGTTCCAGCGTGCGGCGGACCGCTGCCGTGAGGTTAGGATAATTGGGCGGCTCATCCCACTCGCTGACGACAGTACTCGTCACGGAGACTTGGCTTTGAACTCGCTCGCCGAATTCTTCTGCTCCACGACGAATTGGGCTGCGTAGCAACTTTTCTCGAACCCGTTGAATGCGCGGAACTGAACTGGGAGCGCGATCGGCAGAGAAGGAAGTGCCAGATCGGGGCCTTTCCCCACTACGCTCAGACGACTCCCGTTGCCGCCTTTGAGCCTGGCTTTGGACAGGCCGTCGGGCAACCGACTCTTGTCTTTGTAGCGAAAGCCGCTGTTTGAACTCGTCCAGCAGTCACCGGTGCTCACGCACCCATCGACGGCGCTTCCGCCGTACACAATCTCATCGTTCGCGTCGTAGACACATACCTTCAAAGCGGATCCTTCCACGACGGGGATGTTCAATGGGTCCACGAAGCTCCGCTTCCACTTGATACGAAGCTTGTCCGAGGCGTCGGTGGAACCATGCTTGAATTGGAGCTTCGCATTGTCCGAGTACGCCTCCTCGCATACTCCGGGGACGACGCAACCTACTGCGGGATCGCACGCATAGCAGTCATGGCAAAACGTCCCCACACAAACTCCGAACGCATCGCAGGTATCGCCGGAACTGCAAAGGCTGTCGTCGCTACACGCGAGACCGGCCGCGGCAGCGACACAAGCGTTACTGCAACAGTCACCGTCTACGCCGTTGCCATCGTCGCAAGCTTCACCACTGGTAACGATCCCGTTTCCGCAGGCAGTGTACGTACAGTTGCTATCGCAGCCATCACCTTCAACGGCGTTGGCGTCGTCGCACTCTTCGTCGCCCTGGACAACTCCGTCACCGCAGCGCCTTTCCACGGCGCCGATATCACAGCGCGCACCGAAGGGGCGCAGACCGAGTCTCTGGTCGGTTGCCTCACAGGCCACACCGCCGCTCCCAGGCGCGGCTGGATTCGCGGCGTCGACGGCGGGACTGCCGTAGGTTGGCGGGCGCGACATCGTTGGCCCCCCATAGTCGCCGAGAGGATGAAGAAGCGCGGGAGTGTTGATCACATCGCCAGTAGGATCGCCGATAATCGTACAATCGGAACTCTCAAACAGGTTATAACCTTCCGATTCGAGAATACCGCCGCAGGAAAATATGATCGAGTTGCGGACCCGCGTTAGGTCATGCGCGGCGCCGGGGGCCCAGATACGGTGCACCGCTTGGGCGGTTACGTTCCGCAAATTGAGCGCCGCTCCGGGGATGCAGTACCCCCCGAAGTAGGGAAAACAGCCCGAGATCGTCCCTATCGCGCCGGCGAAGGTGCTGTTTGTGATGTTGATCGTTCCGTCGGCGAACGGGCCACTCAACGGGTCGACCGCCACGGACACAATATCAGTTCCTTCGGAGCCGCCGAAGAATAGGAAGCCCTCGTTCCCATAGAACGCGGAGTCACGGATAACTGCGCTGTCCAATAGATGCAGGCCGCCGACGCCGGCAGCCGCGACGTTCGACGCGACAACAACACGCACGAGGTCGAGCGCTCCGACGGTCAACAGACCACCACCGCTTGCCTCCGCATAGTTCCCCTCGATTCTCACATCAGTGAGCGAGAGCAGGCTACTCGGTGCGGCCACGATCCCTCCCCCGTAGTCCGATGCCCCATCGACGATAGCAAGGCCCGACATCGACACCGCAATCGGCCCAAGTACCTGGAATACGCGAAACGCCGATCCGCCCGACACCACGCTAGCGTCAGCCCCCGCCCCGATGATCGTGACCTCCTCGGTCAGGTCGAGGTCATCCGTTGCGGCAACTTCGTCGGTGCCCGGAAGATCGAGCAGATATGAGCCCGGCCCCACTATGATCGTGTCCGGCCCTGCAGTGGCATTGGCTTCTTGTACAGCGGCACGAAGCGAACACACCGCAGCAACCGTTGCGCAAATCGAATCACCCGGCAGAGCGTCAACCGCATCGGCCGTACTGTCGACTGTGAAGGTCGCCGCAGGCGCAACGCCCACGGAGGCTGAGAGGTAAGAGACTGTCAGAAGGAGTGAGCCAAGAGCAGTTGCGGTTCGCAGCATGAGGCCGATTCTCCCTGACTAGAATAGTCCTAAACGGGAACTCACAACTTAGGTGTCCGGCGAGTGGTACACAAGAGCAGTTCTGTGGACCGTTTCTCTAGCCGCGACGCCCCGATATGAATCGACGATGAACCGGAGGTTCGCGTGGGTAGGGTAACGGTTGGATATCAGGACGGCTGCTTGGCGCCCTTTTTCGTCTCGACCATGTCGATCACGAAGGCGCGGGACATGGGCATCGAGACGATCTGGGTTCCCGATCACTTCATGGGATTCGCGCCCAAGTGGATGTGGAAGCCGGAGATATGCGCCGCGGCGAACGTGATTCACTCGGGCGACGCGTTGTATGACCCCGTCGCCGTGTTGGCTTACGCGGCCGCTGCCTTCCCGGGACTCACGCTTGGAACTTCCGTCACCGATCCGATTCGTCGACATCCGATGTCGCTCGCACAGAGTTTCGTGACGCTAGATCACATGACCGAAGGGCGCGCGATCCTCGGCATCGGGAACGGGCTGGTCGAGAACACCGAGCCGTATGGGCTGCCCAGCAAGATGCGCGTCTCGAGACTCGAAGAGGCTCTCGAGGTGCTGACGTTGCTCTTCGAGAGCGGTGGTGCGCCGGTAGACTACGAAGGCCGCTACTACCGACTTGAGGGCGCAGTTTTCGATCTGCCGCTCCATGACGGCAAGCCGCCGCGCATCTTCATGGGCGCACACGCTCCGCGGATGCTTGCGCTCACCGGGCGCTTTGCGAGCGGATGGTTGCCGGGGCAAGTCGTCGACGCTCGCGAGTATGCGAGCCGCCTCGCTGCCATCGCAGACGCAGCTGAGAACGCCGGACGAACGATGGACGGTTTCGCAGCGTGTCAGACCCTATTGCTGGTGCTGGGCGAGAGCCGCGAGCGCGTGATGGAACAGGCGTTGGCGAGTCCCTACGTCGCTTACAACGCGCTCGGACTACCCGGTTATCTATGGAAGCAACACGGATTGTCACACCCCTACGGTGACGATTTCTTCGGAACCCTCGATATGGTGCCGTCGAAGACGACGCCGCGCGACGTGGAAGCGGCGGCGAAGCAGATTACACCTGAGCTGCTCGAGCAGCAGTACTACTTCGGCACTCCAAGCGACGTTGCCGAGTGCGTACGACCGCTCGTTGACGCAGGTTGTGGACACTTCATTTTGGCCAACATGGGTGGCAACTTCACCGGTCGTGGGCTGGCGGACTTCGACTCGATGGCCGAACTCACGAAGCTGCTACAGGCGATGTAAGATCATCGACGTGCGCACGCGCGTTGACCGCCCGGCCGGAACGCAGGAAATCCCTTTCAACGAAACACGCCGAAGAGATTAGGAGGAACGATTCATGGCTAAGCGCCTCGATTGGTACTACCACCGCAAAGGTTGAACGTCCTGCACGAGATCGTCCAAGTTTCTGGACGACAACGGGATCGAAGCCAAAGAGACGGTGATGGCGAGTAAGAAGCTCGGCAAGTCGGATGCGGCCGCCATGGCTAAGTCCGCTTCGAAGGTCATCGTATCGAAGGGTAAGAAGGTGGCGGAGTTCAAGCCGGGCGGTAAGGCGTCCGCCGAAGTGGTCGAAGCGATGCTCGGACCCACCGGGAATCTGCGTGCGCCCTGTCTGAAAGTCGGCAAGACGATTCTCGTAGGCTTCAATGACGAGGTCTATGCCGACGTGTTCCTCTAGGCCGATACTGCGGCCGAAACGTCAATCGAAGCTTGCCGCTCTGAAAAGGCGGCGAGCTTCGGCGTTGTCGTCGCGCCAACTCGGGCGGACGAAGTCGGGTATGAGTGCCATGAACTGATGAAGTGGCTTCTTACGAAAGGGCGACTGCCTTTTCTCGTTTTGCTCTTCTTCGCTACCGCCGCGCTTGGCTATCGTGCCGCCGGCGTCGCCGTCGAGATCAGCAACGAGTCGATGAACGCGCGCGACGATTCGATCGTCAGTATGCGTGAGCGTTTGCGCACCCAGTTCGGGGACGACGAAGACCTGTTGATCACCGTGACGGCGCACGAGGATCTGCTTCCCATCGTTGCCCGTTTCGGAACACGGTTGCTGGAGATCCCGGGTGTCCGCTCGGTCGAGTCGCTTACGAATTTCGAACATGCAGTGCCGGGCCGCGCGGGTGCGCAGCTCGTCCCCCTGGTCCGCCCGCCGCTCGACGCGGCCGACGCAGCGGCTCGACTCGAAGCATCGTTGGCGCGGAGTCCCAGCCTCGTCGGGCTATTGATTTCCGAGGACCGCCGCACCGCCGCGATCATCGTACAAAGCCGACAGCCGCCGCAGGCCGAGAAGGCAGAGCAGGCACCGAAGGCAGAGCAGGCGCCGAAGGCAGAGAAGGACCTGCACGCTGCCCGCTTGATCGATGCCGTGCGTGCCCTTGGCGATGAAATCGAGAGAAGCACCGCGGCGACCGTGCGCGTCACCGGGTTGGCCGTGCAGAAGCACGACGTCGCGCGCTTCGTGGCTCACGATCAGGCCGTGCTCATCCCCGCAGCCGTCGTGGTGATTGGGATCGTGCTGTGGGCGTTTTACCGAACGGTGGCGGCCGTCGTCTTACCGCTGGCCGTTACCGGACTCACACTCGCGTGGACGATCGGCAGTTACGCGACGGCGGGGTTCGCTCTAAACACCGTCACGTCCCTACTGCCGCCGGTGATCATGGTGATCTCCATCGCAACGACGGTTCACGTTTACAGCGCCTGGTTGTCTGTGGGCGCTGCGATCGCGGCTCCGCTCGAGCGCGTGCTCGCCGTGATCGATGCGATGCGATTTCCGTGTTTGTTCACTTCGTTGACCACGGCCATTGGTCTGGCGTCGCTTGGTCTGAGCGACACGCCCGCAGTTGCGCTGTTCGGCGCCTTCTCGGCGCTGGGGGTGCTGATTTCGTTCGTCCTGAGTTTTACGTTCGTGCCGGTGGCGCTCATGTTTCTCGGTCCCCCGGATTCCGCGTCGCTGGAAGGAACCGGCCGGCTGGCGCGTGTTCTCGAGTTTGCGGCAGAGATATCGACACAACGGCCGCGACTGGTCGTCGCGTGTGCGATGGTGCTGGTGTTGCCGGCGTTGTTTCTCATTCCGACCATTCGTAGCAATACGGATCTGGTTCGCTTCTTGCTGCCGAGCGCCGAGCTCCATCAAGACACGCTCTGGATCGATGAACACTTGGGCCCGACGTCTACGCTCGACGTATTGGTAGAACGCGCGGACGGTGGGCCGCTCACGGGCATTGATGATTTCGAAAGTCTCGCTCGCTTCGCTCACGAACTCGAAGGCATTGCGGATGTAAGGCGGGTGTTGTCTCCGGTCGATCCTCTTGCCGCATTGCACGCGGCCGAGGCCGGCCTCGATGCGCCGCAGCTCCCCGATCATCCGGCCGATCTCGACTACCTTTTTGAGCTGGTTGATATGTTCGACGATCGGTCGGCCGTTTCGCGATTTCTCACGGCGGATCGATCTGCCGCAAGAGTCTCGGTCGGAGTCGGAGCGATCGGGACGTCGCGGGCCGTCGGCGTGCTGAGCGAGATCGAACGACTGGCGCCATCCAGCTTGGGGCCTTCGCTTCGCGCGACCGCGACCGGTGCGTTTCACCAGGTTGCAGTCGGTTCACAGCGTATCGTCCGCGACCAGGTCGTGATGTTCGGCGTGGCGCTCGTTCTCGTCGTGTTTCTCATCGGTCTTGCGTTTCGCTCCGCGACGATCATGTTCATCGCGTTGGTGCCGAACGTCATTCCATTGTTGGCGTCCGCGGCGGTGATGGCCGCGATGAAGATCGACCTGAGCACCGGCACGGCAATGATCGCGTCGGTCGTGATCGGCTTGGCTGCAGACGACACGATTCACTATCTCGCGCGTTTTCGGCGAGAGTACAGTAGGGGAGTAGACAGCGTGGAAGCCTGCGTTCGCACGACGACGCTCGGGACCGGTCGCATTCTCACGATGACGTCGCTGGTTCTCACGTTCGGTTTCTGGGTCGGGGCACTCGGCAGTTTTACCCCCACCATCTATTTCTCTCTGTTTAGCGGCCTTACGATGTTGTTCGCACTTGCGTGTGACTTGCTGGTACTACCGGCCTGCTTGGTTCTGTTGCGCGGTCGGGTCGAGCAATGGACGCAGGCTTGAGCACGATGACTTCCCTCGTACGCGCACTCGCGGTTTTGCTATTGCTGGTCATGGGCTTCGCCTTCACGCCGCCACCGGCGCACGCGGCCGAGAAAGTTGACGGTGCACCGGCTGAGCCCGGCGCGCGGGCGAATTGGATAGCCCGTGCCTATGTCCCTGACGATGAGACACGCCTTGGCGAGGTCCGTGTGCTTCGCGTCGAAGGCGGGCTGGTCGTTCGTACGCTGTTGTACAGCAATCTGCTCAAGCGCATCGTCGCCGAGATCGAGATCAAGGCGGAAGAGGGGTGGCCTGAGGGAAGTCGCTATCGCGAAGACAGTCGGCGCTACGTCGATGCACTCGCTCGGGCGCGATCGACGGTGTGGGCTCGCTGGCGTGCGCTCGGAAACCGCGAACGAGGCGAGCGAACGCAAACGCTCGTGATCGATTTCATCGTTACTGCGACGCGTACGGCAATTGAGATCGGTGTTCCTGAACTCGTGGTCGATGACGGAGAGCGGCAGGTGTCGGAAATTGAGCTCCTCGCCGACGACACTGACGATACTCATGAGGTCTATTCGGACGCGTTCGTCCGAGCGGAGGCACTGCGTATCATCGCCGATCAGTTCCCGGAGCGTGTCCCAGCGCTTACGCAAGAGTTGCCGCCGGCCGGCGAGTAGAGGTCCGACGTCCGGTTAGCGATTCGCTGCCGCGCGAATATGGGGATGCACCTCGCGTTCGTAGAGCCGGAGCATCTTCCAAGATCGCTCGGGGTCGATTCCGGCGAGTAGCGGATTCAAGTAGAAAACGCTGTGGTCGCCGAGTTCAGCGGCGAGTGCGAGCGTTTGTTCGGGTGTGAGGACTTTGTACGCGGCTCCGCTTCGGATCTGTTCTTCCGTCACGCCTTTTACGAACGGCCCGGCGGGTTTGCCCAAGGCTTCGGCAGTCCACGCGCTGTAGGAGCGAAGCTGATGAAGGACGTGCGGCGTGAGCCATTCCCAATCGCGATCGGGGTCGTCCGAAACCCATAGGAAGATCGGACCCTGCGAGGGGTATGCGCCGGGATCGGCATGCCCGAGTTTAATGCGCTCGTCGCGGTACGGCTCCCAAAGACGGGCGTCGAGAGGCGGGAACCAGCCGTCGGCGATGCGAGCGGCGCGCCGGGCCGAGGCCTCGGTAGCACCGCCGAGAAGAATCGGTGGTGGGCTGATCGGCGCCGGTGTCACATGACAGCGGCGTCCCTTCCACTCGAACGGCTCACCGGTCCACGCCAGTCGCAGTAGCGCGATCGTGTCGCCGACCGTCTTCCAGCGGTCTTCTAGTCGACGCCCGAACGATTCGAACTCGGACGGGCGGTAGCCGCCGCCGATACCGGCCTCCAGGCGTCCTCCAGAGAGCACCTGCAGCACAGCCAAGTCTTCCGCGAGCTTGATCGGATCATAGAACGGCGCCAACAAAACCGAAGGTCGAATCCGGATGTGGGTCGTGCGCGCAGCCATGGCAGCCGCCAACACGAGCGGCGAGGGATTGTAGCCGTCGTCGGCGCCGTGGTGTTCGCCGAGCCCGATGACGTCGAAGCCGATCTCGTCCGCCCACGCTGCCTGGTCGAGTGCTGCGGCCCATAGGGCGGCGCGCGGCGCACCGAAGTCCGGAGCGCGCATGTCGTAGCTGATCGTGAGTTCCATGACCGTTCACGCTTGATGGGCGTCTGGCGACGACCCTAACGGGCGCGCACGTTAGAGCGAAGGGGCGCAGTCGTGAATTTGAACTCTCGGACAGAGTCGGTAGAAGAAACGCTCGGGGTGGGGGCGGTCGCTCGGCTGCGTTGTGCGGCGTGCGACATGCGCCCACCAATTCTCAGTTTGGTGTTTCCGATCATCTAAAAGTTGATCGTCTATCAGTTGATCGTCGATCAAAGGAGTTCTTATGAAACGTTTTGTTAAGGAGTTTTTATGAAACAGTTTGCTGCGGTGTTGTTAGCACTGCTCGTATTGAATGTTCACGGTGTCGCGTCGGCCGACGATTCAGACACCACACTTCGTTTCTACTGGAAAGACGGGCTGCGGCTCGAAACTTCAGACAAACAGTTCAAGTTCAAGATCGGCGGCCGTATCATGAACGACTGGGCTTGGTTCGACGTCGATCAATCGATCGAAGGTCCCACCGACGAACACGACAACGGCACCGAGTTCCGCCGCGCACGCCTCTACATGGCCGGCGAGATCTACGAAAACATCATTTTCAAAGCGCAGTACGATTTTGCGGGCGGCACGGCCGGTTTCCGCGACGTCTACATCGGCATGAAGAACCTGGGCCCGCTCGGCACGCTGCGCGTAGGCCACATGTTCGAACCCGTCGGCCTCGAAGAACTGACGAGCAGCAAGTACATCACGTTCATGGAGCGCTCGCTGACGTCGGTGTTCATCCCGGCGCGCAACACGGGTTTCCAACTGAACAACACCTGTGCCGACGGCAACATGACGTGGGCGATCGGTGCGTTTCGCGACACCGACGACTTCGGTGACAGCGACGGCGACAACATGAACCTCTCGGCGCGCATGACCGGCACGCCGGTCGCCACCGACGACGCACTCGTGCACCTCGGGCTGTCGTTTCGATACGGCATGCCCGAAGACAGCATGCTGCGACTGCGTCAGCGCCCTTCGGCGCACATGGCCGAGCGATGGGCCGACACGCGAGACGCGGGCGTAGACATGGGCATCGATACGACGCACACGATCGGCGGCGAAGTCGCCGCGGTCATGGGCCCGGGCTCATTCCAGGCCGAGTACTACCACATGTTTACCGAATCGGCGTCGGGTGCGACGGTCGATGATCCGACGTTCAACGGGTTCTACGTGATGGGCAGCGTGTTCGTGACGGGCGAAGAGCGTCCGTACGATTCCAAGCACGGTACGTTCGGCCGGGTGAAGCCGCACGAGAACTTCTCGATAGAGAATGGTGGCTCGGGCGCTGTCGAACTCGCGCTGCGTTTCTCGAGGCTCGACCTCAACGACGGCGGCGTTGCCGGCGGCGAGTTGTGGGACGTGACCGCCGGCGTGAACTGGTACCTCAACCCGAACACACGCGTGATGCTCAACTACGTGCACGCCGAATTGGACGACCGACTGACCGTTACCGATAACGGCGGCGTTCCCACAGGCGAAGGCGACGTCGTTCAGACGCGTTTCCAAATCGACTTCTAGCGTCTGCTCTCGATCCCGGATCCGCGCCCATGCGGATCCGGGATCAACGCAGTGCGTTCAAAATTCTGCTCCGTTCCGCTCTGGGACACTTCAATTACTCCCCGCAGATGAACTGGCAGTTTTTCTGCCAAAAATTCGATTTATACCCACCTGCCCCCCCTTAAGGGGAAAAAGCCCGTGACGGCAGTGGTATTTCCGTTGTAACGTCGTGCGAGTAGCCGACAACTCTACAGGTCGATAAGTCGACAAGGCTATCAGGGGCACGCTGGGCGGATTGAATCAGTCCGCAACGTCTTAGGGAGGACATTGGAATGATCGTTACGCGATTTATCGCTTTGGCAGTCGCGGCACTTTTCGTAGCCGCCGGATTGCCCGCTGAGGTTTCTGCTCAGCTAAGCAAACAAGAAGCCAAGTGCGTAAAGAAACTACCGGGGACGGCGCTCAAGTTGGCATCGACCACACTGAAAGAGACCGCCAAATGCTTGGACGCCGATATCTCCGGCAAAGCCGTCGGTGCCTGTCCGAACGCTGCCAATGCGACAAAGATCGCTAGCGCGCAAGGGAAGTTGCTGGCGGATATCGAGAAGAACTGTCAGGCCACATGTGGTGTTTCGGCTCTCCCGTGCGTATCGGATCGCAGTTGCCCGAAGGCAAATTTCTCCGATCCCGAAACGGGGAAGGGGCGCGAGACGTGCAACGACGGTGCGAAGAACAATCCGATGGATATTCGCAACCTCGGCTTTCCCGGGGGGCTCTGCCCCCTCACCGTCGGTCCTACGGACAGTGCTGCCGAGGTCAACGATTGCGTTCAGACGCTAACGGCAAATGTAACCGATGAGTTTCTCAACGTCGTTTACGGCTCGATCACGAACGCCAGTGGTCTAACCTCTGACCAGGCCAAATGTCTGTCGGGCATTTCGAAAGCGGCACAGAAACTAGGCGTGACTGCGCTCAAGACGGCTAGCAAATGCCGTCAGAGCATCGACAAGGGCAAGATCTTCGTTGCGCCTACGAACTGCCTGACGGCAGACCCGAAGTCGGCCGGCAAAGTGGGCAAAGCGGAGGCCAAGCTCGCGAAGGCTTTCGACAGCAAGTGTACAGACGCCGATATCGCTGCTCTCGATATTTGCGGAAATGGTGTGGCGGGTACTCCTGACCGCGCGACCGGTACGACCTGTTTGACGGCCCAGGCGCGACAGCTCTTCGTCGCTGCCTCGCTCGCTTACGAGGATCGAGCCACTGCGATTCCGTCTCTCGAAGAAGCTGTCTATCCAGAAATCGGTCGCTGCGGGGACGGTTTGCTGAACGTCATTCAGGGAGAGTTCAACGCGTATGCAGAAGAGTGCGACGGTGAAGACAACGATGCAGCCTGCGACGGCGCCTGTCTTCCTCCGGGCGACGCTTTTGAATGTTCTTGCGGGAATGTTGCCAGGACCCGCTACCTATCCGACTCGACGCTCTCGGAACTCGACAGCGGTTGGACGGGCAATTCGCACGATCAGCCGGTGAACGAAGGAGGCGGATTCGTCTCTGATTTGGAGAATTGCGATTGCACGTTGCTCGACGTCTCAGAATGCGTTGGCACCAGTGCGGATCCGATCTGCGACACAATCGGAATCCAGAAACCACGTTGTTCGTGGGATCCTGCCGGCGTAAACGGCTGTGACGAACACGGTGACGGCGACAGCGTCGATCGAAACGATGATTGCTATATCTGCGACGCGAATAGCAGCAACCCTGGGACGTTGTGTGACGAGGACGTTGACTGTGGCGGACAGTGTCTCGACTCGGTGGGGACGCCCACAGGTGCGTGTGTGCAGCAGTCTGATTGCGCGGCAGGAGAGACTTGCGCCGGCAAGTGCGACTTCGATGCCTTCTGTAGCTTCGTATTGCTGAGTCACCCGACGCCGCTCAATTCCAGCGGCAACGCGACTTGTCTGCGTAGCGAGTACCGCGACGATGTCTTTGGCACGACTAACATTGTCACTGGTGAGCGCGACAGCTTCCAGCTGGTACGCACCCGCGTCTTTCTCGGTCCGGCGGGTTCGCGCCCCTGTCCGGTTTGCGGCGGTGTCTGCGAGGGTGGAACGCAGGCGGGCGAGATCTGCGAAGGAAGCTGCAGTACCAGCGGTGACCCATGCCGGTTCGACACCGATTGCCCGGGCGGCGAGACCTGCACGTCTGTATCGGTCGACTGCCCCGGCGGTGCCTGCGGGCTCGAACTCAAGTGCAGCGATGGGCCCAGAGCCGGGCTCGCCTGCCGCGCTGGGTCGGCTACTCCCCTTTTCGGACTGACCTCGAACGACTGTCCGTCGGAACCCGGTTCGAACATTTCGGGTGACGGTCTGGAGATTGCCTTTTTCCCCGCAACATCGGAGCCGACGCAACTCGATTATACGG